>NZ_JBFAOQ010000016.1:0-359529 GCF_040675285.1 Nonomuraea sp. NPDC049625 | reverse complement strand
ATTCGGTGTTCATTCCGTGCAGGACGGCCTTGTCGGCGTGCACAATTCCCTCAGCTCCGCTTCCAGTGCGGACGTCCAGCCCGTCCTTGAGGAAGGCGATCTTTCCGTCGTCGGCGCTTCTCCCCTGCACCCATTCGGTGTTCATTCCGTGCAGGACGGCCTTGTCGGCGTGCACAATTCCCTCAGCTCCGCTTCCAGTGCGGACGTCCAGCCCGTCCTTGAGGAAGGTGATGCGCCCCTTGGTCGCGTTCGCCGCCCCCTGGACCCAGGGTGTGTCGATGCCGGTAGTGGCGGTGAGTGTTTCCAGGACGGGATGACGCACCTGAACGGTCGTGGTGAGGAAGTGTTCCTGCTTGGGCGTGGTGCCGGAGGTGGCGACGAGGGTGTAGGTGGTGGCCCGCTTCGGCGGGTCGGCCAGGGTCCAGGTACGCGTGCCCACGGAGAAGGGCATCTCTCCGCCGGGGAACAGGATCTTGTAGGTGAAGTCGTCGGAGCCCTCCCAACTCAGCGTGAGGGAGTCTCCGACGTCCAGCATGGCCTTGTTGGGGCGGAAGTCGCGCGGCGCCGGAATCTCCTTCGGAGTGGCCTTCACCAGCGGTACTGCCGCGAAGCTGACTTCATACCCCCGCCGCGTTGGCCTGGTCTCCTTCACTATCAGCACGGCCAGCCCGGCGACCTTGGCGACAACGATGTCCTCCAGCGCCAGCACCATGTAGTCGCCGGGGGAGAAGCTGTCGGCACCCCCCGGAGGGGTGGCCTGGAAGACGTTGGTGTTCTGCAATCGCTGGAATGTCACCGACTGGGTAGCCGGCGAGGTGAGCAACTGGGCGTTCACATGGGTGTGGGTGTACGTGCCCCTGGGCGTGATCGCGTCGATATTCGGGGTGAGGTCTCCGGGCACCGTTACCTCGATCGTGGACCATTTCACATTCTTGTGGGTGTTGGTCACGACCAGATACACCTTTCCCTTGGATGGGGACCGGTCGGCCTGTGACGCCTCCAGATGCGCCGGGTCGGTGAGGAGGGTGTAGGTCAGCATGGTCACGGTCATGACTCCTTTTCTGGGAGGACGGCGCAGTCCGATGACCTGTCCACGGCGAGAGGACGGTGCAAGGCAGGACCGGCGACACGGGTGACGCATCCGAAAGCGCCGCTTGCAGCGCACTGCGGAAGATCACCCCTAGATCCAAACGCCAGCATTGGACCGCGACAAGAGCACTCAAGGACGCCATAAGGGGGCGCTTCGGCAACATCTTCAGCGTCTTGACATGAATCCGGACAATGCGTTATTGCGCCGCTACGAGCAGTAAGCGCGCCTCGTCACACTGTGGCCTGTCCGGGGGGAAACCTGCTGCAACACCTGGAAGCCCCCAGGTGTTACAGCCGGTCTTCCGCGCGAAGCGCGCTCAGAAGGCGTGCGGAGCACCATTCGATTTCTCGATTTGCGATCGATGTAGTCACCGGCACCAGAGACAGCAGGGACACTGACTGCTGCAGCCGATGGCTATCTTGGGTTGTTGACCTCTTCCACGCGGAGCCTCTAAGCCGCCAGAGCACAGGCCAACGCTCAGACCGACGCTCACCCAGTACGCCATGATTCCGGTGCGTCTGTCGGGCTGGCTGAGGATGGCGGCGGTGCCGACCTGCCCGACGCAGTACGCGTAACGCATCACGACGTCGCCGCTACCAACTCTCCCATGGCACACCCGCTCCGTCTGCCTCCGGCTCAGAACGGGTGAGTTCCGTCGGAGCTTCAGGTGCGGGCGCCGCTCCGACGCAAGATAGTGCTGCCCATGGGCCGGAGCTGGGACACCAAGATCAAGGATTGAATTTTGTCGGAGTACTGCGTCCGGTCGCGTCGACCCGAGCGGCGAGCTTACAGCGTGGTCATACGGGCCGGTCATTGACCGTTGCGCAAGCTGTCCGGGGGCAAACAGCGCTGTGTGGAAGCGCTCAAAGCACAGAGGGCTCAGCGGGAGGCGGACAAGGAAGTGGCGGGCAAGCGGTGGGTGGAACACGGGCTCGTGTTCGCCTCGACCGTGGGCACACCTCTCGACTCCCACAACGTACGGCGCGCCTTCCGCGCGGTCATCGCCAAGACCGACCTCGACCCCGACAAGTGGACGCCCCGAGAGCTACGGCACAGCTTCGTGTCCCTGCTCTCAGACCAAGGCATCCCCTTGGAGGAGATCTCCCGGCTGGCCGACCACAGTAGTACGGCGGTGACCGAGCTGGTCTGCCCCGTACTCCAGGAGGGCGCGGTGGCCATGGATCGGATCTTCAAGACATGAGATCGGGAGGCTTAGTCACTCACTTGGACACCCAGAAGCCCCCCGCGATCACGCGGGGGGCTTCTGACGTGGAGCCGCCTTGGGGATTCGAACCCCAGACCCCTTCATTACGAGTGAAGTGCTCTGGCCGACTGAGCTAAGGCGGCGTGCTCTGCGACTTGCAAGAGTCTACAGGAGCCGGAGGGGTCCTCGCTCCCCTCGATCACGCCTCGGCCGGATCCCCGTACGTCGAGTCGTACGCCTTGCGCGGCGCGCACACACTGGCCTTCGAGCAGGCGCAGCGCCGCCCCCCGTCGTTGAGGCGCACCACCACGGAGTCCGACGGGACGTTGTGGCCGACCACGACACCAGGCCCCTGTGGGGTCTCCACGTTCGCCCCCGCCCGCGGGGCAGAGGCGCGGAACTCCTGGTAGAGCGGGTGTTCGTACTTCAGGCAGCACATGAGCCGGCCGCACGCCCCAGCGATCCGCAGTGGATTGACCGGAAGGTCCTGGTCCTTGGCCATGCGTACCGAGACCGGCTCGAAGTCCTTCAGGAACGTGGCACAACACAGGTCACGGCCGCAGGGCCCGATGCCGCCCTGCAGCCGCGCCTCGTCCCTCGGCCCGATCTGCCGCAGCTCGACCCTGGCCCGCAGGTTGCGGGCCAGGTCGCGGACCAGGGCGCGGAAGTCGACCCGGTGCGGCGCCGAGAAGTAGACCGTGTAGACGTTGTCCTCGTCGAGGTAGTCGATCCCGACCACCTTCATCGGCAGCGTGTGCCGCTTGATCAGCCGTTTCGACACGCTGCGGGCCTCGGCCCTGCGGCGCTTGTTGGTCTCGTCGCGAGCCAGGTGCTCCTCGCCGGCCAGGCCCGCGCACAGGGGCAGGCCGTCGACGTCCTCGCTCGTGTACTGAGGCGCCCAGACGCACTCCGCCACCTCGGGGCCCGAGTCGGTCGGCACGAGCACCTTGTCGCCCACCTTCGGGCTGTGCTCGCCGGGATCGAGGTAGTAGAGCCTCCCGTAACGGGTGAAGCTCACGGCCATGATCATTCCCATGGGCTCGAGCTCGCCTCCTGACGCCTAGGGGTCGTACGGCCTTCCCTGCCACATTACGTGTGCCGCGCCCGGAGGGTGAGGGGGGAGCCGGATCACTTGTCCGTCGGGCACACCTTGCTCTCGGGCAGAGTCAACCCGTAGTAGTACTTCAGCCGAGTGCCGTCATTCATGCATCGGTGCAGAACCTGGCTCACCCCTGGTTCCCGCCTCAACCTGTTGGCGGCCTTGCTCCAGTCGGCGTCAGGCATCAGCAAGATCCTGAACGATTGGGGCATGTCACTGACTTTCGTGGCGTCGACCAGCGCCTTGTTGACTTTGTACATGCGGCGGAAGTTCTCGTAAGCCGCCGCCTGATCCTCGAAGAACACCTCTTTGGCGCCGGGCATCGAGATGATCAGCTTCCGGATGGCCTCCCTCTGCGCGGGCGTGACTCCTTTCCCCTCCCTCGTGATGATGGGGCTGACTGTACGGTCGGACTTATGCTCGGCGCCGCAGGACGGCATGCTCGACGAGGGGGTGCAGAGGAAGACCGTCACATCCCATTTGTCCGCCGGAGTGGACTCGTAGGGCGTCACTTCCTGAACGGTCAAGATCCCGGGCACCCCACGCAGCGCCTCCTGCACACGGCGCGGATCAGTGCCCTTCGTGAGGGTCAGCCCGAACGAAGCGGGGAGGTCATCGACGCCGACGGCGGCCAGCAGGGCCTTGTTGCGCTCGAAATCGCGCCGGAAGTTCTCGTACGCCGCGGTCTGATGCGTGTAGCTCACCTCTGTAACCCCCGGTGCCTTCCGCACCGCCGCCGCGATCTTCTGCGTCTCCTCCTCGCTGACAGCGCCCTTGCACGCCGTCTGCTCCCGGTCCGACGACTTCGCGCACAGGAAGACGTTCATCTTCTGCCCGTCGCCCGCCGGATCGGCCGCCACCGCGCGGTCCTCGTCACCCGGACCGCTCAGCAGCCCGACAGTGGTCGCCGCCCCCGCGAGCACCACGGTCGCGGCCACCGCCACCAGCCGGAAATCCACCCTGAATCGCCGCCGCTCCGACGCCCTCAGCGGCCTGAGCGTGGCGGCGTCCACCGTCGCCCCAGCCTCGGCGAGGGCCTCCCGCAGCCTGTCTTCCATGGCGCTGTTCATGAATCCTCCCCAAGTGCCCGGCCGAGGGCGGCCAGCCCCCGCGCGATGGTGGACCTGACCGTGCTGGCGCCGATCCCCATGGTGTCGGCGATCTCCTGGTCGGACAGGTCGAGGTAGTAGCGAAGAGTGAGCGCCTCCCGCTGCCTGCGCGGCAGCTCACGCAGGGCGAGCAGCACCCCGCGCCGCTCCTCGCCCATGAGCGCGGCGCTCTCCGCCGACCAGACGGGCGGTTCGTACGACACCGCCCGCCGGAACACGGTCGCCCGCCTGCGCAGCACCGACCGGCACCCGTTGAGCACCGCGGAGCGGACATAGGCCAGCGCCTTGTCGGCGTCACGCAACCTGCCGCGCCCGGCATGGGTGCGCGCGAACGCCTCCTGTACGACGTCTTCCGCGGTCGCCTGATCACCGACCATGATCAGGGCAAGCCGCACGAGGCCCACGTGGTGCTCGGCGAAGATCGACGCCACGTCTATTCGCTGCCGCGCCCGAGCCTCTTGTTGGGTGAGTAGTTCGACTTCCACGTATCAGAGACGCCCGTCAGCCCCATCTGCTGCTCGCGTCACCCGACGGGTTCACTGACGCGGCGCGCAGACCTTGCTGTCGGGCAGGTCATCACGCCCGTACTCCGCGACAAGCTTGATCTGGGCGTCCATACACCTCTGGTTCCGCACCTGACTCACCCCTGACAGCCGCGCCAGCCTGCGGCTGACCGCGTTCCAGTCGGCCTCGGGCCGCATCGTCAGCCGGTACGACTCAGGAATGTCCGACATCCGGGTGGCACTTACGAGCGATTCGTTGTCGGCGTAGCTCTCGACAAAGTTCCGGTACGCCGTCGCCTGATCCTCGAAGACATACTTCTCAACCCCAGGTGTCCGCTCGATCTCCGCGACGACGGCCTTCTTTTCCTTGAGAGTCGCGATCTTCCCGTTCGCCTTGCCACGACTGGACAGGCAGGCCGGCGTGGCCGAGTCCTTCACGCACAGGTAGACACTGATGTCCCATTCCGACGCCATAGGCTGCGTATCGCCATAGAGCACGGCCTGGTCGATGACGTCGCCCACCCCGGGCCGCCGATACACCGCGTGCCGCACCCGATCCGGGTCGGCCCCCTTCTTCACCTGGAGGCGGAACGACTCCGGCAGGTCCTTCGCCCGTACGGCCTTCAGCAGCGTCCTGTTGCCGGCGAAGTCCCGCCGGAAGCTCTCGTACGCGCTCGCCCGATCGACGAACCGGACCCCGCTCAGCTCCGGCCTGGACTCCAGGAACGTCCTGAGCGCCCGCTTCTGCCTCGCCGTGGCACCGCGCCTGTGGCACCCGTACGTGGTCGGAGTGCACAGGAAGACGGCGATCTCCCACTCGTCGCTCGTGCTGACCTCCGGGGCGGTCACCGGGTCCGCCGCGGCCGGCGTGCCCACGAGGACCGACATCCCGGCCAGCAGCACGGCGAACAACGATCGTAAGCCCGAGGGTGCCTCGTCAGCCACTGCCGCTCCTCATCCCCGCCCAACGCCCCATGATCACGAGTCAGGAACGCAGCGACAGCATCATCGCCTCTACGGCCATCTGCGGGTTGACGTTCGCCGCCAGCCGCTCCCTGCACTGCATGATCGCATCGATCCGGCGCAGCGTCTCCTCCGGCGTGGCCACCTTGGCCAGCTGGTCGAGGTCGAAGCGGAGATCGTCGTTGGCCAGCTCGACCCCGGCCCCGAACTGCATGGCCAGCACGTCCCGGTAGAACGACACCAGCTCCAGCAGCGCCGCGTCCAGCGAGTCGCGCTTGATCCGCGTGGCCCGCGACTTCTGCCGGTCCTCCAGCTCCTTCAGGGCCCCGGCCCCGCCGCGTACGAGCCCTCGGTTGAGCCCCTTGCCCGTGGATCCCTCGCCGTAGAGCTTGCGCAGCTCGGCGGTCTCGTTCTCGTTGAGCGCGGCCGTGGCCGCGGCGGCCTCCTCCTCCGCCGTCTTGACCAGCCGCTCGGCGGCCGAAATGCACTCCCCCACCCCGGTCAGCGAGCGCGGGATGCCCAGAACGGCCTCACGACGCCGCCTGACGCCCTCGTCGAGCGCCAGCGCCCGCGCCCTGCCGATGTGCCCCTGGGCGGCCTTGGCGGCGAACCTGGCCACGTCCGGCGGCACGCTGTCGCGCGTGGCCAGCACATGGGCGACGGCCTCCGTGGCCGGGGTGGTCAGGTTGACCACCCGGCAGCGCGACCTGATGGTGATCATGAGGTCGTCGGGAGCGGGCGCGCACAGCAGCCAGACCGTACGTGGCGGGGGCTCCTCGATGGCCTTGAGCAGGGCGTTGGCGGCGGACTCCGTGGCCCGGTCGGCGTCCTCGAACAGGATGACCCGCCACCGCCCCTGCGTCGGCGCCCCGGCCGCCCGCAGGATGAGCTCGCGGGTCTGCTTGACGCTGTAGGACAGGCCCTGGGGGCGTACGGACTCCAGGTCGGGGTGGGAGCCGATGAACACCTGGTGGCACTGGTCGCAGTGGCCGCACCCGCCGTCGGGGCAGAGCAGCGCGGCGGCGAAAGCGCGGGCGGCGTCCTCCCGGCCCGAGCCCGGCGGCCCGGTGAACAGCCACGCGTGTGTCATGCCCGCGCCGCGCCCGCCCCTGACGACCTCCCCGGCCGCCGCCGCGGCCCGCGACAGCACGGCCACCGCCTGGTCCTGCCCGACGAGGTCATCGAAAACTGCCACGACGTAAGGCTAACCGCCGACGGCAGTCCCCACGCCCGTACGCGACTCTCGCCGACGCGCCCGCCCGAAAGAAGACCCCGGAAGAACCCGGGCGATGTCCGCCATCTCCCGGGGCCCCGCCCACGCGAAACGGGCTAGTCGCGGATGGTCGGCATCGTCCAGTCGCCGCGGATGGCGGGCATCGTGCCCGTGGCGTCCTCGGACTCCTGCGGCACCGGGTCCGGCAGGATGTCGCGGATCCGGTCCTGGATCTGGCGGGTGATCACCTCGGGCTCCAGCGTGCCGTCCACCACCAGGTAACGCTCGGGCGCCGCCGCGGCCAGGGCCCGGAACTCCCTGCGTACCCGCTCGTGGAAGTCCAGCGGCTCCGACTCGATCCGGTCGGCGGCCCCGCCCAGCCGGGTCAGCCCCACCTGCGGCGGGGTGTCGATGAGCACCGTCAGGTGCGGCACCAGCCCGCCGGTGGCCCAAGCGTTGATCTTGGACACGTCCTTCGGGTCGAGCGCCCGCCCGGCCCCCTGGTAGGCCAGCGAGGAGTCCACGTAGCGGTCGGTGATCACGAGCGAGCCCCGGTAGAGCGCGGGACGGATCACCTTCTCCACGTGCTCGGCCCGGTCGGCGGCGTAGAGCAGGGCCTCGGAACGCGCCGACAGCCCGCGCTCGGCCGCGTCGAGCAGGATCGCCCGCAGCCGCATGCCGACCTTGGTCGAGCCCGGCTCGCGCGTCTGCACCACGTCGTAGCCCTGGTCACGCAGCCAGATGGCGATCAGCCGCGACTGGGTCGTCTTGCCCGACCCCTCGCCGCCCTCGAACGCCACGAAGAGCCCGGGCACCGCCTCGGCCGCCTCGGCCGGGAACCGCTCGCCGCGCACCGCCGCGATCAGGTCGCCGGCCAGCGAGACGCCCTTCCTGTCGTCCATGTGCCGCAGCGCGAGGACGCCCACGACCATGGCGAGCACCCCGCCGATGACCAGCACCAGGTTGGAGCCGTCGAACCGGTAGGCGATCGTGCCGAACCGCAGCCAGTGGACGTCGAAGATCGCCGCCAGCGGGTTGGCCACGGCGACCACCAGCAGCAGGGTCACCCGCGCCGTGGACTGCAGGAACGAGAACGTACGGCCCCGCAGCCCGTCCTCGACCTCGAGCCCGATCAGCGTGTAGCCGATGATCCACGCGATGCCCGCGCACGCCCCCAGCAGCACGGTCAGCATGACCACGATCACCAGGTTGTGCACCAGCGCGGTGGCCACCAGCACGAGCCCCGCCACGGTGATGGCCAGGCCGAACAGCCGCCGCCGCGACAGCTCGCGCAGCAGCCTGAGGCCGAAGAACATGCCCAGCGCCATGCCGACGAAGACCGCGCCGAACACGACGCCGTAGGCCGCGTCTCCGCCGCCGAGCGCCTGGACGTAGATCTTCGCGACGCCGACCACGGCCCCGCCCGCGGCGAAGGCCCCCAGCATGCCGATGATCAGCCCGCGCACCAGCCGGTTGCCGCCCACGAACCGCCAGCCCTCGACGATCTGCTTGAGCACGGAGGGCGTGGAGATGGCGCCGTCACGCTTGGGGATGTCGCGCAGCGTGAAGATCAGGACGGCCGAGACGAGGTAGGCGCAGGCGTTGACGACCAGCGCGAGCGACGTGGCGTCCTGGCCGGCCATGGACGGCACCATGCTCGTGATCATGCCGCCCACCACGGACAGCGCCGCGAACAGCAGGGCCGCGACCGGCGCGGTGCCGTACGTGACCAGCAGGTTGAGCCGGTTGGCCGACTCGAGCTGGTCCTTGCGCACCAGGTTGGGCACCGTGGCGTCCTTGGCGGGAACCCAGAACAGGTTGACGCACTCGACCAGGACGGTCGCGACGATCACCCACTGGTAGCTGCGGACGAACGGGATCGACAGCACCACGGCGAACCTGAGCAGGTCGGCCACGACCATCATCAGCCGCCGGTCGAACCGGTCGGCGAACACCCCCGCGAGCGGCCCGAGCAGCACGGCGGGCAGCATCTTGGCGATGAACACCCCGCCGACCGCCAGCGACTGCAGACGGTAGTCGTTCTGCGTGAGATTACCGGCCAGGGCGGTCAGCGCCAGGATGTTGAGCCAGTCGCCCAGGCTGCACACCGACATGGCCATCCAAAGCCGTCGAAACGGCGCATTGGCCAGCACGTGGGTCGGGCGGCTTCGACCAGGGGCAGTCATGATTTCAGCGTATCCAGGAAGTGGGCGGACAACAGACCAGCCGGATATTCCCGGCCGACTCGGGGCTGAGGGTATTACGTTCGCGGGCCAGCGTGCAGGGTGCAGACCTCGAATAGGCCCCCAAAAGCATCATCAATTCATAACTCCGGCCTCACGTCGGGCCTCTTCCACCAATGGCCCCCACTCCGCGCGGATCTCCTCGGGCAGCTCCAGCTCGCCCCACAGCTCCACGAGCAGCACCCCGTCCACGTGATCGAGCAGCTCCTGAGGCTCGCCCTCGCACAGCAGCACGGTGTACGCGGCCCGGCGCGCCTCCCGGTCGGCCAGATCGTAGACCCGCTCCCGCAGCCGCACGACGCCCAGCGCCGCCCCGACCGGCAGCCGCCGCAACCGGCTCGGCACGTGGAACGTCCGACCGTCGCCCGCGCGGGCCGCGAACTCGACCTTGGCCTCGAGCGCCAGCCGGAAGCCGGCCGCGTCGAGAATGCGCCCCGCGGTCTCCAATGTCGGTGACTTCCTGCCGTGCTCGTAGGCCGACAGCGTGGTCCTCGACGTGCCGCTCACGCTGGCCAGGACGCGCTGGTTCATGCTCGCCGCATGGCGGGCCTGCTTGAACAGCTGCCCGCCGCGCTCGGCCCAGAAGGCGGCGTGCGCCGCCTCCATAGGCGAGGAGACCATCCCCCACCTCCGATCAGTATCCGGTTGGATACTCTACGCCATCATGACCGCAGGTGACCAGTAGATCGCGGAAAGTCAGCGCAACTCCAGCAGAGTGATCTCGGGCGGCGCCCCGACGCGCACCGGCGGGCCCCAGAACCCGGCGCCCCTGGTGACGTACACCTGCACCCCGTCTACCGTGGCCAGGCCGGAGACCACGGGCTGCTGCAGGCCCACCACCAGGTTGAACGGCGCGATCTGCCCGCCGTGCGTGTGGCCGGACAGCTGCAGGTCGACGCCGTGGCGAGCGGCCTGGCCGACCTGGACCGGCTGGTGCGCCAGCAGCACCGTGGACCGGCCGGCGTCCCGGCCGCCCAGCGCCTTGTCGAAGTCGGGCCCGTCGCCCGCCGAGGCGCCGTTGAGATCGTTGACCCCGGCGAGGTCCAGCACGGCACCCTGGTGCCTGATCTCCACGCGCTCGTTCCGCAGCGAGCGTACGCCGAGCTGATCGAGCTCCTCGATCCACTCCAGGGGCCCGCTGGGAGCGAAGTATTCGTGGTTGCCGGTCACGAAATATGCCCCGTAACGGGACTCCAGGCTCTTCAGCGGCTGAGCCAGCGGCCCCAGCTGGGCCACTGACCCGTCCACCAGGTCGCCCACGATCGCCACCACGTCGGCCTCCAGGCCGTTGATCATGCGGACGATCCGCTCGGTGTGTCCCCTGCCCGTGAGCGGCCCCAGGTGGATGTCGCTCACCACGGCGAACCGCAGGCCGCCGAGCCGTGAGTCCAGCTTCGGCAGGGCCACCTTCACGCGTTCGATCACGGGGTCGCCCAGGGCGCTCGTCATGCCGTACCCGACCGTGCCGAGCGCTCCCACGCCCGCGATGGCGGCGGTGGTCCGCCCCAGGAAGAGCCTCCGGCTGATCGGGGCCACCACGGGAGCGGGCTCGGGGGGCGCCGGGGCGCCCGCCATGGCGGGCACGGGCACCGGCGCCGCCTCGAGCGTCACGGCCTTCCGCGAGGCCCTGCGCAGGACGAGCGCGGCCACCGCCCGCGGCACCTCCAGCACCACGAGGAAGACGATCAGGTAGAACATCAGCGCCAGCCAGACGTAGCCCGGCCAGGCCAGCCAGTGCCCGAAGTCCATCCGCGTGGCCGCGAACGTGGCCACGACGAGCACCGTCAGCCCCACCACGCCCCATGTCAGCGCCTTGCGCAGCCGCCCGGGGGCCGTGGTGGAACGGACCATCCGCTGCCACAGATAAAGGTGTGCCAGCAGGATCAGGCCCGCGAAGAACAAGACGATCACAGCGTCGATGCTACTTGCGGGGCCGCGTCCTGCGGCCCCGCCAACCTCGCGGCTCGCCTTACGACTTGGCCGCCGGCTTCTTCGCGGGAGCCTTCTTCGCCGGCGCCTTCCTCGTGGTCGTCTTCTTGGCCGCCGGCGCCCGCTCGCGCCGCTCGGCCAGCAGCTCGGCCGCCCGCTCGGTCGTGATGTCCTCGACCGTGTCGCCCTTGCGCAGCGACGCGTTCGTCTCGCCGTCGGTCACGTAAGGCCCGAACCGCCCCTCCTTCACCACAATGGGCTTCTTGGAGTGGGGGTCGGCGCCCAGCTCGCGCAGCGGCGCCGCCGCCGCGGCCCGCCGGCCGCGCTGCTTCGGCTGCGCGAACAGCTCCTTGGCCTGCTCGATCGTGACCGTCAGCAGGTCCTCTTCCGAGGCCAGCGAGCGCGAGTCGGTGCCCTTCTTCAGGTACGGGCCGAACTTGCCGTTGGAGGCCACGACCTCCTCGCCCTCCAGCTCGCCCACGAGCCTGGGGATCGACAGCAGCTTGAGCGCGTCCTCGAACGTGATCGTGTCCAGCGACATCGTCTTGAACAGCGACGACGTGCGCGGCTTGGGCGCGTCGGCCTTCTTCGTCCGCCTCTTGGGCGCCTCGTCCTCGGGCGGCTCGGGCAGGACCTCGGTCACGTACGGGCCGTAGCGGCCGTCCTTGGCCACGATCATGTTCCCGGACACCGGGTCGCGCCCGAGCTCCCGGTCGCCCGTCGGCCTGGAGAACAGCTCCTCGGCCTTCTCCGCCGTCAGCTCGTCGGGCGTCATGTCCTCGGGCACGTTGACCCGCGCGCCGTCCCTGTCGAGGTAGGGCCCGTAGCGCCCGACCCGCAGCACGATGTCCGTCCCCTTGACCGGGAACGAGCTGATCTCCTTGGCGTCGATGTCACCGAGGTCGGTGACCATCTCCTTCAGGCCCTCGTCGCCGTCGGAGCCGTAGTAGAAGCGCTGCAGCTCCGGCACCCGCTCGGCCCGGTCGTTGGCGATGTCGTCGAGGACCTTCTCCATCTCGGCCGTGAAGTCGTAGTCGACCAGGTTGCCGAAATGCTGCTCCAGCAGGTTGACCACGGCGAACGCCAGGAACGACGGCACCAGCGCCGTGCCCTTCTTGAACACGTAGCCGCGGTCGAGGATGGTCCCGATGATCGAGGCGTACGTCGAAGGCCGCCCGATCTCGCGGTCCTCCAGCTCCTTGACCAGCGACGCCTCGGTGTAACGCGCGGGCGGCTTGGTCGAGTGGCCCGCCACGTCGAGCCTGCTGACGCTGAGCGCGTCGCCCTCCGCCAGGTTCGGCAGCCGCTTCTCGGAGTCGTCGCGGTCGGTCGAGGGGTCGTCTGCCCCCTCCACGTACGCCTTGAGGAACCCGTAGAACGTGATCGTCCGCCCGGACGCGCTGAACTCGACGTCCTCGCCCGACGACGACCTGCCGCCCACCTTGACCGTGACCGACTCGCCGACCGCGTCCTTCATCTGCGAGGACACCGTGCGCTGCCAGATCAGCTCGTACAGCCGGAACATGTCGCCCGACAGCCCGGTCTCGCCCGGCGTGCGGAACTCCTCGCCCGACGGCCGGATCGCCTCGTGCGCCTCCTGCGCGCTCTTCACCTTGCTGCTGTAGACGCGCGGCTTGTCGGGCACGTACGCGGCCCCGTACAGCTTGATCGCCTGGGACCTGGCGGCCGCCACGGCGGTCTCCGACAGCGTGATGCTGTCGGTACGCATGTAGGTGATGAAGCCGTTCTCGTAGAGCCGCTGGGCCACCTGCATGGTGTACTTCGCGGAGAAGCCCAGCTTCCGGCTGGCCTCCTGCTGCAGCGTGGTCGTCCGGAACGGCGCGTACGGCTTGCGCGTGTACGGCTTGCGCTCCACGGACTTGACCGCGAACGACGCGCCCGTCAGCCGCCCGGCCAGCTCGCCCGCGGCCTCCTCGGACAGGTGGAGCACGTCGACGTTCTTGAGCCGCCCGGTGCTGGCGAAGTCGCGGCCCTGCGCCACCCGCTTGCCGTCGACCCCCGTGAGGGTCGCGGTGAAGTCACGCGGCCGCTCCTCGGACTTGTTCGTGTCGAAGAGCGCCTGCAGGTCCCAGTAGTGGGCGGGCGTGAACGCCATGCGCTCCCGCTCGCGCTCCACCACGAGCCTCGTCGCCACCGACTGCACGCGGCCGGCCGACAGGCGGGGCTTGACCTTCTTCCACAGGACCGGGCTGACCTCGTAGCCGTAGAGGCGGTCGAGGATGCGCCGGGTCTCCTGGGCGTCGACCAGGCGCAGGTTGAGGTCGCGCGGGTTGGCCACGGCGTCCTGGATGGCCTGCGGGGTGATCTCGTGGAACACCATGCGGTGGACCGGGACCTTGGGCTTGAGGACCTCTCGCAGGTGCCAGGCGATGGCCTCGCCCTCGCGGTCCTCGTCAGTGGCCAGATAGAGCTCGTCGGCGTCCTTCAACAGCTGCCGCAGCTTGTTGACCTGCGACCGCTTGTCCGGGTTGACGACGTACAGCGGCTCGAACTCGTGCTCGACATTGACCCCGAGGCGAGCCCATGGGGCTCCCTTGTACTTCTCGGGGATGTCGTCGGCCCTCTCCGGAAGGTCACGGATGTGGCCGATGCTCGATTCGACGATGTAGCCGCGCCCGAGGTACCCGGCGATCGTCTTCGCCTTCGCGGGCGACTCGACGATCACCAGGCGTGTTCCGCCGGCGCTGCCGTTCTTGGCTGGCACGCTGCTTCCTACCTCGCTGTTCGCTTTGCAAATCCCCCTGCCGGGAGTCGGTACAGACTGAAAGGTAACCCGACTCGCGGAAATTTCCTTCCCCCGGGCTACCCACTAGCTTCCGGGTCCACCCACAAGCACGCAGAATAAGGCCCATCGAGCGGCATGGCGCCCTGACTCACCCTGGAGACTAATCGTTGTGCTCGACTACTCCTACATGGATATCTTCATTCCACGCGATCTCACTCGTGAAGCAGCACGTCAGCTGCTGACCGAACACGCAGAGTACGGGCAGTGGGAGCTGGCCCGCGTACGCGTCTACCCCGACGGTAGCCGCCACGTACGGCTGCGTCGCAAGGTCATTCGGGTACGCAGCACGCTGTGAACCCCGGACATGGCTTTGCCCGCCCCGGGCCGCGCCCCCGGAACGGGCAAAGCGTCTAACGCTGACCGCTCACAGGCTGTGAGCGGTAGCCGTCGTTGTTACGTGCTGCCTGATTCCCTTACTTCCGGCCGATCCGGAACCGGCGAGCGGTCCCGAACAGCGTCGCCGAGGCGGCGAACATCGCGCCGATCATGAGGGCGAGCAGGGAGCTGGAGTTCATCCCCCCGAGGCCGGCGGGCTGCTCGGCGCTCATCAGGCCGCTGACCGGCAGACCGTGGGTGGCCGAGGTGACGGCGCCGCCGACCGGGGTGCCGGCCACGAGGCCGGTCGCCGGGTCGAGCACGGACACGGCGCCGCTCGAGGAGGCGGGGCGCCCGGCGCCGTCGACCTGGCCGGCCGCGTGCTTCTTCTTCGGCTGGGCCGGGCTCTGCGCCTGGCCGGGCAGGCCGGGCAGCTCGGGCAGGCTCGGCAGGCCGAACGTCTGGGCGGCGTCCTCGACCAGCGGCACCGAGGTCAGGCCGGTACCCGTGACCTCCTGCAGCTTGCCGGTCACGCCCAGTTGCTGGGGAACCCCGGCCAGGTCGTTGCCCTTCTGGGTGACGCCGGCGAGGTCCTGCACGCCGCCCAGGACCGGGACGGCGGGCAGCATGGGCAGCAGCCCGCCCTTGGAGCCCTTGCCGGCCGTCCGCTCGACGCCGCCGCGGACGAATCCGTGCCCGTACTCGGGCCTGCCGACGTTCGCGCCACCGAGGCACCCGGCCGCGGCGTCGCCGAGGACGGCGGCCGCGTTGCCGCAGACGTTGATGGGAGCGGCGATCGGCGCGATGATCTGATTGCCCGCGAGCACCCCGGCGCGGCCGGAGGTGTGGTTGCCGCCGCCACCGGTGCGGTCGACCTTGGCCCCGCCCTTGCAGTGGGCCCTGGAGGCGCCGAGCACGGCGGCCGCGTTGCCGCAGATGTTGATCGGGGCGGTGATCGGCGCGATGACCTGGTTGCCGCTCAGCACGCCGGCCCGGCCGGAGGTGCGGTTGCCACCGGCGCCGGTGCCGCCGTTCTTCACGCGGGCGCCGCCCTTGCAGCCGGCGAACGCGTGCCCGACCAGGGCCACCGCGTTCCCGCAGACGTTGATGGGCGCGCTGATCGGCGCCACCACCTGGTTGCCGCTGAGAACGCCCGCCTGGCCGGAGGTGACGTTGCCGCCCGCCCCGGACCCGCGGCGGGTGTTCTCGACCTTGGAGCCGCCCTCGCACCTGGCGGCGGCGTTGCCCACGGCGTTGCCGCAGACGTTGACGGGCACGCTGATCGGGGCGATCACCTGGTTGCCACTGCCGACCCCGAAGCGCCCGTCGGTGTCGTTGCCCGAGGAGCCCACGGGGCCGCGGGGGCCGTGGTAGCCGTTCCGGTGGCCGCCGCCGTTGGTGACGGTCGAGCCGCCCTTGCAGCCCGCGAACGCCCGGCCGACGACGGCGACGGCGTTGCCGCAGATGTTCACCGGCGCGGAGATCGGCGCGACGACCTGGTTGCCGCCCAGCACGCTGGCGTTGCCCGAGGTGCGGTTGCCGCCCGCGCCCACTCCGGTGTTGTGGACGCTGGAGCCGCCCTTGCAGCCCGCCGTCGCGCTGCCGAAGATCGCGACCGCGTTGCCGCAGACGTTGATCGGCGCGGAGATCGGCGCGGTGATCTGGTTGCCGCCCAGCACGCTGGCGTCGCCGGAGGTACGGTTACCGCCCGCGCCGCCCTTGCCCTGGTTGCGAACGGTGGCACCGCCCTTGCAGCCCGCGTCGGACCTGCCGACCAGCGAGACGGCGTTGCCACAGGCGTTGACCGGGGCGCTGATGGGCGCGTTCACCTGGTTGCCGCCGAGCACGCTCGCGTTGCCCGAGGTGCGGTTGCCCGGGATGCCGCCCTTGTTGACGACCTCGGCGCCGCCCTGCGAGGAGGCAGAGGAGCTGCCGACCGCGCCGACGGAGTTGCCGCTGATGTCGATGGGCAGGGAGATCGGCAGGTCGACCTGGTTGCCGCCGCCGACGGACGCGTCGCCCGAGGTGTCGGCCAGGGCGGTGCCGCCGCCGAACGACATGACGGCAACGGCGAGCAGAGCCGCGGGAGTAGATGCCTTTGCCCACGTACGCATGATGAATGCTCCTAGTGGTTCTTCTTGGGGGGATAACTTCTTGGGAATAACTTCTTGGGGGATTACGGAACGGTTCGCGGGCAGCCCAAGGCCGTGCGAGGTTTCGCGCACAGCGGAGACCTCGGGTTCGCGAACAGCTGAACTGACGTGTTTGTGCACCCGCCGGCGGAGAGGCGTCTCAGACCGCGCTCAACCGCGTCACTTCGGAAAGGGGCCGGTCAACGAAAGGACCGGCAGCTGCAAGGCGGGTCAGTCAGGCGAGAAGGAGGGGTCGTCCGCCGCTGTGCGGACGACGGGGGCAGGCACCCGCGCCAGGAGGGCGCGCAGCACCTGCAGCCGCGGGTCGAACACAGACCTCGCGACGTCCCCCGCAGCGGCCCCGAACGAGCCGCTGCCACCGCCGTTGGGCACCAAGCCATTGGTGTCCAGGATCTTTCCGGCGGTGGATGGCGATGGCAGGCCAGGATCCTGCTGGCTGTTGAGCCCGTCGACCGTACGCCCGGCCATGGCCTCGGCGTTGTCATCGGGGCTGGTGAGGGAGTGAGGCACCTGAGCGGACGCGGCTCCGTCCACGGTCTGCGCGGCCGTGGTCTTCGCTTGCGCGTCCGCCGTAGGAGTCGCCACTTCGGCCGCCGCCGGGGCGGCGGTGAGCATGCCGAAGATGACGGCGAACAGCCATCCGGCGGCTACCAGGGCGCCGACAGTGACTGCCCGCACGACGAGCCGCCGGGCACCGGCCGCGAACCGCGCCATCCGGTCAACCCGAACGGTGGTCACGTCATGCGCCGGGACGGTCACGGGCAGGCGATGCACACCGAGGGCCACAGCCCTCCGCCGCACCACCATGCGCGCCACGTGACCTCCCGCACTCCAGAACCGGCCTCATTTGTCGTGAGGCCGGTCCATGGACTCACCCCTCAACGGTCCGTAACCGTAGCAGCACTCAAGGTGGTCGCAAGAGCTTTTCAACGGAGACCCAGAAATTCGCCAACTCCCCATGGGCCAAACCGCCACCAACTGCCGCAACACCCTCTGCCGTACGTCAGCAAGGCCCCATCAGGAGCTCCCGCCCGCCCCATATCCCGGCCGGCGGAGACACCTCGGAGGGGCGAGCTGATTCTTGGTATGACGCACCCCTCAGAGTTTGCTAACCTTACTGAGCCGACGCGAGATGACGGTCTCACGTGCAGGCACCAAGTCCGGGTGGCGGAATAGGCAGACGCGCTAGCTTGAGGTGCTAGTGCCCAGTGATGGGCATGGGGGTTCAAGTCCCCCCTCGGACACTTCACATCGAAGCGGGAGAAGTGATGACTTCTCCCGCTTCGCATTTCAACGCCTGTGGAGCGTGTCCTCACCCCCCGGCGAGATCGACGCCATGGTCGAGTGTGTACGTACTTTCTCAGCGGCAGCCGAACCGACAACGCTCGTTCGTACTAGCCGGCCCCGGTCCGAATCGGCCGGCGCCGTCGGCAGCACAGCGGACTGCGGCCACGGCAACCGCCGCGAAGTCAGCCGTCCGAAGTCCCCTACTGGACTGTGGCCTTGAGGGTCACCTCGATGTTCCCCCTGGTGGCGTTGGAGTACGGGCACACCTGGTGTGTGGCCTTCACCAGCTCGTCGGCGGTGGGCTGCTCCAGGCCGGGCAGGTGTGCTGTCAGCGAAACGGCGAGGGCGAAACCGCCGGTCCCCGTCGGGAGCAGGCTCACCTCCGACCGCACGCTCGACTCGGGCAGCTCGACTCCCATCCCCTTCGCGATCAGGCGGAGTCCGTTGTGGAAGCAGGCGGCGTATCCGGCGGCGAAGAGCTGCTCCGGGTTGGTCCTGTCGCCGCCGGGGCCGCCCAGGTCCTTCGGGATCGCGAGGGCTTCGTCCAGGACGCCGTCGAGGGACCGTACGTGGCCGTTGCGGCCGTCACCGGTCGACAGGGCCTCGGTGGTGTACAGCGCAGACATGTTGTTTCCTTTCGCGGGTGCCAGGGATGACGGTGTGGTGCGGAAGGTCGGGCCGGTGCTTCTTCGGAACCGGCCCGGGGAGAGAGGCGGGCCCGAACGGTGGTGCGGGTCAGCGCACGTTGACCGGGCGCAGCGTGAAGCCGTCGTTCGGCTTGCCGGCCAGCAGGGCTGCCAGACCGCCGCTGAGCGCGTAGGTCGTGCCTCGGGGGCCGGCCGTGACGGCGCTGCTGACCGGGTCGGCGACGGTGTCGGTGACCGAGACGGTGGCGGACTTCCAGTGGCGGCCGGGGCGAACCCCTTGCACGACGGCGGCCTTCCCGCTGAGCAGTCCACTGCTGATCGCGGCGATCGACCCGTCCGGCAGGACCCGGATGCCCGCGGTGAGGGCCTTGAGGTTCTTGGAGAGCCTGACCTTGGCGGCCTGTTCGGGGTGGGCGACCGGTACCCGTACCAGGCTGCCGTCGGCCTTCGCGACGATGAGGAGGTTGCCGGGCATCCATGCGACGGCGCTCATGCCCACGTTGTCCAGGAAGTCCGGGATCTTCAGATCACCGGCCAGCAGGTCGTCGCGCAGGAGGATGGAGGCCCGTCCGGCGCGGTCGATGCGGAAGATCGTCGGGGAGAGCTCGTCGACGGCGTACGCCGTGCCGTCCGGAGCGATCGTCACGTCGGACACGAGATGCTGCTTGCCGTCGTCCGCGACCTTGTTCAGGTCGGCGTACCAGAGTCGGCGTCCGCTGTCGGCGTCGTAGCCGGCGACACCCGCGACCTTGAACTTGGTGGCGGGCGTGGAGCGGTCGGCCGTTCCGTAGTCCACGTTACCGGCCAGGATCCGGTTCCGCCTGGAGTCCACCCGTACGGCCTGCACGGACACCAGCTTCTTGTCGTCGACGAGAGTGCGCACGTTGCCCTTCTGGTCGACGGAGGAGATGGTGCTGTGCGCCAGCGAACCCGTCACGAACTTGCGGGAGTCCGGGTCGTAGTCCGCGGAGTGAGGGAAGACCCCCGGCCCCTTGGCGTCCACGGTGGGCGCCGCCGGACGGGATCGGTCGGAGATGGTGGCGGCGTACCGGTCGGGAGTGGCGAGGGCGCCGGTGGTGCCGGCCAGCACGATGCCGGGGACCGTCATGGCGGAGAGGGCCAAGGCGATCGCGGACTGCTTCAGCTTCATGGGGTGTTCTTCCTTCCGAAGACGCGGTCCGGCCCGGTGTGCCGGGCGGCGCGTGGATACCGTTGCCAAGTGGTGAGTCAGGTCGAGCAGTTGCCGTACCGGACTCCGGCCCTGCGTCCTGCTCGTGGCGTCGAGTCTGCTGTCGCCGGCCGTTCACAGCCTGTCCCTGGCGGGGTCAGGCTGCCTGGCGCCCCGGTGCTCGATACTCGGCGTATGAACAAGAAGTCGGGGTTGGGGGAGTTCCTCAGGATGCGCCGGTCGCAATTGCAGCCGGCGGATGTGGGACTCCGGGACTTCGGAGAGCGCCGTCGCGTGCCAGGGCTGCGCCGTGACGAGCTGGCACAGCTCGCCGGGGTGGGCCTGTCCTACTACACGCGCCTGGAGCAGGGGCTCTCGCTCAACGCGTCACCGGAGGTGCTGGACGCGCTGGCCCGTGCCCTCGGTCTTGACGAGGTGGAGCGGGCCCACCTGCACGACCTGGCCCGCGCCTCGCGCCGCACCGGCACCCGGCGCAGGCCCGCGCCGGAGCGAGCGGGAGACACGACCCGGCAACTGCTCGCCGCGTTCGGCGACGCGCCCGCGATCGTGCTGGGGCGCCGCAGCGACGTACTGGCCTGGAACCGCACGGGACACGCACTGTTCGCCGGACATCTGGACCCGCACATCCCCGATCAGCCCGACCAGCGTCCGAATACGGCCCGGCTGGTCTTCCTGGACGCGCACACACGGGACCTGTACACGGAGGACTGGCCGAAGAAGGCCAGAGACGTGGTCGGGAAACTGCGGCTCGCCGCCGGGCAGCATCCGGACGATCCTCGGCTGGCCGCACTGATCGGCGAACTGACCATGAAGAGCCCGGAGTTCGCCGGCATGTGGTCCGAGCACCGGGTCAGGAAGTGGGACCTCGCGACCTACCGCATGCACCATCCGCTCGTAGGCCGCATGCAGCTCAACCTCCAGACCCTGAACGTCCCGCAGGAGGAAGGCCAGCGGATAGTCGTGGTGACCGCCGAGGCCGGCACCGGGTCAGCGGCGGCGCTGAGCCTTCTCGCCCGAACCGGGGGCCCGAGCGGTGTTCGGTCCGTGCGCCGGACGGGGCGAACCGAGGCTGCGGGATCCCCGAGGCACGGGGCGGACGGCCAGGCCGGGGAGAGCGCTGATCCCCACCATGATCGCGATGTGTCACTGGAGCGCTAGGCGAGGTCGACGACTTCGTGCATGCGCAGCCGGCGGTTGAACCCGCCGGCGATCCGCGCGACGACGGTGCGCGGCAGCAGGCGCGCGGGCCAGGTCAGGGCGCGGTTCATGGCCCGGCCCGGGTAGGACACCGCGCGTCGCCGGGCGTAGTCGTCCAGTGTACGGGCCGCGACGGTGGCCGGCGTGTCGGCGACCCGGGAGTCGATCGTGGCCGAGGTGCCGTCGAAGAAGCCGGTCGCGATCGCGCCGGGGTGCGCGGCCATGACGTGGACGCCGGTGCCGCGCAGCTCCTCGGCCAGCGCCTCGGTGAAGGAGAGCACGAAAGCCTTGGTCGCGGCGTAGCTGGCCTGGTAAGGCATGGGCTGGAAGGCCGCGGTGGACGAGACGTTGATGATGCCGCCGGAGCCGCGGGCGACCAGCTCGGCCCCGATCGCGTGGGTCAGCGCGATCAGGCCGACGACGTTGAGCCCGACGGAGCGCAGTTGCGGCTCGAGCGGGCGGTTGAGGAACGGGCCCGCGCTGCCCGCGCCGGCGTTGTTGAGCAGCAGATCGACGGTCAGGCCGCGGTCACGCAGCTCCCGCAGGACCCGTTCCGGACCATCCGGAGCGGCGAGGTCACCGGTGATGACCTCGGCGTCCGACCTGCCGTGCCGTTCCCGAATGTGTGCGGCGAGCTCCCGCAGGCTCCCGTCCGAACGGGCCAGCAGGATCACCCGCGCTCCCCGGCGCGTCAGCTCCAGCGCGTACGCCCGCCCCAGCCCCTTGGACGCGCCCGTGACGAGCGCGGTGACGCCGCGATAGTCGTCGGCCACAAAGACCTCCATTGTTTCAAGTCTCGAAGCATTGACGCTAGCACGATCCTTCGAGACTCGAAACACCGGTAGAATGGCGGCATGACCACGCCCGAGCTCACCGCGGTGGTCGCCGCGACCCACGACATCTGGATGCGGACCAACGACCTGATCGGGCAGGCGCTGGCCAGGCACGCCCTGACACCGGCGACGTTCCAGGCGCTGTGGGCCATCGAGCCGGCCGAGCCGCCACCCTCGATGAAGGTGATGACCGAGCGCCTGTACTGCAACGCCCCCAACCTGACCTTCATCACCAACCAGCTCGTCGATCGTGGGCTGGTGGAGCGCGCCGTGGACCCGGCCGACCGCCGCTCTCGCGTCCTGGTCCTGACCGCCAAGGGCCGCGAGGTTCGCGACGAACTGGTCCGGACGGCGCTGGAGAAGACCCCGCTGGCGGTGCTGAACCGCGACGAACTGCGGCAGCTCATGGTCCTGCTGAACCGCGCCGTCAGCTCCGGCTGACCTGCCCGAGGCGGCCCCGGCGTGGGACCGTCGGCGTCCGGCGGTCCCACGCTCATGCCGTTCGGCGGAGCACACTCACCCGGGTGCGCCCAGCCGGTGCCTACGGCGCGATCGACCAGAGCTGGCAGGTGTTGTTGAGCCACATCCACAGCCGGGCCGGCGTGCCGTTCGCGGTGCCGCAGTTCTGGTCGTCGAGCACCATGCCGCTGTTCTCGACCACCAGCTCATATCGGCCGTTGCCCGCGGGGATGACCGCCCACTGCTGGCACGTGTTGCCGAGCGGCTCCCACAGGTTGACGGCCGTGCCGAGGGCCAGCCCGCAGTTGACCGCGTCGAGCACCTTGCCGGCGTTGACGTTGGTGATCGTCCACTTGTTCGCGCCGACGCTGTTGAAGCGCCACTGCTGGCAGGTGTTGCCGAGCGCCTGCCACTGGTCGATCTGCGTGCCGTTGGCCGTGCCGCAGTTGACCGCGTCGAGCACCTTGCCGCTCGTGAGGTTCGTGAGCCGGTAGGTGGCTCCGTTCACGGGGAAGGTGACGCTCTTGCTGTAGCCGACGGAGACGACGTTGGCCTGCACGGCGTTCTCCGTGGCGTCGCTCGGATAGCCGCTGGTCATCACGCCTTCGAAGAAGGATCCGACGGAGCCGTTGCTGTTGTCGCCGCCGATGCCGAGGATGATCGCGCCTTGCTTGGTCATCGGGTTGTAGCCCGCCTGGGTGGGGAGCGCTCCGTTGTACCGCGTCGCCAGGCTGCCGGACTGCGCGTTGCCGTCCTTGATGGCGTATGTCGAGGTGCCGTTGTTCTTCAGCATCGCCGTCACGAACGCGGAGCTGCGGCCGGTGTTAGCGGTCCAGGAGCCGTTGCCACCGGCGAACAACCCGTTCTCGAGGTCCGCCGCGACACGCGGTCCGCCCGCGCACGGTGAGAACCAGCAGAGCGTGCCGAAGTAGATCGCGTCCATGTCGCCGTTGCCGGTGTCCATGTTGTTGGTCTCGGCGTTGCCGTAGTCGAAGCAGCACCGGTTGTTGACGTGAGTGCCCTCGGTCACCATGTACATGCCCTCGGGCTGGCTGCCGGTGGCGACGCCGTTCGTCGCGTTGTTGCGGTAGCCGTTGCCCGCGGAGATGTAGACGCCGTAGACCTTGTGGCCACCTGCCGTCACGGGCAGAGCCGCCGCGTTCGCGCCTTGGTCGGCCGTGGGATTGGCGCCGCCGCCGGGAGCGATCGTGAGGTCGTTGTGGCGCGACGTCTGGTCGTAGATGCGAACGATCGTGCAGTACGTACCCGAGCAGAAGGAGTCCTGGGTCGCGGCGTTCGCGTAACCGCCGGCGCTGAGCACGCCGATGTTGGTCGTCGCACCGTCGGACCAGCGCCGCACCTGGTAGAGCGCCCCGTTGTAGGAGCCGAAGAGCGCACGGGTGGTGCTGTGAGCGGCGACGCACGGGGTGCCGCCGCTCGCGTAGATGTCGCAGGACGACGTGCCGGCCGCCTGTGCCGTGCCTGGCACGGCGACCAGCGCGGTGACGGCGAGCGCCGCGAAGGAAGCGACGGTGAGGGCCGTTCGCCGCCAGTGGCGCAGAGACCAGAAACCCATTGTGTGCCTTTCGTGTGGAGAATTGTTAGCGCTAACATTTATGTCGACAAAATTTGTTTGTTAGCGCTAACATAGTTATCTCTGCATCAACGGGCTATTGCACGGTTCCTTGGTGTGGGACCGTCGGCATGGCTCTACGCACTCGGACGTGCGCCGCAGGTCAGTCACCGGCGAGCGCTCCGCTATAACATGCGGGTTTCCGCTGTGTTTCGACCAAAGTGTCATCAACGATGCGGCGGCTGTCAATACCTGGCGAAGATCGCCTTCTATTCCGTCACAACGTGCGACAGGAGAACTTGGCAAAAAGCGTTACGCCAAAAGGCCCCGGCGCCATGGTGAGGCGTCGGGGCCGCGTGGATGAAGGTTGAGCAGGCGTTCGGCCGGCTACTCCGCCGGTCGCTCAGCGCGCGGCCTGCGAGGTGACGTGCTCGATGGCCTTGACGGCGAGCTTGGGCTGGTCGAGGTAGATGTAGTGCCCACTGTTCTTGGCGGTGCTCAGCTTGCTCCGGCTGGACAGGCCGAGCCACTTGCGCTGGCCCGCGGTCCACGCCCGCTCCAGGTTCGGCCCGTACGTGGGGATGGCCGCCAGGTACTGCTTGCCGTGCTGGATCACCTTGACCGGGATGTTCCCGGCGGAACGGACCTTGCCGTCGGTGATGACCAGCTTCTCCGGGTTCTTTCCCCGGAATATCGCGAGGTTCTGTGCGCGCACCTCGGCCGCCGGGCCCTTGGCGGAGGCGGGGATCGTCGTGGAGATGTCGGCGACCATGGTCGAGGGTGTGGCGTCCATCAGGACCAGGCCCTTGACCCGGTCCCGGTGCTCGGGGGCGTACCTGGCAGCGATCAGCCCACCCAGCGAGTGCCCGGCCAGGACGACCGGGTTGTCACCGGCGATGCGGTCGAGCACCCCGGTCAGGACCTTGCCGGTGCTCGCGAAGTCCTGCGGCCCATCCGGCTGGTCGCTGCCGCCCGCACCCAGCCGGTCGTAGGAACACACCCGGTTCTTCGCGCTCAGCGTCTTCTGCAGGGCAGCCATCTTGTCCAGAGCGTCACCCCCGCCGTGCAGCAGGACGACGACCGGCTTGCCCTCCGCCAGGTCGCCCGAGCAGGACACGTTCACCGACCGCCCACCGACCTCGATCTTCTTGGTGCCGGAGAACGGATCGGCCTTCCGCGGCGTGGAAGCGAAGGGGTCCCAGGCCTCCGCCTTGGTGGAGGAGAAAGGGTCCCAGTCCTCCGCCGCGGCGCTCCCGGTACCGGCGAGTCCCACACCGACCACGGTGCAGCACAGTACGGCCACAGCGGATGCCTTGAAATTGCGGAGCATGATGTCCTCCAGTCAGATAAATGACCGAATTGCTGCGGCCATGACGTAACGCTATGGAATCGACAGCCCCGGAATCGTCACCACCTGGGGGACATTCGCCGGTAGCTCGCACGGGGGACAAGCGCGCCGCGCCAGACGTAAGCCAAGGCCGGCGACCCAGGTACGGCAGGGCCGTCAGGGGCTGAGAGGCGGGCGCCGCGGGAATAGCATGGCCTGGTGGGATCGTTGTGGCCGAAGTGCTCGCCCGGCGACGGGCGCCCTTTCCGGTGATCGCCCGTTCGGCTGCTGCGGCCGTGGCCACCACAACACGACCTTTCTTCATGGAGCGCGTATGACCGACCGCCTCACCGCCGGGCTGATCAGCCAGGCGGCCGAACGGCTGCGGCCGGTCATACGCCACACCGCACTGGAGCCGAACCAGCGGCTGTCCGACCTGCTCGGTGGTCAAGTGCTGCTCAAGCGCGAGGACGCGCAGGTCTGTCGCTCGTACAAGGTGCGCGGGGCGTTCAACCTGATCGCCTCCCTCACGGATGAGGAACGGCGGCGTGGCGTGGTCTGCGCGAGCGCGGGCAACCACGGGCAGGGCGTCGCGTTCGCCTGCGCCCGTCTGGGGATCAACGGCCGGGTGTACGTCCCGTCCACCACGCCACGGCAGAAGCGCGAGCGCATCGCGGCGCTCGGCGGCGACCGGGTGGAGGTCGTGGTCGGCGGCGGCACCTACGACGAGGCGAGCAGCGCCGCGCACGCCGACAGCGAGCACACCGGCGCCATCTACGTGCACCCGTTCGACGACGTCAGGACGATGGCCGGGCAGGGCACGGTCGGTCTGGAGATCCTGGCGCAGTGCGGGGAGGCGCCGCACACCGTGGTCGTCCCGGTCGGTGGAGGCGGCCTGATCAGCGGCATCGCCGTCTGGCTGCGCGAGCACTCACCCGCCACCCGCATCGTGGGGGCCGAGCCCGCCGGAGCGGCCAGCATGCGCGCCGCCCTCGGCCACGGCGAGCCTCTCGCCCTGCCCGAGTTGGACACCTTCGTGGACGGCGCCGCCGTCGGGAGGGTGGGAGACGCCACGTTCCCCCTGGTCAAGGACCTGGTCGACGAGGTCGTGGCGGTCGATGAGGGTGCGGTGTGCACCGAGATGCTGGATCTCTACCAGACCGACGGCATCATCGCCGAACCCGCCGGAGCTCTCGCGGGTGCCGCGGCCCGTGAGCTGCTGCCCTACGCCTCCGGAGGGCCGGTGGTGTGCGTGGTGTCGGGCGGCAACAACGACGTCAGCCGGTACAACGAGGTGCTGGAGCGCTCTCTTGTGCACATCGGCCTGCGGCACTACTTCCTGGTGACCTTCCCGCAGCGCCCCGGGGCCCTGCGCCACTTCCTGGACGAGGTTCTGGGAGAGGGCGAGGACATCATCGTCTTCGAGTACGTCAAGAAGAACAACCGTGAAACCGGCCCGGCGCTCGTCGGCATCGAACTCGAGCGGGCCGGCGACCTCGACAGCCTCCTGTCCCGGATGAAGGCCAGCCCGCTCACGGTGGAGCGCATCCCACCGGGCTCGCCGCTGTTCACGTTCCTTCTCTGACGTCCCGTGGCCGCCGTGGCGAGGAGCAGGCGGGCCACGCGCGGTCAGGCCGAGGTCTCGGAGGCGCCGCGTGCCGCCAGCATGCGCCGCATCAGGTCGATCTCGGCCTTCTGGGCGGCCAGGATGGCGCCGGCCATGCGGCTGACCTGGGGCTGCTCACTCTGAACGGCCGCTTGGGCCATCTGCACGCCGCCCTGATGGTGCGGGATCATCAGGCGCAGGAACAGCACTTCGGCGTCCTTGCCGTCGGCCTGCTCCAGCTCCTTGATCTGGGCCGTGGTGGCCATGCCGGGCATGGCCTTGTTCGTGCTGTGGTGGCTCTGGCCCATCCAGGCCATGCGCGGCTGCAGCGAGGCCTGGGACAGGCCCCACATGTCCAGCCAGGCGTACATCTGCCCGATCTGCTGCTGTTGGGTGGTCGCGATGTCGTAGGCGAGCGTCCTGACCTCGCGATCGCTGGTGCGATCCCGGACGATGAGCGCCATCTGAACAGCCTGCGCGTGATGAGCCTGCATGTCACGGGCGAACCCCGCCTCCACCGAGGCGTCCGCGGGCGGTCGGGGGTAGAGCAGTCCGAGGCCCAAGACGGCCACGGCGAACGCCAGCGCGGCGGTCGCGGGCACCAGCACGCGGCGCCGCCGCAGAACGGCCGGCAGCCTCATGCGGACGGCTCCCCGACCCCGCCGCTGCAGGTCGCCCCCGGCTCGGGCGTGCCCGGGCCGTTGATGTGGGTACGCAGGAACACCGGCAGTCGCGGATCGTCGGCGCTGTCGAGTTTGAGCTGCTTGCCCCAGGAGTTGAGCGCGACCGGGGACGACAGGCCCGGGTAGGGGGACAGGAGGACGAAGTCGCGTCCCCTGGCCTGGTCGAGCAGCATGTCGAGCTGTTCTTTGGGCAGTCCCGGACGGTAGGCCACCCAGACCGCTCCGTGCTCCTGGCTGTGGACCGCGTTCTCGTTGCGGATCGGATCGGTGTAGACGCCGCAGTTCTGCCAGGCCGGGGAGTGATCCCCGCCGACGGGCGGCGCCTGCGGATACGTGACCGGCTTGCTGGTGTGGTTGCGTTGCGTCACGTTGACCGTCTGCACCGCGTCCAGGGACGTGCGGGCACGGTCGTCGAGCCAGAACACCGTCACCGCCGCAGCCAGCGCGCCGACGCCGGTCACGGAGACGCCGATCACGGCGATCCGGCGCCGCCTCTCCTGTCGTCGCTGCTGAGCCTGCAGCGCGGAGAGCCGCTCCTTGATCGTGCCCTGCGGCTTGTCGCCCATTCGACTGCCTCTCCCTACGAGCTTCTACGTTGCGTAGAAGTTCTACCGCATGTCGAATACAGAGGTCGTAAGAGCGGCTGGTGCGCTCAGTTACAGAGTCGGCGTTCGGGGAAGCGGAACGGGGTGCTCATTCCTGTCGAACAGGACACCGGAGACCGTCACCCTTGGTGATCGTCATCATCGTCTCTCTGGGGGCGGCGTGCCTTCTGGGTATCGGCTTCGTCGCCCAGCAGCATGCCGCGTACCGCGAGCCGCTGGAGGAGATGCTGCACGCGCGCCTGCTCCTGAACCTCATGCGCATGCCGTTGTGGCTGGTCGGGCTCGGGCTGATGGTGTGCGGCCAGATCCTCGGCGCCATCGCGCTCCGGTATGCGGACGTGTCGCAGGTGGAGCCGCTTCTCGCGATGAACCTGCTGTTCGCCCTGACCGCGGCCCATGTCATCTACCAGGAACCGTTCGGCCGCACGCTGCAGCTGGGCGCCTTGCTGGTGAGCGGAGGAGTGGCGCTGTTCCTGTTCGCCGGAAGGCCCCAGGGTGGCCGCCTCCCCGATCCGGTCTCCATACGGTGGCTCGCGGCGCTCCCGGTGGTCGTGGTCGCGGGGGCGCTGGTCCTCTTCGGCCTGCGGCGGACCCTGAAGGTCAAGGCGATCTTGCTGGCGGCCGCCGCCGGGGTGCTGTACGGCCTGCAGGACGTACTGACCCGCGGCTCCCTGCTCACGCTGGACAACGGGCCGAACATGCTCACGACCTGGCAACTGTACGTCTTGCCGTGCGTCGCCGTGGTGGGGCTGCTGCTCAATCAGAGCGCGTTCGACGCCGCCCCGCTCCAGATCTCGCTACCGGCCACCACGGTCGCGGAGCCGATCTGCGGGATCGTGCTGGGTGTGGCGATCTTCGCCGAACGTCTGCAGGTCACCCCGGCGGCGATCGCGGGTGAGGTGGCCGGTTTGGTCGCGATGGTGACCGGCATCGTCATCCTCGGCCGATCCCCGTTCCTGGCCAAGCCCGCGCAGCCCGTGCTCCAAGGTCCGCACCGAAGGGAGCGATGATCCGGACACGGACTCCAGGCTCAGAAGACCTGGGCCAGGCACCCCAGGGCGACTGCCACCACGACCGTGGCCACCGCCAGGGCTCTTACGGGTGTGGGTATGCGCAACACGATGCCCCTCCAGGTTTCACAGGCAGTACCGCACGAGCCATTCGTCCTCGTCATAGACATCCCGCGCGGGGTCCGGCGCGGTGGCCGCACGCTCTTCGACCGCGTCCTCGAGCCGGATCCGCTCGGGCAGCCGGCCGAAGCGGGCGCGGCGTGCCGCTTCGGCGGGGTCCTGAGCCGACCGCACTTCAAGCGGCTTTCGCGTTGATGGTGACCGGGATGTTGCCGCGGGTCGCCTTGGAGTAGGGGCAGATCTGGTGGGCCGCGGCGCCGAGCTCGCCGGCCGTCTGCTGGTCCACGCCTCCGAGCTCCAGGTTGAGCACGGCGCTGAGGCCGAACTCGCCGTCGTCGCCGTGGTGCAGGGTCACCTCCGCCGTGATGGCCGTGCTCGTCAGCCTGATCTTGCGCTCCGCCGCCGCCCTTCTGACCGCACCGAGGAAGCAGGAGCCCCAGCCCGCGGCCAGCAGCTGCTCGAGGTTAGTGGCCCCGCCCGCGCCGCCGAGCTGCTTCGGGATGGCGAGCGTCGTGTCGAGGAGGCCGTCGTCGGCCTGGACCCGGCCCCCGTTGCGGCCTTCTCCCGTGACGGTGACGACTCCGGTGTAGCTGACAGCCATGGCTTTCCCTTCAAGGTTTCCGGGGACACATCGCGCGTCACCGGTTCAACTGGTGACGATATTGGCAAAGCCGCTCGTCACCTGTCAAGCCGGTGACGCGTCCTGGCGGCGGAACAGGCTAGGATCTCGTTCGGCCCACAGCTCTTCCTCCAGGTGGTGGTCTCGCCACTCCTCCGGCGGGTCGGCCGGCCAGTCGTGACCGAAGATCGTGTACGGATGATGCGCGCCGGACGAGTGGACCGCGTTCTCGCGCGCGACCGTCGCGACCTCGCCGACCGAGGCGGCACACCTGATCGTGGGGTTCCTCGACCAGGTCGGCACGCCGGAGGAGGTCACGCTCGTCCTGTCCGGCATGCCGGAGCCCGCGCAGCGGTTCGTGCCCGCGATGCGCGACCAGGCGCGTGCCGCCCTCGCGGTCCTGACCGGTGCCACGGAAGGCTGAGCGCACGAGACACCTCGCGGTGCCCTCGTCAACCGTTCGTATGCAGGCGGTGCCTAGGGCCGTGCCGTACGGCCGGCGCCGCGCAGCAGTGTGTCGACCACGACGTCGGCGGCCTGTGCGGAGCTCAGCTCGGGCAGGTTCTCGGCGGCGTGCACCAGCAGCGGCGGCAGGATCGTGGCCACCCAGCCGGGCGGCAGGTCGGAGCGCAGCAGGCCCTCGTCGGTGGCGCGCCGCAGGAAGGCGTCGACCTCGTCGATCAGGCCGCGGCGGCGTTCGTGGAGCGTCTTCTCGCGGAGCATGCGACTCGTTTCCACCGGCCATTTGCGGTTGACGGCGATGATGCCCTCGACGTAGCGGTGCAGCGCGACCTCGACCGGGGCCTCGCGCAGCCTGGCCGCCTCGATGGCCTTCTCGACCGCGTCGTAGCGGGCTCCATAGACGGCGGCCATGAGGTCTTCGCGGGAGGCGAAGCGGCGGTAGACCGTGCGGCGGTCCACCCCCGCCGCCACGGCGATGGCGGCGATGGTCGCCGAGGGGTCGTCGGCGAGCATGCGGGCGCCTGTGCTCAGGACGCGTTCGAGGTTGCGGGTCGCGTCTGCTCTCACCCGCCCAAAGATACCCCTTCCGGCGATTTAGTGTCACGCTAACGCTGAGCTTAGTTTTCTAAGTGCTACATTGATGAGGCAGTTAGGCAATATCGACCAAAGGAAGCACCCATGGCCAGGACATGGCTCATCACCGGATCGTCGCGCGGCTTCGGCCGCCACCTCGCCGAAGCGGTCCTCGAAGCGGGCGACCAGGTCATCGCCACCGCACGCAGCCCCAAGCAGCTCGACGACCTGGTGGCCCGCCACGGTGACCGGATCCGAGCGGTCGCGCTCGACGTCACCGACGCCGCCGCGGCCGCCCGGGCGGTCAAGGAGGCCACCGACGCCTTCGGCAGCCTCGACGTGGTCGTCAACAACGCCGGCTACGGCAACAGCGCGCCGATCGAGGAGATGGCCGAGGACGACTTCCGCGCCCAGATCGAAACCAACCTCTTCGGCGTGGTGAACGTCACCCGGGCCGCCCTGCCCGTCCTGCGCGCCCAGCGATCAGGAGTCTTCGTACAGTTCTCCTCCATCGGCGGGCGCGTCGGCGGCACTCCCGGGATGGGGGCCTACCAGACCGCGAAGTTCGCCGTCGAAGGCTTCTCCGAAGTGCTCGCCAACGAGGTAGCGCCCTTCGGCGTCAAGGTCGTCATCGTCGAGCCGGGCGCGTTCCGTACCGACTGGCAAGGGCCCTCCATGGAGATCCACCCCGTCGGCCCCGACTACGAGCAGACCGTGGGCGCCATCCACCGCTACCGGCGCGACACCGACGGCACCCAGCCCGGCGACCCCGCGCGCGCCGCCAGGATCATCATCGACGTCGTCGGCCACGACGACCCGCCCAGGCGACTCCTCCTCGGCAGCGACGCCGTCGCCTCCGCCCAGAAGGCCGCCGAGCTCCGTGCCGCCGAAACCGAGAAATGGGCCGATGTCAGCCGCTCGGCCGACTACCCCGCCGACGAACGCTAGTCACCGCCCCGGCCGCGGGGCCGGTGGGGGCGGCGGGAGTGCGAGGACCGCGCGGACCGCGGCCGTCAGCCGTTCTCGGCTGTCGGCCCCGATCACGGGGCGACCGTCCGCGCTCGGGGCCGCCAGCGCCCGCCGGAACACAGCGGTCGGCAGGTCGACCACGCACAGCGTCACCACCTCGACGCTCGCCCCGTCAGCACGATCCCACAGCGCCCGCGACAGGCGGGTCAGCAGCGCCACCAACCGCTTGTCCAGGGCGAACATCTCCTCGGCCAGCTCCTGCGGCACCTCGGGACCGAGCAGCTGGTCACGGCGCACCGCCACGAGCATCCGGGCGGCGGCGGGCCGGCGGTCGGCGAACACCGCGGGCACGCTCGCCACCGCCGCCACCGCCTCGACTGCCGCTTCGCGGTCGCCCCCTTGCACCGCGTCGGCCAGCTCGACCTGGAGATCCAGGAAATCTCCCGCCGCCCTCAGCCATAGCCGCCCGAGCAGCACCGGCAACGACCCGAACGCGTGGTAGATCACCCCGTTCGACACCCCGGCGGCCGTCGCCAGCGCTCGCACCGTGAACCGCTCCGGGCCGCCATCGGCCACCAATTGCTCGGCGACGTCCAGCAACCGGTCGAGATCATGAACTCGAGGACGAGGCATGCCTCGTATCATAACAGAGCGCACGCTCCATAATCACGCGGTGGCGTCCACACGGGTGCGGCGGCCGTCCCAGATCCGGCCGAGCTGAATGACGCTCATGCCGAACATCAGGACGCCCAACGGGACGTGCACGGTCTTCACGTGCGCTATGCCCAGCGCTATCTGCGCCGACGTGACCACGAAGAAACCGGCCGCGTACCGGATGGGCCTGGGCGAGCCGCCGCCCGGCCGCCAGACCAGGATCGAGACCACCAGGTGCAGCAGGGTCACGACGAACGTCGCGTATGCTCCAGCACTGTGCAGTGCCCCACCCCCGGGCAAGGACAAAAGCAGCCCGGCGGTGATCGCCTGGACGAAGACGGCCAAGGTTTGCAGGGTGATCGCGATCCGCAGCAACCTGAGGTTCGTGGGTGTGGACATGTCGGGGCTTCCCTTCTCGATCCCGGTGTCTCGGCAGTCCGACGACACGACCGCCGGGAATGTGAGGCGCGGACGACCTCACGTTCCGGGAAGTTGTCTCGTCTGTCCGGGTGAGGGCGGAAACGACCGAGGAGCAGGCGACACCATGACCACCCCATCCGAGCCAGGGCTCGACCCGAGCCTGAGCGTGATCATGAGCGAGCGGCGTCAGCTGATCAATCTCGCCTACCGCCTCCTCGGCTCCCTTGCAGATGCGGAGGATGTCGTCCAGGAGGCCTGCGCCCGCTGGTACGCCATGACCCCGCAACAGCAGCAGGCCATCAACTCCCCCGGTGCCTGGCTGACGAAGGTCGCCGGCCGCATCTGCCTCGATGTGCTCGGCTCGGCACGCGCGCGGCGCGAGCGCTACGTGGGCGAATGGATCCCCGAGCCGCTGCCCGACCGTACGGAGTGGATCAGCGCGCGGCCGGGCGGCGCCATGACCGACCCGGCCGACCGGATCACCCTCGACGAGTCGATCAACATGGCCTTCCTGGTCGTGCTCGAGTCGATGACCCCGGCCGAGCGCGTGGCGTTCATCCTGCACGACGTCTTCCGCTACTCCTTCGCCGAAGTGGCGGAGATCGTCGGTCGTACGCCGGTGGCGTGCCGCCAGCTGGCCTCCTCGGCCCGCCGTCGTCTTCGCGAGGCACAGGCTCCCGCGGCTCCGGCGGCCCGGCCCGGCATCGTCGGCGACTTCAAGCGGGCGTGGGAAGCCAAGGACATCAAAGCCCTCATCAGCCTCCTCGACCCCGACGCCACGGCGGTCATCGACGGCGGCGGCCTCGTCAGCGCCGGCCTCCACCCGATCGAAGGCAGCGAGCAGATCGCCCGCTACCTCCTCGCCATCGCCGGAATGTCACCCGGCCTGACGATCCTGGAACGTACGGTCAACGGTCAGCCCGGTCTGGTGGCCCAGCAGGACGGCGTGACGGTGACGGTGGCGGCGTTCGACGTCACGGGCGACCGGATCAAGCACATCTGGGCGGTACGCAACCCCGAGAAGCTCCGGCCTTGGACGGCGCAGCCACAGCCTTAGGACCGGCTCATCCGGCGTGCTCCAGGAAGGCGCGGACCTCTCCGGCCTCCGGAACGCCGAGTTCCTCGTACAGGCCGAGGGCCGCCCGCCCGTGCTCGCAGGCCTGCTCCGCCCGCCCGAGCGCGAGGAGGGCGCGGGCCAGCCCGTCGTGAGCTCGCGCCTGCTCAGGGCGGTTGCGGGCCAGGTCGGCGAGCGCGAGCGCGGCCGTGTGCTCCCCGATCGCCCAGGCCGGGTCGTCGGCCGCCTCGGCCAGCCCGTTGAGTGCGGCCGCCTCGTCGGTGGTGTTGCCGAGCTTGCGGTAGAGGGCCGCGGCCTGCTCGTGGCGGGTGCGGGCCTGGGCGAGCTCGCCCTGGTGCCGGAGGACGACGCCGAGGTGGTTGAGGATCATCGCCTCCCCTGCCGGGTTGCCGACCTTGCGGTGCAGCGCCAGTGCCAGGTCGAGATGGCGCCGGGCCTCCTCCGGGCGGCCGGCCCGGTCGAGGGCCAGGGCGAGGATGCCGAGCACGTTGGCCTCGCCCCAGGTGTCGGCGCCGATCCGGGTGAGATCGAGTGCCTGCTCCAGGTACTGCTCCGCCTGCTCGTCCTGGCGTCGGCGCAGGGCCACGTTGCCCAGGGTGAGCAGTGCCCGAGCGCGTTCGTAGGCCTCCTCGCACGCGTCGAGGGCCTGGCGGGCGTGCTCCTCCGCGCGCTCGTACTCGCCGAGCCGCCAGTAGGTCCACGCCAGGTCGGCGAGCGCCCGCTCCTCGAACTCGCGGTGGCCGAACTTGCGGCTGCGCTGCAACGCCAGGGTGTGCAGCGTGAGCGCGTCGTCGTGGTGCGCCTGCCGGTCGAGGAAGGGGCGCATCGTCAGAGCCAGCATGCCGACGCAGATCTCGGGTCCGTGGACGGCGGTCGCGATGATGTTGGAGCGTTCGGCGTCGAGCCAGGCGATCGCCTCCGCGGCGTCCCGGATGGGCGCGATCGGGGCGGCCGGCTGGGGGATGCCCTCCCGCTGGCTGACGCTGTACGGGTAGAGCCGGTCCATCGCCGCCCGAGCGCGGTGCAGGTAGTAGGTGAGCAGTCGCAGGACCTCGCCGTCGTCCTCGGCGATCGAGCGCGCGTGCTCGCGGAGGAGATCGTGGAAGGTGTAGCGGCCAGGTTCGAACTGCAGGAGCATGTGGGCGTCGAGGAGGCCTTCCAGGAGCTCCTCCGCCTCGTCCTCCGGGATGCCCGCCAGCGCGGCCGCGCCGCAGGCGTCGATGTCGCGTCCCGGCGCCAGCCCGAGCAGGCGGAACATACGCTGCTCGGCCTCGTCGAGCTGCTCATATGACAGGGTGAAGGCCGCCGACACCCCGTCCAGGAGCCGGCGATGGTCCCGCAGCCGGCCCGCCAGGTAGGACACGGTCCAGCGCGGACGGTGCTGGAGGCGGGCGGCCGAGATCCGGATGGCGAGCGGGAGGCGCCCGCACAGCTGCAGCACCTCGCGTACGGCCTCCGGCTCATGGCCGGCGCGTTCGCCCACGATCCGCTCGAACAGCTCGGCGGCGTCCTGCTCCCCCAGCACGTCGACCGAGAGCGCGTGGGCGCCGTCCAGGTCGACCAGCCGCCGCCGGCTGGTGATCAGGACGAGGGTGTCGGAGTGTCCCGGCAGCAGGGGGCGTACGTGCTCGGCGTCGAGAACGTTGTCCAGCACGGCGAGCGCGCGGCGATCGGCCAGCTCGGCGCGCCACAGGGCGCTCCGCTCGACCAGCGTGACCGGGATGCGCTCGGCGGGCACCCCGAGCTGGCGCAGGAGCGCTTCCAGCGCGGCGGCGGCGTCGAGCGGCTCCCGGCCCGCGGTGTGGGCCTGCAGGTCGATGAAGAGCCGGCCGTCGGGATAGCGGGCGGCCAGCCGATGGGCCACGTGTACGGCGAGCGTGGTCTTGCCGATCCCGGCCATGCCGTCGATCGTGACAACCGCCGGCCCGTGCCGCTCACCCACCTCGCCTATGAGCCGGTCCAGCTCGGTGGTACGTCCGGAGAAATCGGGAATGTCGTACGGCAGGAATGTGGAGCGACGCGGCGGGCCAGCAACCACCGGCGCCGCGCCGGCCAGGCGCAACGCCGGATCGTCCGCCAGGACCGCCCGCTCCAGCTCGATGAAGGCGTGCCCGGGATCCAGCCCCTGCTCGTCCGCCAGAGCCGTCCGGTAGGAACGCGCCGCGGCCAGGGCGTCGGCCTGCCGCCCCGCCCGGTGCAGGGCCAGGACGAGGTGACCGTTGAGCTTCTCGCGGAGCGGGTTGGCGGTCACCTGGGCGGCGAGCTCGTCGAGCAGCTCGCCGTGCCGCCCGGCGGCGAGCTCGCCCTCCACCAGGCGTTCATAGGCCGACAGCCGCCGGTCGTTCCAGAGCTCGCGGACGCCGGTGACGTAATGCGCGTGCACGTCCTCCAGCGCCTCGCCGCCCCACAGCTCCAGGGCCTTGCGCAGCTCACCCGCGGCTGCCAGTTCGGTGAACTCCTGCGCGTCGACCTGCCCGGACTCCGGCTGCGCGACATAGCCGCCGGCACGCGTCTCAAGGAGGTTTACGGCTCCCGCTCCGCGCAGCACCTTGCGGATCGCGGTGATCGAGGCATGGATCTGCGACCGGGCGGTGTCGGGCTGGTCGTAGCCCCACATCGCGTCGATCAGCCGCTCGATGCTGATCACCCGGCCGGCGTTGAGCAGGAGGTAGGCCAGCACAGCCCGGTGACGTGGGGCGATGCCCGCCAGCGGCGCGCCGTCGACGATCATCTGGACGGGGCCGAGAAGAGTGAATCGCAGCATTCGTCCCCCATCACCTTCGCATCGTGCACGCATCGCGAATGTATCAACCTGGCCAGACACTCTGATCTCACACGAACCGAGACAGAGGAGAACACGATGGAAGCCCGGATGAAGAACCCCGCAACCCTCATCCCCGCCGCGATGCAGCCGATCATGCAGGTCATGAAGGCTGCTCAGTCGCAGGGCCTCCCCCAGGAGCTCATGGAGATGATCCACCTGCGGGTCAGCCAGATCAACCGCTGCAGCTTCTGCGTCGACGCCGGCCTGAAGAACCTGCGCAAGCTCGGCGAGAGCGACGACCGCATCGGCCTGATCGCCGCCTGGCGCGAGGCTCCGTACTACACCGACGCCGAGCGGGCCGCCCTGGAGCTGGCCGAGGCCTCGACCCGGCTGGCCGACCGCGACGACGCCGTCTCCGACGAGATCTGGGACAACGCCGCCGACCACTTCGACGAGCAGCAGCTGGCCTCGATCCTGCTGATGACCGCCGTCACCAACCTCTTCAACCGCCTGAACGCCCCGATCCGGCAGGTCGCCGGCACCTGGTAAGCCCCTGCTCACACGTACAGAAGGAGACACCGACATGTCCGCCGTCCGCTCGCACCGCTACTCCGTCTCCGAGTCCGACCTTGAGGAGTTCCTGGCCCGCCGCAGGTCGCTGATCGCGACTGTCCGGAAGGGTCACCCCGGGCTCACCCGCACCGTGCTGATCCGGCTCGACGACGACACGTACACCGACACCTGGCACTGGGAGAGCGCCGAGCAGCTGGGCGCCGCGCTCGCCGCCCTGCCCACCTTTCCGGAGGCCCCGCTGACCATGTCCCTCACCAAGGACGCCACCGCCCTGAACGGCCGGCTCGTCGACGAGCACTGAGCCGCCACTGACGAGGAGTCCACCACGTGTCCAACCCGGCCGGCGCCCCATCCACGACGGCGAACCGTTCGTACCGCTCGAACCGCTCCTACCGTGACGTGCTGCGCGACAAGCGCGTGGCTGGGCTGCTGCTCGGCGACCTGCTGGCCAACATCAGCACGGGCATGATCCTCGTGGCCATGCCCGTGCAGACCCTGCGCATCCACGGGGACATACCTCCGGCGATCGCCGTCGGGATGGTGGAGGCGGCCCCGTTCCTCCTGTCCACGGTCCTGGCGCTCGGCATCGGCCTGGGCCGGGTCCGGACACCGCCCCGCACCCTGCTGCTCGCCGACTGCGTGCTGCGGGCGCTGACCTTCACCGGCCTGGGCCTGGCCGCGGTGACCGACCGGCTCACCCTGCCCGTACTGGTCGGCGGGCTGCTGCTGGGCGCGGCCTTCCGGATGGCTGGTGCGAGCGGTCGCCGTCTGCTCGTCACCTCGATGGCGAGCGAGTCGGAACGGTACGGCGTCAACGGGCTGCTGGGCCTGAACAGCAACGTCGCACTCTACGTGCTGGGCCCCGTGGCCGGCGGGCTCATGATGGCGGCCGACGGGCCGGGTGCGGTGCTGTTCGTCGACGCGTGCGGCGCACTGCTGCTGATGGCCTGCGTACTGCGCTGGGCACCACGGGCGCGGTCGAAGCCACAGTCACGGCCGCGGTCGAAGCCGCAGTCGAAGCCGCAGTCGAAATCGGAGCGGTCAGAGCCGCCGCCGGCGCCGCCGCTGGAGTCGGAGCGGTCGGAACCGGAGCGGTCAGAACCGCGATCGGAGCCGCAGTCGCGGTCGAAGCCACAGCCGAAGCCATGGCCGGAATCGCCGCCCGAGTCGCCGCCGGAGCCGCAGTCGCAGTTGGATTCACCGCCGGAGCCATGGTCGGAGTCGAAGCTGTGGTCGGAGCAGTCGGAGCCGTGGCCGGAGTCGGAGTTGGAGTCGCCGCCGGAGTCACCGTCGGAGTCACCGTCGGAGGAGTCCACCCACATGCGGCAGGACGAATCGGGGTGGCGCATCCTGCGCCGCCGCCCCGTGGCGGCCCGGCTGCTGGTCGTGGTGTTCTTCTTCAACTTCCTCTACATGCCGGTCGAGGTAGCACTCCCCCTGTACGTCCAGGGCACCCTGCACAGCGGCGCGTCCGGCCTCGGTCTGCTCTGGAGCGCCCTGGGCGTCGGCGCGATCGCGGGCGCCGCCCTGGTCAACCTGATGCGCGGCCTCCCCCAGCGCCATCTGCTCATCACGATCATCGGTTTGTGGGCACTCTGCCCGATCGCCCTGGCCACCGCGGGCAACCTGACCGCCCCGATGATCGTGTTCGCCCTGGGCGGCCTGGTCTGGGCCCCGTTCACCCCCGTCGCGTACAGCTTCCTGCAGTCAGACCTGCGGCCCAGCGAACAACAGCCGGTAGTGACCCTCTGGACGACGGGGTCAACAATCGCGGCCCCACTGGGCCTCGTGGCCGGCGGCCCGCTCATCCAACTGACCGGCACCGACACGGGCCTGGTCATCTCGGGCCTCCTCACCCTGCTCCTGGTGCCACTTGCAGCCGCAACCGTCCTAACCCGCGGCCAGACCGCTGTCGAGACCAGCCGCAGCGCTCCCGGCACCACCACCCGCCAATAACGGCATCTGGCGCGTACGCCAACCCGACTTGACGAGGCCGACAACAGAGACGCTGACACCACCAACCGCCGATAACCACTTCAAGCACGTACGCTAACCCGGCTTGACGAGGCCGGCTTCATAGGCGGCGATGACAAGCTGGGCGCGGTCTCGGGCCTGCAGCTTGGCCAGCAAGCGGCCGATGTGCGTCTTGACGGTCCCGGGGCTCAGCTGGAGCTGGGCACTGAGCTCGGCGTTGGACAGTCCGTGGGCGATGAGTGTGAGCACCTCACGCTCCCGGTCCGTCAGATTGCCGAGCCCGTGGAAGACCCGCGGGGCCGGCCGCCGTACGAACTCCGCGATCAATCGTGTGGTGACGCTGGGCGCAAGCAGCGTCTCGCCCGACGCGACCACCCGGATCGCCCTCAGGAGATCGTCAGGGGGAGCGTCCTTGAGCAGGAACCCGCTGGCACCCGCGCGCAGCGCCGCGTAGACGTACTCATCGAGGTCGAACGTCGTGAGGATGAGTACTCGGGTATCCCCGGCGATCTGCCGGGTCGCGGCGATGCCGTCCATCTCCGGCATCCTGACGTCCATGAGCACCACATCGGGTGACTCGGTCCGCGCGAGTGCCACCGCCTGGTGTCCGTCGGCCGCCTCCCCGACGACGATGAGATCGTCCTCCGAGTCGATCAGCAAGCGGAAGCTGCCACGCAGCAGTGCCTGATCGTCGGCGACAAGCACTCGAATCAAGAGATCCCCCACAACACACCCACCACAAGCAGGTTCAACACCAGGCTCGTAGACGCGCTACCCAGGTCTCTGCCTCCCACATTGCGCCACTCAACACCACGGACACCGGCTCCTGGGCCAGGATCTTGACATCAGACACTCCCGCATCCATCCATCCCCATCGCGCGGAACCACCGGCCTCGAACGACGTCGCCGGTGTGAGTCACGTAGGTCACGGGATCTCCCATGATGCGTGTACGCCGAACCCACCCCCCGGCAGAGGTCCGGCCTCGAAGGTGCCGCCGTACATCATGGCCCGTTCCCGCATCCCCGCAAGACCGTGCCCGCCCTCCTTGCCCGGCAGCACTCGCTGTCCCGGCCCGTCGTCCACAACCGAGATCTTCAACAACCCGTCGACGACCGACACGCCGGCCCGGCAACGGGCAGGAGCGGCGTGCCTGACGACGTTGGTGATCGCCTCCTGAACGATGCGATAGACGGACAGCCCCATGCTGTCGGGCACGGTTCCGCTCACCGAGAGCTCGACCTGCACACCGGCCTCCGCCGCGCGTTGTGCCAGGGACGGCAGGTCGGCAAGGCCGGGGAGTGGCGTGCTCTCAGGTGCGCTGCCTGACGAACGCAGGGCGCCGAGCAACTGGCGCATCTCCACGAGCGAGCCGCGCCCGATCTGCTCGATGGCACGTAACGCTTCGCGCCCTTCCTCCGGATGCTTGTCCAGGACCTTGGCCGCCACCCCCGCCTTGACGGTGATCATGCTCAGCGAATGGGCGACGACGTCGTGCAGCTCGCGGGCGATCCGCAGGCGCTCGTCGACCACTGCCTTCTCGGCCTGCATCTTGGCTTCGCGCGCGGCGGACACCCGGCGGGTGCGCGCCGCCGTACCGAGACTCCAGCCGGCTCCCACGACCAGCCAGGCCGCCCCGACGATGAAGACGGGATCCGGCCAGCCGTTCACTCGCGGTGCGCCCATCACCGAGGTCAGCAGAGCGCCTCCGGTGACGAGCAGGCCCAGCACGAGGGCGATCGCCGACCGCCGCGCCGGTTGGGTGGCCGACACCGGGTAGATGGTCAAGGCCACTACCCCGACCATCATCAGCCGGTTCGCCTGTAGCGTGAGCAGAAGGAGGCCGGCCAGGAGCGCAGCGTAGTATGCGGGCACCGGCCAGATCCGCCGCACCGCCACGGGCACCGCGAGCAGCCAGCAGGTCAGCACCGACGCGGTGCTCACCGCCAGGCCCTCCGGATCCGTCGTGGACCCCAGCGCGAGCAGCACCGCGACCACGGTGTCGGCGAGAACGAGCAGCCAGTGCGGGGGCCGCCGGACGAGCAGGTTCACAGCTCGACGCTATCGAGGAACGACCGCGAGCGAATCGGAGCACGATCCGTCAGACCAGGGTCGTACTCCGCTCTCTTACGCCCGCACCGTATGACCCTGGTCCGAGCCGCAAGACCGGATCTGGCTCCGATGTGCGCACCCACCGCCGTGCAGGATCGTTTCCCGCATGGATCGACGCACACTCATCGCCCTGAGCCTCGCTGCCTGCCTCGCCGTCTCGCTCGGCGGCATCGCACTGGCGTCGGCGCAAGCGTATCGTCTCGCCTGGAAGGAATGTGGCGACGGCCTGCGATGCGCCGAGCTGGTCGTTCCCGTGGACTGGGCCGATCCGGGCGGCCCCAAGACCTCGGTGCACGTGGCCAGAATGCCCGCGACGGGCAGGAGCATGGGCCCGCTGATCGTCAACTTCGGAGGCCCGGCCACCAGCACGGTGATGCTCAGGCAGAGAGACGATCCCGACATCCCGCCGGAGCTGCCGACCCTGCTCAAGGAGTTGCGGAACCGGTTCGACGTCATCGCCCTGGATCCGCGCGGGATGTCCGAGCCCGGCAGCGGCAAGAGAGTGAGCTGCGAGGAGCCCTCGGCCTCCATCTTCGGACTGGTCCTGGCGCGGACGAAGCAGGACTGGGACGCTCACGCCGCCAAGAACGCGGCCCATCAGGCGAGCTGCCGCAAGACGGCCAGGTCGGCGTGGTACGGAATGACGGCATGGAACGTGGCGCACGACATCGACGCACTGCGCGCCGCACTCGGCCAGGAGAAGCTCCGCTACGCGGGCAACTCTTACGGCACCGTCTACGCCCAGGCCTACCTGGAGCTGTTCCCGCAGCGGGTGGAGCGGATGTATTTCGACGGGACCGCCGATCACACCCAGCAGGAGTTCGAGCCCTGGTTGCGCAACTACGCGCGGACCCAGGAGCGACATCTCACCCGCTTCCGTGACTGGTGCGCCCGCCGTACGGACTGCGCCCTGCACGGCAGAGATGCGGGCAAGACATGGGACGAACTGGTCGTAAGAGTGCGCCGCGCGCCACTCCCGGCGTCGGCCGGCAGGACGGTGCACGAGGGACAGCTGTACGCAGGCGCGGTCAAAGGCATGAACCCGGCGTACTGGCCGCGATTCGCGACTGCCATCCGCAAGGCCCTCGACGGCGACGCCGCCGGCTTTCTCACCGAGCTCGCGCCGGATCAGGGCGGCTCGTCCGTGAGCCAGGACTCTCTGTGCAACGACTTCATGCCGAAGCTGCCGACGTACGAGGAGTTCCAAGGCATCGAGGCCAGGCTTCGTGAGATCGCGCCGAGGTTCGGCTGGATCGAGGGACGCTTCGAACTCGGGCGGTGCTGGGGGCGCAGCGGGGGCGCGTCCTGGGCGCCGCACCCGTTACGGGTGAAGGACGTCCCACCGATCCTCTTCGCGATCGGGGAGCTCGACAACAACACCAACTACCTCGGGCAGCAGCACGTGGCGGAGCAGGTTCCGTCCGCGCAGGTCCTGTGGCACGGAGACGGCCACGCGGCGTGGGCCGCCAACACCTGCCTGCGGCGGCATGTCCTCGCCTACCTGACCGCGGGGACGCTGCCCGCGCGGGGCACGCGCTGCCCGGCCGAGCTGATTCAACGGGTGGGGAAATGATCGAAGTCATAGATCTGACGAAGGTGTACGGTTCCACGCGGGCGGTCTCGGGGCTGACGTTCGACGTCAAGCCCGGACAGGTCACGGGCTTTCTCGGCCACAACGGGGCCGGCAAGTCCACCACCATGAGGGTGATTCTCGGCCTTCACGCGCCCACCTCGGGCAAGGCGTTGATCAACGGCGTCCGCAAGCGCGACCTCCATGACCCCATGCGTGAGGTCGGTGCCATGCTCGATGCCACCGAGGTGCAGGGCGGGCGCAGCGCGTTCGATCACCTCCAGGCGCTGGCGCATGCCGGCGGGATCGCGCGCCGCAGAGTCGTAGCGGTTCTCGAGGAGGTCGGCCTGGCCGGCGCGGCACGCAAGCGGATCGCCGGGTTCTCCCAGGGGATGCGCCAGCGCCTCGGCATCGCGGCGGCACTGCTCGGCGACCCGGGGGTGCTCATTCTTGACGAGCCGGTCAACGGCCTCGACCCCGACGGCATCCGCTGGCTCAGGACGCTGCTGAGGTCTCTGGCGGCCGAGGGGCGGACCGTCCTCCTGTCGAGCCATCTGATGACCGAGATGTCCCTCACCGCCGACCGGCTCATCATCATCGGCCGCGGTCAGCTGATCGAGGACACCACGATGGGGGAGCTGCTGGCCCGCTTCCAAGGCGACGTTTCGGTCCGCTCGCCACATGCGGCCCGCTTGTCCGGGGCACTCGAAGCGGCGGGAGCAACCGTACGCCGCACCCAGACGTCCGGCGCGAGCACGCCTTCGACTTCTACCTCCTGGGCCGAAGGAGAGCTGCTGGTGACCGGCTTGTCGGCAGCCGCCATAGGCGATGTCGCCCTGGCGAACGGCTGCGCCATCCACGAATTGACACCCCGCCAGGCATCGCTGGAAGAGGCCTTCATGGAGATAACCCAATGATCAACGTCGTCGCATCGGAATGGCTCAAGCTGCGCTCGCTCCGATCCACCTACTACGTCCTGGCCTCCACGCTCTCAGCCGTGGCGCTCACCGGCTTCGCCGCCCTCTCGATCTCGCGCTACTTCGACACCAAGGGTCCCGGCGGCGAACCCGTCGGCACGGGGCTCACTTTCAGCGCCGACATTCCCCCCGTGCTCTTCGGCATGCTGGGCGTGCTCGCCATCTCCGGCGAGTACAGCACCGGCATGATCAGGCTGACGTTGACCACGCTCCGACGCCCGTGGATCCTGCTCCTGGCCAAGTCCGCCGTGGTGGCCACCGTGGCTGCGATCACGGGTCAGCTGCTGGCGTTCGCCACCTACTTCACCGCACAGGCGGTGGTAGGCGGACGCCCGATCGGCGCCTCGTTCTCCGAACCGACCGCCCTGTCCGAGGTGCTGTCGACAGGCGCAGGCTCCGCCGTCGCAGCGGTGATGGGGCTGTGCCTGGCCACGATTCTGCGTTCGACACCGGGAGCACTCATCGCACTGGTCGCCTTCCTGACGGCCCCGACCGTGATCGAGCGCTTTCTCCCCGCCCCTTGGAACGACTGGACAGGCTCCTTGACGGTCCCCTCACTGACGAGGCAGTTAGCCGGAGTCCCCGACTCCGGCGCCTTCGCCCCTTCGTCGGCCAGCGCCGTCCTCGTCGCTTATGTCACGATTTTCCTCGTCGCAGCAGCCCTGGCAATCACCCGTCGCGACGCCTGACCACAACTGACCCTCCACGGACGGCGTCCCACGACCACGGACGGCGTCCCGCGACGGTATGGGGGCTGCGGCCCTCGGGTACACGGGCCCCTTGCACCTCAGCCGCTTTCGACCGCTCGCTTCCACCGCCTCCGTCGCTTGCACCTCGCACCCTCAGGCCTTTCACATCGGTCGACTGCGCCGCTTGCGTCTCGCCAGCCTCGGAGCTTTCACCTCGGACCGACTACGCCCCTTGCACCTCGCCAGCCTCGGACCTTTCGCCTCGGGGCGCCTCCACCCCTTTCACATCGACCGCCTCGGGGGCTCCGTAGTATGCGCCGGAGATCCAACACATTTGGCTGACCAGACTCGTCCCCCCGCGCCCAGGCCGAAATTGCGCTCAGGCAGGGCAACCCGTCACTGGGAGGGACCTGCGTCAACGCTCCAGCTTGGGGCTCATGGCCGTTATCCGAGCCCCGGGCCGTGATGGCGTCCTCGACCGTGGCGTGGCGCGCCATCACACCGGTCACGACGGCACACGTGCTCACCTGGCCTCTTGGGCGGCCCACCTGCGCCACACCGTGCGCTTCTCGGACGCGTTGCGCACGCTGCTCACCACCGGCTAACACGCGCTGCTCGAGCTGGGCCCGGGCCGTACTTCAGCAGCCTGGCCCGGCAGCACCCGCTGCACCTCAGCTATTCGGCGTTGCTGACCCGCCTACGGCTACGAGATCGCGGCGTGGCTGCGGGAGCAGCTGTAAGGGCCGTGTCAGGACGGCAACGGCCCGGTATCAGAGCGGTCGGCGATCGTAAAGGCCATGAACGGTTGAACGCCTGCCCGCCCAACCGAATCCCAACAGTTTTGAAGGAGCGCACCACCATGGCCATCACCCTCATCGACCAGGACAAGCTCACCCTTCGGACCGCCGCCTGGGGCGCCGTCTCCCTGATGTCCGCCGCCGGCGCCGCCGGCTCGGCCCACAAGGTCGCCACCGAAGGCTCCATCGCCCTGACCTCCGCCACCGGCCCCGTCGGACACGTGCTCGCCAAGGCGCCCAAGGGCGTCAAGTACGGCAAGACCGTGGCTGCCCTCGCCGACCAGGTGTTGCCGGCGCTGACCGCGTCCATGAACCTGCTCAGGCAGCAGGACCCGGCCGAGGCCGACAACTTCCGCAGCACCGTCATGGTCGCCGTCGAAGCCTCCATCGGAGATCACCAGGGCCGGCCCAGCCCCACCCTGACCGACATGGCCCGCAAGATCACCGCGGCCCTCGACGCCGCCTGACGGGCTGCTGCATCCCCATCGACTCCGGGAGGAACCATGAGAACTATCTTCGGCGTACCCCACCGCAGCAAGGTCTTGCGGCGAGCGGCGGTCACGGTGCTGGCGGCCGCGCTGGTGGCCGGGGCGGCCGCCCCCGCCGCGGCTACCGCACAGGACCGTCCGGAGCTGCATAAAGCCATCCAGGAGTGGATCGACGACGGTTTCGCCGGGATGCAGATGCGCGTCCACGACGAGCGGGGCGACTGGGTGGGCAGCGCCGGGGTGCGCAAGCTGGGCGAGAGCGCCAAGCCGCCGACGAACGGGCGCTACTGGATCGGCAGCACCACCAAGACCTTCATGGCGACCTTGGTGCTGCAGTTGGTGGCCGAGGGCAGGGTCGGGCTGGACGCTTCGGTGGCCGGCTACCTGCCCGACCTGGGCCTGGACCCGCGGATCACCGTGCGGATGATGTTGCAGCACACCAGCGGGTTGTTCAACTACACCGGCGATGCCTACGACGACGGCGTATGGGTGCCGGGCCTGCCCTCCGTGGGCAAGGAGTGGGTGGACAACCGGTTCAAGTCCTACCAGCCGGAAGAACTGGTACGGTTCGCGCTGTCCAAGCCTGCCAAGTTCGCGCCGGGGACGAGCTGGGGCTACGCCAACACCAACTACACCCTCGCCCTGCTGCTGATCGAGAAGGTCACCGGCCGCCCGTACGCCGAGGAGATGCAGCGCCGGATCCTGGGGCCGCTACGGCTGACGGGCACCTCGGTGCCGGGCAACCGGCCGGACCTCCCCGGACCGCACGCGCACGGCTACTACCGGTACGAGGACGCCGGTCAGTGGAAGGTGGTCGACGTCACCCGCCAGAATCTCTCCCTGTTGGCCGGCGCCGGCAACATGATCTCGACGACCAAGGACGTGCAGACGTTCATGTCCGCGCTGGTGAGCGGCAGGCTCCTGCCAGCCGCGCTGATGACCGAGATGAGCACGCCGGACCCGAGGAGCGCCGGCCTCTTCGGCAGCTACGGCCTGGGACTGTACGTGCTGGACACCGGCCCGGACTGCGCCGGCATCGTCCTCAACCACGACGGCAGCCCTCCCGGGGGCTACGGATCGCTGATGTACAGCACGCCCGACGGCAGCAAGGTCCTGACCGCCTCGCTGACCTCCGGAGACGCCGCGGTCGACACGGCGACGGTGTTCCCCAAGGCGTTGAACAGGCTCATCAACGAGGTGTTCTGCGACGGCCGTCAGGCACAGTAGGCGAACCCGGGCCACGCCGCGCTCACCGGGCTCGGCGTGGCCCGCCTGCATGGCCGCCCGGAACGTGGTCATCCGATGCCTGGCCGACCACCGGTGCCGCAGCACGCGGACCCGCCCCCGTCAACCGCTGCCCCAGCGCCGCACGCCGGCCTCATCCGTCCAGGGCTGCGGCAGATTTCATGCCCGCGCCGCACGCCGGCTTCGTCCGTCCAGGGCCGCGGCGGATTTCACGCCTTATGACGCGGTACCTGCAGTCGCATGATCTGGCCAGCCGTCGGTGTGGCGCAGGTCTGGTGGTCCGGGCGGCGTTGGAGGTGGGGGTAGGTGTCCTCGCCGACCTCGCCAGCGGCGTACATGCGGCCGAGTTCGACGCTCTGTACGACGAGCACCTCCCGGCCGAGTTCGACGCTCTGTACGACGAGCACCTCCCGGCCGAGTTCGACGCTCTGTACGACGAGCACTTCCCGGCCGAGTTTGGCGCTCTGTACGACGAGCGCCTCCCGGCGGAGTTGCGCGTAGTCGCCGGGAGCCAGCTCGGATTTGGCCCGCCGAGTGATTCCGAACGAGATCTGGCGGTAAGAGCTTCCCTGCCAGGTCACGATGGGTGAAGTGCTTGCCGCCGCCGGGGGCCGGGTTTCGGTCGGGATGGCAGGGGATGAGTCCGGCACGGCCCGACTCGATAACCAGCCACGACGCGTTTCCTCAGGTCGGGTTGCTCGCTAATTGGTTTATGTCAGGCTGCCGAATGCCCTTGGTAGCTCACCGTCACAGCCGCTGGAGTCCGTTCGGAATCACTCTGCGGGCCCGGTCCCCCGAGGCCTCGCCCACACCCTCAGGATCAGCCGCTCTACCGCTGGAGCGCCTGGCCGGAGGAGAAAGCCGCGGGGCCCCTCCCGCACGGAACCGTTCACCAAGGGGAGCTCGCGATGTCAGTGCCACGCCCTCCTGCGAGGGCTCGGGCCAGACCTCGTCGTGGGGGGGTGGCGTTCGTGACTCCTGGCGCGTGTGGCCGCGACAACCCCTACTGACGTGTCGCGTGTTGCAGGCCACTGACGTTCTCAGGTCGACTGGCGACCGCGGAACGGGTTCACCTCCGTCGTTTCTGCTGGTCAGGCAAATGATGTTCGGCGGATACGACGGCAGCCCCACCTCGGTCCCTCGCCTCAGCCGATTCCATCTCTTCACCTCATCCGCTTCCGTCGTTTAGACCTCAACAGCCGCAGGCCTTTCGCCTCCGCCCCTTGCACCTCAGGCTGCTGTCACTGGGGTGAAGTGCTGCCGGAGAAGCTGCTGGTGCCATCCGCGGAGTAAGGGAGCGTCGTTCAGTGGGGTGCTAGCGGTACTTGTTGAGGGCTGTGGCGACGAGCTTGGCGGCGCGGTCGGCGGTGCCGAATCCGGAGCGTCGGGCTCTGACGGTGATGGTCACCTCGACGTTCGACAGTCGGAAGGAGATCTTGGTCTCGTAGACTCGCCACGGCCAGTTGGGCACCTGCCGGGTGTAGCTGAACGCCTCGTCGCCGACCTTCGGCCCCGTGCGGATCTTGGTCTTTTCGTTGCGCTTCGGCTCGTCCTCCATGTACTTGACCATCTGATCATGGGTCAAGTTGGCCGCGGAGGCGCTCGGCAAGCGGAACGCCATGATGTTCAGGCTGGAAGCGTCCGTATTGGACCAGGAGCAGGTGGTGTCGGTCAGGAACTGGCGCTTCATCGGACCGCCGAACAGCGAGCGCGTCTGGGCGCTGGTCAGCAGATCGCATGCCTCGAAGTCGCGGGAGATGACCGGGGTGGCCTCCGGCGACGAGCCGAACGTCGGCCGCGGGGAATAGGTATAGGTGACGGGGGGCGCGAGCATGGCGCCGAGTAGGCGGATGACGTTCGGGAACAGGTACGGCACGACCACCACCCCTGCCGCCACGACCAGCACCACCGCGAGCAGGGCGCCCACGACGACCTGGACGCGGCGACGCCGGCGTGGGCGGCTGCCCGGGACGGTCCGCGTCCGTGGCGAAGTCGGGACGTCTGTCGTCTCGCCCCGCGAGAGGGCCCTCAACCAGCCGGCCACCTCGTCCGGGGAGCAGCGGCGTACCGGGTCCTTCTCCAGGATCGCGGCCAGCACAGGTGCCAGCGGGCCGGCCAGCCGGAAAGGGGCGGGCTCCTGCATCAGTACGGCGGCCAGGACCGCGGCCTCGTTCGGGCGGGGGAACGGCGGGCCGCCCTCCACCGCCGTGAAGAGCGTGGCGCCGAGCGACCACAGGTCGGCGAGCGGGCCGTCGGCCTCGCCGCGCAGGCGCTCCGGGGCGATGTAGCCGGGCGAGCCGGTCAGCATCCCCGTCTGCGTGAGCCCGGTGTCCCCGGCGATCGTCGCGATGCCGAAGTCGGTGAGCAGCACCCGCCCGTCGTCGGGGAGCAGGACGTTGGCGGGTTTGACGTCCCGGTGCAGGATGCCGGACGCGTGCGCGGCACCGAGGGCGTCGAGCATCTGCATGCCGATCTCGGCTACGCGGTGCGGCGGCAGCGGGCCGTCATCGCGTACGACCCGGTCGAGGGAGCGGCCGCGTACCAGCTCCATGATGATCCACGGCCGGCCGTCGTCCAGGACCACGTCGTGCACGGTGACGATGGACGGGTGGGAGCGCAGCGTCGCCGCGGCGCGCGCTTCCCGGAGCGTGCGTTCGGCCAGTTCGGCCCGCGACGCCTCGTCGAGATCCGACGGGAGCCGGACCTCCTTGATGGCCACTTCCTGTCGGAGGAGCTCGTCCATCGCCCGCCAGACGGTGCCCATGCCGCCCTGGCCGAGCTGCGAAAGCAGCCGATAACGGCCCGCGAGCAACGTCACCGTGCCATTACCGACGTCTCGGACTCCGCGACCATTCGTCGCCTCCTGTCGATATCCGGCTCAGCACGGGCACATCAGATAGTAAGCGAACGGATCGCGAGCGTCAGGGAATGTCGATCAAAGGTCACCCGACACCTTTGGACATTTAGCTCAGGCCGATCTCAGTCTTCCTGGGGTACCTGGCTCCAGACGGTCGCCGCGGACGCCAACATCGCGGGTGCTCGCGATGCAGGCGGCGTTCGCGGCGTTTGCGGCGTTCGGTGCTCTCGATGCTCGTTCGGTGCGCGCGGTGCTCCCTACTTTCACGGCGGTCGGTGCTCGCGGTGCTCACGGCGATCGGTGCTCACGGTGCTGGCAGGGTTCGCGGTGCCCGCGGGGTTGCGGGCTGCTGGGCTATGGGGTTGCGGGGTTCACGGTGCTCGCGTTCGAGGATCTCGGCGCCGTCCTCACCCCCTTGAGCTGGCCGATGTCCGAGGTCTTCTCCGATGTGCTGGGCCGTTCGTTTGCTAGGTCTGGGCGTCCGATGATGACGTTCGCCGGTTCTGACCTCGGCTGCCTGGCGGCCCTTCGGTGTCTGGCTCGATGGGCAAGGGGGCCGCGCCGACGTGCCCGCGCTGCGGCTCGGCCCTGGTCTGCGCACCTTTCAGGATGTTTACCAGTGGTGGGCGCCGTGGAGCTGGCCGCGGACCGCGCCGTCGGGGAACTCGGAGGTGTGCAGGTTGGCGTACCAGTTCTTCGGGTTCTTCTTGATTCCGTTGAGGACGCTGGTGTCCTTGACGCGGACGGAGCCGGAGCTCGTGTTGCCGCGGGTGGTGCCGTTGGACAGCAGGTCGATGACGACGGGGCCGTTCGTGCCGGCCTTGCCCCGGTGAATGTGGAAGGCGGTGGGCTTGGCGACCTTCTTCCACTGGACGAAGTAGTAGAGGCGGTTGCCCTTGATGCGGAACTTGGCGGCTGCCAGGCCGTTCCGGTCGTTGACCTTCTTGCCGGCCTCCGGCACCTCGTTCTTGCCGAGAAGAACTGCGGTGAAGTAGTACGTCTTGGCCGCGCTGGCCACCTTTGCGTTGGCCACCTTGGCGCTGGTGAACGTGGCGGGGGCGGCGTTGGCCGATGCCGAGGTGACGGCCAGGGCCGCGGTCGAGGCCAGCGCCGCGATGGCCGCGCCGGCCACTGCACGCCGCCACTGGATACGCCCGTTGCTGATCTGCTCGAAAGTGTTCATGGGTACCTGCCTCCGGTTGGTCTTACGGATCTCTTCGGACAAGGCAGGACGTTAGTGAGGTGGTCTCCGACGTTCTGTGGACAAATCCGCATAAGGCGTTGGGGTGATCAGTGTCACAAAGCCTGAGGCGGACAGACCGAAACCCGGTGCCGACTTCGTGCAGGGCTCAGGCGAGCGAAGGGCAGTGAGCGGCGAGCGGAAGCTGGCGACGGGCAGGTGAAGACCCGCGACGGGCGTGCCAAGGCCGGTAGACGGCGGGTAAAGCCTGGCGACGGGCGGGTGACGGCCGGGGGCGAGCGGACGAAGGCTGGGGGCGAGCGGGTGACGGCTGGGGGCGGGCAGACGAAGGCTGGGGCGAGCGGGTGAAGGCTGGGGTGGGTGTGAAGGGGTGACGGTATTTGGCTTGGCGTGGGTGGGGTGCTGAGTGGTGTGGTTTTGGGGTGGAGATGGCTGCTGGTTGCTGGTTGGTATGTGGGTTACTGGGTGACGTCGAGTTCTGCGCGCATGCCCATGGCGTAGTGCCCCGAGAAGTTGCAGATCAGCTCGTACCGTCCAGGCTGCAGGGTCAGCGTCGCCCAGCCTGCGGACCCGGGGGCGATGCCTCCGCCCTCGCCTGCGGCGCAGTTGTGGGACGCCTCGCCGATAGAGCCCGTCTCGCTTACGCGGTTGTCGGCTCCGATCGGCTGCTTCCCGATGGGCTTACCCGCCGCGAGCGGCAGTACGACCACCTCGTGGGCCAGGGTGCCGGTGTTGGAGGCACGGAGGGACACGGTGCCTGCTGTGACCTTGGCCGGCTTCACGGTCAGGCGCATGGGCGCTGCGCCGGTCGTGTCGGTCAGGTCGACGTCCACCACCTTGCCCGGCAGCGGTGGAGGGGTGCATTCTTGGGCGAGCCGCGACCCGGCCGCCTGCCCCGTGGCCGTCGATGTGCCGGTGGGCATGTGCCCTGTGGCTGTTGGTGTGCCGGTGAACAGTGCGGCTGTTATTGCGACTGCTGCGGTGCCTGCGGACCAGGCGTCGTGAGGCCTCATCGGGCTCACCCCCCGAGTGCGCGTGTGCTCACCCGTCTCCCGCGTCATGGTCGAGCTCGACCGGCGAGCGTCCCTCTTCCAGACTACGCGTGGCACACCCACCCGGACTCGCGCGAGCCCATCAAGCGCCGTATGGCCTCACGTGAGCGGCGCGTCCTCGTACCCAGGCGGGTCTGACTGCGTTCGTGGCGTCGTGCGGCAGGGTGAGGAGCAGGGTGGAGGTGATCATCGTGGGAGCCACCGGCGGCATTGCCGACCCTCGTCGATGCTCCTCTTCCGGGTTAGTGCCGGGCCGGCCGGAGCCGGCTGCCTGATGAGACAGGGTTGAATACGTAAGCGCCGGATGTTGAAAGTTTCAGTCACCACGTGGCCGTCGTCGCAGATGGGCGGGACGCGCGGGTCGCGGCGATTGAGGTCCCGCGGTTGCGATGCCTACGGTGCTGAAGTCCGCACACGTGATCCCGTCAAGGAGTCCGTCATGCGCGCCCGTGTCGTACCTGCCCTGATTCTGGCCCTGATCGCCCTCATCGTCAGCGCTCCCGAGGCACGCGCTCAGGTGCTCGGGGGTTTCGACTTCGCCAGGGCGGAGGTGTCCGTCACGGGGTTGCAGGTGCCGTGGGGGCTGGCGTTCCTGCCGGACGGCAGCGCGCTGGTCTCCGAGCGGAACACCGGGCGGATCCTCCAGGTACGGCCCGGCCAGACCCCCACCCAGGTCGCCACCGTGAACGGGGTGAGCGCTTCCGGTGAGAGCGGCCTGCTCGGCATCGCGGCCAGGGACGGCTGGGTGTATGCGTACTTCACCAGCACCGCCGGGGACAACCGCCTGGTCAGGTTCCAGTTGAGCGCCCCTCAGACACAGACGGTGATCTTCTCCGGCGTCCCGAGCGCCACCATCCACGACGGCGGCCGCCTGGCGTTCGGCCCGGACGGCATGCTCTACCTGAGCACCGGCGACGCCAGCAACACCAGCAACGCCCAGAACCTCAACAGCCCCGCCGGCAAGATCCTGCGCATGACGCCCACCGGTGGGGTGCCTTCGGACAATCCGTTCGCGGGATCCCGCGTCTGGAGCTACGGCCACCGCAACGTGCAGGGCCTGGCCTGGGACTCCCAAGGCAGGATGTACGCCAGCGAATTCGGCCAGAACACCTGGGACGAGATCAACCAGATCGTCGCGGGCGGCAACTACGGCTGGCCCACCTGCGAAGGCAACTGCGGCAACTCCTCCTTCCGCAACCCCATCGTCACCTGGACGACCGCCGAGGCGTCGCCGAGCGGGCTCGCGTACGCCAACAACACGCTCTTCGCCGCGGCGCTGGGCGGCCGGCGCCTCTGGACGGTGCCGCTGACCGGCAGCGGCACTCCCGGCACGCCGGTGGCCGAGTTCCAGTCCGTGTACGGACGCCTCCGCGCGGTCGCGCTCGGACCCGACGGCTGGCTCTGGGTGACGACCAGCAACCGGGACGGCCGCGGCACACCGGTTGCCCAGGACGACCGCATCATCCGCATCCCGCCCGCCACGAGCGGAACCGACACCACCCCGCCGACCGCCCCCGGCAACCTGGCCGCCTCCGCCACCACCTCCACCGGCACCACGCTGACGTGGACCGCCTCGACCGACAACGTCGGCGTGACCGGCTACGACGTCCTGCGCGCGCCGGGCTCGTCCGGCGGCACCTTCACGCAGGTGGGCACCGCGGCGACCGCCTCGTTCACCGACACCGGGCTGACCGCCGCCACCACCTACCGCTACCAGGTACGCGCCCGCGACGCGGCGAGCAATTTGTCGCCGGTGTCCAACACGGTCACGGTCACCACCGGTCCGGGCGGCACCACCGGCGGATGCACGGCCACGCCGACCACCCAGACCCAGTGGAGCACCGGCTACGTGATCCAGCCGGTCACGGTCGCCAACACCGGGACCGCCACGACCACGGGCTGGACGGTGACGTTCACGCTGCCCAGCGGGCACGCCGTCACCGGCTCATGGAACGCCACGCTGACCGTCAGCGGCCAGACCGTCACGGTCAGGAACGCCGGTCACAACGGCACGCTCGCGCCTGGCCAGAGCACGACGTTCGGCTTCCAGGCCAGCCGTCCCAACGGCGACACCCAGACTCCTTCCACCTATCGGTGCACGAGCCCCTGACCTGGCCGCCCGTTTCGCCGGGGAGACTGAACGACGTCGCGGGGCCGCGTCATCGGCGGTTGCTGCTGATGGTGGCTTCGGGGAGTGACCAAAGATGTAAAGCCGTACATCGATCGATGTACGGCTCATTTCGCCCGCCGGGACGACAGGGAGCAGCCACCGCGCCACCAGGCTTGAGGGTGTGACCAGACGTATCGACGCGCTTGACGTGTTGCGCGGCGTGGCCATCATGGGCACGCTCGGCACGAACATCTGGATCTTCACCGCGCCAGGCGGGTCCGCCGAGTTCCTTCAGTTCGGGGGCGGGGCCGGTGTGGTGGAGACGTTCCTGCGATTCCTGTCCAACGGCAAGTTCCTCGGGCTGTTGACCCTGCTCTTCGGCGTCGGCCTGGAGCTGCAGTACCGCAGCGCGGTCCGGCGCGGGCTGACGTGGCCGGGCAGGTATCTCTGGCGCGCGACGCTGCTGTTCGTCGAGGGGGCGCTGCACTACGTGCTGGTCTTCGAGTTCGACGTGCTGATGGGGTACGCGATCACCTCGATGATCGTGGCGTACCTGGTGGGCAGGAGCCGGCGCGCGGTCACCGCCTGGATGGTCGCCGCGGGGGCGGTGCACGTCGCCATGGTGACTCTGATCACGGCAGCCCTGATGGCGGGGCCGGCGGGTGGCGGCACCCCGATCTACCCCCAGGACGGCTGGCTCGACCAGGTCGTCTTCCGTCTGCGGCATGTCGCCGTCTTCCGTGCGGAGCTGGTGTTCATCATCCCCATGGGCATCGTGCTGTTCCTGCTCGGCGCCCGCCTGTTGCGCGCCGGCGTCTTCGAGGAGGACGGCGCGGGCCTGCGGAGGAAGCTGATCGTCATCGGCCTCGGCGTCGGTGTGCCGCTGAACCTGGCCACCTCCTTCGCGGGGCCGGCCTGGTTCGCCGTCGACCGCTATCTCGTGGCGCCGCTGGTCGCCCTGGGTCTGCTGGGGCTGATCACCTCGATCGTGCTCGGCATGCGTGGTGCGCCGGGCGTGCTCAGGAGGGGGATCACGAACGTGGGGCGTACGGCGCTGTCCTGCTACGTCTTCCAGAATCTGGCGGCCAGTGTCCTGTGTTACGGCTGGGGTCTGGGGCTGGCGGATCGGTTCGACGGGCTGCGGCCGTGGTGGGTGCCGGTGGCGTGGGCCGGGATCTGCGTGCTGTTCATGGTGCTGTCGTCGTTGTGGCTGCGCCGGTTCAGTCGCGGGCCGCTGGAGCTGGCCTGGCAATGGGCCTACCAGGCACCGGCCCTGGCGCGCCGTCCCTGACAACCGGCGGCCATGCGCGGGTGACCGGGCCGAAGCGGCCGGCGACATGAGGGCGGCCGACGGTCGAGGAACGGCTGGGGGTCGGGGGTGGCCGATGGTCTGAGGCGGCTGGTGGTCGGGGGCGGCCGGCGGCAGGAGGGGGCGGCAGGGGGCAGGGGGGCAGCGGGCGGGGCGACTGGAGGGGGTGGGGAGACCGTACGCTGGGTCGCGAGTCCGGGACAGGGAGGCGAGCGGAGGATGCGCTACCGGCGAGCGGTGGAGAGGCTGCGGCAGCTCGCCCAGGCCTGCGAGCAGACCCGCCGCGTGCCGGCGGACGAACCCTTCCTACGCGCCGCGTACGTCTTCGGCGACCTGCTCGCGGGCGCCGACCCCGTCGATCACCTCGAGATCGTCCTGGTGCTGAACCTCCCGCCGGAGGAGGTGACCTGGGGCTCCCAGCCGCCCGGCACCGCGTGGCTGGTCGATTTCCTCCGGCTGGACCAGGGCGGGGTCGCGTACTGGTGGCGCTCCCACCTGGATCCGGTGGAGAACCATCGCATCCACGACCCGGTGCGGTTCTGGTCGCTGGACGGGCCCGAGCAGGACGTGCTCGACGCGCTGGCCGAGCGGCGCTTCGACCGGGTGCGTGAGGTGACGTCCCGGCCTCAGGAGGAGCCCGCCCAGGTCGCCGGGGAGTTGCGGGCGGCGCTGGACCATCTGCGGGCCGTACGCGACTCGTACTGGGACCGGCAGTGGCGCCGGCGGCACCGCAGCCTGGGGCGATACCCCGAGCACCACCTGTGGGAGGCCGTTCAGGGCTACCTGGACCTCCTCGAGGCACACGGAGACGGGCACGAGCACGAGGAAATTCGATTGCCGCCGGAATCCGCGGAGGGCTAGGGTCGCGATCACCATCTCGTGACGGAGGAGTTGCTTTTATGCGTGTCGATGAGCTGACCGTTCCGGTACATCAGCCATCACATGTAAGGACTCACGATCTTGGATCTGTCACGTAGCTTCACCATCCGGGAGAGCAGCCACCGGATCATCGACCCGTTCACCCCTGAGAAGCTGGCCACGCTCGGCGCGGCGATCGGGCTGCGGCCCGGAGCCACCGTGCTCGATCTGTGCTGCGGCAAGGGTGAGATGTTGTGCACCTGGTCCCGTGATCATGGGATCACCGGCGCCGGGGTCGACATCAGCACCGTCTTCCTCGCCGCCGCCCGCGAGCGAGCCGCCGAGCTCGGCGTCGGCGAGCGGGTGACGTTCACGCACGGGGACGCCTCCACGTACGTGACCGGGGAGCTGGTCGACGTCGCGGCGTGCGTCGGCGCGACGTGGATCGGCGGCGGGACCGCCGGCACGGTCGCGCTGCTGGAGCGCAGCCTGCGCCCGGGCGGCACGATGCTGATCGGCGAGGTGTTCTGGCGGGCCGAACCGCCCAGCCAGGAGGCCGTCGAGGCGTGCCACGCGACCTCGCGCGACGACTTCGGGACGCTGCCCGACCTCTTCGAGCTGTTCGACGGGCTCGGGTACGACGTCGTCGAGATGGTGCTCGCCGACGAGGACAGCTGGGACCGGTACGTCGCCGCCCAGTGGCGCAACCTGCGTACCTGGCTGGACGCCAACCCCGACGACGAGCTCGCGCCCGAACTGCGCGCCGAGCTGTCGCGCGAGCCGATGCGTTACGTCCGCTTCCAGCGGCACCTGCTCGGCTGGGGCGTGTTCGCCCTCATGAAGCGCTGAGCTCCGCGGTGGTCAGGCCCGGTCCACTCAAGCCGGGCCTGACCACCGCCAGAGCAGAAAGCCGGAGCAGAAAGCCGGAGCAGATAGCCGGGCTGGAGCCCCTTCAACGCGGCGGTCAGGTTTGAAAGAGGACGCGCGGAGAAACTTGATGGTGGGATCACTTCGCAAGCTATTGTTGTTTATATGAATAGCTCTTCAAGCGAGCGAGTCGTCTTGTCGCCGGACGACTGCGCGGTCCGGGTCGTCGACCCCGACCGGGTCGCCGCCGTGTGCGAGCGGATGCCGGCGGCCGACGATCTGGCCGACACCGCCGACGTCTTCGGCCTGCTGTCCGATCCGAACCGGCTGCGGCTGCTCGTGGCGCTGCTGGACGGAGAGCTGTGCGTGTGCGACCTCGCGGCCGTGACCGGCCAGAGCGAGTCCGCGGTCTCCCACGCCCTGCGGTTGCTGCGCGCCCACCGCATCGTCGTCGCCCGGCGCGCCGGGCGGATGGCGTACTACCGGCTGGACGACCCCCACGTACGCATGCTGCTCGACCTGGCGCTCGCCCACACCGAGCACACCGAGGCCATCCACCCCGAACGGGACGGGGCCGACTGATGGGCGCCGGGCACGGACACGGGCACGCCGGCGCCCAGCACCGGTGGCGGCTGGCGGTCTCCTTCGTCCTGATCGGCGCGTTCTTCGTGGTCGAGCTGGTCTACGGCCTGATCTCCGGCTCGCTGGCGCTGATGTCGGACGCCGGGCACATGGCCGCCGACGTCGTCACCCTGGGCGCCGCCCTGGTGGCCACCCGCATCGCCACCCGGCCGGACGCCACGGGAAGGCGCAGCTACGGCTCCTACCGGGCCGAGGTGTTCGCGTCCCTGCTGGCCGTGGTCATGATGCTCGGCGTCGCGCTGTACGTGGTCTTGGAGGCCATCGGGCGGATCGGCGGACCCGCGGAGGTCTCCTCCGGCCCGATGCTCGTCGTCGGCGGCATCGGCCTGGTCGTCAACCTCATCGCCCTGTTGCTGCTGCGTGCCGGGGCCGCCGAGAGCCTCAACGTCAAGGGCGCCTACCTGGAGGTCGTGGCCGACACGGCCGGGTCCGTCGGCGTCATCGTGGCGGGCTGGCTGATCACGGCCACCGGTCAGACGTTCTGGGACACCGTCGTCGCCCTCGCCATCGGCGTCTTCGTCGCCCTGCGCGCGATCTCCCTCGGCCGTCAGGTCTTCGCGGTGCTGGGGCAGCACGTGCCCGAGGGCATGGACGCGGCCGCGGTGGCGGCCGACCTGGCGGCGCTCGAAGGCGTACGCGACGTGCACGACCTGCACCTGTGGACCCTCACCTCCGGCATGAACGTCGCCACCGCCCACCTGGTCACCGTCGACCCGAAGGACCACCACGCCATCCTGGACAAGGCCCGCGACCTGCTGCTCCGCCGCCACGGCGTGGCGCACGCGACCCTTCAGGTGGAGCCCGCCGACCACACCGGCTGCGACGAGCTCGGCTGGTGACCGCCCCCGCCCCTGAGGGACTCTTCAGGGACGTCTCAGGGAACTCCCCGACGCCCGGGCGGGGCCTGGTGAACCACACTTGGGCGTCATGGGCATGAAGAGAGCGGGCGTGATCGCAGGGCTGCTGGGGGTTGCGGCGGTGTTGACCGGGTGCGGCCTCGCCGGCCCCCTCGATGAGGACACCAAGTCCTACGACGTCACCGACAAGGTGGCCGGCATCAGGATCGGGTCCGACTCCGGCACCGTCGAGGTGGTGGAGTCGGACCGCCAGGGCATCCACGTGACCGAGCATCTCGTCTGGCGCAAGAACAAGCCGGAGGCCACCCACGGCGTGGAGGGCGACACGCTCGCCCTGACGTACAAGTGCCCCCGCAGCTGGGGGCTGGGGAGCGGGGCCGCGGCCTGCGACGTGAACTACAAGGTGGAGATCCCCAAGGGGCTCCGCGTCAAGATCGACTCCGACTCCGGGGACCTGACGCTGAAGGGCCTGTCCGGCGAGGTGGACGTCCGCAGCGACTCCGGGGTGATCGAGGCCGGCGGGCTGTCGGGCAAGCGGGTCGTCACGGAGACCGACTCGGGGGACGTCGAGCTGGTCTTCACCGCGCAGCCGGACAAGGTCGTGAGCTCCTCGGACTCGGGCTCGATCACGGTTCGCGTGCCGCAGGGGCCGTACAACGTGATCGCCAAGACCGACTCCGGCAGCAAGGACGTCACGGCGGCCACCGACGCCTCGGCGCCGCGTACGATCGAGCTTTCCAGCGACTCCGGCAACCTGGAGGTCGCCACCCCCTGAACCCCCCTGAGGGCACAGGTCCGGCCGAAAGTACTGTCGCGAACCCTGCTTCCGGCCGAAGCCGCCACCGGCATGAGGCCCGCAGGATGAGGCGTCATGCCACCCGAAACTCCCGATTCCCGAAGAAGGGCGCGGATCACCGCGCTCGACGTCATACGCGGCTTCGCGCTCTGCGGGATCCTCCTGGCCAACGTCCAGCCGATCTCCCACGTCGGCGACGCCCTCGTCCCCGTCCAGCACGCGGCGGAGACCCCTGGCGCGATGTGGATGGGGCTGCTGGTCGAGCAGCGGTTCTTCCCGATCTTCTCGCTGCTGTTCGGCATCGGCTTCTCGCTGCTCCTGGAGTCCGCGGCAGGGCGCACCGCCAGTCCGCGGCTGCTCCTGCTGCGCCGGCTCCTGGTGCTGCTCGCGATGGGGCTGGTGCACATGTTCGCGCTCTGGCGGGGCGACATCCTGACGATCTACGCCGTCGTCGGCCTGGTGGTGCTCCTGCCCTCGACCTGGCTGCCGCGCTGGGCCGTGACGGGCCTCGCCGTCGCGTTCCTCGCCGCGGCGCTGGCCTTCGGCGGCGGGACCGCGCTGGTCCCCGGGCTGTTCCTGGCCGGCTCCGCGCTGACCCGGTACGGGGTGATCGACCGGATCGAGCGCTCCGCCCCCGTGGCGCTGACCGTGCTCTTCGCGGCCGGCGCGGCGGTCGCCCTGTGGCTGCAGGCCCGCGCGCAGGACGGATCGCTCGCCGTCGGCGGGCTCCTGATGGCGGGCGTGTACGTGTGCGGCCTGCTGGTCCTGCTCAGGACGCCGCTCCGGCCGGTCCTGCAGGCCGTCTTCGCCCCGCTGGGCCGGATGGCGCTGACCAACTACCTGTCCGCCACGATCCTCGTCCTGGTGATCTCCAGGGCCGTGGCGGGCTCGCCGGAGACCTGGCCTGTGACGACGGTGCTGCTGATCGCCGGGGCGATCCTCGCGACCCAGTGGCTGGTCTCCACCCTCTGGCTGCGCCGCTTCCGGTACGGCCCCATGGAGTGGCTCTGGCGCTGGGCCACCTGGCTGCGCCGCCCGGCGATGCAGCGGATCGGGGACGGTGCGCGTTCCTAAGGCATGAACGGTGAGACAGTCGCTCGCGCGCCCGCGCCGCCCGAAGCCGAGGCGGTGCTGGCGAGTCTGTACCGCGAGCACTGGCTCGCCCTGGTGCGCCTGGCCGTGCTGCTCGTCGGCGACCGGGAGAGCGCCGAGGACGTCGTGCAGGACGTCTTCTCCAGGTTGCACGGCAAACGCCCCGGGAAGCTCACCCTGGCCTACGTCCGCGTCTGCGTGCTGAACGCCTCCCGCTCGGTCCTGCGCAGGCGCGGCGTGGCCGCCCGGGCGCCGCTGGCCGGGCCGGGCGGGCCGGTGGACTCCGCGGAGACGGCGGCGCTGCTGGGAGAGTCGCGCGAGGAGATGCTCGACGCGCTGGCCCGGCTGCCCAGGCGGCAGCGCGAGGTCCTCGTCCTGCGTTACTACCTCGATCTTTCCGACGCCGAGATCGCGAAGGCGACGCGCGTCAGGCAGAGCACCGTACGGTCCACCGCCTCCAGGGCCCTGGACCGGCTCCAGCGCGAACTGGGAGGCAAGGCATGACCGGCATCGAGGAACGCCTCAGGGACGCGCTGGCCGCCAGGGCCGAGTCCGTGCGCGACGACGGGCGGCCCCGCCGGCTGCCCGCGCCGCGCGAGCGGTCGTCCGGCGCGAGGTGGCGGGCGCCGCTGGCGGTGGCGGCCGCGATCCTGATCGTGGTGGCGGCCACCGTCGCGGTCACCCGTACGGTCACGTCGCCCGCCCCGGCGGTCCGGCCGACCCCCGCCACGTGGGCGCCCCCCATCGAGCAGGTGTGGCCGGGCACCGTGCACGAGATCCCGGCCAAGGGACCGGGCGGCGCGATGTTCATGCCGGACGTGTTCGTCAGCGACCGAGTCGTGGTGGGACGGGGATACCCCAAGCGCCAGCCTGACGAGATCTGGTCGTACGACCTGGACAAGCGGACGTTCACCAGGATCGCGCAGCTCGAGAAGAGGAGCCCGCCGTTCAGCCCGACGGTCTTCGGCGACGGTCACCTGGCGTGGTCGTCGATCCGCGGCCCCATGAAGGAGGTCTGGACGGTACCGGTCAAGGGTGGCGTGCCCCGCCGGATCTTCTCGGACCGCGCCACGGTCATCCGCGACAACATGGTCCTGGGGATCCGCCGCATGGCCATCGCGGACGGCATGGTCGTGTGGTCGCCCGACGAGGGCGGCGTCCACCGGGCCCCGCTGAAGGGTGGCAAGGCGACCTTGATCGACGGGACGAAGGGTTACAGCCTGGTCGAATGGCCCTGGGCCGGGTCGCCGCGAAATGACAACCTGGCGGACGACTTCAGCTGGCGTCCCGTGGAGCACCTGAAGAACGTGCTCACCGGCGAACGCAGGGACGTGGTCCCGCCCTCCGGAAGAACGTCGTGGACCGACTGCGGGGTGACGTGGTGCTTCAACGGTTCCGAGGCATGGCGGCGCGACGGCACGGGCCTGCGGAAGCTGCCGGGGAGCACCCACGGGGAGCTCGGTTCGGGCCGCTTCGTCCGGCTCCTCCAGGCGGCCTCCGGAAAACAGGCGATCGGCATGCACGACCTCGCCACGGGACGCACCGGCCGGCTGTTCCAGGTCTCGACGCGCACCACTCTTCACCTGCGGGACGGCATCGCCTGGTTCCAGACGGAACGGGACACCCTGGTCCTCGTCGATCTGTCCGCCATCGGCCGATGAGTTTCGCCGGCGACGCGAGTCATAGCCACGACGGTGAAACGACTGGAGGTTTCCATGACGACCACGCACACGCTCGCCATCCCGGGCGGACGCCTGAGCTACGAGGTCCGCGGCGCCGGCCCGGTGCTGGTGATCACGGGGTCGCCGATGGCCGCGGCCGACTTCGCGCCGCTGGCCGAGGCGATGGCGGGCGACTACACGGTGGTCACCCACGACCCGCGGGGCATCTCGGGCAGCGTGCTCGACGACCCCACCCAGGACTCCACCCCCGAGCTGCGGGCCGACGACCTGGCCCTGCTCCTGGACGCCCTGGGCGCCGAGACCGCCGACGTGTTCGGCAGCAGCGGCGGCGCGGTGACCGGCCTGGCGCTGGTGGCCCGGCACCCCGGCCGGGTCCGTACGCTCGTCGCGCACGAGCCGCCCTCGCTGGAGCTGCTCCCCGACGCCGCCGACCAGCGCGCCGCGACCGAGGACATCATCGCGACCTACCACCGGGACGGCGTCTGGGCGGCTTTTGCGAAGTTCATGGCAACCGCCGGGTTCGACCAGGGCGACGAGGGTGCCCCGGCCGGGCCTCCCGGGGAGCCGACGGAGCAGATGCTGGCCGACAGCGCGCGCTTCTTCGCCCATGAGCTGCGCGGCACCGCCCGCTACGTGCCCGACGTCGCCGCGCTGAAGGCCGCCCCGGCCCAGGTCGTGGTGGGCATCGGTGACGAGTCGGGCGGGCTGGTCACGTACCGGACCTCCGTGGCGCTGGCCGAGCTGCTGGGCACGGCTCCGACGGAGTTCCCCGGCGACCACGGCGGATTCATCGGCAGGACCGAGGAGTTCGCCGCGGTGCTGCGCAAGGTGCTCGCCGGCTGAGATCGACGGAAGACGCCTGCGGGCCCCGGGCGTTGGGGTGGAAGAACCCCTATGAGGAGGGCCGATGAGCAAGCGGGCACTGGTACTGGGTGGCGGCGGGGTCGCCGGGATCGCGTGGACGACGGGCGTGCTGGCGGCGCTCGCCGACGGCGGTGTGGACGTGACAGGGGCCGACCGCATCGTCGGCACGTCGGCGGGCTCGGCGGTCGCCGCCCAGGTCACCAGCGGCCGGCCGCTCTCCGAGCTGCTGGAGCGGCAGGTCGATCCCGCGCTCCAGACGCTCGAACTGCCCAGCGGGGTGCGGGTGGAGGAGATGTGGGCGAAGCTCATGGAGGTCTACGAGAGCACGTCCGACCCGGTCGAGCAGCGGCGGAAGATCGGCGCGCTGGCGCTGGCCGCCGACACGATCAGCGAGGCCAGGCGGCGCGAGGTGATCGAGGCCCGGCTGCCCGTGCACGAGTGGCCGCGGCGTGACCTGGTGATCGTGGCGGTCGAGGCGGTCAGCGGCGAGACCCGGCTGTTCGATCCCGGGTCGGGGGTGGAGCTGGTGGACGCGGTGGCGGCCAGCTGCGCGGTGCCCGGCGTGTGGCCGTGCGTAACGATCGACGGGGTCCGGTACATGGACGGCGGCGTGCGTACGAGCACCAACTCCGACCTCGCGGCCGGGTTCGACCGGGTGCTGGTGCTGGCCCCGATGCCCGACGTCGGCGAGCCGTCCTGGGCCGCGCTCGACGGCCGGGTCGAGGTGATCGGGCCGGACGCCGACTCGCTGGCCGCCTTCGGGATCGACCCGCTCGACCCGGCGGTACGCACGCCCAGCGCCCGAGCCGGTTACGCCCAGGGCCGCGGCGCGGTCGCCCAGGTGGCGGCGCTCTGGGAGTGAACGGCTTGAACCTCCCGCCACGGGAGGTTCTACGGTCGGGTGCGTGAGCGAAGACGCGCGTCGATGGACGATCGGGGAGCTGGCCAGGGCCTCCGGGGTGACCGTCAGGACGCTCTACCACTACGACGAGATCGGCCTGGTCAGGGCCGGCGAGCGGACGGCGTCCGGGCACCGTCGCTACACCGAGGCGGACCTGCGCAGGCTCTACCGGGTGCGCGCGCTGCGCGGCCTCGGACTGTCGCTGGACGAGATCGCCGAGGTCCTGAACAGGCCTGAGGACGACTTGGGGACGCTGCGCGACCTGCTCGGCGCGCAGCTCGCCGAGATCGAGATCCAGACCGCCCGGCTGGGGCAGCTGAAGCAGCAGATCAGCGGCCTCATGTGGCTGCTGGACAAGTCGGTCATGCCCGACGCCGAGCAGTTCATGGCCGCGCTCGAGATGATCTCGGTGTACGAGACGTACTTCGCCCAGGAGCTCCGCGACCACCTGGCCACGCGGCGGGCGGAGCTGGGCGAGGAGCGGCTGGCGGGCCTGCGGGCCGAATGGCTGGAGCTCGTCCGCGAGACCCGGGAGCTCCTCCTTGCGGGCACGCCCGTCGACGACCCCAGGGTGCAGGAGATCTCCGCGCGCTGGGAGGCCATGACCGCCGCGCTGCAGCCCGGCGACGAGCAGGTCAAGGAACGGCTCACCGCCGCGGGCATGGCGCTGTGGCGCGCCAACAGCGCCGGGGTCAGCGCGGAGATCAGCCGCCAGATCGACTGGCTGGGGGCGGGCGATCTGCCCGCCGTCATCGACTACCTCCAGCGCGCCAGGCAGGCGCGCGAGAGCGGAGAGTGACGCATGCGGTATCCCGACGCACCGGTACGCCCCCAGCACAACGAGGTCGGCGGGCTGACGTTCGACGATCCCTACCAGTGGCTGGAGGAGGACGGCCAGGACGTCCTGGCCTGGCAGGCGGCCCAGGACGAGCTGGCCAGGTCCTGGATCCACGGCTGGCCGCACCACGGCGCGCTCGCGGCCAGGGTCGGCGAGCTGGTCGAGCAGATGGACGCGCGCAACCTGGTGGTCCCCGTCCGGCACGGGCCCCGGTGGTTCAGCGGCCGGATCCCCGACGGGCGCGAGCTGATGGTCCTGGAGGTGGCCGACGCGCCCACCGGGCCCTGGCGTACCGTGATCGACCTCAACGAGCTGTCCGACGGCACGCCGCTGAGGATGTCCCCCAAGCCGTCGCCGGACGGGCGGCTCCTGGCGTACTCGCTGGACGCGGCGGGCCACGAGTTGCCCGTGCTCAAGGTGGTCGAGATCGACACCGGGAAGGTACTGCTCGACGGCGTGCCCCAGCAGCGGCCCGGCCTGGTGGCCTGGCTCCCTGACAGCAGCGGCTTCTTCTACATGGCCAACGAGACGGTCTCGGGGCCGCTGCGCTGGCGGCTGTTCTTCCACCGGCTCGGGGAGGAGCCGCCCACGGAGCCGGAGCCGCTGGACATCCCGCACATGTTCGCCATCCCCAAGATCTCCCCCGACGGGCGCTGGGCGGTGCTCCAGGTCGACCACCTCAGGCCCCGGCCGCACTTCCTGGCCCGGCTGGACGGCTCGGGCCGGGAATGGCGGGAGTTCGTCACCGACGCCGAGCACCTCTACAAGGGCGAGATCATCGGCGACGCGTACGTGTGCGTCACCACGGCCGGCGCGGCGCGCGGCCGCCTGGTCCGCATCCCCCTCGGCAGCCCCGGCGACCAGGACACCTGGACGGAGCTGGTGCCGGGCGGCGACGCGGTGCTGACCGGCGTGACCCCGGTGGGCGACCGGCTGGTGATCGGCGAGCTGGTGGACACGGTCTCCCGCGTCCGGATCCTCGACCCGGACGGCAAGGAGCTCGGCGAGGTCCCCCTGCCCGGCCCCGGCTCGGTCAGCTCGGTGGCCCAGGGAGTGGTCGCGCTCGGCGTGATGGACCAGGTCGTCGGCTGCGAGGACGCCATCACCTTCGGCTACACCTCTTACACGCAGGTGCCGACCGTCTACCACTACGAGCTGGAGTCGGGCACCCTGACCGCCCTGCAGGGCGGCGGGCACAGCCTGACCGGGCTGGTCACCACCCGCGTGTGGGCCACCTCCAAGGACGGCACGCGCATCCCCTGCACGCTGGTCCACCGGGCCGACCTGGACCGGACCGGGCCGCGGCCGACGCTGCTCCACGCGTACGGCGGCTTCAACGTCGCGGAGCTGGCCTCGTACCTCGGTCCCCTGGCCGCGTTCGTCGAGGCGGGCGGGATCTACGCGCACACCCACGTGCGCGGCGGCGGCGAGTTCGGCCTGGAGTGGTGGGAGGCGGGCCGGCTGCACGCCAAGCAGAACTCCTTCGACGACCTGTACGCCATCGCCGGCCGGCTGATCGCCGACGGGGTCACCGCCCCGGACCGGCTGGCCTTCCAGGGCGCCTCGAACGGCGGGATGCTCGCGGGCGTGGCCGCGACCCAGCGCCCCGACCTCTGGCGGGCGGTGGTCTGCGTCGCCCCGAAGCTGGACATGATGCGCGTGGCCCACGACCCGGTGGGAGCCGCCGCCACCCTGCCCGAGTACGGCAACCCGGCCGACCCGGCCGACGCGCCCGTGCTGATGGCCTACTCGCCGTACCACAACGTGCGGCCGGCGACGGCGTACCCGGCGATCCTGCTGGACGCGGGCGCGAACGACCCCCGCTGCCCGGCCTGGCACTCCCGCAAGTTCGCCGCCAGGGCGCAGGCCGCCACCACCGCCTCCCACCCGGTCCTGCTGCGCGTCTGGGCGGACGCCGGGCACGGCGGCACGAACTGGAGCACGATCGTTGCCCAGCAGACGGACTGGCTGGCCTTCGTCATGCGTGAGCTGGGCCTTCGCCCGGGCGACGACGTTCGCCAAACCGTGTCCTGACATGACCGTCATCAAGGAGTTCACTGGCGGAAGGGGGGCGATTCACGAGACCGGTCGATGGGCCGCGCACCACCGATCCGCAAGGAACGCGAGGTCGTGCAGATGAAGAAGATCCACCCCAAGGTCGAAGAAGCGGTCGACACCCTCAGGCTGACCCCGATCGCCAGGCGGCGCCTGCTCACCGGCGCCGGGCTGGCCAGCGCGTCGGCCGCGGCCTCCGCACTGCTGGCGGCATGCACCGCCGGCCAGGACAAGCCCGCCGCGAGCGGCGCGGCCGGGGCGGCGCCCGGCGACTTCCCCGCCACACCCAAGTGGAAGTTCGTGCTGGTCTGTCACGTCACCACGAACCCGTTCTTCACCCCCACCCAGTACGGCGCCCAGGACGCGTGCGCGCTGCTCGGCACCGAGTTCCAGTGGACGGGCTCGAAGGACTCGATCGTGGCCGAGATGGTCAACGCGTGCAACACCGCCGTCTCGGGCAAGGCCGACGGGTTGGCCGTGGCCGTCGTGGACAAGGCGGCCTTCCGCGACCCGGTCAACCGGGCGCTGGACGCGGGCATCCCCGTGGTGTCGTACAACGCGGACGGCTCCCGCGACGACAAGGGCACGAGCCGGCTGGCCTACATCGGGCAGGGCCTGTACGAGTCCGGCTACGCGCTCGGCCAGCGGGCGCTCCAGCAGGTGGAGTCGGGCGAGGTCGCCGGCTTCATCGCCACCCCTGGGGCCCTGAACATCCAGCCCAGGATCGACGGCGCCCAGCAGGCGTTCAAGGACTCGGGCAAGCCCATCAAGTTCACCCCGGTGGGTACGAACGCCGACGTCACCAAGGGCCTGTCGATCATCGACGCCTACGCGCAGGGCCACGCGAACCTGGCCGGCATGCTGGCCGTGGACGCCGGCTCCACCCAGTCGATCGGGCAGACGGTCAAGAAGTACAACATGCGGAGCAAGGGCCTCAAGGTGGCCGGAGGCTTCGACCTGGTGCCGGAGACGCTGGCCGCGATCAAGGCTGGCGACCTCGACTACACCATCGACCAGCAGCCCTACCTGCAGGGTTTCCTGCCGGTGCTCTACCTCTACCTCTACAAGCTGTCCGGCGGGCTGCTCTTCCCCTCCGAGACGAACACGGGCCTGCTGTTCGTGACGAAGGACAACGTGGGCCCGTACCAGACGACCAAGACGCGCTTCGAGGGCTCCGACACCGCGCAGAAGCTGGTGGAACGTTCGGGCGCCATCGCCCATGCGTAGATTCCGGGAGGAGTTCCTGAAGCACCGCGAGGCCGGCGTCCTGGTGGTGGCGATCGCTCTGGGGCTGTACTTCATGTCGGTCACGGACGTCTTCCTGACCGGGGACAACCTGGTCAACATCACCCAGGCCGCCGCGCCCACGGCCATCGTCGCGTGCGGGACCGTACTGCTGCTGGTCAGCGGGGAGATCGACCTGTCGGTCGGCGTGGTGGCGGCGCTGGCGCCGTTCATGATGCACTACGCGATCGACTTCTGGGGGTTCCCGGCGCTGCCGGCGATCCTGCTGGCGCTGCTGACCGGGACCGCGATCGGGTTCGCGAACGGGTTCGTGACCGTGGTGCTGCGGGTGCCGTCGTTCGTGACGACGCTGGGCACCTTCTACGCGGTGACCGGCATCGTGCTCACCACGTCGCACGCCTACCCCGCCGAGATCCCGGCCGCGGTGGACGGGACGATCGGGTTGTGGCTGGGCGCCTATCCGTGGGCCCACCTGGCGTGGGCCGCGGCGATCGTGATCGTCCTGCACGTGCTGCTGGCGCGTACCAGGTGGGGGTTGCACACGATCGCGGTCGGGGGCAACCCGCTGGGGGCGTCGGAGGCGGGCGTCCGCACCGCGCGCATCAAAATCGGAAATTTCATGATTGGCGGGACTCTGGGGGCGTTCGCCGGGCTGATCGAGGCGTTCCGGATCCACACCATCGACCCGAACATCGGCGGCGGCACCGGCCTGATGTTCACCGCGGTGTCGGCCGCGGTGATCGGCGGCACGGCGCTGGCCGGCGGCTCCGGGACGATCGTCGGCGGCGCGATCGGGGCCCTCGTCCTGGCCGTCCTCCAGAACGGCATGAACCTCATCGGCATCTCCGCCAACCCCTACTTCCTCATCCTGGGCGGCGCGATCCTGCTCTCCATGATCGCGAACGTCTCCCTGACCCGGCTGCGAAGGGCGGGACGGACATGACCGAGGTCCTGCGCACCGAGTCGCTGTCCAAGCGGTTCGGGGCGGTGACCGCGCTGCGGGACGTCAGCCTGACCCTGACGCGGGGCGAGGTGCTCGGCCTGATCGGCGACAACGGCGCGGGCAAGTCCACGCTGGTCAAGCTCCTGTGCGGGTTCCACCAGCCGGACTCGGGCCGGATCCTGCTCGACGGCGAGGAGGTGGCGCTCAGGTCGGTGCGCCAGGCCAGGTCACTGGGGATCGACATCGTCTACCAGGACCTCGCGCTCATCAACGAGCTCAGCGTCTACCACAACATGTTCCTGGGCCGGGAGCACGTCGGGTTCGCGCGGCTGCTGAGCAACCGGCGCATGCGCCGCCTGGCCACCGAGCACCTGGACGCCATGGGAGTGCGCATCCCGTCGGTGGACGTCGAGGTCGCCAAGCTGTCGGGCGGCCAGCGGCAGGCCATCGCAGTCGCCCGCTCGGTCTACTCGCGCTCGCGGATCCTGCTGCTCGACGAGCCGCTGGCCGCGATGGGGGCCAAGGAGGGGGCGCTGATCCTCGACCTGGTCAGCGACCTGAAGGCGCGCGGCGAGGTATCCATCGTGATCATCGCGCACAACTACGCGCAGATCCTGGAGGTGTGCGACCGGGTCAACCTGCTCCAGCACGGCACGATCACGTTCGACAAGCCCACCGCCGACACCTCGCTCCAGGAGCTCACGGACCTGGTCGTGCAGGAGTACCGCAGGGCGCGCGGCGGCGGTCACTAGCGGAGCCGCACGGTTGTGGAGGCGCCCTCCCGGCCGACCAGGCCGTCGAAGGTGAACGTCTCCCCCGCCCACGTGACGGTCAGCTCGTCGAGGTCGCACCGGGGGTCCGACACGGTCAGCGTGTCCCCGCGCACCAGCACCGCGCACGGGGCCGAGGCGGTCAGGCCGCCCGCGGTCCCGGCGTCCCAGAAGTTCGCCGCGGTGAGGCCCAGCGAGGGCACGTGGACGGCCTGCAGGCGGCCGGTGTTGGCGAGCACGCGCACCCAGCCGGGGTCGGCCGCCCGCGCGCTGGTCTCCTCCTGGCCGGCGCCCGGCATGAGCAGGTAGACGTATCCGGCCGAGCGCGGATCGACGCCGTGGTCGAGCCAGAGCGTCACGTAGTCGCGGGTCACGCCGCCGCCGGCGCGGCGCTCGCGCAGCGTGCGCAGGGGCCCGCGCACGACGTAGCCGCCGTGCCCTTCGAGGTGGGCCCAGCCCTCCCGCACCGTCAGCGCGGCGCCGGTCCTGCGGTTGTCCACGACCGTCTCGACGGGCACGCCGTCCTCCGCGGTGATGCCCGCGCCCAGGCACACGATCGCGTCGTCGAGGAAGAACCACGACCTGAACGCCTCCATCGTGCTCTCCAGGCCGTTCAGGTGCTGGCCGACGGTGGCGTACGTGCCGTCCGTGGCCCCGCCCACCCACCGGCCCGGCGGGCAGGTGTCGCCCCAGTCTCCGCCCGCGCCGTCGGGCAGCCTCTTGGTGGAGACGGTCGTCCCGGGCAGCCGGTAGGGGTCCACGGTGGGCCAGAAGTCGTCCGAATACTGGTCGCCGTGGCCCGTCGCCCACCAATAGAGCATCCCCGAGCCGGTGTGCCAGCCGCGCAGGTTCTCGCCGTTGCCGTGCTCGTAGTGGCCGATCCTGGAGGAGGCCATGCTGAGCGCCGCGCACCAGCCCGGCCTGCGGTGCACGGCCCGGGCGCTCATCGGCAGCAGCCGGTGCCCGACCGGCTCCTGCGCCGCGGGCACGGAGGCGTCGTCCACGACCGCGGCCAGCCGGGCGTGGAAGGCGGGCTCGGGGTGCTCCAGCATCGGCCGGTACGTGTCGCGTACCGCCCAGCCCTTGACCATGGCGTGCCAGCGCGCCCGCTCGGCGGCCGGGGCGCCCTCCCCCAGCAGCAGGACCGCGGCGGCGATCTCCCGCCCGCGCTCGTGGTCGCCGAACGGCTTCCTGGCGACTCCCCTGCCGCGGACCAGGTCCATGCAGGCGCCGTCGCGGACGAAGGGGGCGAACGACCGCTCGACCATGTCGAACACGTTCTGGTCGGAGACCTCCCACGGCGTGCCCCGCAGCACCGCGAACATCGTCGCCAGCCCCGACAGCAGCGTCACCCCGTAGGCCCCCTGGTAGGGCACGTGCGTGTGCTGGATGAACGACCCGTCCCGGTAGAACCCGTCGCCCTCGCCGACGAGGCGGAACACCGGCGCGAGCGCGGACGCCGCCAGCGCCGCCCTGCCGTGGTCGGCGTCGAGCATGGCCCGCAGCAGCATCACCAGGCACAGGTCCACGCGGTTGGCCGCGGTGCTGTTGCCCCTGTACCGGCCGAGCCGGCGTTCCGGCACGAAGTGGTCGACCGCGTCCCGCAGCCGCGCGCTCTGCGGCTCGGGCAGGCCGGCGAGCACCGCCGCGTCGAGCAGCGCCTTCGGCACGCCGATCTGCCAGTGCCACCAGTTGCCGGTCGCCTCGGCGCCGTCGGCGTACACGCTCCGCCGGTAGTGGTCCACCCCTTCCGCGACCGCCGCCGCCAGCCCAGCGTCGCCGGTCAGGCCGGTGCCCTCCAGCACGTACGCCTGCGCCATGGCCCGCAGCCGCCGCGGCGTGGTCACGAAGGAGGGGAACGCCTGGTCGGGCCAGAGCGAGGCGCGGCCGGGGGCCATGGTGTCGCGGTGGCGGGCGGCCGTTCTGCCCAGTCTGTCCAGCCAGGTCCGGTACGGCTCGGCGGCCGGGTCGTACCCGCCGCCCACCGTGACCTCCCGCCAGCGGCGGCGTAAGCGGAGGAAGGAGTCGTCCGGGGTGTGCGCGGGGTCGGCGGGCACCAGCGCGCCGAGCAGCCCGGCCGCGGTCACGCCGCCGAGCCGGAGGAACGAGCGCCTGGTTGGCCGGTGCACGCCTCGATTATCGGGTCAGAGCGGGAGCACGGCCCCGAACCGCTTCACGGTCCTGATGATCGGCGCGGTCTCGATGCGCCCGATCGCGGGCAGCGCGCCCAGGCTCTCGGTCAGGTAGCGGTAGAACGCCGCGTCGTCGCGGCAGACGACGTTGGCCATCAGGTTGGCGGGGCCCGTCGTCGCGCCGACGTACGCGACCTCCGGGTGCCAGGTCAGCGCCCGCCCGGTGGCGTCCAGCTCGGCCGGCGGCACCGACATCCACAGCTGCGCCTCCACCCGGTGGCCCAGCAGCACGGGCATCACGTCGAGGTGGAAGAAGAGCGCCCCCGTCCCGTAGAGCTGCTCCACCCGGCGCCGGACCGTCGACTCGGACCAGCCCGTCGCCGCGGCCAGGTCCGCGTAGGGCGCCCGGCCGTCCCGCGACAGCGCCTCCAGCAGGGCGTCGTCACCGGGGCCCAGCGTGATCTCCTCGTCCTCGGCATGGCGGGCGAACGCCCGTCCCTCCTCGATGCCCGCCGCCTGCTCGGGGGAGAGCGCGGCCAGCCCGTCCCAGCCGACCCGCCCGCCGACGAACATGTGCAGGGTCCGGTGCGCCGTCACCGACAGCACGCGGTCGGTCTTGGCGAGCCTGCCCAGCAGCAGCGACTGGCGCTCCTTCGCCGTGCGCTGGATCGTGTTACAGGAGATCTCGGTGCCGCCGGACAGCAGATGCACCCAGAACGTGTCGGAGCGCCGCGCGAGCGCCTCGGCGATCGAGACCGCCGCGTCGGGGGTGCACCGCAACCTGATGGACCACGACTCGAAGCCGAGCCGCCGCCCGTCCACGGCGCCGACCACCCGTACGGTGCCGCTGGCGCGCAGCCGCCGGTAGCGGCGGGCCACCCGCTGGTCGGACACGCCGAGCACCTCGCCGATGCGGCTGAACGCGGCCCGCCCGTCCACCTGCAGCGCGTGCAGGAGCCTGCGGTCCAGCTCGTCCAGCTCGATGTTTTTCACCATCACAGGCTAGCTCGCGGGGAAAAGCGCCAGAAGTGCTGCTTCTGCTGGCGAATATCCCCATGCGGGCCCGATCTTATCCCCCATGACCCAGACCTCCGCAGCGACGAGGACCGGCTGGTGGCCGTTGGTGGCCGCGTGCACCGGCGCATTCATGCTCCTCGTCGACGTGACCATCGTGATGGTCGCGCTCCCCGACATCATCGACGACCTCCACATGTCCTTCACCGGCACCCAGTGGCTGCTGGACGGCTACGCGCTGGCCCTGGCCGCCCTGCTGCTCGCCGCCGGTTCCTTCGCCGATCACGCGGGACGGCGCAAGGTCTATCTGTGGGCGCTGATCGTGTTCGCGCTGGCCTCGCTGGCCTGCGGGCTGGCGCCCAGCGGCGGCGTGCTGCTGGCCGCCCGCGTGGTCCAGGGCGCGGGCGGGGCCGCCATGATGGCCACGACCCTGGCCCTGGTCAGCGCGACCTATCACGGCAGGCAGCGCGGCATCGCGTTCGGCGTGTGGGGCGGCGTCAGCGGGGCCGCCGCGGCCGTCGCCCCCGTGCTCGGCGGCCTGCTCACCGAGCACCTGCACTGGCGGGCCATCTTCCTGGTGAACCTGCCCATCAGCCTGGGTGCGGTCTGGCTGACCCTGCGCACGGTCGAGGAGTCGCGCCGGCCCGGCAAGGGGCGGCTCGACTGGCCGGGCATGGCGACGTTCACGGTGGCGGCGGGCGCGCTCACGTACGGGCTGATCGAGGTCGGGCAGCACGGCTGGACGTCGGCGCGGACGCTCGTGCCACTGGCCGCGGCGGCGGTGGCGCTCGCGGTGTTCGGCGTCATCGAGACGCGCGGCGATCACCCCATGCTGGACCTCAGGCTCTTCGCGAACCGGTCGTTCAGCGGCATCATGACCGGAGCCATGCTGCTGGTGCCGGCGGCGTTCGCCTGTCTCGCGTTCACCTCGCTCTGGCTGCAGCAGGACCTCCGGCTCAGCCCCGTGATGGCGGGGCTGGCGCTGTCGCCGATGGCCCTCGCCTCCCTGGTGACCTCGGTCGCCGCCGCCCGGCTCCTCCCCGGGCTGTCCCCGAGGGCGGCGATCGGCGGCGGGCTGCTGCTGATCGGCGCGGGCGCCTTCCTCCAGGGCACGCTCGACGCCGACTCGTCGTGGACCGCGCTGGTGCCCGGCCTGATCGTGACGGGGGTGGGCGTGGGGCTGTCCATCCCGTCGCTGAGCTCGGCCGCCATGTCGTACGCCCCTCCGCACCGCGCGGGCATGGCCGCGGGCACCGTCAACACGCTCAGGCAGCTCGGTTACGCGCTCGGCGTCGCCGTGTTCGGCATCCTGTACCAGGACGGCCTGGCGCCGTACGCCGCGCTCGACGACGTCTACCGGGCGAGCGCGGTCACCGGCCTGGCGGCGGGGCTCCTGGTCCTGGCGACTGTCCGTCCCGCGCGAGCCGCGTGAGCGTCAGAGCAGCCGGCGGATGTCCCCGTACGCGCGGTAGAAGCCGCCCCGGCCGGCGGAGCGCACGCCGTCGACGAGGTAGCGGGCTCCGGCCTCCCGGATGTCCTTGGGGAACTGCACGTTCCACGTCTCGAAGCCGGGGCTGACCACGCGGACCCGCAGCCGCTCGCCCTCCTTGAAGCACTCCACCACCACGCCGTCGCCCGCGTCGGTGGTGGTCTCCAGCGTCACCGACGGCTCCACCACCTGCAGCGACGCGGCCGCCTTGACGTCGAGCGGCTGCGGCACGGTGCCCGTGCGGGCCGCGGCGATGGCCGCCTCACTGGCGTCGATGCAGGCCAGCGAGCCGTCGGTGGTGACGATGTAGAGGCGGTCGTCCAGGAACTGCATGGAGAACGCGGAGCCGCAGCCGGTGCCGAGCTTCCACAGCCGCTCGCCGGAGGCGTCGAAGCAGTAGACCGACGAGTGGTTGTCACCGGCGAAGACGTGGCGGCCGCCCGGCGAGGTGGCGCAGGAGTAGACGGCGCCGTCGCACTGGTAGGCCGCCTCGATCCGGCCGTCGCCCTTGGCCAGGCGGATCACGCGGCCCACGGAGCCGCGGGCGGTGCCGGCGTAGACGGAGTGCGCCTCCTGCCAGCCGAACAGCACCTGCTCGCCGAGGGCGGTCTGCCAGACGGGCGTGCCGTCCTGGACGTCGTAGCGGGCCACGCCCTTGGAGTGCCCGTGGTAGACCGAGTCCTCGTCGCACCTGACCATCCAGGCCGAGTCGCCGGCGACGCCGCGCGACCACTGGAACTCGTCCTCGTAGTCGATCGTGGTGACCCCGCCGGCGCGGTCGGAGACGCCGAGCACGCCGTCGTGGATGTCGAGCCAGTAGATGTCCACGTCGGTGGCGATCTCGTACGCGGACCTCGGCACCTTGCCGCTCAGGTCGTACACGCGGCCGTCGTCGCAGCCCGCGTAGATCCAGAAGTCGTCGGCCACGATGCACTTGACGCCGTCGGGCAGCTTGAAGCGGCCGGTCACGGTGCCGGAGTGGGTGACGGTGTAGACGTCGCCGTGCTGGTTGCCGACCCAGCAGCGCTCGTCGTCCACGAAGATGCCGAACGCCGACGCCCCGCTGTCGAAGCGCCACAGGACCGGCGCCTGCTGGGCGGTCGACTGCGTGCTGGGGATGGCCCGGCGGGTGACGGCCCGGCGCTGGCGCATTCCGCGGACCGCCGCGGCGTACCCCTTGCGGGTCTTCTCGCCGATCTTCTTGGCGGCCGCGGCCTGGGCCTTGGCCGCGGTGGGGAAGTCGGTGACCTTGGTCTGGCCGCTCTCGCCGATGCGTCCGTAGGTGATCGTGACGCGGGTGCCCGCCACGGTCACGTCGTAGAACTTGTGCGATCCGCCGCCGTCCTCTGACAGCTCCAGGTAGGTCATGTCCGTACTTCTCCTGATTTGCCGGGCTTGATCACTTGCCCCGGAGAGTAGAGGACGGTGGCGACAAATCGCAGGGACCTACTTGTCGTACTCGTACGCTCCGGCGTCGACCGCGCCGTCACTGCCGTCGATGGCCCGGCCGGTCACGTCGCTGTCGCTGAACTTGGTGATCCCGAAGTCGATGGCCGGGCTCCCGGCACGCAGGCTCAGCGGGTTGGCGGTGTTCGACAGGTTGAACCGCGGGTCGGCCGTGATGTTGTCGTGGCCGCCCATCTGGTGCTGCGAGGCGCCGAAGAACACGTTGTGGTGGCTGTCGGTGACGTTCGGGCCGTAGGCGGTCTTGGCCGTGACCTGGATGATGTTCTGCGACATCGACAGGTGGGCGTTGGTGCAGCCGGCGTCGCAGACGACGCCCTGGGAGCCCGCCTGGGGCAGGTACACGGAGTTGTTGCGGAACACGGTGCCGAACACGGGCCCGTTCGGGTCGGGGTCCTCCCCGGGCTCCTGCGGGCCGCGGGTGACGAGGGCCGCGCCCGTCTTGGGGCCGGTGATCACGTTGTACTCGAAGACGTTGCCCGAGGTGCCGTCGGGGTCCTCGGGGTCGCCGTTCTCGTCGACGCCGTGGCTGGTGCCGAGCTCGGTGAAGGTCTCGTTGTCCACCGAGATGTTGTGGTGGATGCGGTTGTCGGAGCCGAGGAAGATCTCCACGGCCGCGCCGTCCAACCCGTAGTCGTAGCTGGTCGCGATCGAGCCGCGGAACTCGTTCCAGCCGATGTCGGAGTTGTCACCCTGGACGAGGATCGCGAACGCGCCCGAGTCGTCGTTGCCCGGCTCCTCGGTGTTCTTGCTCATGAAGTTGTTGTCGATGAAGTCGTTGGCCGTCACCGCGTTACGCTGCGCCTTCGGCGCGATGTAGACCCCGGCCGCGGCGCCCGTGATGTAGTTGCGCTCGACGACATTGTCATTGCCCGTCACCTTCACGCCGGCCCACGAACAGCGGCCGTCGTCCTGGGGCACTCCCACCTGGAGGTTGTAGACCTCGATGTGATCGCCGTCCAGGCTCACGCACGCCTCGTTGTCCCCGGAGATGATCGGTCTGGCACTGCTCGTGCCGTAGGTGTCCACGACGATCGGGGCCTGCGCGTTGCCCGACTCGGTGATCGCGAGTTGCTGCCCCTTCCACCTGCTGCCGCGCTTCAAGAACAGCTTGGCGCCTTCGGGCAGATTCGCCGCCGACGCCTTGGTGAGGGTCTTCCACGCGGTGGCCTCCGAGGTGCCTAAGGCGGAGTCGTTGCCGTTGACGGAGTCCACGTAGAAGACGGCGGCGTCCGCCGATGCGGTACCCGTGGCCACGGTCGTGGCGAGCGTGGTGGTGACGAGCGCGAGCGCTGCCGTCGACGCGCCGGTCCGCAAGTTCCAGCCTGACATTTCAGCCTCCAGAACTGCCGGGGCTCCGTCACGCAACGAAGATCATCCCCGGCTTGCGGCTGACACATTAACCGGATTTAGTCGGAAAGTCCCGATTTTTCCTGACTCAAATCGGAGGTTTAGGTCCCGGCCCTGATCGGCACCACGTTGCCGGGCGCCCCGCTGCGCGGCAGCGCGAACCAGGTGGCCTTGCCGACGAGATCGGGGTGGGTGACGTAGCGCTGGGGATGGCAGCCGTAGAACCCGTCGGAGAGCCTGGCGATGATCCGCAGCCCCCGCCCGTGCTCGGCCCGCTCGTCCGGCGGGGCGGGCTCCGGCAGCAGCGGACTGCTGTCCACGACCACGCACATGATCTCTTTCGCGTCGATGTGCAGGGCCAGTTCGTACGGGCCGTCACCGTACATCAGAGCATTGGTGATCAATTCGCTCACCATGAGGACGGCGTCGTCAACGAGATCCGAACAAAGGGAGAGCGCCGACAATTCTTCGCGGATGATCGCCCGCGCGTGGCCGACCGTCCGGACGTCTTCGCGCAGTGGCCACACGTACTGCATCCGGCTCCGACGAGCTGATCGCAGCGTGGTCATGGCATCTCTTTCCTGTGTTTGCCGGGCTTCCGGGACAGAGGGACAGCGAATGCGCGTTTCACTCAACAAGAGAGCCTGCCTTTGGGTCGACGTACATGGCCGTCGAAACCTGTACGCACGGGGAGGCCTTTTGGGTCGAATCTTCGGTGAGAAATCGCAATTCTTTTTAACCGCCGCCCGAAACGACGGGTATGGGCCCGGGTATGGGCCCTGCCATGAGCACTGACGAGAACACACCCGAGATCGACACCCAGCCCCCCGCCGCCGCCGCCCGGCGGCCGGGCCGGCGTGGAGAGCCGCCGCCGAAGCCCAAGCCCGCGGGGATGCAAGCGCTGGAGCAGGCGCTGTCGCGGGCGGGCAAGGAGTTGAAGGACATCCTGTGGGTCCGGCCATGACGACTGGCTCCTGAGGGCCCTGTTCGCGTCGCCGCTGCCGAGGCCCGGCGACGCGACCGGCTCACGAGGTCTCGGCCACCCCCGCGAGCAGGGACCAGAGCGAGTACGGGGTCAAGGGGACGTCGGTGATCCGGCCGGCGATCTCCGGGAGGGCGGCGGCCACGGCGTTGGCGATGGCGGCCGGAGGGCCGATCGTGCCCGACTCCCCCACCCCCTTCATCCCGCCGGGCGTCAGCGGCGACGGCGTCTCCAGCATCACGACCTCGATGTCCGGCACCTCCCGCGTCGTCGGCAGGAAGTAGTCGGTGATGGGCTGGCCTTCGGGGGTGTAGACGATCTCCTCGGTGAGCGCCTGGCCGATCCCCTGGACCACGCCGCCGCGGATCTGGCCTTCCACGACGGCCGGGTTGACCAGCACCCCGGCGTCGTTGACGACCCAGTAGCGCTCCACCTCGACGGCCCCGGTCTCCGGGTCCACGGCCACGGCGGCCGCGTGGGCCCCGTAGGCGAACGTGTAGGCGTCGGGGTCGTAGCTGACCCGTTCCTCCAGGCCCGGTTCGACCCCGTCCGGGAGGTCCCAGCCGCGCCACGCCGACGTGGCCAGCTCCCGCAGCGTGAGGGACGCCGCCGGGTCGCCCTTCACCCGCACCACGCCGTCGGCGATCTCCAGGTCGTCGGGGGCCGCCTCCAGGCGGTGCGCGGCCAGGGCCACGAGCTTGCCGCGCAGCCGCTCCGCGGCCCGGGTGAGCGCACCGCCGCCGACCACGAGCGAGCGGCTGGCGATCGACCCGACCGACGAGTACGGCGTGGCCGCCGTGTCCCCCAGCACCACCCGTATCCGCTCGATCGGCACCCCGACCCGGTCGGCCGCGAGCTGGGCCAGCGCCGTCTCGATGCCCTGCCCTATCGACACCACCCCCGACGACACGACCACCGACGCGTCCTGCTCCATGCGCAGGAACACCGACTCGTAGCCGCCCGCCTGGATGCCGGCGTCCCTGAACTCCTTCGAGGGCCCCATGCCGGTGGTCTCCACATGGCAGGAGTAGCCGATGCCGCGCCTGCGCCCGTCGGCCTTCTCGACCGGGGTGACCAGGTCGCGCAGGGTACGCAGGGCGTGCGGGTAGTCGCCGGAGTCGTAGCGCTGGTAGACGCGGTTCGTGTACGGCAGTTCGCCGGGCCCCAGCATGTTGCGCAGCCGCAGCTCGACCCGGTCGATCCCCAGCCTGCGGGCCGCCTCGTCGATCAGCCGCTCCCTGGTCAGGCTGCCCTCCGGCTGCCCGAACCCGCGGTAGGAGCCGGTCGGCGTGGTGTTCGTGACGACGCCGCGCACGCGTACCGCCACCCGGTCGAACCGGTACGGCCCCGGCAGCAGGGTGGCCGTCACCGCGAAGGTCGACGCGCCCACGTTCGAGGGGTGCGCGCCGATGTCGCCGACCAGGTCCACGTACATCGCCACGAAGCGCCCGTCCCCGTCGAGCGCCAGCCGCCCCCGGTGCACGGCGGCCCGCGCCGGCAGCGTGGCGACCAACCGGTCGCCCGGCGACTCCGACCAGCTCACCGGCCGGCCCAGGCGCATCGAGGCCAGGCAGATGAGCGCCTCGTCCGGGTAGACGTGCTCCTTGCCGCCGAACCCGCCGCCCGTGTCGCGGCTGATGACGCGTACCCGGTCGTGGGAGAGCCCGAACGCCTCCGCCAGGTGCTCGCGCACCTGGTGCGGCGCCTGCGAGGAGGTGTGCACGGTCAGCTCGTCGTCGGCGTACGAGGCCACCACGCCGCGCGGCTCCATGGGGTGCGGCGAGACGCGGCCCATCGTGAACGTCAGCTCCACGACGTGCGCGGCCCCCTCGACGAAGGCGGCGCAGTCCTCGTCGCCCATCGTGAAGTCGGTGAGCACGTTCGTGCCCCACTCCGGATACAGCAGCGGGGCCCCGTCCCGCATCGCCCGCTCCGTCCCGACCACCGCCGGCAGCTCGTCCAGCGAGAGATCGACGAGCTCGGCGGCGTCCCTGGCGGCCTCGGGGGTGCCGGCGACGACGAGCGCGAGCGGCTGGCCCGCGTACCTGATGGCGTCGTCCAGCACCCGGTAGGACTGCAGCCGCTGGCCGGGGGACAGGTGGACGCACGGCAGGCGCAGGTCGGGGGCGTCGGCGGGGGTGATGACGTCGAGCACGCCCTCCACCGCCCAGGCCGCCTTGGCGTCGCAGCCGAGCAGCCGCCCGTGGGCGATGGGGCTGCGGACCACGTACGCGTGGACCGTTCCCGGCAGCCGCACCGCCCCGACGTACCTGCCTCGACCGGTCAGCAACCTGGCGTCTTCCCGCCGCGGCGTCCTGGCGCCGACATAAGGCTCACCCATGGTCCCGATTCTGAGCGCGCCCGCCCCGGCTGTCGATGACCCCACCCCCTCCCGGTGGACCGACGCGGGGTCATACCACCTCGAAAGCCGCCATCATCGCCATGTCCTCGTGTTCGAGGTTGTGGCAGTGCAGCACGTACCGCCCCCGATAGTCGGTGAACCTGGTGACGATCTCGACGGTCTGCGCCTCGCGCAGCTCGACGGTGTCCTTCCACTCGGGCGGCCCCTGCGGTCGCTCCCCGTTCACCGTCAGCACCTGGAAGTGGTCGAGATGCAGGTGCACGGGATGCGCGACGTCGCTGGTCAGCCGCCAGACCTCGATGTCCCCGAGCCTGGGCCTGGCCTCCATGCGCTTGGGGTCGAACGGCTTGCCGTTGATCAGCCACCCCATCCCCCCACTGCTGAACTCGAAGTCCCGCGTCACCTTCGCCTTTCCGGGATCGAGCGCCTCCACCGTGGACAGCCGCTCCGGCACGGACGACTCGTCCTTCTCGTCCCGATCCACGGCGAACCGCATGACCCTCGCCTGCGCGCCCTCCCCCGCCAGGTTCCGCAGCTCGACCTGCCGGCCCACCTTGTACGCGGAGAAGTCGACCACCACGTCGGCCCGCTCGCCGGGAGCCAGCCGGAGCTGCCGCACCGTACGCGGCCGAGCCAGCAGTCCGCCGTCGGAGCCGATCTGGACCAGCGGCCCGCCGGTCGCAAGCTCGTACGTCCGGGCGTTGGAGGCGTTGCACAGCCGCAGCCGGTACCGGGCCCTGGCCACCCGCAGCTCGGGCCACGGCGCCCCGTTCACCAGGATCACGTCCCCGAGCACGCCCCCCATGTACGCCTCCCGCACCCCGGGCCGGCCCTCCAGCGCCGGATACAGCATCGTGCCGTCGGCGGCGAACGACCGGTCGCAGATCAGCAGCGGCAGGTCGCGTTCCCCGGCGGGCAGCGGCAGCGCCTCCTCCTCCGCGTCCCGCACCAGGAACATCCCGGCCAGCCCGCGCCAGACCTGCGGCCCCGTGTAGTCCATGCGATGGTCGTGGTACCAGAGCGTGGCGGCCCGCTGCTCCAGCGGGAACACGTACTCGCGGGACGCCCCCGGCGCCACCAGGTCGGTGGGGAAGCCGTCGGACTCGGGCGGGGTGTGCCCGCCGTGCAGGTGCAGGACGGTCGGCTCGCCGAGCTGGTTGACCAGCTTCACGACGGTCCGTCGCCCGGCGCGGGCCTCGATGGTCGGGCCGGGGAACGTGCCCCCGTACCCCCAGATCCCGGTACGCAGGCCCGGCAGCACCTCCACCTCGGCCGCCCGCTCGGTCAGCTCGTAGAAGTCGGCCCCGCCCGCGCTGCGCACCGGCTTGGCCGTCTCCGGGACCGGCAGCGGCACCGCGTACGGCCTGGGCAGCGGCGCCGCGCTCGTCAGGAGCTGCGGCTGCGGGGTTCCGGCGATCAGCGAGCAGCCCGGCACCCCGGCCACCGCCACCGCGCCCAGTCCCAGCAGCCGCAGCACGTCGCGTCGCGTGTGGGTCATTGCCGCGCCATGACCCGGTTGAGCTGCTCGACGCCTCCGTGGAACATCAGCACCCCCAAGGGCACGTGCAGGACCTTCAGCCCAGCGACTCCGAGAATCGCCTGCACCACCGTGGCCACCAGGAGGATCACCGCCGGAAGGATGAACTTGGCCTTCCCACCGCCGGGCCAGCGGACAAGGATCGCCGCGACGACATGGACGATCCCTATGACGAGCAGGGCGACGGCCGTAGCCATGTGCAGCGCCCGGCCGCCGGGCGTGGAAAGCAGCAGGCCCGCCGCCACCGCCTGGAACAGCAGTGCGACGGCGTGCAGGGGCGCCACGACTTTGAGCGCCCACATGGGCCAGGTCGCCGGCCGGACGGCAAGGGTCTGTTGCGCGGTCATGATCGATCTCCCGGGAGTGTTCGCGCAGGGAGGGCTTCCCCGGCGGTGATGAAGGTCTCCATGCGTTCCATGGCCGAGGCGGCGCCGAACGCGCAGAGCCGTACCAGGTCCTCGTCCGGCCGCGAGCCGCGCCAGGCGGCCACGTCCGCGTCGGTCACCCGGTACGGTGCGAGCGCGGCGAGCAGGGCCAGCCGCGCCCCGGCGCGCTCCCCCGCCGGAACCTCGGCGAGCGGCGCGTCCAGCCAGGCGCCGCCCATGGGCGGGCGCTCCCCGTCCCAGGCCGCCACCGTGTCCGCCACGGCGGCGCGGGCGGCGTCCCCGAGCAGTTCCCCACCGGCGGCTCCGGCGGCCCGCAGCGCGGCGTAGGCGGCGCCGGCGGCCGTGCCGGCGCCCCAGGCGGGCTCCGGCCGCGCGGGCAGGTCAGCGACCAGGGGCAGGCTCGCGCCCGGTGTCAGCCGCCTGCGCACCGTACGGGCCATCACCCGGCCGCCCACGCTCCTGACCAGGCGCGATTTCTGGAGGTTCGCGGGCAGGAGATTCTCGGTGAGCAGGGCCGAGGCCATGCGGTTGATGAAGTGGAAGGTCAGCGCCGTCCCGACGTGCTCCGCCCCTATCCAGGCCCCGCCGCGCCGCGACGTGGCCCAGGCCAGCAGCGCGGCGTGCTCGGGGTCGTCGGGCGTGCCGCCCGCGGCGATGGTCTCCGCCAGCCGGTGGTCGCCGGTCGCGTGCAGCAGCGTCGTGTGCGCGGCCACGCAGAACGGGCACCGGTTCGCCATCGACACGCCCAGCGCCACGACCTCCTTCCCGGTCCTGGACGCGGTCCCGGCCAGCAGCGACTCGCGCAGCGCGGCCCAGGTCGCGGCGAGCACGTCCGGCGCGGGCGACAGCGTCAGGAAGACCGCCATGCGCGCCATGCCGAAGTCGTCCGCGAGTTGCGCGTAGACCTGGGCCACCCGGCCGGTCGCCGCCTGCGGCTGCACCGGCGTGACATAACGGAACTGTGTCTCCATAGCCGGACATCGTGGTATTTCTCAGGCCCTCGGGGCGTCGTGCCGTGGTTGACTCATGCACCTACCGCCCAGGAAGAACCTTCGTGCGGAGTACTGCGCCGGGAGTAGTCCGGAATTACATCCAGGCGGCGAGGATCGTGCCCTGGTCAACGCTCTAATGTGCAGAGATGACCTTTCTGCGCGGATGGCACCCGCTCGCCGTGGACAGCGCGCTCGCCGCCGTCGTGGCCGTCATGCTGGCCGCCACCGTGCTGGTCACGCCGCAGGCGGGCGCCCTGGACCTGGCCGCCGTCCTGGTCGGCTCGCTCTCCCTCGTCGCGTGGCGCCGCGCGCCCCTGGTGCCGCTGGTCGTCGGCACGGTCAGCATGCTCGTCTTCTCCGTGCACGCCCAGCCGGGCCCGCCCGCCGCCTTCCCCGTGCTGATGGCGGTCTTCGCCGCGGTATGGGCCGGACACTTGCTGCTGCCCGCGCTGGCGAGCGTGGTGTTCCTGGGCGTCAGCCTGGCGATCAACCTGGCCACCGCGACCGGGCAGAGTCCCAAGGACATCGTCCAGGGAACGACGTTGCTGCTCGGCTGGTTCCTGGCGTCGGGGGTGACGGCGACGGTCGCCCGGCAGCGGCAGGCGTACCTGGAGCAGGTCGAGCAGCGGGCCGCGGAGGCCGAGCGCACCCGTGAGGAGGTCGCGCGCCGGCGCGCGGGCGAGGAGCGGCTCAGGATCGCCAGGGAGCTGCACGACTCGCTCACGCACAGCATCTCGGTCATCAAGGTGCAGGCGGGCGTGGCCGTGCACCTGGCCCGCAAGCGCGGCGAGGACGTGCCCGGGGCGCTGCTGGCCATCCAGGAGGCCAGCGGGGACGCCATGCGCGAGCTGCGCGCCACGCTGGAGGTGCTGCGCGACACCGACGCCGCGGACGGCTCCGGCGGCTCCGACGGCTCCGACGGCTCCGGCGCGCAGGACAGCCGGCTCGACCGGCTCGACGACCTGGTGGAGCGGGCCCGCTCGACCGGGCTGGCCGCCACGGTGACGATCTCGGGGGTACGGCACGAGCTGCCGCCCGAGGTCGACCGGGCCGCGTACCGGATCGTCCAGGAGGCGCTCACCAACGTCTCCAGGCACGCGGGCGGGGCGGCGGCGTCCGTACGCGTCGACTTCGGCGGCGACGAGCTGGTCGTGCAGGTGGACGACGACGGCCTGGCGAGCAGGGACGCGCCGCCCGTGCCCGGCGTGGGCCTGCTCGGCATGCGCGAGCGGGTCACGGCGCTCGGCGGCCGGCTGCGGGCCGAGCCCCGCCCGGAGGGCGGCTTCACCGTACGCGCAGAGCTTCCACTGGGGGAACCGACGTGATCCGCGTGCTGCTCGTGGACGACCAGGCACTCATCCGCGGCGGCTTCCGCGCCCTGCTGGAGGCCGAGGACGACATCGAGGTCGTGGCCGAGGCCGCCAACGGCGAGCAGGCCCTCGCCCTCGCCCTCGAACACCTGCCCGACGTGGCGCTCGTCGACGTCCAGATGCCGGTGATGGACGGCATCGAGGCGACCCGGCGCATCGCGGCCGACGAGCGGCTGAGCGAGGTGCACGTCGTGATCCTCACCAACTACGGCCTCGACGAGTACGTCTTCAACGCGCTCAGGGCGGGTGCGAGCGGGTTCCTGGTCAAGGACACCGAGCCCGCCGACCTGCTGCAGGGCGTCAGGGTCGCGGCCCGCGGCGACGCGCTGCTGTCCCCCGCCATCACCCGCCGCCTCATCGGCGAGTACGTGGCCCGCCGCCCCGAGCCGGACCCGCAGGGTCTGGAGGTGCTCACCAACCGCGAGCGCGAGGTGACCGCGCTGGTCGCCCGCGGCATGTCCAACGACGAGATCGCCGCGCACATGGTGATCAGCCCGACCACCGCGAAGACGCACGTCAGCAGGGCCATGACCAAGCTGCGGGCACGCGACCGGGCACAGCTCGTGGTCTTCGCGTACGAGTCGGGCCTGGTGACACCGCGTCATAGCTGATGGCGTGATGAAATGAGGCGTGAACATCATTTCGCGCGGTTTCCGCGGACGGCACCGGCCGGACGGCGACCGGGTGCCGCCGGGGCAGTACCTCGTCGACGACTTCCCCGTGCTGTCGGCCGGGCCGACGCCGCGGGTGCCGCTGGACCGGTGGGAGTTCGCCATCGACACCGAGGCGGAGCAGACCCACCGCTGGTCGTGGCAGGAGTTCATGGCGCTGCCCAGTGAGACTCCCATGGTCGACATCCACTGCGTGACCAAGTGGACCAAGCTGGACACCACCTGGGAGGGCGTCTCGCTCGACGTGCTCTTCGAGGACGTCGAGACCGCCGCCGAATACGCGCTCATCTACTCGTACGGCGGCTACACCACGAACCTCCCGCTCGAGGACCTCCTCGACGGCAAGGCGTGGATCGTGCACCGCTTCGACGGCGAGGAGCTGGAGCCGCGGCACGGCGGCCCGGCCCGGCTGATCGTGCCGCACCTGTACTTCTGGAAGTCGGCCAAGTGGGTACGCGGCATCCGGCTGCTGAACGAGGACTGGCCCGGCTTCTGGGAGACCGCCGGCTACCACAACTACGGCGACCCGTGGCGCGAGCAGCGCTACGAGGGCGACTGAGGTGCGCCGCCTGGCCTGGCGGGCGGCCGAGCTCGCCGAGATCGTCACCGAGACCGCGACCGCGCGCACGCTGCGGTTCCGGGTGCCCGAATGGCCGGGGCACCTGGCGGGGCAGCACGTGGACGTGCGGCTGACGGCCGAGGACGGCTACACCGCGCAGCGCAGCTACTCGCTGGCCGGCCCCGCCGACGGCGACCTCGTCGATCTGACCGTGGAAACCGCGCCGGACGGCGAGGTGTCGCCGTACCTGACCGAGGTCATCGAGGTCGGCGACCAGGTCGAGCTGCGCGGCCCGGTGGGCGGCTGGTTCGTCTGGCGGCCGGAGAGCAAGGCGCCGGTCGTGCTGGTAGCCGGCGGGTCGGGGATCGTGCCGCTGATGGCGATGATCAGGGCGCGCCGGCAGGCGGGCAGCCGGGTGCCGTTCCGCCTGCTCTACTCGCTGCGCGACCCGGACCGCCGCTACTACGCCGAGGAGCTGCGCCGCTCCGACCCGGGGCTCGACATCTCCTACCTCTACACCAGGTCCGCGCCGTCCGGCGCGTCCCGCCCGGCGGGGCGGATCATGCTGGACGACCTGGCCGAGGGCGGCTGGCCCGCGACCTTCGAGCCCGACTGCTACGTGTGCGGGCCGACAGGGTTCGTGGAGGCGGCGGCCGACCTGCTGCTCGCGCTGGGGCACGCGCCCGAGCGCATCCGTACCGAACGTTTCGGATAGGGGGAGCTCACATGACCGCAGAACACCTCGACGGCAACGCGCTGGCGGGCCCGCTCGGAGAGATCTTCGCCGTGGACGTCACCGCCGCCACCGGCCGCTGCGCGAGCTGCGGCCTCGCGGGCCCGGTCGCCTCGCTCCGCGTGTACGGCCCCGACCCCGGGCTGGTGGCCCGGTGTCCCGGCTGCGAGGAGGTGATCCTCCGGCTGGTACGCGGCCCGGGCACGGCCTGGCTCGACCTGCGCGGCACGGTTTCACTGCGCGTTAACCTGCCCGACTGACGACATTGGGGACAGATCGTTCCTCATGAAGGTGCCCGACTGAGTACACTCGGGCAGGTTCAACCGGCCGAGATCTGTACGGCGAGGCTCTTGGCCATGGGCGGCGGCCCGCGGCCCCGTCCCTCTGGAGTCACGTGAGCAGCGGGCTAGTCGACGCGCCCCCGTCCGAACCGAGCGCGCCACCCCGGCGGCGCCGCCGCTGGCTGCGCTGGACGATCGCGGTCACCGTGACCGTGGTCCTCCTGGTCGCGGGCGTGGCCGTCGGCGTCTACGCGAAGCTGACCGGCAACGTCAAGCACATCGACGTCACCGCCGACGACCTCGGCGCCACCCGGCCGCCCAAGGTCGCGGGCACCGCCATGAACGTCCTGGTCGTCGGATCGGACCAGCGCGACGGCAAGAACGCCAAGTACGGTCACCACATCGCGGGTGAGCGCACCGACACGATCATGCTCGTGCACGTTTCGTCCAAGCGCGACAACGCGATGGTCGTCAGCTTCCCGCGCGACTCGCTCGTCCAGCTCCCCGCCTGCCGCGCCACCGGCGGCCTGCCCGGCCAGCGGCCGCACCTGGGCATGATCAACGAGTCGTTCAACTCCGGGGGCATCGCCTGCACCTGGAAGACGATCGAGACGCTCACCCACATCCGCATCGACCACTTCGTGAAGGTCGACTTCACCGGCTTCAAGAGCATGGTCAACGCCATCGGCGGCGTCGAGATCTGCCTGCCCGAGCCGGTGAACGACAAGAAGGCCCTGCTCCACCTGCCCGCCGGGCGGCAGACGCTCACCGGCGAGCAGGCGCTCGGCTACGTACGCGCCCGCTACAGCATGGGCGACGGCTCGGACATCGGGCGCATCCAGCGGCAGCAGATGTTCATCGCGTCGATGGTCAAGAAGGTCATGAGCGGCGAGACGCTCACCGACCCCGCCAAGCTGCTGGGCATCCTCGACGCCGGCACCAAGGCGGTGACCACCGACCGCGGCCTGAACTTCGGCGTCATGAAGGACCTCGCGACCAGCCTCCAGGGCCTGAACGCCGGGCAGATCCGCTTCATCACCACCCCCTGGCACTACTCCCTCACCCAGCCCGGCCGGGTCGAGTGGGTGCAGCCGCAGGCCGGCCACCTGTTCCAGATCGTGGCCAAGGACCAGAGCGTCCAGGGCGTCAAGGGCGGCCAGGCCAAGGTGGGCCGTACCAAGATCCAGATCGAGCTCCGCAACGGCACCTGGCGCAGCGGCCTCGGCACCCAGGTGGCCGCCGCCCTGGAGCAGCGCGGCTACCACATCACCAAGATCGGCGACTCGGCCCGCAAGCCGCAGGCCAAGACCACCCTCCTGTACGGGCCCAACGGCGAGACCCGCGTACCCACCCTCACCAACGACCTCCAGAACTCCACGCTGCGGAAGGTGGCGGGGGCGCAGACGAACCGGCTGGTGCTGGTGATCGGCTCGGACTGGACGGGGCTGAAGCCGTTGCGCGCGGACGACACGGAGTCGATCAAGGGCTTCGACGCCACCCACGACACCTGCGCCACCTGACGCCCGGCACACCGCCGCACGAGAGCACCGAGCCCCATCGCACGGCGACGCCAGCGGCGCATCCTCGGCGCGCCACCGCACGAGAGCGCCGGGCCCCGCCGCACCCCACCCCGCCGACGCGGCGCGCCAAGGGACCAGGGCGGCCGAAACGCGGCGCCATGGACCAGCAGCGCGATACGCCACCCGATGGCGGCAGTGCGAGTGCGGTGATCGGCGCGGCGGGAGCGGTGCGCGGTGGGGGGCGGGTGCGCGGTGTGGTGGGCCGGGAGCGGGGGTTCGGTGGCCGGGTGTGGTGGGGGTCAGAGGGCGTCGGAGAGGCCGCCGCCGTCGATGGCGGTGAAGCCGGCGTCCTCGATCAGCGGCACCACCGCCTTCTTGGCCGCCTCGTCGTCCCCCCAGTAGGGCATGTCGGCCCGCGACCCGCCCCGCTGCCCCACCGTCCCCAGCGTCAGCAGTTCCTTCGAGTACTTCGTGTTGAACGTCCGCACCAGCCGGACCTCCGCCCCGAGCACGTGCTGCTGGTACTGCGGGCTGGTGAGCCCGCCGGGGACGGCGACCACCACGGACAGGCCGTCCCGTTCGGCGATCGGGTTGCTGGGGTCGACGACGATCTTTCCGGAGAGCGCGCCGTCGAGCTCCGCCGACACGGCGCGGAACGCCTCCCATCCCACCGCCAGCACGATGACCTCGCCGAACCGCGCGGCCTCGATCGGCGTGCCGCCTTGGGCCTGCCCGCCGGTCGCCGCCGTGGCCGCCTCCACGCGGCCGGGGTCGGCGTCGCTGAAGAACACCTCGTGTCCGCCCGTCGACAGCAGGCGGCCAAGAGGCACGCCGAGTCTTCCAGAACCCACGATTGACACACGCATGTCTTGATCACCTCGTCACCGAAAAGAACCCACCAGACCCCGCCGGTGACATTCCTCCCCAGGTCAGAGGCTTGCTACGCGATGAGCAACGAGAGAGCGGCGAGGGAATCGACGACCTGCCGGGCATCGGGCGTGGCGGCCGGATCGAGCAGCCACTGCAGCAGCAGCCCGTCGGTGATGGCCACCAGCACCGACACGAGCACCTCGGGCGCCACCGGCAGCTCGATGTCGAACTGGGTGACGGCCCGGCGCACCATGTCGGCGCCCGCACGGCGGCAGCGGGCGTACGACTCGGCCAGCCGTTCCCGCAGCACGCTCTCGCGCAGCGCCGCCGGGTAGCCCTCGACGAAGACCACGAGCTGCGGCCGCAGCTCCTCGAACCTGTCGACCAGCTCCGTCATGGCGCGCTCCAGCATCTCCCGCGCGCTGCCCGGCTCCGAGCTGAACATCGCCCGCTCGACCTGGGCGATCCACTGGTCGAAGAACTCGGCGAGGGCCTCGTTCAGCAGCGCGTCCTTGCCGCCGAAGTGGTAGCCGATGGAGGCCAGGTTGGTGCCTGAGGCGGCTACCAGGTCCCGGGCCGTCGTACGGGCATAGCCCTTCTCCTGCAGGCAGCTCACCGCTCCCGCCAGCAGTCTCTCCCGGTATCCACCGGCCTCTGTTCGTGCCACGTGATCCATGCTACAGATATATACAAGCGTCTATGACGGACGTACGTATACAAGGAAAGGTCGGAAATGATTCCTCCAGGGCCGAGACTTCCCTCGGCGATGCAGACGGCATGGTTCATCCGGGACGCGCCCGGCATGCTCACCAGGCTCCGGCGCAAGTACGGGCCGATCTTCACGGTCCGCTTCACCGGCCTCCCGCCGGAGGTCTACGTGACCACCGGGGAGCTGGCCGAGCAGGTCTTCCGGACCGACCACGGCGGCGGACGCGCGGGCGAGGCGAGGCGCGAGTTCCTCGCGCACATGGTGGGCGAGCACTCCGTCCTCACGCTCGACGGCGATCCGTGGTGGCGGCACCGCAAGCTGCTCAACCCGCCGCTGCGCGCCAAGCAGGTCGCCGGCTACCGCGACGACATCGCGGCCATAGCGGCGGAGCGGATCGCGACCTGGCCGCTGGGCAGGCCGTTCGCGCTGCGCGACCGCATGCAGGACATCACGCTGGAGATCATCATCCGGTTGATCTTCGGTATCCGGGACGCCGGGCGCGTCAGCCGGCTCCGCGCGCTGCTGCCCCACCTGATCGAGACCGGCGGGTCCCCGCTGATCCCCATGCTCCCGGAGAAGTTCCGCAGGATCCCGTTCGGGCCCTACCCCCGGTTCGTACGGGTGAGCGCCGAGGTGGACGCGATCCTGTTCGACGAGATCCGCCGCCGCCGGGCCGCGCCAGGAGGCACCGACGTGCTCGGCCGCCTGCTGGACACCGAGCTGAGCGACCATGAGATCCGCGACGAACTGATCACCATGCTCCTCGCCGGGCACGAGACCACCGCCACCGGCCTCGCCTGGGCCTTCGAACGGCTCCTGCGCATGCCCGAGATCCTCGACCGGCTCCCCGACGACGAGACCTACCTCGACGCGGTGGTCAAGGAGGTGCTGCGGGTCAGGCCGGTCGTCTACGAGGCGCCGAGAATGCTCGACGCCCCGCTACGGCTCGGCGAGTACGAGATCCCCGCCGGATGGTACGCCGGACCGTTCATCCCGCTCGTGCACCACGACCCCGCCGCCTTCCCCGAACCCGACGAGTTCCGCCCGGAGCGCTTCCTCGACGGACCCCAGAGCAGGGCCTGGATGCCGTTCGGCGGCGGGCGGCGCTTCTGCGTCGGCGCGCAGCTGGCGCTGCTGGAGATGCGCGTCATCATCCGCGAGGTACTGCACCGCCTGGAGCTCACGGCACCCGATCAGGCACCGGAGGCCAGGCGGCTGAAGAACGTCACGCTCGCACCCGCGAACCTGACCCGCGTCACTGCGCGCGCTCGGACTCCTGCTCGGACGCCGTAGGCGGATAGATCTCCTCGCTACGCGCATCGGCTCCCAACTCCTCGCGAAGCCGGTCATAGTCGATGTTGTGGTTGGTGTACTTCAGCTGGCGAGCGACCTTCGTCTGCTTCGCCTTGGCTCTTCCTCGGCCCATGGCTACTCCCTAGTCCCCGCTGTCATGCTATCCAACAACGTTACGACTTGAAGAATTATGCAACTGCGCTGGATTAGTCTGGGCTATATGCACGTGGAGGTCCACCAGGCCAAGGCCGACTTCTTCAGAACGCTCGGCCACCCCGCTCGCATCCGAGTGTTGGAGCTACTCCAGGAAGGGCCGCTTCCCGTCCGGGATCTGCTGGCCCAGATCGACATCGAGGCCTCGAGCCTCTCCCAGCAGCTCGCCGTCCTGCGCAGAGCGGGGATCGTGAGCGCGATTCGCGAGGGCAGCACCGTCGTCTACACGCTGGCCACACCCGAGCTGGCCGACCTGCTCGGGGCTGCCCGCAGGATTCTCACCGACATGCTCGCCGACCAGGGCGAGCTGCTCGCGGAGCTGCGAGCGGAGGTCACTTAGCCGGCGCCTGCCGCACGCGCTTGGGGTACCAGGCCGTGAAGACGGCGGGCAGAACGAATGTGAGCACCTTGATGGCGATGACGAGCGTCGTCGCGTGAGGTGAGACGGAAAGCACGAGCGTCAGGGAGGCCGCGGCGACGGTGAAGGCCGCCGCCCAGACCGTGGTGATCAACGCGTTGACGCGGTAGAACCGCGGGGTCTCCCAGACCTCCTTCGGCGCCATCGTGCGCGCGATGCCGAGCGTGAAGGGCCTGCGGATCGCCAGCGAGCCCCAGGCGGTGCCCGCCAGCCAGACGTTGACCAGCGCGGGGCCGTACGGAGTGAGCGGCGAGTGCGGGGCCACCAGCGACAGCGCCGTGAGGCAGGCGAAGAACAGCGCCGCGCTGCTCTCGATCACCATCTCGTCCCAGGCCTTGCCCGCCCTGCGGTCGATGACGACGAGGCCGAGGGCGATGACGAGCCCGGTGATGGCGCCCCAGCGCCACTCGTCGCCGGTGGCGATGACCGCGTAGACGATCCAGGGCAGGAAGCCGAGCAGACCGCGCATGGTGGGGTGTCCTTCCACATTCCTAAAGTGACATGTCGAAGCTAGAACCTCCTGCGCTGATATGTCAACATAGGAATATGAGCCTTCGACACGCCGTGCTGGGACTGCTCTCCGAGGGGCCCGCGAGCGGATACGACCTGATGAAGATGTTCGACATCTCGTTGTCGAACGTGTGGCCCGCCACGCAGAGCCAGCTCTACGCGGAGCTGGGCAAACTGGCCGACGCGGGTCTCGTGGACGTGTCGGCCGAGGGCCCGCGTGGCCGCAAGGAGTACGCGGTCACCGAGGCGGGCCTGGCCGAGCTGCGCCACTGGATCACCGAGGTCGAGCCGACCAGGGTCCTGCGCAGCGACATGCTGCTCCGCGTGTTCTTCCTGGCCCAGGTCGCGCCCGAGCAGGCCCGCGGATACCTCCGCCACCAGGCCGAACACGTCCGCAAGCACGTGGAGCACCTGGAGGGCCTCCGCGAGTTCCTCGAGAACCGCGAGGACAACCTCTCGGCGTACGGCCGGATCAGCCTCGAATACGGCCTGCGACTGGGCAAGGCGCAGCAGGAGTGGGCCGAATGGGCCGAAGGTCAGATCCGTTAGGCTCTGGCGCATGGTCTCCGAGCTGTTCGATCCCAAGGCGTGGCAGGCGGTCGAGGGATTCGACTTCACCGACATCACCTATCACCGGGCAGTCGACCAGGGCACGGTGCGGATCGCGTTCAACCGCCCCGAGGTGCGCAACGCCTTCCGGCCCGCAACCGTGGACGAGCTCTACCGCGCGCTCGATCACGCCAGGCAGACCACCGACGTCGGCTGCGTGCTGCTCACCGGCAACGGCCCCTCGCCCAAGGACGGCGGGTGGGCCTTCTGCTCCGGCGGCGACCAGCGCATCAGGGGCAAGGACGGCTACCAGTACGCCGACGGCTCGGCGGCCACCGGGCGGCTGCACATCCTGGAGGTGCAGCGGCTCATCCGGTTCATGCCCAAGATCGTGATCTGCGTGGTGCCCGGCTGGGCCGCGGGCGGCGGCCACAGCCTGCACGTCGTGGCGGATCTCACACTGGCCAGCGCCGAGCACGCCCGCTTCAAGCAGACCGACGCCGACGTGGCCAGCTTCGACGGCGGCTTCGGCTCGGCCTACCTCGCGCGGCAGGTCGGACAGAAGTTCGCCCGCGAGATCTTCTTCCTCGGCGACACCTACACGGCGGCCGACGCGCACCGCATGGGCATGGTCAACGCCGTCGTCCCGCACGAGGAGCTGGAGCGCACGGCCCTGGAGTGGGGCCGCAAGATCAACGGCAAGTCGCCGACGGCGCAGCGCATGCTCAAGTTCGCCTTCAACGCGATCGACGACGGGCTCGTCGGGCAGCAGGTGTTCGCCGGCGAGGCGACGCGGCTGGCGTACATGACGGAGGAGGCCGCCGAGGGGCGCGACTCCTTCCTGCAGAAGCGCGAGCCCGACTGGTCGCCGTACCCCTGGCACTTCTGAACCGCCGTCCCCGGGCAGACTGGGGGCATGAAGATCAGGGTGCCGGCGGCGTTGACCGAATCCCACGTGAAATACGACGGGGAGGCCGGTCGCGCCTGGTCCGCGGGGCTGCCCGCGCTGGCTGAGCGTTACCTGGAGGAGTGGGCGCTGCGGCTGGACGGGGAGTCCAGGCACGGGGTGGTGTCCCTCGTGCTGCCCGTCTTACGCGAGGACGGCACGAAGGCGGCGCTCAAGCTCCAGCCCGTCAACGACGAGAACGCCACCGAGGCCCCCGGCCTGCGCACCTGGGCCGGTGACGCGTCGGTGCTGCTGCTCGACTCCGACCCCGGGACCGGCACCCTGCTGCTCGAACGGCTGGAGGCCGACCGCTCGCTGTCCGGCATGCCGGACGACATGAAGGCCCTGGGCATCCTCGCGGACCTCCTGGCCCGCCTGGTGTCCTACCCGGCGCCCGAGGGGATGCGCCGGCTGGGCGACATCGCGCGAGCCATGCTGGACGACGTGGACAGGGCCGTGGCGAAGCTGCCGCGCGAGAGCGACCGCCAATGGATCCGCTACTGCGCGGGCGCCGTCGGCGAGCTCGTCCCCGAGCCGGGCGACCGGCTGCTGCACTGGGACCTGCACTACGACAACGTGCTGGCCGCCGGCCGGGAGCCGTGGCTGAGCATCGACCCCAAGCCGCTGGCGGGCGACCCGGGGTTCGACCTGCTGCCCGCCCTGCACAACCGCTGGGACGACGTGGTCGCGACCGGCGACGTGCGGCGGGCCGTGCTGCGCCGCTTCGACCTCATGGTGGACCGGCTCGGCCTCGACCCCCGGCGGGCTGCCGGGTGGACGCTCGGCCGGGTGCTGCAGAACGCCCTGTGGGACGTCAAGGACGGGGAGACCGAGCTCAACGAGATCGGCCTCGCCGTCGCCGAGGCCGTACGTCAGCGGATCTGAAGGACGATCTTGCCCTGGCCGTGGCCGGTCTCGATCTCCCGGTGCGCCTCCGCCGCGTCCTCCAGCGGGTACGTCCTGCGTACCGCGAACGTGAAGGCGCCTTCGGCGTACAGGCGGGCGTAGCGCCCTAGCCGCTCGGCGGAGCGCTGCCCCTGCACCACCCGGACGCCCAGTTCGGCCGCCTTGCCGTGCTCGACCAGCGTGACGATCCGGGCGCGGTCCTTGACCAGCTCGATCGAGACCTCCAGCGCGTGACCTCCGGCCCCGTCGAGCGCGGCGTCCACACCGTCCGGGGCGAGCGCGCGTACCCGGTCGGCGAGCCCTTCGCCGTAGACCACCGGGATGGCGCCGAGGTCGCGCAGGTAGTCGTGGTTGGCCTCGCGGGCCGTGCCGATCACGGTGGCCCCGCGCCGCCGGGCGATCTGCACGGCCGCCGTGCCCATGGACCCGGCCGCGCCGTGCACGAGCAGCGTCTCGCCCTCCGCGAGGCCGAGCCCGTCGATCGCCAGCTCGGCGGTCTGCACGCCCGAGGTCAGCCCGCCGGCCACCTCCCACGGCACCCCCGCCGGCTTGGGCGCCACGTCCGTCCCCGGCACCACGATGTACTCGGCATAGGCGTACAGCGCCGAGAACCCGAGCACCTCGTCCCCCGCGGACACCCCGGTCACCCCGTCACCCACCTGGTCCACCACGCCCGCGAACTCGTTGCCCGGAATGCGCGGGAAGGGAACGGGGCCCATGTACGGCGGCAACCACCCCGCCCGTACGGCCGTGTCGAACGGCTGCACGCCGGCCGCGCGCACCCGCACCCTGACCTGGCCGGGACCCGCCTGGGGCGCGGGCAGCTCCATCACCTTCAGGACCTCCGGGCCGCCGGGTTCGGCGAAGGCCGCGGCTCTCATCACGTCAGTCATGAGCCCAACCCTGCAACCTCAACCTAAGTGGAGGTCAAGCCGGGAAAGTCACCAGACTTTTCGGGAACTTTCCGCTTTAGTCGCGCTTTATCTGTATATAGTCCGTCAGGACATCAACGGGGGATGGGCACACGGGGCGGGATGATCGAGTTCTTAGACACCGTACTGAGCTTTCCGACTGTCATTTTCACTTTCCTTCTCGTGGTGGTCATCGGCTATTGGCTGACCGTGATCACCGGGCTGTTCGAACTGGAAGATGACGCCACCTGGCTGGGCCTCGGGGGAGTCCCGGCCGGGATCGTGCTTTCGCTGTTGATTGCCCTGGCCTGGTTGCTCTGCCTGATAGGCAGCGTGGTGGCGAGTGGCGGCCTGCTGATCGCCGTCCCCTTCGCCGCACCGGTCGGGGCCTGGCTGGCCATCCGTGGTCTGCTGGGTCCGCTACGCAGGCTGTTCCCCGCCGGGGACCGGCACTCGCGTGGTGATTTCGTCGGCCAGATGTGCGTGATCCGCACCGGCGCGGCCACCCCTGACTTCGGCCAGGCCGAGGTCACGGCCGCCGACGGCTCGTCCGCGATCGTGCAGGTACGCACGACCGGCGAGGACCGCCTCGCCCGCGGCGACGACGCACTCATCTTCGAATACGACAAAGACGGCGAATTCTTCTGGGTCATGCCCTACGAAAGTGAGCACTGATGGACGTCATCTCCACCGGCTTCGGCGTATTTCTCGCCGTCATCCTGGTCATCGTGATTGGCCTGCTCGTCGTCATCGGCCGCCTTTTCCGCAAGGTGGATCAGGGCAAGGCACTGATCATCTCCAAGGTCAACAAAGTGGACGTGACGTTCACCGGCGCCGTCGTCTTACCGGTCGTCCACAAGGCCGAGACCATGGACATCTCGGTCAAGACCATCGAGATCGAGCGGACCGGCCGCGAAGGGCTCATCTGCCAGGACAACATCAGGGCCGACATCAAGATCACGTTCTTCGTCCGCGTGAACAAGACCGCCGAGGACGTCATCAAGGTCGCCCAGGCCATCGGCACCGTGCGCGCCAGTGACGAGTCGACGCTGCAGGAGCTGTTCAGCGCGAAGTTCTCCGAGGCGCTCAAGACGGCCGGCAAGCAGCTCGACTTCGTGGACCTCTACACCAAGCGCGACGAGTTCAGGGACCAGATCGTCCGGCTCATCGGCACGGACCTGAACGGCTACAGCCTCGAGGACGCCGCCATCGACTACCTCGAGCAGACCTCGCTCATGCAGCTCGACAAGAGCAACATCCTCGACGCGCAGGGCATCCGCAAGATCACCGAGCTGACGGCGATCGAGCACGTGCGCACGAACGAGTTCCAGCGCAACGAGGAGAAGGAGATCACCCGCCAGAACGTCGACGCCCGCGAGGCCATCCTGGAGCTGCAGCGCCGCCAGGCCGACGCCGAGCTCAAGCAGCGGCGGGAGATCGAGACCGTCAAGGCCCGCGAGGAGGCGGAGATCGCCCGCGTGCAGGCCGAGGAGCGGCTGCGCGCCCAGAGCGCGAACATCAAGGCCGACGAGCAGCTCGGCGTGCAGAACGAGAACCGCGCCCGTGAGATCGCGGTCGCCGAGAAGAACCGCGAGCGCGTGATCGCGATCGAGTCCGAGCGGATCGAGAAGGACCGCGTGCTGGAGGTCATCGCCCGCGAGCGGGAGACCGAGCTGTCGCGCATCGCCAAGGACAAAGAGGTCGAGACCGAGAAGCGGACCATCGCCGAGGTCATCCGCGAGCGCATCGCGGTCGACAAGACCGTGGCCGAGCAGGAGGAGAGCATCAAGCGGCTGCGCGTGGTCGAGGAGGCCGAGCGCACCCGCCAGACTGTGATCATCGCCGCCGAGGCCGAGGCCCAGGAGAACCTGGTCAAGGACATCAAGGCGGCCGAGGCCGCGGAGGCCGCGTCCAAGTTCAAGGCCCGCGAGGAGCTGGTGCTCGCCGAGGCCAGGCAGCAGGCGGCCGAGCTGGAGACCAGGGCCAAGATCCGGCTGGCCGAGGGCATCCAGGCCGAGTCGGCCGCGGCCGGGCTGGCGGAGGTACAGGTCAAGGAGCGCGACGCCGAGGCCATCGAGAAGGTCGGCCGCGCGGAGGCGCTGGTGCTGAAGGAGCGGCTGGCCGCCGAGGCCGAGGGCGCCAAGTCCATGGCGCTGGTCGAGGGCGACCGGCTCAAGGCGCAGGCCGAGGGTGAGCAGGCGATGGCGCTGGCCGGGGCGGCCGCGGTGGGCGAGAAGCTCAAGGCCGAGGCCGAGGGTCTCACGCAGAAGGCGGCCGCGATGGCGGCGCTGGACGAGGCCAGCAGGGCGCACGAGGAGTACCGCCTGCGCCTGGAGGCCGACAAGGAGATCAGGCTCAAGCACATCGACGTGTCGCGGCAGGTGGCGGAGTCGCAGGCGAGCGTGCTGGCCGCCGGTCTCGCCAAGGCGAACATCGACATCGTCGGCGGCGACACGATGTTCTTCGACAAGGTGGTCGGGTCCATCACCGCGGGCAAGGTGGTCGACGGGTTCGTGGACCACTCGGAGGTCGCGGGCGCGCTGGTCTCGCCGTACGTGAACGGCTCGGCCAGCCTGGCGACCGACCTGGCGAACGTGATCGGCGGCGTGCGTACCGAGGACATCAAGAACCTGACCGTCTCCGCCCTCCTCATGCGGCTCATCCAGGACGGCGGCCCGCAGGCGACGGCGCTCGGCGAGCTGCTGGAGACGGCCCGCAGGCTCGGCCTGGCCGACTCCCCCGTGGCGGCGCTCGCCGGGGCCGCTCGGTGACCCAGGTGACCCAGCTGGAGGCGGGGACTTACGAGGTCCTCAGGAACAGGCTCCAGGCCCAGGCGAAGACCCTGACGGCGGCGGCCGAGGCGCTCAACGGGGCGCGGCTGAAGGTGTTCGGCGGCGCGGAGCTGCGCCTGCTGGGCACCGAGCGGATCCGCACGGAGAACAACTGCGTCCCCAGGGACATCGTCTCCCTGGGCGACGTGATGCTCTTCGGCTACAACGTCTTCATCGGGCTCAAGCCGGAGACGGCGGTGGCGGACGTGTTCGCGGTGCACCGGTTCTCCAGGGACGGTGACGCGTTCAGGTTCGACGCCGACAAGCTGGAGACGCTGGACGATCCGGCGTTCAAGAAGGACTTCGCCGAGCTGTACCGGTACTACAAGGAGACCAGGCTGCAGCAGCTGCGGCGGGCCGAGGGCAAGCTGCTGGCGGTGTTCCAGACGGGGCCGGCGGACCTGCGGGTGCTGCGGTGGACGGTCGACAACGGCGGCGTCCCGAAATATGTGGACAACCGGGGGGAGCGGGACCACACCTTCCCCCCGTCCCACGACTTCGAGTGGACGCCGACCACGCGCGACGACCACGTGCTCGGACGGCACCCGCACATCTCGATCGAGGGCGAGGTGTTCGTCGAGACGGTCGGCGGCGACCTGACCATCAAGATCGAGAACAACACGGAGACCGGCGCCGGCATCTACGCCGAGCCGGTCGCCGAACCGCTGCAGAGCCTGGCGGACGCCGACGTCGAGTACGCCAGGGTCGGGCCGCTCGTCCTCATGCGGATCAGGCCGTACAAGGAGACCGAGTGGCGCCACCTGGTCTTCAACACCCGCACCAAGGCCGTCATCAGGCTCGACGGCCTCGGCCAGGCGTGCCAGCGCCTGCCCGAGGACCAGGGGTTGATCTTCCCCGGCGGCTACTACCTGGCGACGGGGGCCAGCAAGACGTTCGACACGGACGTGACGGATCTGGAGTTCAAGCGGGTGGTCCGCTCGCCCAACGGCGAGGACGTCCTGTACGTCTTCCACGCCAGGGGTGACGGGCGCTCGCTGCTGCTGCCGTACAACGTGATCAGGAAGGAGGTCGCCAACCCCATCGTCTGTCACGGCTACTCGCTGTTCGACGACGGCACGATGGTGGTCTTCCGCGCGACCTCCGACGAGCCCACCCGGGTGCACCCGATGCAGGTCTGGCAGACGCCGTACGTCTCCGACACGTACGCCGCCGCCCAGCCCCCCGGGACGGGGCCCCTGGAGCGCATCGGCAACGCGGAGCTGGTGCGCGGCATCTCCGACTGCCTGTCCGTCTCGCGGATGGTCGAGGAGATGGCGGCGTCCGCGGGGACGTTCGAAGGGCTGATCGCCGCCTGCACGCGGACGTTCGACTCCTATCACTGGCTCGAGGAGCACGGCCTGAGCGGGCCGCTCGCCGACGTGCGGGCCACGGCCGAGCAGGTGCTGGACGAGTACGAGAACGTCGAGCAGCTCACCCGCCAGGCCGCCGAGGCGCTCACCGCCGCCTCCGAGGAGATCACCCACCTGGTACGCGAGGCGCGGGCGGACAGTCCGGTCACCGCGGACGCCTGGGTCGACACGCTGGCCACGCTGCGGCGGGCCCAGGGCCGCCTGGTGACGTTGCGCGAGACCCGCTACATCGACCTGGCCGGCCTGGACGCGCTGTCCTCCTCCGTGACGGAGGAGCTGGCGTCCGTCGGCAGGCGGGCGGTCGAGTTCCTGCAGGGTGCGGACGCGTTCACCGCCTACCATGCGGCCGTCGAGGAACTCGCCGCCGGGGCGGCCGCGATCGGCACGGTCGCGGAGGCCGCCCCCGTGGCGGACCGGCTGGCCGCGCAGGCGGAGGGGCTGGAGGTGGTGACGGAGGTCGTCGGCTCGCTGGACATCGCCGACGCGACCGTACGCACCTCCATCCTGGGCCGGATCGCCGAGGTCCTCGGCGGGGTGAACCGGGCGCGCGCCATCCTGGACGGGCGCCGGCGCGAACTGCTCGGGACGGAGGGGCGGGCCGCGTTCGCCGCCGAGTTCGCCCTGCTCGGCCAGGCCATCACGGGCGCGCTGGCGATGGCGGACACCCCGGCCAAGTGCGACGAACAGCTCGGGCGGCTGATGCTGCAGCTGGAGACCCTGGAGTCGCGCTTCGGCGAGTTCGACGACTTCGCGGCGCAGCTGTCGGCCAAGCGGGAGGACGTCTACGAGGCGTTCTCGGCCCGCAAGCAGACCCAGCTCGACGACCTCGCCCGGCGCGCCGACCGCGTCTTCGCCTCCGCCGAACGCATCCTGGGCAGCATCACCCGCCGCCTCGGCGCCCTCGCCTCCCTGGACGATGTCAACACGTACTTCGCCACCGACCCGATGGTGGCCAAGGTCCGCTCGGCCGCCGTCGAGCTGCGCTCGCTCGGGGACGCCGTACGGGCCGAGGAGCTGGACGGGCGCGTCAAGTCCGCCCAGCAGGAGGCGGGCCGGGCCCTCCGGGATCGCCTCGACCTCTTCTCCGACGGCGGGGAGACGCTCCGGCTCGGCCGCCACCGCTTCGCCGTCAACACCCAGCCCATCGACCTGACGCTGGTGCCGCACGGAAGCGGCCGTGAGCATGAGCGCGTGTCCATGCACTTCGCGATCACCGGGACCGACTACCGCTCGCCGGTGCCCGCCTCCTTCGCCGACACCCGGCCCTTCTGGGACCAGTTGCTGGTGTCGGAGACGCCTGAGGTGTACCGGGGCGAGCACCTGGCCGCCTCGCTCCTGGACTCCCTCTCCCCCGGGGCCACTCTTGAGGACGCGGTGCGGCAGGCGGTGGAGTCGCGCTATGACGAGGGGTACGAGCGCGGGGTCCACGACCACGACGCCGCTGCCATCCTGGACGTGCTGGTACGGCTGCGGTCGGGGGCGGGGTTGCTGCGGTACCCGGCCGAGGTGCGGGCGGCGGCGCAGCTGTTCTGGGCCTTCGGGTTGGACGAGGTTTCACGTAAAACATTCACCACGCGCGCCGTGTCACTCGTCCGAGCCCGCGCCGTCTTCGGCCCCACCCCGGCCCTGGACTCGCTGGCGGTCGAGCTGGAGACGTTGATCGCGGACTTCGTCGACGGCCTCCGCCCGAACCCACCGGGCGCGCCGGCAGCGGGCCTCCGCACGTCGGCGCCCGACCCTACCGTCGCGGGGGCCGGGCTTGCGGGAGAGTATCTCGTCGAGGAGCTGGGCAGCAGCCCGTTCGGGTTCGTGACCGGCAAGGCGGCGCGCGACCTCCTCGACGGCTTCCGCCAGGCCCTGGGCCCGGCCAAGCTCCGGGAGTTCGAGGACGAGCTCAAGAGCGTCCCGCTCCCCGAGCGCCTGCAACTGGCCCACGCCTGGATGGCCGCCTACCACCAGGGCCCCGAGGTGGCGGAGGCCATCGCGGTGCAGCTGTGCGACGTCCCCCGCCACGACTCCAGCGCCGCCGTCCAGGAGACCGTGGACGGCCTCCTGGGTGCCCACCCCCGCATCAAGGACCGCAAACTCGACATCCGGCTGGACGAGCTCCTCACCAGGACACGCCGCTTCCGCCAGGAGCGCGTACCGGCGTACCGGGCCTACCAGCGGCGCAGGAGCGAGCTGGTCGAGGCCGAGCGCCACCGCCTGCGCCTGGACGAGTACAAGCCCAAGGTCATGAGCGCCTTCGTGCGCAACCGCCTGCTCGACGAGGTGTACCTGCCGCTGATCGGCGACAACCTGGCCAAGCAGCTCGGAGCGGCGGGCGCGGGCAAGCGTACCGACCAGATGGGCCTCCTCCTGCTCATCTCACCGCCCGGCTACGGCAAGACGACCCTGATGGAGTACGTGGCCAGCCGCCTGGGCCTGGTGTTCGTCAAGGTGAACGGCCCGGCCCTGGGCCACGAGGTGACCTCGCTGGACCCGGCGGACGCGCCCGACGCGACGGCCAGGCAGGAGGTGGAGAAGATCTCGTTCGCGCTGGAGACGGGCAACAACACGCTGCTCTACCTCGACGACATCCAGCACACCTCGCCGGAGCTGCTGCAGAAGTTCATCTCGCTCTGTGACGCCCAGCGGCGCATCGAGGGCGTGTGGAACGGCCGCACCCGCACGTACGACCTGCGCGGCAAGCGGTTCGCGGTGTGCATGGCGGGCAACCCGTACACCGAGTCCGGGCAGCGTTTCCGCATCCCCGACATGCTGGCCAACCGCGCCGACGTCTGGAACCTGGGTGACGTCCTGTCAGGCAAGGACGACCTGTTCGCGCTGAGCTATGTGGATAACGCGCTGACCTCCAACCCGGTGCTCGCGCCGCTCTCCGGCCGCGACCGCGCGGACGTCGAGCTCCTCGTACGGCTCGCCAGGGGCGACACGACCGTCCAGCCCGACCAGCTCCGTCACCCGTACAGCAAGCCGGAGCTGGATCAGATCCTCAGCGTGCTGGCCAAGCTCGTACGCGTCCAGGAGGTCGTGCTGGCCAACAACCAGGCCTACATCGCCTCGGCCGCCCAGTCCGACGCGGCCCGCACCGAGCCCCCGTACCGGCTGCAGGGCTCGTACCGCAACATGAACAAGCTGGCCGAGCGCATCGTCCCCGCCATGAACGACGCCGAGCTGGAAGCGGTGATCGACGACCACTACCTGGGAGAGGCCCAGACCCTGACCACGGATGCCGAGGCCAACCTGCTCAAGCTGGCCGAACTGCGCGGCCGCCTCACCCCGGCCCAGGCCGGACGCTGGGCGGAGATCAAGACCGCCTACCTCAGGGCCAAGGCCCTGGGCGGCGCCGACGACGACCCGATGGCCCGGGCCGTGGGCGCCCTCGGCCTGCTGGCCGACCGCGTGAGCGAGGTCGGCACCGCCATCCGCGAAGCCGACCGCGTGAGCGAGGTGGACACGACCGTTCACGAAGCCGACCGCTAGGCCACCGGCCCCGGCTCGCTCGCTCTGGTGCTGCGGCCCGTGATCCCACCCACCGGCCGCCGCACACAGCACTGGAGGCTGCGGGGCTAGGTCGTCAGGTCGCGGGTGGCCACGCGTTGGAGGGCCGTGGCGCGGGTGACGTAGTCGAGGATCAGCTCCAGCTCGTCATCCGTGTACCGCGCGTACAGCTCCCCCAACGCCGCCACGAACGGCTCGAACAGCTCGCTGAACCCGGCCAGCCGCTCGTAGTTGATCTCCACGATGACCCGCCGCCGGTCCCGCGTGTCGCGCACCCGCCGCACCAGCCACTTCGACTCCAGCCGGTCGATCAGCCCGCTGACCGTCGCCGGCGCCAGCCCCGCGTGCTGGCCGATCTCCCCCGCCGTCAGCGGCCCCATGCGCTGCAGCAGGTCGAGCGTCTTCTCCTCGGTCATGCCGAGCCCCAGCCGCTCGCCCATGGCGGTGTGGTACATCACGGCGGCGTTGCTGCTGTCCCGCCCCGCCATGCCGAGGGCCTCCAGCAAATTCTTTCGCCGCTCCGAAATATCTCTGGACACAGGTAAAGCCTCCGCATATATTTCGTTCGACCGAACGAAAGGTTATCACTATGAAGGCTCTGATCATAGGCTGCGGCATCGCCGGACCCGTCACGGCGATGGCCCTGCGCGAAGTGGGTGTGGACGCCGAGATCTTCGAGGCGTACGGGCAGGGTGCGGAGGACGTGGGCTCGTTCCTGAACGTCGCCTCCAACGGCCTGGCCGCGCTCCGCGTGCTGGGCGCGCACCACAAGGTACTGTCGGAGGCCATCCCCACTCCACGCATGGTCATGTGGAGCGGATCAGGCAAGCGGCTGGGCGAGGTGGCCAACGGGCTGCGGCTCGACGACGGCACGGTGAGCCACACCGTCCTGCGCTCCGACCTCTACCGGACCATGCGTGACGAGGCCGCCCGGCGCGGCATCGAGGTCACGTACGGCAAGCGCCTGGTCTCGTACGACGAAAGCGCAAGACAGGTGACCGCCAGGTTCGCGGACGGCACGGAGGCGACGGGCGACCTGCTGATCGCGTGCGACGGCGTGCACTCAAGCACCCGCACGATCCTGGACCCGCAAGCTCCCGCCGCCCGCTACAGCGGCCTCTACAGCTTCGGCGGGATCGTCAAGGACGCCGGCTTCCCCGGCGAGCCGGGTGTCTACAACATGGTCTTCGGCAAGCGCGCGTTCTTCGGTTACACGGAGCGGCGAGCCTGGGGCGGAGAGCGGCAGCTTGCGTCACCAGCGGAGCCCCGTGCGAGCGCGACCATAGGCGCGGTACCGAAGTCGGGCGAGACCTGGTGGTTCGCGAACCTGCCCAGGCGGCTCGGCGACGTTCCGAAGGACTGGAAGCCGGTGCTGGTCAGGGCGTTCGAGGACGACGCGAACTTCTCCGCCGAGCTCATCCGGCGCAGCGACGTCCAGCCGGGGTCGCCGATCTACGACCTGCCGCCGGTGCCCGTGTGGCACCGCGGCCGGGTCCTGCTGATCGGGGACGCCGCGCACGCCACCTCACCCAGCTCCGGCCAGGGCGCCTCGCTGGCCATCGAGGACGCGGTCGTGCTGGCCAGGTGCCTGCGCGACAGCGGGAGCCACACGAAGGCGTTCGAGCGCTTCGAGGCCGAACGGCGGCCCAGGGCGGAGCGGGTGGTGGCGTACTCGAGGACGATCAGCAACAGCAAGGCCGCGAGCCCGGTCGCCCGGGTCTTCCGCGACCTGATGCTGCCGTTCTTCCTGAAGAAGAGCGCGAGCCAGGAGTCACTCGCCTGGATGTACCGCTACCAGGCGAGCCTGTGAGACCGCCGCCTCCCCGGCCGGGACCAGCGGCAACCGCACGTCCGGGGTCGGGATCAGGCCCTGGGCGTGCAGCACTCCCTTGATCACGGTGGGGTTCGGCTCGGCGAAGAGCGCGGCCGAGAGCCTGGCCAGCCGGTGCCCGAGCGCCCTCGCCCTGGCCGCGTCGCCCGCGTTCCAGGCGTCCACCAGCTCGACGTAGCCGCGGGTCTGCAGATGCGCCGAGGCGAGGATCCCGCCGACGGCGCCCAGCGCGAGCAGCGGCGAGATGAACGCGTCGTCGCCCCCCACCACCTCGAACCCCTCGGGCAGATCCCCCAGCAGGTCCACCGCGTCCTGGTCGATCCCGCCCGCCGCGTACTTCATGCCCGCGATCATCGGGTGCGCGCCCAGGTGCCGGAAGGTCGCGGCGCCGACCGCCTGACCCGTCCGGTACGGGATGTGGTAGATCACCAGCGGCACCGGCGTCGCCTCCGCCAGCGCCTCGAAGTGCGCGATCACCCCGCGCTCGCCCGGCCGCAGGAAGTACGGCACCGTCACCAGCGCGGCGCCGACCCCCGAGGGCAGGCCCTGCAGGGCCCGGGCCGTCGAACGCGTGTCGTTCCCCGTCACCCCCACCGTCAGCAGCGCCTGCCGCTCCGCGCACACCCGCGCGCACGCCTCGATCACCAGTTCCCGCTCACCGGGTTCGAGCGCGGCCACCTCGCCCGTCGTCCCCAGCGCGACCAGCCCGGCAGCGCCCTGGTCGAGGTAGTCCGACGCGAGCTTCTCGATCGCGTCCACGGCCACCTCTCCCGACGAGGTGAACGGGGTGACCAGCGGTACGTGTAGTCCTCTCAGCATGGTTCGAGCCTGTCCTGCCCGGACCCGTTAGGTCCAGCGCGGATTTCTTCGTTTGAGATTAAGCTCAGCTTATGCTCGACCCGCGCAAGCTCCACCTCCTCCGCGAACTCGCCCGGCGCGGCACCATCGCCGCGGTCGCGGAGGCGGTGACGTTCACGCCTTCGGCCGTCTCCCAGCAGCTCAGCGCGCTGGAGCGGGAGGCGGGCGTGCCGCTGCTGGAGCGCACCGGCCGTACGGTGGCACTGACACCCGCCGGGCACCTGCTGGTCGAGCACGCTCACGCCGTGCTGGAGCAGCTCGAACGCGCGTCGGCGGCGCTCGCCGCCGCGCGTGGCGGGCCTTCGGGGCCGCTACGGATCGGCGCGTTCCCGACGGCGGCCCGCGTGCTCCTGCCCCCGGCGCTCGTCGAGCTGACCGGGGCGCATCCCGGGCTGGTGCCGATGGTCTCCGAGATCGACCCCGCCGACGTCTCGGCCGCGCTGCGGGCGGGCGAGCTGGACGTGGCGCTCGTGCACGAGTACGACTTCGTGCCGCCCGTGACGGACGCGTCCATCGAGACGGAGCCGCTGTACAGCGAGCCCATGTACCTGACCGACCGGCCCTCCGTGGCCGACGCCCGCGCCGACGCGTGGATCACCGACAGGCCGGGCACCCTCTGCCACACCATGGCGATCCGGGCGTGCCAGGCGGCGGGGTTCGAGCCGCTCGTACGGCACCACATCGACGACTTCGACACCGTGCTCGCCTTCGTCGCCGCCGGGCAGGGGGTCGCGCTCGTACCGCACCTGGCGGCGATCGACCCGCCGGCCGGGGTGACGCTCACCCGCCTGCCGCTGAGCCGCCGCACGCTCGCGGCGTTCAGGAAGGGGAATGGCGAGCACCCGTCGATCAGGGCGGCCGTCGCCGCCTTCCACGCGGCGATCCCGCACCTGCCCCTCTAACGCAGCAGCCCTCTGACCAGGTCGGCGAAGCCGGCGGCGAGCCGTTCGTGCTGCCCGGCCCGCAGCTGGCTCGCGATCGGCTCCATGTGCAGCGTGCCGAGCAGCATGTGGGCGATCTGCTCGGCGTCCACGTCGGACCGCCCTTCGGCGATCAGCCGGGACACGTGCCGGTGCCAGGACCGGTAGATCGGGTTCTCCTCCCTGCGCTGCTCGCCGTGGGCCTTCGTGGTGACCCTGGCGTGCTCGATGGCGCTGACGAGGTTCCCGTTGCGCGCCGCCAGCACGGCCACGTCCGCGAAGAACGCGACCAGCCGCTCGACCGGCTCCGCGCCCGGCCCCAGCGGCGGCGGCCCCTCGGTGAACGCCTGCTCGAACTCGCGCGCCCGCTCGCTCATCAGCTCCAGCATGAGCCCCGTGCGGCTCCCGAACCGGTGGAACACCGTCCCCTTGCCCACGCCGGCGGCGACCGCCACCCGCTCGACCGAGACCTGCTCGGGCGGGTGCCGCCGCAGCAGCTCCTCGGCCGCCCGCAGGATGGCCTGCCTGTTGCGCGCGGCGTCGGCCCGCTCTCGACGTTCCATCCGGTCATTCTTTCCCATGGACAAACTTGACCAGTGGTCCATATATTAACTGGACCATCGGTTCAGTTAAAGGAGTTCACGTGCGCGCGATCGTCCTGTCGGAAAAGGGCGGCCCCGAACGGCTCGAAGTCGCGGACCTGCCGCGCCCCGGCCCAGGAGAGGGCCAGGTCCTCATCCGCACCCAGGCCGTCGGCGTCAGCTACGCCGAGACGCAGATCCGGGCGGGGACGCTGCCGTTCCCGCTGCCGCTGCCCGCCGTGATCGGCGCGGAGGCGGCCGGCGAGGTGGTCGAGGTCGGCGAGGGGGTGGACGCGAAGCTGCTCGGGAGCACGGTCGTGGGGGTCACCGGCGGGCTCGGCTCGTACGCCGAGTACGCCGTGCTCCCGGCCGCTCTGACGGCCCCGGTGCCGGACGGCGTGCGGCCGGACCAGGCGCTGGCCGCGGGGGCGCCCGGCGCGCTGGCCCTCGCCCTGCTGCACAAGGCACGCCTCGCCGGCGGAGAGACCGTGCTGGTCGAGGCGGGCAGCAGCTCGGTGGGGACGTACCTGGTGCGGCACGCGAAGGAGTTCGGGGCCGGGCGGGTGATCGCCACCGCCGGCTCGGCCGCCAAGCGGGACCGGACCGCCGAGCTGGGCGCCGACCTCGTGCTCGACCACGGCCCGGCCGGCTGGCCCGACGAGCTGCCCGAGGTGGACGTGGTGTTCGAGTCCATCGGCGGCACCACGGCCAGGCGGGTGCTCGACCACCTCACCCCCGGCACCGGCCGGATGCTGTTCTACGGGATGCTGACCGGGGAGCCCGCCGCCGTCACGGCCGCCGACCTCATGGAACGCGGGGTGACGCTCACCGGGTGCAGCGGGCCCGGCTGGGCCGGGGAGGTGTTCGGGACGCACTATCCGGCGATGCTCGACCGGCTCGCCTCCGGGCGCAGCGTCGCCTACATCGACCGTACGCTGCCGCTGGAGGAGGCCGCGCAGGCCCACCGCCTCCTGGAGAGCCGCGCGGTCACCGGCCGGATCCTGCTCATTCCGTAAGGAACCCTCAGGAGGCGAGGACCGCTTCGAGCACGGCCTTGGAGCTGTCCCCGCTCTGGTCGTAGTCACCGGCCGTCAATGCCACGACCAGCTCCTCCTCGGGCAGGACGAGCAGGTGCTGACCGCCGTTCCCGAGGCCGCCGACCCAGTGGCGGTCCTTGGTGTTCACGTACCACTGGTAGCCGTACTCGAACCCGTCCTCGATCACCACCCGCGACCGCACCAGCTCCCGGAGCCACTCGGCGGGCACGATGCCCCGGCCGCCGTCGAGCACCAGCTGCCCGACGGCGGCCAGGTCGACCGGCCGCAGCCGCAGGCCGGCCGCGGCGCTCACCGTGTCGTGGAATCCCTTGGACCACTCGAACGTGTCGATCCCGAGCGGGCGGAAGAGCGCGGTCGCGGCGTACTCCTCCAGCGGCCTGCCGGCCCCGCGGGCGATCAGGCCGCCGAGCAGGGCGCTGGCTCCGCCGCAGTAGTGCCAGAGCTTTCCCGCCTCCTCGACGACGGGCCGCTCCAGCAGGTACCGGTACCGGTCGGGCGCCAGCTCCATCGCGATCTCGCTGTTGGCCGGGCTGGTGTAGGGGGCGCTCTCGTCCCATTCGAGGCCGAGGGTCATGGTCAGCGCGTGCTCGACGGTCAGATGAGCGCGCTCCGGATCCGCCACCAGATCCTGATATTCCGGAAACTGGGCTACCAAGGGCGCACTCGGCTCCGGCACGAGCCCTTCGCCCAGCGCGATGCCGTACAGCAGCGCCACCATGCTCTTGGACACGGAGCGCAGGTCGTGCAGCGTGTCCCGGTCGAACTCGACGTGCCCCAGCGAGTCGCCCAGCCGGTGGTCCGGCCCCGCGCCGTAACGCTCCAGCACGATCTCCCCGCCCCGCATCACCACGAGACCGTGGAAGTTCGGCGCCTTGCCCGTGCCCAGGATCTCGTCGACCCGCTCAGCCATTGCCACGATGTTCCTCCTGAAAGTCGGCACCTCCTGGCATACCGCCTCACACAGTGTCAGGCGCAAGTCCTTAGGACAGCTCCGACAGCGCGCGTTCCCAGGGGAATCGGTGGGCGCCGGCGTCCGGCTCGTCCGTGGCGACCTGCCGTGGCAGGCCGAACACGACCCGGACGCCCTCGGCGCGCAGCTCGTCGATGCTGCGCAGGAAGGGCCGGCGGGCGGCCAGCGCGCTGTTGACGAAGGGCAGCACGACGACGGGGATGCCGAGCCCGGGCGCCTCGGCCAGCAGGCCCAGGGCATAGGTGTCGGCGATGCCCCCGGCGAACTTGTTGACCGTGTTGTACGTGGCCGGCGCGACGATGATCGCGCCCGGTCGAGGAGGTTTGGGCTCGTGCGGCTTGCGATAGCGGCTGCGGACGGGCCGGCCGGTCTGGGCTTCCAGGGCGGCCACGTCGATGAAGTCGAGAGCCGACGGAGTGGCGACGACCTGGACGGCCCAGCCCCGCTCCTGCGCCATGGCGACCAGCCGGCCGACGTCCGGGGCCGGCCCGGCGGCGCACACGATGATGTAGAGCTCGTCGCCCTGCGGTTCGGCCACGCGTCGGCTCCCGGGGGGTTGGCGGTGCCGCGGCTGCCGGGCAGCCGCGGCCGTCTCCTCGTCAGTCGGTGCCGGACTCCATCGCGGCGTGGTCGAGCAGCTCGTCGTCGCCGGGGATCTCGCCGCGCTCGCCACGGTTGGCGATCGCCTCGGCGCCGCCCTCGGGCATCTCGCCGATCAGCTCGGTCGAGGCCGTCTGCGGCACGTCGGTCAGCATCGGGTGCTGGGGTCCGACGATGCCGAGCCCGGCGTACTGCTCCAGCTTGGCGCGGGTGTCGGCGATGTCGAGGTTGCGCATGGTCAGCTGGCCGATGCGGTCGACCGGCCCGAAGGCGGAGTCCTCGGTGCGCTCCATGGACAGCTTGTCCGGGTGGTAGCTGAACGCCGGTCCGGACGTGTCCAGGATGGAGTAGTCCTCGCCGCGCCGCAGCCGCAGGGTCACCTCGCCGGTGACCGCCGTGCCGACCCAGCGCTGCAGCGACTCGCGCAGCATCAGCGCCTGCGGGTCCAGCCAGCGGCCCTCGTACAGCAGCCGGCCCAGCCGCCGCCCCTCGGCGTGGTAGTTGGCCAGGGTGTCCTCGTTGTGGATCGCGTTGACCAGCCGCTCGTAGGCGGCGTGCAGCAACGCCATGCCCGGCGCCTCGTAGATGCCCCGGCTCTTGGCCTCGATGATCCGGTTCTCGATCTGGTCGGACATGCCCATGCCGTGCCGGCCGCCGATGGCGTTGGCCTCCAGGACCAGGTCGACGGCGGAGGGGAACTCCTTGCCGTTGATGGTCACCGGCCGGCCCTGGTCGAAGCCGATCGTGACGTCCTCGGCGGCGATCTCGACGTCGGGGTCCCAGAACCGCACTCCCATGATCGGCTCGACGATCTCGATGCCCGCGTCGAGGTGCTCCAGCGCCTTGGCCTCGTGGGTCGCGCCCCAGATGTTCGCGTCGGTGGAGTACGCCTTCTCCGTGCTGTCCCGGTAGGGCAGCCCGTTGGCGAGCAGCCACTCGGACATCTCCTTGCGGCCGCCGAGCTCGGTGACGAAGTCGGCGTCCAGCCACGGCTTGTAGATCCGCAGGGAGGGGTTGGCGAGCAGGCCGTAGCGGTAGAACCGCTCGATGTCGTTGCCCTTGAAGGTGGAGCCGTCTCCCCAGATCAGCACGTTGTCGTCGAGCATCGCGCGTACGAGCAGGGTGCCCGTGACGGCCCGCCCGAGAGGCGTGGTGTTGAAGTAGGTGCGCCCGCCGGAGCGGATGTGGAACGCCCCGCAGGCCAGGGCCGCGAGCCCCTCCTCCACGAGCGCCGCCCGGCAGTCGACCAGCCGGGCGACCTCGGCGCCGTACGCCGTGGCGCGGCCGGGCACCGAGGCGATGTCAGGCTCGTCGTACTGGCCGATGTCGGCGGTGTAGGTGCACGGCACCGCGCCCTTCTCGCGCATCCACGCGACCGCGACCGAGGTGTCGAGGCCACCGGAGAAGGCGATCCCGACACGTTCACCGACAGGCAGAGAGGTGAGCATCTTAGACACGAGTCGAAGTATATACACACCTATGCATGACCATGCAAACCCCCTCGCCGGATTTCCGCCGCGATGTGCATCGCAGGCTCAGGCCGCGGGTTTCCTGACCTCCAGGATGCCGGTGCTGAACCACGGTCCGCCGTACCAGAACCGCCAGCCCGCGTCGCGCCGCCGCACGTCCACCACGCCGAGCGAGCGCAGCGTGCCCTCGTACGCGGCCGTGTGCTGGAAGTCGGCGATCAGCATCAACCCGCCGGGCCGCAGCACCCGGTGCGCCTCGCGCACGGCCTGCGCGCGCCCTTCGGCGTCGGGGATGTTGTGGATGGCCAGGCTCGACACGATCGCGTCGAACGCGCCGTCGCCGAACGGCAGGTCGCGCATGTCGCCCGTCACCAGCTCGACGCGGTCGGCGACGCCCTCGGCGGCGGCGTTCGCCCTGGCCTTGGTCTCCCGGTTGCCCGACTGGTCCTTCGACTGCCACAGGTCGATGCCGGTCGCCTTGCCGCGTTCCAGCCGCCGGGCCGCCATCAGCAGCACCGCGCCCCGGCCGCAGCCGAGGTCGAGCAGGAGCTCGTCGCCGTTCAGCCGCTCGAGCTCACCGGCCCAGACCGCGAACTTGCCGCGCCGCGTCGTATAGAGGTAGCTGGCCGCGCTGGCCAGCGTGTAGAGCCCGCCGAGCAGGAACGCGATGCCCGCCAGGGGGATGTCGAGCAGGAACGAGACCGACGCCAGGGCCAGGAGCACCAGCGCTCCGAACAACAAGCCGACCAGCGCCCAGGGAGCGTCGAATCCGTAGCTTCCGTGTCGCTTGCGCACACTCACGTTATATCTCAAGGTGGTCTTGACATGGAATTGACCTGACCCGTCCCTTCCTACCGTCTTTCCCGCACAGCGCATTACTAAGGTGGCGTGGATGGGCGCGCAAATGGGGGTTTGACCAGGCATGACGGAGAAAGAGCGGGGATTCGGCCTGGGGGCGAGCATGGCCCTGACACTGGCATCGTCCTTGTTGTGGGGAGTGGCACATCTGGCCGCGGAGCGCCGTAAGACGGGCTTGGCGCTCATGTTCGGATATGTCGTGATGCTGGCCGGCATCCTCATGGTGTTCACGGCGTACAGCACTCACCTGCTGTCGCTGGCGGTGCAGCCCCGCTGGCTCGTCGGGTTCACCGTGGTGCTGGTGGCGATCGCGATCGCCTGGACCGGCGTGGTCGTCTGGTCCTTCGTCCTGGTACGCCCGCCGAGCTCCGACAGGATCGGCCGCTTCCTGACCACGGCGCTGACGCTCGCGCTCTGCGCGCTCATCATGACCCCGACGGTGTACGCCACCAGGCTGGCGTACCTGTCACGCGATGTCGTGAACACCCTGTTCCCCAGCACCACCGCCACCGCGCCCATCATGGCCCAGGACCCGTGGAACGGCGCCCGCCGGGTCAACTTCCTGCTCCTGGGCGGCGACGCCGCGCCGAACCGGCCCGGCGTGCGTACCGACAGCATGACCGTGGCCAGCGTGGACACCGAGACCGGCGCGACCACCCTGTTCGGCCTGCCGCGCAACCTCCAGCGCGTCGAATTTCGCGCGGGCCCGGCCAGGGACCAGTTCCCCTACGGCTTCACCGGCACCGGCCCCGACACGCCCGGCCTGCTCAACGAGATCTTCCAGTACGCCGAGGAGCACCCCGAGGTGGTGCCGGGCGTGGAGCGGCGCCAGCGCGGGCCGGCTCTGATCAAGCAGACGATCGGCGACATCCTCGGCCTCAACGTGGACTACTACGCCCTGGTGGACATGAAGGGGTTCGCGGAGATCATCGACGCCATGGGCGGCGTGAAGGTCACCATCAAGGAGCCCATCGTGTACGGCAAGTACCGCGAGGGCCTGCTGCCGGCCGGCACCCGCAGGCTGTCCGGCGAGGAGGCGCTCTGGTACGGCCGCTCGCGCACCGACAGCGACGACTACGTCCGCATGGGACGCCAGAAGTGCCTGCTCAACGCGCTCGCCAAGCAGGCCGACCCGATGACCGTGATCAACAGCTTCGAGCGGCTGGCCGTGGCTACCAAGCGGGCCATCTCCACCGACCTCCCGCAGGACCTGCTGCCGGCCGTCATCGACCTCGCGCAGCGGGTCAAGGACGCCAAGATCCGCAGCCTCAGCTTCGTGCCGCCGCTGATCAACACGGCGTACCCCGACTGGTCGTTCATCCGCCGCAAGGTCGCCGAGACCCTGGAGGCCGGCCCGACCAGGGCCGGCACCGCCGCCGAGCGGACACCTGACCCGGAGACCCCGGTCAACCTCGACGCCACCTGCACCTGAATCGCCCGTCCGGAAAGGCCACGTGGAAACCGTCCACGTGGCCTTTTCGCGTTGTCCGCACACGCCCCGCACGGAGTGTGGCATGATGACAACGGAAACGGTTTTCATATCCACCTGGAGGGCCCGTGAGAGTGGCGTTCGTCGGAAAGGGCGGCAGTGGCAAGACGACGATGTCCGCGCTGTTCGCCAGACATGTGGCGAGCCAGGGCGGGCCGGTGGTGGCCGTGGACGCCGACATCAACCAGCACCTGGCCATGGTGCTCGGCCTCGACCGGCAGCCCGAGCCGCTCGGCGCCCACCTGACCGAGATCAAGGAGCGGCTGCGCGGCGACAACCCCCGCATCCCCTCCGCCGACGCCATGGTCAAGACCACCCCGCCCGGCCGCGGCTCCCGGCTGCTGAGCTTCGAGGACCTGGCCGCCGACCCGTACGCGCTGACCACCCCCGACGGGCTGCGCCTCCTCGCGACCGGCCCGTTCAGCGAGGACGACCTCGGCGTGGCCTGCTACCACTCGAAGGTCGGCGCGGTGGAGCTGCTGCTCAACCACCTCATCGACGGCCCCGGCGAGTACGTCGTGGTGGACATGACCGCGGGCGCCGACTCCTTCGCGTCGGGGCTGTTCACCCGGTTCGACCTGACGTTCCTCGTCGCGGAGCCGACCAGGCAGGGTGTGAGCGTCTACCGCCAGTACCGCGAGTACGCCGCCGCGTACGACGTCGCGCTGGCCGTGGTCGGCAACAAGGTCCACGGCCCGTCCGACGTCGACTTCCTGCGCGAGCACGTGGGCGACGACCTGCTCACCTGGATGGAGCACTCCGCCGCCGTCCGCGCCATGGAGCAGGGCCGCCACTTCACGCTCGACGACCTGGAGCCGGTCAACGCCGACGCGCTGGCCGTGCTCCGCAAGACCCTCGACGAGCAGGAGAAGGACTGGGCGCGCTTCGGCCGCCAGACCGTGGACTTCCACCTGCGCAACGCCCACGCGTGGGGCAACGACCGGACCGGGTCCGACCTGGCCTCACAGATAGACCCGGATTTCGTGTTCGGCCCCTGAGTGCCCCCCTCCAGGCATCTGGAGCGATCACGAATCCCCACTTAGCGTCAGATTGATCCCATTCGAGAGGAGACAGCATGTCGCTGACCGTTCCGAACGAACTGCTCGACCAGGCCAGAGCCGGCGAGGTGGACGACGCGGCCTTCATCGCGTGCGTCCGCGACTCGCTGCCGTACGCGTGGTCGCTGATCAGCGGGCTGGCCGAACAGCGCGAGCAGACCGGAGCCGAGTTCGCCGACAACCAGGTGCCGCCGCCGTCCGAGGAAGCCCGCGGCCAGCTCCTGCGCTGCCTGGCGAGCGACGCGATGCGCGGAGCGCTGGAGCGCCACTTCGGAGTACGGCTGGCCTTCCAGAACTGCCACCGGGTCGCCGTCTTCGACCCGACGGCGACCAAGGCCCTGCACGAGTTCGTCACCCCGAGGGCCCAGATCCTCAACCAGAAGCCGGAGCTGGTCGACTGCTGACCGTCCGGCCCGGTGACCCGGCCCGGTGATCCGGCCCAGTGACCCGGCCCAGTGACCCGGCCCGGTGATCCGGCACTGCCCGGGTCACCGGGCCCGTAGCAGCGGCAGCACCTCCGCCCCGAACCGCCGCACGTTCTCCACCGTCCGCCGGTGCTCGCCCAGCCCCTCGACCAGCAGGATGAACCGCTCGATCCCGGTGTTCTCGGCGGTACGCAGGATCGTCGCGGCACAATGCTCGGCCGACCCGACCGGATGAATCCGGGCCAACAGATCCACATATGCCGGGATATTTCGCATAGGTCGGGGGCGATCGTCCACCGGCACGTACCCCGCCAGCCCCGGCTCCAGCCACCGGGGCAGCGACTCCTTGATCTCCCGCACCGCCCCCGCCGTGGAGTCGGCCACGTAGGCCACTCCCGCCGCCACGTGATCGGTGGCGGTCCCGCCCCGGGCGATGTAGTCCTCGACCAGGGCGGCCTTCTCGGCGTCCCCGATGTGCATCCCGAGCAGCATCGGCAGCCCCCGCTCCGCCGCCACCCCCACGGTCGCCTCGGAGGTGCACGCGACCACCGGCCGCATGCTCGCGCCCGGCACCACCCGGACCTCCCTGAACCGGAAGAACTCCCCGTCACCGGCGACGGGACCGCCGGAGAGCCCGTCGAGCAGGAGGTCGAGCGACTCCCCGAACCCCCGCTCGAACCGCTCGGCCCCCGTCCCGAACACCTCCAGGTCCACCCACGGCCCGCCCCTGCCGACCCCCAGCGTGAACCGCCCGCCGGACAGGTGGTGCAGCATGGCCGCCTGCTCGGCCAGCGCCACGGGATGCTGCGTGGACAGCACGCTGACGGCCGTGCCGAGCCCGATCCGCGAGGTCCTGCCGAGGGCGACCGCCGCCAGGGTGGTCGCGGAGGGGCACACGCCGTAGGACATGAAGTGATGCTCGGCGACCCACGCGTCGTCGAACCCCGCCTCCTCGGCGGCCACGATCACTTCGACGGCATCGGCCAGCACCTGCCCGGCCTCCTGGCCGGGGAACTGCGCCGCGATGACGAAGACGCCGATTCGCACCCATCCGATGATGCCCGATGGTCCCCGCTCAGCCGAACAGGCTGGCCTGACCCTCTCCCACGAGGGGGTCCCGGTGGTGCTTGAGGTGCCGCCATCGAGGGAGGTCGTCCAGGTAGGACCACGAGAGCCGGTGGTGGGGCGTGGGGCCGAGCCGGGCCAGGGTCTCCTGGTGGAGGGGTGAGGGGTAGCCGGCGTTGTCGGCGAAGCCGTACTCCTCGCAGCCGATCGTCCCCATGTACGCGTCGCGCCGGACCTTGGCCAGGACGGACGCCGCCGCGACCGAGATGCTGGCCGCGTCGCCCTTGACCTCCAGGCGTACCGGCCAGGGCGGGCCGATGTAGTCGTGCTTGCCGTCGAGGATCACCGCGTCCGGGCGCACCGGCAGCGCCTCCAGCGCCCGCCTGGCGGCCCGGCGCAGGGCCTCGGTCATGCCCAGCTCGTCGATCTCCGTGTGGGTGGCCTCGCCGAAGCCGATGCCGGCCGCCCACGCGGTCAGCTCCTCGGCGAGCGGGGTGCGCCTGGCCGCCGAAACCTGCTTGGAGTCCGTGAGGCCGGACGGCGGCTCGGACAGGTCGGTGACGACGGCGCAGACCGTTACCGGTCCCGCCCACGCGCCACGGCCCACCTCGTCGATGCCCGCGACCGTGCGGGTGCTCGGCTGGGAGAGCAGGAGGTGCTCGATGTCGTACGTCGGCGCCATAACGGCAGACGCTATCGCCTCCCGGGCCGTTCACTGAGCCGTTCACTGGGCCGTTCACTGGGCCGTTCACTGGGCCGTTCACTGGGCCGCCTCGTCATCTTCCAGCGGATCGCCGGGCGGGCGGCGGTCCGCCGGGCGCACCGGATCCAGGTCGGCGGCGAGGTAGCGGGCGGCCACGTGGATCGCGCGGAGCGTCACCGACACCGACGGCCGGTTGACGCTGGAGTTGCGGGCGACCGCGTGCACGTCGCGCCCCACCGGGTTTCCCGGGAACTGGCGCACCGCCAGCCCCCGCACCCCTGCCGCCAGCGCGAGCGCGGGCACGGCGGCGATGCCGATCCCCTTCGCCACCAGAGAAAGGATCGTTCCCAGCCCCTCGAACTCCCACGGCGTGGGCCGGGTCCCGCCCACGTCCACCAGGAGCCGGTCCACCGCCAGCCGGGACGGCTCCCCGTCGGGCGTCGCCATCCACGGCTCGTCGCGCAGCTCCCGCAGGTCCACCGGCACGTCGGGGTCGGCCAGACGGTGCTTGCGCGGCACCACCAGCACCAGGGGGTCGCGCAGCAGCGGGAACACCCGCAGGCTCTCGTTGTCGCGAACCCGCCCGTACCAGTCGTCCACGAGCGCGATGTCCACCTCCCCCGACTGCACCTCGCGCATGCCCCGGCCCGACCTGCTCTGCCCCAGCCGGAGCGTCAGCTCGGTGTGGCGGCGCAGCGAGCGGGCGAGCGCCGGGGCGAACGCGACCGCGGCCGTCGGGAAGGCGGTGACCACGACCCGCCCCGCGGGTGTCCCCGCATGGGCGGACAGGTCCGACTCCGCCTCCTCGACCATGGACAGGATGCGCTCCGCGTGCGCCACCAGCCGCCGCCCCGCGTCGGTCAGCTCGGCACTGCGCGCGGTCCTGTCGATGAGGACCGTTCCGGTCTCACGTTCGAGCGCGACGAGTTGCTGCGACACGGCCGAAGGACTGTACCCCAGCGATGCCGCCGTCGCAGCGATACTTCCGCGACGAGCGAACTCGCAGATCAGGACCAAACGCCGCAATTCAAGCATCAGTCTTCCTTATGCCTACCCACGAAAAGCCTCGCTTGTGCTGATGCCTTCATCAAACCACCCTGGGAACGTGACAAACATGACCGTGACGTTGTCCGCCACTTTGGCGGCAAACGAGGACATCGACCGAAGACGGCGCGCCGGGGAGCGAGTGCTTCACCTGGCCTTCGGCGAGGCAGGGCTGCCCGTCCACCCGGCACTGCGCGACAGGCTGGCCGGCGCGGCCGAACGCAACGGCTACGGGCCGGTCGCGGGGGCATCCGAGCTCAGGACGGCGGCGGCGGGCTACTGGACACGACGCGGGCTCCCCACCGACCCCGGGCTCGTCGTCTGCGGGCCTGGCAGCAAGTCCCTGCTGTACGGCCTCCTCCTGGCGATCGGCGGGGACATCGTCCTGCCCATGCCCAGCTGGGTCAGCTACGCCGCCCAGGCGGAGCTGGTCGGCTCCCGCCCCATCCTGGTGCCCGCACCGCCAGGAGGGGGCGGAGTGCCCGACCCCGATCTCGTGGCCGGCGCGGTGCTCCGGGCCAGGGCCCAGGGCCGGACGGTCAACTCGCTGCTGGTGACGCTGCCCGACAACCCGACGGGCCGCCTGTCCGGTCCGGAGACCATCGCGCGGCTGGTGGAGATCGCCCGCGAGCTCGATCTGATCATCATCTCGGACGAGATCTACCGCGACGTCGTGCACGACCCGGCCCTGCCGTTCACCTCCCCCGCCGACCTCGCCCCCGAGCGCACGATCATCACCACCGGGCTGAGCAAGAGCCTGGCGCTGGGCGGCTGGCGGATCGGTGTGGCCAGGCTGCCCGCGGGCAGCCACGCGCTGCACAGGAGCCTGCTCGCGGTGGCCAGCGAGATCTGGTCGGCGCCCGCGGCCCCGGTGCAGGAGGCGGCGGCGTACGCCTTCGACGAGCCCCAGGAGTTGCTGGCCCGCATCGAGCTCGCCCGGCGGCTGCACGGCACGGTCGCCAGGGCCGTCCACGAAAGGTTCACCGAGATCGGGGCCGACGTGCCCGCCCCGCAGGGCGGCTTCTACCTCTATCCCGATCTGAGCCACCTCCGGCTCGGCGGCTCCGCCGAGATCACCAAGATCCTGCTGGAGGAACACGGCATCGGTGTCCTGCCCGGACACGCCTTCGGCGACGACCCGGCGGCGGCCAGGGTGCGGGTCGCGGTGAGCCTCCTCTACGGCGAGACCGCCGAAGAGCGACTGACCGCTCTGAACAGCCCGAACCCCCTCCAACTCCCCTGGATCGCCGACAATCTGGACTATCTTTCGAAGGGTCTGAACGAGCTGGCCTCGGTGTCGCACGAAGCGGTGCGTGAACGGCGTCCCGCGCTCGTCCCGACGCCATGTCACAGTTAGGCGAATCTTTCCCCAAGAGCGGGTTTACCATCGCTCAAAAGGGGCCGCTGACCTGCAGGAACACCCTGTCTGCAGAAAGCTGCAAAAGATCTTCCTAACTGCATGGTTACGTGCGCCCCCGCTTCCCCTCATCATGTGCTCATGCCCGCTCTTGTCACCTTGTCCGGGCGCTCCGTGCGCCTGGAACCTCTCAGCCTCGCGGCGATCGACGACCTCGTCGCCGCGGCGAGTGAAGACCGTTGCACTTACGCCTTCACTCGCGTCCCGGAAAGCCGGGACGAGATGGTCTCCTATGTGGAGGCCGCCATGGCTGAGCAGGCGGAGGGCCGCTCCATGCCCTTCGCCATCCGGTGGCTGAACACCGACCGCGTGGTCGGTGCCACCCGTCTCATGCACCTGGAGTACTGGCAGGGCCCCATGCCCTGGCCTCCGGGTACACGGGGTGCGGTGGGCGAGATCCCGTCCGTGGCGGACATCGGTTACACCTGGCTGGCCGCCAGTGCCCAGGGCACGGGTGTCAACCGTGAGAGCAAGTTCCTGATGCTCTCGCTCGCCTTCGAGACATGGAACGTCCACCGCATCACCCTCAAAGCAGATGTACGTAACACCAAGTCCCGGGCCGCCATCGAGGCCCTCGGCGCACACTTCGACGGGGTGCGGCGAGCGGATAGCCGAGGCGCCGACAACACGGTCCGAGATACCGCGTTCTACTCGATCCTGAGCTCCGAATGGCCGCTCGTACGCGAGCGGCTCGCCCTGCGGCTCGGACTGGTCGAGGCGGCCTGAGAACCTGTCCACCACGGCCCCGCCCCAAGAAAGTTTGGGCGGGGCCGTATTTTTTCCTGCCTACGCGTGCTCTACATGACACGCCCCCGCGGTGTGAATCATGCCTAGCCGATCATCAGCATCCAGGGGCACGCTCAACACCGGATCAAAGACGGATCAACGGCACATTTAACGATCAGTCCGGAGTCTAGGTGACAAAGGACGTTGGATCTATCATTTGGTAACAAAACGATCCATTGGCTGGGAGACATTCGGCATGGCTGGTCAGAGCGTCGAGGGCGGGCTGAGGTTCGCCGTGCTCGGTCCTGTCCGCGCCTGGCGTGACGGCCAGGAGCTCGATCTGGGCACTCCGCTGCAGCGTTCCATCCTGGGCATGCTGCTGCTGCGTGAAGGCCATGCGGTCACCCCCAACGAGATGATCGACGCGGTCTGGGGCGAGGACGCGCCCCCGCGGGCCCTGGGCGCCCTGCGCACCTACGTCTCCCGCCTGCGTACGGTGCTGGAGCCGGACCGGCCCGCCCGTTCCCGCCCGGAGCTGCTGACGTCCATCGGGAGGGGTTACGCGCTGCGGCTGCCCGACGGCTCGCTCGACCTGGTCCGCTTCGAACGCGGCGTCCAGGACTCCGAGAGCGCGCGCAAGGGCGGTCGGCTGCGCGAGGCCGCCGAAGGGCTGCGCGAGGCGCTGTCGCTCTTCGAGGGCGAGCCGCTGGCCGGGACCGTCGGCCCCTACTCCGAGCACCAGCGCGACCGGCTGGTCGAGCGCCGCATCAGCGTCGTCGAGACGCTCATGGACGTGGACCTGGAGCTGGGCGACCACGCGAAGGTCGTCTCCGAGCTGATCGCGCTGACCGCCGACCACCCGCTGCGCGAGAAGCTGCGCGCCCAGCTGATGCTGGCCTACTACCGGTGCGGGCGGCAGGGCGACGCCCTCAACGTGTTCACCGAGACGCGCGAGGCCCTCGTCGAGGAGCTCGGCATCGAGCCGGGCCCCGAGCTGGCCGCGCTGCACCAGCGCATCCTGGCCGCCGACCCCACGCTGGCCGCCGCCGAGGTGCCCGCCGAGGAGCCGGTGGAGGAGCCGGAGCAGCGCCAGGCCCCGCAGTTGCCGCGCCCCGCGCAGCTCCCCGCCGCCGTCAACGACTTCACCGGCCGCAAGGAGGTCGCCGTACGGCTCCGCACGCTGCTGTCGGCCCAGTCGTCGGCGCAGTCGTCGGCCGAGGGCGTGCCCGTGATCGCGGTCTCCGGCATCGGCGGCGTGGGCAAGACCGCGCTGGCCGTGCACGTCGCGCACCTGGCCGAGGACCTGTTCCCCGACGGCCAGCTCTATGCCGACCTGCGCGGCTACACCGACGAGGCGACCGTGCCCGAGTCGGCGCTCGGCGGGTTCCTGCGGGCGCTCGGCATCCCGCCGGACATCGTCCCGGACGGGCTGCCGGAACGCGCCGCGCTCTACCGGTCGATCCTCGCCGACCGCCGCATCCTCGTGCTGCTCGACAACGCCCGCGACGCCGAGCAGGTCAGCCAGCTGCTGCCGGGTTCGCCCGGGTGCGCGGCCATCGTGACGAGCCGCGGCAAGCTGGCCGACCTGCCCTCCGCACGGCTCATCGACCTCGACGTGATGGAGCCGGGCGAGGCGCTGTCGCTGTTCGCGTCGGTGGCCGGGGCCGAGCGCGTGTCGGCCGAGCACGGCGCGGCCATGGACGTGGTGGCCGCCTGCGGGTTCCTGCCGCTGGCGGTGCGCATCGTGGCCGCCAGGCTGGCCGCGCGCCCCTCCTGGACGGTCGCCTCGCTCGTGCCCAGGCTGGCCGACGAGCAGCGCCGCCTCGACGAGCTGCGTGTGGGCAACCTGGCCGTCGAGGCCACGTTCGCGCTCGGGTACGGCCAGCTCGCGCCGGCCCAGGCGCGTGCCTTCCGCCTGCTCTCGCTGTCCAAGGGGCCCGACATCTCCACGGGGGCGGCGGCCGCCGTGCTGTCGGTGAGCCAGTTCGAGGCGGAGTCCGTACTGGAGTCCCTTGTGGACGCGAGCCTGCTCGAGGCGCCCGCGCCCGGCCGCTACCGCTTCCACGACCTGCTCAAGCTGTTCGCCAGGCGCCAGCTGGACAAGACCGAGCCGCCCGAGGCCAAGGCGCGGGCGCTGCACCGGTTGCTCGGCTTCTACCTGGCCTCGGCCCAGTCCGCGCACAGCCTGGCCTACGAGGGCAGCATGATCCCGGCCAACATCGTGACGATCAGCGAGGGGCTGTCGTTCACCAGCGTGGACGAGGCCGTGGCCTGGCTGATCGCCGAGGGCGACTCGCTGTTCGCGGCCATCAACCAGGCCGCCGCGTCGGCCGTCGCCGGCGAGCAGTTGCTGCCCGCCGGAGACCTGCTGGTGGCGATGGAGCCGCTGCTGGAGGCGGGCACGCACACGCGGGAGTTCGCCCAGGGCACGCGCGCCGTGCTGAGCGCCGCGCAGCGGCTCGGCGACCAGGGCAGCGAGCTGCGCAGCCGGTACGTACTCGGCCGGGTGCTGTTCGCCGACAACCAGCTGAAGGCGGCCGAGGGCCACTTCCGGGTCGTCCACGAGCTGTCCACGGCCCGCGGCGAGAAGATCGTCACCGGCGAGGTGCTGAACGCCCTGGCGGTCGTCGTCGGCAGGCAGCGCCGCCACATCGAGGCGCTGGAGCTGTTCGACGCGGCGATGCGGTTCTACCGGGCGAACGACGTGCCGGCCGGCGAGGCGCTGGTGCTCAGCTACTCGGCCCGCGACCACCTGGGGCTCGGCCGGCCCGCGGACGCGATCGCGGCGGCGGAGAAGGGCCTGGCCCTGTTCACCGAGATCGGCAGCGGCGCCGGGACCGCCCGCGCCCGCTACCACCTCGGCATCGTGCTGTCCCGGGTCGGCCGGCTCACCGAGGCCGTCCACCACCACGCCGAGTGCCTGGCCTTCTTCCGGGCCAGCAAGCAGCGCGTCTGGGAGCAGCGGGTCTGCTCCCGGCTGGCCGAGACGTTCATCGCCGCCGGACGCCACCCCGAGGCCGTGCGCCACGCGGAGCAGGCGCTGGTGGTCTCCCGCGAGATCGGCCACCCGTACGGCGAGGCGCTGTCGCTCACGGTGCTCGGCAAGGCGCTGCGCGGTCTGGGCAGCACGACCAGGAGCCTGGAATGCCTACGGCAGGCGTTCGAGATCTTCTCCCGGCTCGGCGCCCCCGAGGCCGGGGACCTCAAGGCCCTGATCGAGGCTATCCCCGCCGAAGGGGCCGTCGTCGAGTCCTGAGTACAGCTCATCGTCCAGACGTGTCATCCACACATGGTTGATCAAGGCTGTCCTTAGGCCGTCACGAATATGTCGTGATGCAGCCCGGCCGGTCATCTGTCGCCACCACGCGTCGCTAGGGGGCCCGGTTATCCGGATGCTCCGCGTAGTGGCTAGCCGCCTCACCTTAGACGACCGGCCGGACCTGACACGGCCCTCGAACCCCCCGGGGTCCGTGTCTTGGCCATGAGCCTCCACCCCAGCGCTCAACGTCCAATTGACGGGCGATTAAAGCAGGAAGTAACCCTCCGCGATCAGCGGCCTGACCGCGTCGGAGTCGAGGATCTCACCGTCGCCGACCAGCTCGGCGATCACGTTGAGCAGGGGGCCGAGCGCCAGCTCGCCGTCGCAGACCCCGGCCAGCGCGGCCTCCACCGTGCCGACCTCCCTGCTGCGGCGCAGGCCCTGCGTCTGGCGCAGCACGATGCGGATGGGGTCCTCCGCGCCCGGCAGGCCGATGCGCTCGTCGAGCAGGCCGTCCGCGGTGCGCAGGAGCGCGGTGTCCAGGTCCTTGACGCGGTGCGCGGTGGCGATGGCGTCGAGCACGGAGTCCACGTAGTCGCCGACCGGGAGCGAGACCAGGTGGTCCAGGTGCTCGACGCGGACGACCGGGTCGAGCGTGCCGGAGTTGCGCATGGTGATCCAGCCGAACCCGATGCCCTCGACCTTCCGCTCGTCGAACCAGGCCAGCCAGCGGTCGTAGTGCTCGGCGTACGCCTTCGTGCCCTGCTCGGCGGCGTCCCTGAGCCAGAGCTCGACGTACTCGGCCGGGTCCTGCACGTCGCGCTGGACCACCCAGGCGTCGCAGCCGGTCTCGCGCAGCCAGCCGCCCACGCGGTCGTGCCAGTCCTCGCCCTCGACGTGCAGCCAGTTGGCCAGGAAGTGGGCCTGGCCGCCGGGGTTGAGGTGGCCGGGCGTGCGGCGTACGAGGTCGCGGCAGAAGCCGTCGCCGCCGGCCTCGCGGTAGGTCAGGCCGCCCCCGGGGCCGATGACGAACGGGGGGTTGCTCACGATCAGGTCGAACAGCTCGTCCTCGACCGGCTCGAACATCGACCCCGTACGTGCCTCCACGCCGGAGATGCCGGACAGCTCCCAGCTCAGCCTGGCCAGCTCCACGGCCCGCGGGTTCACGTCGGTGGCCACGATGTGCTCGGCCCGCCCGGCCAGGTGCAAGACCTGCACGCCGCAGCCGGTGCCGAGGTCGAGCGCGCGCCCCACCGGGCGGCGGGTGGCGAGCTGGGCCAGGTTGGCCGAGGCACCGCCGGCCCCGACCACGTGGTCAGGACGCAGCGCCGGGTCGCCGGGGCGCACCTTGCGGTCGGAGACGAGGTAGCCGCCGGTCTCCCAGGGCTGCAGGTGCACGGTCGCGCTCACCTGGTCGCCGTCGGCCCTGACCAGCCCCGAGTCGAGGACCTCCGGGGCGAGGGACGCGGCGGGGACGGGAACGCCCAGCCACCACAGCCTGATCGACGCCGCCAGCGGATCGAGGTCGGCGGTGGCGCGCAGGGCCGGCACCAGCTCCTCCCTGGCCAGGGCCGAGGCCGCCATGCTGCCCAGCCGCTCACGTACGCCGTCGATCGTGTAGTCGGTCTCCAGGAGGTGATGGCGCAGTCGTTCCACAAGTCCATCCTTTCACCACGGACACTCCCGCATGGCCCGATACCATCGGCGCTCGCACTGTTTCCGGATACCGACAGTGCTCATACTGTTACTTAGACACCCAAGCGTTCTGCAAGCGGCGGACAAGTAGTGAGCGGTATCTCTAGGGAAGTCGCCATGTCGCCCCGAGGAGCGGACCCATGCTGATCCCTTGCTTGGCCTGCGAGTCCCGGTTCGGACCTGACGAATACTTCCGCGCCTGCTCCGACTACAACCGCGGCATGGACCTGGTGTCCTGGACGTGCCCGCGCTGCGGCAACCGCGACGACCTGCGGGTGCTGCCCGGCGAGCTGGGGTTCGGCTATCCGCATCGGGGCAGGTTCGACGTGCACGACCGGGTCCGCGTGCCCGGCCTGCGCAGGCACCGCGGCGACCTGCGGCTGGACATCTCGCTCGACCGGGCGAGCTGGCGCGTCCACACCCGCCTCCGCCAGCCCGCGTAACGGCCCAGGCGGATCAGGCGAACGGCAGGGCGGGCACGCAGGCGTGGGCGGGCCGCTCGCCGCGCAGCAGCCGGGCGATATCCTCCACCAGCATCCCGGCCAGCTCCTCCCGGCTCTCCCCCGTGGCCTCGCCCAGGCGGGGTGTCAGCACCACGTTCGGCAGGCGCGTCAGGGGGTGGGCCGGATCGAGCCACTCGCCCTCGAAGTGGTCGAGCCCCGCGCCGCCCACCTGGCCCTGGCGCAGCGCGTCGACCAGCGCCGTCAGGTCGTGCAGCGCGCCGCGCGAGGTGTTGAGGTAGATGGAGCCCGGCCGCATCGCGCCGAACTCGGGGTAGCCGAAGAAGCCCCGCGTCTCCCCGGTCAGCGGCACGTGCAGCGACACCACGTCCGCCTCCGCCAGCAGGGCGGGCAGGGTGTGGGTGGCCTCGGGGACGAACGGATCGCAGGTGATCACCCGCATCCCCAGGCCCTCGCAGCGCCAGCGCACGGCCCTGCCGACGCGGCCCAGGCCCACGATGCCGAGCGTCCTGCCGCTCAGCCGCCTGCCGCGGTGGCGCTGGGCGGGCGGCACCTTGCCGACGCGCCCCTGGCGCACCTCCCGGTCCGCGGCCACGATGTTGCGGCTGACGGCGAACATCAGCGCGAGCGTGAGCTCGGCCACCGACTCGGGGTCGCGGTCGGCGGCGTGCAGGACGGTCACCCCGTACTCGGCGGCCAGCGTCAGGTCCACGCTGGTGGTCGGGCCCATGACGGCCACCACGTCGAGGGGCAGGGCGAGCACCGACGTGCGAACCTGGTCGCCGTCGGTGATGAGCACGGTCGCGCCGGTCTCGATGACCAGGTCGGCGAGCTGCTCGTCGGTGAAGCCGAGGCTGGGACGCGCGGGAACCTCGGCCAGGTCGGCTACCTCACCCAAGCGGGCGAGCGCGCTCTCCGGCATAGCGGGCAGTGCCAGCGCCCGAGGTCGAGTCACAAGTGGACAATAACACCACAGACGGTGCCCGGATCATCGCTCCCCGCGCTGGTCAGGCCCCTTGCGGGGGCCTGTCATTGCTGGCGGAGGCTCTGCCAGGCGGCGGCGCCCAGCCCCTTGATCTCCTCTTCCGTAGGCGTGTGGGCGCCCGCGAACCACAGGCGGCACATCTCCTGCGCGGGCCCCAGCCACAGCACGTAGCACATGGTCGGGTGGACGGGCTGGAGCAGGCCGTTCTTCATGTGCGGCCGCCACCAGTCGGAGACCTGGCGGAAGAACCCGCGCCGGGCCTCGGCCACCTCCGCGCCGCCCGGCTCGTGCTTGCGCGGCGGTCGCTCGCTGACCAGCAGCCTGGCCCTCTCCGGGTGCTCGCCGGCCCACCGCATGTGGAAGGCCACGACGGCCTCGATGCCGTCGCGGGCCTCCTCGTGGCTGACCAGCTCGGCGAGGAAGGCGGCCTGGTAGGCGGTCAGGATCTCCGCGTACAGCACGCCGAAGACATGCTCTTTGCTGGCGAAGTGGTGGTAGAAGCTGCCGACGCTGACGCCGCTCTCCTCGCGGAGGCTGGCCAGCGTGGTGGCCGAGACCCCGTCCTGACTGAAGCGGCGGAGGGCACCCTCGATGATGCGGGTACGGCCGTCGCGTCCGTTCTTGGCACTCTTCACGCTGTCAATGGTGTGCCAACAGAACCTTGTTCCGCAAATAGGCCGAGTGGATCGATCATAGCGGTCACCTCCACCGATCCGGAAGTCACCTTCATCTCGGCGTCCGGCCAGAGCCTGCGGACGAGTCTCAGGACGCGCCGGTTCTCCCCCAGCACGTCCATGCCCACGGTCCGCGCACCTCGTACGGAGGCCCTGAGCAGCAGCACGTCGATCAGCCTGGGCCCGATCCCCTGGCCCTGCCACTGGTCGGCCACGACCACGGCGACCTCCACATCGGCGCAGCCGCCCCTGAAGCTCATGGCGTGGCCGACGATCTCGCCGCCCTCGTTGATCGCGACGAGCGCGTCGCGGCGCTCGTCCAGCGCGAGCAGCGTGCGCACCAGCCCCGCAGCGGGACTGCTGACGCCGGTGAAGAAGCGGAGCGTCTGCGTGTGGAGCGACAGCCCCGCCAGGAAGCGTCTGATCCGTTCCTCGTCGTCCGGGCGCGCGGGGCGGATCTGGGTTCCCTGCATAGACTCAGCCTGCCCGCGAGCGCTGAGTCTGTCAAATGAACTCAGATATAATGTGGCAATGAACGTTCCCTTCCGGGTGGACAACTGCTCGATCGAGCGCACCCTGGACATCGTCGGGGAGAAGTGGACCTTCCTGGTGCTGCGCGAGGCGTTCAACGGCGTGCGGAGGTTCGCCGACATGCAGGCGATCACCGGCGCCCCCCGCCAGGTGCTCAGTGCCCGGCTCGCCCGGCTGGTCGACGAGGGCCTGCTGCGCAAGGAGCCCTACCGCGAGCCCGGCCAGCGGCAGCGCGACGAATACCGGCTCACGGACAAGGGCCGCGACCTCTATCCCCTCCTGGTCGCGCTCATGCACTGGGGTGACAAATACCTGGCGGACGAGGACGGGCCGGCGGTGCTGCTGACCCACCGCGACTGCGGGGCCCCCATCGAGCAGCATTTCCGGTGCGCGGACGGCCACGAGGTGAGCGGGCCGCGCGAGGTGACCGCGGTGCCCGGGTCGGGGGCCCAGCTCAGAAGCGCCTAGGCGCGTGAGGGGGCACCCCCTCCGGTGCCTACCCTTGAAGCGTGTACCGGTTCCTGCTGACGCCCCGATGGCTCGCGCTCCACGTGGTGGTGCTGCTGGTCATCCCCGCCTTCGTGTTCCTCGGGCGGTGGCAGTTCGGGCGCTTCGAGGAGCGCTCGGCCAACAGCGAGCGGGTCACGGCCAACATCGAGGCCGCGCCGGTGCCGCTGGAGCGGCTGGCGGTCCCGGGGCGGCAGGTCCGCGCGGACGACCGGTTCAGGAAGGTCACGGTCTCGGGCACGTACGACCCGTCCCACGCCCTCCTCGTACGCAGGCGACCCCAGGAGGGCCAGAACGGCTTCTACGTCCTGACGCCCCTCGTCACCGGCAACGGCACCGCGGTGATCGTCAACAGGGGCTGGGTCAAGGCCGGCGCCACCGCCGACGCCACGCCCGAGGTGCCCGCTCCGCCCACAGGACAGGTAAATGTCACCGGGAGGCTACGGCTCAGCGAGACCGAGGACTCCAGCGGCATCCGGGAGCGCTCCGGGCTGCCGGCCGGGCAGGTCCTGCTGATCAACGCCGACAAGATCGGCAAGGGGCTGCCGTACCGGCTGGTGGGCGGCTACGTGGAGCTGACCGAGCAGACGCCCCCGCCCGCCACGGCGCCGGCCCTGGTGCCCGAGCCTGACGTGGGCGCGGGTGGCGGCCTCAACCTGGCCTACGGGGTCCAGTGGTGGCTGTTCATCGGCATCGCACTGGCCGGCTGGGTCCTGCTGATCCGCCGCGAGGTGGCCGAGCGGAAGGCCGGCGATTCGTCCAAGGAGTCCGTCACCGCCGCCAATTAAGGTGTTGAGCGTGATCCGCCACATTGAGTTCGCCAACATCTTCAACTTCCGCGACGTAGGTGGATATGTCGCCCATGACGGGCGCACGGTCCAATGGCAGCGGCTCTACCGGGCCGACGCGCTCGGCTGGCTGGCCGGAGACGATCTCAGGATCTTCCGCGAGCTGCGCGTGCGTACGGTCATCGACCTGCGGCATGCGTACGAGATCGAGAAGGGGGGCCGCGTCCCGGACGCCGAGGGGCAGTACTACCAGAACCTGCCCATCGAGGGGCGCCGCTGGGACATCACGGCCTACAAGGAGGAGAGCGGGGTCGGGCGATACCTCGCCGACCGCTACCTGGAGACGACCGAGGACGGCGTCGAGAACCTCAGGACCGCCCTGGAGACGATCGCGCGGGCCGACAACGCCCCTGTGGTGATCCACTGCGCGGCCGGCAAGGACCGCACCGGGGTGCTCGCCGCGCTCGTCCTGTCACTGGCGGGCGTGGGCGAGGACGACATCGTGGCGGACTACGCGCTCACCGGGCTGGCCACCGAGCGGTTCGTCGCCAGCTGGCGCAGCAGGCACCCCGACGCGCCCATGTGGCCGGGGTTCGGCCTGGCGCCCGCGGAGGCCATGCGTCTCTTCCTCGGCGACCTGACGGCGCGGCACGGCTCGATCGAGACGTATGTCACACAAGTCCTGAACATTTCCCCGGCCACCATCTCCGAATTACGCGGCCACCTGCTGACTGAACCGGACTCCGAGGGGTAGTGGCAGGCCGGGTCCCACCTGCTGCGTCCAGGTGAGCGGCCCATCCCTGGCCTGGGACCGCCCGTCGGCCCCCCTCCTGGCGGTCCCGGGTCGAAGATCTCGGATACCCAACGGATACGTCGCAGCTTGTTCGACGTTATCCCGCCGTCGTACGGTTACCTGCGTGACTACGCCGCTGCTCCCCGACCCTGACCCGAGGCGGCGCGACTACGTGATCATCTCCGCCGACGATCACCTGATCGAGCCTCCCGACCTGTTCGAAGGGCGGCTGCCGGAGAAATATGCCGATGTCGCGCCCAAGGTCGTGGATACGGAGGCGGGCCACCAGGTCTGGCGCTACGGCGGGGCGACATACCCGTGCGCCGGCATCGACGTGGGCGCCGGGCTGCCCCGCGAGCAGCGCACGCTCGACCCCATCAGGTTCGAGAACATGCGCCCCGGCTGCCACGACATCGAGGCCCGCGTCGAGGACATGGACCTGGCGGGCATCTGGGCCGCGCTGTGCTTCCCCGGCATGCTGGCCGGGCAGTCCGGCATGCCGTTCGCCAGGACCCGTGACCAGGAGCTCGGTCTGGCCCTGGTCAAGGCGTGGAACGACTGGCACATCGACGTCTGGGCCGGCACCTACCCCGAGCGCATCATCGGCCTGCAGCTCCCGTGGCTACCCGATCCCGATGTGGCCGCCAAGGAGATCCGCGCCAACGCCGCCCGCGGCTTCAAGGCCGTGGTCTTCCCCGAGTTCCCGACCCGGCTGCGGCTGCCGTCGATCCACTCCGGCCACTGGGACCCGTTCTTCGCCGCCTGCGAGGAGACCGGCACGGTGGTCGCCCTGCACACGGGCGACTCGTCGTGGTCCCCGGTGCCCTCGCCCGACACGCCCATCGAGGCCATCACCACGCTGATGCCGACCAGCGCGATGTTCGCCTGCGCCGACTGGCTCTGGTCGGGCGTGCCGCTGCGCTTCCCCTCGCTGCGCCTCCTCATCGTCGAGGGCGGCGTGGGCTGGCTGCCCATGCTGGCCGAGCGCGCCGACTACGCCCTCGACCACCCGGTCGCGAGCGAGGCGTCGTGGGAGGGCGGGCTCAAGCCCAGCGAGGTGCTGCGCCGCAACTTCTTCTTCGGCACGCTCGACGACCACGCGCTGTCCGGCGTGCGGCTCGCGGTCGGGCTCGACCACGTGCTGCAGGAGAGCGGCTACCCGCACTCCGACTCGACCTGGCCCGACACGCAGAAGTCCGTGGCGCGCAATCTCGGAACGCTCCCGCCCGCCGACATCGCCAGGGTCGCCTACGGCAACGCCGCCCGCCTCTTCGGCCACCCGCTGCCCTCGCGCGCCTGGCTGCGGATGGAGGAGATCTAACCCTCTTCCTCGACCAGCCTGGCCTGGATGACGTTGCGCTCGTGCTCGACGTAGCGGCCGCTCTCGCCGAGCAGCGTCGCGGCGAGCCACAGGAACACGCCGAAGTCGTCGACCACGCCGACCATCACCAGGAAGTCGGGCACCACGTCGACGGGTGACAGGATGTAGACCACGCCGAGTCCGAGCATGGCGAGCTTGCTCTTGCCCATGCCCGCGTACTGTCCGCGCATGACCGCGCCGACCATCCGCGGGATCGCCCGGACCCTGGTCATCAGGCCGGGCGACCCCGGCTTGGTCACGTCGCGGTAAGTCCGCCAGGCCGCCGCTGCCCGTGCTGCCTTCGCCATCATGAGGAACCCCCTACCCCCGGCTTCTCACGACATAACGCGTCGGGACCGCCACGAGTTCCTGGCCTGCTCCCAGAAGGGGTCAGCGCAGCGCCGCGTGCTCGAACGGCCCGGCCACCGAGACGTCGTTCGCGTCCAGCCTCAGCACGTCGTGCATGGCCCCCTACAACCCTCGTGGGGCCAGGGCGCGCACGGCCTGCTCTATGGAGATCTCACCGCCCGGGACGGGCGCGAGGACAGGGGTGTCGAGGCCGTTGTCCACGTACTCCTGGATCCTGGCCCGGCAGGTGGCCGCGTCGCCGTGCACGATCAGGGCGTCGACCACCTCGTCGGGGATCGCCTTGAGCGCCGCCTGGCGGTCGCCGGCCTGCCACGCCTCGTGCATGGGCCGCAGCACCTCGCCCCGGCCCAGCCAGTCGTGGAAGGCGGCATACACCGGGACGGTCAGGTAGGTGGCCAGCATCCACCTGGCCATCTCGCGCACGCGGTCGACGTCCTCGCTGACGCAGACGAACAGGCGGGCGATCAGCTCGGTGCCCTCCCCGATCTCGGCGCGCACCTTGCGCACGTCGTCGGGTGAGAGCCAGTTGGTGATCGCGCCGTCGGCCTCCGCCGCGGCCAGGTGGAGCATCCTGGGCCGCAGCGCGGCCAGCACGATCTTCGGCGGGAGCTCGGGGGCCCGCTCCAGCTTGAACCCCTTGATCTCGAACGTCTCGTACGTCTCCGAGACCTTCTCCCCGGCCAGCGCCTTCTTCAGGAAGCGCAGCGTGTCGCGCGTGCGCGCGTAGGGCTTGTCGAACCGCCCGGCGTTCCACCGCTCGACGATCGCCGGCGACGAGGCGCCGATGCCCAGCACGAACCGCTCAGGCGCCAGGTCGGCCAGCGTGGCCGCGGACATGGCCAGCAGCCCCGGGCCGCGCGTCGAGACGGGCACGATGGCGCTGCCCAGCCTGATCCCCGGCGCCCACTGCGCGGCCATCGCCAGCGGCACGAACCCGTCGGCCCCGTTGACCTCGGCGGACCACGCGTCGGTGTAGCCCAGCTCGGGCAGCTCCGCGATCAGCTCCTGCGACTTCGACAGCGGGCGATCGTAGAAGGGGATGGTCATGCCCCAGTTGCGACTCATTCACGGCCTCCAAGCGCGTCCGCAGCGGCCGCTCCACCCTACCAACCGACCGGTATGGCGTCCTAGGCCCGCAACTCGTGGACCGCCGCGATGAAGTCCTTCGTGATCCCCCTCAACCCGGGCAGATGTGACAGCCCGACCAGCCGGTCCACCAGCGGCACCGTCACCTCGATCAGCCGGTACGTACGCGCGCAGCCCGGCGAGGTGTCGTGCACCCAGAACAGCACCATTCCCATGGACAGCAGCCAGAGCAGCTCGGGCAGCTCCTCACGCAGCTCGGCGTTCATGCGGTCCCGCGACCCCTCGACGACCTGGCGGTAGATCTCGATGGAGGCCTCACGGGCCGGGGACGACTGCTTGCTGAACGGGCTCAGCGGGTTGGTGGGCTCGGCCGCGTGCTTGAAGAACTTCACGGCGAACTCGTGGTAAGGCTCGGAGACGCGTACCCACTCGCGTAGCACCCCGCTCAGCCTGGCCGCGAACGACGTCTCGGTGGCCAGGAACTCCCTGCAGGCCTCCTCGTGCTCGGCCTGGGCGCGGTCGTAGTACGCCTGGATCAACGCCTCCTTGCTCTCGAAGTAGTAGTAGGCGTTGCCCACGGACACCCCGGCCTCGGCGGCGATGGCACGCATCGTGGTCGCGTCGAAACCGCGCTCCCTGAACAACCGCAATGCCGTCTCGACGATGACGTCTCGGGTGCTCTCCGATCCTCGGTTTCGGGCTTCGGACACGTTCGTCACTTTACGTCGTGATCGGGCGTCGGGCAGAAAACCCGCTCATCAGGCTGCTGTCCCTCTGTTGTGTCTGGTCAGGGCCATAGCAGCAGTCCAACCTAGCAGGTTTTGCAGTCCAAGGTCATGTAGCCGCACGGTGATCACCGCCACAAGGCAAAGTTGCACCTGCGGCATGAGTTATCTCCTGCGAAAGGTGGGATTGTCGTTTCAGGCGGAAGGGCTATTTCCGCGAAAAGGCATCGACATGTGGATACGTGGAACAGTGCGCCTCGCAGTAGTCGCACTCCTCGGCATTGAGATAACCATAATCGCGCTGGCCTCGGCCGCTTCAGCCGCCACCCACCCCGAAGGGTCGGCTGCGCCGGACAGCCAAAAATCGGCCGAGTCCGAGGGCTCGGAGCAGGGGGCCGGGCCGGACTCGGGCCGGACCTGGGCGTTCGATCGGCTCATGGCGGCCGGTGAGGACATCACCGCCACGCCGGGCTGGCCCTTCAGCGACTCGGCCGACGAACAGGAGGGACCGCCCGACGACTGGACGCCGCCCCGCCTGCACGGGCCCGCGCAGCTGACGGTCATCGACCCGCCGGCGATGGCACCGCGATCTCCGGCCACCAGATCCGCCAAGAGCCGCGTACGTACCAGAGTGGCCCGGATGCCCCGGGTACGGCCGCGCGCGGCGCTCAGGCGCTCTGAAGTCGATCTGACGCGTGTCCTGCCGCGCTTCGGGGCCATGCACATGTCCCACGGCCTGGCTACCGGCTGGCTGAGGAGCGGGGGCGTGCGGATGAAGTCGACCGGCAACTGCTCCAGCAAGCACGTGCACCACTGCACGTCGCTCGACTCGGTGCGGACCGGGACCATCGCCCGGATGATCGAGCTGAAGCGCGAGAGCGGCTGCCCGATCATGGTGACGGGTGGCACGGAAGCGGGCCACGCACCCGGGCAGTACAGCCACGGCAACGGCTACAAGCTCGACATCTCTCACAACACCTGCATCGACCGGCACATCACGCATTACCACGCGAAGGCCGGCGTGCGCAGCGACGGCGCCCGGCTCTACCGTTCCGGCTCAGGCACCGTCTTCGCCGACGAGAGCGACCACTGGGACATCCTCTTCCGGTGACAGAGCCCGGGTGAGGGTACGCCGTGCGGGGAGCGCACGGCGTCACACCACCTGGACAGCACCGGACGGCGGACGCCGTGCGGAACGCACGGCGTCACACCATCCGGATGAGGTTACAGCTCGCCCGCGACCAGCTCGGCGATCTCCGCCGCGTTGAGCGCCGCGCCCTTGCGCAGGTTGTCACCGCACACGAACAGGTCGAGCGTGTTGGGGAAGTCGATCGCCTGACGGATGCGGCCCACGTAGGTCGGGTCGTTGCCCACCACGTCGAGAGGCGTCGGGTAGACCCCGTTGGCCGGGTCGTCCATGAGGACCACCGTCGGCGCCGCCTCCAGGACGCGGTGCGCGTCGGCGACCGTGATCTCACGCTCGAACCGCGCGTGCACGGCCAGCGAGTGAGTCGTGATCACCGGCACGCGCACGCAGGTCGAGGAGACCTTGAGGTCGGGGATGCCGAGGATCTTGCGGGACTCGTTGCGGAGCTTGAGCTCCTCGGAGGCCCAGCCGCCGTCCTTGTAGGAGCCGGCCCACGGCACCACGTTGAACGCGATGGGCGCGGGGAACGGCGAGTCGTCGGGCAGCTTGTTGGCCAGCACCTTGCGTACGTCACCGGCCGCCTGGCCCACCGTGCGGTCGCCCGCCAGCGCCTCGACCTCGTCGTAGAGCCGCGCCGAACCCGCCACGCCGGCGCCCGACACCGCCTGGTAGGAGGCGACGACCAGCTCCGTGAGCGTGAACTCGGCGTGCAGCGCCCCCATGGCCGCCATCATCGACAGCGTCGTGCAGTTGGGGGTCGAGATGATGTTGCGCGGCCGGTTGCGCGCGTCGAGCGGGTTGACCTCGGGCACGACCAGCGGCACGTCCGGCTCCATCCGGAACGTCCCCGACTTGTCGATCACGATCGCGCCGCGCTCGGCCGCGATCGGCACCCAGACCGCCGACACCTCGTCCGGCACGTCGAAGATCGCGATGTCGATGCCGTCGAACACCTCGGGCGCGAGGGCCTGCACCACGACGTCCTCGCCGCGCACCTGGAGCACCTTGCCCGCCGAACGCGGCGAGGCGACGAGACGGATCTCGCCCCAGATGTCCTCACGCGACGACACGATGTCGCGCATGACGGTGCCCACGGCGCCGGTGGCGCCGATCAGGGCGAGAGTAGGCCTGCTCATCGTCCACTACCTCCGTACACCGTGGCTTCGACCTGGTCGGCATCGAGCGAGAACGCGCGGTGGGCGGCCTGCACGGCCGTGTCGACACCGTCCTGCTCGACGACCACCGAGATGCGGATCTCCGAGGTGGAGATCATCTCGATGTTGACCCCAGCGTCGGCGAGGGCCGCGAAGAACGTCGCCGTGACGCCGGGGTGCGAGCGCATGCCCGCGCCGATCAGCGACACCTTCCCGATCTGGTCGTCGAAGAGCAGCGACTCGTAACCGATCTGACCCTGGATCTTCTTCAGCGACGCCAGCGCAGTCTGGGCGTCGGCCGTCGGCAGCGTGAAGGAGATGTCCGTGCGGCCCGTGGCCGCGGCCGAGACGTTCTGCACGATCATGTCGATGTTGATCTCGGCGTCGGCCAGCGTTTTGAAGATCGAGGCAGCCTCTCCGACCTTGTCGGGGACCCCGACAACTGTGATCTTGGCCTCGCTCCGGTCGTGTGCGACGCCGGAGATGATCGGCTGCTCCATCTCGGTTCCTTCGGTGTAAGGGTCGGAGACGACCCAGGTGCCTTCCTTGGTGCTGAACGAGCTGCGTACGTGAATCGGCAGGTCGAACCGGCGAGCGTATTCGACGCAGCGCAGATGCAGGATCTTCGCGCCGCACGCGGCCATCTCCATCATCTCGTCGTACGAGATCCTGGGGATCTGCCGCGCCGCCGGCACGATGCGGGGGTCGGCGGTGAACACGCCGTCGACGTCTGTGTAGATCTCGCACACGTCGGCCTGCAGGGCCGCCGCCAGCGCCACCGCCGTGGTGTCGGACCCGCCGCGGCCCAGCGTGGTGATGTCCTTGGTGTCCTGCGAGACGCCCTGGAAGCCGGCCACGATCGCGATGTTGCCCAGGTCGATCGCCTCACGGATGCGGCTGGGCGTCACGTCGATGATGCGCGCCTTGCCGTGGATGGAGTCGGTGATCACACCTGCCTGCGAACCGGTGAACGAACGGGCCTCGTGGCCGAGGTTGGCGATCGCCATCGCCAGCAGGGCCATCGAGATGCGCTCGCCCGAGGTCAGCAGCATGTCGAGCTCGCGGCCCGGGGGCAGCGGCGACACCTGCTCGGCCAGGTCGAGCAGCTCGTCCGTCGTGTCGCCCATGGCGGAGACGATCACGACCACGTCGTTGCCGGCTTTTTTCGTCGCGACGATCCGCTGCGCGACCCGCTTGATGCAGGACGCGTCGGCGACGGACGAACCACCGTACTTTTGCACAACGAGCGCCACGAGAGTCTCCCGGTTTGGACTGTGAGCTGCCAGTCTACTGGGGGCTTCTCATGAACCCGATGGGCTGTACCACTATCTGGACGATCAGACGGTCGTCTCCTCGGCGACGTCCAGACGCGAGTGCGCGGCCAGGGCCTGGAGGGCACGCATCGCGGCGCCCGCGTGGTTGCCCCAGGTGTTGAAGTAGGAGTACTGCCACCACCAGAGCGCCTCGTGGGGCCGCCCCGCGTGGTAGTGGCGCAGGCCGTGGATGAGATCGGCGGCGACCGCGGTCAGGTCGTCCGAGAGCCGGTAGGGCGTGACACCGGTGTCCTTGTACGGGTCGAACACCTCGGCGTAGTCGTCGACCGGCCGCAGCCGCTCGGCCAGCGCGGTGCGGACGCCGTCGATGTCGGGGTCCTCGCTCATGGCCGGCTCGTAGTTGCCCGCGAGGATCACGTCGCGGTTGGCCCCGAGCTTGGCGCCGGCCAGGCTGACCTGCGCGACCTCCACCAGCAGCAGCGACCAGATGGCGTCGCCGCCCTCGCCGCCGGCGACCCTGGTCAGGCCGTCGACATAGTCCTGCGCGTGCCCGGAGATCTCTTCGGCCAGCGCATTCCACTGGTCAGACATCCAGCAGCCTCCGTCCTTCGAAAGCGCGGCCCAAGGTCACCTCGTCGGCGTACTCGAGGTCACCGCCCACAGGCAGACCGCTGGCCAGTCGTGTCACTTTGATGCCCATCGGCTTGACCAGACGGGCGAGGTAGGTAGCCGTCGCCTCGCCCTCGAGGTTGGGATCGGTGGCGAGGATGAGCTCGGTGACCCGGCCATCCGCCAGACGTGTCATGAGCTCGCGGATGCGCAGGTCGTCGGGGCCGACGCCGTCGATCGGGCTGATCGCGCCGCCGAGCACGTGGTACGTGCCACGGAACTCGCGCGTCTTCTCGATCGCGACGACGTCCTTCGACTCCTCCACCACACATATCACGTGGGTGTCGCGGCGCGGGTCACGACAGATCCGACACTCCTCTTCGGAGGCCACGTTTCCGCAGACGCGGCAGAAACGGACCTTCTCCTTGACCTCCAGCAGCGCGTGCGCGAGCCGCTTGACGTCGGCCGGATCGGCCGCCAGCAGGTGGAACGCGATCCGCTGCGCGCTCTTGGGACCGACGCCGGGCAGCAGGCCCAGCTCGTCGATCAGGTTCTGGACGACCCCCTCGTACATGCCTAGAACCCTGGCAACTGTCCGAGGCCGCCGCCACCCAGCCCCTGGGCCAGCGGGCCGAGCTTCTCCTGCTGCAGATCGGCCGCGGCGCGGACGGCGTCGCGGACGGCCGCGATCACCAGGTCGGCGATCGTGTCCGCGGTGTCCTGCGCGTCCCCGGCGTCGATCACGCTCGGGTCGATCCTGAGCTCCAGCAGCTCACCTGAGCCGTTGACCACGGCTGTGACAAGGCCACCGCCCGATGAGCCCTCGATCTGCGCGTCGTTGAGCTCCTGCTGGGCGCTCACAAGCTGCTGCTGCATGAGCTGGGCCTGCTCCAGCAGCTGCTGCAGGTTGACATCCCCTGGGTTCACCGTCGTGCGCTCCTCGTGGCTCCGGTTCTTGACTGCCACGAGCCTACGGGGTTTGGGCGTCGTCCTGTACTGGTGCAGCCCTACCTGGGATGTTTTTTGGCCGGATCTCGGCCCCCCTCCAGCGTCCGAGACCCGGCCACCACGTCGGCGGAGCGGCCGCACCACGCCGACGCGTTGCCACAAGAAGTTAGCGACCCTGACGTTGCACACACGTTGCGTTCATTCAATCACCCTGTGCAATCCCCCCTTAGGGGTTGCGCGGACCGCCCGCAGGACGGATGCTCTTTGTTGACTACTTGGAGTGACCGATGAGTTACGCAGACCTCGACGCGTACTCGCGCCTGCTACGCGGAGCGCACGAAGCGGCGGTGGCGGCCGGCCGCGTGCCTCCGGAGCTGCCCCGCCGCCTGATCACCGCCTCCTGGGAGCGGTCGCTGGAGGCCGGGATCGACCCGGAGGGCAAGAGCGCGCCCCTGGTCTACGACCTTTCCCACATCAAGGACGTCCGCCAGGCGCACCCGTTGCAGCCGTTGCTGCCCCTCATCGCCCAGACGCTGTCCAGCCTGGCCGACGAGGTCCTGATCGTCACCGACGGCGGCGGACGGGTGCTGTGGCGCGAGGGCAACCACGCGATCATGCGCCGGGCAGACCAGATCGGTCTGGCCGACGGGCACCAGTGGGCCGAGGGCACGGTCGGCACCAACGGCATCGGCACCGCGCTCGAAGCGGGCCGGCCCGTGCACGTCTACTCGGAGGAGCACCTCATGCGGGTGCTGCACATCTGGTCGTGCAGCGCCGCCCCGATCACCGACCCGGACTCGGGCCAGACCGTCGGCTGCGTCGACGTCAGCGGCACCTCGCGCAGCCTGCACCCCGCGACCGTCGCGCTGGTCGCCGCCACGGCCAAGCTCACCGAGACCCAGCTCGCGCTGCGCATGCACGAACGCGACGAGCGCCTGCGCCGCCGCTTCGAGTCCCTGCGCGGGCGGCCCGGGGTCCTGCTGTCGGCCACCGGCCGCGTGCTCTCCGGCGACCCGGCCGGCTCCCTGGGCGAGCGCATCCGCCTGTCCGGCCGGCGGGTGATACTCCAGGACGGTTCCGCCGCCGTGCTGGAGCCGTTCTCCGACGGCTTCCTCCTGCGTCTCACATCCTCCGCGGCGCCTCCCACGCTCGCCCTGTCCTTCCTCGGCGAGGGGCAGCCGGTGGCCACGTTCGGCGAGCTCGACCGGCCGCTCTCGCTCCGGCACGCCGAGATCCTGGCCCTGCTCGCATTGCATCCGCACGGGCTGACGGCCGAACAGCTCTCGTTCCACCTCTACGGCGACGACGGCAACCCGGTGACCATCAGGGCGGAGATCCACCGGCTGCGGGCCCAGCTCGGGGAGGCCATCGCGGCCAAGCCGTACCGGCTGACCTGCCCGCTGGAGGCCGACTTCCTGGAGGTACGCCGCCACCTGTCGGCCAACGACTCCTGCGCGCTGGCCCGCGCGTACCGGGGCCCGCTGCTGCTCCGCTCGGAGTCGCCGGAGATCCGCCGCGAGCGGGACGAACTGGAGGCGCAGGTACGCGTGTGCCTGCTGCGGCACGGGTCGCCGGACGAGCTGTGGACGTACGCGCAGACCTGCAGCGGCCGGGACGACTACGAGGTCCTGGAGCGCCTGGCCGCCCTTCCCTCCACCGACCCCCGCTCCGCCGCCGCCCGCTCCCGACTCTGCCCCTGACGCTCAGGTGCGGTCTTCCCGCTCGGCCTTCGGTGTGGTCTCAGGCGTGATCGATCTCGCCGATCACCCGGGCGCCGAGCTCGCGCTCCAGCAAAGCCATGCCGGAGACCGCGTCCACGTCGGCGTCGACGTCGTTCAGGGGGTCGACGTCGTCCGACTCCGGGCCCTTGTTGCGGCTGGGGACGCTCTCCGGCCAGGCCGCGGCGCTGCCACGGGCGGCCGGAACGCGCGGACCCGCCTGGGCCGCGGCCCGCGCCGCCGACTTCGCGGCGGCCATCCCGCCGCCGACCGCGACGACGGTGTTCGTGGGGTCGGGGGCCGGCGGTGAGCCGGGGCCGAGGTCGTCAGGAGCGTCGGGCCAGGACTCGTCCGTGGTCTGACGTCCGGTGGACCCGGCCGCGGGGTGGCCTGGGCCGGCCTCCTGGGAGTCCCCGTCCTCGTGGGACCCGCCGTGGGAGGCCGTACGCCCCTGGGAAACGTGAGCCCCCGGCTGGGCGCCCGCCCCACCCTGGGCACCGGCAGGTCCAGGCACGCCGGAGGGGGCGGAAGGCGGACCGGCCGAACCGGAGGAGGCGTGCGGACCGGTCGAGCCGGAGGAGGCAGCGTGCGGGCCGGCCGAGCCGGGCACCGCGCCATGACCTCCCGCTGGGCCATGACCTCCCGCCGCACCGTGGCCGCCCGCCGGGCCGCCGTGCGCGGGCGGGCGGGGAGCGCCCCGGGACGCGGAGCCGCCGCCGGGGGCCGGGGAGCCGCCGACGACCGCCTCGACGCGCCACGTGCCGCCGAGCACATCGCCGAGCGCACCGGCCACGACGGCGTCCTTGCCACCGCCCGTGAAGTTCTTCATCGCGCCGACCTGGGTGAAGCCCAGCGTGACGACGTTGCCTTCCACACCAACCACCTGGGCGTTGGTGCTCACGTTCGCCCAGACGACGATGCTGCGCTGCTTGAGCGAGGCCAGCACGGCGGCCCACTGCGCCTGCAGGGCCCCCGCCCCACTCCCGGTGGGAGCGCCGCCACTGGGCTGTCCGCCGTTGGCCGCCTGGGGCGCGCCGCCTGCCGCTGGGGCCGCCTGTGTCACGGAAGGCGAACCGGGACGAGCCGGCTCAGGCCAGTCGTCACCCCCCGCCGCACCGGAACCGGCAGCCGGACCCTGGCCACCCACCGCCGCTTCACCCGTGTTCTCAGCACCCGCCGGGGCCGGCGCGCCACCCTGCCCGGACGAGACACCCGGTCGAGGAATGGACACCGAAGCGGAACCGGCCGTACCGGCTGGACCGGAAACGGGCGGGGCGGAGACAGGCGGGACAGAAGCCACGGAAGGGACGGGTGGGGCGGCGACCCTGGCGGCGGCCATCTGAGCGACAGCCCCACCACGCTCCAGCCGCTCGATACGGGCGAGCAACGCTTCCTCACCCTGCGCGGCCCCCGGAAGCAGGACGCGCGCGCACATCAGCTCCAGCAGCAGCCGAGGCGAGGTGGCCCCGCGCATCTCGGTGAGACCGGCGTTGAAGACCTCGGCCGCGCGCGTGAGCTCCGCCGGGCCCATCGAAGCGGCCTGCTGAACCAGGCGCTCCAACTCATCGGCGGGCCGGTCGAGCAGCCCGCTCGACGCCGCCTCGGGGACGTTCGCCAGGATGACCAGGTCACGGAAGCGTTCGAGCAGGTCGGAAGCGAAGCGGCGGGGGTCGTGGCCGCCCTCGATGACCCGGTTGACCGCGTGGAACACCTGCCCGCCGGCACGCGCCGCGAACGCGTTGACGACCTCGTCGAGCAGGTCGCCGTCGGTGTAGCCGAGCAGGGAGACGGCCTTGGCATAGGTGATGCCGTCCTCCTCGGCCCCGGCGAGGAGCTGGTCGAGGATCGACAGCGAGTCACGCGCCGAGCCCGCGCCCGCCCGTACGACGAGGGGCAGCGCAGTGGGCTCGAAGGGCACGCTCTCGGAGGTGAGGATCTCCTCCAGCAGCGCGCGGAGCGTCGCGGGCGGCATCAGCCTGAACGGGTAGTGGTGGGTACGCGACTTGATCGTGCCGATGACCTTTTCCGGCTCGGTCGTCGCGAAGATGAACTTCAGGTGCGGTGGGGGCTCCTCGACGAGCTTGAGCAGCGCGTTGAAACCCTCCCGGGTCACCATGTGCGCCTCGTCGATGATGTAGATCTTGTAGCGCGCGGAGACGGGGGCGAAGAACGCCCGCTCACGCAGGTCGCGCGCGTCGTCCACGCCACCGTGCGAGGCGGCGTCGATCTCGATGACGTCGAGGTGGCCAGGACCGGTGGGGGCGAGCGCGACACACGACTCGCAGACACCGCACGGGTCGGGCGTCGGCCCCTGCTCGCAGTTGAGAGAGCGCGCCAGGATGCGCGCGCTGGAGGTCTTGCCACACCCGCGAGGGCCGCTGAACAGGTAGGCGTGGTTGATCCGCCTCGTACGCAACGCCTGCCGCAGCGGGTCTGTGACGTGCTCCTGACCCTTGACCTCGGCGAACGTCCCGGGCCGGTACTTGCGGTAAAGCGCAAGGCTCATGCGACCATCCCGCCTGCGAGGGGGCTCTCAACGAAGAGACCCCTCGCACACCCGCCAGAGCCCGCTTATCCTTGCTGCCTTCCGGCCCTGGGGAGGTTCACAGGATGACGCCGCGCGAGGGGTCCCTGCACAGTCTAGCCGGATGACGCAGTGCTCGCTCCACACCGGAAAAGGTGGTCTGCACACGCCCAGAAGTCCGGTAAGCTCGTCGGCGGAGGATTCGCCTAGTGGCCGAGGGCGCACGCTTGGAAAGCGTGTATAGGGCAACCTATCAGGGGTTCAAATCCCCTATCCTCCGCGCCTGGTTGAGGCAGTAAACGCGAAGGGGCCGACCCCATCCAAGTCGGCCCCTTTCGCTATTCCGGGCCTTCCCGCCTCCCAGATGAGACTCCAGACCTCTGCTTGGCCACGGCCTGCCGGATGTCGTCGGTGACGTGCTGATACCGCGCTGCCATGCCCGAACCTGACCACCCCACGCCGAACAGGCGGGCCGGTCGCCATCAGGTGTGACGTCGGAGGCGGTTTTGTCGAGATTCTGTGCACTGAGCGGTTGACGGCATCGCGGCGCTGTCATGATCTCGGAGGCGCCTCACCGATGGGATCCGCGATGCCTACTCGCTCGCTCGTGCTGCCGGCCGCCTCGCTCCTCACGGGCTGCCTCGCAGTTCTGGTGCTCGTCCAGGACTCCGACGTCAACTGCTGACAGGTGTCCCGTGGAGGATCTGTTCGGCGGAGCTGCGCCGTACTACGCGAGATACCGTCCGGGCTACGGCCGGGCGGCGATGGAGCATCTGGCGGAGACGTTCGGCGAGGACGGGCGGGTGCTGGATCTCGGCTGTGGTCCGGGGACGATCGCGATCCCGCTGGCCCGGCGGGTGAGGGCGGTGCTCGCGGTGGATCCGGCGCGGGAGATGCTCGCCGAAGGGAGGCGGCTGGCCGGGGGTGTCGCCAACATCACCTGGGTGCGGGGCGACTCGACCGTTCTGCGGGGGTTGCCGCCGTTCGAGCAGGTGGTGATGGGTCGGTCGTTCCACTGGATGGATCGTAGGTCCGTGCTGACGGAGCTGGACGAGCTGCTGCCGGCCGGCGGCGCGGTGGCGCTGGTCGGCCCGGCGAGGCAGCGGGGAGAGCCGTGGCAGCCGGACTCGCAACCGTGGCAGCCGGTCGAGAGGCGGGTGTGCGAGGAGTTCGGCCTCGACATCCGCACCGCGGCCAACTCGTTCCACGCGACGGGCGAGCACCACCACGAGGTGCTGGCCGCCTCGGCCTTCAGCAGGGTGGAGTCCCGGGTGTTCAGCCGGCGGCTGGTCTGGGACGTGGATGGACTGGTCGGGCTTCAGCTCTCCTACTCCTACAGCTCGCCCGCCAGGCTGGGCGACCGTCTGCCCGCGTTCGTCGAGACGCTGCGACGGGCGTTGCTCGCCGACAACCCGGCAGGCCGGTGGGAGCAGGAGCTGGCGAGCGAGGTGCTGGTCGCCAGGAGGCCCTGAGGCGCAGGCGAATCTAGGGTTTCACCCGGCCGGCCCGGGACTCCAGGTACCGCTGCTCGGCGAGGCTGGCCGTGGACTTCGCGGCGCGCCGGTAGTGCTCGTACGCCCCGGCCGTGTCGCCGGTCTTCTCCAGCAGATGCGCCCGTACGGACAGCAGCCGGTGATGCCCGGCCATCCGCTCGTCGCTGTCCAACGTGGACAGCAGGGCCAGGCCGGCTGACGGGCCCTCGGTTTCAGCGAGCGCGATCGCGCGGTTGAGGGTGACCATCGGGTTGGGCGCGATCCGTTCGAGGATCAGGTAGAGGGCGTGCACCTGCGGCCAGTCGGTCTCCTCGGCCGTGGCCGCGTCGGCGTGCGTGGCGGCGATGGCGGCCTGCAACTGGTAGGGCCCCAGCGCCGGGCCGGCCAGCGACGCCTTGACCAGCTCGATGCCCTCGTCGATCAGGCCCCGGTCCCACTTCGTACGGTCCTGCTCGTCCAGCGGTATCAGGTCGCCGGCCGCCGTCGTACGTGCCTGCTGGCGAGCATCGGTCAGCAGCATCAGCGCGAGCAGCCCGGTCACCTCGCCGTCCTCGGGCAGTTGCGCGTGCACCATCCTGGCCAGCCGGATCGCCTCGTGCGCGAGGTCGGAGCGGTGCAACTCGCTGCCCGAGGAGGCGGTGTAGCCCTCGTTGAAGATCAGGTAGAGCACGTGCAGGACGACCTGCAGCCGCTCCTCGCGTTCCGGGCCCTCCGGCAGGCCGAACGAGCTGCCGGCGGCCTTGATGCGCTGCTTGGCCCGGCTGATCCTGGCCGCCATCGTGGCCTCCGGCACCAGGAACGCGCGGGCGATCTCAGCAGTGGTGAGCCCGCCGACCGCCCGCAGCGTCAGGGCGGTCTGGGAGGCCGCGGTCAGGGTCGGATGGCAGCACAGGAACAGCAGGACGAGCGTGTCGTCGGTGTCCGGCACGTCCTCGGGCTTCACCTCGGTGGCCGTGGCCGACTCGCGCTCGCGGCGCGCATGGTCGCTGCGCATCTGGTCGATGAGCCGCCGGGAAGCGACAGTGACCAGCCAGCCGCGCGGGTTGTCCGGCAGTCCCTCGGACGGCCACTGCACGGTGGCGGCGAGGACGGCCTCCTGCACGGCGTCCTCACACTCCTCGAACTGGCCGTGCCGGCGTACCAACGCGCCGAGGACCTGCGGCGTGAGCTCACGCAGCAGGTCCTCGATGGCGGATGTCGTCATGCCTCCAATTGTCCGTCAGCGAACATCACCTGCCGCACCTCCACCCCCAGCCCCTGGATCGCGGTGTCCGGGATCTGGGTCGCCAGCTCGATCGCCCGCTCCTTGTTCTCGCAGTCGATCAGGTAGAAGCCGCCCAGGTACTCCTTCGCCTCCAGGAAAGGGCCGTCGGTCACCACCGGCTGACCGTTGCGTACGGACACCACAGCCGCCTGTGACGGGTCGACCAGCGCCTGCGTGGTGATCAGCTCGCCGGATTCCTTCAGCGCCTCGATGAACCTGCCGTGGCCGTCGCCGATCGCCGCCTTCTCCTCGTCGGTCAGCGCGTCGAGCACGGCCGGATTGATGTGCAGGCTGATCAGGAACTTCATCGTGTCCTCCTTGTGGTTCGCGAGCCCCGGCCGGGGCCTTCGACCGGTTGGTCGGAGCCGCTGCCGCCGTCTTGACATCCCCGGCAGAACATTCGCACAAGTTTTTCGCCGCCCCACCGTGGCGGCAGTCGCGCGAGGTCTCCCCCGTGTCGATGTCAAGAAACTCTCGACCGCTCCGACCAACCGGCGAAACGTCGAGAGAACAGGGAGTTTCGGATATGAGAGTCAACCGGGCATGGCTGGGACTGGCCGTCCTCATGCTGCCGACATTGCTCGTCGCGATGGACATGACGGCGTTGCTCCTCGCGCTTCCGCAGCTGAGCGCCGACCTGGGTGCCACCAACGTCGAGCAGCTGTGGATCAGTGACAGCTACGGGTTCATGGTGGCCGGCATGGTCATCACGATGGGGACGCTCGGCGACCGGATCGGCCGCCGGCGGCTGCTGATGATCGGCGCGGCGGCGTTCGCGGTGCTGTCGGTCGTGGCCGCCTTCGCGGCCGGCCCGCTGATGCTGATCGTCGCACGGGCGCTCCTGGGCATCGCCGGCGCGACCCTGGCGCCGTCCACACTGGCCTTGATCACCAACATGTTCCGCGACGAACGGCAGCGCGGGCAGGCCATCGCGATCTGGGCGACCTGCCAGTTCACCGGCGGCGCGCTCGGACCCGTCCTCGCCGGATTCCTGCTCCAGCACTTCTGGTGGGGATCGGTGTTCCTGGTCGCCGTGCCGGCGATGGCGCTGCTGCTGCTCACCGGGCCGGTCCTGCTGCCGGAGTTCCGCAGCGACCGGGCCGGCCGGCTGGACCTGGCCAGCGTCGGGCTGTCGCTCGTGGCGGTGCTTCTGATGGTCTACGGCCTCAAGCAGCTGACCGTCGAGAGCGTGCCGGTCGTGCCGGCGGTGGCCCTCGTCGTCGGCGCGGTCGTCGGATCGCTGTTCGTACGCCGGCAGCTGCGGCTGGAGACGCCGCTGCTGGACCTGCGGCTGCTCCGCAACCGGCCGCTCACGGCCGTGATCGTCGCGCTGGTCTTCGCCGGCATCGCCATGGCCGGCACGGGCCTGCTGGTGACCCAGTACCTGCAGAGCGTGCTGGGCTTCTCGCCGGTCGCGTCGGCGGTGCTGTTCGCGCCCATGGGCCTGGGCGTGGCGGTCGGCACCATGGCCGCGCCGGCGCTGGCCCGGCGGATGAAGCAGACGACCGCGATCGCCGGCGGGCTGGTGGGGTCGGCGCTGGGCAGCCTGCTCCTGGTCGCCGTCGACGGTCCGAGCGCCCTGCCGCTGGTGATGATCGGCATCACCGTACTGGCGCTGGGCACCGGCCCGCTGTTCGCGCTGGGCACCGGCCTGGTCGTCGGGTCCGTGCCGCCGGAGCGCGCCGGCTCGGCGGCGTCGATGTCGGAGACCGGCAACTACTTCGGCGGTTCGCTCGGCTTCGCGCTGCTCGGCGTGGTGGCCGCGGTGGTCTACCGCAGCCGGATGGACGGCACGTCCGACTCGCTGGCCGGCGCGGTCGCCGCCAGCCGGCACCTTCCCGCGAGCCAGGGGGCGGAACTGCTGCACGCGGCGCGGGAGGCCTTCACGGCCAGTCTGCACGTCACGGGCGGTGTCGCCGTGGTCGTCTTCGCCGGGATGGCCGTACTGGTCCTGGCCATGCGCCCGGCAACCCGGGCCGCCTCGGCCCCGCTCCCCGAGGGCGCTCGCTCATGAGCCGGTGGTCGCCGCTGTCAGCCGCGCCGACGCTAGGCGGCCACCAGGGCCTTCGATCGGTCGGTGGCCATGTGGATGGCGAAGGCGCCGAGGATCGTGCCGGTGACGTAGCGCTGGACGCGGAGCCAGAGAGGGCGGCTGCCCAGGAAGGCGGCCAGCGCGCCGGCCGAGATGGCGATCAGGCCGTTGACCGTGGTGGCGACCACGATCTGGACCGAGCCGAGCGCCAGGCTCTGCAGCAGTACGTGGCCCATCGAAGGGTCGATGAACTGCGGGAGCAGGGACAGGTACAGGATGGCGATCTTGGGGTTGAGCAGGCAGGTCAGCAGGCCCATGCCGAACAGCTTGCGCGGGGGTTCGGGGGTGAGCGTGCGCGGCTGGAAGGCCGAGGTGCCGCCCGGCTTGACGGCGTTCCAGGCCAGCCAGAGCAGGTACGCGGCGCCGGCGAGCTTGAGTGCCGTGTAGGCGGCCGGTACGTACGCGAAGACCGCCGTCAGCCCCAGGCACGTCGCGGTCAGGTAGAGCGTGAAGCCGAGGAAGACGCCGGTGAGGGAGATCAGGCCGGCCCGGCGGCCCTGGGAGATCGATCGTGAGATCAGATAGACCATGTTCGGCCCGGGCGTGAGAACCATGCCCAGCGACACCAGCGCGATTCCGATCAAGCCAGCCGTCATATCGGCAGATTAGCGGACATATCCGGTCGCGCGCATCCCAGTTTGTCGCGCTGCGTATTCGACCCGTTGCTGGGGAGTAGGGAGGCATGCAGTTCGACGACGACGCGCAACTCGATCCGTCGCAGGTCGAGGACGTACGGGCCTCCGGTCCGCAGCCGGGCGGGGGCGGGATGCCGGGCGGGTGCATGCTGCCCATCGGCGGCCGAGGAGGCTGCGGCGGCTGCCTGCTGCTCATCCTGGCGGCGGCCGGGCTGTTCCTGTTCGGGGTCATCCCCTCGCCGTTCAGCGGCCAGGGAGGCGGGCCGCAGGGCGGCGGGCGGCAGCCGAGCGCCCCGGCCATGCCCGCCCAGACCGGCAACCTGGCGGCGCGGTGCCGGACCGGCGCCGATGCCGAGCAGTCCGAGGACTGCCGCGTCGTCGGCACGGTCAACAGCATCCAGACGTACTGGCGGCAGGCGTTCCAGGAGCGCGGGCGCACGTACAAGCCCGCCAGGACCGTGCTGTTCTCCAACGCGGTCAACACCGGCTGCGGCACGGCCGACGCCGCCGTGGGCCCGTTCTACTGCCCCGTCGATCGCAAGGTCTATCTCGACCTGTCGTTCTTCAACACGCTCCAGCGCGACTTCGGCGCCGAGGGCGGTCCGTTCGCACAGGCGTACGTGGTCGCCCACGAGTACGGCCACCACGTCCAGAACCTGCTCGGCACCATGAACAGGGTCGGCCCCGACAGCAGGCCCGGCGCAGGCAGCCCGTCGGTGCGGCTGGAGCTGCAGGCCGACTGCTACGCGGGCGTCTGGGCGCACAACGCGGTCAAGACCGGCTTCTTCCGGGAGCCGTTCTCCCAGACGGACATCGACCAGGCGCTCAGCGCGGCCGCGGCGGTCGGCGACGACAGCATCCAGCGCCGCACGCAGGGCCGGGTGACCCCCGACGCCTTCACCCACGGCACCTCGCGGCAGCGGGAGAGCTGGTTCAGCGTCGGGTACGACAGCGGGGACCCCAAGCGGTGCGACACGTTCTCCGGAGGTATTTGATACCGGTCTGTGGGGAAGCTGTCATGCGGGCGGCACCTCCGGAAGGGACGTCAGCATGGACTTCAGGGACGATGTCGAGCTCGACTCCTCGCAGGTCGAGGATGCCGGCGGCGGTTATTCGGGCGGTGGTGGCGGCGGCTTCCCCGGCGGCATGATCATCGGCGGTGGCGGCATCGTCAGCCTGATCGTGCTCGTGCTGGTCGTCGTGCTGAACAACGTGGGCGGTGGCGGCGGCGCCGAGCCCGCCCAGCGGCGGTCCCCGTCCAACCTGTCCGGGCAGTGCCGGACGGGCAAGGACGCCGACCAGTCGGAGCGGTGCCGGGTGGTGGGTGTGGTCAACAGCATCCAGGACTACTGGAAGCAGGAAATTTCGGGATATCGGGCGGCGAAGACCATCCTCTACTCCGGTCGCTTACGTACGGGCTGCGGCACGGCCAGCTCGGCGGTCGGCCCCTTCTACTGCCCCGGCGACCAGCGCGTCTACCTCGACCTGAGCTTCTTCGACCAACTCCACACCCAGTTCGGCGCCAAGGGCGGGCCGTTCGCGCAGGCGTACGTGATCGCCCACGAGTACGGCCACCACGTGCAGGACCTGCTCGGCGCGCTCGACACGGGCGGCTCCTCCGTCTCCACCGAACTCCAGGCAGACTGCTACGCCGGCGTCTGGGCGCACAACGCGGTCAAGACCGGCTTCTACGAGAAGCCGTTCACCCGGACGGATATCTCCGAGGCCCTGGACGCCGCCGCGGCGGTCGGCGACGACAGAATCCAGCAACGCACCCAAGGCAGAATCGATCCTGAATCGTTCACGCACGGCAGCTCCAAGCAACGCGTCAACGCCTTCCAACGCGGCTACGAAAAGGGCACAGCCGACTCCTGCGAACCGGGCGACCTGCGCTGACGCTCCCGGACAACGCAAGGAATCGGATTCTCTCCTAAAATCGGGGGGGTGATCTTCAAGCTTGTCGGCGACGGACGCCCTTATCCCGACCACGGTCTCTCTAACCGAGAGTGGGCGCAGATCCCTCCACGGCAGGTCCGGCTCGACTCGTTGATCACCACGAAGGCCGTACTGGACCTGCATTCGCTGCTCGCCGCCGACTCCACCTTCTACGGCGACCTTTTCCCGCACGTGGTGCAGTGGCAGGGCGAGCTCTATCTGGAGGACGGTCTGCACCGCGCGTTGCGCGCGGCCCTGCACCAAAGATCGATCCTGCACGCCAGGGTCCTCGAGCTGCCCAACTGAGAAAGGAAAAGGGAGCCGCGGGATTCGCGGCTCCCTTTTCGCATGCGCTCCATAAATGATGTTGGAAAGGCTCGGGAGCGCCCCGCCTCATGACGAAGGGCCGCCGACCCGTCGGTCGGAGGCCCCTGATGAGCGCCGCGATCAACCGGCCTGACCTGGTGGGGCCACCCCCGCCATTCGATCCCACCGCCGCCGCGGTGCCGGCCGCGCTCGAGGGAGCCATGCCGGCGCCGTGGGCGCGCCGCTCGTCGTGGTTCATGGCCACGTCGGTCAGGCAGGTTCCGGTGCCGTTCGCCGTAGGCGCTCAGCGGGGGAGGGATTCGGTGGTGCGCAGGTATTCCCTCAATCCCCGTTCGGTGCTGCTGACGTGCAGCAGTGCAGCGGCCTGGCTGAGAGCGGCGTCACGGGTGGACAGGGCCGTGAAGATCGCCTCGTGCTCGGCGAGGGTGCGGCCCGCAGCCTCGGCGTCAACGAGGCCACGCCAGATGCGGGCGCGCAACGTACGGCCGGAGATGGCCTCCAGGAGGGTGAGCAGCGTGTCGTTGCCCGTGGCTGAGACGACGGCACGGTGGAAGGCCGCGTCGTGGGCGTTGAGCCGTTCGACGTCGTCGCGGGCCTCACGCATGGCGTCCAAGTGCTGTTGCACCTCGGCGAGTTGTTCGTCGGAGATCCGGATTGCGGCCAGTGCTGTGGCGACCGGTTCGAGGAGCCGACGTACCTCCATCAGATCCTGCAGGGCGGCCGAGTCGCCCTGCAGCAGCTCCACAGCCCCGCCGAGACCCTCGAAGAGCAGACTCGGCTGCAGGCTGGTCACGTAGGTGCCGTCCCCCCGCCGGATCTCCAGGACTCGCGCGACGGCCAGTGCCTTGACCGCTTCCCGTGCGAGGTTGCGGGACAGGCCCAGTTGAGCGGCCAGATCCGGTTCCGGTGGAAGCTTCGAACCCGGCGGCAGGGCTCCGGTGCGGATCAGCTCACGGATCTGCTCAATGGCCTTGTCGGTCAAAGACAATGCGAACTCCTCTGGCGCCCCTTCTCGGCGGGCACGTCCGATCTGATCAATCCTTGGGCACGAAGATCCTCCCAAAGGCCTTCGGGGATGTGCCGACGGTGGAGTTCCGCGTTCCGTGCGACCTGCTCAGCATTCCGCATGCCCAGGGTGACGTTGATGATATGGGGATGGGTGTACGGAAAGGCAATCGCCGCTGCCGGGAGAGTCGTGCCGTGCGCCGCGCAGACCTCGGCGATCGCCAGGGCACTGGCGACCAGGGCAGGCGGCGCGTCCCGGTAGTCGTACTTCATGCCCTCGGCGGGCCGGTCGAGGGAGAGCAGTCCCGAATTGAACACGCCGACCGCCACCACACTTTTGTCCAGTTCCTGAGCGGCGGGCAGGACGTCGTCCAATGCCGACTGGTCGAGGAGCGTGTAGCGGCCGGCGAGCATCACCACGTCGGCGGCGGTGTCACGCAGGAAGCGGGCGAGCATGGCCGACTGGTTCATGCCGGCGCCGATGGCGCCGATCACCCCTTGGTCGCGTAGTTCCGCCAGGACGGGCATGGCCTCCTCGGCGGCCTGCCTCCAGTGGTCGTCGGGATCGTGCAGGTAGACGACGTCCAGACGGTCGAGGCCCGTGCGCTCCAGTGTCGCCTCGATGGAGCGCAGTACCCCGTCCCGGCTGAAGTCCCACTGCCTGCGCAGGTCGTCCCGGACGACGAAACCCTCGTCGTCAACCCCGCGCGGCCGCTCGTTGGGCACCAGCAGACGGCCCACTTTGGAGGATAGGACGTACTCGTTCCGCGGACGGTCCCGCAACGCGGCGCCCAGGCGGTGCTCGGACAGGCCCAGGCCGTAGTGGGGTGCTGTGTCGAAGTACCGGATGCCCGCGTCCCAGGCCGCTTCGACCGCGGCTGCCGCGTCGAGGGCCGGTGTGACGCGGTGGAGATTGCCTATGACGGAGGCCCCGAAGCCGAGTTCGCTGAGCTCGACAGAGGTGTTCGTGATCTTCCGGTGTCGCAAGGTGCGCTCCTTGGGAGTGCGAGGCCGGCGCCGACGGTCATCGGCCCAGCCATCCGCCGTCGACGGGGAGCACGGTGCCGTGCACGTAGGCGGCGGCGTCGGAGGCCAGGAACACGGTGGCGCCCGCGAGATCGTCGGCGGTGCCCCACCGCCCGGCCGGGATGCGGTCCAGGATCGCCCGGCTGCGCGCCGGATCGTCCTGGAGAGCCTGAGTGTTGTCGGTTGCGATGTAGCCGGGCGCGATGGCGTTGACGTTGACGCCGTGCGGGGCCCACTCGTTGGCCAGCGCCTTGGTCAGGCCGGCGACACCGTGCTTGGCGGCGGTGTAGCCGGGTACATTGATGCCGCCCTGGAAGCTGAGCAGCGACGCCGTGAAAAGGATCTTCCCGTAGCCTCGGGACACCATCGCCGCGCCCACCGCCCTGGTCAGCGTGAACTGGGCGCTGAGGTTGACCTGGAGGACCAGCTCCCAGTCGGCGTCGGCGTGTTCGGCCGTCGGGGCGCGGCGGATGGTGCCCGCATTGTTGACCAGGATGTCCACCGGTCGCTCACGTCCAGCGAGGTCCGTGGCCAGGGCCCGGACTGCCTCGGCGTCGGCGAAGTCGGTGCGGATCGCCTCGAAGGTACGGCCTGCGGCAAGGACGTCCTTCTCGACGGCGCTGCCGGACTCCTCCAGGTTGGCGCTGACGCCGATGACGTCGGCGCCGGCCTCGGCCAGCGCCCGGGCCATGGCCCGGCCGATGCCGCGCCGGGCGCCGGTGACAACGGCAAGTCTTCCCGTGAGGTCGAAGGCAGTCATACGGCTGCTCCCTGTGCGTCGTCGGTGCAGTCCACGAGGATCTTCATGACGTCGCCACCCGCCTCGAGCGCTTCGAACGCGGCGGGCGCCTGGGTGAGTGGCACCACCTTGCTGATCAGCTGCTCGGCGGGGATGGTGGCGTCGGCGACCAGCGTGACCGCCTTCTCGAAGTCTGAACGGTCGTACAGCCTTGCGCCGATGAGGGTCAGTTCGCGCCAGAAGAACCGATGCAGGTCGACCTCTCGAGGCCGGGGGTGGATAGCCACGAGGCACAGCCGGCCGCGTACGCCCAGCACTTGGACCGCGGTGTCCACACCGCCTGCCGCGCCGGAGACCTCGAATGCGACATCCGCGCCTGCGTCGCCGGTCCACTGCCGGACCAGTCCGGGCACGTCCTCGGCAGCCGGGTTCCAGGCGGTCAGCCCCAACTTCTGCGCCAGGATCCGCCGGTGGCCGCTCAGCTCCACCACGCGGACTTCGGCACCGGCGGCGCGCGCGACCAGCGCGATCAGGATGCCGATGGGTCCGCCGCCCACGACGACCACCCGCTCACCGTCCCGCACTCGGGCCCGGCCGACGTCGTGTACCGCCACCGCAGTGGGCTCGACGAGCGCGGCGCGGTCCAGGGGGAGCGAGTCGGGCAGCCGTACGAGGGTGGCGGCGGGCACGATCCAGCGCTGCTGCATCGCGCCCGGGGAGTCGATACCGATGAAATCCAGGTGCTGGCAGATGTGCCGGTTGCCTGCGCGGCAGGCGGGGCAGCTGTCGTCCCAGCGCAGCGGCATCACGGTGACCGCGTCGCCGGGCCGCCAGCCTTCGACGTCCGGCCCGACACGGAGGACACGGCCGGACATCTCGTGCCCCAGGACCGCGGGTGTGCTGACCCGGGCGTCCATGTCACCGTGGAAGATGTGTAGATCGGTGCCGCAGATGCCGACGTAGGCGGGGGCCAGCTCGACCTCACCCGGTCCGGGGGAGGCGGGTTCGACGGGCGCCGTGTCCAGGGTTCGGGCAGCCGTGTAACGGACGGCGAGTGTCATCGTGTTCTCACGTTCCTTTCAGTGCGAACGCCGATGGTCAGCAGCAGGTTCGCGTAGGTACGGATGTCGGCGGTGACGATCGCCAGCGCCAGGTCGGGTGAGCGGGCGGCGTCGTAGAACTCGAAGCGGCCGAGTTTCTCGACCGGGACGGGCGCCAGCTTCGAGCGGTACTCGGTGATGGCCGGCGGCTCCGGTGCGCCCTCGGGGGGCACCATCACCTGGGCCGACTCGACGGGCAGGGCCCGCAGCAGGACGTCGAGCACGACGGTGACGTCCAGCAGGCCGGGGGTCAGGTTGAGGTGGACCGTCCTGGCACGCTCGCCGGTGGCGGTGCTGGCGGGGTAGTGGCCGTCGGCGAGCAGGACGCGGGCGCCGTGGCCGGCTCCGGCCAGGGCTTCGAGGATTCCAGGGTGCAGCAGTTCGGTCAGGAGCATGGGGCGGTCCTCCCGTCGGCGGCGGATGTCAGGCCGTAGAAGGTGGTCGCAGTGTCGGCGAGCACGGCGTCGGTCTCGATGGCGGAGCAGCCGCTCAGGAGTACCTCGACGGTGGCGGCCCAGCGGTTCCAGCCCCCCGCCAGGACGCATAACGGCCGGTCGGAGCCGAACATCAGCCGCTCGGGGGTCTCGACCACGGACGTGATGCACTGGACGACCACCGTGCTCGTCAGCTGTCGGCCGGCGAGGAGCCGGGTCGCGGTCGATCGCAGGTCGTCGAGGCCGAAGGTGCGGCGGATCAGCTCGTGGCCCGCCTCGTCCAGCCAGGGCTGGGGGCGGTGGTCGAGGTTCCACACGTGATGGTGGGCGTCAGGCACGGGCGGTCCAGACCGGGCCGTCGGGGTAGGCGTACTCCTTGAGAGACTCCGGGTGCATCTGCGCGCTGAGTCCGGGCAGGGCCGGGGCGAGGTAGTGGCCGTCCGCGACGCGGACCGGGTCGACGAAGTGCTCGTGCAGATGGTCGACGTACTCGATGACCCGGTCCTCGACCGTGCCGGAGACGGCGACGTAGTCGAACATCGACAGGTGTTGCACCATCTCACACAGGCCCACACCGCCCGCGTGTGGGCAGACCGGCACCCCGAACTTGGCAGCGAGCAGCAGGATCGCGATGTTCTCGTTGACGCCGCCGACCCGTGCCGAGTCGATTTGCACGATGTCCACCGCGCCCGCCTGGAGGAGTTGCTTGAAGACAACCCGGTTGGCGATGTGCTCGCCGGTGGCGACCTTGATGGGGCTGACCGCCTTGCGAACGGCGGCATGCCCGAGGATGTCGTCCGGGGAGGTGGGCTCCTCGATCCAGTACGGCTGATAGGGGGCCAGGGCGCGCATCCAGTCGATGGCGGGCTGCACGTCCCATCTCTGGTTGGCATCGACCGCGATGCGAATGCCCTCGCCCACCGTCTGACGAGCAGTGCGCATACGCCGTAGATCGTCCTCGAGGTCCGCGCCGACCTTCAGCTTGATCTGGGTGAAGCCGTCGGCGATGGCCTCGCGGGCGAGGCGGGCCAGCTTCTCGTCGGAGTAGCCGAGCCAGCCAGGGGTGGTGGTGTAGGCGGGGTAGCCGCGCTCCAGCAGGTGGGCGATGCGCTGCTGGCGGCCCGGTTCGGCGCGGCGCAGGATCTGAAGCGCCTCCTCTGGAGTGAGGGCATCGCTCAGCCACCGGAAGTCGATCTGGGCGACCAGCTCCTCTGGCGACATCTCGCCGAGGAACCGCCAGACGGGCTTGCCGGCCCGCTTGGCCGCGAGGTCCCAGGCGGCGTTGACGACGGCGCCGGTGGCCATGTGGATGGCGCCCTTCTCAGGGCCCAGCCAGCGCAGTTGGGGGTCGTGGACGAGAGAGCGGGAGAACTTGCCGAGGTCGGCGCAGACCTCGTCGACGGACAATCCGACCACATGCGGGGCCAGGGCCGCGATGGCGGCGGCCTGGACATCGTTGCCACGGCCCGTGGTGAAGGCCAGGGCGTGGCCCTCCAGTCCGTCACCGGCGTCGGTGCGCAAGATGACGTAGGCGGCCGAGTAGTCGGGTTCGGGGTTCATCGCGTCCGATCCGTCCAGATGCTCGGACGTCGGGAACCGGACGTCCATGACGTCGAGCGCGGTGATGCGGGCGGATACGGGCACAGCGGAGGACATGGCAGCAACTCCTGTGGCGGCAGGCGGCGACACGACCTCCTGCGACGGAACAAAGACGGGGCGGCGTACGGCGGCGTGGGGCCGCCCGGTTCACTCCTGGACCTTGCCGCCCGTGATGCGGGAGATGGTCAGCGCGACCAGGATGATCAGGCCGTTGAGGGCGCCGATCCACTGGGCGGGGACACCCGCGAGGGTGAGCACATTCTGGATCATGAAGAGCAGCAGGATGCCGCTGAAGGCGCCGAACATGGTGCCCTTGCCGCCGTTGAGGCTGATCCCGCCGATGACGGCGGCGGCGAACACGGTGAAGATGTAACCGTTGCCCTGCGCGGAGGCGACGGAGGCGAGACGCCCGGAGAGCATCAGCCCGGCGAGTGCGGCCAGCAGGCTGCCGGTGACGATGACGATCCACAGCACCCGGTCAGTGCGGATACCGGCCGCCTTCGCCGCGTCGACGTTGCCGCCGATGGCGTACAGCGAGCGGCCGAAGCTGGTCCAGCCCAGGACGACGATCGCGACGGCGAACAGCACCAGGCAGATCCAGATAGAGGCGGGTATCCCGAACCACTGGGCGCTGCCCAGGTAGAGCATCGACTCCGGCAGTTGGAAGAAGGTCTGGCCGCCCGAGATGCCGGTGAGGACACCACGCAGGACGATCAGCATGCCGAGGGTGACGATGAAGCCGTTGAGACCGAAGCGGATGATCAGCAGGGCGTTGACCACGCCGATGAGCGCACCCACGGCCAGCGTGATGGGAATCGACCAGGCGCCGGGGAGGAGCCCGAGGCCGGGTCCGACGCCGGTCGGCACCACCAGCAGGGCGGCGACGCCGGGCGCGAGGCCCATGGTGGACTCCAGAGACAGGTCCATCTTCTTGACGATCAGGATCATCGTCTGGGCGAGGACCAGCAGGGCGATCTCGGACATGGTCTGCAGGACATTGATCAGGTTGTCGCCCTGGAGGAAGACCGGGTTGACGATCTGGCCGACGATCGCGATCGCGACGATCGCGGGAACCAGAGCGAGGTCACGCAGCCGGGCCACGGGTATCCGCCCGCCGAACAGCCCCTTCCGCCCGGCCTCGGGCTTCGTGGGCTTGGGGGCGGGCGTGTCCGCGAGGGCGGTTTCAGGCATTGAGGTCCACTCCTTCCATCGCGGCCACTAGGTCGTGGTCGTGCCAGCCGCGGGCGATCTCTGAGGTCACTCGGCCCTGGAACATCACCAGGACCCGGTCGCACATGCGCAGGTCGTCGAGTTCGTCGGAGGCGATGAGCACTCCGGTGCCGCCTTCCGCGGTCTCCTCGACCTTGCCGAGGAGGAACTCCTTGGAGCGCACGTCCACGCCTGCGGTCGGGTTGATCAGCACCAGCAGCCGGGGGTCGTCGGCGAGGGCGCGGGCCATGACGACCTTCTGCTGGTTACCCCCGGACAGCGCGGAGACCGACAGGTCGGGGCCTGAGGTCTTGATCGCCAGTTTCTCGATCATGCCCTCGGCAAGCTGGTCCCGGCGGTCGCGGCTCAGGAACCCTCCCCGGCTGAGCCGTTTGGGCACGGACAGCGTGGCGTTGTCCGCGATCGACATGTCGGGTACGAAACCCTGGTGGTGCCGGTCCTGCGGGACGAACCCGGCGCCGGCGGCGAGCGCGGCGGGCACGCTGCCCGGCTGTGGCCGCCGCCCTGCGATCTCGACCTCGCCGCCGTCGGCGGCCAGCAGCCCCACGACTGTCTCGGCGACCTCGATGCGACCGCTGCCGGCGGCCCCGGCCAGGCCGACGATCTCGCCCGCGCCCACCTTGAAGGTGACGTCCTCGTAGGCCTGGCCGGTGAGGCCCCGGACGCTCAGCGCCGACGTCGCGCCGACGTCGAGGGCGCTCGCCCGTTCCTCGCGCCTGTCGGCCGCCGCCTCGCCGGTCATGGCGGCGATGAGCTCGGTGCGGGGAAGTTCGGCGACCGGCGCGGTCAGGATGTGCTGGGCGTCTCGGAACACCGTCACCATGTCGCAGATCTCGTAGATCTCCTGGAGGTGGTGGCTGATGAACAGGAAGGTCACGCCCTGGCGCTGCAGATCGCGTATTCTCTCGAAGAGCCGGTTGATCGCCGCGCCGTCGAGTTGCGCGGTCGGTTCGTCGAGGATGATGAACCGGGCTCCGAAGGACAGCGCACGGGCGATCTCGACGAACTGCCGCTGTTCCACGCTGAGATCGCCGGCCGGAGCTTGCGGATCCACGTCCACCGACCAGGTCGACAGCAGTTCCCGCGCCCGCCTGCGCACGCCCTGCCAGCTGATCAGCCCGCTCCGGCCGTGCTCATGCCGGTTCAGGAAGAGGTTCTCGGCGACGGTCAGCGTGGGGATGATCGTCGACTTCTGGTAAACACAGGCCACCCGCTGCCGCCAGGCGTCGCGGTCCGCGAGCCGGGGCGCCAGGCTGCCGCCGAAGGTGACCGTTCCCTCGTCCGGGGCCTGAAGTCCGGTGAGGACGGACACCAGGGTCGACTTGCCGGCCCCGTTGCGGCCGACCAGCGCGTGGGTCTCGTTGGGCATGATGGTGATCCGGGCGCCGTTCAGGGCCACCGTCGGACCGAATCGTTTGACAATGCCCGTCGCCTCGACGACGGGAGGGCCGGCCGGGGCTCTCCCGTCGTGCGCCGGGGCGGACGCGGGGGTGACTGCTCGCTCCCCGTCGCTCATCTCAACCGCCTTGTGTTCGTGAGCCGTTCTGTTTCCTGACGAGCTCTGAGACTCAGCCGAGGTTGTTGCCCCACAGGGACGTGTCGGTGCTCTTGAGGCTGGGGACACCGCCGTAGGTGCCGCCGTCGGCGGTGACGAGCGGGGCTGCGAGCTGGTCCTCCAGCAGGCCGTCACGGACCTGGACGATGGTGCTGTCGTGGTCGGTCTTGCCCGGCTTGAACGTCTTCCCGTCCATTGCGGCCTTCAGGTAGTACAGGGCGTACTTGGCGTAGAGGTCGGCCGGCTGGGAGACGGTGGCGTCGATCTTGCCCTCGGCGATGGACTTGAGCTCTTCGGGGATGCCGTCGTTCGAGACGACGAACACGTGCTTCTGGTCCTCGGGACCGACCAACAGGCCCTTTTGGTTGAGCACCTGGAGCGTGCCGGACAGGGCGAAGCTGGACTGCATGTAGACGCCCTTGATGTCCGGGTGGGCGGTCAGGTCTGTCTGGAGCTTCTGCGCGGCGACGGCGCCGTCCCAGTTGGTGGCCTCTCCCAGCACCGTGATGCCCGGGTAGTTCTTCTTCATGCAGTCGTTGAACGCCTCGGTGCGGTCACGGCCGTTGATGGAGGCAAGGTCGCCTTGAAGCATGACGACCTTGCCCTTGCCGGCCAGCTTGGTGCCCAGGTACTGGCACGCCTTCTCGCCGTAGGCACGATTGTCGGCGCGCACGACCATGTAGACCTTGCCGCTGTCGGGGCGGGTGTCGACGGTGACGACCGAGATCTTCTTCGCCTCCAGCTGCGCGAGGGTCGGGGCGATGGCGGCGGTGTCCTGCGGAGCCATCGCCAGGCCCTTCACACCCTGGCTGATGAACGTCTGCGCGTTGGCGGTCAGCTTGGCGACGTCATTCTGCGAGTTGGTGGTCTTGAGCTCGAGGCCAAGCTCCTTGGCGTACTCGGGCGTGTACTTGATGTACGAGTTCCAGAAGTCGGTGTCGGAGCGCGGGTAGTCCACGCCGACCAGTGGCGTGGAGCTCGACGTGGCCGTGGTGCCGGAGCTGCTGCAGGCGCTGAGCAAGACCAGCGCGGACACGGCGGAGGCGGTGGAGCACAGGACAGTTGTGAGTCTCATCGGCACTTCCTCGCACTGATCCCGAAGCGGGGGATGTTTCATATCGGCGGCATCCGTGTGTCACCAACATGAAGAGATGGGATGTATTTAAGGCCGAATCTGGGGCACTGTCTACCCCAAGGGGCACTTTGCTGCGATGCTCTCGGTAGATCTCTTATCTGGACATCACCGGCAACGAGCGAGAGGATGGATCCATCCCATCAATTCAGTTCAACGCGTGCATGATGTGATCCGGCCATGCCGACCGCTGGATGCTGCCCCATCGGGCACCGGTGGGCAGGATGGTGTCTTCGTCCTCGCCCACGGTGGGCACGTCGGCGGCGGCCGACGGGCCGCCGGGGCGGGCTTGAGGTAGCCGGCCGCTTGCCGTCGATTTACCAGGCGACGCGGTAGCTCGCGCGCCCCTTCAGGCCCTTGCGCGGTTCGATCGATGCCATTCTCTGGCGTTCCTTCCAGGTCGGAAGGTGAGCGACCACCGCCACCGGGAATCCGTCCGCGTGATCTTGACAGACGAAGGGCCCCCGACCCGTAGGTTGGAGGCCCTTCTCGTGGCGGTGGTGGTGGGATTTGAACCCACGGATGAGTTGCCCCATCACACGCTTTCGAGGCGTGCGCCCTCGGCCACTAGGCGACACCACCGCGCATGAGCTTACCGGATCCGGCGAGTAGCGAAGAACCGCTTTAGTACCGACGAGCACTCGTCCGCCAACACTCCCATGACGACCTCGGGCCGATGGTTGAGCCGGCGGTCGCGTACGACGTCCCAGAGCGAGCCCACGGCCCCGCCCTTCTCGTCCACCGCGCCGTACACGATCCGGTCGACTCGCGCCAGTACAGCGGCGCCCGCGCACATCGTGCAGGGCTCCAGGGTCACCACGAGCGTGCAGCCGGCCAGCCGCCACTGCCCGCGCCGCACGGCCGCCTGCCGGAGCGCGAGAACCTCGGCGTGGGCCGTCGGGTCGGCGGAGGACTCGCGGTCGTTGCCCGCCGCGGACAGGACCTCGCCGAGCGCGTCGAGCACCACCGCGCCCACGGGGATCTCTCCCCTGGACCCCGCTGCGTCCGCCTCCGCCAGCGCCAGGCGCATGGCCTCCTCGTACGTCACAGCGAGAGCCGGGTCACCGCAGCCGGTCGAGCTCGTCGGCGAAGGCCAGCCGCTCGGCGATCACCGACAGGATGTCGGCCGGCAGCATGCCCTCCTCCATGCTCAGCTCCAGCAGCTCCTCGGAGCTGACCCCGAGGTCGCTCAGCAGCTCGTAGTCACCGGCCGGGCGCACGCCGAGGCCGTTGGCCTCCTTGTCGGGCGCCACGCCGGCGAACTCGGCGAACAGCTCGCCGAGCGGGTCGGACAGGATCGCGTGCGCGTCCGACAGGAACACGCGCGGCTCCTCCTCGCCCCGGTAGCGGGCGATCGCGAACCACTCGTCCTCGACCTCGACGCAGAGCAGGGCCAGCTCGTCGCCGGAGAGGCTCAGCGTCTCCGTGACCGCGTCACCGAGGTCGTCGACGATCTCGGCCGCGCTCAGATCGACCTCGGCGCCGCTCCAGCCGTCCGAGGTCCTGACGAAAGCCGCAGAGAAGGTGTTGGACGCCATGTCCGAGCTCCAGGGGGTCAGCCGAAGACCGATTCGATGGCACGCTCGAACGGCTCGGAGAAGCCGAGCCGCGCGGCGATGCTGGACAGCACATCTTCGGGCAGCAAGTCGATGTCGCCGGAGAGGATGCCCAGCTCCATCTCGTCCAACCCGAGATCGGCGAAGATCGACAGATCTCCGGCGGGGAGCACGGTCTCCTCGTCCTGGAGGATCTCGTCGAGCTCCTCCTCGTCCGGCACCGGCACGTCGAGGTACTCGAGAACCTGGCGGGCCAGCGGGAAGTCCCAGGAGGCCGCGATGTCGGACAGGAACACGTCCACCCGCTCGCCCAGGACCCGCAGCGCCACGAAGAACTCGTCACCCACGGCGACCAGGCCGATCGTCCCGCTCTCGCTCGGCTGCTGGCGCAGGGCATGGATCAACCCCTGCAGGTCGGACGTGAGCACGACCGGCAGGAGCTCGGCATCCCAGCACCCGTCCTCGCGATAGACCACGATGGCGAAGTCCAGAGCGTCATCTTCGTCTGCCATCGCCATCCCCACCCGACTTCTGACACGACAGGTATTACCAGCACCCAATCGTTTCAGACCCGCGCACGAGGCGTGTGCCTCTCGGACTAAATTGTGATCAAAACCCATGGCCTGAGGGGCCGCCGGGGGTGGGCGCGGTCAGGGGGCCACCGCAGGTGGCGGGGGTCCCCATGCACGTTCCCCAGCGGATAGCCTTGCCGTTTATGGAAACCCTCGTCGTCGACCATCCGCTCGTGGCCCACAAGCTCACCACGCTGCGCGATGTCCGCACCGACTCGCCGACCTTCCGCAGGCTCGCGGATGAGCTGGTGACGCTGCTCGCGTACGAGGCCACCCGCGACGTGCGGATCAACGACGTCACGGTCGAGACGCCCGTGGCCCCCGCCCACGGCGTGCGACTGGCCAAGCCGTACCCCCTGGTGGTGCCCATCCTGCGCGCCGGGCTCGGCATGCTCGACGGCATGACCCGGCTGCTGCCCACGGCCGAGGTCGGGTTCCTCGGCATGATCAGGAACGAGTCCACCCTCCAGGCCGAGACGTACGCCACGCGGCTGCCCGACGACCTGTCCGGGCGCCAGTGCTACGTCGTCGACCCGATGCTGGCCACCGGCGGCACGCTGGCGGCGGCCGTGCAGTTCCTGTTCGACAGGGGCGCGGTCGACGTCACGGCCATCTGCCTGCTGGCCGCCCCCGAGGGCCTGGCGTACATGGACAAGGTGTTCGCCAACTCGGGCAAGCCCATCCGCGTGGTGACCGCCGCGCTCGACGAGCGGCTCAACGAGAACGGCTACATCGTGCCCGGCCTCGGCGACGCGGGCGACCGCCTCTACGGCGTGGTCTGACGCCACGACGGCTGAAAAGCACCTTTCCCGTCACACGCAGTCATCTCTTCGTTACATACTGTTGTTTCGTGGGTACGAAGAGGCAGGAAGGCAACTTCCGCATGCGCGTGGGGGAGCACGATGAGCGATCACAGCGAGGCGGAGCCGGCTCCGTACGCGGAGGTGGAAACTGTGCTGTGCGACGAGTTCGCCGGCATCCACTCCGCGACCACCGTAACGCGCTGCGTTGAAGCTGCGCACTACGGCGCGCTGGAGGTCACCGGTTACGCCCATCCAAGCCTTGTAGAGCGCATCGCACGCAAGCACCTTCACGTCCTGGCCCTGGTGGCCAGCGAACGCGGCTGACAAGATCAAAACTATCCCGCGAAGGCATCTTTACCCGGGCATCCGGGTGGGTAATGTATAGGGCGGGTGGAGTGGGTAAGGGCACGGAGGCGACGGTGCAGGTCAAAAAAGTCCTCACATACGGTGGTATCGCATTTGTCGCGTACTACCTGTTCGCGCGACCATCTGACGCCGCGGACGCGGTGAGAGGAGCGTTCGACACGGTGTTCAACGCGGCCGACTCGCTGGCTCAATTTGTGAACAGCCTGTCATGAGACTTGTGACCCACGGGGACTCCGCCCCGTCGTCGGTCAACCGATACCTTCTCCCCCAAGAACAACAGTTCATCATGGTCCGGCGGCACCCTGCGATCTTGCTACGCCCGGTTGCCGAGGTGCTCGCCGGCCTGATCGTCGCGGGCTTGCTCAGCAAGTTCTTCGGAGGCAGCGATCAGGGTGGCACGGCGCTCGTCGTCGTGTGGTGGTTGTGGCTCCTGCTTCTGGTGCGTTTCGTGTGGAAAGTCGCGGAGTGGTCGGTCGATTACTTTGTGGTGACTTCGAAGCGCATGCTGCTGACAACGGGCTTGATCACCCGTAAGGTCGCGATGATGCCTTTGGGCAAGGTCACCGACATGAGCTTCCAAAGAAGTCTGCTTGGGCGCATGCTCGGTTACGGTGAGTTCATCCTCGAGTCAGCAGGTCAGGACCAGGCACTCTCGACCGTGGAGTACATTCCGTACCCCGAGACGCTGTACCTCGAGGTCTGCGGGATGCTTTTTCCCAGCAAGGACGAGAGCGACGATTAATCTCCTCGCGGGGAATTCTTCACTCGGGGATACCCGATTCGGCTACTTCATGCAATCATTGCGTGTTGTTGACCCTTCCCCGCCTTGAGAGATGAGATGCCGAGTCAGGGAACCATCGGTGACCGCGTCCGCGGACTGCGGCTGAACAGGCGGATGTCCCAGGCCCAACTGGCCGGACCCGACCTGTCTGACAGTTATGTCTCGCTCATTGAGTCGGGCAAGCGCACGCCGACTCCTGTCGTGGCCCGGCTGCTGGCCGAGCGGCTGGGGTGCACGACCGAGTTCCTCCTTCACGGGATCGAACCTCGGCAGCGCATCGACACGGAGCTCGGCCTGCGTCACGCCGAGCTCGAGCTGCAGCATGGCGACCCGTCCGTCGCCGCCGACCGCTTCACGGAGATCGTGAAGGCGGCCGACGAGGAAAACGCCATGCTGACCGCGCACGCCCGGTTCGGCAGGGCGCGCGCGCTCGAGGCCCAGGGTCGCCTCGGCCAGGCGGTGGAGGCGTTCGAGCGCCTGCGCAGGGAGGCCGCGGCTCACCCCGAGCGGCTGGCCGACCTCCCCCTCACGATCGCACTGAGCCGCTGCTACCAGCGGGCGGGCGACCGCCTGCGGGCCCGCGACCTGGCCACCGCCGCCCTCCAGCAGGCCGAGCGGCTGTCCATCACGCAGGGCGAGATCGCCGTCGACCTGGCAGCCGCTCTGGTCGAGGCGCGCAGCGAGCGCGAGAGCGAGTCCCGCGAGCTGGGATACGTCCAGCGGGTGCTGGCTCTGACCGGCGTTCCTCAAGTTGTGGACCGTTCCGGAGAGATCCAGGCGCTGTGGCACGCGAGCGCCGCCGCCGCTGCCGGCGAGGACTCGGCGCTGGCCGTGCGCCTCGCCGACGACGCCATCATGGTCGGCCGCCAGGCCCGGCTGTCGCTGCAGCTGGCCAGGACCGCCATGCACTGGTCCAGGCTGACCACGGTGCCGGCCGACGAGGCCGAGCGCCTCATCTCGGCCGCCGCCGAGGCGTTCGCCACGTTCCCCGGCACGGCGCGCGAGCACGGCGAGAGCCTCATCGTGCACGCGCGGGTCGTGCTGCGGACCGGCGCCTCGGCGCGGGCGAGCGAGCTGGCGAACACGGCTCTGAGCCTGTCGCACGACCGCGCCGGCACCACGCCCGCCGAGGCCCACCTCGTGCTGGCCACCGTCGCGTTCGACGAGGGAGGCGACGCCTCCGCGCACCTGCGCGACGCCCACCGGGCGCTCGACACGCTCGACCGGCCGGTGTTCGGCTCCGATCGGCAGGCCGCGCGTTGCTGGCGTGAGCTGGGCGACCTCTACGGCAGGGCCGGGTCCAGAACACAACAGACCGCCGCATATCGTAAGGCCCTCGAAGCCGCTGGAGTCCGTTCGGCCATGGCGGGGGTGACCGTCGACGCCACAGTTTCGCGCTGATCCTCCGGGAGCTCCAGATTTGGCGTTTTGAGTCTGGAATAATTAGGGTCTACCAGTCATTGACTCATAGGATGATTGGTTTCCCCGGAGGAGGCGGACTGTGAGTCTGCGTACGGCGCAGCGGGCTTCGCTCGTCGACCAGGTGATCGATCAGCTCAAGGAGCAGATCACCTCAGGGTCGTGGCCGATGAACGGCAAGATTCCGACCGAGACCGTGCTCGCCGAGCAGCTCGGGGTGGGTCGCAACACCGTTCGGGAGGCCGTACGCGCGCTCACGCACGCCGGGCTGCTCGAGTGCCGTCAGGGGGACGGCACTTACGTCCGCGCGACCAGCGAGCTGTCCGGCGCGATGCTGCGGCGGCTCAAGCAAGCCGAGCAGCTCGAGATCCTCGAGGTACGTCGTGCGCTGGAGGTCGAGTCCGCGCGCCTGGCCGCAACCCGGCGCACGGACGACGACATCAAGCGCATCGAGGCGGCCCTGGCCGAGCGGGACCGGGCCTGGGAGCTGGACGACCCCGACTACTTCGTCGAGGCCGACCTGGCCTTCCACATGGCCGTGGCGCACGCGACGCACAACCTGGTGCTGATCGACCTGTACGAGGACTTCTCGGCGGCTCTGCGCGCCAGCATCACGGCCGCGGGGACCTCGCTCGACAAGAGCTACATCCCGCACGACGCCATCGCCCGCGCCATCGCGGCGGGAGACGCGGCGGCGGCCGAGCGGGCGGGTCACGCCTGCATGGAACACATCCTCATCGCCCTCACCGAGTCCTGACCCCTCCCCCGGGGTGTGACGAAGGAGACAGCCGGCTCTGGAATGGCGCCTGATCGCTTCAGTGCTTTAGCGGAAGAGTGAAGCGAAAGGAAGAACGCCATGACCATCCTTGTCGCCTACGACGGCTCGGCCGACTCACGGACCGCGATCGAGTTCGCGGCCAAGCATCTCGCCGCCGAGCCCACCGTCGTCGTCACGGTGTGGGAGCCGCTGCTCGTGCAGCTCAAGAAGTATCCGCTGGCCGCGGGCGCCCTCGACCAGAGCACCGAGGACGAGTCGCACGCGCAGGCGGAGCAGCATGCCCGGGAGGGGGCCGAGCTGGCCATCGCCGCCGGGCTCTCGGACGTCACCTATCGGGCGGTGGCTGACAACGAGTCGATCTGGAAGACGATCGTCGATGTGGCGGATGAGGTGGATGCCTCGGTGATCGTCACGGGGTCGCGGGGGTTGGCGGGGGTGCGATCGGTGCTGCTGGGGAGTGTGTCCAACCACGTGCTCCATCACGCGCACCGGCCGACGCTCATCGTCCCGCCGGCCAAGCCCGCCCGCTGAAAGCGGCTCAGGACCTCAGCCGAAGCGCCGCGCTTCGGCTGGGGTCCTTTTGCGTGAGGAGGACGGCCCTGGGGTCCCTCCAGGGGCCGAGCCCGACCGCGAGAGGTCCCTCGGGTGAGGGCCGGGCCCGACCGTGACGACGGCGAGGGGCAGCCTTGGGGTGGGGCGTCAGGAGGCCGTGGGGAGGGGCGTTTCCGTGAAGGGGGCGCAGCCGGGTGAGGGGGCGCAGGACTGGGGTGGGGGGCAGAGGCGGGTGTCGATGCGGCGCGCGCCCGGGCCCTCGTCGCCGAGCCGGTCGTGGGGGTTGGCCACCGGGCACCGGTCGAGCGACAGGCAGCCGCACCCGATGCAGTCCGTGAGATCGTCCCGCAGCCGCTGAAGCTGCTCGATCCGGTCGTCCAGCTCCCCGCGCCAGGCGGCCGACAGCCGGGCCCAGTCGTCCCGGTTGGGCGTGCGCTCGTCCGGCAGTTCGGCGAGGGCGTCCTTGATGGTCTTCAGGGGGATGCCGATGCGCTGGGCCAGCCTGATGAACGCGACCCTGCGCAGGCTGTCGCGGGTGTACCGGCGCTGGTTGCCCGCCGTACGGCGGCTCTTGATCAGGCCCTTGGTCTCGTAGAAGTGCAGGGCGGACACGGCGACCCCGCTGCGTTCGGCGAGCTCGCCGACGGTGAGCTCCTTGGTGTTCCAGGCGACCTTCGTCATACCTGGAGATTACTTGAGGGTTCGCTCGAACAGGGTCTCGAGGACCACGATGGTCTGCGTCCCGGTGACCCCGTCCACCCCGAACACCCGGCGCAGCACGTCCTGCAGCTCCACCGTCCCGGCCGTACGGACCTTGAGCAGCACCGACGCGGGACCCGCGATGACGTGCGCCTCCTCGATCTCCGGGATCGCCGCCAGCCGGTCTGCGCTGTCGCCCATCCAGGTGCTCCCGTCCACCAGCACGTACGCCGTCACCGCACGCCCGAGCGCCGCCTGGTCCACCTCGATCGTCGTCCGCCTGATCACCCCGCGCTCGCGCAACTTGCGCACCCGTTCATGCGCGGCCCCGCTGGACAGCCCCACCGCCTTGCCCAGCACCGCGTACGACCGCGTCGCGTCCTCCTGCAGCAGGCCGATCAGCATTCTGTCGATATCATCCACAGCCGAATGCTATCCAGTGATATGCCTGAGATGTCGAACAGCATATTGTGGACGGCATGACGGACACGATCCCCACTGAGTTCGAGGTGCTCGACGAGCGGTTCGCCGCGGTAGGCGGAGACGACTATGTCGAACGCCTCCACACCGGCACCCGCTGGGCGGAGGGCCCTGTTTACTTCCCGGCCGGCCGGTTCCTGGTCTGGAGCGACATCCCCAACGAGCGGATGCTGCGCTGGGACGAGATGACGGGCGCGGTCGGCCTGTTCCGCCAGCCGTCCGGCTACACCAACGGCAACACCCTCGACCGCGAGGGCCGTCTGATCTCCTGTGAACACGGCAACCGCCGCGTCACCCGCACCGAGCACGACGGCTCGATCACGGTCATCGCCGACCGCTGGGAGGGCAAGCGGCTCAACAGCCCCAACGACGTCGTGGTCCGCTCCGACGGGTCGATCTGGTTCACCGACCCGCCGTACGGGATCCTCAGCAACTACGAGGGCTACGCCGCCGCGCAGGAGATCGACGGCTGTCACGTCTACCGCGCCGACCCGGTGACGGGCGAGGTCCGCGTCGTGGCCGACGACTTCGCCCGCCCCAACGGCCTGGCGTTCTCGCTCGACGAGAGCCGGCTCTACGTCGCCGACACGCGGATGAAGCACCTGCGCGTGTTCGAGGTGCGCGAGGACGGCACGCTCGCGGGCGGCAAGGTCTTCGCCGAGGGGACGGAGCAGGACATCTTCGACGGCCTGCGGCTCGACGACACGGGCCGCGTCTGGGCCGCGGCAGGCAGGGCGCTGCTCTGCTACGACCCGGACGGCACGCTGATCGGCCGGCTGAAGCTCCCGGAGCCCACGGCCAACCTGGTGTTCGGCGGGCTCAAGCGCAACCGGATGTTCATCACGGCCTCGTCCTCGCTCTACTCCCTGATGACCAACGTCACCGGCGCGCGCCCGGTCTGGGCCGGGCGCTAGCCTCACTCCCACCTGAACAGCCGCACGGCCAGCCCACTGAAGATCAGCAGCCCGGCGCCCACCACCACGAGGTGCGCGGTCTGCGGCGCGTGGCCCGCCCAGGTGTCCTTGAGCGCCTGGGCGAACGGCCCCGCGACGGAGTAGTCGCTGACCGTCCGCAGCGCGTCCGGCATGAGGTCGCGCGGCACCCACATGCCCCCCAGGAACATCAGCGGGAACATCACCGCGGACCCGATCCCCGGCGCGACCTTCGCGTTGGGCGCCAGCGCGGCGATCACCAGCCCGATGGCCTGCAACGCGGCGCTGCCGAGCAGGAAGACCAGGATGAATCCCACCCACTGCCGCGGCGCCGCCGACCCGAACACGAGCGAGCCCGTCACGATCAGCAGGGCCGTGGTGACCGCTCCGACCACCAGATTGATCAGGAGCTGCACCCCCAGCAGCCGTGCCGGGTGCACGGGCGTGGTGGACATCCGCCTGAGCACCCCTTGCTCGCGGTAGCCGGTCATCACCGCGGGCACCACGCTGCAGGCCAGGGTCAGCAGCGAGAGCAGCGTCATCAGGCTCGGCATCTGCGTGTCCACGGCCCGCTCCCCCGAGGCCCCGGGCTTGGTCATGTCCGGGATGCTGAGGCCCAGCACGAGCAGGAGCGCGACCGGCAGCCCGATCGTGAAGAGCAGGAACGGCCATTCGCGCAGGTGCAGCTTGGTCTCCACGAGGAGCAGCTTCATGACAGCTTCCTTCCGGTGAGTGCGAGGAACGCGTCGTCGAGCGTGGTCTGCTCGATCCGCAGGTCTCCTGGAACGACCCCGTACTGGGCCAGGGCGAGCGTGACGGCCGGCGCGAGGTTGCCCGTGCCGCTCACCACGACCTGCTCGCCGCTCCTCGTGACCTCGCGTACCTCCGGCAGGGCCAGGAGCAACGCGTCGTCGACAGGAGCCGACGGCCGGAACCTCAGCCGCTGCTCCCCGCCCACCTGCGCGATGAGCCCGGCAGGCGTGTCCGTGGCCGCCACCTTGCCCGCGTCGATGAGCGCGAGCCGGTCGCAGAGCCGCTCGGCCTCCTCCATGAAGTGGGTGACGAGCACGATCGTCACGCCGGAGTCGCGTACCTGCTCGACCAGCTCCCAGGTGTCTCTACGGGCCTGCGGGTCGAGCCCGGTGGTCAGCTCGTCCAGCACGGCCACGCGCGGCCTGCCGACCAGCGCCAGCGCGACCGAGAGCCGCTGGCGCTGCCCGCCGGAGAGCTTCTTGAACGCCGTGTCGCGCTTGCCGCCGAGGCCGACCCGTTCGAGCAGCTCGGACCAGTCGGCGGGGTCGGGGTAGAAGGAGGCGTACAGGTCCATGGCCTCCCACACCTTGATCTTCTCGGGCAGCGCCGCGCTCTGCAGCTGCATGCCCAGCACGTGTCGCAACTCGCCCCTGTTGAGCTGCGGGTCCAGCCCGGCCACCCGTACGGTGCCACCGTCGGGCACGCGCAGGCCGGCCACGCACTCGACGGTGGTGGTCTTACCCGCGCCGTTCGGGCCGAGGATGCCGAAGATCTCACCCTCCGCCACCTCGAACGACACGTCGTCGACCGCCAGGTGGTTCGGGTACTGCTTGCGCAGGTTCCTGACTTCGATGACCTTCATGCAGTCGACGCTAGGAACACGGCCTTCGCCGGGGAATCCGGCTGGATGTCGGGCAAGGGTGTACCTAGGTGCAATGGTCCGGTCGCCCCCGTTGGACCAGACTGGGGGCATGCTGCTCCGAAGGTTCGGTCAGGCCGCGGCGCTGCTCGCGCTCCTCCTCGTCGAGGTGCCGGCGATCGTGCTCAGCCTCACCATGCTGCTGCTGTCGTTCGGGGTGGGCATGGTGTTCCTGTATTCGCCGCAGGTCCGGCTGGTCAGGAGGCTGGCCGAGCTCAACCGGCGGCTGATGCGGAGCTGGACCGACGTCCACATCGAGTCCCCGTACCTGCCCAAACCCCCGCCGCCGGAGCCGCAGTCGGACGGCCTCTACCGCTCCGACCGGACCCTCTACAAGACGCCCCGGATCCCCGCGTGGAACAACCGGTGGAAGTGGCTGACCTCCGACCCGGCGACCTGGCGCGACATGATCTGGCTGGTGCTCGAACCGGTGGTGAAGGCGGCGCTGCTGCCGGTGTTCGTCACGCTCCCCGAGCGTGGCCTGCGGATCTACGCCCTCTGGAGCGACCTGATGCTCCGCGCGACCGTCGCCAGCCGCCTGGCGAGCCAGGTGAGCCACCTCAAGCGGACGCGTAACCTGGCCGCCGACTCGCAGGCGGCCGAGATGCGCCGGATCGAGCGGGACCTGCACGACGGCACGCAGGCCCGGCTGGTGGCGATCGGCATGACGCTGGGCGCGGTCGAACAGCTCGTCGACGACGATCCCGCGGCGGCCAAGGCGCTGCTGTCGAAGGCCCGGGACACCTCTTCCGAGACGCTGACCGAGCTGCGCCGGGTCATCCGCGGCATCCACCCTCCGGTGCTGGCCGAGCGCGGGCTGGCCGACGCCGTACGCGCGCTGGCCATGGACAGCCCGTTGCAGGTCACGGTGGACGTGGACCTGCCGCACCGGCCGGAGGCGCCGGTGGAGGCGGCGGTGTACTTCGCGGTCAGCGAGCTGCTCTCCAACGCCGCCCGGCACGGCGACGCTCAGGCGGTGACGGTGGACCTCAGCACCGACGGCCCCAACCTGCGGGTCACGGTCACCGACGACGGCCTGGGCGGCGCCGACCCGGCCAAGGGCAGCGGCCTGTCCGGGATCGAGCGGCGGCTGGCCGCATTCGACGGGCTGCTCGCCCTGAACAGCCCGCCGGGCGGCCCCACCACCGTGGCGATGGAGCTGCCCCGGGTGCTGCCCGAGCACTGGGCGGGCAGCCTGCCCCGGCTGCCGCGCTGGAAGGCGGCCATCGTCGTGTTCCTCTGGGCCACGGCCTGGTGCCCGACCTTCCCTCAGGGCATCGTGGCCGGCGTCATGAAGACGATCGGGTTCGAGGAGAAGAGCTGGTTCCTCGCCCTGTACCTGCCCGGGCCCTGGCAGTGGCCTGTCATCCTCGGCATGATCACCCTGGGCCTGTGCATGCACATCCTGGCCATCTGGATACCCTCCAACCACAACCGCGACCTCTGGGTCGCGCGTGCCACGCCGATCAAACCCTGGTGCTGATGAAGAACCGCGTACTCGTCGCCGAGGACCTCTACCTGCTCAGAGACGGGCTGGTGCACCTGCTCCAGGCCCACGGCTTCTCGGTCGTGGCGGCCGTGGAGAGCGGGCCCGAGCTGCTGCGAGGCCTGCTGGAGCTGCGGCCCGACGTCTCGATCGTGGACGTGCGGCTGCCGCCCACGTTCACGGACGAAGGGCTGCAGGCGGCGCTCGCGGCCAGGAAGCAGGTGCCCGGGCTGCCCGTCCTCGTGCTGTCCCAGCACGTCGAGCAGCTCTACGCGCGCGAGCTGCTGGCCGACGGCTCGGGCGCGATCGGCTATCTGCTCAAGGACCGGGTCTTCAACGCCGAGCAGTTCATCGACGCCGTACGCAGGGTCGCCGAGGGCGGCACGGCCATGGACCCCGAGGTCATCGCCAAGCTGCTGGCCAGCAACGCCAGGCACGAGCCGCTGGCCGCGCTCACGCCGCGCGAGCGGGAAGTGCTGGAGGCCATGGCGGAAGGGCGCTCCAACACGGCCATCTGCCAGCGGCTCTATCTGAGCGAGAGCGCCGTGGCCAAGCACACGGCCTCCATTTTCGCCAAGCTGGGGCTCGCGCCGTCGGACGACGACAACCGCCGCGTGCTGGCCGTACTCGCCTACCTCAACAGCCGCTAGGAACCCTCCACCTGGGGTTGGCCATCCGGAGACTGCCCCGACTTGTCGGTCGCACCGGCTATTTTCATAAGGGCATGGCGACGAAGGGGTGGTAGCAGGTGAAAATCCGGGTTAACCGCGATGTTCTGGCAGATGCGGTGGCGTGGGCTGCCCGAGTCCTGCCCTCCCGCCCCGTGATGCCCGTCCTGTCCGGGCTGCTGCTGGAGGCGAGCGACGAGCTGGTCCTGTCCGCGTTCGACTACGACGTCTCGGCCAGGGCCTCGGTCGACGCCGACGTGGCCGAGACGGGCAGCGTGCTGATTCCCGGTCGGCTGCTGGCCGAGATCAGCAGGAGCCTGCCCGCCGACGACGTGGAGATCGTCACCGAGGGCGCCGAGGCGGTGCTGACCTGCGGGAGCGCGGAGTTCGGGCTGATCACGATGCCGGTCGAGGACTTCCCGACCATGCCCACGATGCCGCCGAGCATCGGCGCCGTCGGCGGCGGCGTGTTCGCCTCGGCGGTCGGCCAGGTCGCGCCCGCCGCCAGCCGCGACGACACCCTGCCCATGCTCACCGGCATCAGGGTCGACATCGAGGGCGAGTCCGTGGCCATGGCGGCCACCGACCGCTACCGCATCGCCGCCCGCGACTTCGCCTGGCGCCCGGCCGGCCCCGACCTCGCGGTCTCGGCCATGGTCCCGGCGAAGGTGCTGGTCGAGGTGGCCAAGTCGCTGCGCGGCGGCGAGGTGTCGATCGCGATGGGCGACGGGGTGGCGGGGTTCGAGAGCGTCGGGCGGAGCACGACCGTGCGGCTGCTCGACGAGCAGTTCATCGACTATCGCGCCCGGCTGACCTCCGACTGGTCGATCAGGGCCGACGTGGCGGTGGCGCCGTTCGTCAACGCCATCAAGCGGGTCGCCCTGGTGGCCGAGCGCAACACCGCGATCCGGCTGTCGTTCAGCCAGGGGCAGGTGCTCATCCAGGCGGGCGGCGGCGACATCGGGCGCGGCGCCGAGGTGGTCGACTGCGAACTGCGCGGCGACGACATCCAGATCGCCTTCCAGTCGCAGTTCCTGCTCGACGGGCTGACCGGGATCGAGAGCGAGCTGGCCCGCATCAAAATGGAGTCGCCGACCAGGCCCGCCCTGATCCAGGACGTGCCCGGCGACGCCGAGCCCGCCTTCCGCTACCTCGTCATGTCACTCCGCCAGGGCTGAGCCGCCGGTCTGGCGCTCGGCGACCAGCTTGAACACCCTCTTGAACTCCGTATACGCCTCCTCGCCCACGGCCTCGGCATGCTCCGCCTCCATGGCGGCGAGGATGGCGTCCGACTTGACCATGTGATCGCGGCCCTTCTCGGTGGGCACGATCAGCTTGGCCCGCCGGTCGGCCGGGTCCGGCTGGCGCTCCACGTAGCCCAGCTCGACCAGCTCGTCCACCAGCGTGCCGATCACCTGCTTGTGCTGGCCCGACTGCGCGGCCAGGTCCGTGGCCCTGCTGCCCTCCTCGTCCAGGTACGCCAGCACCGCCCCGTGCCGGGGCCTGAGCCCGGGATGGCCCTGCTGGGCCAGCGTCTCGAACAGCTGCCGCTGCAGGCTGAAAAGAGTCCTGCTGGACAGGATGCCGAGATCGGGCTCTTCCTGCTTGCGCCGGCTCCTGCGCACGGTCACGCCCTCCATTTAGTCATCAATTTTGATTGTCACTGAATCTTACTATATCGTCGACGGCATGAGCATCTTGATCACGGGTGCCAACGGCACCGTTTCCAGCGCTGTCCTCCGCTCCCTGTCCGGGACCGCTGACGTGCGGGTCCTCGTGCGTGACGCGGCCAAGGCGCCGTCGGGGGTGGAGGTCACGGTCGGCGATCTGGACGACCCCGCCACGCTTGACCAGGCCTTCCAGGGTGTGGACACGTTGTGGCTGCTGACCGCCATGGGCCCGCAGGCGCCCCACGCGAGCATGAACGCCGTCTGGGCCGCCCGGCAGGCCGGGGTGAGCCACGTCGTACGCATGTCGGCCATCGGCGCGGCCCACGACGCGCCGACCCGCAACGGCCGCCTGCACGCCCTGTCGGACGTCGAGCTCGCGGCCTCGGGCCTCGACTGGACCGTCATCCGCCCGGCCTTCTTCATGCAGAACCTTTTCGGCTCGGTCAACGGCGACACCTTGTACGGCGGGCTCGGCGAGGGGCGGCTCGGCATGATCGACGTACGCGACATCGGCGACTTCGCCGCCGCGGTCCTGCGCGCTCCCGCACAGCACAAGGGCAGCACCTACACTCTCACGGGCCCGGCCGGCGTCTCACTGCGGGACGTGGCCGCCGTGCTGGGCGAGGTGTACGGCACTCCGATCGCCTATCAGCCGATGGCGCCGGACGACGTTCGACGGTCGATGGTGGACGCCGGGCTGTCCCCGTGGATCGCGGCGGTCACCAAGGAGTACCTGACGGCGTACTCGGCGGGGTGGGGTGACTACACGACGCCGGACTTCGAGAAGGTCATGGGCCGCCCGGCCCGCTCGTTCGCCGACTTCGCCCGCGCCCACGCCGCCGAGCTCCGCCCGTGACCGTCACTCCGGGAGCGGGGCGGGGCCTCCGTGGTCGCGCAGCCGGCGCAGGAACGTCAGGACGCCGGTCAGCCCCTGCGCCCGGACCGGGCTCCCTTCGCCGGGCAGCCCGCTGACCGACCCCGGCCGCGCCGCAGCAGTGCCCGACGACGACGAGCCGGGGCAGCCACGCCAGGCAGACCTCGGCGCAGCGGATCGCGAGCCCGCCCTGCACGCGGCCGCCGCGGTGGCCGGCGCCGACGAGGTCGTGGACCGGTGAGAAGATCGAGGGTGCTCCGAATATCAAAAGCAGTACTCGCGAGATTGCCGGAACCACTGCACGCACTTGCGTTGAAGCACCGTGAACTGCTGAAGTTCGCGGTGGTGGGTGGAACAACGTTCTTAGTGGACAACACGGTGTTCTACGGGTTGAAGCTGACCATTTTGGAACCGAAGCCGGTGACCGCGAAGATCATCGCGGTGCTCGTGGCAACGATCGTGTCCTACGTGTTGAACCGCGAATGGTCGTTCCGGACCAGGGGCGGCCGCGAGCGCCGTCACGAGGCGGCGCTGTTCTTCCTGGTCAGTGGCGTCGGTCTCGTGCTCAGCTCCGCGCCGCTATGGATCTCCCGGTACGTATTTCACCTGGAGACCCCGGATGTGAGCCTGGTGACCCAGGAGATCGCCGACTTCATGAGCGCGCAGATCATCGGCACGCTGATCGCCATGGTCTTCCGCTTCTGGGCGCTCCGGAAGTGGGTCTTCCCCGATGAAAAGACTCAGTCCGGCAGCGTGCGGCTGGCTCCCGATTCCACGGACGAGGCGGCTTGACGCCGGCGAATCCAGAAGCCGTTTCGGCGATTGGACTGCTTCATGCCGCTGCTGCGCCCGTCAGTGCTGCGCCATGTCCACGAACCGGCTGTAGTGGCCCTGGAACGCCACCGTCACCGTCGCCGTGGGGCCGTTACGGTGCTTGGCCACGATCAGGTCCGCCTCACCCGCCCGCGGCGACTCCCGCTCGTACGCGTCCTCCCGGTGCAGCAGGATGACCATGTCGGCGTCCTGCTCGATGGACCCGGACTCACGCAGGTCGCTCACCGCGGGGCGCTTGTCCGTGCGCTGCTCCGGACCACGGTTGAGCTGGGAGATCGCGATGACCGGCACCTCCAGCTCCTTGGCCAGCAGCTTGATCGCACGGGAGATCTCCGAGACCTCGTTCTGCCGGCTCTCGGTCTTCTTCGGCGAGCTCATCAGCTGGAGGTAGTCGATGACCACGAACCGCAGGTCGTTACGCTGCTTGAGCCGCCGGCACTTGGCCCGGATCTCCATCATCGACATGTTGGGCGAGTCGTCGATGAACAGCGGCGCCTCCGCCACCTCGCTCATCCGCCGGGCCAGGCGCGTCCAGTCGTCGTCGCCCATCATGCCCGAGCGCATGGCGTGGAGGGCGACCCGGGCCTCGGCGGACAGCAGACGCATGGTGATCTCGTTGCGCGACATCTCCAGCGAGAAGATGACCGTGGTCATCCCATGCTTGATAGCCGCAGACCGGGCGAAATCCAGACCTAGCGTGCTTTTACCGATGGCAGGCCGGGCAGCCACAACGATCATCTGGCCCGGGTGGAGGCCGTTGGTGAGCTGGTCGAGGTCCTGGAAGCCGGTCGGCACGCCGACCATCTGGCCGCCGCGGCTGCCGATGGCCTCCAGCTCGTCGAGGGCGCCGGGCATGATGTCGGCCAGGGGCGCGTAGTCCTCCGAGGTGCGGCGCTCGGTGACCTTGTAGATCTCCGCCTGGGCGCGGTCGACGAGGTCGTCGACCTCTTCGTTCTGCCCGCCGTAGCCGAAGGAGACGATGCGGGTGCCGGCCTCGATGAGGCGGCGCAGGATGGCCTGCTCCCTGACGATCTTGGCGTAGTAGCCGGCGTTGGCCGCGGTGGGGACGACGGCCGTGAGGGTGTGGAGGTAGGCGGCCCCGCCCACCCTGGCCATCTCGCCGCGCTTCTGCAGCTCGTCGAAGACGGTGACCGCGTCGGCGGGCTCGCCCCTTCCGTAGAGGTCGGTGATGACCTCGTAGACCATCTGGTGGGCGGGCCGGTAGAAGTCGTCGGACCGCAGGATCTCGACGACGTCGGCGATGGCGTCCTTGGACAGCAGCATGCCGCCCAGGACGGACTGCTCCGCCTCGATGTTGTTCGGGGGGGTGCGCTCGAAACCAGGGCCTGCGCCCGTCTCGTCGTCAATACTCACCGCGCCCCCTCGAACACTTGCAGGCGGTCGCACCACCCCCACTTGTAGCCGACCGGTCTGACAGTTTCTCGGAGTCGCGAGCCGACGGCAACGCGACCTGTGGACAACCCTGTGGTCAAGCTGTGCACTACCGTGCCCAGGGTGTGAAAGGCCTGTGGACAGTTGCTGTGGATAACTCTCTCGGATATCCACCGGACAGCCTCTGACCTGGGCGAACGGTATCCACCGGCTGTGGAGAAAAGAAAGTTTCGCCGACACGCCGTGTAATGGCCATAATGGACAAATGCTCATTACCCCCAGGGATCGGGAGATACTCCGCTTAGCCGTACCGGCGTTCGGCGCGCTGGTGGCCGAGCCGCTCTTCCTCCTCGCCGACTACGCCATCGTGGGGCACGGGCTGGGCACCACGGCGGTGGGGGCGCTGGGGGTGGCGGGCACGGTCCTCGCGACCCTGGTGAACCTGTGCGTCTTCCTCGCGTACGGCACCACGGCCTCCGTGGCGCGTCAGACGGGCGCCGGGAACCACGCGCGGGCCATGCGCAGCGGTGTGGACGGGATCTGGCTGGCCCTGGCCATCGGCGCGCTCCTGATCGCCGTGTGCTGGCCGCTGGCCCCCGCGATCGTGGAGCTGTTCGGGGCGGGTGAGGGGCAGGGCGCACAGGCCGTGACGTACCTGCGGATCAGCCTGCTCGGCGCGCCCGGCATGCTGGTCGTGCTGGCCGGGACGGGGGTGCTGCGCGGTCTGCAGGACACCGTCACGCCGCTGGCCGTCGCCATCGGCTCCTTCGTGCTGAACGCGGTCCTGAACGCCTGGTTCGTGCTGGGGCTGGGGTGGGGCATCGCCGGGTCGGCCTGGGGCACGGTGATCGCGCAGACGCTGGGCGCGGCCGTCTACCTCACCGTCGTGGCGCGGGGCGCGCGGCGGCTGGGGACGCCGCTCACGCCCGGTCTGGCGGGGGTCAAGGAGGCGGGCACGGCCGGGTTCGCGCTGCTCGTCCGTACCCTCTGCCTGCGGGTGGTGCTGCTCGCGGCCACCGTGATCGCCACCAGGATGGGCGAGGCCGAACTGGCCGCGTACGCCATCGCCACCCAGGTGTGGACGCTGCTCGCGTTCGCGCTGGACGCCATCGCCATCGCCGGGCAGGCCATCACGGGACGCTCGCTCGGCGCGGGGGACGTCGCGTCCACCAGGGCCGCGACCAGGCGGATGGTGCAGTGGGGCAGCTGGTCGGGCGTGCTGCTCGGCCTGCTGGTCGTGGCCGCCAGGCCACTGCTGCCCGGGCTGTTCGACACGGACCCGCAGGTCACCGACCTGTTGCTGGCGCTGATGTGGCCGGTGGCGGCGTTCCAGCCGGTGTGCGGGGTCGTGTTCGTGCTCGACGGCGTGCTGATCGGTGCGGGCGACCAGCGCTACCTGGCGTGGGCGGGGGTGTGGACGACGCTGGCGTACCTCCCCGCCGCCCTCCTCGCCTCCGGCTTCGGGGTCGTCGCCCTGTGGTGCGCGCTCGGGGTGTGGATGCTCGCCCGCCTGGTCAGCCTCGTACGCCGGGCCGCCGGCACCGCCTGGCTGGTGACCGGAGCGTAGGCGCTCTCACTTTGGGCACAGGCCCCGCTACCTGCAGTGATCTGCGGAAACACTGTGACCGTCCTGTGCTTGCTGTTGTCCGAGTGGTGAGACATTGTGGGCGCGTTCCCTGAGCGGGGTGTTCCTTGTCCACGATTCTGCGGCGACTGCCACCCACCGAGGCGACCGGATTACGCACGGGCGCCCGCCACAGCCTGGCCGAGCTCTACCGCCCGGCCGACCTGGTGGTGCTCGGACTCGGTGTGATCATCGGCGCCGGCATCTTCTCCATCGCCGGGCGGCAGGCGGCCACCACGGCGGGTCCCGGTGTCATCCTGTCCTTCATGATCGCGGGCATCGCCTGCCTGCTCGCCTGCCTGTGCTACGCCGAGCTGTCCTCCACGATGCCGACCTCGGGCAGCGCCTACACCTTCACGTACGTCATCTTCGGCGAGGTCTGGGCGTGGATCATCGGCTGGGCGCTGATCCTGGAGCTGCAGTTCGCCGCCGCCGTCGTGGCCAGGGCGTGGGCCGCGATCACGGTCGGGGCGATCTCCAACTTCGGGGTACGCGTGCCGCACCAGGAGCTCGTCGGCGACGTCCTCGTGTTCGTGATCCTGGTGCTGCTCACCGGCGTGGTGGCGCTCGGCGCGCGGATCGGGCTGCGGGCCCTGTGGATCATGGTGGCGGCCAAGCTGCTGGCCATCGGGGCGGTCATCGTCGTGGGCCTGCCCCACATCGACGTGCGGAACTTCGGCGAGTTCCACGTGCCGTCCAAGATCCTGCCGAAGCCGCCCACGACCGTGCTGGAGATCCTGTTCGGTCAGAGCCACGCGTTCGGCTGGTTCGGGATCTTCGCGGCGGCCTCGGCCATCGCGTTCGCGTACATCGGGTTCGACATCGTGGCCACCTCCGCCGAGGAGACCGTGAACGCGCCCGCCGCCGTGCCCAAGGGCATGATCCGCAGCCTGATCATCGCCACCGTCCTCTACATCGCGGTGGCCCTGGTCATGGTGGGTATGGTCCCGTACACGAAGATCTCCGAGGACGCGCCGCTGACCGGGGCGTTCCGGGCGGTCGGCGTGGACTGGATGGTGCACGTCATCGACGTGGGCGCGGTGCTCGGGCTGACGACGGTGATCCTGGTGCTGATCGTGGGGCAGACGCGGGTGCTGTTCTCGATGGCCCGGGACGGGCTGATCCCTCGCGGCCTGGCCACGGTCAGCCGGAAATATCACACTCCGACCCGGGTGACGCTGGTGATCGGGGTCGTGGCGATCGTGCTGGCCGAGTTCGTGCCGGTGCTCACGATGCAGGAGCTCGTGGTGATCGGGACGCTGTTCGCGTTCGCGTTCGTGGCGGCCGGGGTGATCGTGATGCGGCGGCGCATGCCGTACCTGGAGCGGGGGTTCAGGGTGCCGCTCTCCCCGCTGCTGCCGGGGCTGTCGCTGGTGGCCACGCTCTGGCTGATGGTGAACCTGCAGCTGCTCACCTGGGTGTGGTTCGCCCTGTGGATGGCCTTCGGCCTGCTGGTCTACCTCGTGTACGGCCGCCGCCACAGCCTGCTGGCCCGCCCGCACACCCCGATCGAGCCGGCACGCGGCCGCCACCGCCGCTAGAGCCGGCCCGACTCCGGCACCGGCCGAGCGGGTACGCGGCCCGCCACCGCACCCTGATCGAGTCAGTATGCGGACACCACCGCCGCTAGAGGCGGCCCGACTCCAGGACGCTGCGCAGGAACTCCCTGGTGCGGGGGTTCTCCGGCTCGGTGAAGATCTGCTCGGCGGGGCCCTTCTCCAGCAGCACGCCGCCGTCGAGGAAGCACACCGTGTCCGAAATATCGCGACAAAAGCTCATCTCGTGGGTCGTGAGGATCATCGTCATGCCCGACTCCTTGAGCTCCTTGATGACCCCCAGCACCTCCAGCACCAGCTCGGGGTCGAGCGCCGAGGTGACCTCGTCCAGCAGCATCAGCCTGGGCTGCGTGGCCAGCGCCCTGATGATGGCCACCCGCTGCTGCTGCCCGCCCGAGAGCTGGTCGGGGTAGGCCCGCGCCTTGTCCGCCAGCCCGAACCTGGCCAGCAGGCCGTGCGCCTGCTCCTCTGCCTCCCCCTTGGCCACCTTGTGCACCTGGCGCGGCGCGAGCGTGACGTTGTCCAGCACGGTCATGTGCGGGAACAGGTTGAACGCCTGGAACACGATGCCGAGCCGCTTGCGCACGTCGTCCACGTTCACGCGCGGGTCGGTGATGTCCTCGCCGTCGAGGAGGATCACGCCGTCGTCCACGGTCTCCAGCAGGTTGACGCAGCGCAGGAGCGTGGACTTGCCCGAGCCGGAGGCCCCGATGAGGCTCACCACCTCGTGCGGGCGCACCTCGAGGTCGATGCCGCGCAGCACGCTGTGGCCCCGGAAGTTCTTCCACACCCCGTCAATAGTCAGAAGGCTCATGCGCCACGCCTCCTGCGCGTGCGTGCCGCCAGGTGGTCGGTGAACCTGGCCAGGGGGATGGTGAGCAGGATGAACAGCAGCGCCGCCACCAGGTAGGGCGTGTAGTTGAAGGTGCTGGCCACGTGGATCTGCGCCTGCCTGAGCGCCTCCAGCGGCCCGATGGTCGACACGAGCGCGGTGTCCTTCTGCAGCGAGACGAAGTCGTTGAGCAGCGGCGGCACGACCCTGCGGGTGGCCTGGGGCAGCACCACGAACCGCACGGTCTTGATGTGGCTCAGCCCCAGCGAGCGGGCCGCCGCGACCTGGCTCGGGTGGATGGACTCGATGCCCGAGCGGAACACCTCGGCCACGTACGCGCCGTACGAGAGCGTCAGCGCGATGATGGCCAGCGTCACCAGGTCGGTCGGGATGCCCTGCAGCCGGAGCGCGGGCAGCCCGAACCCGATCAGGTAGATCACCAGGATCGTCGGCACGCCGCGGAAGACGTCGGTGTAGAGCGTGGCCAGCGCCCGGATCGGGAAGAACGCGGGCTTCGTGATCCCCCTGGCCAGCGCCACCAGCAGCCCGACGACCAGGATCAGCGGCTCGGCGATCAGGAAGATCTTGATGTTGAGCAGGAAGCCCTTCAGCACGTCGGGCAGCGCCTTGACGAACTCGTCGGGATTGAAGAACGTCTCCTGCACCCGGGGCCAGCCGGGTGAGTTCGTGACGATCGAGACGACCAGCACGATGAAGACGATCGTCGAAACCGTCGCGATCGAGGCCGAGCGGCGGGCGTGCGACCGGCGCACCCGCTCCCGCTCGACCTGCCGCTCCGACTTGACCCACGCGCCCGCCGCACCCGTCCCGGACCCGCCGAACTCGCCCACGGCCTGGCCGACTCGGCCGAACTCGCCCGACGCCGGCTTGCCAGGTCCACCGGGCTCGCCCACGGCGGCCTTGCCGGGTTCCCCGGACTTGCCCGCTGCGGTCTTGCCGGGTTCGTCGAACTCGCTCATCGCAGCTCTGGCGCGCCCGCCGCCGAGCCGAGCCACGCCTGCTCGATCTTGGCCAGCTCGCCCTTCGACTTCAGCGCCTCAACGGCCTTGTCGACGCACGGCTTGAGCGCGCTCCCCTTCTCCATGACCAGCCCGAACTCCTCGGGCGTGCCGCCCGTCGAGCTGAACTGCCCCACGATCTTGGACTTCTCGACCTGCGCGGCCGTCACGTAGAACGCCGTCGGCAGGTCCACGACCAGCGCGTCCACCTGCTTGTTCTTCAGCGCGTTGACGGCGTCGATCTGCTCGTTGTAGACGTTGGGGTCGTCGGCGGGCTTGATGACGTTCTTGACCGCGTCGAGCGAGGTCGTCCCCACCTGTACGCCGATCTTCGCGCTCTGCAGCTCGGCCAGGCTCTTCGCCCCGGCGAACTTGCTCCCGTCGATCGCCACGATGGCCTGCTTGACGGTGTAGTAGCCCTTGCTGAAGTCGACCGCCTTGGCCCGGTCGGGCGTGATGGACACCTGGTTGACGTCGAAGTCGAACTGCTTGACCCCAGGGGCGAACGCCGAGTCGAACTTGATCGTGCTCCACTGCACCTCGGTGCGGTCGAAGCCGAGCTCCCCCGCCACGGCGAAGGCCACCGCGCTCTCGAAGCCCTGCCCGTTGCTCGGGTCGTCGTCCTTGAACCAGGGCTCGAACGCGGGCTTGTCGGTGCCGATGGTCAGCTTGCCCGCGTTGACCAGCTTGAGCTGGTCCTTGGTGCACGCGGTGGACGTTGACGCGATCGGGCTCGCCGAGCTCGACGTGTTGTCGACCGGCGCGCAGCCGACGAGCGCCACGGCCAGCGCGAGCAGCATAAGGGGACGGGCCATGGCTGCAGCCTCCAGGGGGAACATGCGAAAGAACGAACGCATTCTACGCTGACCGAATAGGAAATTACGCCCGGCGGTGCCCCTGACCATGGAGTTGGCCAAGATGGGCTCGCGTAACGGCGGCCCGCCGGTGAAGGGTCAGAGGGCGTTTCCTGGAGGGCGCTGAGCCGGAGTACGGCGGGTGGCCTGCCCGGGCGCAGCCGTAACGTATGGGGCTTTTCAGCCGGGAGTCAGCGGACGTTTCCGGGAAGGCGCTCACAGGGGCAGGAAACGTGGAAGCCCCCTCCGGGCGGAGGGGGCTTCCACAGCAGGACTCAGCCCGCGACGACCTCGACGTCCACAGAGGCCGAAACCTCGGGGTGGAGCTTGATGGTGACGCGGTGCGAGCCGACGCTCTTGATCGGGTTGACGATCTCGATGCGGCGGCGGTCGACGATCGGGCCACCGGCGGCCTTGACGGCGTCGGCGATGTCGCCCGTCGTGATCGAGCCGAACAGGCGGCCGGACTCGCCGGCGCGCGTGGTCAGGCGGACGCGCAGCGCGCCGATCTGACCGGCGACCTCCTTGGCGGTGCCGAGGTCGCGGATCTCGCGAGCGTCGCGAGCCTTCCTGATCGTCTCGATCTGCTTCTCGGCGCCCCGCGTCCAGCGCATGGCGTAGCCGCGCGGGATGAGGTAGTTACGGCCGTAGCCGTCCTTGACCTCGACGACGTCGCCAGGGGTGCCGAGGCCGGAGACCTCGTTGGTGAGGATGAGCTTCATATCGACAGGCCTCCTTAGCGCGCGGTGCTCGTGTAAGGCAGCAGGGCCACCTCACGCGCGTTCTTGATCGCGGTCGCCACGTCGCGCTGGTGCTGGGTGCAGTTGCCCGTCACCCGGCGCGCACGGATCTTGCCGCGGTCGGAGATGAACTTCCGCAGCAGCGCCGTGTCCTTGTAGTCGACGTAGGAGATCTTGTCGTGGCAGAACAGGCAAACCTTCTTCTTCGGCTTGCGCAGTGCCGGCTTAGCCATCGTGGTGCTCCTTTCAGAGCCCCGCCTTCACGGGCGGGAATGGACTCGGGCTTGTGGACAGGTTTTAGAAAGGCGGTTCGTCGCTGAAGTCGCCGCCGCCGCCTCCGAAGCCGCCGCCGCTCTGCTGGCCGCCGCCGCCTCCGAAGCCGCCACCACCGCCGCCGCCGTAACCGCCGCCGCCCTGGGGCGGGGCGGGCGAGGCGGAGGCCCACGGGTCGTCGGCGGGGCCGCCGAAGCCGCCCCCGCCACCTCCACCACCCTGGCGGGAGGTGCGGTTGACCTTGGCGGTCGCGTTACGCAGGGACGGGCCGACCTCGTCGACCTCGACCTCGTAAACGGTGCGCTTCTCGCCTTCCTTGGTCTCGTAGGACCGCTGCTTGAGCCGCCCCTGCACGATGACCCGCATCCCGCGCTGCAAGCTCTCGGCGGCGTTCTCCGCCGCCTGCCGCCACACGTTGCAGGTCAGGAAGAGGCTTTCGCCATCTTTCCACTCGTTGGTCTGACGATCCATGAACCGCGGAGTGGACGCGATGCGGAATCGAGCCACCGCTTGCCCCGTCGGGGTGAAGCGCAGCTCCGGGTCGTCGACGAGGTTGCCGACGATGGTGATTACGGTGTCGCCTGCTGCCATGGCTAGCGCTCGCCTTCCTGCACGCCTTCGCTTGGGTTACGGCTCAGAGTACGGGGCTTCCCCGACAAAAACCGGGGTTAGTGCACGTCCGGACGCAGGACCTTGGTGCGCAGGATGCCCTCGTTGAGGTTCATCTGCCGGTCGAGCTCCTTGACCGTCGCGGGCTCCGCGGACAGGTCGATGACGGCGTAGATGCCTTCCGACTTCTTGTCGATGTCGTAGGCGAGACGGCGACGGCCCCAGACGTCGACCTTCTCCACGGTGCCGCCGTCGTTGCGGACCACGGAGAGGAACTGGTCGAGGGACGGCGCGACAGTGCGCTCATCGAGCGAAGGGTCCAGGATGACCATTACTTCGTAACGACGCATGCGGACTCCAACCTCCTCTGGACTCTTGCGGTCACGACACTCTGCCGTGACAGGAGGACGCTGACGTCTGTGCCCGGGCGCCCCTTTCGGCGCCTCGGGGCGATGGTTCAACCATCACAACGCAGCTTGCCCAGGTTACCAGCCGCGGGAAGGTGGGAAGGCCTTTAGGAAACCTAGGGGGTGGTGGCCGTGCCACATGTGCTTCAGCCCTCCGAGAGGGAGCGGTTCAGGCTCACACTCAACAGCGACGGGCATGCGCATCCGGTGGAGAACGCCCTGGCGGTGGGAGCGCTCGTTTGCGGTCTCATTGCCTTCGTCTCCACATTCTGGGTCTCCGCGCATGCGATCTCCTCGTGGGTCGGCACGCTGGGCTTCGGGGTCGGGTTGTATTCCCAGTACGTCTCGGCGACCACGCCGCAGCGTGCGCTCAACATCGTCGGCATCGTGGGATCGTTCGTGGGAGCCGCGCTGGGCATCGCCCACGGGGGCTTTCTCCCCCACTGAACTTCATTGAGCTGATGAGGAACGGCCCCGGCGCCCGGGGCCGTTCCGGCATGCCGCTCACCCGCCGATGTGCAGGTCTATACCGAGCAGGACCAGGAACCAGAGGAACACCGCGAGCAGCGCTTCCGCGAGGTCTCTGAGCAGTCCGGGGGTGATGTAGTGGTAGACCCAGCCCACGTAGATCCCGATCACGACGTAAACCAATAAGATCAGCGCTCGCAAGCGCCAGCGTGCCATATCGTTTCTCCTCGATTAGGGGGCGCATGGCGACTTCCCGAGCGCGCGCCCGGCAAACCGATCGGTCCCCCGCTGCCGCCTTACTCTCCGGCGTAAGCTCGGGAGCTATGGTGCGCATCGGAGCTCATGTCGATCAGGACGATCCCGCCGCCCACGCCGAGGCGGTGGGGGCCGAGGTGGTGCAGTTCTTCCTCGGAGACCCGCAGGGTTATGACAAGCCGGTGCTGCCCGCCAAACCGGTCGAGGGCGTCGACATCTACATCCACGCCCCCTACCTGGTCAACGTCGCCACCACGAACAACCGCATCAGGATCCCCAGCCGCAAGCTGCTGGAGCAGCATCTCAAGGCCGCCGCCGGGCTCGGCGCCAAGGGCCTGATCGTGCACGGCGGCCACGTCAACAAGAGCGACGATCCACAGGCCGGCTTCGACAACTGGCGCAAGGTGTTCGAGCGCATGGAGTGCCCCATCCCCGTGCTGATCGAGAACACCGCGGGCGGCGGCAACGCGATGGCGCGCAAGCTGGAGCGCATCGCCCGGCTGTGGGAGGCGCTCGACGGGTTCGACGTGGGCTTCTGCCTCGACACCTGCCACGCCCACGCGGGCGGCGAGGAGCTGGTCGACCTGGTCGAGCGGGTCAAGGCCATCACCGGCCGGATCGACCTCGTCCACTGCAACGACTCGCGCGACGACTTCGACTCCGGCGCCGACCGCCACGCCAACCTGGGCAAGGGGAAGATCGACCCCGAGCTGATCCTGGCGGTCTGCCGCGCGGCCGACGCGCCGATCGTGGTGGAGACGCCCGCCGACGGCCAGGCGGACGACATCGCGTTCCTGCGCAAGAACCTCTAGGGAATACACACAGCCTGTGGATAACTTCCCTGGATTACCAAGACGAAGAAGTGGGTAGAAAGGTCAGCCCGCCCACGCGCCACTCAGGAAACGTTCCGCGTTGAGCAGCATGAGCGGCCCGAAGATCAGGGCGTACACGACCATCACCCACGGCCTCCTGGTCGCGACCTTCGCGACCAGGATCCACAGGGGGAACCACAGCAGCAGCGAGCGCGGGATCGACAGGTAGTACGCCGAGGTCATCAGCGCCGCCGCCTGCAGCCCCGTGTAGACCAGCTCGCTCCACCGGCGCAGCGCGAGCAGCCAGATCAGCGCCGCCAGCGCCACGACCGCCCCGGTGATCTCCATCCGGAACGCCACCGCGAAGTCGTCGGAGCCCATGGCCGAGCGCCAGGTCGTCTTCCACGCCTCCCACGGCCAGGCGAAGTCCCGCCCCCACCCGGCCTCCTGCGCGTGCTTCCACGCCAGCCAGTCACCCGACCTGCGGTAGTGGTAGTACGAGTACGTCGCCAGCGGCACGAACGGCACGACCAGCCACCCCGCCTGCCGGATGCGCTGCCGGATCGGCTCGCGCCGGGTGAAGAACTCCACGACGAGCGCGACCGCGAGAAACAGCCCCGTGATCCGCACGCACGAGGCGCCCGCGGCGAGGGACGCCGCCAAGGACCATTGCCCCTGCCTGGCGGCCAGCCAGGCCGGGATGGCGAAGGCCAGGAAGAGGGACTCGCTGTAGCCCGCCGCCAGGAACACCGCCATCGGGTAGAGCAGCAGCGCCAGCACCGCCATCCAGCCGGAGGCGCCTTCCAGCTCGGCCAGCCGGGCCAGCGCCACCATGGCCACCGCCCCGGCGGCGAGCGAGATGAGCAGCCCGGCCGCCGCCCAGTCCGGCACGACGAGGTGCACCACCCGCAGCAGCATCGGAAAGCCGGGGAAGAACGCGGGCAACCCGTCGTCCACAGGCTTGCCGGGCTCGCCGTCGTAGCCGTACTGGGCGATGGTGATGAACAGCCCGGCATCCCACTTGCGCCACTTGTCGGCGTACGCGCCGAGGGCCGTCCCCAGCAGCGTCATCACCAGCAGCCCCGCCCGCGAGCCGAACCAGAGCAGTAACGCGTCCCGGCCGGCCGAGCGGGTGATCATCGAACGGCTGGTGTCAGCGTGAACCGGTCACGAGCGTCGTCGAAGACGCCGCCACCCTGGTCGTCGACGCCGCCCTGGCGGACCACGTCCTTGTCGGGACGGAGGATGTCCCGCACCACGAACGCCATCATGATCCCGATCGTGATGACCCGTCCCCAGACGGCGGTGAAGTACGTGTCGTCACCGATGCCCAGGTCGTTCCTGCTGAAGGGCGCTTGCGCGACCAGGTAGAGCCAGATGGCGACGAAGTACCAGATCTCGGCGAGCTGCCACAACACCAGCGGCTTCCAGTTCGGCCTGGCCAGCACGGCGAACGGCACGAGCCAGAGCACGAACTGCGGCGACCACACCTTGTTCGTCATCATGAACGCGGCCAGCGCCAGGAAGCAGATCTGCGCCAGCCTGGGCCGCCGGGGCGCGGCCAGCGCGAGTACGGCGATGCCCAGGCACAGGATGGCCAGGGACGCCATGCCCAGCTTGCTGACGTCGCCGTCCCCCAGGATGGGGATCCCCTTGTTCTGGAAGAACAGCCACGGCGAGCCCCAGTCGACCCCGCGTTCCTGGGAGAAGACGTAGAACCTGCGCCATCCCTCCCACGCGAAGATCATGAACGGCGCGTTGACCACGATCCACGCGCCGGCCGTGGCGCCCAGGGTGACCAGGAACGGCCGCCATCGCGCGGTGCGCAACGTGAGCAGGAACAGCGCCCCCAAGAACATCAGGGGATAGAACTTGGTCGCGATGGCCAGCCCCAGCAGCACCCCGGCCAGCACCTGCCGTTGCCGCGCCCAGGCCAGCAGCATGCCCATCGACAGCGCGCCGGCGACCAGGTCCCAGTTGATGTACGCGGCCAGCACGACGGCGGGCGAGATGGCGTACCAGAGCGCGTCCCACCGCCGCGTGGGCCCGGCCACCGCGGCCATCAGCAGGACGCCGACGACCAGGCAGATGCCGAGCAGGATGACCGTCAGGTCGTAGAACCTGACGGCCTGCGCGCCCACGTCGGCTCCGACCGCCCTGGCGAGCCAGCTGATCACCTGCATGACCTCGCCCAGCACGACCGGGTACTCGACCTGCTTGTCGAACGGCACGGCGGCGAAGTAGGGATCCTGGGTCGACAGCGCCCTGTCGAAGTACAGGGGGTAGATGTCGGTGTAGCAGAAGTTCGTGTACGTCGTGACCTGGTCGTTCCAGCCGCCGGTGCGGCAGGGCAGGCGCACGACGTAGGCGAGGGTCGCCCCCAGGGCCGCGAACAGCCCCAGGGGCAGGTACGGAACGGCACGCGCCACGAAGGGGACGCGTACCTCCGTGCTCGTCACCGGTCCTCAGGTCTGGACATCGGCGACCATCCTGAGGGTCTCGGTTCGGGCGCCCGGCCGCCGCCGGGCCCGCCGACGTCGCCGGTCTGCGGGACGCCGCCGTCGCCGTTGTTGCCGTTGTTGCCATGGTTGCCGTTGTTGCCCGGGTCCTCGATGGTGACGTCGTCGTCGGGGGTGACGTTGTCGTCACACGGGTTGACGAGGCAGTCCTGGTTGCCCTGATCGTCGAAGGGGTTGTCCCCGCTGTCGAACGGGTTGTCGGGGGTTTTCGTCGGCTTGGGCTCGGGGCTCGGCACGATGTTCTCGGCCAACCCCACATCGGCCTTCTGGGGGAACTGCTCGACCGGCAGGTTCTCGTGAGCCGCCAGCATGAACCTCTGCCACGTGAGCGTGGGCGCGTCAGCACCCTCGAAGCCCAGGCCCACCTCGTACGGCCTGCTCCAGGGATTCTGGTCGTTGTACTTCGTGCTCTTCTTGTTGTTGGGCGTCACCGGGCAGGTGCGATTCGCATTGGGCGTGACGGTTTTGCCCGTCTTCGTCTTGCACACCTCGCGGTAGAAGCCGACCGCGGCGGAGATCTGCGGCGTGTAGCCGACGAACCAGGCGCCGTTCTCGTCGTTGTTCGTGCCGGTCTTGCCGGCGGCCGGCCGGTTGCCCAGCCCCTTGCCCCGTGCGGTGCCGCTGCGCAGCACCTCCTCCATGGCGACGGTGGCGTCGGCGGCGACACCCGGGTCGATGACCCGCTTGGAGGCCAGCTGCTCGCCGTAAACGACCTGCTTGCCCAGCCTGACTTCCTGCACCACGTGATACTTGGTGTACTTGCCCGCGTTGGCGAAGATGGAGTAGCCGGCGGCCTGTTCGATCGGCGTCACCAGGGCGCTGCCGATGGCGAACTGGTAGTGGTGCGTCTCGACGTCCTCTTCCATGCGCTGCGGGTTGAACCCGGCCGCCTCGACGAGGTTCTTCACGTCGTCGATCTTGCCGGGCAGCCGGAACGCCATCGACACGTACGCCGTGTTGACCGAATCGGCGGTGGCCTTGATCACGTCGACGGACTGGCCGACGTTGTGGCTGTTCTTGAAGCCGCCCCGCGCCTGGCCCGGCAGCACCTTCGGCACCGTCACGTTGCCCGGCACGTAGCTCTTCAGCGAGTAGCCGGCCTGCAGCCAGGCCGCCAGCACGTACGGCTTGAACGCGGACGCGGCCTGCTTCTTGGCGTCGAAGGGCTCGTTGAACGGGTCGGTGACGTAGTTGTTTCCGCCGTTGAACGCCAGAACGCGGCCGTTCTTCGGGTCCACCGCGGCCAGGCCCGCGTGGAACTCCTTGCTCATGCTGTCCGTCGTGCTCTTCACCGCGACCTGCGCGGCCTTCATGAGCTTCTTGTCGAAGGTGGAGATGATGTGGTAGCCGCCGCTCCTGACCGCGTCAGGGGTGAGGCCACGCCGCTCCTTCAGCTCCTGGAGGACCTGCGTCACCATGTAGCCCCGGAGACCGCCGAGCTCGTTGCTGTCGCTGTCCTTGCGGAGCTTGGGGAACTTCGCGGTCTGCGGCAGCTTGCCGTATTTGTCCGGCCACTGCTCGGCCATGTACTGGATGACGGTCTTCCAGCGGGCCTTGAGCTCGGGAGCATCGGGCTCCCAGTTGGGCTGCTGGATGCGCGCGGCGAGGTAGGCGCCCTGCTCGGGCGTCAGCTTGGCGGCGGTGGCCTTCTCGTCGAAATACGCCTGCGCGGCGGCCTGGACGCCATAGGCCTTGCCGAAGTTGACGGTGTTCAGGTAGGTCTTCAGGATGTCGTCCTTGGACAACTCCTCGTCGAGCTTGACCGCGACGAAGATCTCCATGACCTTGCGCTTGATGGACACTTCCTGGCTGAGGCCGTCGTAGTAGTTACGGGCCATCTGCTGGGTGATCGTCGAGGCGCCCTGGAGCTGCTGTCCGGTCACGGTCATGTACAGCGAGCGGAACATGCCGGAGATGGAGACGCCGGAGTCCTCGTAAAACGTCTTGTTCTCGATGGCCACCGCGGCGTCCCGGACGCTCGGGGACATCTTGGAGATGTCATCGAGGATCTCGCGCTTCGTACCGAGCTTGGCGATCTCGGTCTTGCCGTCCCGGTAGTAGATGGTGCTCTGCTGCGCGAGCGCGTCGGACTTGGCCTGGTCGGCGGTCGGCACCGGCGTGTTGGCGTACGCGACCATGACCATGCCGAAGAGGCCGGCCGCGAGCACCACGAACCCGGCCACGACGATCTTCCAGCTGGGCACGAACCTGCGCCAGCCGCCCTTGCCGTCGCCGCCGCCCTTCTTGGTCGGCGGCCCGGGAGGCCCGGGCGGCCCGCCGTCGCCCTTCCGGCGCGAGCGCCGCGGCGCGTCGCTGACGATCGTCTCCTGGTTGCTCGTCCCCCGCGCCTCCTGCCGGGCGCGCGTGCGCGGCCCCGGCTGGTCACCGCGCGTAGCCGGCCCGTCGCCACGCATGGGAGGGCCGTCACCGCGTGTGGGAGGTCCGTCACCACGCATCGGAGGGCCGTCACCGCGTCTGGGAGCCTCGTCGTACGGCTGCGCGGCCATGGCGCCGGTCTGCTCGTAAGCGGCTTCCGCACGACGCTGCGACTGCGCCGGACCACCCCAACCCGACTCACCGGTTTGCGGAGGAGAACCCTGGGGCACAGAACGGGATGAGCTGGAACGACGGCGCCTTCCCGGGCGGGCCGTCCCCTCATTCATGCTGTCACTCACACGTCCTCGCATCGTCGTCGGAAACATAAACGGCGGTGGGCGTGAGATTTCTCGCCGCCCTCGGTCTTCACAGTTGGCTGACGAGGTCAGGCGGTCCGTTTCCGAGGACGTATGAAACCGTCAGGTGGTTCCAGGAACAACCTTGGCAGACCTCGACAACGTACACGCGGAACTCATCGTAATCATGAGCCATTGCGACGAGTTCCGATGTGACCTTTGCCTGCCCGGCATGCCTACCGAGCGCATCGCCGTAGACGTAGGTCACATTGGTGACGTTCTCCCTTTCGCATACCGGGCAGAGGCGTTCGGTCGGCTCGCCGAAGTGGCGCGCCGCGCGAAGGAGGTAGGGCTGTGCGTCACACACGTCGCCCCGCGAGGTGCGCCCCATGCGCAGGGAGCGGACCACCGCCCGTTTCGCAAGGCCGTAATCCACCACCCTTCGCTGTGACCACATGAGCGCCAGACTACGGCGTTTTGCGGCTGCATCCCAACGACTTGCCAGATTCACAGATTGCCGCCATATAGCGACCCGACGTATCCTGGGGATGTATCGGCTCGATACATCGACGCGAGAGGGGGCGGGTTCCGATGGGCGGCGGACAGGGCAGGGTCTTGGAACTGGCCGTGCTCGGGTCGCTGCACGAGACACCACTGCACGGCTATGAGCTGCGCAAACGGCTCAACGCCCTGCTGGGGATGTTCCGTGCGTTCTCCTACGGATCGCTGTACCCCTGTCTGCGATCACTCCTGGCTCAGGGCCTCATCGTGGAGGAGCAACCCGCTCCCACCACGATCGTCGGCGGCAGATCGAAGATCGTTTACAAGCTGACGGCCGAGGGCAAGGAACGGCTACAGGACATGCTGACGCAGGCCGGCCCCTCCGCTTGGGAGGACGAGAGCTTCGGCGTGCACTTCGCGTTCTTCCGCCACACCGAGGCGGAAGTACGGCTGCGCATTCTCGAAGGCCGCCGTAGCCGGCTGGAGGAGCGGCTCGACGCGGTGCGCACAGCTCTGGCGCGCACCAGGGAGCGCCTCGACAGTTACACGCTCGAGCTGCAGCGGCATGGGCTCGAGTCGGTCGAGCGCGAGGTGCGCTGGCTCAACGAGCTGATCGCTACAGAGCGTCGGGCCTCGTCGGAAGAGGGGCCCGCAAGAGATACCACGTCAACTGATGAGTAAGGGAGCGAATGCGATGGGTTCGGTTCGCGTGGCCATTGTCGGTGTCGGAAACTGCGCGTCATCGCTGGTCCAGGGCGTCCATTACTACAGGGACGCCGACCCGGACACTCGGGTCCCGGGCCTCATGCACGTGAAGTTCGGCGAATATCACGTCGGTGACGTCGAGTTCGTCGCCGCGTTCGACGTCGACGCCAAGAAGGTCGGCCGTGATCTGGCGGAGGCGATCGTCGCCAGCGAGAACAACACGATCAAGATCTGCGACGTGCCGCCCACGGGGGTGACCGTCCAGCGCGGCCATACCTTCGACGGTCTGGGTGAGTACTACCGGGAGATCATCGAGGAGTCCGACGAGGCGCCCGTCGATGTCGTCCAGGTGCTCCGTGACAACCAGGTCGACGTCCTGGTCTCCTACCTGCCCGTGGGCTCGGAGGACGCGGACCGCTTCTACGCCCAGTGCGCCATCGACGCCGGCGTGGCGTTCGTGAACGCGCTGCCGGTCTTCATCGCCTCCGACCCGGTGTGGGCGGAGAAGTTCACCAAGGCCGGCGTGCCGATCGTCGGCGACGACATCAAGTCGCAGGTCGGCGCCACCATCACGCACCGCGTGATGGCCAAGCTGTTCGAGGACCGCGGGGTGGAGCTGCTGCGCACGTACCAGCTCAATGTCGGCGGCAACATGGACTTCATGAACATGCTGGAGCGCAAGCGGCTCCAGTCCAAGAAGATCTCGAAGACGCAGGCGGTCACCTCGCAGATCCCGCACGAGATGGGCAAGGCCGACGTGCACATCGGGCCGTCGGACCACGTGCCGTGGCTGGACGACCGGAAGCTGGCGTTCGTGCGGCTCGAGGGCCGCTCGTTCGGCGACACGCCGCTCAACCTCGAGTACAAGCTGGAGGTCTGGGACTCGCCGAACTCGGCGGGGATCATCATCGACGCGGTACGGGCCGCCAAGATCGCCCTCGACCGCGGGATCGGGGGCCCGATCCTGTCGGCGTCCTCGTACTTCATGAAGTCGCCGCCGAAGCAGTTCTCGGACGACGAGGCCAGGGACTACGTCGAGAAGTTCATCCGGGGTGAGGTCGAGCGCTGACCCCCCGTCGGCGCCGCACCCGTCTCCACGGGTGCGGCGCCGCGCTGTCTACGGGCGGGCGGCCGGGGGCAGCTCGGCGGGCGAGGCGGGATGCCAGGTCAGCGGGTCGGCGCCGAGGTCGGCCAGCAGCGGCACCTGCTCCTGGCACCAGGGCGAGACGGCCAGCAGCCCGTTGCGCACCCCCTCCGCGAACTCCTTCCACGGCATCCACATCGTCTCCCCCACCTCGGCGGGGTTGGGGACGACGGGCGAGGTCACGGTGACGCGGTAGACCGGGCAGAGCTCGTGCTCGACGATCCCGTTGGCCATCTCGGCGCGGTAGGAGAAGGCCGGCAGCATGAGGTCGACGCGGTCCATCGTGAGCCCCAGCTCGTAGGAGAGCCGGCGCTCGACGGCCCGCTCCAGGGGCTCGCCCGGCAGCGGGTGGCCGCAGCAGCTGTTGGTCCAGATCCCCGGCCACGTGAGCTTGCTGTCCGCTCTCCTGGTGAGCAGCACCCGGCTCTCGTGATCGAAGACATAGCTGGAGAACGCCAGGTGAAGGGGTGTCTCGCGACCGTGCACCGCCAGCTTGGGCGCTGTCCCGAGTGCGTGGCCGTCGCGGTCGACCAGCACAACGTGTTCCTCAGTCGTCACGCTATGAAGCGTACGAGACACGGTGACCGTTCGGAACCCACGGCCCACCTGCCGCAGCACGACTCTCGCGCATCCTAGGCGATGGGTGGAGGGCTAGGCTGGCCGCGTGTCATTTGTGGCCGACCTACGCGTGGTCCTGCGAGGCGAAGATTTCCGGCGGTTGTTCGCCACCCGGCTGATCTCCCAGTTCTCCGACGGGATCTTCCAGTTCGGGGTGGCCGGGTTCGCCTTCTTCAGCCCTGAAACCAAGACGACGGCGCTCGCGGTGGCCGCCGGGCTGGCGGTGCTGCTGCTGCCGTACAGCGTGCTCGGGCCCTTCGTGGGCGTGTTCATCGACCGCTGGTCACGACGGCAGATCCTGGTGATCGCGCCGATCGTGCGCGGCGCGCTGCTGGTGGTCGCGGCGGCGCTGGTCGCCGCCGACGTGCCGGACACGGTCTTCTACGGGGCGGCGCTGGCCGTGCTGGGCGTCAACAGGTTCTTCCTGGCCGCGCTCGGCGCCTCGCTGCCGCACGTGGTGCCGGCCGACCGGCTGATGGCCGCCAACGCGGTCGTCCCCACGTCGGGCACCGTGGTCACGTTCGTGGGCGTGGGGCTCGGCTACCTGCTGCGCAAGGTGTTCGGCGCCGAAGACTACGGCGTGGCGCTGCTCCTGGTCGTCTCGGGCGTGGTGTTCGGCCTGAGCGCGCTGGTCGCGCGGACGATGGACCGCGGGCTGCTCGGCCCGGAGTCCGACCCGAGCCGGCCGCAGGCGCGCGACGCCCTGCGCAACGTGGTCGGCGGCCTCACGGACGGCGCCAGGCACCTGGTCAAGCACCGCGTCGCGGCCTCCACCATGGGCGCGATGGCCGCCCACCGCTTCTTCTACGGCATAGCCACCGCGCTCGGCATCATCCTCTACCGCTACTACTTCTACAACGGCGACGCCGACGCCGCGCTGAGCGGCGTCAGCCTGGTCGTGGCGACCTCCGGCGTCGGCTACGCCATCGCCGTCGTCATCACCCCGTACGCCACCGAGCGGTTCACGATCGAGCGCTGGGTGCCGATCGCGCTGACGACGGCCGGGCTGCTGACGGCGGCGCTGGTGCTGCCGTTCCAGGAGTGGGGGCTGCCGGTGGCGGGGTTCGTGCTGGGCGTGGCCGGGCAGAGCGTCAAGATCTGCGCCGACACCACGGTCCAGCGCGACGTCGAGGACATCTACCTGGGCCGGGCGTTCTCGATCTACGACATGCTCTTCAACGGCATGTACGTCCTCGCCGCGGCCCTGTCGGCGGCCATCCTGCCCGCCGACGGCAAGTCCTACACGGCCGTCGTGATCGCCGCCGTCGGCTATCCCGTGGCCGCGCTGGCGTACCGGATGATCACACGCCCGCGTCGTTCGACCTCGCCCACTCCAACAGCGCCTCGGTAGCCGCCTCCTTGCCGATCACGCCCTTGTCGAGCCTGATCTCCAGCAGGAACTTGTACGCCTGCCCCACCACCGGCCCCGGCCCGATGCCGAGGACCCGCTGGATCTCGTTGCCGTCGAGCTCGGGCCGCATCTTGGCCAGCTCCTCCTCGTCGGCGAGCCTGGCGATGCGCTCCTCGAGCTGGTCGTAGGTCCGCGACAGCGCCGAGGCCTTGCGCTTGTTGCGCGTGGTGCAGTCGGCCCTGGTCAGCTTGTGGAGCCGGTCCAGCAAGTGGCCGGCGTCGCGCACGTAGCGGCGTACGGCGCTGTCGGTCCACTCCCCCGTGCCGTAGCCGTGGAAGCGCAGGTGCAGCTCGACCAGCCGCGCCACATCCGCCACCACGTCCTTGGGGAACTTCAGCTCCGTCATGCGCTTCTTGGTCATCTGCGCGCCGACCACCTCGTGGTGGTGGAACGACACCCGCCCGCCCGTCTCGTGGCGGCGCGTCTTCGGCTTGCCGATGTCGTGCAGGAGCGCCGCCCAGCGCAGGATCCGGTCGGGCTTGCCGTCCTCCTCCTGCGCGATGGCCTGGTCGAGCACGGTCAGCGTGTGCTCGTAGACGTCCTTGTGCCGGTGGTGCTCGTCGATCTCCAGCCGCAGCTTGGGCAGCTCGGGCAGCACGTGCGCGGCCAGCCCGGTCTCGACCAGCAGCCGCAGGCCCTCGCGCGGGTTGGCGCCGCAGACGAGCTTGTCGAGCTCCTCGCGGATGCGCTCGGCCGAGACGATCTCGATGCGCCCGGCCATCTCGGTCATCGCCGCCACGGCGCCCTCGTCCACCCCGAACCCGAGCTGCGAGGCGAACCTGGCGGCCCGCAGCATGCGCAGCGGGTCGTCGCCGAAGGACCGCTCGGGGGTGCCCGGCGTGCGCAGCACCTTGGCCTTCAGGTCGTCGAGCCCGCCGTACGGGTCGACGAACTCGTGGCCCGGCAGCCGCACCGCCATCGCGTTGACCGCGAAGTCGCGCCGTTCGAGGTCCTCTTCGAGCGTCTCGCCGTACATGACCTCGGGCTTGCGCGACTTCGGGTCGTACGACTCGTTCCGGTACGTCGTGATCTCGATCAGCCAGCCGCCCTTGCGCAGGCCCACCGTGCCGAAGTCGATGCCGATGGTCCACACGGAGTCGGCCCAGTCCCTGACGAGCTCCAGGACCCGCTCGGGGCGGGCGTCGGTGGTCAGGTCGAGGTCGTTGCCGATGCGGCCGAGCAGCAGATCGCGTACGGGGCCGCCGACGAGGGCCAGCTCGTGGCCCTGCTCGGCGAACAGGCGGCCGAGCTCGTCGGCCACCGGAGCGATCTTGCGGAACAGGTCCGTCATGGCCCGCCGTTGGCTGTCAGTCAGAGTTGAGTCGGACAAGCGGGTAGGTCCTTCTGGGAGCATTCCGGAACATATCCCCCGAGCCACACCAGGTCCGGGTTACCGTCGGTCCAAGGACCGTCGGGGGCCAGGGAACGAGGCAAGGAGGACTATATGAAGGACGCCCTCGCGATCCACCGCTGGCTCCTCGCCCACCAGGTCCATCATGAGATCGTACGCCTTCCGCGTCCCATGACATGCGCGGAAGATCTGCCTGAGGCGGTCTCCGCTGCACCGAGCAGGTGCCTGATGGTCACAGTGCTCGAGGTCGCCACGAGGGTCGGCCGCGAGGTCGTCATCGCGGTCACCACCCCCGTGTCGGCGCCGCCACCGGTGGGAGCCGTCGGCGGAGTGCTGGGCGTGCGCCGGGTTCGACCGGCTCCGGTCCACGTGGTCAACGCGGCCACCGACTACGCGAGCGGGCTGGTGTGCCCGCTGCTCCTGCCCGAGCCGCTGCCCAAGTTCATCGACGACCGGCTGCCGGCCGACTTCCTGGCCGACGGCGGGCCGGTCTACACCGCGACCGGCGAACGGCATACCGCCCTGACCCTGCGCGCACTCGACCTGATCGCACTCCTGCCAGGCAAGATGGTCGACCTCAGGGCGAAAGGAACACGTGAGGCGGTCGCGCGGCGGCACTGAGCCCGTACCATTGCGGGCGTGTGTCGTCGTCCTCCAGCTTGGGCATTCGCGTGATCCGTAAGGCCACGCTGCTCGCCGCGCTGCTCGCCCTCACCGTGGTGGCGACCGCGCCCGGCGCGGCTGCCACCACGTCCGCGACGGCGAGCAGGCAGACCCTGGCCGTGTCGATCTCGTCGATCTCGCCTCAGGTGCCGACCGCGCAGACCGATGTGATCAAGTTCACCGGCACGCTCCGCAACGACAGCGGCGCGCCGCAGAGCGGCCTGCGCGTCCGCCTGCGCTACACGCCGCAGAAGCTCCCCGACCGCGTCACCATGGCCGCCTACCAGACCGACCAGAACCCCGCGACGCTGCCGTTCCGCGCCTCGCTGAGCTCGTTCATGGACATCCCGGCGCTGGCCGCCGGCGCCCAGGCGCGATGGGAGTTCACCGCGACGCCCGTGCAGCTCGGCTACGGCTCGTTCGGGGTCTACCCGGTGGCCGTGGAGGTGGTCCAGAACGGCCTGCAGGTCATGACGCAGCGCACGTACCTGACCTACGCGCCGCCCACGGTGCCGAAGCTGCCGCGCAACAAGCTGGCCATCGCCCTGCCCGTCATCGACCAGCCGCACCGCGGGACCGACGTCGACCCGAAGACCCGCACGCCGCTGTTCGTGAACGACAAGCTGAGCCAGTCGATCACCGGCAAGGGCCGCCTGGCCGACCTGGCGCGCATCGCGCAGGCCGCGCCCAAGGCCGTCACCTGGTTCATGGAGCCCTCGCTGCTCGACGACCTTGACGCCATGAAGAACAAGTACCTGGTCAAGGTCAAGGACGAGACGCAGGAGAAGCCCGCCAACCCCGAGGCCGCGAGCTGGCTGACGACCATGCGCACCGCGCTGGCCGACTCTCCCGTGGTCGCGGTCCCGTACGCCGATCCCGACGTGGCCGCGCTCGCGCACCAGGGGCTGGACACGCAGACCGGCCGGGCGATCGAGCTGGGCAGGCAGAAGGCCGCCGCGCTGCTCCAGCGCGAGGTCAAGACCAATATCAACTGGCCGCCCGGGGGCGTGCTCGACGCCGACGCGCTCGACCTGCTCTCGGTCAGCCTCCCGGCCGGCAAGGAACGGGTCGACACGGTCCTGCTCAACTCCACCAACCTGCCGCCGCAGCCGCCCGTGCCGTTCTCGCCCGACGCCGCCTCCACGCTCGACTCGGTGAACGGGCCCGTCACCGCGCTGGTCGCGGACGCCGAGCTGAGCAAGCTGTTCGAGCCCGCGGCGCCCACGTCCGTGCTGCTCAGCACGCAGCGGTTCGTCGCCGAGACCGCCATGATCGCCGCGGAGGCCGGCCAGACCTCGCCCAGGTCCCTCGTCATCGCCCCGTCGCGCCGGTGGGACCCCAACCCCACGCTCGTCAACGCGCTGATGAAGACCGCGGACAACCTGCCGTGGCTGCGGCTGACCCCGCTGGAGTCGATCAAGCCGACCAAGCTGTCGGTCCCGCGCGCCGGGCTGACCTACAGCGACCAGGACCGCAAGGAAGAGCTGACCGCGAAGTACCTCGACCCGGTCAAGGGCATCGCGTCGAATGCGCAGCTCACTTCCCTGATCACCGAAACGAGGACGCCGTCGAGCTTCGACGCGGCGGTCCTCCGGCTGACCTCCTCGGCCTGGCGCAACAGCACCCGCGCGGGCCGCGCGGTGACCAAGCTGGTCCGCGAGGCGGTGACGGACCAGACCGACAGGATCCAGATCACCGGAGCGGGCCCCAGCTGGACGCGCACGCTGGCGGGCAGCAACGGCGCGGTCCCGATCAGCGTCAAGAACGAGCTGGGCGTGCAGATCGCCCTCTACATCGACGTCACATCCAACAACCCCGAGCTGTTGCAGGTCAACTTCGACCAGCGCGGGCCGATGAAGATCGGCCCGCGGCAGAGCGGCACGGTCCAGGTGCCGATGAACGCCGCGGCCGGCACGAGCGGCGACGCGACGGTGACCGTGCAGCTCAAGACCTCCGACAACCAGCCGTACGGCAAGCCGCAGCGGCTGACCATCCGCATCACCGGCTACACCGGGATCGCCTCGGTGATCGTGGGCGCCGCCCTGACCGTGATGCTCGCCGCCGTGGTGATGCGAGTGCTGCGGCGCAGGTCGGAGCGGAAGCTCGCGCACGCGGCCAAGACCCGGGAGAATAAGATCGTATGAGTCGCATGCTTCGGGCCAGCGCCATCATGGCCGCGGGCACGATGGTGTCCAGGGTCACGGGGTTCGTGCGGACCATGGTGCTGGCCTACGCCATCGGCACGAAGGCGCTGGGCGACTCCTACAACGCGGCGTACGCGATCCCGTACAGCATCCTCGACCTGCTGCTGCTCGGCGTGCTGAGCAGCGTCGTGGTGCCGATGATCGTCCGGGCCCAGCAGCACGACGCCGACGGCGGCCGGGCGTACGAGCAGCGGCTGCTGACGCTCTCCGGGGTGGCGCTGATCGTGGTCGCGGTGGTGGCGGTGTTCGGCGCGCCGCTGCTGATCGACCTCTACACCGACTGGGCGCCGGGCAGCCCCAAGTTCGAGGTCGCGGTCACGCTGGCCCGCTTCATCCTGCCGCAGCTCGCCTTCTTCGGCGTGGGCGCGGTGGCGGGCGCCATCCTCAACACCCGCGACCGTTACGGCGCGCCCATGTGGGCGCCGGTGGTCAACAACCTGGTCGTCATCTGCGTGTTCCTGGCGTACGCCATGGTCGGCGGCGAGCGCGACAACATCGAGCAGATCAGCACCGGCGACATGGCGCTGCTCGGGCTGGGCACCACGGCCGGCATCGTGGCCCAGGCGGTCATCCTGATCGTGGCGCTCAAGCGGGTCGGGTTCGTCTTCGTGCCCCGCTTCGACGTGCGCAACGCGCGGCTGGGCGAGATGGCCAGGGCAGGCGTCTGGACGATCGGCTACGTGATCGTCACCCAGCTCGGCTTCATGCTGACCACCAACCTGGCCAGCGCGGCCGGCGATGTGGTCGAGGGGCACGGCATCAGCCCGTACACGCTGGCGTTCCAGCTCTTCCAGCTCCCGTACGGCGTCATCGGCGTCTCGGTGATCACCGCGATGCTGCCCAGGATGAGCCGGGCCGTCGGCGAGGGGCGCTTCCACGACGTGCGGAGCGAGTTCGGGTCGAGCGTGCGGCTGATCTGCTCGCTGATGGTGCCGGTGTCGCTGCTGCTCATGGTGCTCGGGCCGGCGATCACCGTGCCCATCTACGGCCACGGCGCCAACAGCGTCGCGGACGCCGTCTACATCGGCAACGTGCTGCAGGTCTACGGGCTCGCGCTGGTGCCGTTCGCGCTGTTCCAGTTGTTGCTGCGGGTCTTCTACAGCTTCGGCGACACCCGTACGCCGGTGTTCATCGGCGCGGCCACCACGGCGGCCAACGCGGCGCTCATGCTGGTGTTCAACGCGTTGCTGCCGGCCCGGTACCTGGTGATGGGGCTGGCGCTCGCGTACGCCATCGCGTACGCGCTGGGCGCGGTCGGGGCTTGGTTGCTGGCCAGCCGCCGTGTCAGAGGGCTGGGTGGCTGGACCATCGGCATGGCGTTGACCAGGATGTATCTGGCGGCTCTGCCCACCGCTGTGGTGGCGCTCGCGGCGGTTTGGGTAGTCACGGGGGTGTTCGCCGGGCTAGGGTTCGTCAATTCGCTGATCGTTCTCGCGGTCGGCGGGGGCCTCGGGTTGCTGCTCTATCTAGGCGTCGCGCACAGAATGCGCATCCCCGAGGTCAATTCCATCGTTGGGATGGTCGCTGGGCGGGTAGGCCGGTAAAGAACGCGGGCCGAATCCACTCGGCACTAACATGGAGCCGACACGCGCGAATGGAAGCAGGAGGGGCGTGGGCGGATCCACCCGGCATAGCGTGCCTTCGTGGGACACCACCACGCAGGTGAGTCGAGTCATGAACACGCCCGATCGGCCAAGCGGAGTGAACCTGTGAGCACGTCGGCCGTCGAACCCGGCACCCGTCTGGCCGAGCGCTTCCGGCTCGAGGACCGCGTCAGCGAGTCCGACGGAGCCACGCTCTGGAAAGCAATCGATGAGATCCTCGCGCGTCCCGTGGCCGTCCACACCTTCGCGCCCGACTTCCCCCGCGTCCACGAGGTGGTCACGGCCGCCCGCGCCGCGAGCAGGCTGACCGACCCGCGCCTGACGCAGGTTTTCGACGCCGCGGAGGACGACAAGGCCGCCTACGTCGTCAGCGAGTGGGTCACCGGCGAGTCGCTGACCGACCTGCTCGCCTCCGGCCCGCTGGATCCCGAGCGCGCGGCGGGGCTGGTGGCCGAGGCCGCCGAAGCGCTCGCGCACGCCCACGAGGCCCAGCTCTACCACCTGTGCCTGCGCCCCTCCCACCTGGTGTGGACGACGGGCAACACGGTCAAGGTGCTCGGCGTGGCCGTCGACGCGACCCTGTACGGGCTCACCACCGACCAGCCGGCGCTCGACGACGCCGAAGGGCTGGGCCGGCTGCTGTACGCCGGGCTGACCGGTCACTGGCCGGGCGACGAGGAAGAGGGCGGCCTGCCCGCGGCCCCCATGACCGACGGCCACTTCTGCACGCCCCGGCAGGTCACCGCCGGCGTGCCGAGCTACCTCGACACGGTGACCGTGCGCGCGTGCCTGCCCGAGTCCCGCAGGGGCACGGGCGCGCTGGCCAGCCCGTCCGACGTGGCCGAGGCGCTGTCCGGCGTGGCCAGGCCCATGCCGATCCCGATCTCCTACCCCTCGACCCCCGCGGTAGCCTCTGCCTCCCACACCGAGGGCCTGGACCTCGTCCACCGGCAGCAGCTCACCGTCCCGCAGAGCCCGCCCCCGCCGCCGCGCCGTCCCGCGGGCGGCGGCAGCACGCTCAACCGCGTGCTGATGACGCTGGTCGTGCTGCTCGTCATCGCGGCCGTCGGCGTCGGCGCCTGGACGATCGGCCGCAGTCTGGGCAGCCCGACCAAGCCCGAGGCGTCGGGCTCCAGCCCCAGCACCTCCACGTCGGCCTCGGCCGAGGCCCAGACCGTCAAGCCGAAGAAGGCCCAGGGCTTCGACCCGCTCGGCGACAACAACGAGAAGCCCGAGATGGCCGACCTGGCCATCGACGGCAAGCCCGGCACGCTGTGGAAGACGGAGCGCTACACCAGTGCCGACCTGGGCAATCTCAAGAAGGGCGTCGGCCTGCTGCTCGACATGGGCAAGTCCATGCAGATCAGCGACGTGGTCGCTACGCTGTCCGATGCCTCGGGCGCGTCCGTCGAGCTCAAGGTGGGCGACTCACCCGATCTGTCTGCACTGAAGACGGTGGCGACCGCGAAGAACGCCGCAGGTAAAACCACTCTTACCCCTGATCAACCGGCAACTGGACAGTACGTTTTGATCTGGTTTACCCGGGTTCCGATGGATGGCGGCGAGTTTCATGGCACCATCTATGAAGTAGTGGTGCACTCTCCCGGATCGGCATAACCAGGAATCTCTCTTGTGAACTCCCCACCCGAGACACCCTCAGCAGCGGAGCGGCCGGCGATCACAGACGCCGAGCTGCTGACCGCGCACATCAACGGGGACCCTCACGCCTTCAGCGAAATCGTCAAACGGCACCGCGACCGCATGTGGGCGGTCGCCCTGCGTACGCTCGGTGACCCCGACGAGGCCGCCGACGCCGTGCAGGATGCCTTCGTCTCCGCATATCGCAAGGCCGCCACGTTTCGCGGCGAGGCAGCCGTCACGACCTGGCTCCACCGGATCGTGGTCAACGCCTGCCTCGACAGGATGCGCCGTAAATCGGTCAGGCCCGTCGCCGACGACGAGCTGATCGAGGCCGCTGAGCGCGAGACTCCCCTACCCGACCAGACCGTCGAACGCGAAGTCTCCATGGAGGTTTCGGCCGCATTGAAACTCCTGCCCAGCGACCAGCGGGCGGCTCTCGTCCTCGTCGACATGATGGGTTATTCGGTCGAAGACGCAGCTCAGGTGCTCCAAGTGCCGAGCGGCACGGTCAAGAGCCGGTGCGCTCGAGGGCGCGCGAAACTTGCCCCAATTCTTTCCCATCTGCGGAACCGATCGGACCTCAATCGCGTCTCATCCGCGAAGGGAGCAGAACTTCGTGACGGGTGATACGCACTACGATCTGGACATCCTGGCCGAGCTGGCCGAGGGTCTCCTAGACGTCGACACGGCGCGCCGGGTCCGCGAGCATCTCGCGGTCTGTGACCCATGCGGGGAGCTACTGGCAGACCTGGCGGCGGTTCGCGAGGTGCTCGCGGCGACCCCCACACCGGCCATGCCGATGGGTGTCGCACTGCGCATCGACAAGGCTTTGGCCGCCGAGGCGGAGTTCCGGCGGGGAGGTGTCGGCCTCGTTGAGGCGCCCGACTGGGACGAGCTCATGCGGGACGCCCCGTGGGAACGACCGGTCGAGGTGGCCGCTGAGGCGGCTCCCGAGCCGGTGCGGCTGGGCGTCGTCTCCGACGACGGCACGATCGTCCCGGCCAAGCCCTCTCGCAGACGCAGATGGGCGATGCCCGCGATCGCGGCCGCGGCGGCGGTCGCCGTGGTGGGCACGGCGGTGGCCTCCACCGGCCTGCTCGCGAGCGGCGGCGGCGGAAGCAGCGGCCGCGACGTGATGGCCGGCGGCGTGACCGAGACCTCCGTGGTCCCCTCGACCCCGGCCAAGGTCCCCACGATGGCCAGGTCCTACGGGTTGACCGACAGCGGCCACAACTACAGCGACCAGGACCTGCGCCAGCCGCTCGAAGGCATGTTCGGCTTCCAGCGCATGGTGCAGGGCGGCTCCGACGACGACGGCAAGGTCGACAAGTGCGTGAAGCGCGTCTCGAGCCGCTCCAGGCTGCCGGCGTACGCGGTCGACCAGGGCCAGTACAACGGCCAGGAGGCCCTCGTCGTGGCCTCGTGGAAGGACAAGGCCAGCCAGAGGCTGCGCATCGACATCGTCGACCCGTTCAACTGCAAGAACCTGCGTAAGCCCACACTGGGCCGCTGGTAAAGGACATACACGTCAGAGCCCGCCTCGGCGGGCTCTTTCGCTTTGTGCGAGCGTTGTGTGTAGGGCAGGGAATCAGGGCGGCCTAGGATCTGTTGACGCCGGTGCAACAGCAGACGAGGAAGGCGTGGGAGCGTTGAGCGACGTTCGTAACGTGATCATTATTGGATCCGGCCCAGCTGGCTACACCGCGGCCGTCTACTCCGCGCGCGCCGAGCTCAAGCCGCTGGTCTTCGAGGGCTCCGTGACAGCCGGCGGCGCCCTCATGAACACCACCGATGTGGAGAACTTCCCGGGCTTCCCCGACGGCATCATGGGCCCCGACCTCATGGACAACCTGCGCAAGCAGGCCGAGCGGTTCGGCGCCGAGCTGGTCACCGACGACGTGGTCGAGGTGGACCTGGAGGCGAACCCCAAGGTCGTCAAGACCCACAGCGACACCTACTACGCCAAGTCGGTCATCCTGACGATGGGCTCCGGCTACCGCGAGCTCGGTCTGGTGAACGAGAAGCGCCTGTCCGGGCATGGCGTGTCCTGGTGTGCGACGTGTGACGGCTTCTTCTTCCGCAACAAGGACATCGTGGTCGTCGGCGGCGGCGACACGGCGATGGAGGAGGCCACGTTCCTCACCAGGTTCGGCCGCATGGTGACGGTGGTGCACCGCCGCGGCGAGCTGCGCGCCAGCAAGATCATGCAGGAGCGGGCGCTCGCGAACGACAAGATCCGTTTCGTCTGGGACTCCGAGGTCGTCGACGTGCTCGGCGACTCCCGCGTCGAGGCCGTGCGGCTGCGTAACGTCAAGACCGGCGAGGAATGCGAGCTGGCCACCGACGCGTTGTTCATCGCGATCGGGCACGACCCGCGCACCGATCTGGTCAAGGGGCAGATCGACCTCGACGAGGACGGCTACATCAAGGTGGCCTCGCCGTCCACGGCGACCAACATCGACGGTGTGTTCGCCGCGGGAGACGTTGTCGACCACACCTACCGTCAGGCCATCACCGCTGCCGGCACCGGCTGCTCGGCCTCGCTCGACTCCGAGCGCTGGCTGGCGAACAACGAGAAGTGAGTAAGGAGCGCACCGTGAAGGCTGTCACCGACGCCTCTTTCGAAGCCGACGTCCTCAAGAGCGACAAGGCCGTGCTGGTCGATTTCTGGGCCGAGTGGTGCGGGCCATGCCGTCAGGTCGCCCCCATCCTGGAGGAGATCGCCAAGGAGCACGGCGACAAGCTGGAGATCGTCAAGCTCAACATCGACGAGAACCCTGACGTTCCGCGCCAGTACGGTGTGCTCCAGATCCCCACGATGAACGTCTACCAGAACGGCGAGGTCGTGAAGCAGATCATCGGCGCCAAGCCGAAGGCCATGCTGCTGCGCGAGCTCGACGGCATCATCTAGCCCGCCCTCCCGCGGCGCGCGCCCGGCCCCCCGCCCCTGGCGGGGGGCTTTCGCGTTCTCCCGGTCTTGTACGGCGGCCCCGCTTGTACAGCCCCGCTTGTACGGCCCCGCTTGTAGTACGGCACGGCCCTGTGCGGCCGCTTGTGCGGCCCTGTGCGGTCGTCAGACGGGACGAAGCGCCCGTTCTGGACTCATGGAGCCCAGGAGTCGCTCCAAAGCCACCTCGACGTCCTCACGCCACGAGACGGCGGTCTTGAGCTCCAGCCGAAGCCGCGGAAAACGCAAATGCGGACGAACCGTCTTAAAACCAACAGAAAGGAAGTATTCCGCCGGAACTACGCAACTAGGCTCTTCCCACTTGAGGTCGCCAAAAGCTTCAATGGCTTTCACGCCACGCCTGGTCAGGTCTTTGGCCACGCCCTGGATCAGCATCCGACCCAGCCCGCCACCCGAGAACTCCGGAATGATGTGCGCGGTCATCAGCAGCACGGCGTCGGCGCTGACCGGCGAGGTGGGGAAGGCCACGGACCGGGGACTGTAGAGCGGCGGGCTGTAGAGCACGAACCCGGCAGGCACCCCGTCGACATAGGCGATTTTCCCGCAACTGCCCCACTCGAGCAGCGTGCCGGAGAGCCACGCCTCCTTCTCCAGCCCAGGATCCCCCGACCGAACCGCCCGCTCCCCGCTCATGGGGTCAAGCTCCCAGAACACGCACCGCCTGCAGCGATGGGGCAGATCTTCAAGATTGTCCAGGGTTATGTTGACCAGCCGACGCGACAACTACGGCCCCCTGTCGTTGACCCGGAAAAGCGCGCGAAAACCGCGTCCACAGGTGGCATCGTAGCCCAGTGAAGATACCGCCAGCGGACACCACGACGGTCGAGCCCGTCACGGGCGACATGTCCGGTTAGCGTAATCTGGTATTTCAGTCCGATATGACACCTAGGAGGTGGGCCGTGACAGGAGAGCTGGATCACGGTCAGGCACCCGCGACCCAAGGGTCGCGCATCGACGCTTACGTCGATCGGTACGCCGCGCGAGCTACCGGGATGGTCGCCTCCGAGATCCGAGCTCTTTTCGCCGTCGCGTCGAGGCCCGAGGTGGTCTCGCTCGCGGGCGGCATGCCGTACGTCACGGCTCTTCCCCTCGACATGGTCGGCGAGCTGGTCTCCGACCTCGTCACCAAGCGCGGCCCCGTCGCGCTGCAGTACGGTTCCGGCCAGGGTGACCCGCACCTGCGCGAGCAGATCTGCGAGGTCATGCGGCTGGAGGGGATCAACGCCGGGGCGGACGACGTGGTCGTCACCGTCGGTTCGCAACAGGCCCTCGACCTGATCACCCGGATCTTCATCGACCCGGGCGACGTGGTGCTCGCCGAGGGGCCCTCGTACGTGGGGGCGCTGGGTACGTTCGCCGCCTATCAGGCCAAGGTCGTTCATATCGCCATGGACGATCAGGGCATCGTGCCCGAATCCCTCGCCCAGACCATCTACGCGCTGGAGACGGCCGGGGCTCCCATCAAGTTCCTCTACACGATCCCGACCTTCCACAACCCGGGCGGCGTCACCCTGAACATCGCCCGGCGGCAGCAGGTGCTCGACATCTGCCAGCGGGCCGGGGTGCTGATCATCGAGGACAATCCGTACGGACTGCTCGGCTTCGACGGGGAGCCCATGCGCGCCCTGCGCGCCGACAACCCGGACGGCGTGGTCTACCTGGGGTCGTTCTCCAAGACGCTCGCCCCCGGCTTCCGCGTCGGCTGGGCGCTGGCCCCGCACGCCATCCGCGACAAACTCGTGCTGGCCATGGAGTCGGCCGTGCTGTCGCACTCCTCGTTCACCCAGCTCGCCGTGGGCCAGTACCTCGCCACGCAGCCCTGGCGGGAGCAGATCAAAACGTTCAAGGAGCTCTACCGAGAGCGCCGCGACGCGCTCCTGGACGCGCTCGAATCCCTGATGCCGCCCGAGGTCACCTGGACGCGACCCGCGGGCGGCTTCTTCGTGTGGGCGACCCTTCCCGAAGGGCTCGACTCGAAGGCCATCCTGCCGCGGGCGGTGGCCGAGCGGGTGGCGTTCGTACCGGGGACCGGGTTCTTCTCGGACGGGAGCGGGGCGCGGCACATGCGGCTCTCGTACTGCTTCCCCGAGCCGGACCGGATCCGGGAGGGAGTGCGGCGACTGGCCGGCGTGATCGACCAGGAGATGCAGCTGAGGGACACGTTCGGCACCAGCTCGGCCCGCGACCACCAGGGCGTCGACACCCCTGGCCCCGACCTGGCCTGACCACCGTCTCCAAGGGGGCCGGCGCCGCCTCACCGCTCCGCCGGCCCCACCAAGCCCGGTCCTCCGGACTCGGCCACCCCCTGCACTGATCACCCTCTTCAGGACCAGCCAGGCCCCGCTCCACCCACCCCTCTTCAACCTGGCCAGCCCTGCTCCACCTACTCCCCCGGGCCAGCCACCCCTTGCCCGATCTCACACCCGCCTGAGAACCGCCACCCGCCTGGCCTCACGCCCGCTCGCGCACCGCCACCTACGCGCCTCATCCCGCTTGCGCACCGCCAACAGCGCGCCTCACGCCCGCTCGCGCACCGCCACCAGCGCGCCTCACGCCCGCTCGTGAACAGCCACCACCGTGGCCTCGCGCCCTCACGGACACCGCCGCAGCCCGAGCACCGTTCCCTTCCTGACCACCGTCTCCCGCCCTCCCCCACGCGCGCCATCCCGAAGTCCACCCGCCACCACCCTGGCGCACCCTCGGCCCCGCCCCTTCCAGGCACTCACACCATCGCCGCCTGCCCCTTCCCGGCATCACCATCGCCCTGCCGCCCCATAAGCGGGCCCCCTGCCGCCCTATAAGCGGGCCCCCTGAGCGCTGTCCTTCCCCAAGCCCCGCCACCGCCCAGTTCACTGCAGCTTGGCGGTACGGTTGGACAGCGGCGCGTGCGATCAGCGGAGGAGATGTGATGAGCGATCTGGGCCACGTGCTCGTGCTGGCCGGAGGTCTCTCCTATGAGCGAGAGGTGTCCCTGCGCTCCGGTCGCCGAGTCAGCGAGGTGCTGCGTGCGGCGGGCGTCGACGTGGAGGCCCGCGACACCGACGCGTCCCTCGTGCCCTCCATCCTCGCGGACCCGCCAGACGCGGTCTTCGTGACCCTCCATGGTGGCGCGGGCGAGGACGGCGCGATCCGTTCCGTCCTCGAGCTTCTCAACGTCCCGTACGTGGGCGCCGACCCGGACGCGTGCCGAGTGGCCTTCGACAAGCCCACGGCCAAGGCCGTCGTACGCTCGGTCGGCCTGCGGACGCCGCAGTCCGTCACGCTGCCGAAGGAGACGTTCCACGACCTCGGCGCCACGGTGGTGCTGGGGCGCATCATCGAGCGCCTCGGCCTGCCCCTCTTCGTCAAGCCCGCCCGGGGCGGCTCGGCGCTGGGCGCCTCGATCGTCCGCACGGCAGAAGAACTCCCCGCCGCCATGGTCGGCTGCTTCGCATATGGCGACACGGCGCTGATCGAACAGTACGTGGATGGCGTAGAGGTGGCGGTCTCCGTCGTGGACCTCGGCAACGGCCCGGAGGCCCTGCCTGCCGTGGAGATCGTCCCGGACGAGGGCGTCTACGACTACGCGGCGCGCTACACGGCCGGACACACCGAGTTCTTCGCCCCCGCCCGTCTCTCCGCCCAGGCGGCCGCGGCGTGCGCCGAAACGGCGGTGACCGCCCACACGGCTCTCGGCCTCCGCGACATCTCCCGTACGGACCTGATCGTCGACGCCGACGGCATCCCGCACTTCTTGGAAGTCAACGTGGCCCCGGGAATGACGGAGACCTCACTCCTCCCGATGGCCGCCGAAGCCGCCGGCCAGGACCTGGGCGACCTCTGCCGCACCCTCCTCCAAAACGCCGCCACCCGCGCCCACACCTGACCACCACTCCCTGCCACCTCCTCTACGGTCGCCCAGTCAGCGCGCGCCTGCCCCTGACTCCCAGGCGCGCCCTCCCACCCGTGACTGCACCTCACAGGCAACCCGCTCTATTCACCCGAACGCGGCCAGCTCAAAAATCAGCTCGAGTCCGCGCGCCCGCCAGCACACCCCTCCCGAAAGCCGACGTCGAAGACCGACCCGGAAGCAAGCGCCCAACGGCCAGCCAACCCGAGGCCGAGCAACCGCCAGCACGACCACCCCAAAAGCGAACGACCGGCACCACCGCCGACTCGGCGACGAACGCCCACTGCACGGCCAACCACCCGACGCACGCCGCCCCAGAGCGAACGGTCAGCACCACAGCCGACACACAGGTAGACGTCCGGCAGCAGGGCAACCACCACCGAGGCGAACGGTCAACACCACAGCGGACGCAAAGACAGACGTCCGACAGCACGGCCAACCCAGAGGCGAGCGACCGCCAACACCACCACCCCCGGCACGAACGGTCAACACCACCGCCGACTCAAAGGTGGGCATCCGACAGCGCAGCCAACCCAGAGGCGAGCGACCGCCAACACCACCGCCCCCGGCACGAACGGTCACACCACCGCCGACGCAAAGACAGACGTCCGACAGCACGGCCAACCCAGAGGCGAGCGACCACCAACACCACCACCCCGGAAGACGAACGACCGGCACCGTCGCCGACCCAAAGGTGGGCATCCGAGAGCCCGGTCGGTTCGGGGCCGCTTCCGGCGGAGTGGCTGAGTCCTTAGGACAGCACACGACTCAGAGCGAGTTTCCTCCCAGCAGAGGCCGCAGCGGCACAACGCTTGCCGGAGCGGCGCGCCACGCACACTTGGCCAGGGCAACCCCGCCCCCTGGCCGCCTCTACACGGGCGCGGTCCTGACCCCCATCGGCGGGGGAGCTGGCGCTTCTCCGCTGCCATCCTCGCCTTCCACGTTGAGCCCACCACGGACGCCAGCCACCATGCAGAGGAAGAGCACACGCGTGCGTGCCAGCGCCCGGCCGCATCTAGGTCGCACGCCTCCCGTTCATCACCAGCCCATCCACAGAACGCGCGGAAGAGTGACCCCCACCGGATCCACAGCCTCGTGGGACGGGGATCGATCGACGGATGCCCGGGCACCGGGCTGAGGGCAGATAAGTAGCCTTACCGTGTGCTGATCGATTCCATGTACCCCAAGAGCTTCGCCAGCGACAACCACGCCGGCGTTCACCCGACCATCCTCGAAGCCATCGCCTCAGCCAACCACGGAGACGCGCCCGCCTACGGCGACGACAACTGGACCTCAGCGTTCGAGGAAAGGGCCAAGGAAGTGTTCGGCGCGGGCGCCGAGGGCTTCGCGGTGCTCAACGGCGCGGGCGCCAACATGGTCGGGCTGGCCCTAATGCTCGGCCGCTACGACGCAATCCTCTGCGCCGACAGCGCCCACATCGCCACGCATGAAGCAGGAGCCTCGGAACGCCTGCTCGGCGTCAAGCTGATGACGATCCCCACCGAGGATGGCAAGCTCCGCCCGGAGGACATCAAGTCCCGCCTGGGCGGGATCGGCAACCCCCACGAGTCCCAACCCACGGTGGTCTCCATCTCCCAAGTCACAGAGCTCGGCACCTGCTACTCCCCCGCCGAGATCGCCGCCGTGGCGGAGGCGGCACACGAGTCGGGTCTACGGCTCCACATGGACGGTGCCAGACTCGCGAACGCCGCCGCCTTCCTCGACTGCGATCTGAAGGCCATCACGACAGACGCCGGGGTGGACGTCTTCAGCTTCGGCGGCACCAAGAACGGCGCTCTGGCGGCCGAGGCGGTCGTCGTCCTCGACTCCTCGCTCGCGCCCGGTGTCCCGTTCCTCCGCCGCCAGTCGCTGCAACTCGCCTCGAAGATGCGCTTCATCTCAGCTCAGCTTTCGGCGCTTCTGACGGACGATCTATGGCGCGAGAACGCTTCTCACGCCAACAAGATGGCGGCCCGCCTGGCGGACGGTCTGGCCGATGTGCCCGGCGTTTCCTTGGCGCACCCGGTCCAGTCCAACGCCGTCTTCGCCGTCCTCCCACCCGCCGTCGCGGAGACCCTCAGAGGACGCTATCTGTTCCACTACTGGGACGAGCGCGCTGGCATCGTCCGCTGGATGACCGCCTTCGACACGACGCCGGAGAACGTGGACGACTTCCTCGACGACCTCCACAAGGCCGCCGCCGCGTAGCCTCGCGCCCACGCCGCCCGCCGTTTCACGTGAACCACATCGCCCTCGCAGCAGCGCGCCACGGCTCCATGTTTCACGTGAAACGCCCCCCAAGAACCGCTTACCCCGAAGAACCGCCGCCCGTAAGGCGATCTACCAACCCGGCCCCTCGACCAACCCAAGCACCTCGTTTCACGTGAAACATCGGCCACCCGAAGCGAGACTTGGCGTTGGTTTCACGTGAAACAGCCGCCCGACGAACTGTCCGCGGCAGTCTCACGTGAGATAGCAATCCAAACCGAGCGCCCTCAACCGTTCGTCGGCGCGTCACCGCCGCAGCGCCCGCACACGAGGATGGCAGCGGCTGGGAGCGATCGGTCAGCAATGACGGTTTCACGTGAAACAGCGAATCCGAACCGGGCACGTCAATCGCTCGTCCGCCGGCACCGTCGCGACGTCCATCGCGAGGCCGCTAGGGGTCGGGGGGCGATCGGTAGGCAGCGACGGTTTCACGTGAAACAGCGGCCCCGGCGAACCGTCCGCGGCGGTCTCACGTGAAACAGCAACCCGAACCGAGCACCCTCAACCGTTCGTCGGCGCGTCACCGCCGCAGCGCCCGCACACGAGGATGGCAGCGGCCGGGAGCGATCGGCCGGCAATGACGGTTTCACGTGAAACAGCGAATCCGAACCGGGCACGTCAATCGCTCGTCCGCCGGCACCGTCGCGACGTCCATCGCGAGGCCGCTAGGGGCCGGGGGGCGATCGGTAGGCAGCGACGGTTTCACGTGAAACAGCGGCCCCGGCGAACCGTCCGCGGCGGTCTCACGTGAAACAGCAACCCGAACCGAGCACCCTCAACCGTTCGTCGGCGCGTCACCGCCGCAGCGCCCGCACACGAGGATGGCGGCGAGCAGGAGCCGATCGGCTAGCAATGGCGGTTTCACGTGAAACAGCGTCAGTCTTCGGACTCCCGCATCGCGCGGACAGCTTCCGGCGCCATCGTGCCGATGATCCGCTCAAGGTCGTCGATCGTGGCGAACTCAACGACGATGCGTCCCTTGCGGCGGCCCAGATCCACCTTCACCTTGGTCTCGAAGTGGTCCGAGAGGCGATCGGCGAGGTGAGTAAGACCGGGAGCGGTGGGCTTGGGCGCCTGGCGCTCACGCGCGGGCTTCGTGGCGGCCTTGGCGCTCCCCATCGCGACGATCTCCTCAACCGCCCGGACCGAGAGGAGCTCCGCCACGATTCGCTTGGACAGATCGATCTGCTCGTCAGCGCTGCCGAGGCCGAGAAGGGCTCGAGCGTGACCGGCGCTGATAACCCCTGCGGCCACCTTCTGCTGAACCTCGGGCGGGAGGTTCAAGAGTCGGAGCGTGTTGGTGATGTGGGAGCGGGAGCGGCCGACCTTCTGCGCCAACTGATCGTGCGTCGCCTGGAAGTCATCGAGGAGTTGCTGATAGGCCGCAGCCTCTTCAAGGGCGTTCAGTTGCTCACGCTGAAGGTTCTCGATGAGGGCGTCCCGAAGGAGATCATCGTCCTGAGTGTTGCGGACGATCGCTGGGACCGGGTCCAAGCCGACCTGCTGACACGCCCGCCAGCGCCGCTCCCCCATGATCAGCTCGTACTGGCCACCACCGACCGATCGGACCACGATCGGCTGCAGCAGACCGACCTCGCGGATGGACGCCGCCAACTCCTCGAGGCGTTCCCCGTCAAAGATCTCACGCGGCTGCCGCGGGTTGGGGACGATCGCGTCCAGCGCGACCTCCTTGAAGTACGCGCCAGCGATCGGCCTCGGGCCGGTCTCCGCCGTTGAACCGTTCGACGGGGTCGACACCGTTCCCGTTCCGTCAACGATGGGACCGGTCGGGATGAGCGCCCCGAGCCCCTTGCCCAATCCCCGCCGCTGCTGACTCACTGCGTCTCCTCATCCACCCGGCCGATTCCGGTCACTCCAGGAGAGGTTACCGTCGTGCGCGCAACGGGGCGCCCCCTCGCCACACACCACCCCGTTCTATTTACACCGACACGATCACAAACCAACCGAACGACTGACTTGAGCCCATCTCACGCTCGAGGCAACCGCCACCACCACACGACCCGCCGCTGCGGTCAAGGGCCCCACACCGCGCCTGAACGCACTTCCCCCGCAGGGCTATCCCAACGCCCTCACCACCTTTCTCCTCCATCTCACTGCTCCGCATCCGTGCGATCGCATCATGTCGCCGGCCCGCCTCATCACTCCCCCGTCCCGCCGCCTCGCTGCCGCGCCCCCTCGCCACCTCTCGCCTCGCCACCCCACCGCTTCGCCGCCGCATCGTCCCGGTTCCCTGTTCCACTACCTCGCTGCCGCGCCACCCGACCGTTTTGCCGTCCCGCTGTCCCACCGCTTCACCGCCTCACCGTCCCACAGCTTCGCTGCCGCGCCGCTTCGCCACCCCGATATCCCGCTGTCCCACCGCTTCGCCGCCGTGCCGCCTCGCCGTCCCGCCTTCCTGTCCCACCGCCTCGCCACTCCCCCTGTCCTGGCTGCCTCGCCGTCCCACGCCTCACCGCCTTGGCGCAGCGCGGCGTAGGCCCAGGGGGCAGTTCCGCTCGGCGTAAGGGTTCTTCAGCATCCCCCCATCGCCATAACCCGGGATGCCGAGGCAGCCGCAGAACGGCGGGATCGCGAGTGCTTACGCCCATCGGACAGTGCGCTTAGACGTCACGCTCGACGCCAGCGGCGCCTGGGGAGCCATCGTCCAGCCGACGCTGCGCTTAGACGCCGCGGCTTGACAGCCGCGTTGCTCGGGGGCACCTTTAGGCACCGCACGGCGCGCTTCAACGCCGAGGCGGTGCTGGCGAGTGAGACGCCACCGCGTGATCACGCCCGCGGTGGTTCCCGAGGCGACCCTGCGCTGGTGGTTGGCAGCACGAGCCTGCTGGGGAGGCGGAGCCGCGAGACGCCCATGTGGCAAGGCGGGGATGCGGTTGTAAGACGTTCGAATGTCACTCCGCATGGCCAGCCCGCAACCGCACTCGCTGTGCCTCACTCGCATGCCACGATACCGACGCCTCACGATCCTGCCGGCGCGTCCGACCCGCAACGGCGGCGACTGTGCCCCCGGTCGCGAGCCGCGGTGGCTGGCTTCTCACGATCTTGCTGGCGTGTCGGTCCCTTCGCCCTGCCCGTCCGGCTACCCTGCTGCGGGGCTTACCTGATCGCTCTGCTGCCGCACTTACCTGGCTGCTTTACCCCGCTGGTCCGGCTTGCTTGGCTGCCCTGTTGGCTCTGTCGGCCCCGTCGGCCCCGTCGGCTCTGTCAGCTCTGTCGGCCCCGTCGGGCCCGGCTGGCCTGGCCGTCCTGTCGCCTCTATCGGCCCTACCGGCTCGGCCGGAGCGGCTGGCGTGGCTGACTAGGTTGCCTAGCTCGTCCGGCTGTCCAGCGGAGCTGGCGGCCCGGATGCCTCGATCGTGGTGCTCGATTCCGGGCCGCTTTGCAGAATCTCGCCAATCCTTCCTGCAGTCACCCAGCCTTCGTCACCCTTTGTCCCGGCAGGCCCGCCTTTACCGCCCGTCGCATCGCCGTCTCGCGGTCTCGCCATCTCGCTGTGCCGCTCGCACTCGGGGGTCGGTGTCCCCTGTCTCGTTGTGCCAACGGGACGTCGTGATGCTGGCCCGCGCTTGCCCCTATGGCGGCAGCTTGTCGTTTGCGCGTGCTGTCGTCCCCGTGCGCCTGGGGCAGGAGCTCGTGCCTCTACGGCGGTTGTGTGATCCGGTGGGGAGGCATGCTCGTGGGCCCTGGCTCGCTGCTGCTCGTGTCGAAGCAGGAGGAGGTAGGGCGGGGGCCGGTGGGGTCGAGGCCGCAGTAGGCGGGGTGGCTGCGTACGGCGGGTTGTGGGTGCTGTGGCGGGAGGCTGGGTGTGGAGGGGCCCGGGTTTGGGCGTGGGTGGGTGAGGGCTTGGCGGCCGACCTGGTGGGCGGGGCGCGGGAGTTGTGGTGCTGGGGTGGGGTTAGGCGACGGGGGCGCGGTGGGCGATCTCGCGGGCGGCGTCCATGTAGGCCATCGCGCCGCTGGAGCCCGGGTCGTACGTCATCACCGACTGCCCATAGCTGGGCGCCTCCGACAGGCGGACGCTGCGGGGGATGACCGTGTTGAGCACCGTGTCGCCGAAATGCGACCGGACCTCGTCCGCCACCTGAGAGGCCAGCCGGGTCCGCCCGTCGTACATCGTCAGGACGATGGTCGAGAGCTTCAGCGTCGGGTTGAGGTGTGCGCGGATCAGGTCGACGTTCCTGAGGAGCTGTCCGAGGCCCTCCAGGGCGTAGTACTCGCACTGGATCGGGATCATGACCTCTTCGGCCGCCACCAATGCGTTCACCGTCAGCAGGCCCAGGGAGGGCGGGCAGTCGATCACGATGTAATCGAGGTCGATCGCGTCGTAGGCCGCCAGCGCGCGCCGCAGGCGGGCCTCACGGGCCACCAGCGAGACCAATTCGATCTCCGCGCCGGCCAGGTCGATGGTGGCCGGGGCGCAATAGAGGTTCGGCATGTCGGGGACCTGCTTGACGATGTCCGCCATCGGGAGGTCGTCGACGAGGACCTGATAGACGTCCGGCACGTCGCCGCGGTGCTCGGTGGCCAAGGCTGTGGAGGCGTTGCCCTGAGGGTCGAGGTCCACCACGAGGACGCGCTGCCCATGCATGGAGAGGGCGGCGGCGATGTTCACCGATGTGGTGGTCTTGCCCACTCCGCCCTTCTGGTTGGCCACCGCGATCACCCTGGTCTTGGATGGACGCGGCCACGTGCCGTCCCCGCCGTCGGGAGTCTGAGCGGCCGTCGGGGTTGCGGATGTTTCACGTGAAACCACTGAGCTGAGCGCCTCTCGTACCAACGGCGAATCACCGGGATTCAGGGGGGTCTGGGTCACGATGTCCATCCTTTCAACCAGTGGTGTGCCGGTGCCAGGAGTTGACTGTCGCGACACGCCCATTTCGGGCCAGCCAACCCCGCTTGGACTCTCGGACGGACGGCTGTCCGGCCAACCAAGACCGCTTGACGCGACTGGCACGACCGTCACCTCCTTCGTCGACGCCTGGCTCGCTCCGGCGTGCGACCCGCTACCACCCGAACCAGTGTTGCAGGCGGCTCGACCTTACCGTGCCCGACGGTCACAAGCTCGGCCGTTCGTGCCCCGATGGCCCGCAATTGGGACTCTGCCTCGGCGAGCTCCTCGGCGGCGCGCTCCCCCTTCATGGCGATCAGCTCGCCACCCTCGTGGAGCAGCGGCATGGCCCATTTCAGCAGGCGATCGAGCGGCGCCACGGCACGAGCGCTGGCGACGTCGAACTCGCGCTTGCCCACCAGCTCCTCCGCCCGGCCGCGCAGCACCTCGACGTTGTCGAGCTTGAGCGCCTCGACGCACTCCTCCAAGAAGACGGTACGGCGAAGCAGCGGCTCCAGAAGCGTGACCGTGATGTCCTGCCGGACGATCGCCAGCACGAGCCCGGGCAGCCCGGCGCCGGAGCCGATGTCCACCAGGTGCACGTCCGGAGGCACGGCCTCGGCCACGACCGCGCAGTTGAGCAGATGGCGATCCCAGATCCTGGGCACCTCACGCGGACCCAGCAGCCCGCGGACCACGCCGGGCCCCGCCAGCAGCTGGGCGAACGCGTTCGCGCGTTCCCAAGCCTCCCCGGCGAAGACGTCCCGCGCTATGTCCGGCGGCGCCGGAAGCTCATCGCTCACTGGTCGGTGGCCCTTTCTGGGGCTGGTGGCCCTTGTTCGGTGGGAAGCCGGGTGGTCTCTACCCAAGGCTAAAGGTGAGATCACAGTGGAAGACTAGCGGGCCGGTCTGAAGGCGACCTTTCAGCACGCCGCCGTCCGTGTGACCCGGTCCGGATGGGGAGCGTTAACAAGGGGCATGCGCGCATAAATGCGCGCTACGACATACGTACAGGGATAAAAGAGCATAAATGCGAAACGGCCGTCCACCACGCGTACGTGCGGGCAGACGGCCGGATCGGATGGCGTAACACCCCTCAGGCGGGCAGGACCACCACGTAGCGGTGTGGCTCCTCGCCCTCGGACTCGCTGCGGAGCCCGGCGGCCGCCACCGCGTCGTGCACGATCTTGCGCTCGAAGGGCGTCATCGCGTGCAGCGACTTGGGCTCGCCGCCGTCCTTGACCTCGTTGGCGACCTCGGTGCCCAGCTTGGTCAGCTCGGCCCTGCGCCGCTCGCGGTAGCCCCCGACGTCGAGCATCAGGCGCGAGCGCTCACCGGTCTGCCGGTGCACGGCGAGGCGGGTCAGCTCCTGGAGCGCCTCCAGGACCTCTCCCCCGGGACCGACGAGCTCGTTGCCCTTGAGCCCCACGACGGAGACCATTGCGCGGTCGCCTTCGACGTCCATGTCGATGTCGCCGTCGATGTCGGCGATGTCGAGAAGGCCCTCGACGTAGTCGGCAGCGATCTCGCCTTCCTGCTCCAGCGCGTTGAGATCAGGAGCCTTCTCCTGCTCGGCCTCAGTCATGGCCGGCCTCTCCTTCATGTTCAAGACTTCTTGCTGCCGGTGCGCTTGCTGCGGGACTGGCGGCTTGGCTGCTGCCTGACGATCTTAGGCTCCGGCGGGGGCGGAGGCGCCTGCTCTTCGGGCGTGGTCTTGCGAAGTTTGGCGAACAGGCCGGGCTTGACCTCGATGGGGACCGCGTTGCCCTTGGCGTCGAACTGCGGCATCGGGTGCCGGCTGTAGAACCAGTGCTGCTGGCCCAGGGTCCAGAGGTTGGTGGTGACCCAGTAGAGGATCAGGCCCAGGGGGAAGTTCAGGCTGAAGAAGGCGAACAGCGGCGAGATGTACATCAGGATCTTCTGCTGCTGCGCCATGGGGTTGTCCGGCATCTGGGCCATCGAGCGGGTGACGCTCTGCCGGACGGTGAGGAAGGTGGTGAGCGAGCTGATCGCGACGAAGCAACCGATGATGATCTTCTCGCTGACCTGGGCGGCCTCGAAGAACGTGGCAGGAAGCGGGGCGCCCAGGATGAGGGCATGCTTGGCGCTGTCGACCAGCTCCTGCGTCATCCCGAACTTCGGCTGGTCCGCCGCGATCGCCCGCAGCACGGTGAACATCGAGATGAAGATCGGGAATTGGGCCACGACAGGGAGACAGCCGCCGAGGGGGTTGGCGCCCGCACCTTGGTACAGCGCCATGACCTCCTGGTTCATGCGCTGCTTGTCGTTCTTGTAGCGCTTGCGGAGGTCCTGGACCTTCGGCGCCAGCTCCTGCATCTTTCGCGACGAGCGCATCTGCTTGAGGAAGAGCGGGAAGATCAGGATCCGCATGCAGATGGTCAGCGTGATGATGGTGAGCGCCCAGGTCAAGCCGCTGTTCGGGTCGAGCACCGTGCTGTATGCCTGGTGGATCCAGGTAATGACTTGGGCGACGGCTGTGTACAGCCAGTTGAGCCAGGACAGCTCCACCGAGCTATCTCCCTTGCGTTTCGTGGGACCGGACCGGGCGTGGGGGCACCGGGTCTATACCTCCGGGATGGAATGGGTGGCACCGCCCGATGCGCCGGACAGTCAGCCAAATGCCGCGCAACGCTCCGTGCGTGGCGATCGCCTCGAGTCCATACGCGCTGCAGGACGGGTAGAAACGGCAGCGTGGACCCAGCATCGGGCTGATGAACGCCCGGTAGAACCGGATCGGGATGATCAGCGCCCGAGCGGCGAGGCTCGGCGTCACCCCTTGCGGCTGCTCCGTCATTTTTGTCCACCCGTCGAGGACTCGCGCCGCCTGAGCAAACGTTCCAGTGCGGAGTCGAGCTCGGCGGCCAGAAGCTCGAATCGCGCGGACGCGGCCGGTGGATTGGCGCGTACCACCAGCAGGCTACCTCGCGGCAGCCGGTCGAGACGGTCCCGCATCAGGTGTCGGAGCCGTCGCTTGACCTTGTTCCGGGTCACGGCGCCGCCTACGGCCTTGCTCACCACGAAACCCACTCGAGGGGACTCTTCCCCCGAAGTGGCGAAATGCACCACCAGAGTCGGACGACCAGCGCGCCTACCGCGCCTGACCGCCGCCTCGAACTCTTCCCCGCGCCGCATGCGGGAGTGACGGGACAGCACCGTATACGCCTAACGCCCGCCGGCAGGACGCACCGACGGGCCATATACGCGCGGAACGATCAGGCCGACAGCTTCTCGCGGCCCTTGCGGCGGCGAGCGGCGAGGATGGCGCGACCGGCCCGGGTGCGCATCCGCAGCCGGAAGCCGTGGGTCTTCGCGCGGCGACGGTTGTTCGGCTGGAAAGTACGCTTGCTCACGGGTGGGCTCCAGGCTTGAAGGTGCGCCACAAGGACGCTGTACACACATGGATGGCCTGCCAGGGAAGCGAGGGCACGCGAAATAGCCGTCGCGTGACAAGCCGACCGTCGTACGTTACGGGGGAAGCACCCCTCAGGTCAAACTGGACGGGTTATCCACCTTTCCACAGGCGACTTTTCCACCGCCGCCCCGGCGTCCACAGTATGTGCACCCAGGTGCCACTAGGCTGTGGACAATGCCTTGAACACAGCTGTGCACATAGATACTGTCGGCCCTTTCGAACCTGCTAAAGGGCTGTGCACAACCTGTGGATCTCCTGTGGAGGGCCTGGGCACGAAGCCCGGCCGCCACGTTGTGGACGAACGGGCCGCCGATCACCGCGGGCGGCCGCGCATGTGGATAAACGATCGCGGGGGGCCGCGAGAGGAAGGAGGGGGAGCCGCACCATGAACGGTGTCGACCTCGGCACGGTATGGGCGAGGGCCCTGAGCAACTTCCTCAACGAGAACGTGCCGATCCAGCAGCGTACGTGGCTTGGGATGGTGCGCCCGATCGCGCTGGCGAACGACACGATCGTGCTCGGCGTCCCCAACGACTTCATCAAGGACCTCATCGAGGGCAACAAGCTGCGCCCGCTCGTGGCGCACGCGCTGTCACAGGAGCTCGGCCGGACCATGCGGGTGGCCGTGATGATCGACACCACGGCGCCGGAGCAGCTGTCGGTCGACCCTCATCAACAGCCTGTGACTCAGAGTTATCCCCAGAATGTGGAGAGCCAGCCGCTCTACGCACAGCCCGCGCCATCGCAGCACCAGCAGGCTTCGGAGCCTCCGCAGTTCTATTCTCCACAGCCTGAGCCGCCCCAGATATCCACCGAATATCCACAGCCGGGCTTCTCTTTTGAACAGGCGCAGCCGTACACACCGCCTGTGGAAAAGGAGCCGGAGCCGGCTCCGAACCGGTGGGAAGCGAAGAGCAACAAGCCCAGCGAACCGGCCAGGCTCAATCAGAAGTACACATTCGAGACATTCGTCATCGGGGCCAGCAACCGGTTCGCCCACGCGGCGGCCGTGGCGGTCGCCGAATCCCCCGCGAAGGCGTACAACCCGCTCTTCATCTACGGAGACTCGGGGCTGGGGAAGACGCACCTGCTGCACGCGATCGGGCACTATGCACAGAGCCTGTACGACGGCGCGCGGGTCAGGTACGTGAGCTCCGAGGAGTTCACCAACGACTTCATCAACAGCATCCGCGACCACAAGGCCGACGGCTTTCGCGGACGCTACCGGGCGATCGACATCCTGCTTGTGGACGACATCCAGTTCCTGGAGGGCAAGGAGCAGACCCAGGAGGAGTTCTTCCACACCTTCAACACCCTCCACAACGCCAACAAGCAGATCGTCATCTCCAGCGACCGGGCGCCGAAGCAGCTGACCACGCTGGAGGACCGGCTGCGCAACCGGTTCGAGTGGGGCCTGATCACCGACGTCCAGCCGCCGGAGCTGGAGACCCGGATCGCGATCCTCAGGAAGAAGGCCATCCAGGAGGGCCTGGCCGCGCCGCCGGAGGTGCTGGAGTACATCGCCAGCCGCATCTCCACCAACATCCGCGAGCTCGAAGGCGCCCTGATCAGGGTCACCGCGTTCGCCAGCCTCAACCGGCAGGGTGTGGACCTGCAGCTCGCCGAGGTCGTGCTCAAGGATCTGATCACCTCGGAGTCCGACACCGAGATCACCATCGCGGCGATCATGACCGAGACCGCCAACTACTTCGGCATCAGCATCGACGACCTGTGCGGCACCTCACGCAGCCGGGCGCTCGTCAACGCCCGGCAGATCGCCATGTATCTGGCCCGCGAGCTGACCGAGCTGTCGCTGCCCAAAATCGGCCAGCAGTTCGGCCGCGACCACACCACGGTCATGCACGCCGAGCGGAAGATCCGCTCGCTCATCGCCGAGCGCCGGTCGATGTACAACCAGGTCAACGAGCTGACTTTGCGTATCAAGCGGACATCCCGCGGAGCCTGAACTTCATGCACAGCCTGTGGAAAACACTGTGGATCTGCGGAAACGCCGAAACCCGCCGGCTCTTCGCCACACAATGCCCGAAAAAATCCCCCACAGGGCCTGGGGACAAGGTTGGGGACACCCTGGGGAGAACCTGGGGACTACTCGTGGATAACGTGTGGACGTCCTGTGAACAGGCGATCTGGGACTCCAGCCGCGTCCCTTTTACCCCGTGGACAACTTGTGGAAACCTCGTGGATAACCCGTGGATGAAGGCACCAAGATCTGGGGACAGCCTGTGTGCACAGACTCGTCATCCCCAGGCGCGCGAGTTCTCCCCAGGCGTCACCCACACCCCCAGTGGATGAAAACAGGGCTGCTGAGCAGCTAGAACGCCGGTTGTCCACAGTTTCCACAGCCCCTAGTGTGATGACCTCTTATCTCTCTAACAAAGAAACTCAAGACCCATAGAGGGGTTCTCCCGGAGCTCAGGTGCGGGAGAGTGAACACTTGAATCAACGACGAACCCAGGAGGCCGATCACCGTGATGTTCCGAATCGAGCGAGACGTTCTCGCTGAGGCGGTGGCATGGACGGCACGCAGCCTCCCGGCGCGCCCGTCGGTGCCCGTGCTCGCAGGCATGCGTCTGGAGGTCACCGAGGGACAGCAGCTGAAGCTGTCCGGCTTCGACTACGAGGTCTCCGCCGAGGTGACGCTCGAACTCCAGACCGGTGAGGCCGGCGTCGTGCTGGTCTCGGGCAAGCTGCTAGCCGAGATCACCCGCGCACTTCCTGCACAGCCTGTGGACTTCGTGGTGGACGGCGCCAAGGCGGTCGTCACCTGCGGCAGCGCTCGATTCACGCTGCTGACCATGCCTGTGGAGGACTACCCGTCCCTCCCGGCCATGCCGCCGGCCGCCGGCCGGGTGGGCAGCGACGTGTTCGCCTCCGCCGTCGGCCAGGTCGCCGTCGCCGCCGGCCGGGACGACACCCTGCCGATGCTCACCGGCGTGCGGATGGAGATCGAGGGCGACACGGTGACCCTCGCCGCGACCGACCGCTACCGGCTCGCCGTACGCGAGCTGAAGTGGCAGCCGGGCCAGCCCGACTTCGCCGCCATCGCCATGATCCCGGGCAAGACCCTCGCCGACACGGCCAAGGCGCTCGGCACGACCGGCGCGGAGGTGGAGATCGCGCTCAGCTCCGCCGGCGGCACCGGCGAAGGCATGATCGGCTTCTCCAGCGCCGGACGGCGGACCACCACGCGGCTGCTCGACCCCGAGTTCCCCAAGTACCGGTCGCTGCTGCCCACGGAGTTCTCCGCCCGCGCGGACTTGTCCACAGGGCCGTTCGTGGAGGCGGTCAAGCGCGTCGCCCTGGTCGCCGAGCGCAACACCCCGGTGCGGCTGGCGTTCAAGAGCGGCGAGGTCGTGCTCGAGGCGGGCAGCGGCGACGAGGCGCAGGCCGTCGAGGCCCTGCCTGTGGATTACGAGGGCGAGGAGATGAACATCGCCTTCAACCACCAGTTCCTGCTCGAGGGACTGGGGGCCATCGACTCGGATGTTGCGCGACTTCAGATGACCACGTCGACGAAGCCCGCTATCCTCACCGGTGGCAAGCCTGTGGATGACGGAGCCGCTACGGACTACCGTTACCTGATCATGCCCATCCGCCTGTCAGGCTGATCCTGTCATCGGGGATGATGGAAGTCTGACAAGGGGGTAGGACAACATGCAGATCGGCATGGTCGGACTGGGCAAGATGGGCGGCAACATGGCCGAACGCCTGCGCCGCGGAGGTCACGACGTCGTCGGCTACGACCGCGATCCCGCGATCAGCGACGTGGGCAGCCTCAAGGAGCTGGTCGAACGCCTGCAGAAGCCGCGGGCGATCTGGGTCATGGTCCCCGCCGGCAAGCCCACCCAGGCGACGATCGACGATCTCGGCGAGCTGCTCGACCCCGGTGACATCGTCGTCGACGGCGGAAACTCCCACTATGTGGACGACCAGAAGCACGCCGCCGAGCTGGCCGAGAAGGGCATCGGCTTCGTCGACTGCGGCGTGAGCGGCGGCGTCTGGGGCCTCAAGAACGGCTACGCGCTCATGTGCGGCGGCGACCAGGCCAACGTCGACCGGCTCATGCCGATCTTCGAGACGCTCAAGCCCGAGGGCGAGGACGGCTTCGTGCACGCGGGCGAGGTCGGTGCCGGTCACTTCGCGAAGATGGTCCACAACGGCATCGAGTACGGCATGATGCAGGCGTTCGCGGAGGGCTGGGAGCTGCTCGAGGCCTCCGACGTCGTCAAGGACGTCAAGGGCTCGTTCAAGAGCTGGCGCACCGGCACCGTGATCCGCTCCTGGCTGCTCGACCTGATGGTCCGGGCGCTGGACGACGACGAGCACCTCGAGCAGCTCCGAGGTTATGCACAGGACTCCGGGGAGGGCCGGTGGACGGTGCAGGCGGCTGTGGACCACGCGGTGCCGCTGCCGGTCATCACCGCCTCGCTGTACGCCAGGTTCGCCTCGCGGCAGGACGACTCCCCCGCGATGAAGGTGGTCGCGGCGCTGCGCAACCAGTTCGGCGGCCACGCGACCACCTCCGCGGAGGGCAGCACCGAAAAGGGGGCCGACTCCCCCGGCGCCGATGTGATCCCGCCGCGCGAGACCGAGCGTCGGTGACCACAGGCATCCCCGAGGCGCACTAACCTCGTGGGGTGCATGTCGCCCACCTCTCGCTGACCGACTTCAGGTCGTACGCGTCCGTGGAGCTCGGCCTGGAGCCGGGCGTCACGGCGTTCGTGGGGCCCAACGGCCAGGGCAAGACCAACCTGGTCGAGGCCCTGGGCTACGTCGCGACGCACTCCAGTCACCGGGTGTCGAGCGACGCGCCGCTGGTGCGCAAGGGCGCCACGCGGGCGATCGTGCGCTGCGCCGTCCACAGGGATGACCGCCGGGCGCTGGTCGAGCTGGAGCTCAACCCGGGGCGGGCCAACCGCGCCAGGCTCAACCGCTCCCCCGTGTCCAGGGCCCGCGACGTCGTCGGCCTGCTGCGTACGGTGCTGTTCGCCCCCGAGGACCTGTCGCTGTCCAAGGGCGATCCGGCCGAGCGGCGCCGATTCCTCGACGACCTCCTGGTGGCCAGGACGCCCAGGTTCGCCGGCGTCCGGGCCGACTACGACCGGGTGCTCAAGCAGCGCGGCGCGCTCCTGCGTACGGCCGCGCAGGCCCGCAGGGGCAGCAGGAGCGCCAGACGGGCCGAGAGCGACAGCGGGTTCACCGCGGCCGGCGCGGGCGACGTGCTGAGCACCCTGGAGGTGTGGGACGCCCACCTCGCCAGGCACGGCGCGGAGCTCCTTCGGGCCCGGCTGGAGCTCGTCGAGGCGCTGCGCCCGCTGGTGGCCGGCGCCTACTCCGCGCTCGCTCCCGGGAGCGACCCCGCGACGCTGGCCTACCGCAGCACGTTGTCCACAGGTGGGGATACGGATGGGGGTGTCTCGAAGGACGAAGCCGCCGGTGAGCGGGGATCTTTCGATACACAGACGTTATCCACAGACTTGGGGAAAACCCTTGAAGAACGGCTGCGGGAGCGGCTATTGGAGGTCCGCTCAGCGGAGCTCGAGCGCGGCGTCACGCTCGTCGGCCCCCACCGCGACGACCTGATCCTCGGCCTGGGCGACCTGCCCGCCCGGGGCTACGCCAGCCATGGCGAGTCCTGGTCGTTCGCGCTGGCCCTGCGGCTGGCGGCGTACGACCTGCTGCGGGCCGACGGCGGCGATCCCGTGCTGATCCTCGACGACGTGTTCGCCGAGCTCGACAGCCAGCGCAGGCGGCGGCTGGCCGAGATCGTCGCGCCGGCCGAGCAGGTGCTCATCACCGCCGCCGTGCCGGACGACGTGCCCGCGGAGCTGGTGGGAGGCCGGTTCGACGTCGCAGAAGGGAGCGTGACCCGTGTCCGCTGACGACAACCCCGCGGCCAGGGGAGCCGCGATGGCCAGGGAGAAGCTCGCCCAGGCCAAGGCCGACGCGGCCAAGCGCGGCCAGCTCCCCCGGCGCGAACCCAGGCGCAAGGCGGCGGGGCCGCGCAGGGAGGGCGGCGATCCACAGCTTTTCGGACGTGCCATTGCCGACCTCCTGGCCGACCGCGGCTGGGAGCGCTCGGCGGCGGTCGGCGGGGTGTTCGGGCGCTGGATCGACATCGTGGGTCCTGACCTGGCCGCCCACACCAAGCCCGAGTCGTTCGAGGACGGCGAGGTGCTGATCGCGGCCGACTCCACGGCCTGGGCGACGCAGGTGCGGCTGCTCGCGCGCACCCTCGTCCGCCGGCTCAACGAGGAGCTCGGCGACGGCACCGTCACAAAGGTCAAGGTCAGAGGCCCGCAGAACGCTCCCCGGCCGTCCGGAGGGTTGCGGGTGACCGGAAGCCGGGGCCCTGGCGACACCTACGGATAGCCTCGATCAGCGGTTTTCCGCAGCAGGCACTTTTGCTGCTCCGGTTGGGCCCCAGGGGCGATCAGAAAGCCACAGACGCGATAAGCCCCCTTTCCGAAGGGGGGATGCTTACCGGGGGGCAAAACGAGCTAGGAGCCATCACAGGCGCGTTCCTTGCCACCTTCGGCCGCCGGACCCGGTAGACTGAAGACGGATTCCGGACACGTCCGCTTGCGTGTCACCCCGGCGCTAAGCCGACTTCCCTTGGGTGACCGCGCATCGGGGCACTCACGACGGTGACGGGCACGGTAGGGGCAGCTTTCGCAGGTTGATGGCCTCCCCCGCCGCGTGTCCGCGGCAGGAGGATTTCGCAGTTGTCCTACGACGCTAGCTCTATCACCGTACTCGAGGGGCTTGAGGCGGTTCGCAAGCGCCCGGGTATGTATATCGGCTCCACCGGGGAGCGCGGCCTGCACCACCTCGTCTACGAGATTGTGGACAACTCGGTGGACGAGGCCCTCGCCGGTTACTGCTCCCGGATCGACGTCACGCTCTTGGCCGACAACGGCGTACGCGTGGTCGACAACGGCCGTGGCATCCCCACAGGCTTCATGGAGAAGGAGAACCGCTCGGCGGTCGAGGTCGTGCTGACCACGCTCCACGCGGGCGGCAAGTTCGACAGCCAGTCCTACGCGGTCTCCGGCGGCCTCCACGGCGTCGGCTCGGCCGTCGTCAACGCGCTGTCCACCGCCATGGACGTCGAGGTCAAGCAGAACGGCCACTACTGGCGCCAGCGCTACGAGATGTCCAAGCCCCTCGCGCCGCTGGCCAAGGGCGAGGGCACCGACGAGACCGGCACCACGATCACGTTCTGGCCCGACCCCGAGATCTTCGAGACCACCGCCTGGAACTACGAGACGTTCTCGCGTCGCTTCCAGGAGACGGCCTTCCTCAACAAGGGCCTGACGATCACGCTCACCGACGAGCGCCCAGACCACATCAACGGCGAGGTCCACACCGTCACCTACTGCTACGAGGGCGGTCTGACCGACTTCGTCCAGCACCTCAACACCAAGAAGGAGGCGGCGCACGCGTCGATCATCTCCTTCGAGGAGGAGGGCGACGGCATCGCGGTCGAGATCGCCATGCAGTGGAACAACTCCTACTCCGAGTCGGTCTACACCTTCGCCAACATGATCAACACCGCGGAGGGCGGCACCCACGAGGAGGGCTTCCGCGCGGCGCTGACGACGATCGTCAACCGCTACGCGCGCGAGCAGAAGTTCCTCAAGGAGGGCAAGGACGACAACCTCTCCGGCGAGGACGTCCGCGAGGGCCTGACCGCGATCATCTCGGTCAAGCTGGCCGAGCCGCAGTTCGAGGGCCAGACCAAGGCCAAGCTGGGCAACACCGAGGCCAAGTCGTTCGTGCAGAAGGCCTGCAACGACCACCTGCGCGACTGGTTCGAGCGCAACCCCGGCGAGGCCAAGGACATCATCAACAAGTCGCTGCAGGCCTCGCGCGCCCGCATGGCCGCCCGCCAGGCCCGCGACCTGACCAGGCGCAAGTCGCTGCTCGAATCGGGCAGCGGCCTGCCGGGCAAGCTGGCCGACTGCCAGTGGAACGACCCGGAGAAGTGCGAGCTGTTCATCGTCGAGGGAGACTCGGCCGGCGGCTCGGCCAAGGGCGGCCGCGACTCGCGCTTCCAGGCGATCCTGCCCATCCGCGGCAAGATCCTCAACGTCGAGAAGGCGCGGATCGACAAGGTCCTCAAGAACAACGAGGTCCAGGCGCTGATCACCGCCCTGGGCACCGGCGTGCACGACGAGTTCGACATCGCCAAGCTGCGCTACCACAAGGTCATCCTCATGGCCGACGCCGACGTCGACGGCCAGCACATCAACACGCTGCTGCTGACGCTGCTGTTCCGGTTCATGAGGCCGCTGATCGAGGCCGGCCACGTCTACCTGTCGTGCCCGCCGCTCTACAAGATCAAGTGGGACCGCAAGGGTGAGGACGCCTCCTACGCGTACTCCGACACCGAGCGCGACGCGGTCATCGCCGAAGGGATCGCCAACGGCAAGGCCGACCCGCGGCCGCGGGACAACGTACAGCGGTTCAAGGGTCTCGGCGAGATGAACGCGGGCCAGCTCTGGGAGACCACGATGAACCCGGAGACCCGGCTGCTGCGCCTGGTCACGCTCGACGACGCGGCGCAGGCCGACGACCTGTTCAGCGTGCTCATGGGCGAGGACGTGGAAGCCCGGCGCGACTTCATCATCCGTAACGCGCGCGACGTCCGCTTCCTCGACGTTTAGTTAGAAAAGGGATCATCACCTGTGACGGACGTGAACACCACTCCCCCGGCTGAGCGCATCGAGCCTGTGGACATCCAGTCCGAGATGCAGCGCAGTTACATGGACTACGCGATGTCGGTCATCGTGTCCAGGGCGCTGCCGGACGTCCGCGACGGTCTCAAGCCCGTGCACCGGCGAGTGCTCTACGCGATGTACGACGGTGGCTACCGTCCCGACCGCGGCTACTTCAAGTGCGCCCGCGTCGTCGGTGACGTGATGGGCACCTACCATCCCCACGGCGACACCTCGATCTACGACGCGCTGGTGCGACTGGCGCAGCCGTGGTCGCTGCGATACCCGCTGGTCGACGGGCAGGGCAACTTCGGCTCGCCGGGCAACGACCCGGCGGCGGCGATGCGCTACACCGAGTGCAAGCTCGCGCCCATCGCCATGGAGATGCTGCGCGACATCGACAAGGACACCGTCGACTTCCGCCCCAACTACGACGGCAAGTCGCAGGAGCCCGACGTCCTGCCGGCGCGCTTCCCGCAGCTGCTGGTCAACGGCTCGGGCGGCATCGCCGTCGGCATGGCCACCAACATCCCGCCGCACAACCTGCGCGAGGTCGCCTCGGCGGTCAAGTGGGCCCTGGAGAATCCCGAGGCCGGCGACGAGGAGCTGCTCGAAGCGTCGATCAGGCTGGTCAAGGGACCCGACTTCCCCACCAAGGCGCTGATCGTCGGGCGGCGGGGCATCGAGGACGCCTACCGCACCGGGCGCGGCTCGATCACCATGCGGGCCGTGGTCGAGGTCGAGGAGGACAAGGGGCGGCAGGCGCTCGTCGTCACGGAGCTGCCGTACCAGGTCAACCCCGACAACCTCGCCCTCAAGATCGCCGAGCTGGTGCGCGAGGGCAAGCTGACCGGCATCGCCGACGTACGCGACGAGAGCTCCTCGCGGGTCGGGCAGCGCCTGGTGATCGTGCTCAAGCGCGACGCGGTAGCCAAGGTCGTGCTCAACAACCTGTACAAGCACACCCAGCTCCAGGACACCTTCGGCGCCAACATGCTGGCCCTGGTCGACGGGGTGCCGCGCACGCTGCGGCTCGACCAGTTCATCCGGCACTACGTCGCGCACCAGATCGAGGTCATCGTCCGCCGGACGCGCTACCTCCTGCGCAAGGCCGAGGAGCGCGCCCACATCCTGCGCGGCCTCCTGAAGGCCCTTGAGCGGCTCGACGACGTCATCGCCCTCATCCGGGCCTCGGAGTCCGCCTCGCACGCCCAGCAGGGCCTCATGGCGCTGCTGGAGATCGACGAGGTGCAGGCGCAGGCCATCCTCGACATGCAGCTGCGCAAGCTGGCCGCCCTGGAGCGGCAGGCCATCCAGGACGAGTACGACTCCCTGATGACGCAGATCGCCGAGTACAACGCGATCCTGGCCAGCGAGGCCCGTCAGCGGGAGATCATCAACGAGGAGCTCGCCGAGATCGTCGGCCGCTACGGCGACGACCGGCAGACCGAGATCATCGCCTACGACGGCGACATGTCGATCGAGGACCTCATCGCCGAGGACGAGATCGTCGTCACGATCACCCGGGGCGGCTACGCCAAGCGCACGCGTACCGACCTCTACCGGGCGCAGAAGCGCGGCGGCAAGGGCGTGCGCGGCGCCCAGCTGCGCCAGGACGACATCGTCGACCACTTCTTCGTCACCACGACGCATCACTGGTTGCTGTTCTTCACGAACAAGGGGCGGGTGTACCGGGTCAAGGCGTACGAGCTGCCCGACGCCGGACGTGACGCGCGTGGCATGCATCTCGCGAACCTTTTGGCGATGCAGCCCGACGAAACAGTTATGGAGGTTCTCGACCTACGCGACTACGACGTCGCCCCCTACCTCGTGCTCGCCACCCGCAGCGGGCTGGTCAAGAAGACCCGCCTGTCCGAGTACGACTCCCCCAGGTCCGGTGGCCTGATCGCGATCAACCTGCGGGATGACGACGAGGTCATCGGAGCCCGCCTGGTCTCCGAGGAGGACGACCTGCTGCTGGTCTCCAAGGGAGCCCAGTCGATCAGGTTCACGGCTTCCGACGAGGCGCTGCGGCCCATGGGCCGCGCGACCAGCGGTGTGATCGGCATGAGGTTCCTCGACGGTGACGAACTTCTCGCCATGAATCGACTCGCCGACGGTCAAGATGTGCTTATCGCCACGGAGGGTGGGTACGCAAAACGGACGCCAGTGGAGCAGTATCCAGTTCAAGGACGTGGCGGTAGGGGCGTGCTTACTGCGAAAATCGTGTCTTCCCGTGGCAAGCTGGTCGGTGCCGTCATGGTCAACCCAGAGGACGAGGTCTTCGCGATCACGTTCGCCGGCGGGGTGATCCGGACGAGTGCCGGTGAGATCAAGCAGTCCGGCCGCCAGACCATGGGAGTGCGATTGATGAATCTCGCCGAAGGAGACAGCGTGGTGGCCCTCGCCCGGAACGCGGAGTCGATGGAGACTTCGGTGGAAACTGAGGAAGACGGGGGAGGAGAGTAGTTCATGAGCGCCCAGGGTGGCTCCGCCAGGACAAAGGCGGCTTCGGGTAACGGACAACAGCCGAAGAAGCCCAACGAAACCGAGATCTTCGGCGCGGTCGACGACGGCAAGGACACGTCGCCCGCGCAGGGCAAGCCAGGTCCGCCCAAGGAGGAGTCGCGGTCGACGGCCCCCGCGCCGTCACCCATGCCCACCCCGTCCGCCCCCGGCCCCGGTCCCGGTCCCGGCGGTCCTGGCCCCGGTCCGGGTTCCGGTCCTGGTTCCGGCCCGCAGCCTCCGGAGGGCAACGACACGGTCCGCGTCCGTCCGTCGCTCGCCACCGAGGCCCCGCCCGCTCTCGAGCTGCCCAACAAGAAGAAGTCGTCGAACTCCTCGGGGTCCCGGCTCCCCCGCAAGGCCCACCTGGTCCTGCGCCGTGTCGAGCCGTGGTCCGCCATGAAGTTCAGCTTCGTGGTGTCCCTGGTCTGCTTCGTGGTGCTGTTCGTGGCGGTGGCCGTCCTGTACGGCGTGCTGTCGGCCCTGGGTGTGTTCGACTCGCTGGTCGACCTGGTCAACCAGCTCGGCCAGGGGGAGCAGGGGCAGAGCTCCATCCCCATCAACATCGCCTCCTGGTTCGAGCCGGTGCGCATCCTCGGCTACACGGCACTGATCGGCGCCGTGAACGTCGTACTGATCACCGCACTCTCCACGTTGGGGGCGGTCATCTACAACATCGCCTCTGACCTGGTCGGAGGCGTCGAGGTGACCTTCAGCGAGGCTGAGTAGTCGTGGCGCTCGCGCCGGCCCCGTGGGCGGGGACGGCGCGAGCAGCACGCTGGAGGCGGTAAGCTTTTCCTCGTCCGAACAACCGGTTCGCCTCCGTCCTGCGGATGCGATAACGTTCGGTGTGCGCGGGGCTATAGCTCAGACGGTTAGAGCGCTTCCCTGATAAGGAAGAGGTCCCAGGTTCAAGTCCTGGTAGCCCCACAGAGTTTCACCAGTTCAGAGGCTAGATCCCAAGATCGTGGATCTGGCCTCTTGATCGTTTGACCGTCGCGCCGAACCTTGTACCGCGCAGTGCCGCGATTCGGTCACCGTGCACAGTCCCGGTCCCTCTTCACGCGCCCACCCGCGTTCCACCAGCCGCTTGAGCTTGGAGCGCAGCCCCTCCCGCTTGGCGGCCTCATCCGGCAACCCCATCGCCACCGCGATCTGCCCGGCCCGCAACGCTCTCCCGGCATCGACCATGATCTCCGCCGCGTCCCGATACGCCGCGGCAACACCGCCACCGTCCCGCCCGGCTGCCACGGAGGCACCGTCCCCACCCCAAGCGCCGACGGCCCCACCTGCACCGACGCGGCCACATCGACAACCTCGACAGCACCTGCGGGCTCGTCGACCAGTCGGGCCGGCTCGCCCAAGATCTCCTCCACGGTCTCCCGCGTGATCACCAGCCGCGACAACCGATCCTGCTCGGCCTCCAGCCGTGACTCCAAAGCGATGATCTGCTCCCGGATCTCCTCGATCCGCTGCCGGGCCACAGCCTCCCGCCGCGCCAGTTCCTCCAGCAACGAGCCCATCGTCACCACCGCCTCACACGCTTGCACTCACGGTAGAAGGCAGCACCCCGATCAAACAGTGGAGACATGTCCGAGTGCTACGGACGTGGAGCCACAGTGATCTACTCGTGGCCCTCGACGCCTTCAGCGCTTGTCGGCGACGATCGCCGTGACCAGGATGGCGACGACGGCCAGGTCCAGGGCCATCCTGGCCACGTCAAGGGTGATCCACAGGCCCACCTCGGCAAGCGTCCCCCCGTGGGTCCAGCCGAGCACGGTGGGCGCGAAGTACAGGTAAGTGGCCAGGCGCTGCAGATAGTAGACGCCGCCGGCGGCCAGCAGCAGCCGGCGCCGCCGGGAGCGGTGCCAGGCCAGGGCCAGTGCCGCGGGCATGAGCAGCCACTCCACCAGCGGGTTGAGTGCCACATACAACCCGGTCGCGCCGCCGGAGGCGGGCGACTGCATCAGGCCTAGGTATGCCTCGGGCGTCGGGTACATCACGTGCTGGGTCAGCCCGGCGCCCAAAGTGAGCATCACCACGAACGCCGCGCTGACGGTGATGAGGTCGGCCGCCATGGTGTCGCGCAGCCGCAGCAGCGGCCGCGCTAGCAGGGCGGCCAGGCCGGCCCACAGCAGGCCGGTGACCGCTCCGACACCCACGAAAGGGGCGGAGCCAGCGGCCAGGCCGCCCAGCGCTCCCAGTGCCGCGGCCAGCGGGGTGACGATCAGCATCGGCTTGCGCGAGGTGGGACGGGTCAACGTCGTCATGGCGATTCCTCTCGACTGTCATGTATCTTGATGTTCGAGATACGTGATTTAGCTTGATGGTCGAGAGGCTTGAATGTCAAGAGATTCATGGAGAGAACTCCGCCGCGCGGTCGGCGAGGAAATGCAAGCGATGCAGGCGGCCATCGACGCCTACGACGAGGCCGCGGCACGAGCGCTCGGCGTCAATCGCACCGACCTACGCTGCCTGGAGCTGCTCAACCAGCACACCGCACTGACCCCCACCCGCCTGGGCGCCGAACTCGGCCTGACCACCGGCAGCGTCACCGCCATGCTCGACCGGCTGGAGCGCCTGAGCTACCTGACCCGCTCCCCCGACCCCACGGACCGCCGCAAGACCTTCATCCAGATCACCGACACCGCACGCCAGCGCACCTGGGAGCTCTACGGACCCTTCGTCACCGAAGGCGACGCCCTCATGAAGGACTACACCACCGCCGACCTGGAAATCCTCGCCGGCTTCCTGCGCCGCAACCGCGAACTCTACGAACGCCACCTGGCCCGGGCACGCCAGCCCTGACGACCCTTTCTCCCGCTGTCGTCATCTGGCCCTCCGGAACCGACGAGACCGCCGTCACCGCTCGCCCGGACCACAGGGGCAAGCAGGGTCGCCACCACCGGCTCGCACGCCTGCATCCACGGTAGAAGCCGCTCTCACGATCTAACAGTCCAGCCCACAACGCTCACCACGGGCTCACTCAGCCAGAGCTACACCCTCTGCCATCAAGGACACCATCGCCGAGGACCGATTCAACGGACGTTTGCACCGTTCGCCCGACGCGATCTCGGGGCCATCACCAGGGCAGCGGGCCGTCCTCGCTGAAGAACCCAGCGGTGGGTCCGTCCGCGCCGACCGTGGCCAGGCGCACCAGGACTGCGGCGCCTTGCGCGGGGGTGAGGTGCCCGGTGTGGTTGTTGCTGTCGGTGTCGACGTAGCCGGGCGCGACGGCGTTGACCAGCACACCGACCTTGCGCAGCTCGTTGGCGTACTGCACGGTTAGCGCGCTGAGCGCTGACTTGGAGGGGTTGTAGGCGGCCGAGGGCAGCAGGGAGGTGAAGGGCCCGTCCGGGTCACCGGTGAGGGTCAGCGACGCGGCATGGCTGCTGACGTTGACGATGCGCGGCGCCGGTGACCGCCGCAGCAGCGGCAGCATGGCGTTGGTCACCGTGATCACCCCGAAGACGTTGGTCTCGAAAACGGCTCGGACCATGTCCAGGTCGACGGCGCTGGGGATCTGATCGGTAGCGTCCGCAGGCGAGACGTGCCCGGAGCCGGTTATGCCGGCGTTGTTGATCAGGACGTCGAGGTGGCCGAAGCTTGCCTCGATCTGCTTGGCGGCTGCCTGGACAGTGACCGGGTCGGTGACGTCCAGGGTGACCGCGTGTGCGTCGGCGCCGGCCGCGCGCAGCGCCGCGGCGGCCTCCTCACCGCGCTGCGGGTCCCGGGATCCGATCAGGACCGTCATGCCCATCGCCGCGAGTTGCTCAGCGGCCGCACGGCCGATCCCCTTGTTCGCTCCGGTGACCAGCGCGATCTTCTGGTGTGTGGTCAGCTTGCTCACATTTACTCCATGTTATTGAGAGGTTGTGTTCTTTCAGAACCTGTCTTCGATGCTCGAGCGTCAGTAGAGAGGAGACAGCTCGGGCACCTGTGACCTGGGAGTGGGAAAGAGTGGAAAAGATCTGTTTGGTGGCGCCGCCCGAGACAGGTCCGCGTACGCGGTGGGGGTGACCGAGACGCCGGATGGTTTCCGGAGGGAGTCAGCGCACGCTGACCGTGACTTCGCCGCTGTAGGTCTCGCGTGTGTTGACAATCGGTGGCGGCAGTTGCCCGGCCGCTTCTCGCATCCCGTTCATGCCGTCAAGGAAGGCTTGCTGTGAGGTCCAGTGCTGGGTCACGACGACTGTTTCCTGGTCTGGGGCCATCGCGTCGAACGAGATGAAGCCGCCCTGTTGGCGCAGCATTGCGCCGGTGGCCTCGCCGCGCCGCACCTCCTCGGCGACGTTGGCCGGGTCCAGCTTGAAGATCGCCACTACCTGATAGGCCATCCCGCACTCCTTTGGGAAACCGATATGTACGGTAAGCCGAACTATACGGTGAGGCTATCATTCTGTCCATGACCGAGATCCGCCTGCTGCCCGGCCTGCCGCTGACGCATACGCCGGCCGATCCGGCCGAGGAAGCGTGGCTGCTGATCGCCGAGGTGTCGGCGCTGCGCACCGGCCGGTGGATGACGACGGCCGCAGAACTCGGCTTGACCGCGGTTCAGGCGCGGGCGCTGGTCGCGGTGGATCCTCATGTCCCGGCCGCGATGGGCGTCCTCGGGTCCGCGCTGTGCATCGACCGAGCGTCGCTGACCGAGCTGGTCGATCATCTTGAGCATCGCGGTTACCTGGAGCGGCAAGCATCACCGCAGGATCGGCGGGTGAAGGTGCTTGCAGTCACTTCGGCGGGCACAACCGCCCGCGAACGCTTGATCGGGGCGCTCACCACACCAGATGCCGCACTAGGCCGTCTGTCCGCCGAACAACTCGACACCATCGCCACGGCACTGCGCCGGGTACTGGCCGAGAGCGTTTCCGATGACTGAGAAACAGTCCTGAGCCGGGATGTTGCTAAGACGTGGTTTTAGCAGGCAAACGTGATTGAGTTCGCCTAGCTCAGGGTGCCTTATGGATCAGTTCGGCGAGGGCTTCCCGGTCCGGTTCGGGGAGGTCCTGCAGGATGGCGATCATTGGCTGAAGCACCTCCATCGCGACCTCGGGCGCGATGGCGTCGTAGGCGCTGAGATCAAGCCTGATGACGATCTCCGTGAGGGCTTTTCGAGCGTGGCCATGGTGAGGGGCTCCTGGCTGGTCGTTGGACTCTTTCGACGTTGCGACGATCGCCGCGGCTCGTCCCGCGTCAAGATCGTTCGTCCTCGCTTCGCTGCGGGCGCTGCATCTTGACAGCCGGAGGCTCTTCGGGGTCCGTCAGTCGGCGACTCTGCCGAACAAGTGGTTGGCGGGAGCATCGGGGTCGTTGCCGTAGAAGTACTCCGCGAGCGCCTGGTGGAATTCGGTGCGATCCAGCGCGCCTGAGCCGTCCAGGTCCAGGGCGGTGAAGACCTCGGCACAATGCTCGAAGGAGATGTTGCCGTGATCGCACCCAACCGGCCGGGTGTAACGCAGACCAAGTGGGTCGGGAAGGTGCGGGTCGCATGAGGTGGGTGGAACGCGGCCGGTGCCGGGGGCTCGTTCCCCGCCTCCGGATCGGCGCGGCTCGCGTACTGGCCAGGCGCCGCCGGCTACGTCAGTAAGGCGGTCTGGCAGCGGACCCGGAGGGGCGCCCTGACACCGTCCGGCGGCCACAGCGCGGAGGCGTGCGCGTGGATCAGGTCGTGGAGCCGGTACAGGCCCGGGGCCGGCTCCTGCAGGAGGTGGGCGTTCAGGAGGTGGTCCAGGAGCCGGATCGCCTGGGTGGTGGTCGTGTTCAGCAGGGCAGCGGCGGTGTCGAGGTCGAAGGCCGGGTGGAGGGCCGAGCCCAGGAGCCGGTAGGCCTCTTGCTGGTCGGTGGGCAGGCGTTCGTAGGAGCGGTCGAAGGCGGCGGTGACGCTTTGGTGGCCGGCTGTCAGTTCGGTGAGGCGGTCGGCGGCCAGGCGGTCGAGCAGGTGGTGGGCGTTCCAGGCGGGGTGGGCCTGGAGGTAGGCGGCGGCGATGCGGATGGCCAGGGGGAGGAGGCCGCAGCGGCGTACGATCTCGGCCAGGACGTCCGGAGGCGTGTCCCCGTCGCATCCGGCTGTGCGGGTGAACAGGGTGATCGCCTCTGCCAGAGGCAGGGTGTCCAGGGACAGGATGCGGGCGTTGCCCGGGCAGGTCAGGCGGTGGCGGCTGGTGACGATCACCTGGCAGCCGGGGGTGGCGGGCAGGAGCGGGTGGAGCTGGCGCTCGTCGGCGGCGTCGTCCAGGACGATCAGGAGCCTGCGGCCGGCCAGGACGCTGCGGTACAGCGCGGCGCGGTCGTCCAGGTGCCACGGGATGTGTTCCGCCGGGACGCCCATGGTGCGGAGTATGCGGGCGAGGGCGGCGCCCGGTTCGACCGGTGCCGTCGCCTGGGCGTGGCCGTGCAGGTTCACGAAGAGCTGCCCGTCGGGGAAGCGAGGCGCGAGGCGGTGGGCGGCGTGTACGGCCAGCACCGTCTTGCCCGTCCCGGCCATGCCGTTGACGAAGATGACGGCCTCGTTCAGCTCAGGCATGGTGGTGGTGTGGTCCTCCACGATCGCGAGTTCGCGTTCCCGGACGCCCGGCGCGGCGACGTCGGCGGGCAGCTGCCGGGGGATGGTCCACGGCCTCGGGCCGGTCGCAGACGGGCCAGCCAGGGCTGTGGTGGGGCGGCCACGGGCGACCGCGTTCAGGGTCGCCCGTTCCGCACCGTCCAGCTCCAGCGCCTTCGCCAGCTGCAGAACCGAGGTGGTCCGCGGCTGCAACAGCCCGTCGTTCTCCAGCCGACGCACCGTCCTGACATTCAGACCCGCCCGTTCGGCGAGTTGCTCCTGCGTCAGCAGCGCCCTCCTGCGCCACATGCGTAGCAGCGCCCCCAATGACATCCCGACACCCCCGTCTTCTTCGTCGGTCCTGCCCCCGCGCACAACCACGACCATCGAAACCGCGTCCCGGCTGTTCAGGCCACTGGTCGGACGGCATTGGACGGAATCGGACGGGGCGGATGAATCCGGCTATCCGCGCAAACGCGATTGAGGGCGTGCGGGCGATTGGCCAGAATGAGCGCCATGGGCGAGCGAGGCGGGGGCGGCCGATCCCACGATGTGTGCCCTTACCAAGGTCTGGTGCCGTTCGAGGGTACGAAGGCCGACCTGTTCTTCGGGCGTACGCGGGCGACCCGCAGCCTCCTGGATCGCCTGGGGAGGCGGCTGGCGCGGCACGGATCCATCCTGCTGGTCTCGGGCGCCTCGGGGGTGGGCAAGTCGTCGCTGCTGCGGGCGGGGCTGATGCCGGCGCTGGCGGAGGGGATGCTGCCGCTGGCCGGGTCGCGGGACTGGCCGCGCCTGCTGGTGACGCCGAGTGCGAAGCCGTTCGGCGCGCTCGCCGGGGTGTGGGTGGGGGAGTTCGGCGGGCTGGTCGAGACCGTGGCCGAGCGATTACGGGAGGATCCGGGGGAGGTCGTCGCGGGAACCGGGCGGTTCGTACTGGTGGTCGACCAGTTCGAGGAGCTGTTCACCCTGGTGGGCGACGAGCGGGAGCGACAGGCGTTCGTACGGGCCCTGCACGCCCTGGCCGAGGGCGCGGACGGCGGCGGGGTGATCGTCGGGGTGCGCGCCGACTACTGGGACCGGTGCGCCGCCTACCCGCAGTTCGCCGAGGCGATCCAGGACGGTCAGGTCATCGTCGAGCCGATGACGGAGCCGGACCTGCGGCTGGCCATCACCGGCCCGGCGGCCGCGGCGGGCCTGGAGCTCGAACAGGGGCTGGTGGAGATCATCCTGGCGGAGCTGCGCGCCGGCGACCGGTACGAGGCCGGCGCTCTGCCCCTGCTCTCCCAGGCCCTGCGCAACACCTGGGAGCGGCGCGAGAAGGACACCCTGACAGTCCGGGGGTACGAGGACTCCGGCCGGGTACGCGACTCCGTACAACGTACGGCCGACGAGGCCCTCGACGGGCTGCGGCCGGATGATCGCAAGGCGGCGCTCAGGTTCTTCCGGCGGATGACGACGATCACCGCGGGCGGCCGGGTGGCGCGGCGCCGGGCGACGCTGGCCGAGCTGCACGCCGCCGCGTCGGCGCGTTCGGTGGAGGACCTGGAGCGGACGGCGGCGCTGCTGTCCGCGTTCGCCGACCGGCGCCTGCTCACCCTGCACGAGGACAGCGCCGAGATCGCCCACGACGCGCTCCTGACGGCCTGGCCCACCCTGCGGCAGTGGCTCGAACCGGACCTCGCCGCGCAGACGGTGTACGACGGGCTCCTGGAGGCGGCCGCCCAGTGGGCGGAGAACCACCGCGACCCGGCTTTTCTCTACCGGGGGCCCCGGCTGCTGGCGGTCCAGGACAGCCGGCCCCGCTGGGAGCGCGACCCCGACAGCTTCCCCCCGCCCGGCGCCACCGTGGAGAGCTTCGTCGCGGCTTCCACGCGGGAGGCGCGGCGGGTGACCCGGCGCCGCCGGCTCGTCATGTCGGGTCTGGCAGCGCTGTCGGTCCTCGCGCTCGCCGCTGCCGGCACCGCCGTCAACGCGGCTGCCGACGCGAACTGGCAACGCGGTCTGGCCAGCTCCCGCCAGCTGGCGGCGCAGAGCGAGGTCACCGGCGACACCGCCCTGGCCTCGATGCTCGCCGTGGCGGCGTGGCGGATCGCGCACACCAACGAGGCCAGGAACCGGGTGCTGACCGCGGCGACCCGTACCGGCAGGGGGACGCTCACCGGGCACCAGCAGGGCGTCACGGCGGTGGCGTTCACTCCCGACGGCGCGACCATCGCGACGGGGGGCGCCGACGGGACGGCGCGGTTGTGGGACACGGCGACGCGGCGGCAGCTCGGCGCTCCGATCACCCGGGCGAAGTACGACTGTTCGAGCGTGCGGCTGGCTTTCAGCCCCGACGGCCGGACGCTGGCCACGGCGTGCCTCGACAGCGTCCGGTTCTACGACGTGGTCACCCGTCGCGAGCTGGGCGCCCAGGTGAAGGCCGAGGAGGTCGTGACGGCGCTCGCGTTCAACCCGGACGGGAGAACGCTGGCGACCGGCGACAGCAAAGGCGTGGTCCAGCAGTGGGACGTGGCCACGCGCCTCCCGCACGGGGCTCCCATGGGCCGTCCGGACGAGGGGCACGCCATCCACGGGGTGACGTACGGCAGGGACGGGAAGATCCTGGTCACCGCTGGGGAGGACAAGACCGCGCGGCTCTGGGACACCGCCACGTCCCGCCAGCTCGGCGCCCCCTTCACGGGGCACACCCAGGCTCTAGGCGACGTGGCGCTCAGCCCGGACGGGTCGACCCTGGTAACCGTGAGCTGGGACCGTACCGGCCGGGTGTGGGACGTGGCCACGCGCAAGCCGAAGGGGATGCTCAAGGACCGCACGGCCGGTTACTACTCGGTCGCCTTCAGCCCGGACGGCACGCGGATCGCGACCGGCGGGGACAGCGGCCGCACCGTGGTGTGGGACACGGCCAGCCGGCAGCAGCTGTTCACGCTCTGGGACAACTACGCCAGTGTCGACGACATCGCGTTCAGCCCGGACGGGGGTGTGCTGGCCGCCGCCAGCAATGACGGCGTGGTCCGGCTGGCCGACCCGCAGGTCCTCCAGCAGAAGGGGACCCGCGTGCCGGCGCTGGGGGCCGTCGCGCTGAGCCCGGACGGGCGGATCCTGGTCACCGGTGTCGCCGACGAGAAGAGCCCCGACCTCCAGCTGTGGGACGCGGCCACCCAGCGTCCTCTCGGCCCGCCGCTGCATCCCGAGGGCGCCCGCCGTGCGGCGGCGTACCGGGTGGAGTTCACTCCCGACGGGCGGACACTTCTGTCGGAGGGCTTGGACGGGATACGGCTCTGGGACGTCGCGAGCCGCCGCGAGGTCGCGCACGAGAAGTCGCTCGCGTGGGCCAGGATCAGCTCCGACGGCAGGTTCGTCGCCGCCCAGCGGGACAAGTCCATCGTGTTCTGGGACATCGCGAGCCGCAGGGACACCGGAGCGCGCATCACCGTACGCGACGCCACCGACGTCATCACGGCGATGACGATCAGCCCCGACGGCACGATCGTGGCGACCGCGGGCTTCGACAACCGGATCCGGTTCTTCGACGTCGCCACCGGCCGGGAGCTGCCCGGCCCGACGTTCACGGCTCACGGCGGATTCGTCAACGACCTGGCCTTCAGCCCCGACGGGCAGCGGCTGGCCGTCACGGCCTACGACAACAGCGTGCGCCTGTGGGACGTGCCGCACCGCCGTGCGGTCGGCATCGGCCTGATCGCCGAGGAGGGCATGACGACCTCGCTCGCCTTCAGCCCCGACGGGAAGGTCCTCGCCACCGGCCTCACCAACGGCGAGGTGCAACTCTGGGACCTGCTGACCTACCGGCGGCTCGGTTCCGCGATGAAAGGCCACACCAAGGGCGTGACCGACCTCGTCTACAGCCACGACGGGACGACGGTCGCCACGGCCTCGGGAGACAGGACCGCGCGGCTGTGGAACGTCCGCACACCCCCCGACCTGGTGGCCGCGGCGTGTGCCAACGCGGGCCGCTCCCTCACCCGAGAGGAGTGGGAGAATCTCGTGCCCCAGGAGGAGTACCGCCGGACGTGCACGTGACCCTGGACCCGACCACGGAGAGAACAAGGATGTTCCTGCGAGGCTTACGGCGGCGGACAGGCAGGCCCGTCCCGGAACTGGTCGCGTTGTTCCGTTCGATCGTCGAGGGCGGCCGCGACTTCCACCCGATCGCGTCCGACTTCCTGGAGCACTTCATGGACGGCGCGGGCGCGTCGAGGACGATGTCACTGCGGTGGCTGCGCTCGTTCAAAGTGATCAAGAAGGCCGAGCGCAAGAATCAGCGCCGGTTCGAACGGCAGCTCGCCCGCACGGCGCGGCAGCTGCGGGAGGGGGAGTCGAGCTGGTTGCACGACTACTGGGACGCGCGGATCAACGCCTTCATCGGTACGGAGCTGTTCTACGTCAGCAGGATGAGCCTGCTGCGCTCGCAGGGGTCGTTCGTGCTGACCAGGGACGGACCGGAGGTACGCGTGTCCGGCACGGTTCGCCACCGCTGGTTCGACCCCTACGACTGGGACCGCGGCCGCTGGGTGTACATCCCCCGGCACGGGTTCGTGCCCATCGCGGTCGGCCGTGACCTGGTGGAGGCCGACGAGGCCCGCAACTTCCTGATGGAGTCGCGCCACGTGCAGACGCTGGAGGGCCGGTGCCTGGAGGGCCGGTGGCCGCGGCGCGGCAGGGACGAGTTCGGCTGGGCGCTGGTGCGGGCGGGAGAGGAATGATCGAGGAGCGTCCCCGTCCGCCCGATCCCGCCGAGGCGGGCAGCACGGCCGACTTCGTACGGTCGCTGGCCCGGCTCAAGCAGTGGGCGGGCGAGCCGTCCCTGAGCAAGCTGCGTTCGCTCGGCGGCCAGACGACGGCCACGGACGGCGCCACGGTCGACGCGTTGCCGAAGAGCACGGTCTCGCACGTCCTGCGGCAGGAGGACCGGCTGCCGCGGTGGGATTTCGTCCGCGCCTTCGTCACCGCCTGCTTCCACTACTGCGACTACCCGGCCGAGCTGATCCCCGGCGAGCTCGAACGCTGGCGGGCGGCCAGGACGGCCCTGGCGAAACCGTCCGCCCCCGTCCCCGAGCCGCCGGCGACGCCGGCCGTCTCCACGCCCGATCCCGCCGTCGAGCTGCTGACCCGCCGCGTGGTCCGCGAGGAGGACCGGGCGCGCAAGGGGCTGCTCGGCGGCTACAACCTCGCGGCGCTCTCCTTCAGCCTGTACGGCGACACCGGCGAGACCGAGTGCGACCTGCACACGATCGGCCGGTTCTTCGGCGACCTGGGGCTGCGGCGCCTGCTGGTCGTGGGCGAGTCGGGGGCTGGCAAGACGGTGCTGGCGATCGAGCTGGTGTTGCAACTGCTGGAGCCCGTGCTCGCCGCCGGCGGCCGGCTCGACCAGGGGCAACTGGTGCCGGTACGGCTGAGCGCGGCCCGCTGGACCCTCGGCAGGCCGTTCGAGGCCTGGCTGGCCGAGCAACTGGCGCAGGACTTCGGGCTCGCGGCCAGGGACGCGCAACGGCTGGTACGCGATCGCCGGGTGCTGCCGGTGGTGGACGGGCTGGACGAGCTGGACCCCGAGCCGGCGTGGGGCCCGCCGCGCCGGGCGATCGGGCTGCTGGCCGAGCTCAACCGCTACAGCGACCTGTCCGGCCGGCGACCGGGCGCGGTCGTCGTGACCTGCCGCGCCGACCGTCACGCCGAACTGCGCGAGGCCGGGGCCGGGCTCGACAACGCCGCCAGGATCCACCTGCACAACCTGACCGGCCAGCAGATCGGCGCGTACCTGCGCACCCGCTGGCCGGACGGGCACCCCTACGGCGCGCACCGCGAGGCCATCCACGGGGCGCTGTCCGGGCCGGCGGGCAAGGCCGTGCACGCCGCTCTCGCCACGCCCTGGCGGCTGGTGCTGACCGTGACCGCCGTGGAGTCCGGCGCCGATCCCGCCGGGCTGCTCCGCGTGGATCCGGGGCTCGACACCGGTGAAGGGGTGGCGCGGATCGTCAGGAGGCTGCTGGAGGCGTACGTGCCGGCGGCGACCGTGCTGACGCCCCGTACCGCCTACGGGGCTCCGTACCAGGCGGAACAGGTGCGGTCGTGGCTCGTGCACCTGGCCGCCCACCTGCGCTGGCAGGCCGCCCGGGGCGCCGAGGTGGACCGGCCGCCGCCTGGCCTGACGGCGATCGACATCGTTCCGCACCTGCTGTGGCCGATCGGCGGCAGGCGGCGGGTCTGGGCGCTGCACTGCCTGGTCTGCGCGCTCTTCGCGGTCGTCGCGATGCTGGCGTACTGGACGGGGTCTGCGGCTGACGATGCTGGAGCCGGCCCTGAGCGGCTGCTCACCCTGACGCTCATGGCGGGCTGGGTGGCGATCGCCACCGGCCTGTCGTTGTCGCCCTGGCCGGCCGCCGCCGGTGGGCGCAGCGAGGTCCCCCGCCGGCGGCGCGTGATCGGCGGCCTGCTGGGCGCCCTGGCGGGCACGCCCGTCGGGGTGCTCGGCGGCCTGGCCGGACTCGTGCTGACCGGGGGCAAGGTCTTCGGGCCCGTCTTCGCCGTCGCCGCGGGCGGCACCGGAGGGCTGGTGCTGGGCGCGGTCATCGGGCTGACCGCGGCAGGGCAGCGGGGCGCCGAGCGGATGACCGTCCCCGAGGTGCTCCACGCCGAGCCCATCACGCTGCTGGGCTTCGGGTTGTGCGGCGCGATCATCGGGCTGGTGCCGCTGCGGCTGGCCCACGCCGGCCCGCTGCCGCTGGCCGTGGGGCTCGCCGGGACCTTCGCCCTCGCCTTCACGCTGGGGGTCGTCTTCAAGATCGCTACCGGGGGCTGGAGCAGGGATGCCGAGCTGGCCCACCCGCGGGAGGCACTGCACCGCAACCCGACGATCGGGCTGGCCTTCGGCCTCACCGGCGGCGTCGGCGCCTTCCTGGTGTTCGTCATGAACACCGGCGTCGTGGAGTCGCTGGTGTGCGCGCTCGTCGGCGGCGTGACCTTCGGGCTGTCCTTCGGGGCGATCGCCTGGGCCCGTACGATGATCGGGCTGGTCGTCGCGGCCATGCGCGGCCTGCTGCCGCTGCGGTTGTGGGCCTTTCTCGACTGGGCCTGCGAGGCCCGGCTGCTCCGGGTCAGCGGCGCCACGTACCAGTTCCGGCACCGGGAGCTCCAGGACTTCCTGACCCCCTCCGACGGTGACCGGTGAGCTCAGGGCCGCTCGGCTGCGTGCGGCTCGCCTGGCCGGGCGTCAAAGCTCGCTGCGCCGCCACTGCTCGATCTCGTCCTCCAACGCCTGCTCATTCAGCATCGGTACGAACACGTTGGTCGCCCATGCAGTGAACAACCGCACGAACTCGTGGTCCTCGTCGTTCGGCTCACCGTTGACGTGGAACCACGAGATCAGCGGGGCGGCGTGCAGATCATCCGTGTCGCAGTCCGAGCACAGCGCCACCCCGGTGTAGCCCTCCACCCGCGTGCCGACGGCGTTGTACCAGCCGTTCGGCACGCGTGCGTACAGCAACCCCGCTCGGCCGCAGCGGGGGCACTCCGGCGCGTCGTCGGGGCTGATGACCTCGATCCGCCGGCTCAAAGCGACAGTGCTTCAGGCCCGAGCAGCGCCTTGATGTCGGCAGCGAAGCTCGGTTCGGCGTTGACCGGCCACTCCGGTAGCGACATCACCATGACCTTGCCCGCCGGCCGTCGCAGGTTGATGTGCAGCGGTACGCGGCCCTGGTGCATCTTCAGCACCTGGCGCAGTTCGTCCAGCAGGGTCGGAGTGATGCGTTCTTCCCGCAGGAGAAGCGTGATCGGGGCACCGGACTCGCTGTTGACGCCGGACACGTCGATGAGGGCCATCTCCTGGGCGAAGACCGAGATGGCGCCGTCCCGGTTGTTGATCTGGCCCTTCACCGACACCACGATGTCCGGCCGCAGCTCCGGCCCGTACAGCTCGTAGTTGCGGGGGAAGAACAGGCATTCGACGGCGGCGTCCATGTCCTCGACCGTGAGGATGGCCCACGTGTTGCCTGCCTTGTTCACCCGCCGGTCCACCTTGGTGACCAGGCCGGACACCTGGACGTCGCCGCGGTCGTCGCGGCCGCTGTCCAGCAGGTCGGCGATCGTGGTGTCCCGGTTCCTGGCCAGGAGGCGTTCGGTGCCGGCCAGCGGGTGGTCGGACACGTACAGGCCGAGCATCTCCCGCTCGAAGTCGAGCTTGGTCTTCTTGTCCCACTCGCCTTCGGGGACGGCGATCGTGAACGCCGCGTCGTCGCCGGTGTCGTCCATCCCGCCGAACAGCGAGTCCTGGCCGTGCGCCTCGTTCTTCTTGATGTCGATGACGGACTCGACGGCCTGCTCGTGAATCATGAGCAGGCCCTTGCGCGGATGTTCGAGGGAGTCGTACGCGCCCGCCTTGATCAGCGATTCGATGACGCGCTTGTTGCAGGCGGTGAGCGGCACCTTGCCGAGGAAGTCGTTGAAGTCGGTGAAGCGGCCCTTCTCCTTGCGGGCCTTCACGATCCCTTCGACGACGTTCTCCCCGACGTTGCGGACCGCGCCCATCCCGAACCGGACCTGCGTGTCCCCGACCGCGACGAAGTCGAGTTGGGAGTCGTTGACGTCGGGCGGGAGCACCTGGATGCCCATCTTGCGACATTCGGCCAGGTAGACGGCCGCCTTGTCCTTGTCGTCGCCCACCGACGTGAGCAGGGCGGCCATGTACTCGGCGGGGTAGTTGGCCTTCAGGTACGCGGTCCAGTAGGCGACCAGACCGTAGCCGGCGGTGTGGGACTTGTTGAACGCGTACCCGGAGAAGGGCAGCATGACGTCCCACAGCGCCTGGATCGCCTCGTCGCTGTAGCCGTTGCCGCGCATGCCGGCCTGGAAGTTGGCGAACTCCTTGGCCAGGATCTCGGGCTTCTTCTTGCCCATGGCGCGGCGCAGCAGGTCGGCGCCGCCGAGGGAGTAGCCGGCCAGCTCGCGGGCGACGGCCATGATCTGCTCCTGGTAGACGAGCAGATGGAAGGTGGGGCCGAGGATGGGTTCGAGCGCCTCCTTGAGCTCCGGGTGGATCGGCTCGATGTCCTGGCGGCCGTTCTTGCGGTGGGCGTAGTTGGTGTGCGCGTTGGCCGCCATCGGGCCCGGCCGGTAGAGGGCGAGCACGGCGGCGATGTCCTCGAACCGGGTCGGTTCCATCAGCTTCAGCAGCGATCGCATGGGGCCGCCGTCGAGCTGGAACACGCCGAGCGTGTCGCCGCGGGCCAGGAGCTGGTAGGTCTTGGCGTTGTCGAGCGGCATCGTCAGGGTGTCGAGCTCGACGCCCCGGTTCTGCTTGATGATCTTGATGGCGTGGTCGATGATGCCCAGGTTCCGCAGTCCCAGGAAGTCCATCTTGACCAGACCCATGTCTTCACAGGACGGGTAGTCGAACCCTGTGATGACCACGCCGTCCTTGTCCCGCATGTGCATGGGGATCAGGTCCAGCAGCGGGGTCGAGGACAGGATGACAGCGGCGGCGTGCACGCCGGTGCCGCGGATCAGCCCCTCGATGCCGCGGCCGGTGTCGATGACCTTCTTGACGTCGGGGTCGTTCTCGTACAGGGCGCGAAGCTCGGTGCCCTCGTTGTAGCGGGGGTGGCTCTCGTTGAATATGTCCGCGAGGGGGACGCCCTTGCCCATGACGTCCGGCGGCATCGCCTTGGTGATCTTGTCGCCCATCGCGAACGGATAGCCGAGAATCCGGCTCGAGTCCTTGACGGCGGCCTTGGCCTTGATCGTGCCGAACGTGTTGACCTGCGCGGTGAACTCACTGCCGTACTTCTGGGTGACGTAGGCCACCATGCGATCGCGCTGGCGGTCGTCGAAGTCGAGGTCGACGTCCGGCGGGTTGATCCGCTCAGGGTTGAGGAACCGCTCGAACAGCAGGCCGTGCTCCAGCGGGTCGAGCTCGGTGATGCGGGTGGCGTACGCCACGATCGAACCGGTCGCCGATCCACGGCCGGGCCCGACCGGGATGCCGTTGTCACGGGCATATTTGCAAATGTCGGCCACGACGAGGAAGTACGAGGAGAACCCCATCGGACCGATGACCTTCATCTCGGTCTCGTACCGATCCATCACCTCGGCCGGAATCGGGGTGCCATATCGCATCTCCAGGCCGCGCTCGCATTCCTTGCGCAGCCACGACTCCTGGGTCTCCCCCTCGGGCACGTCCGGATAGTCGGGCATCCGGTCCACCTGGGCGAACACGTCGCCGTAGTCGCCGATCATCTCGGCCACGAGCAGCGTGTTGTCACATGCCTCGGGCAGTTCCGGGAACAGGGCGTACATCTCGTCGGCGGGCTTGAGGTAGTAGCCGGATCCGTTGAACCGGAACCGGTTCGGGTCGTCCTTGTTCTTGCCCACGCCGACGCACAGGAGGCTGTCGTGGGCGTCGGCCTGGTCCTCGGTCACGTAGTGGGAGTCGTTGGTGGCCAGCAGCGGAATGTTGAGCTGCTTGGCCAACCTGAGCAGGTCCTCCCGGACCTCCCGCTCGATGCTGATGCCGTGGTCCATGAGCTCCAGGAAGTAGTTCTCCTTACCGAAGATCTCCTGGTACTCGCCGGCGACCTTGACGGCTTCGTCGTACTGGCCCAGCCGGATCCGGGTCTGCACCGCGCCGGACGGGCAGCCGGTCGTGGCGATGATCCCGGTCGCGTACTGCGAGATCAGGTCCTGATCCATGCGCGGCTTGGAGTAGTAGCCCTCGAACGACGCCAGGGACGACAGCCGGAACAGGTTGCGTAGCCCGTTCGCGTCCTTGGCCCACATGGTCATATGGGTGAACCGGCCGCCGCCGGAGACGTCCTTGCCACCCTCGCCGTCCGCCACGCCGGTCTCGGCCCGCTGCCCCCAGAACACCGGCTTCTTCACGAACCGGCTGTGCGGGGCAACATACGCTTCGATCCCGATGATCGGTTTGACCGGTGTGCCCGACGCGACCTTCTGGAACTCGTACGCACCGAACATGTTGCCGTGGTCGCTCATGGCGATCGCCGGCATGTCCAATCGTTCGGCCTCTTTGAACAGCGGCTTCAGCTTGGCCGCCCCGTCCAGCATGCTGTACTCGGTGTGGACGTGCAGATGCACGAACGACTTGCTCACCCGTTCCCCCAACTTCGCATCGGCCCGGATCCTCGCATGAGCCTATTCCGTCTCGCGAGGCTCATGGGGCATCGCGCCCGGAGGGCGGGAAGGTTGTTGCCAGGCTGTTGTTGACGCTGCGTGAAGGACATACCACACCGACCGTGAGCTGGGGAAACGCCTGCGTCTTCGGTCCATACCCGCTGTTCGGCAGACTCGAACGTATGAGCGAGCTACGCAGCCCGACCACCTCCGATTCGGCGAGTCTGCGTTCACCGACGGTGCCCGCGGCCTAGGCTCCAAGCGCGGCCCGGCTCGGGCGGCAGATCCCCCCGGCCTTGGCTGCACGGATCGTCCAGCCGCTCCACAGGACAGCCACTGCGGGAGAGACGAATGGAGTGGTTGGTCTCGCTGCTCGGGGCCGCGCTCATCATGGCCGCCCTACGGGACCTGTTCCACACGCTCTGGCACCCCACCCGCCACGGAGGGCTGAGCCGGCTCGTCATGGCGGCGTTGTGGAAACTGGCCCGGCATCTCCGAGCGCGCAGGCGGGTTGTGGGGCTCGTCGGTCCGCTCGCCATGGCGACGGTGGTCGGCATGTGGGCCGTCACCATCATCCTGGGCTGGGCCATCGTCTACTGGCCCCACATGCCGGAGGCGTTCGCCTTCGCACCCGGTTCCGGGCTGTCGCAGGAGCCGGCACTCCTCGACTCCGTCTACCTGTCGCTCGTCATGGTCGCCACCCTCGGGCTCGGGGACATCGTGCCTGTCGCGGGCTGGCTCCGCGTGGTCTCGCCCCTGGAAGCCCTCGTCGGCTTCGTCCTGCTGACGGCCACCGTCTCCTGGGTGCTGGAGATCTATCCGACGCTGACCCGCCGGCGGGTGCTCGCGATCCGGTTGGCGTTGCTGCACCGCTCGGACCCGTCCATGCGGCAGCTCGACTGCGCTGCGGGTGCGTCATTGCTGGGAAGCCTGGCCACCGAGGTGGTGCGGGTCCGTATCGACTTCACCCAGTACGCGGAGGCCTACTACTTCCATGACGGTGAGGACCACTCGTCCCTGGCGGCCACGATCGGCCATGCCACCCGCCTCGCCCAGCGCGGGCAGGCGGGCCGACGGGCAGATGTGCGCCTGACGGCCGACCTGCTCGCCGGTGCGTTGGAAGACCTCGCCACCATCCTTGACCAGCGTTTCCTCCACACGAATGGATCACCTGCGGAGGTATTCGCCGCGTACGCGGCCGACCACGGCCGCGCCCTCACCGGGGCCTGAGCGCTGCCCATCCCATCGGTACGGCGACCCGCTCGGCAACGCCTCCAGCACGGGTGTGCCGGACTCGGGGTGGTGCGGCGGGCGAATTCCGCATAAATGCAAGGGTGCCGTCACGATCCGACATGGCGCCGTGTGTCGCATCAGCCGCCTCTGTCCGCCGGGCCATAGTGGTCGAGCCGGCTGCCTCTTCAGGCGAGCGGGTCTGCACCCCGGTCTCCACCACCGGTCCGCCGAGCCACGCGTGGCCCTGAAAGGTCCGCACGACACAGGCACGACAGGGCGCGTGCGCGTCCATGAACGAGAAGGCTTCCACCACACGCATGACCAAGAGGGACCGAATCCGAGAAGCGGGCAGAAAGCCTCGGAGGCTGGCGCTCAGCGTGCCACAGATCGTGGGAAGCGCGATGGCCGCGGTCACGGCGGCGGTCGCGGCGTCGTACCTGGGCGTCGCCGGCACGGTGATCGGCGCCGCCGTGATGAGCTTGGCCAGCACGGTGGCCACCGACGTTTACACGCACTATCTCAAGCGCACCGGCGACAAGGTCAGGCAGCATGCCGTGAGCGCGTGGCACGAGCGGACAGCCGAGGCGGGTGATGGCGCCGCGCGGCGGTCCGCGCGGGCCGGGGCACTTCTGAAGGCGTTGCCGTGGGCCAAGCTGGGGGTGGCGGCCGCGCTGGTGTTCTGCGTCAGTATGGGCGGCATCCTGACCTACCAGGTGATCGTTGATCAGACGGTGGCCGACCAGGTGACCGGCAAGTCCCGGAAACGGGCCGAACCCCGCAAACCATCTTCCAAGAAGAGCAGGCACGCCGAGCCCCCGGCTCCGGCGCCGTACCGGGAGCCAGCCACCTCGACGCCGACAGGCGCGTCTCCGTCCTCCACCCCCTCCACGTCACCGACCACCCGCACCCCCACGCCGGCACCCACCCTGACGCCGAAGCCGACGCAGAGCGTGCCGGAGCCGTCCGAGCCTTCCGCTTCCGAAGGGACTCCCGACGTGACCAGGCAGCCCCCGGCGCCGGGTCAGGGTGGGCCTGCCGGCTCGCCCTCCGCCACGCCGCCGGGCACCGTGCACATAAAGCTCTTCTGAACGTGGCGGGGGAGGCTGCATAGGCCACTGAAGCCCCAGGGGGTCCGAGAGGTCGTACGGTTCCTGTCAGCCGAGCCAGCTCGCGACCTGCGACCGGACCGCGGGGTACCAGCCGAGTTGGAGATGGTTGGCACCGGCGATCAGCGCGGTGCCGGCCACCGTACCGATGCCCACCGTGGACAGCGCGCTGCTGACGAACACCACGCCGTCGCTGGGTCCCCGGTTCTCGTTGTAGATGCCCACGACGCTGGGCGACCCGCCGGCCAGCAGGTACGTCGCCACCGACGCCGGCACACCCGCCTGCTGGATTCGCGAGATCAGCGAGCCCGCGTTGATCGCGGCCTGGATGCCGGGCCCGGAGGTGTAGAAGCCCTGTCCGCCGTAGTACGTGGTGTACCAGTCCTGCTGCGTCTGGTCGATGCCGTAGGTGCCGTCGAAGCGCGCCAGCATCTGCCGCTGCCCGGGATAGCAGTCGAACCCGCCGGCGGGTACGAACGAGAACTCCGGATGGTTGGCGTAGATGCCGTAGCAGGTCATGTACGTGTGCGGCGCGGGGGAGTTGACGCTGCCGCCGCACTCCGGCCAGATCGAGAAGTCGTGCGCCCAGCCGTGAGCGAACGGATAGTCGTAGCCGGCGTTCGGGCCGCCGAGCGTGATGAGCTTGCGCACGTCGCCGGCGTACGAACGGCCCCAGCTCGGCTTGACCGACGACACGTACATCCGCGCCGACATCTCACCCTTGCTCCAGCCCACCAGATCCACAGCGGACACACCGAGCTTGGCCTTGATGATCACGATCGCGTCGCCGACCTCCTGGGCCTGCATCAGGTTGTCGCCTTCCTTGTGCGCGAACCCGATGGCGAAGACCCGGTATCCGGCGTTCGACAGGTGCTGCATCAGGCCGGTGCTCGGGCAGCTTATGGCGCCGCAGCCGAAGCCGCCCGACTCGCCGGGATTGGCCCACGCCCGGTCCGGATTGTCGTTGGCGCCGTGGACCAGCAGCACCGGAGTGGTCTTGGGGTTGGCGTTCCAACCGGGTGCGTGGTACAGCAGGAACCGGCCGGAGAACGGCCGCTTGACGCCGCCGAAGAAGCTCAGCCGCTGGCCGTCCTGATCTCCGCGGCCGTCCGGCGGGTAGCTCTCTTGGGTGAACCCGGACGTGGTGTCCAGGTACCGCTCCACCGAGGACCAACCGTTCGCGACGTTGGCGTACGTGGCTTCCAGCGTCAGGTACGAGGGGGTCGCGGCATGGGCCGCGGTCGGTACCAGCAGTGCGGTCAGCATCACCGCGACCGTCCATAAGCAACGCATTCGGGCCTCCTGTCTACGGGATTTCGGCGACCGCGGCGGCAACGCGCGCGGCGAGCAGGATCGTGCGGTGGCCGGCGTCGTCGACGGTGCGCGCCGGCATCCGGGGGCCGGGGCATGGCGGCGAGGCCGTGGAGGCCGGCAGGGCGGGCATGACGGTCGTGTCGGGCATGAGTGCTCCCTGAGTCGGTCGGCAACCCCGAGACCGGCCGCCATCGTCACTTGAGCGCCGCGGCCGTTCCAGTGCCGCCCGCCACACCTTTGCCGCACCGGACGTGTGCGTGCGGCACATCCGCGGAGGGCAGCCAGGGCGTCGCGGGCGACGAGCTAGGGCCGCTGGTAGAGATCGGGGATCCCGTCATGGTCGGAGTCGGCGGTCTCGGACCGGTGGATGCGCCGGTAGACGCGGGCGCGCAGCCGAAGGATCACCGTGGCCAGCAGGGCCGCGGTCAGGGAACCGGCCAGGACCGCGATCTTGAACCGCGCGTCGGCCTCGCCCGTTCCGAACGCCAGCTCCCCGATCAGCAGCGACACGGTGAACCCGATGCCGCCCAGGACGGCCAGCCCGGCCATGTCGATCCAGGCCAGCCCTTCGTCCAGAGTGGCGCGGGTGAAGCGGGCCACCAGCCAGGTGGCGGCCAGGATGCCGACCGGCTTGCCGACCAGCAGCCCGGCCACGATCCCCATCGCCACGGGGTCACTCAACGCTCCTGCTGGCCCGCCAAACCCACCCAGGCCGACCCCGGCGGAGAAGAACGCGAACACGGGCACGGCCACACCGGCGGACAGCGGGCGGAACCGGTGCTCGAAATGTTCGGCCAGGCCTGGTCCCTCCGTGCCGCCCGGCGGTGTCCGGGACAGTACGGGGACGGTCAGAGCCAGCAGCACCCCGGCCACGGTGGCGTGCACTCCTGAGGCGTGCACCAGTGCCCAGCAGGCGAACGCCGGTGGCAGCAGCAGCCACCACGCACGTACCCCGCGCCGTACCAGCACCGCGAAGATCGCCAGCGGCACCACAGCGGCCAGCAGCGGGAGCACCGACAGGTGCGAGGTGTAGAAGGTGGCGATGATGACGATGGCGATCAGGTCGTCCACCACCGCCAGGGTCAGCAGGAACGTGCGCAGCGCGTCCGGCAGGGAGCGGCCGATCACCGCGAGCACCGCCAGCGCGAAGGCGATGTCGGTGGCCGTCGGGATCGCCCACCCCCTGGCCGCCGTTCCGCCGGCGACCGCCAGATACACCAGTGCGGGCACCATCACGCCGCCGACGGCCGCGGCCACCGGCACCACGGCCCGGCGCAGGTCACGCAGATCGCCGGCGACGAACTCCCGTTTCAGCTCCAGACCGGCCACGAAGAAGAAGATCGCCAGCAGCCCGTCCGCGGCCCAGGTGGCCAGGTCGAGGTTCAGGTGCAGCGCGGCAGGGCCGGCCTCGATGGCGCGCAGGTCCTGGTAGGTCTGCGCCCACGGCGAGTTGGCCCAGATCAGCGCGGTGAGCGCGGCGGCGAGCAGCAGTGCCCCGCCGATGGTTTCCTTGCGCAGGATGTCGGCGATGCGGCGCGCTTCGGGCCAGGTGCTCCGGTTGAACAGGCGGGGAACGCGCGTGGCGCTGGTGCCGGGCATGGAACTCCGCTCCTTCGACAGGGCTCGGGTCTCTCACTTGCCGACCAGACTTCCCGGCACACCTATCAATAAGGTATCAGGACACGTAAAGAGCTACATAACGGACTCTCGTCCGGTTCGGATGGTCCACGGGATCTCCTGGTCGTTCGGGTGGCCGGGGTTGAGTGCCAGCTGCGCGCAGCGGCGGCCCTGGTCTCGCAGCGGGTTGGTGACGGACGTGATGCCGAGCCGGCGGCCGGCCGGCGAGGCATCCCAGCCGAGGTAGGCAGCCTCCGGGTGAGTCTCCTGGAGGGCCTGGTGGGCTCCCAGGACGAGTTCGTCGCTCATGGCGATGATGAGCGCGGTGGGGGTGAGCTGGGGGGCGAGTTCTCGTGCCGCGGCGAGGCCGTCCTGTTGGGTGTTGCGGGCCACGACGGCGATCGGCGTGCTCGTCCAGTCGAGCCCGGCCTGTTCGATGGCGGTGCGGTAGCCACGCAGACGGGCGTCGGTGACGGGGAACGGCGCGTGTGGCGGCAGATCGGCGCCGGTCGTCACCATGCGCTCGCGGTCGCGATCGAGCGGGAACGAGATCACGACGGGCGTACGGCTTTCACGGAGTCCCTGGGAGGCGACCGCGAGCGCGGCCCGGTAGTCGTCCTGGGTGACGCACGCGATCCCCTGGCGCGGTGGGCCGCCCTGGATGACGGCGGGCCGGGGGTCGTCGGCGACTGCCGCCAGCACCGGGTCGTCCTCGGCGGTGGTCCACAGCACGAAGCCGTCGACCGCCGCGGACAGCACGCGATCGGCGTCGGCGGCATCGCCCCGCGTGGGGATGAACGTGAGGCCCTGGCCTTCCTCGACGCAGACCTCCGCGACCCCGGCCAGGAACTGCGCTGCTTGGGGATCGTCGAAGGCGTACGCCAGATGCTCGCTGAAGACCACCCCGATCTGATGCGTTCGACCGGATTTCAGCGCGCGGCCCACGGCGTCGGGGTGATACCCCAGCTCGTCGGCGGCGCGGTGCACGCGTTCGCGGGTGTCGGTCGCGACCCGGGCAGGCCGGGTGAAGGCGTAGGAGGCGGTCATGGGTGACACCCCGGCACGAGCCGCCACATCTTTCAGTGTCACGCGTCTGCGGTCGGTTGGCACGGTGCCATTCTAGTTGTGTAGCGTTACACAGGTGTCCACAGTGATCGTTCGCCCCGGCGGCATGTTTCGCGCGGCGCCGTTCCTCGGCTTCGCAGGGTTCGGCGCCTTCTGGGGTGTGTGGGGTGCCAGTTTGCCCCTGCTGCGAGACCAGGCCGGTGTGAGCGATGCGGGGTTCGGCGTCGTACTGCTCTTCATCGCCGCCGGAGCTCTGCCCGCCATGCTGCTGGCCGGGCGGCTCGTCGACGCGCTCGGTCTGCGTGTCACCGGAGTACTGCTCGCACTGCTGGGAGTCATGGGTGTCGTGCTCTCCGCCGCCGCGGTGAACTATGCCGCGTTGTGCGCCGGCATCCTGTTGATGGGAGCCTGCTCGGGAGCGGCCGATGTGGCGCTCAACACGCTGGCGGCGACGGTCGAGAAGCGAACCGGACGTCCCGTCGTGACCCGTTCGCACGCGGCGTTCTCCGCCACGGTCGCGCTCTCGAGCCTGGCCACCGGTGCACTCACCGCGATCGCGGACAGCCTGCTGGTGAACTTCGCCGCGGGCGCGGTGGTGGTCGTGGCGCTCGGTCTGGCCGTCGTCACCGCGACGCGACCGGCCCCTGCTGATGACGACGCCGCCGCACCTGAGGGCGCCGCCACGCGTCCTGGTCGCATGTCGGGGTGGATCGCGCTGGTCATGGTCGGGGCGATCGGCGCGTTTGCGTTCGCGGCGGAGAACGCCTACCAGTCCTGGAGCGCCGTCCTGCTGACCGACGCGTTCACCGCCTCGCCGGCGCTGGCCGCCGTCGCGCCGGCGGCGTTCGCCACCACGGCGGCACTGACCCGTTTCGCCACCGGTACGGTCACGCTGCGCCGCCCGATCGCCACGCTGGTCGTGGCAAGCGCGATCGCCACGGCCGGTGGCGTGCTGACGGCGTTCGCGGCCACGCTGCCGCTCGCCCTGGGAGGCGTCATCGCCGCCGCCGTCGGCACCTCGGCGCTCTTTCCCACCCTGCTGTCCTACGGGCTCCGGCCCGTTCCCGACGGGTCACGAGGACGGGCCACGTCCGCCATCTCCACGGTTGCCTATCTCGGCTACCTCGCGGGCCCGGCGTACTTCGGGCTGCTCGCCGATGCCACCGGGGTGCAGAGGACGTTCCTCGGTATCGCCGCGCTGACCGCCGTGGTGCTGGCGGCGATCCCGGCGCTGCCGGCGCTCAAGCGAGCAGGAGGATGGCCAGCGCGGGGCCGAAGGCGCCGCCGAGCTGGTAGCACAGGGTGAGCAGGCTCACGGCGGTGGCCCGGTGCTCGTCCGGTACGACGGCGCCGACGCGGGGCGCGTACCAGGCCATCGCCGCTGTGGCCGCGAACACCGCGAACGCTGTGGACGCCGCGACGAGCACCGGCCACGGGGCGATCGACGGCAGGGCGACGGCCGTGGCGCCCGCGGTCAGCAGGACGGATCGGGTGACGGCGGGACCGAGCCGAGCGGCCCGCCGGGTGAACAACAGCGAGGCGATGGAGCCGGTGGCCAGCATGATGAGCGTCACCAGCCCGATCCGCCCGGTCGTCCAGTGGTGTTCCAGCAGCCGGGGCACGGTGTAGAGCAGGGCGAAGTAGGAGGTGGACAGCGTGCTCGCCACCGCTGCCGCGGTCACGAACGCCCGGGAGCGGATCACCGGATGAGGGATGAACCCGGCAGGCTTCTTGCGGACGTGCAGGGTCAGCAGCGGGCCCGCGACGGCCGAGGCGGCAACGGCCACCAGCTCCAGGCGCGGGATCAGGACGAATGTGCTGACCAGCGTCATCACGAGCAGGATCCCGATGGTGTCGGTACGGGTGGCGGCGGCTTGGTGGTGGTGCACGGGGGCGTGGCGTAGGACTGCGGGGACGGCCAGCAGCGCCGGCAGGGACAGCAGCAGCGGCAGCCGCCAGGAGATCCCCGACAGGGTGGAGCCGGCCGGCGGGCCGAACGCGCCGATCAGGCCGACCCCGGCGGTGACGGCGCCTGCTCGCGAGGCGGTCCCGGCCAGGGAGATGGCGATGGTGACCAGGCCCCCTCCGCCGGCGGCCTGGGCGGCGCGTCCGGCCAGCAGCATCGGCAGCGTCGGTGCGCCGGCCACCAGGAGTGTGCCGAGGAGTACGAGGGCGCTGTTGACGAGTGTGGCGGCGCGGATGCCGCGGGTGCGCAGCAGCGCGGCGGTGAGCGGGGCTCCGAGGACTCCGCCCCAGCCGAACGCCGTGGCGGCCCAGGTGGCGTCGGCCGCCGAGACGCCCAGGGCTCGGGCCAGATCGGGGATGGCGGTGGTGGTGCTGTTGGCGCTGAGTGAGGTCGGCGTGGCCAGGAGTGCGAGGTACCGGACTGCGATTTGTCCCTTGTGTAGGGGTTCGGCGATCACACGCCTAAAGTACACCAGCTAGTTTCCTAGTGACACTGATTGGTGTACTTTGACTGGCCCGCAAGGCCCACCGGCGCGCGGGTCGCCCCTACACTGCATCGAGGAGTTTCCAGCCGGAAGGACGCTGATGACCCTGCGCCAGGCCGAGCCGTACGGCCGACCGGAGAAGCGTCAGGCGATCACCCGGGCCGCCCGCCGCGTGTTCGGCCGCGACGGCTACACCCGGGCCGGCATGGACGCGATCGCCGCCGAGGCGGGGGTGTCCAAACGGACGATCTACCGGCACTTCGCCGACAAGGAGCAGTTGTTCCTGACCGTCGCGCTGGAGGGCGCCGACGAGGTCACCGCCGCGATCGCGCAGATCATGGACCGGCATCTGCACAAGATCGTGGATCTGGAGCGGGACCTCATCGACTTCTCCCTCGACAGGGTCGCCGCGGTCACCGCCTTCCCTGACCACTTCGCCCTGGTACGGGCCATCGAGGCGGAGGCGGCCCACATCCCGCCGCCGATCCTCCAGGCGTGGATCGCGGCCGGACCGCAGACCGGGCACCTGCGCCTCGCCCCGTACCTGCGCCAGATCGCCGAGCGCGGCCTGCTGCGGATCGACGACGCCGACCTCGCCGCCGCCCACCTCACCCTGCTGACCATCACCGACGTGAACCAGCGGACGTTCTACGGCGCCGTCCCCCTACCCCAGGAGGAGGTCGACCGGCTCGTCACCGCGGGCGTGCGGGCCTTCCTCCGTAGCTACGCTCCCTCCTCCGCATAGCACGAACCCTGAGGCGCCACCCGATGCGGACCGGGTCAGACAGGCTTGGCCTCGAGGAGGCTTGCTCCCGCGCCCAACTCCACAACCTCTCCCAGTTCCAGATCGGCCGAGGCGAAGAGCTGCGCGTACTCCTGTCGGCTCCGTTCCGAGCCGCCGTTGAAGATGGCCAGCATCCGCAGGTCCAGGTCCTTGCCCAGATGCGGCTCAGCGTCGTCGGGCAGCACCACTTCCAGGATCAGCACGCGCCCGCCGGGTTTCATGGCGTGCCGGACATTTCGCAGAATGCGCACAGCGTCGTCGTCGCCCCAATTGTGCAGGACGCTGGCAAGCAGGTAGACGTCCCCTCCCGAGGGCACCGAGTCGAAGAAGTTCCCGGCCACCACCTCGCACCGATCAGCCAGGTTCTCGGCGGCCAGCACGTCCCCGGCATGGGCCACCACGTGGTCGAGATCGAGGAGGATGCCCCGCATGCCGGGGTTGGCGCGCAGGACCGTGGCCAGGATCGAGCCGCTGCCTCCGGCGACGTCGACCATGGTGCCGACGCCGGTGAAGTCATAACGCGTGACCAGGCCCCGCGTGAAGGCGTCGGCCCTGGCGGTCATGTAGTCGTCGAAGATGTGGCTGATGTCGGGATGGCGGGCCAGGTGCTCGTAGAGCTCTCCGTACCTGGTGACGAACGCGGAGCTGCCCTCGCGTACCGTGTCCGGCAGTTTGCCCATGGCGTACCAGAAGCTCTCCTCGCCCAGCATGCGCATGGAGGAGCGGATCGAGCCGGGGATGTCCGAGCGGAGCGCCGAGCCCTCCTCGGTGAGGGCGTATCGGTCGGCGCCGGACGGACGGACGACTCCGATGCCCGCCAGCTCGCGCAGGACCCGGCGGAGCGAGGGAGCGTGCGCCCCGCACCGTGCGGCGAGCTCTTCGGTGTCGAGCGGCCCATGCGCGAGCTGATCGGCCACGCCGAGCTCCGCCATGGTCAAGAGTGCAGCGAATCGGGAGATACCGGAGACCGCTTCCCAGAGGAGCTTGTCGGATGACGGCATGTGTCCTTTTCCAGAAGTCATGGCGTACGGTTCGCCTGCCTGTGCCAGATCAGCAGCCGGCGCTCCGCGAGCACGAACAGCGCGTTGACGATATAACCGAGAATGCCCAGCAGGGCGATCGTCGCCCAGACGCCGGGTGTGTCGAAGCTCCGTTGCGCCACCAGCAGTTGGTAGCCGATGCCGTTCGTGCTGCCGAACACCTCGGAGATCACCATGAGGATCAGCGCGAGGGACAGGCTCAGTCGCAGGCCCGCGAAGATCTTGGGCGAGGCGGCGGGGATGACGATCCGGTGCAGCCGCTGCGGTCTCGACAGCCCGAAGACCGTGGCGGTCTCGGTGTAGGTGCGGTCGACGTTTCTGGCTCCGTCGATCGAATTGAGCAGTACGGGCCAGATCACGCCGGAGACGATCGCGGCGAGCTGCATGGCCAGGCCGGCCTGGAACAGCGCCAGGAACAGCGGCAGCAGCAGGGGCGGCGGAACGGCACGGCCGAATTCGATCAGCGCGTCCACGTAGTCGGCCGCGACCCGCGAGCGCCCCAGTGCCACGCCGGCCACCACTCCGATGAACGCGGCCAGCAACCAGCCGGAGAACATGCGTCCCATGCTGGGCAGGATGTTGTCCACGGCGTCGTCGGTGAGGAACAGGCGCGCGGCCGGGCCTGAGAACCACAGCTCGTGCATGCGGGCGACGATGCTCGTGGGCGGTGGGAAGTCGGTGTCTCCGAGCCGCCGCGTGACGAGCTCCCAGGCGGCGATGACAGGGAGGATCACCAGGACCCCGGCAAGTGATCTCACGTCTGCGCCGCACCCGTCCGCGCCAGGTGCCAGCCGAACAGACGGCGCTCGGCCGCCCGCAGCGAGGCGTTGGCCACCAGGCCGAACATGCCGGCCCACAGCGTGGCCGCCATGACGAGGTCGGTCCTGTTTGCGCTGCCCGCCTGGATGGCGAAGACGCCCAGGCCCGCGGTTCCACCGGCGAACAGCTCGGCGCTGACGGCGATGATCAGCGCGACCCCGGAGGCGATCCGGACACCGGTCGCGACGAAAGGCGCGGCGCTGGGCAGGCTCACTCTGCCGAGCACGGCCACCGGCCCGAATCCGAAGCTACGCAGCGAATCCTTCGCCAGCGGGTCGACGTCGTGCATGCCGTACAACGTGTTGAACAGGATCGGCCAGACGGACGCGTACACGATGACGCCGACCTTCATCAGGCCGTCCACCGGGATCAGCAGGATCGCCAGCGGGATGACCGCGACCGAGGGAATGGGCCGCAGAAACTCCAGTACGGGCCGGGCGGCGCGCTCCAACGGGGCCAGCGCGCCGAGCAGGACGCCTGCCGGGACCGCCACCGCCACCGCCACCAGCAGGCCGAGTGCCCAGTTCGTGAGCGTCGTGAGCGCTCCCAGCAGGAACTCTCCGTCGACCACCAGCCGCACGGCCTCCATCAGGATGACGGAGGGCGCGGGGAAGATCACGCCGTCGCCCAGCCCGAACCGGATCACCAGCTCTCCCGCGACGAGGAACGCCGCAACGCCGGCGACGCTGCGGAATGACCGCGAATGACTCATCCGTCCGACGGCGTCGCGATGACCGACTTCACGTCGATCGGACTCTCGAGGTACTTGTACTCAAGCATGAGGTCGGCGACCTTTTGCAGCCTGTTGGCGCTCAGCGCGCTCGGGAAGGTGCCCAGGGTGATGACCGAAGCGGTCTTCGCATCGATCTTCGTGTACTTGGGCAGGATCGCCTCGATCTCCTTACGGTCGTTCGACGCGAGTTCCTGCGCCTTGGCGATGGCTCGCTGAAAGGCGGCCAGCGTCTTCGGGTTCTTTTTGACCCAGTCGTCGGAGGCCATCCAGCCTGCGATCGGCAGGTCCTCGGTCTGCCCCGTCATGGTGTCGGCGATCTTGCGGAAGCCCAGCTTGCTCTGGTTGGCGGTGATGAACGGCTCGGTGATCCAGGCGGCGTCGGCCTGTCCGGCCTGGAGCGCGTTGCCCATGTCGGGGAAGGGCTTCTCGGCGAATTTGACGTCGTTCTCGGTGAGACCGGCCACCTTCAGCTGGGTCGTGACGGCCAACGTGGCGATGTTCCGGAAGTTGTTGACCAGGACGGTCTTGTCCTTGAGATCCGCGACGGTCTTGATCGGCGAATCCTTCGGGACCATGATGTTGTAGGTGTTCGGGCCGGCCTGGTACATGTCCGCGACGAGCTTGAACTTCTCGCCCTTGCTCACCGCCAGGAAGGTCGAGACGTAGTTGGTCTGGGTGATGTCCAGCTGACCGCTCTTGATCTGCGGAAGGGCCGCGGCGCCGCCGACGATGGCGACCGGCTCGACCGTCAGGCCCTCTTGTTTGAAAAAGCCCTTGTTGATGGCGATGTAGAGGGAGACGGGGTCGGGAATCGGCATGGCGCCGACCCTGATGGTGGCCTTCTCCAGGCCGTTGCCGCCCGAGCCGGCCGACTGGCCGTTTCCGCCGCAGCCGGTGAATAACAGAGTGGCGGTAACGCCGAGCACGAGAGTGCGACGGCGCACTTTGCAGGTCATTTGAGGTTCTCCTAACACAGGAAGCCTCCGGTGATCGGCACCGGGGCACCGAGCGTGAAGATTACCGAAGGCGAGATCGATGCTGAAGCGCGACGGATGACGTTTCTCTTGGATTTCTCTGCAAATGAATTGCGTCACCAGCGCTAACAGCGGGTGCGGCGCCGAATGATCCGATGCTCCTGGGATCGAACTGCCGAGTTACTGTGTGTGATGTTTGCAGAGACGTGCAAATGTTGATTTATCTAGTACCTTGATTGGCGTTGGCCAGCTAATGGGGTTTGTGGTCGAATTGCGCCGGAGCTTGCCCGTGCTCGGTCAGTGGCGCCGGAGCTTGCCCGCGTTCAGTCAGCGACGTGGCTGAAGTCTCCCGAGGCAGGCCGTCCGGGGGACGCTTGCCATCGGTAAGGACAAAGATGACCCAAGTTGGTCGTGCCGGCGTTCCCGTTCTGCAGGAACGGTTCGTGGCCGACGAGAAGTCACCGGAGCAGGCGTCGGTGGAGCAGGTTCCCGCTCATGGGAACCCGATGGCGTTGCGGAACTGGCGGGTGCGAACCCGCCTCATCACGCTTATCGCCATTCCGACCCTGGTGGCCGTGGTCCTGGGCGCGCTGCGGGTCGGCATATCGATCAGCAGCGCGGAGCAGAATCAGCGCATCAGCAATGTGGGCTCCTTGGTGACGCAGCTCGGCGAGCTGTCCCGCGAAATGGCACTCGAGCGAGACCTTTCCGCGTACTATGTCGCCTCCGACAGGGCATCGGCGCAGCTGGAGCGGCTCACGGCCCAGCGGCGGATCGTCGATTCCAGCGTGCAGCGTACGAGCGCGACGGCCGCGGAGGTCGAGGACTCGCTGTCCGATCTCGGTCGCAGGAAGCTGGCCCTCGTCCGCATCAGGCTGACCCAGCTCGCCTCGCTGCGTGCCACCGTGTCCGGGCAGAACGCGCAGCTGCCGCCGCTCCCGACGATGGAGAAGTACTCCGAGGTCATCGCGGAGATGCTGCAACTGTACGACGAGGTGGGGCAGGGCTCGACGGACGAGCAGCTGATCTCCACCAGCGCCGCGCTGCGAGCCGTCGCCCGATCGGAGGAGGAGGCCGCCAAGCTGCGAGGGCTGTTGACGATCGCGCTTGTCAAAGGGTCGTTCGAAGAGCCCGAGCGCAAGGCTTTCCTCGACGCCCGTTCCAACCGCGAGAGCGAACGCGCCTCTTTTCGCGCCGTGGCCACGCTGGCGCAGCGGCAGTTCCACGACAACACGGTCGCCAGCGTGGAGGTCGGCCGGGGCGAGTTCTACATCAACAGGGCCGTGTTCCTCGCCAATGCCGGCCTGCCCCTGCGGCGGCTCGACACCTCGACTTCCAACGACGTCACCCTGTGGTTCAACGCCATCAGCGACACCGTCGACCGGCTGCACACCGTTCAGCGGGCGTTGCTGGAGCAGGTCGGCACCCGAAGCGCCGACATTCAGTCCAGCGACCGGTCCGCGGCCACGCTCAACATCATCATCCTCGCCGTGCTGCTGCTCCTGGTCCTCGCCATCACCGCGGTCATGGCCCGCTCGCTCGTCCGGCCGCTCAGGCGGTTGCGCAGGGACGCGCTCATGATCGCCAGCCAGCGGCTCCCCGAGCTCGTGCGGCAGCTGCGCAACAGCGAGGTCGACACGAAGGCGATACACGTGCCGCCGATCGCCATCTCCTCCAAGGACGAGATCGGCGAGGTGGCGCGGGCGTTCGACGAGGTCCACCGTGAGGCGGTCCGGCTGGCGGGCGAGGAGGCCCGCCTGCGCGCCAACGTCAACGCGATGTTCGTGAACCTGTCGCGCCGCAGCCAGACGCTGGTGGAGCGGCAGATCACCCTGATCGACGGGCTGGAGCAGGGCGAGCAGGACGAGCAGCGGCTCGGCAACCTGTTCAGGCTGGACCACCTGGCCACCCGTATGCGGCGTAACAGCGAGAACCTGCTGGTTCTCGCCGGCCAGGAGACGCCCCGCCGCTGGAGCAAGCCCGTCAAGCTGGTCGACGTCGCCCGCGCCTCGCTGTCGGAGGTCGAGAACTACGAGCGGGTCATCCTCCAGGTGCCCGACGGCGTCGCGGTGGCCGGCCAGGCCGTCAACGACATCATTCACCTGCTCGCCGAGCTTGTGGAGAACGCGTTGTCGTTCTCGCCGCAGGAGACCCAGGTGACGGTGTCGGGCAGCAGGATCGACGGGGGCGGCATGATGCTGTCGATCACCGACTCCGGCATCGGCATGACCCCGGACGAGCTCACCATCGCCAACGACCGCCTCATCGACGCGCCCACCGTGGACGTGTCGGTGTCGCGGCGCATGGGCCTGTTCGTGGTCGCGCGGCTGGCCCACCGACACGGCGTCCGGGTGCAGTTGCGCCCGCACGAATCCGGGGGGCTCACCGCGATGATCCTCATGCCCGAGGCGATGCTCGCCGCGCAGGCGCCCAGCTATCCCGGCGGCTCCGCCGAGGCTGTCCCCACCCCACCGCAGTGGGGCTCGTTCCAGATGGGTCCGGCCCATCCTTCGTACCCGTCTCACCCGTCCAACCCGTCCGGCGCCTGGCTCACGCCGTCGGAGAGGCCGGGGGGATCCGGCGGCTGGCCGTCCTCCGACACCGGCTCGTACGCCACCGCCGACCCGTGGGCGCCGCCGAGGAGACCGTACGACCCGCCGAGCCAGGAAGCGATCTTCCCCAGGCGTCCCAACCTGGGCCTGCGCGGCGGCATGGACGACGCGCCGCAGCGGCCGTCCGGTTATGACTTCCCCGACACGGCGTCGGCGTCCACCGGTCCCATTCCGGCCGCCAAAGCGGCCTCGGACGAGTATCTGCCGATCTACGCCTCGATCGAGTCGGCGTGGTTCGAGCAGGGAGTCAGCTGGGGGGCGGCCGACGCCGGATGGAACGCCGCCAAAGCCGCCGCCGTGGAGCCGGTGCGCGACGGCGAGACCGCGACCGGGCTGCCCAAGCGGGTGCCCAAGGCCAACCTGGTGCCGGGCTCGGCCACCACGGCCTCCACGCCCCAAGATGTCCCGCCGATGCCGTCCGTCTCGGCGGGCCGGGTACGCAGCCGCCTGTCCAGCTTCCAGCAGGGCTACCGGTCCGCTCGCGACGACATCAGCATGGGCAGGGCCGCCCCTGACCCGAAGCACAGAGGACAGGGCGCATGAACGACGTGAGCTACATGGCGTACGAGGTCGACTGGCTGATCAGCGAATTCGTCGGCATCGTTCCAGGAGTCGTCCACGTCGTCCTCTTCTCCGCCGATGGCCTGCCGTTGGCGACGTCCTCGGGCTTCCCCGTCGACCGGGCCGGCCGGCTGGCCGCGATCACCTCTGGGCTGGTCGGCCTGTCGGTGGCCGCGGCCTGCGCCCTCGACGGGGGTGGGGTCGTTCAGAGCATGGTGGAGATGGCGAACGGCATGATGCTGACCACCATGTCGATCGGCGAAAGCGCTTGCCTGGCCGTGCTCTCCGAGCCCGACTGCGACGCGGCGCTTGTCGCGTACCACATGACGCTCATGGCGGACCGTGCGGGTCAGGTGCTGACTCCCGCCGTACGCGAACATCTGCGCGCCAGCCAGATCAGGTGATGCGGACGTGTGATTAGGACGCGGGCGATCATCGCTTTCCGGTATCCCGGCCGACCGCTGAAGCAAGTTTGTATGCGCCACCGTGAGACGCTGCTTCCTATTTGCCGAAGCTCGAGAGGAAGAGTTACCAATGCGCACGCGCCTGGTCATTGAGCGACTTGATCGGGTACCCGTGACCGTGACGATGGTCCCCGGATTGTCCATGCTCGCGCTGATCTGCGATGCGCTCGCGGGCCGGGACAGGGGTGCCCCCGAACGATGGCGGCAACTGGTGCGCTCTGCCGCGGTGGCACCCGACGGAATGGTGGTGGATTCGCTCTCGGCACCCGGTTACACCATATTTCCCGATGTCGCGTTCCCCGGAGACTTCAGCCGAGATCTGGACGTTCCCACGCAGCTCGAAATGCTTCGCGATCTGTCGCCCGACGCGTTACAAACAGAGCTGGACTCCATCACCGACGGGAGACCGCCGCCCCACTGGCAGCCCGCGATGAAGCACCCTCGCCGTTGGCTGCACGGATTTGCCGACCTGCTGGGGCAGGCATGGTCCGCCATGTATCCGGAATGGCAGCAGACCCGCGCGCTGTTCGATCGCGAAGTCGAGCGGATCGCCGTGGCCAGCGCCCGAGGAGCACTCGATGTCGTGCTCAATGACGTGCACGCAGACTGCACTTTCAGTGAGGGCGCGCTGAGCGTCCCCGACTATGGTCCCGACGAGTTCTCCATCGAGTCCAGGGGCCTGGTGCTGATCCCCATGCTCGCCGGGCCGGACGCGCTCATTGTCCGTTTCGACGGTCCGGACGCCGTCTGGATCGGCTATCCCCCGCCGTACCTGACGGCGCCCCGGCCGAAGGACACCGAGGAGCAGCTCCAGTTCCTCTTCGGCGACGCACGGGCGACCATCCTGGCCAGCGTCGACCAGCCGATGTCGATGGGCGTTCTGGCCAGGCGCATCAAATGTCACCCCAGCGTGATCACCTACCACTGCAAGCGCCTCGAATCGGCGGGGCTGGTCACCCGGCGGCGCGACGGCAGGGAGATCTACGTCCACCTGACCAGGCGCGGCGCGGCCCTTCTCGATCTCTTCACCTCCTGACCCCGGATCGACGGCGTCGACACCGCGGCCTCGGTCCCGGCCCACCGCCTGCGTGGCCGCCCCGGCACGAACCCGCACCATCGATGTCGCGCGTGGCGGGTGAATCCTCTGGCGGGTCCGGCGCCTCTCATATGCGTTCCGTCATCGACGAAGGAGAGGTTGTCGTGATCGTTGCTGTGGGAGTCGCGGTCGCCGTCGTACTCATCTGCACCTGTAGCGTGGTCGTGCTGCGGCGGAGGAGGCGTACGCGTGGCTGAGACGACGACCTGGCCGGACGAGGCGGTGATCGCGGCGGCCCGCGACGGCGACGCCGAGTCGATCGCCGCGCTGGTGTCGGGCGCGCACCCGCACGTGCGGCGCTTCGCGCGCCACCTGTGCGCCACGCCGGAGGACGCCGAGGACGCGGCGCAGGAGGCGTTGATCGTCCTCTATCGCAAGATCGGTACGCTGCGCGCCACCGGCGCCCTGGTGTCGTGGATGTTCCGGATCATCCGCAACGAATGCGTACGCAGGGCCAGGCTGGCGCTGCGGCCACCGCCTCCCCTCCACGGCGCCGCCATGCGGTCCGCGGAGGAAGAGGTGTTCGAGCGGCTGGAGGCGGCGCGGGTGGCGGCGGCCATCGCGGCGCTGCCGGCCGACCAGCGGCAGGTGCTGATCATGCGGGACGTCCAGGGCCTCAGCGGCCGGATGACCGCCGACGCGCTGGGCCTGAGCGTGGCGGCGATGAAGTCGCGCCTGCACCGCGCCCGCGCGGCCGTGCAGGACCGGCTGGGCGAGGGGGTGTGCGATGACTGACGGACACGAGTTCGCCAGCGCTTCGCTGCCCCGGCATCTGGCGCGTGGCGTGGTGGGGTTCGGGGCGTTGATCGGCTCGGTCGCGCTGATCCCGGTGATCGGGCCGGTCAGCCTGGTGCTGGCGCCGGTGGCGCTCCTGGCCTTCCGCGGGTGCCCGACGTGCTGGCTGATCGGCCTGGCGCAGACCGTCTCGATGGGACGGTTGCGGCGGTCGTGTACGGACGGCGTGTGCGAGCTGCACGTCGCCAAGCGGACGTAGCCGGCCTCTCCGGGAGATCGGGGGAATCGCCCCAAGGCGTCGGCAATGATCGATAACGTGCCGGGATGAGTGATGCGTTTCCTCGGCACGTGCTCTGCGTGCTCGGCGCCGGGCTGGACCTTTCGGAGATAGAACGGACTGCGGCCGGCTTCGGCGGTTTCGTCCTCGATCGCGAATACTCCGAGGCCGAACCCGACCCTCGGATGCCGGAGGCGTTCGAGGCCAGTATGGCGGCGGCCTCGTTCGACGAGGCGGACTGGGCCGCAGTGGAGTCCCACGACACCGTCGGCTACCTGCTGTCCGCGCCGATGATGCGGGAGCTGGCGTTCGACACCTCCCGGCGGTTGCTGGCGGTGACGGCCGCGCTGCTGCGGTCCGGAGCCACGGCGGTGAAGAACGAGAGCAGCGGGATCGCGCACGGCCGGGACCGCTGGCTCGCGCTGGCCGACCGAGCGGCCGACGCCACGGACGAGACCCTGGCCGACGCGCTGGTCAGCGCCTGGGTGCAGCGACCGCTCCACGACGGTCAGGTGCTCTACAGCTGCGGCATGCACCTGCTCGGCGCGCCCGATGTGGAGATCGAGGTCGGTGCGGAGCTTCCGACGGAGGACAGGCTGGCCGAGCTCGTCGCGCACCTGGACACGCTCGCCATCTACCTGCTGACCGATCCGCGCGCGGAGGAGATCGAGGACGGCGCCGGGTTCCGGATGGCCGAGGACGCTCCGCGCTGGTTGCTGCGCACCGGCGCGTGCGACCGCTATGACGAGGACGATCTGTTCTTCAACCCGTACGGATACATCCGGCTGACTCACGCCGACTGACGGACGCTCGATGAGGTCACCCACGGCTCCGCCGGACGGCTACGAACAGCCCTTCGGCGACGTACCAGCCGGGACAGCGGCGCAAACGTCCATGGTTCAGCCGACGGCCAGGCGGAAGCGGTCGCCGAGATCGGCGAGGCGTTCGACGGGTTCGTTGGCGAACACGAGCCGCAGGTAGTGCCCGCCGCTGGGGCCCCAGCCGTCCATGGGGGTGGCCGCGACCTTCGCCCGGTCGAACAGGCGCCGGGACAGTTCGGCGGGGGTCAGCTCCAGGGGTCTGGTGTCGATGAGGAGCGACCACCCGCCGTGCGGCCGGACGACCGGGTACGCGGCGAGCCGGCGCAGGACCGTCTCGCAGCGCCGTTGCCACTCGGCCGTGGCGGCGGCGACGTCGGCATCGGCGTCGGGCGCGTCCAGCGCGGCGGCCACGGCGTCCTGCCCCAGGCCGACCTGGCAGACGACGTTGGTCAGGCCCACCAGGCGGATGTCGGCGACGATGTCGGCGGGGCCGGTCACCCAGCCGACGCGCCAGCCGATGAGCCGCAGCTCCTTGGAGGCCGAACCGACGGTGATGGTGCGTCGTGCCAGGCCCTCGTGGGCCGCCGGGTGGCTGGGAGGGCGGCCGTCGAAGCGGATGCGTTCCATGGCCGCGTCGTAGATCAACCAGGCGTCGTGGCGTTCGCAGGCGTCGGCGAAGGCGGACCAGTGGCGCTCGTCCAGGACGAGGCCGGTCGGCATCGCCGGCCCCATCATCAGGACCGCCGCCGTGCCGGGTCTGACGGCGTCGGCGAGTCGTTCGGGGTCGACGGTCCAGCCGTCCGCGGTGGGCTGCGCGGGGACGAAGCGGGGAACGCCGCCCGCGAGCCGGACCCGGTTGACCAGGCCGGCGTATATGGGGTCGCACAGCACGACCTCCTGCCCGGGCTCGACGGTCGCCAGCAGCGTGTTGAGGATGCCGTTGAGCCCGCCGGCCACGCTGACGCATTCGGTGTCGGCGTCGTAGACGTGCCCGGAGATGCGCCCGACGTGCGCCGCGGCGGCCGCGCGAAGCGAGCGGCGCCCCTGGAAGGGCAGATAGCTGTTGGCCGCGTCGTCGTCGACGGCGGCATGCGTGGCGGCGATGGCGACGGCGGGCGGCCGCAGGTCGGTGTCGAGGTTCTCCAGCCGCAGGAACTCCGGGTCGCCCACGGCGTCGGCCGCGTCGCCGACGGCGTCCACGCCGATGCCCGGGATGTCGCGCAGCCGCGTCACCGTCATCTCGCCTCCAAAACCATTCTATTGGTACGTCCATACCACTATGCTGATACGCATGGAGCTCGCGCAAGTGGTGGGGACGAACGTGCACCGGCTGCGTACGGCGGCCGGGATATCGCTGGCCGACCTGGCGTCCGCCGGCGGCATCAGCAAGACCACGCTGCACGGCATCGAGCAGGGCCAGGGCAACCCGACCCTGAGCACCCTGTGGGCCCTGGCCACCGCGCTGAAGGCGTCCCTCGGCGAATTGCTGGAAGCGCCCGCCTCGACGATCGAGGTGGTACGCGCCGACGACCGGCGGCCACGGGTCGAGGGCGACGCGGTCAGCGCGCGTCTCCTGCACCGCATCAGGGTGCGCGGCACCGTGGAGGTCTACGACATCGCCATCGCCGAGAGCACCCAGCACTCCGACGCCCACCTGCCCGGCGTCGAGGAGTGCCTCGTGCTCACCCACGGAAGCGTCACCACGGGACCCGCCGATTCCCTCACCGACCTGGCCGAAGGCGATTCCATCCGGTTCGACGCCGCTCACCCGCACCTGTACCGAGGCCACACCCCGGACAATCGTGCCGTACTTCTCATGGTCCACCCGGAGAGCTGACCCGTTATGACCGTCCCCGATGTGTCCGAACTGCGTGAAGGCTCACGCCGGCGAGCCGCCGACCGCCCCCAAGGCCCCGCACTGGCCCGGGTGGAAGACCTGCACGGGCCGGACGGGCTGCCGCTGCGCCACTACCGGCCCTCCGAACAGGCCAGGCCGCTGATGGTGTTCGCCCATGGCGGCGCCTTCGTCATCGGTGACCTGGAGACCCATGACCGCACCTGCCGGCGCATCGCCCACGCCTGCGACGTCGAGGTGCTGGCCATCGACTACCGGCGCGCGCCCGAGCATCCGTACCCGGCGGCCGTCGAGGACGTGACCGCGGTGCTGCGCTGGGCCCGCCCGGCCGCGGTGGCCGGCGACAGCGCCGGCGGCTATCTGGCCACCATGGCCTGCCTGCGGCTGCGCGACGCCGGCGAGCCGGTGCCCGACCTGCAGATCCTGATCTGCCCCAACACCGACCTGACGCTCTCCCAGCCCAGCATCGTCGGCAAGGGCTCCGGCCACTCGCTGGACGCCGACTTCCTCGCCTGGGCCGTCGAGCTGTGGACACCGGACCCCGCCGACCGCGCGCCCGCCAGCCCGCTGCTGGCCGCAGACCTGTCCGGCATGCCGGACACCCTCATCGTGACCGCCGAACACGACGCCCTGCGCGACGAAGGCGACGCCTACGCCCGCCGGCTGGCGCAGGCCGGCGTCCACGTGACGCACCGGCAAGAGCCCGGCCTGGAGCACGGCTTCATCCAGAACATGGACCTGACCTCCGCCGAGGCGGCCGCCGCGCACGAGCGGCTGTTCGAGGACATCAGGACTCTGACGCGCCGGTCCCGGTGATCAGGGGCAGATCTTCCGGTACGGCAGGCCGGGCAGATACTCCTGCCACTCCGCGCGCGTCAGCGAGCGCCCGGCCCGGGCGCACACGGCCTCGGCCGTGCGCTCCGGATCGACGGAGACCGCGCGCAGCACCCCCGCCTCGTCGATGGTACGGAGCACCGCGCCACCGGCTCCGAACCCGGTCGCCATCAGCGGCTCGTCCGCCCCTGCGATCGACGACCCGAGCTTGCGAGGCGTGATGGGGTCCCAGAGCTGGACCTCCCCCTCAGTGATGGATGCGGCCACGTCGCCCGTCCGGGAGAAGACCAGCTGGATGATCCCGCTGTTGTCACCGGGGTACGGACGCAACGTCGGACCACGCCTCTTACCCGTGCGCAGATCCCAGAACGCGAGCCTGCCCGACTGGCTGTAGGCGGCGAGGCTCGCTCCATCAGGACTGAAGGCGATGCTTCTCAAACCGCTGCTCAGCCCTCCTGGGCCGAAGGCGGGGCCGACCGGCTGCCCGGAGGAGAGATCGATCAGGTGGTTGGCCGAGTCGCTCATCGGAGCGATGATCGTGCCGCCCGGCCGGAACACGATGCCCACCAGGTAGTTCGTGTCGATGGGCCGCAACCACTTGTGATGCGGCACGTCCCAGACGAAAAGCCGGTTTCGGGATGCGCCGCTGGTATCGGTGGCGGCGATCGCGACAAGCGTCCCGTGCTCGTTCACGGCCACGGCGTCCGCCATCCACTCACCCGGCAACTGGGCCCTGGTCACGCGCGACGGCTGCGCGGTGTCCCACATCTCCAGCGGCTTCCCCATGCCGCTGAAGGCCGCCAGCAGCCGCCCGTCTCCGCTGAACGCGAAGCCCAGGGTGCCGTCCCCGATCCTTATCTTCAGGGGCGATCCCAGCGGGCGGAGCTTCTCCGCGTCCCAGAGCACGAGCTGCTTCGCCTCGTACTGGTGCGTGGCGAGGAGCCGTCCATCACTGCTGAACACAGCGGTCTCAGGGGCGTGGCCGGGCAGCCGCGTGAGGTGGAGGACATCGGAGATGTCCAGGCTCACCACGGTCTCGTCGGTCAGGTAACGCAGGGTCGTGCCGTCGAAGCCCACGCTCTCGGGTGCGCCCCGGTAGGAGAGCACGGTGTTCCCGTCCGAGACCCGGACAAGCTCAAGGTTGTTGTTCTTCCTGACCACGAGGTAGCGGCCGTCCGGGCTGAACCACATTCTGGTGCCGCCGTAGCCGTTCCCCCCGAGCGCCGGCTGGCCGGCGAGGTCGCGTCCCGTGTGTGCGTCGACGAGGGAGACCCCTGAATCGGTGGCGCAGGCGATGGTCCGCCCGTCCGGGCTGATGGCCGCCGTCCACACCTTCTTGGCGCAGCCGTTCGAGCGGGGCCATGGTGCCACCGGTTTCCCGCTCGGCAGCCTCAGCAGGCTGAACCGGCCCATGACACCCCCGTTCACGACCAGGTCGTTGGCCAGGGTGACGGAGGGTTCGAGCATGCCGTCCCCCGCCTCGATGTCCGCGCCGGTCCGCGTGTCCCAGAGGCCGCCGGCCTGGGATCCCAGCACGTTGACGTACCGGTCGCCGGTCTGGAACTTGACCCCGTTGAAGTTTTCCGGCATATCGATCCTTCGTCTGGCTCCGGTCTGCCTGCCGGTGCTCGTGTCCCAGACATGGATCTCATCGCCCGCCGCCACGGCCAGCATCCGGCCGCTGGGGCTGAGGCCGGCGCCCAGGAACTTCTCCCTGCCGATCTTCAGGTCGTCCCAGCCGCCGGTCTTCCTCCCGGTCCGCAGGTCGTAGATCCGCACCCCCTGCGGGGACACGCTGACGAACGTGCGTCCGTCCCTGGTGATCTGCCGTACGGTCTCCGCGCCCGAGTCCGGGTCGGAGAACGCCGCGCGCTCGCGCTGTGCCCAGGCGTTCTGCAACGTCGCCCGCGTCGCGGTGACCGGGGCCAGCCGCCAGGCGGCGACGCTGAGCAGCATCGCCCGTACCGGGTCCGCCGTGCGCATCGCGTCGGCCTGGGCCGCCACCTTGCCCGCGACCGCCTCGTCCCGCTGCGCGGCGACGACCCTGCTCTGCTCCGAGATGACGAGGCTCTGCCGAACGGCGACGGCGCCGCCGATCAGGGCGAGGACGAGCAGGGCGGACAGAGTGACGGTGAGGAGGCGGCGGCGCCGGATCCGGTGGCGGGTGGCGGCGTTGCAGGCGTCGAGGAAGTCGCGTTCGAGCTTGCTGAGCGTGAGATGGCGGCGTCCGGTGGCGGCCCAGCGCAGCGCCGTCTCCAGGCGGCTGCCCTGGAAGACGTCGCCTTCACGGCGCCCGTGGGTGTTCCAGTGGCGCGCGGCGGCGCGGATCAGGTCGTGCGTGGGCAGGCCCTCGCGCTCGTCGCCGACCCAGGACCGCAGCCGCGGCCAGGCCTGTAACAGGGCGGGCCGGGCCAGCGCGACGTCGTCGCCTCGAACGGCGATCACGTAGGAGAAGACCTCCAGGATCCGTTCGAGCGCGGCCCGCTCGTCCGGTGTCCTCGCCTCGAACAGCTCCTCATGCGACGCGGTGCGTACGGTCACCTCACCTGCGTCGGTGACGGCCACCATGCGCAGGAACAGGTCGGGCACCAGGTCGCGTTCGCCGGGGCTGAGAAAACCGTAGGCGTCCTCCGCAAGCGTGCCGAGGGCGGGATCGGCCGCGGCTCCCCGGCTGAGCAGCCCGGCCTCGGCGCTGCCGACGGTGAGCAGGTCGGCCTGGCCGCCCTGGAACCCGCTGATCAGGCCGAGCAACAGCTCGCGCGCGGTAGGCCGGGCGAGCGGGTCCTTGGCCAGCGCTGCCGAGACCAGCGGCCGCAGCGAAGGCGGCAACGCGGAGAGGTCGGGTTCGGCGGACAGGACGCGGTGCATGACCGCGCCCAGGCTCTCGGCCCGGAAGGGGTCGTCGCCGTTGGCGGCGTAGAGCACGATCGCACCCCAGGAGAACACGTCGGCGGGAGCACCGGCACGCTGGCCGGTGAACACCTCCGGCGCCATGTAGGTCGGGGTGCCGGCCACCAGACCGGTGGCGGTCAGCGACATCTCCAGGGTCCGCGCCACCCCGAAGTCGATGACGCGCGGACCGTCGGGGCCGAGCAGCACGTTGTCAGGCTTGAGGTCGCGGTGCACGACGCCGGCGTCATGGATCGCGGTCAGCGCCGTGGCCACCGCGGTGGCCAGGCGGTGCAGCTCGTCGCCGCTGAAGCGGCGCCCGCCGGCGACGGCCTGACGCAGGCTCGGCCCTTCGACGTAGTCGCTGACGATGTACGGCTTGGGCGCGTCCAGATCGACCGCCAGCACTCGTGCCGTGCAGAACGAGGCCACCCGCCGGGCCGCCGTGGCCTCCTTGCCGAAGCGCGACCGCAGATCCGGATCGCCGGCGGCATCACCGTGCAGCACCTTGATGGCCACCCGGTCGCCCTGCGCGTCGTACGCCTCGTAGACCACCCCCTGGCCCCCCGCGCCCAGCCGCCCGGCCAGCCAGAAGTCCCCCAGCCGAAGAGGATCCCCAGGCAGCAGGGCCGACGCCATCTGATCACCCCGTCATCTCGGATCTTCTACGTCCTTAGATGCGGCCCCCGCGGCGGAAGTTGTCCTTCGTCGATCACCCGGCGGCGCCATGATCGGGGAAGAGTCCCTGAAGGAGCGTGTAGCCCGGCATGCGTTCGGCCGGACGCACGCTCACGGTGAACATCTCCGGCTCGTCGAACACCGGCTCTCCGTTCGGGCGGCGTGCGTACGGGACGCGCCCGTAGTCCACGCCGTCGCTCTGGTCGAAGCTCATCCAGGTGATCGCCTCCTGCTCCCCTTCGAGCAGCGGGAGGTTGGAGACGGCCCGGCTGAAGACCTTGTCCGGCGTGATCACCCACACCTGGGGGACCGCGAAGATCCATCGCGTCGCGGCGATCTCCTGGGCCCTGGTGGCGGCTCGATTCTCGAAGTCCGTGGCCGACTGCTGATCGCGAAGGTAGTCGTAGTCGCTGAGCACGAGTTGGCGTTCACCCTGGAGCGCGACGATGGCCGGGCAGTCGCGGGCGAGGATGCTCTTCTCCAGCCGGCCGATCACGTCGAAGAGCAACGTGGCCGTCTCGTCGTTCATCACGTCCTCCGAACTTCGCAGTCCCCCACAGATCCTGCCATGACGCAATGGGATGGATCTCTCAGCGGAGGGCGTCTTCTCCAGGGGGACGGGTCTGCCCGGTGAGCAGCGATCGAGTGCGGGCCGGTGCCGACGGAGGCAGGTCGGCGAGGACATCGGCGAGCGAGACCCCGGCCAGGCTGCCGCGCCACACCCGATGCGCCTCGGCCATCTTCACGGCGAGGATGCAGGCCTGCCGGCAATCCTCGGCCGGAAGCGCGCCGCGGCCCTGCCTGCGGATCTCGCGGCATTCGTACGGAGCGGAGGCGCCGTCCACCGCCTCCACGATCTGCAGCAACGTGATCTCCGCGGGCTCGCGCGCGAGCCGGAACCCGCCGCGCGGCCCTGTCGTCGCCGACAGCACGCCCGCCTTGACGAGCGACTGGAGCTGCTTGGCGAGGTAGGGCGCGGGCAGGTCGTAGTAGTCCGCCAGCTGGGCGGCCGATGCGGTGGTCCCCGGTTCGAGCTGCGCCAGCGAGGTGGCGCAGTGCAACAGCCATTCGGTGCTTACGGGCAGCTTCACGATCGCCAGGATATCGTGGATATTGCGGACCTGTTAAGTCCGAGATATGGTCCTGGTTGATCGTGGACAAGGAGTGATCATCATGCGGATCGCCGTCGCCGGCGCGACCGGCAACATCGGTTCCCTGACCGTGGCCGCCCTCGAACGGGACGGGCACGACGTCGTGCGCGTCAGCCGTTCGCTCGGCCTGGACCTGCTGACCGGTGACGGGCTCGACGACGCCCTCGCCGGGGTCGAGGCCGTCATCGACGTCACCAACGGGCCGGAGGGGGATCGGGCCGAGACGGTGGCCTACTTCGCGGCGGCCACCCGTAACCTGCTCGCCGCCGAGGAACGGGCCGGCGTACGCCACCATGTGCTGCTGTCGATCGCCGGGGTGGGCCGGATCGACGGCAATGCGCACTACGCCGGCAAGCGGGAGCAGGAACGCCTGGTGGCCGCGGGTCCGGTGCCGTGGACGGTCGTACCGGCCACGCAGTTCCATGACTTCGCGGAGATGGTGGCCGGCTGGACCGAGCAGGACGGCGTGGCCACGGTCGCGCCGCTGCTCATGCAGCCGATCGCGCCCGCGGACGTGGCCGCCATCCTGGCCGAGATCGCGGTGGGCGAGCCGCAGGGACGCTATGTCGACGTCGCGGGGCCCGAGCCGCAGGACCTCGTCGACATGGCCCGGCGTACGCATCGGGCGCGCGGCCGGGAGGTGAAGCTCGTGCCGACCTGGTCGGGCTTGTTCAGCCAGGAGATGGCCGGCAACGTGCTGCTGCCGGGTGAGGACGCCCGCATCGCGCCGACGACGTTCGACGACTGGCTCCAGGAGCAGAAGTGACCCGGGTCAGTGCTGGACGGCGTTTCGGGCCTTGTGCATCGGGAGCATGTCGAAGATGCTGATCACGCGGGTGATCCTGCCGTTCTCGACGGTGAAATAGTCGATGCCGCGGAAGTCCTTCAGCAGCGGGGTGTCGGTGGTGTACACGGTCGCCGCGTTCGTGTCGTTGCCCAGGACGTCGATGACGGTGGCGCTGATCAGCGAGGTCGCGAACGGCTCGAGGAACCCGCGGTAGCCCTCCACCCCCTCGAACGTGCCGGTCGGGGCCTCGCACACGACGTCGTCGGCGAGAAGGCTCAGGGCCTTGTCGATGTTCTTGCTGGTCCACGCGCGGACGAAGTCGTCGGCGATCTGCTGGGCGAGCCCGTTGGTTCCGGTCACAGCACAGTTCCTTTCAGGACGTTCGCGCCGCCCCCGTGGGCGGCCCGTCTACCTGCATCTTCACGGGGATATATGTCAGGTAGCGTCATATACCTTTGAAGGCGTGAGATCCGAGCGCCTGCTGTCGATCATGCTGCTGCTGCAGACCCACGGGCAGCTGCCGGCCGGTGACCTGGCCGAGCGCCTGGAGGTGTCGGTCCGCACCGTCATGCGCGACGTCGAGGCGCTGTCGTCGGCCGGCGTGCCCGTCTACACCGTGCGCGGCCCCCACGGCGGCATCGCGCTGCTGCCCGGCTACCGCACCAACGTCACCGGCATGACCGCCGACGAGGCCCGCGCCCTGTTCGTGCTGATGTCCGGTCACGCTCACACCGAGCTGGGCCTGGGGCAGGCCCTCGGCTCCGCGCTGCGCAAGCTGATGGCCGCCCTGCCCGCCCCGCACCGGCCCGACGCCGACCTGGCCAGCCGCCGCATCCTCATCGACCCCGTGCGCTGGCGCGGCGGTCCGGCGCGCTCGGCGACCGGCCCCGCCGCCGACCTGGCCGTGCTCCAGCAGGCCGTCTTCAACGACCGGCGGCTGCGCCTGCGCTACCGGCACGGCCGCGACAACCGCGTCCGCTCCTACACCCTCGATCCGTACGGCCTGGTCAACAAGGCCGGCGTCTGGTACCTGGTCGCCGACCACCGTGGCGAGCCGGCACTCTTCCGAGCCGACCGGGCCCTGTCAGCCGGCATCCTCGACGAGCCCGTACGCCGCCGCGACGGCCTCGAACTGGCCGACGTCTGGGACAGCCTGCGCCGCCACATCGACGAGATCCCCGCCCCGCTGCCCGTCACGGTCAGCGTCCACCGGGACATCCTGGCCAGATTCCTGCGCATCCACGAAGCCGACCTGGCCGGCCCCCCTCCCGCGACCGACCAGCGAGCAGAGCGGGTGCACGTCGAACTGCACTTCCGCTCCCTGCCCGCGGCAGAGGTGCTCCTGGCCTTCGGCACCGACGCCGAAGTCCTCGCCCCGGCCGAGCTCCGCCGGACCCTCGCCCGCAAGGCGGCCGAAGCCGCCGCCCGCTACAACTGCGCATAACGGTGGAAACCGCTGGTACGCCAGACCGCTCCCGACGAGGTCACCGCGAACGCCTCCAGCTCGTCCTGCTCCTCCACCCACTCCCGCGCCGCGGAGCCCATCGCGAACGCGGCGGTGGCGTAGGCGTCCACGGTGGTCAGGTCGTACCCGACGAGGGTGAGCGAGGCCAGCGCGGTGGCGGGGGCGCCGGTGTGCGGGTCCACGATGTGGTGCCCGCGTTCGGCGGTGCCGGAGGTGGCGACCGCCAGGCCGGTCCCCGAGACGACGGCGGCCAGCGCCCCGGGCCGCAGCGGGTCGGCGATGCCCACCCGCCACGGCCGGTCGGGTTCCGGCGATGAGCCGAGGCGGACGTCGCCGCCGCCGTTGACGCTGTGCCGCCGCGCGCCCGCCGCCGCCAGCAGCGCCGAGGCGTGCTCGATGGCCCAGCCCTTGACCAGCGCGGACGGGTCGAGCCGGTCGCCGGGCATGAGCGTGAAATAGCCGCCGGTGTCGCGCTCGACCTGGGCGCAGCGGGCCAGCACGCGGACGATCTCGGGCGGGCAGCTCTCCGGGGCGATCTCGCCGCGGCCGAGGCGGCTGATCGGGCTGCCGGACCGGTACGTGGAGAAGAGGGCGTCCACGTGGTGCAGCCAGGTCACCGCCTCCTCGATCGCCGACGTGATCCGCTCGGACGCCTCGTGCCGGACGTCGAAGGAGAACACCGTCCCCATGACGTGCTCGACGTGCCGGATCGTCACAGCCCCGCCCGGTCGATCGCGCTCTGCAGGGAGCGGGCGTAGCCCTCGCTGGTGTAGGTGGCGCCGGACACCGTGTCGATCTGCGCGCTCTGCGCCGACAGCGCCTCCTGGGTGAGGATCGGCAGCGCGGCGTCGTTGATCTCGATGTCACGGCGGTTGCCGTCGGGCGCCTGCAGCACCTGGACGTCGGCGATCTTCCCGCCGGACACGGTGATCGCGACCTGCACCGGGCCCCAGCGGGTGTCGGCCGGATCGCCGGTCACGGTGGTCCCCTGAGCCGGCGTGGTGTCCTGCGCCGGCGTGGTGCCCTGAGCCGGCGTGGTGCCCTGAGCCGGCGTGGTGCCGGACTGCTTCTGGGCCAGGGCGGCGGGCGGCTGGGCTGCCTGCGACACGTCGTGCGGCTTGAACGACAGCAGCAGCACCAGGCCCACGGCAGTGGCCAGCACGGCGAGCAGTGCTCTACGGATGGGCATTTATCGTCGTACTCCTAGAACTCGAAGGATTCGTGATGGATGTGCCGCCGGGGCACTCCGGCGGCCCGCAATGCCTGGATTGCGGCCCGGGTCATCTCGGCGGGGCCGCACACGTACACGTCGTGGTCGCGCAGTCCGGGCACGACCCGGGCGAGCACCGCCGCGTCGAACGGCCCACCGGGGCCGCGGGGGCCGGTCGAATAGTGCAGGTTCGCGCCCCGGGCGACGGCGATGTCCTCGAGCTCCTGCCTGAACACCAGGTCGGCCTCCCTGCGTGCCCGGTAGAGCAGGGTCAGCTCGCCGGGAAGCGACTCGAACAGGGCACGCAACGGGGTGATGCCGACGCCGCCCGCGATCAGCAGCACCTGCCGGCGGGAGCGCAACCGGCCGGTGAAGGCCCCGTACGGTCCCTCGGCGAAGACCCGCGTCCCGGGGCGCAGCCCGGCCAGGGTCGCGCTGTGGTCGCCCAGCGCCTTGACCGTGATCCGCAGCCCGCCGGCGCCGGGCGGGGCCGACAGCGAGTACGGGTTCGCCGACCACCACAGCCCCTTGGCCAAGAAGCGCCAGCGGAAGAACTGGCCGGGCTCGGCGCGCAGCCGTTCCAGTCGCCGGCCGGTGACCTGGACGGAGATCACGCCGGGGGCTTCGGCGGTCACCGCGGCCACCCGCAGCCGATGCCGCAGGAACAGCCGGACGGGCGCCAGGAGCCGGTACCAGACGACGAGCGCGGCCACGCCGAGGTAGAGGACATACCAGGCGACCTGGGCCGCCCGGTCACCGGCGAACTCCGCACCGGTGGCGAGCTGGTGGCCGAAAGCCAGGTAGGCGGCGACGTAGGTGTAGAAGTGCAGCAGGTACCAGGTCTCGTAGCCGATCCGGCGGCGGGCGGCACGGGCCGAGATCGCGCCGATGCCGAGGAGCAGCAGGCAGGCCGCGGTGGCCTCCCACATCTCGGGGAAGGTCACGACCATGGTGACGGCCTCGTCCGCCACGTGCTGCCCGTCGGCGATCGCGTACCCCCAGATGACCGACAGCACGTGCGCGGTCATCAGGCCGACGATGTAACGCCCGCCCATGGCGTGCCAGCGGGTCAGCCGGTCGGTGCCGACGCCGTGCTCCAGCGCGGGCACGCGCGCCATCAGCGCGATCAGCATCGCCATCGCGTAACCGGCCAGCAGGCCGGTGATTCGCCCGGCGTTCGTGAGCCAGCCCGCCGCGCTCACCACCGCGGACGTGTCACGCCACCACAGCGCGACGACCGCGACCGCGCCCAGGCCGATCAGGACGAGCACCGGGCCGGGGCGGGCCACGAACCCGGTGGACCTGACCTGCGGGGCGGTTCGGGATGGTACGTGCGTGATGGTCACACCGTTCTCCTGCTTCTTCGGGAACGGGACCCACCGTGCCAAGTGAAACTCTGCGTTCCTTCTGAACGGCCCGGGACGGAGGTGCTCTCAGAGGATTTTCAGAAGATTTCGGTATGAAATGGACATGGAGGTGACCGTGTCGGTGTTGCTGCGTCCTGACGGTGCGCCGATCCGCGTGCTGGTCGTGGACGACGAACCGGACATCGTCGAGGTGCTGGAGACGGTGCTGCTCCAGGAGGGGTGGCGGGTCCGCGCCGCCGGCGACGGCATGACCGCGGTGCGGGCGGCGGAGGAGTTCGTGCCGGACGCGGTGGTCCTGGACGTGATGCTGCCCGATCTGGACGGCCTGGAAATCATGCGCCGGATCCGCGAGCGGCTGCCGGAGGTGTGCGTGCTGTTCCTCACCGCCAGGGACGCGGTGGAGGACCGCGTGGCCGGGATCACCGCCGGCGGCGACGACTACGTGACCAAGCCGTTCAGCCTGGACGAGGTGCTGGCCCGGCTGAACGGGCTGCTGCGCCGCGCGGGGATGGCCCGGGCCGGGAACGGCACGCGGCTCGTCGTGGCCGATCTCGTCATGGACGTCGAGGCCAGGGAGGTGACCAGGGCGGGGACGTTGATCGACCTGACACCGACCGAGTTCGACCTGCTGCGGCTGCTCATGCTCAACCCGCGCCGGGTGCTGAGCAAGACCCAGATCCTCGACCACGTCTGGTCCTACGACTTCGGCGGGCAGGCCCACGTGGTCGAGCTGTACGTCAGCTACCTGCGCAAGAAGATCGACGCGGGCCGCGAGCCGCTCATCCACACCGTCCGCGGGGTCGGCTACGTGCTCAAGCCGCCCGCATGAGCCGCCTCCTGCCGCGCACGCTGCGGGGCCGGCTCGTCGCGGGGGTCCTGGCGCTGCTGGCGCTGGCCTGCGCGGCCGTCGGCGTCGCGACGTCGTTCGCGATGGACCGCTTCCTGATGGGACGGGTCGACCAGCAGCTCGCCACGATCGGCGGCAGATACGCGGCGAGCCTGGAGCACGACGGCGGCCGAGGCGGGGGCGACACGCGCAGCCAGGCCCCGGGCACCTTGGGAGTGCGCGTCGCCGGCGGCGTGATCACTCAGGGGGCGGTGGTGACCCTGGACGACGACGACCGGGCGGGGCTCACCGGCGGTGACCAGGCCGTCCTGGCCGCGTTGCCGGCCGACGGCGTGCCCAGGACCGTGTCCCTGTCGCGCCTGCACGAGTACCGGGTCGTCGCCGTACCGGGCCGCGACGGCGACGTGCTCATCACCGGCCTGCCGCTGCACGAGGCCGAGGAGACCTTGAGGCGCATGCAGGCGTTCGAGGTCGTCATGTTCGGCGCCGCGCTGGCCGTCACCGGCGTCGCCGGCGCGGTGTGGGTCAGGCTCGCGCTGCGCCCCCTGGAACGCGTGGCCGCCACCGCCCGGCGGGTCACCCGGCTGCCGCTGGCCAGCGGCGAGGTGGCACTGACCGAACGGGTGCCCGACACCGATCCGCGTACCGAGGCCGGGCAGGTGGGGGCCGCGTTCAACAGCATGCTGGGGCACGTGGAGGCGGCGCTGGCCCGCCGGTACGCCGTCGAGCAGAGGCTGCGCGCGTTCGCCGCCGACGCCAGCCACGAGTTGCGCACCCCGCTCGCCGCGATCCGCGGCCACACCGAGCTGGCCCTTCGCGGCGCCGAGCCGATGCCCGAGGGGGTGCGGCACGCGCTCGACCGCATCGACGCCGAGTCCGGCCGGATGAGCGAACTGGTCGCCGACCTGCTGCTGCTCGCCCGGCTGGACGCGGGCCGGCCGCTGGCGCGGGACGAGGTGGATCTCACCAAGCTGGCCATCGAGTCCGTCGGTGACGCCAGGGTCGCCGCGCCCGCCCACCGCTGGCGGCTCGAACTGCCCGAGGAGCCGGTCACCGTCCAGGGCGACCCGTCGCGGCTGCGCCAGGTGATCACGAACCTGCTGACCAACGCCGGTACGCACACCCCCGAAGGCACGGCGATCACGCTGACGGTACGACAGGCGCCGGGCGCGGCGGAGCTGACGGTCGCGGACGGCGGGCCCGGCATCCCGGCGGACATGCAGGAGGAGATCTTCGAGCGCTTCTCCCGCGTGGACAAGGGGCGATCGCGCGCTTCCGGCGGCACGGGGCTCGGCCTGGCGATCGTCAAGGCGGTGGTCGCCGCGCACGGCGGCACGATCGGCGTCGAAAGCCGCCCCGGCCGCACCGCCTTCCACCTCCGCCTGCCCGACCCCGGGCAATAGCGGGTGTCATGCGGAAAATGAGAGGCAAGGCGAGCGGAGTGATGGCCTACCGTGCCGCGAGTGACGGATCTGCTTCCCCCGGCAGTGCTGGACGCGGTGCTGGGCCACCCGGGAGGCTCGCTCGTGTCGTGCCGGAGCGAGCCGGTCACCGGCAGCTCAGGGGCCGCCACCGGTGCCGTGACCAGGCTGTCCGGCCAGGCACGCCTCGGCCGCGACCAGGTCTCCTTCACCGTGATCCGCAAATCCTGCCGGCCGCTGACCACCGGACGACACGCCGCCGGCGCCGCCGATCCCCGGCACTGGGCCAACTGGCGGCGGGAACCTCTCGCCTATGCCAGCGGGCTGCTGCCGAAGGGACCGGGCCTGGCCGCGCCCCGCTGCTACGGCGTCATCGGCGACACCGTCTATCTCGCCGACGCCGGCGCCACCCCGGAAGCCCCGCACGTGGCCGCTCACCGGCGCGGCCGCTGGCAGGCCGACGTCGCCGTCCCCGACGTGCCGTGGCTGTCCGGCCACCAGCTCGCCCAGCGGATCGCCGTCAGCGACCTGAGCTGGACCGGCATGGACGTGCCCGCACACATCCCGGCGTTGTGGCAAGAGCGCCACGACCTGCTGGAGCGGCTCGACCGGGTGCCTCGCGTGCTCGTGCACGGCGACTTCTCCCACGGCAACCTCGTCGCCGCCGCCGACGGCTCCGACACGGTGGCGCTGGACTGGGCGACGTTCGGGGTGGGCCCGGTGGGCGCCGATCTCGCGTCACTGGCGCTGACCACCCTCGGACGCCATCTCACCGACTACCTCGACGGACTGGCCGGCCGCTTCGACACCGCCGACGTCGAGCTGGGCTACCGGGTGACGCTCGCACTGACCGGAGCCGGTCGCATCCACTGGATGGTGTCGCGCGGGATGAGGCCTCCCGCCGGCTATGTCGACTTCGTCACCGCCGAAGCCACCTCATGCCTATGCCCGTAGTGCCCGTTGCGCCGTCCGGTCGACGGCAGGGGTCTGCACCTCCGGCCCGGTCTCGCCGCCGTACGTGGCGATCTTGTACTCGACGGCCGTAAGGGAAAGGGTCAGCTCACGGATCCGGCGGCGGATGGTGTCGCGATGCTCGATCAGCAGGTCGAGCCGCTCGGGCACCGTGTGCTCCCCGGCGTCGACGAGCGAGATGTAGTCCTGCAGGTCGCGCATCGCCATGCCGGACAGCCGCATCCGGGTCAGGAACACCAGCCGCCGCACCGCGGCGCCGTCGTAGACGCGATGGCCGTTGCCGTCGCGGGCCACCTCGACCAGCCCGGCCCGCTCGTAGTAACGCAACGTGTGGGGCGAGATCCCGAGCAGGCCGGAGACCTCAGCGATCGTCATCGGCCCGGGCACCTCGGACACCTCGGTGAGGGAGTGGATCGCCTCGACCGACATCGGGCCGTCATCGCCGAGCGTGTCGAGCGCCCTGGTCATCAGATCGTCGGTGGCCATGACCACCAGCCTAAATCGGCCGGACCGATGCCGGGACGTCCGGGAAGTCGGCGCTGCGGGCGGTCTCGGCCCACCGCTCGACCTCCTCCAGGCCACGCCGGTACGTCCCCGAGATCCGCTCGACGGCCTCGCGCCCGAGCGGCAGCCGCAGCGGCACCTGCTCGCCGTGCGCGAGGGACACGATGATCTCGGCCGCCCGCACCGGGTCGCCCTCCTGGCGGCCGTCGGCGCCGGCCATGTCCGAGCGGACGGCGGCCAGCAGCTCACGGTAGGTCTGCGACGCCTCCACGAACTCCAGCGTCTCACCCGCGTGGAAGTCGGTCCGGAACCGGCTCGGCTCGACGATCATCACGCGGATCCCGAACGGCGCGACCTCCCCGGCCAGCGCCTCGGACCAGCCTTCGAGGGCGAACTTCGACGCGGAGTACGCCGACACTCCCGGGAACGACATCCGCCCGCCCTGGCTGCTCATCTGCACGATCGTCCCGGTGCCCCGCGCGCGCATCGCGGGCAGCGCCGCCCGCACCAGCGCGGCAGGGCCGAACAGGTGCAGATCCATCAGCTCACGCAGCTGCGCGTCGCCGACCTCCTCGACCGCGCCCACCACGGCCCGGCCCGCGTTGTTGACCAGCACGTCGAGCTGTCCGAAACGGACAAGGGCGGCACGCACGAGCTCCCCGGCGGCGGTGGCGTCCCGGACGTCGAACTCCGCGATCAGGCAGCTGTCGGGGTAGGCGTCCGCCAGGTCGGCCACGCTCTCGGGCCGGCGCACCGCCGCCACCACGCGGTCGCCCGCCGCGAGCGCCGCCTCCGCCAGCGCGCGTCCGAACCCCCGGGACGCGCCGGTGATGATCCAGGTCTTTGTCGTCATGCCGGCGACGCTACGACTTCGAGCGCGCTCGAACGCAAACCGGCTACTTGGGGTCGCGCGACCGGAAAGCCATGACGTAGAAAACCGTTGAGGCGACGAGGAAGCAGACGGTTGGAACCATCAAGACGAGTCTCAACAGCGGATCGACGTCCAGAACCAGGGGAAGCAGCATCGTCGTCAGCGAGGCGGACAGGAAGATCTGCGCCCAGGAGAACGGCTTCCAATAAGCCCATTTACCTGCCGGAACCCAGCGCGGGAGCCCTCGGTTGATCAGTGTGAAGATGCCGAGCAAGAACGGAAAAGCACACGTCGTGAGAGCGATCAGCGCCATGTCGTGCGTGACCGTCTCTAAGGACTCAAGCATGTGACCCGCTCTCCACCACGCGTCGCTCCGTGACGTCGATGTAGTCGCGGAGGGACTGGCGGGAGCGGGCGAGCGTGTCGATGTGCTCGTCCAGGCCGTGCAGGCGGGCCCGCAGCGTGTCCAGGAGCTCGGGGCAGGGCTCCAGGTCGGGGGCCGCGCCGGTGGCGCAGGGGAGCAGGTACGCGATCTCCTGGGTCGACAGCCCGGCTTCGAGCAGCCTGCGGATCTGGGTCACGGTCAGGACGGCGTCGTCGCCGTACTCGCGGTAGCCGTTGGTGCCGCGCTCGGGTTCGAGCAGGCCCTGGGCCTCGTAGTAACGCAGCTGATGCGTGTGGACTCCGGTCTGCCGGCTCAACTCCCCGATCAGCACGCTCGTTCCCCCCTTGACCTTCATATCGGTATGAACGTTAAGGATTCTGCCATGAGCACCAACAACGCCAACCACACTCCCGTGACGGTCATCGGCCTCGGGCTGATGGGCCAGGCGCTGGCCGGAGCGTTCCTGCGCGCGGGGCACCCTACGACCGTGTGGAACCGTACGGCGGCCAAGGCCGACCAGCTGGTGGCCCAGGGCGCGAAGCTCGCCGGCTCGGTCGGCGAGGCCGTCGCGGCCGCGCCGCTCGTGGTCGTCTGCGTCACGGACTACGACGCCGTGCACGGGCTGCTCGACCCGCTGGGCGCCGTTCTCGACGGCCGGGTCCTGGTCAACCTGGGTTCGGGCACGTCACAGGGCGCCCGTGAGACCGCCGAGTGGGCGGCGCGGCAGGGCGGCGCCTACCTCGACGGCGCGATCATGGCCGTCCCCGCGGAGATCGGGGCGGACGCCGTCATCACCTACAGCGGGCCGCGGTCGGCCTTCGAGCAGTACGAACCCGCCCTGAGGAGCCTCGGTTCGGGAACGACGTACCTCGGCGACGACCACACCCTGTCGGCGCTGCACGAGATGGCCGTGCTGAGCCTGATGTGGAACATCCTGAACGGGTTCCTGCAGGGCGCCGCCCTGCTCGGCGCGGCGGGGGTGCGAGCCGGAGCGTACGCCCCGCTCGCCGGCAAGGGGATCGAGATCGTGAACGGCTGGCTGGCGGACTACGCGGAGCAGGTCGACACCGGCGCGTACCCGGCCCTGGACTCCACCATCGACACCCACCTGGCCGCGATGGACCACCTCATCCACGAAAGCGAGTCCCTCGGTGTCAGTGCCGAGCTTCCGAGGTTCATCAAGGCCCTGACCGACCAGGCCGTGGCCGACGGGCGCGGCGGCGACGGCTACGCGGCGATGGTCGAGCAGTTCCGCAAGCCGTCATGACCGCCACACCGTTCGACCCGCGCACGCTGCTCGCGGAAAGCCGGCTGGGCGTCCTCGCGACGATCAAGTCGGACGGCCGCCCGCAGCTCTCCCCGGTCATGCCCTTCTACGACCGGAGGGCCGAGATCGTCTACGTCTCGATGACCGAGGGGCGGGCCAAGACGGCGAACCTGCGCCGGGATCCGCGGGCCGCGCTGGAGGTCACCAGCCCTGACGGCTGGTCATGGGCCACCGCCGAGGGCACGGTGACGCTCACGGGGCCGGGCTCCGACCCCCACGGTCCCGAGGTCGAGGCGCTGGTGGACTACTACCGCCGCGCCGCGGGGGAGCATCCGGACTGGGAGGAGTACCGGTCGGTGATGGTGTCCGACCGCAGGGTGCTCATGACGATGAGGGTCGAGCACGTGTACGGCGAAAGAGTCCGCTGATCGGCGGGCGTTTCGCCTTTTCCATGACCTCCCACGTAATCGCCACGGTACAGGTGCCGACGGCATTGTCTATCTCGCAAGCGGCCACCACACCAGGAGAGCGACATGACCGCCGTCAAGGCACCCGAGTCCGCCGTCCCCCGGACGGCGGACCCCGGCCAGGGGACTTTGCTGGTCCTCCTGTCCGGCCTCTTCATCACCACCCTCGACTTCTTCATCGTCAACGTGGCGATCCCCGCCATCCAGCGGGACCTGCACGCCACGCCTTCGCAGATCCAGTTCGTGGTGGCGGGGTTCGGCGTCGCGCTGGCCGCCGGGCTGATCACCGCCGGCCGGCTGGGGGACCTGTACGGGCGGCGCCGGATGTTCGCCGTCGGCCTGGCCGTCTTCACGGTGGCGTCGGCGCTCTGCGGGGCGGCGCCCACGGCCGGGATCCTGATCGGCGCCAGGATCGGCCAGGGCCTCGGCGCGGCGCTGCTGATGCCGCAGGTCCTGGCCATCATCAACACCACCTTCATCGGTGAGCACCGGGCCAAGGCGTTCAACGCCTACGGCGTCACGATGGGCTTCGGCGGCGTGTTCGGGCAGCTCATCGGCGGCGTGCTGATCAACGCGGACCTGGCCGGGCTGGGCTGGCGCACCATCTTCCTGATCAACGTGCCGGTTGGCGCGCTCGCCATCGCCCTGGTCCCGCGCCTGGTGCCCGAATCCCGCCTTCCGGGCGGCCCGAAGCTGGACCTGGCCGGTACGGCGCTCGTCTCGCTCGGCCTGGTCGCCATCGTCTACCCCCTCGTCCAGGGCCGCGAGCAGGGCTGGCCCGCGTGGACCTGGCTGTGCCTGGCGGCGGCGGTCGCCCTGCTGGCCTCGTTCGTGCTGCACCAGCGGCGGGCCGCCGCCCCGCTGGTGGACCCCGGGCTGTTCCGGCACCGCTCGTTCTCCGCGGGCACCGTGGTCAGCCTGCTGCACTCGATGACGATGGGCTCGTTCTTCCTGATCCTGGCGCTCTACCTCCAGCAGGGCCGCGAACTGGACGCGCTGGGATCGGGGCTCATCTTCCTTCCGCTGGGCCTCGGCTACTTCGCGTCCTCGACGCGGGCCGTCCGGCTCGCGGCCAGGCTCGGCCGCCAGGTCGTCGCGCTCGGGGCGCTGACCATGGCCCTCGGGTACGGCCTCCTCGCCCTGACCGCCACCGCCCTGGGCGAGCACGGTCCCATCGCCTGGATCATCCCAGGCCTCGTGGTCGCCGGCGCCGGAATGGGGCTGGTCATGGCCCCGCTGCCCGCACTCGTCCTGAACGGCGTGGACCCCAGGCACGCGGCCGCCGCCTCCGGCGTGCTGAGCACCGCGCAGCAGGCGGGCGGCGCGATCGGCGTGGCCGTGGTCGGCGTGGTCTTCTACGGCGCTCTGGGCGGCTACCCGCATGCCTTCGCCATGGGCCTGCTCCTCCTCATCGCGCTGGACGTGGCGGTCGCCGCCCTGGTCCAGGCCCTGCCCCGGCTGCGTAACCGCACCGAAGGGGCAGAATGAGCCGGTGACCAGTCCCATCGAGGCGCCCCTGCTCGTCCTGATCCCGTTGCGCCCGGAGCACGCCGACGAGATGGCCGTCGTGCTGTCGGACCCGGACCTGCACACGTTCACCGGCGGCGCCCCGCTCACCGCGCCGGAGTTGCGCGCCCGCTACGAGCGGCTGGTCGCCGGGCCGCCCGGCTGGCGCAACTGGGTGATCCGGTCGCGGAAGGAAGAGCGGCTGGTCGGGTACGTGCAGGCCACGATCGACGGCCGGACCGCCGAGATCGCCTGGGTGATCGGCACACCATGGCAGGGCCGCGGCCTGGCCACCGCGTCCGCCCGGGCCCTGGTCGACCAGCTCGTACGGGATGGGATCGACACGATCGTGGCGCACATCCACCCCGATCACGCCGCCTCGGCCGCCGTCGCCACGGCGGCCGGCCTGCGTCCCACCGACCGGTGGCACGAGGGGGAGGTCCGCTGGGAACGTACCGTCTGATCCGTAAAGATCCCCTACCCTTGGGGGAACTTGATCTCAAAGGTCTGACGTCGGGGTGTTGAATCGTGGTCACGCACGAAGAGATGGTCGAGGCTTTCGGTGACGAGGGCCTGCTGCTGATGGACGTCGAGCAGTGCCGCGAGAAGGGGCTCTCGGAGGAGGACGTCCGGATCCTGTCCGAGGTCGGGCTGCCGGTGCGCGCGGACCAGGCGTTCACCACCTTCATCGCGGACGAACCGCGGGTGGGCTCCCTCGTCGTGTTCAGGACGCCGGGCGGGGACCTCAACGTCCTCACGCTCGGCGGCACGTCGGGGGACACGGGCATGCGCTACTTCCTCGACATCCGCAGCGGCGTCGTCGGCCTGCTCTCGATGGACGAGACGCCGCAGGCCGAGAAGATCAACAGCTCTCTCGCGAACTTCGTCGAGTTCCTCTACCGGCTCAGGCTGCGCCAGCAGGCGTTGAACGGCGAGCCCCCGGAGGCCGGCAAGGACTACACGGAGAAGCTGTGGCTCTCCCTCAAGGAGCTGGACCCGGACGCCTTCGGCGAGGCCGAGGCCTGGTGGTCGATGGTGATGGACACCCTGATGAGCCGGAACCTCATCTCCGAGACCCGCGCGTTCCTCGAACAGCGCCGCGCCGAGGTCTCCGACACCGTGTCCAAGCTGATCGAGTTCGAGGAGGCCGTCGCGCCGCGCGGCACGCAGCGCGAGGGCTTCGACCGGGCGCTCAGCCGGTTGGAGCATGAGGGCTGGCAGATCGTCGACGCCGAGCGCTTCGCGTCCGACACCGCGACCAGCGGCCTGCTGAGCCCGTGCGCCGACCACTTCACCCCGGACGGGACGCTGGCCGACGACGTGCCGCTCGCGTGGCGGGGCGGGCTGCCCTCCAACATCCAGGCGGCGTTCGCCCGTGAGGGGCTCGTGGTCTCCGTTCCCGGGCAGGCGGGTCAGGAAGACGACTACGACGCGCTGCTGGAGATGGACGACGACGAGCTGGCCAAGCACAGCGACGCCCTGATGGACTCGCTCATCGCCTCGGTCCACGGCCTGAACAAGCCGGAGGAAGGGGTCGTGACCTGCCTGGCCGCCGACCGGTCGTCCGACCTGTGCCGGATCTCGGCGGCCTTCGACCGGCTGGCCGCGCACGGCTACCTCGCCGAGCCCGACCTCTGGCCGACCGCCTCCGGCGCCTGGCAGCAGGTCCACGAGGCGGCCTCCGCTGCCGGGCAGCCGCCCAGGGCCGTCTTCTGGACGACGCAGTCGCACACGGCGAGCTTCGACGCGTACGGCGATCTGGTGGACGAGCTCGTCCTGCAGTGGACCGGCGATCGCGACCTGATCGCGCAGGCGCTGGCCGGCACCGGGCTCGAGGTGGAGGTTCCCGAGCACGAGAGCACCGCGTTCCTCCTGCGCCCGGCCTCGGAGGGGCGTTTCGAAGTTTCTTGATGTGAGCCGTCGCGCGCTGCGGGGCTCTGTACCGTGCTGCCGGTGAAGATCCAGGAGATGGGAACGCGGCCGTGGCTGGCCGCCGGCGCGGCGATGATCACGGTGCTCGCGGGGGTGGCCGGCCCGGCTCGGGCCGGGGAGGACTACGGGCAGTACTCCCGGTTCGCCGACCGCAGCGCCGGACAGTACTGGTCCGACGGGCAGGCGGCCGGGCAGTGGACCTGGAAGCCCCTGTCTTCCACGACCTCGGAGATCAGCTGGGGCGACCCGAAGAAGTGGCCGCCGGACTACGCGGAGAAGTTCGTGCGCGACGGCGGCTGGCTGACGCTGGACGGGTGGCGGGGGAACGGCACGTACTACACCGTCAGGGTGACCAAGGAGCAGATCGGCGACGCCAAGTGCGGCGACCTGCGTACGTTCGCCACGTCGGGCCCGCAGCACTACGTGAAGTGGGACATTCCCTCGCAGGGGTACTGCCTCAAGGCGTGGGGGACCATCACCGAGAAGTCGTCGGGGAAGGTCATCGACTTCGGTCACACCCAGATCTGGTCGCCGCCCGCACCCTGCTCGAACCAGTACCTGAGCGGGAAGACCTGCATCAAGCAGTGGGAATCCTGGTGGGACAACAAGGACGCCCCGGGCAAGCCGATCACCAGGAAGCTGGACCGCGACCAGTACATCGCCCGCGGCCTTGGCATGGCGTTCAAGATCCAGCAGTATTTCCCGAAGGACTGGAAGTCGGAGGCACGTTCCTACTGGACCTGGTGATCCATGATCGTATGGCTGAACGGGACGTTCGGCGCGGGTAAGACGAGCACCGCGAGGGAGCTCGTCCCGCTCGTCCCCGGTGCTCGCTGTTTCGATCCCGAGCAGGTCGGCTTCATGCTGCGGACCGTCTCCGACCTCCCGCGCGTCGGTGACTTCCAGCACTGGACGCCGTGGCGGGGCCTCGTCGTGGAGACCGCGGCGCGGCTGCTCGACTACGTGGGCGGGGCGCTCGTGATGCCGCAGACCGTCCTGGTCGAGGAGTACTGGCGGGAGATCAGCGCCGGCCTGCGGGAGGCCGGTATCCCCGTGCACCACTTCGTGCTCCACACCGACCAGGAGACCCTGACCCGCCGGATCGAGGCCGCCGACGACGTGTCGGCCCGGAAATGGCGGCTGGAGCACCTGCCGGCGTACGCGGACGCCTTCCCCTGGCTCAGCCGCGAAAGCCAGGTCGTCGACACGACCGAGCAGCCGCCCGCCGAGGTGGCCAGGAGCATCGCGAACCGGCTCGGCTGAGGGAGTTCATCCACAGGTGTGTGCCCAGGCCGGTGGACAGCCGGGCGGAGGCGGTCGCGGGCTGTGGTATGGCGGCGCCAAGCCCTGATTCTCCAGCATTCCGGCCCTTCCGGAGCGTTCGGGGCAGGTGCTTCCGCCGCCCCTGGTGAGGGCCTGTACGGGCCTGGTTATCCACAGGAGGAGCCGGTTATCCACAACCGGCGGCCCTCGCGTACGAACAGCAGGGCGAAGGCGGGAAGGGCCGCCAGAGCGCTCATAAGGATCACCGCCCCCGCCAGGTTGCCCGCCACCAGCAGCGGGGTGACCACGGCGGCCCCGACGGGCGGGGTCGCCTGCATCATCGTGCGGAAGACACTGAAGACCCGGCCGCGCTGGGACGGCGGGATGCGCTTCATGCGCAGCGACTGCGCCCAGACGGTCATGGGGGCGCTGAACATGCCGATGACCAGGAAGCCCGCGGCCACCGGGATCCAGTCGGGCGACCCCAGCGTCGCCAGGAACCCTGCCGCCGCCACCAGCTCCACCACGGCGATCGCGACCAGCCTGTCGATCCGCGGACGCCAGGCCCCGGCCACGAACCCGCCCACGAGCTCACCGGCCGACAGGGCGGCCATGAGGAGCGAGAGGGCGGCGCCGTCGCCCGGAAGCTGCTCCTTGGCCAGCCACGGGGCGACCACCATGGTCATCGCGCCTTCGGCGATGTTGAAGGCCATGAAGGCGAGCGTGGTGCCGACGAGGACCCTGTCGCGGAAGACCGTCACGCGTTCGGCCTGGGGTGCCGGCTTCGCGTGCGGGCGCAGGGGGCGGCGGATCAGGGCCACGGCCAGGGCGAAGCAGGCGTAGGTGGCGGCGTCCAGGGCCAGGAGGTTCGCCGGGCCGAGGGTGCTCAGGAGCGGGGCGGCCAGGGTGAAGCCGATGATGCCGGAGAGGGAGTAGCTCACGGATTCGAGCGCGTTGGCGGCGTCGCGTTCTCGCGGGGCGACCAGGTCGGGGATGGCGGCCGGGACCGCCGCCATGGGGACCATCTTCAGCAGGCCGTAGAGGGCGGCGACGAGGAAGGGGAGCCAGGCCGGCACGGTCGCGACCGCCGCCGCGAAGGGGATGGATCCGACGGCGACACCGCGCAGCACGCTGTCGGCGATCAGCGCTGCCCGCTTGTCGAACCGATCGAGCAACGGCCCCGCGACCAGGCCGCCGACCACGACGGGGGCGGTGTAACAGACGGCCAGGAAGCCCAGCTTCGCCGTTCCGCCGGGCTGGGCCAGGACGAGCCAGGACAGGGCCACGAACGTCATGCTGTCGCCCACCACCGAGACGGACGCGCCGAGCCAGAGGCTGCGGAAGTCACGCCTGTTCTTGAGGAGGGACAAATAGGTCGACACGAAGGTTCCTCAGGGGGTGTGGGTGCGTGGCGCGCTCAGGTGCTGCATCGCGTACGAGCGCCAGGGCCGCCAGCGGTGCGCGTCCCCGGCCGCCAGCCCGAGGCGGTGCAGTCCCTCCTGCACGGCCGGGTCGGAGGGGAGGAAGACGTCGGGGTCGCCGAAGGCTCGCATGCGGATCCGTGCCACGGCCTCCACGTCCATGCCCGGCAGGGCCAGGAGCTCGCGTTCGGCCTGGTCGCGATCGGCTTCGGGACCGAGGTGGAGGGTCCCGGCGGTCAACGCGCGGGCCAGGGCGGTGACCGGGGCGGGCGCGTCGGAGCTCGCCAGGGCCTCCATGCGGGGGAAGGCATGAGTGACGCCGGCCGCTGGATGGGGGAGTCGGGTGCCGTAGGTGCGGACCAGGCGGGCGAGCCGGGATCGGCCGGTGGGGGTCTCCTCGTTCAGGATCGCGCGGATCGCCATCTCGGCCGCGTCCACCTGGCCGGGCACGCGCCTGCCGGGAGTCCGCGCCACCACGGCGGCGAGGCGCGGGTCGCGGGTCAGGTGGTCGGAGATGTCGCGAGGGTCGGCGTCCAGGTCCAGGAGGTGGCGGCAGCGCCGTACCGCTGCCGCCAGATCCTTCAGGTCCTCCAGGTGGAGCTCGCAGGAGACGTACGTGCGCGCGGGGCGGAGCGTGACGAGGCCGAGGCCGTGCGGGAGGGTCAGCGAGCGGCGGTAGCAGCGGGCGGTGACGTCCTCCAGGCCGGGGATCGCGCGGGTGGCGAGGTAGGAGAACAGGGCCGGCAGGTCCAGGGGCGGGCGGTAGGTGAGGCGTAGCCGTATCGCGCCTGGTGGGAGGCGGGCGGAGGGAGTGCCCCGCAGGGCGGTGGGGGTCGTGCCGTAGACCTTGCGTACGGTGTCGTTGAACTGGCGGATCGAGGAGAAGCCGGCGGTGAACGCTATCTCGCTCGCGGGCAGGTCCGTGGTCTCCAGGAGCGTTCTGGCGGTGGCCGCGCGCTGGGCCCGGGCCAGGGCCTGCGGGCCCGCGCCCAGGTCGGCGGTGAGCTGGCGGTGCAGCTGGCGCTCGCTGTAGCCGAGCCGGGACGCCAGGCCGGCGACGCCTTCGCGGTCCACGAGGCCGTCGGCGATGAGCCGCATGGCGCGGCCCACCACGTCCGCCCGGACGTTCCACTCGGGGGAGCCGGGGACGGTGTCCGGGCGGCAGCGCTTGCAGGCGCGGAAGCCCGCCTCCAGGGCGGCCGCGGAGGAGGGGTAGAAGCGGACGTTCTCGCGCTTGGGAAGGGCGGCCGGACAGCTCGGGCGGCAGAAGACGCGGGTGGTCACGACGGCGACGAAGAACCGGCCGTCGAATCGGCCGTCGCGGCTTCTGAGCACGGAATACGCGTCTTCGTCGGTGAGCACGCGGACCACTCTTCCGGTTCCGCCGCCGCGCCCACTAGTGGAAATCGGACATCAAGCAGCTCAGCCCAGGTCGCGGTCGCGGAGGCGGATCAGGGCGGTGGAGACGAGCAGCGCGGTCAGCGCGAGGATCACCGCCGCCGGAGCCGCGGTGAACGGCTCGCCCGACACCGTGTTGGGCGTGTAGTGGAACGGCTCCACGCGGCTCCAGCCCCACAGCCCGATCAGCGGTCCGACCAGGTCGCCCACCACGGTGACCGCGCCCCAGACCGTCCACGAGAACGCGACCGACACCCGCGGCAGCACCCCCACGGCGAAGGCGGCGAACGCTCCGACGAGCCAGGCGGCCGGTACGTGTTCCAGCGCTGCAGCCAGGACCCGGCCCACCGCCGGATCCCCCATGACCAGCGAATAGATCAGCCCCGTGACGAACCCCCCGAGGGCCAGCAGCGCCAGGGTGCCGAGCGCGGCCACGGCCAGGTGCGCCGCCGCCCAGCGCAGCCGGCTCACCGCGGTGGACAGCAGGGCCTCGGCATGGCCGGAGGACTCCTCGTCGTGCAGCCGGAGCGTGGCGAGCACCGGGTAGAGCGCGACCGTGTACGCCAGCAGGAGCACGATGATCCACAGGTACGCGTCCACCGGATCCCCCGACGGACCCCCGTACCGGTGCAGGAAGGCGTCGAGGACCCGTCCGGGCTGGTCCGCGAGGCGGGGCGCGACGCCGCTGAGACCGGCGAAGAGCGCGGCGGCGGCCGTCACGCCGGCGGCCCACTTGGCCAGCAGGCCGCGCTGGAGGCGCCAGGCCAGGCTGAACGGCCCCTTCAGGTACGGTCCCGCGGCCGGCCCAGGACGTACGGGGAGCAGGCCGGCGTCCAGGTCGCGACGGGCGGACAGCGCGTACGCGAGCGCCAGCAGGACCCCCGTCGCCACCAGCGACACGAGCAGCGGCCACCACCGGTCGGCCGCGTAGGCCCGCACCAGGTGGCTCCAGCCGAGCGGCGAGCTCCACGTCAGCCAGGTCGCGCCCGAGGCGTCACCGAGGTAGCGCAGCACGTAGGAGACGCCGAGCGCGAGCAGCCCGAGCGTGGTGGCGGTGCGCGCGGTCTGCGCGAGCTGGGAGGCCACCGCGCCGATCGCGGCGAAGACCCACCCCGCCGCCGTGATCGCGGCCCCGTACGCGAGCGACCCGGCCGCCTCCATGCCGATCGCGACGAGGACGCCCGCGGTGAGCGCCCCGGCGACCAGCGCGGCGACGGCCGCGGTGACGAGGGCCGCGGTGAGCGGCGCGGCCCTGCCGATCACGCCGGACAGCATCAGCTCCTGCCGCCCGGACTCCTCCTCCGCCCTGGTGTGCCTGATCACGATGGTCAGGGCCATCCAGGCGGTGAGCAGGAAGAGCAGGCCGCCGCTGCGCCAGGCCGCCATCGCGCCGACCGAGGGTTCGGCGACGGGGCCGCCGAGGCCGAGGAGGATCGGGTTGCCGGAGATCACCCGCGCGTACGTGCGCAGCGCCTCCTGGGTGGTGAAGTAGCCGTTGATGTAGGAGACCAGGCCCGCGCCGAGCATGACGACGACGAGGATCCAGACGGCCGAGCGGAGGCGTTCGCGGCGGGCGGCCAGCCCGAGGAGCACGGTCATCGCGCGGCCCCCTGGTAGTGGCGCAGGAACAGATCCTCCAGGCTCGGCGGGCTGCAGGTCAGGCCGCGTACGCCGATCGCGGACAGCCGGGCGAGCAGCCCGTCGAGCGCGTCGGAGTCGGCCTGGCACGTGAGGCGGCCGTTCTCGACCAGCACGTCGTGCACGCCGGGCAGGTCGCCCAACGGGCCGGGGGAGCCCGCCAGATCGGCGGTGATCGAGGAGCGGGTGAGGTGGCGCAGGCCGGAAAGGGTGCCCGACTCCACGGCTCGGCCCGCGCGGATGATCGTGACCCGGTCGCACAGGGCCTCGACCTCGGACAGGAGGTGGCTGGACAGCAGGACCGTGCGCCCCGCCCGCTGCTCCTCGATCACGCTGGTACGGAAGGCGGCCTCCATCAGCGGGTCGAGCCCCGCGGTCGGCTCGTCGAGGATCAGCAGCTCGGCCCGGGAGGAGAAGGCGGAGACCAGCGCCACCTTCTGGCGGTTCCCCTTGGAGTAGGCGCGGGTCCTCTTGCGCGGGTCCAGCTCGAACCTGTCCATCAGCTCGGCGCGGCGCCGCTGGTCGAGCCCGCCCCTGGCCCGGCCGAGCAGGTCGATCACCTCGCCTCCGGTGAGCGCGGGCCACAGGGTCACGTCGCCCGGTACGTACGCCAGGCGCCGGTGCAGCTCGGTGGCCTGCCGCCACGGGTCGCCGCCGAGCAGCCTGACCGTGCCGGAGGTGGCCCGGATGAGGCCGAGGAGGATGCGGATGGTCGTGGACTTTCCCGCGCCGTTCGGGCCGAGGAAGCCGTGCACCTCGCCGGCGCGTACGGACAGGTCGAGCCCGTCGAGCGCGCGGGTCGCGCCGTACGACTTCGTCAGTGCGGCGACCGAGATCAAGTCGTCCATGGGGATTTCCTTGTGAGAAGGCATGGCGGGACGGCGGCGTGGCCGCAGAGAGCCCGCCGCGTCCGCTCTGGGTTTCAGTCGGAGGCCTGGTCGAGCACCTTGGCGAGGCCGGCGATGGCGGTCCTGGCCGACTCGATGCGCCTGGTCTGCGCCTCGTCGGTCCAGCCGAGCCGCAGGCCCTCCGCGGCCAACTCGTCGAACGCGGTGAACGCGGCGAGCTTCTGCCGGATGACCTTGGACCAGGCGTCGTCCTCGATCTGGTAGTAGACGTTCCGCTCCCCTGGCTTGCGGAACCTGCGGATGAGCTTGATGGACGTCAGGAGGTGCATGTTCGTCGTCAGCGAGGCGCGGCTCGCGCCGATGGCGTCGGCGATGTCGCTCGCGGTCTGCGCCGGCGGGTCGCACGCCATGAGCCAGCCCAGGACGCGGCCGGTGATCGGCGCGAGTCCCCATTCCTCGGAGACGAACGCGGCCACCCGCTCGACCCATTCGAGCACCTGCTCGCGGTCAGGGCCGTCCTGCGTACTCATGCGGTCATCCTAACGTTCAGCTTTCTAGCCAGTAATTTCAGACTAGACTGAAACAACTGGCAATGGCAAGCCGATGTTTACTGGTTGCATGATTCTGGTTCTGGGTGCCACCGGCAGGACCGGGTGCCTCGTCGTCGCCGGGCTGCGGGACCGGGGCGTGCCGTTACGGGCGGCCTCCCGGTCGGCGTCGGTGCGCTTCGAGTGGGACGACGCGCGTACCTGGGGTCCCGTCGTCGAGGGCGTTTCCGTGATCTACCTGGTGACGCCCGAGGACCCTGTGTTCCCGGCCGGGCTGGTGGCCTCGTTCCTCGCGGTCGCGCGGGCGGCCGGAGTGCGGCGGGTCGTGCTGTTGTCCGGGCTGAGCGCGGGGTACGGGAGCGTGCCGATGGCCTCACGTGAGACGGCCGTGCGCGAGGCCGGGCCGGCATGGACGATCCTGCGGCCCGGCGCCTTCCAGCAGAACTTCGCGACCCTGGCCGGGAAAGACGAGCTGCGGCTGCCGCTGGGGCCGGAGCCGTACACCGCGCCGATCGACGTCGCCGACATCGCCGACGTCGCGGTGGCCGTGCTCACCGGCGCGGGGCACGAGGGCCGGATCTACCCGCTGGCGGGGCCGCGCGCCCTGTCGTACCCCGAGCTCGTCGCGATCGTCTCGCGGGAGACGGGGCGCACCGTGGTGTACGTCGACGAGCCGGTCGAACGATGGACGGAACGGACGAAGGCCGCGGGCGCCTCGGAGGCGGCCATGAACTGGTCCTTGGAGACCTTCGACGCCATCCGCCGCGGGGAGTACGCCCGGCTCCACGACGGGGTCCAGCGGGTCCTCGGGCGCCCGCCCCGGGAGTTCACCGTCCTCAGGCCATCCGCCTGAGTTGCTGCGCCCGGGCGCTCACCGCGCGTGGGTGATCCGCCTGAGCTGTTGGGCCCGCGCGCCCGCGTCGCCCGGCAGGTCCCGCTCGGCGAGCCCGTCCGCGATCCGCTCGCGGAACTCGACCGGCCGGTGGTCGTCGTACTTGAACTTGGCCCGCACCTCCACCACCTCCAGCCGCAGCCCCCGGATCGCCGAGAGCATCTTCCGGTACGGCCCCGCGTCCGCGGCCACCTCGCCGTGCCCGCCGCCGGGCTCGTGGTGGGCCAGCTGGCGGCGCAGGATCTCGGCCTTGCCCTCCCTGCCGTCCACGATCCGGGCCTGGCAGGTGAGCTGCACCGAGGCGTAATAGCTGGTCGGCACGCCGGTCTCCGGGGTGTCGGAGCGCCAGCCCGACGGGATGTAGGCGTAGTCGTCGTGCACGGTCACCACCACGGCCGGGTTGGCCTCCAGCGCGGGCCAGATCGGGTTCGGCCTGGCCAGGTGGAGCACGACCGCACTCCCGTCGAACAGGAAATGCGTCGGCACCACGACCGGCGGGCCGCCGTCCACGCCGTTCGCGGCCAGTTGCCCGAAGTCGCGCGTACGCAGCCAGGCCCGCCATTCGTCGCCGTCTTGGGCCGCGTCCCAAGGATGAATGAGCACCCCATACCTCTTTGTATTAGTACATAATGGATTTTGTGTCAGAAAAGTACCTGATTGTGGGTGAGACTGCCAGCGAGCTTGCGGCCGGGGTCGAGGCCGCCGTGTCGGAGGGGCGGCTTTCACCAGGCGCGATGCTTCCGCCGGTGCGCGAGCTGGCCTCCCGGGCCGGGGTCAGCCCCAACACGGCGGCGGCCGCGTACCGGCTGCTGCGCGAGCGCGGAGTCATCGAGACCGCCGGGCGGCGCGGTACGCGGATCAGGCCGCGCCCGGCCAGCACGTTCCGGGAGGAGATCCGCATCGAGGTGCCTCCTGGCGCGCGCGACCTGTCCACGGGCAACCCCGACCCGGCCCTGCTGCCGCCCCTGGGGGACGCCCTCGCCGCCGCGGCCCGCGCGCACGAGGAGCGGCCCGCCATGTACGGGACGGGTGACGACGAGGAGCTGATCGCCCTGGCCGGCGAGCGGCTGCGCGCGGACGGCGTACCGGCCGGCCCGCTGGCGATCACCTCGGGCACCCTCGACGCGGTCGAACGAGTGCTGGCCGCTCAGCTGCGCCCCGGCGACGCGGTGGCCCTGGAGGATCCGGGCTGGACGGCCCTGCTCGACCTGGTCGGCGTCATGGGGCTGCGTCCCGTGCCGATGCGGGTGGACGACGAAGGCCCCCTGCCCGACGAGCTCGGCCGGGCCCTGCGGACCGGGGTCCGAGCCGTCGTGATCACGGCCCGCGCCCAGAACCCGTTCGGCGCCGCCGTCTCCGCCGAACGTGCTGGGGCCCTGCGGGAGGTGCTGGCGGCGTACCCGGGGGTGCTGCTCATCGAGGACGACCACGGGGCCGGCTTCGTGGACCTTCCCCTGCACCCGCTGGCGGGGGTCACGCAGCGCTGGGTGCTCACGCGTTCGACGGCCAAGGCCTTCGGCCCCGATCTACGCGTCGCCCTGACCAGCGGCGACCCGGTCACGCTCGGCCGGCTGCGCGGCCGCCAGCGCCTGGCCGCCGGCTGGGTCAGTCACCTGCTGCAACGCGCCGTCGCCTACCTCTGGCGTACGGACGCGGTGGACACGGTGGCGGTGGCGGCCTCGTACGCGCGGCGCAGGGACGGCCTGGTGACGGCGCTGACCGGACGCGGCATCCCGGCGCACGGGCGCACCGGGCTCAACGTGTGGGTCCCAGTCCCGGACGAGGCCACCGCGATCACCCGCCTGCTCGCCCGCGGCTGGGCCGTCGCGCCCGGCGCCCGCAACCGCATCGCCACGCCGCCCGCCATCCGCCTCACCGTCTCGACCCTGGCTGCCGACGAGGTGGACCGGCTCGCGGACGACGTCACCGCCGCCCTGCGCCCGTCCTCGAGCGGCCGGTACGGCTAGGCCCGGGACGGATACCGGGCTTCCGCGAGGTCCTCGGCGAGGTCGTCCAGCGTGAGATCGGCGTTCAACGTGGTGACGACCGCCTGCGTCCGGGGGCGGAGGGCATGGACGTGCCGGATCGCATCGAGGTCCACGGGCATTTCGTAGTAGTCCTCGGCGAAGCGCTGGAACGCCTCTGGCGACGGATCCATGAGCAGCGCGAACAGGTGGGCCGACCCGTCGGGGTCGCGCTCGCCGTCCGGATAGTCGATCTCGCCCACCCGCCAGGCGTCGTCGCCGGCCTCCCGCCACAGGCAGGCGGTCACGACGGGCATGCCGTCCTCGTCGCGGAACGCCGGCTCCTCCACGCAGCGGCGGAAGACATCAGGCACCGAGTCGAGCACACCCGGCCACGGCCCGTCGTTCCCGTAGGGGCTCATCGCCGCCTCGTGGTCGAAACCGCGCACGTACGCGCCGCCCGCCACGAAGACGATGGAGTATTCGTCTCCGGAACCGTTCCGCATGGACGCCATCTCCTCCCCTGGGGCCCAACCGGCGTCGAAGGAGTGGCGGCGGCTCTCCCAGTCCGGGCTCAGGATGGCCTCCAGCACCGCCATGGATCGGCAGAAGTCACGGAGCGCGGGAATCTCGGGAAGAAGCCGGGCAACGTCATGAGCATTCATGCGCCCCATCCAACCGGCAAAGAGGCCCTTAAATAAGAGGTGGCCAAATCTATAATTTTGGGCGTACATAAACTAGGCTCACCATCGGATTGGCCGAAGTGGGCTGCGGTTTTGATAAGTACTTGACGGCAAGTTGAAGAGCCGCAAAATTTCATCTCCGTAGAGATTGATGAAGAGAACTTTCAGGGATATCTTCATGATCGACCGCCCTCCCCCACGGGCGGTGAGGTGTCGAAATGCTGCCATGTCGCAAATCGACACCATTGGAACTGGGTGCCCGACCGTATCCCCCCACAGCACCTGTTCAGAGAGGTGAGCATGCCCACAATCGGCAGGCCGACCTGGCCGAGAGCCCTCAAACCCGCGATCACCGTCCTGTTGGTCACCGTCGCGGCAGCGCTGATTCCCCAGGCCGCCTCAGCGCAGGACGCCGGCGTCCTGGCTGTGTCTCACAAGAGTCCGTTCAACTGCGGAAAGACCTTCTACGCCAACAACTGGACCGGGACCCCCGCCCACAACCCGTCCGGTTCTATCGACTGGCAGGACTACGGGGGCGACGACATCAACGGCGAGACCGTGCGTGCCACCGCCGCGGGGACCGCGACCTTCAGCGACGCGGGAAGCACCAGCTACGGCAAGTGGATAGAGATCCGGCACAGCGACGGCACCAGGACCCGCTACGCCCACCTGGCGACCATGGTGAGGTCGGCCGGCAGCACGTTGACCGTCAGCCAGGGCACCGTGATCGGGACCGTCGGCTCGACGGGCGGCTCGAACGCGCCGCACCTGCACTACGAACAGCGGACCTCCACCGGTGCGATGGACACCAGCCCGACCGTGGACGGCGTGACCGTGTCCCTGGGCCAGAAGAAGGCCATCACGAGCACCAACGGCTGCGGCAGCAGCAACCCCTACACCCCCGAGGAGGTCTGCGGCAGCGGTTACTCGGTCATCGACTCGGCCGCTCTCACGGGTGGCCGCACGTACCTGCTCTACAACTCGGGTAACGGCTACAACTGCGTCGTGACGCTGAAGTCGACGAACCTCGGCTCGGCGTCGGCGGTGTCGGCCTTCCTGGAGCCGCAGAACGAAAGCAGGACGACCGACTCGGGCAGCTACGACTACTACGCGGGTCCCGTCAGGCGCGACGCGGCCGGGCAGTGCGTCAAGTGGGGCGGCTCGGTCGGCAGCAGCTCCTACACCAGTGGCTTCGAACACTGCGATTAAGAGCATGACGTCAATGGCCACTCCCCGATCGCGGGGGGTGGCCATTGCGCTGTTCGGGGTGGCGCGATGTTCCGGCAGGTGAGCGGCTCCGGCCAAGCGAGCGGGGAGAGTCAGGCAAGACGACGCCCAACAGGTTCCAACTCCTGTCCAAGATGGCTACAAGTCCCCACGCCTATACCTGATGTCGATCAGCCGATGGCCCCGGGCCCGCGCTGATCATCCAGTGGATAGGGGAGCAACGTGGGGGAAGACCAGACCGGCGTGGATCGGCACGTCCTGGAGGACGTCGCCAAGGCGGCCTTGGGCCGGGCGGCGACCGGTGAGCAGGAGGACGCCTGGGAGATCCGCACCCGCAGGCCGTGGACGTATGTGACTCCGGCAGGCGCGGCGAACCGGGCGCAGGGTTGGAAGCTGCACGTCTCGGCGACGCCGCTGTCGGCGCCGGTGGTGCTGGCGCGCGCGGTGGAGGTGCTGGCGCGGCACCGCTGCTCGTTCAAGTTCGCCGCGACGCTGGCCGAGCTGTCCGGCCTGGTGGCCAGGGAGCAGGACCGCGGGTCGGTGGGCAAGTTCATCACCGTCTACCCGCCCGACGACCGGGCGGCGACCGTGATCGCCGAGGAGTTGCACGCCGCCACCCTGGGCCTGCCCGGGCCGCCCATCCTGTCCGATCGCGCGTACAAGCCGGGCAGCCTGGTCCACTACCGCTACGGGGTGTTCTCCGCTTCCTCCGTGCTGGACAACGACGGCTCCTACGCCTCGCAGCTGACCGCCCCCGACGGCACCCAGGTGACCGACAAGCGCAACGCCTGGTACTCGCCGCCCCCGTGGGCGCCCTGCCCCTTCGAGTCGGGCAAGGCTCCGGTACGGGTGGCCGCGCCGCAGGCGGTGCTGCTGGCCGACCGGTTCGTGGTGCGCCAGGCCGTACGGCACAACGCCAAGGGCGGGGTCTTCCTGGCCGAGGACCGCGACACCGGCGGGAACGTGATCGTCAAGCAGGCCCGGCCGCACGTCGGCGCCAGGATGAACGGACATGACGAGCGCGACGCGCTGCGCCACGAATGGCGGATGCTCGACCTGTTCGGGCCGCTCGGCGTCACGGCGCGCAAGGTGACGCTGTTCGACAAGGACGACAACCTGTTCCTGGTCCAGGAGCGCATCGAGGGGACCGTGCTCACCGTCTGGGCCGGCGAGCGCGGAGCCGAGGGCCCGGACCCGCGCCGGCGCGAAACGGTGCTGGGCCTCGTGGGGCGCCTGGTCGAGCTGGTGGCGACGGTCCACGAGCGCGGCCACATCGTGCGCGACCTGACCCCGAACAACATCATCGTCACCGAGGACGGCGACTGCCGGCTGATCGACCTGGAGACCGCGGCGAGGCCCGGCACCCTGGTCGGGCGCACCCACACCCCCGGCTACGCGCCGCCGGAGCAGGAGAACTCCCCCGTCCTCGGGCCCTGCCCCGGCGTCGAGGTGGACCTGTACGCGCTGGGCGCGACGGTGTTCTACCTGGCCACCTCCTGCCAGCCGATGCTGGTCAAGGATCAGGACGAGCACGCCAGACCGTGGGACTCCCGGGTGCGCACGCTGGTCGACGTGGCCGTCGCCGGCGATCCCGTGGCCACCGAGCTGGCTCCCATGATCTTGGGGTTGATGGCGGAGGATCCCGCCCGGCGGTGGGACCTGGCCAGGGTCCGTACGTTCCTGGACGGCCTGACCACCGGCCCGGAGGCGGGGAACGGCTACCGGCTCGCCACGGCCGACCAGGACCGGCTGCTGCACGACGGGCTGGCGTACACCCTGCGCACCATGGGCGGGGACGCGCGGCTGTGGCCCAGCACCGGGTACGGCGCCACCGCCGACCCCTGCGGCGTGCAGTACGGCGCGGCCGGCGTGCTCCAGCTGATGGCCTCCGTGCTGAGGACCTCCCCCCAGGAATCCCTCGCGACCGCCCTGCGCGACGGCGCGAACTGGATGATCCACCGCCTCGCGGGCGAACACCGCCCCTCGCCGGGGCTGTACTTCGGCCGGGCCGGCATGGCCTGGGCCCTGTACGAGGCGGGCGCGGCGCTCGACGACCACGACATCCGCTCGGCGGGCCTGGACCTCGCCCTCGACCTGCCCGTCAGCTGGCCGAACCCGGACATCTGCCACGGCCTGGCCGGGACCGGGACGGCGCTGCTGCACCTGTGGAACGCCACCGGCGACACGAGATTCCGCGACCGGGCGAGCGACTGCGCCGACGAGCTCCTCAAGGTCGCGCAGCGCACCCCCGACACGGTGCTGTGGCCCATCCCCAAGGACTTCGACTCCGCGCTGGCGGGCGTCGTGCACTACGGCTTCGCCCACGGCGTCGCCGGGATCGGCGCGTACCTGCTGGCCGCCGGCGTCGCGCTCGGGCGCGAGGACTGCCTGGAGACCGCCGTCGCGGCGGGCCGCACCCTGCTGGACGCGGTCGACTACCACGGTGAGGCGGCCTGGTGGGGGGAGGGCCCGCACGGCGGGGCGAAGATGCCCCACTGGTGCAACGGATCCTCGGGGATCGGAACGTTCCTGGTGCGCCTGCACACGGTCACCGGCGACTGGGACGCGCTGGAGGTGGCCAGGGCCGCCGCCAGGGCGGTACACGGCCACCGGCTGCGCTCCGGCACCGCGGCCTGCCACGGCCTGGCCGGAGACGGGCAGTTCCTGCTGGACCTGGCGGAGCTGGCCGACGATCCGATCTACCACGAGCAGGCCGAGGAACTGGCCGCCGTGCTGTGGACGCGCGCCACCGTGCGCGACGGGCTGCTCGTGGTGCCCGACGAGAACGCCCTTGAGGTGACGTTCGGCTGGAACACCGGGCTGGCCGGGGTGCTCGCCTTCCTGTGGCGGCTGCGCCACGGCGGTCCCCGCCCGTGGATGGTCTCCGACGAGGTGGCCGCGCGATGAGCACCGTCACCACCCTGCCCACGGAACTCAGGCGGATCAGCTTCCGGTTCTCCGGCAACGGGCGCCATGCCACCTGCCTGGCCGCGTACGGCCGTGACAAGCTCATGCCGGAGCTGTGGGACCTCACCGGTCCCGCGCCGCGGCCCCGCCTGTTACCCACCCGCGAAGGCGAGACCTCCTGGACGCTCCCGCTCCCGACCGGGGACGGCGACGTGCTGCTGTGCCGCCACGGCAAGGGGTCGGCGCGGTTGCTGCTCGCCGTCCCCGGCTCGGACGGCGCGCCGGCCGAGGAGTACGAGCTGCTCACCCCGCGCAGCGGAGGGCTCAGGCTGGTCGCCGGTGTCGCGCCGGGCACCGCCGCCCTGCTGTTCGAGAGCGGCGCGGACGGACGCACCACGGTGTGGCGCGTGTCGGGGCGCGCCGAGGCTCCCGAGCAGGTCGCCAGGCTGACCGGTGCGGTCGGCGGGGGAGTCTGGCTCGACGAGGACGGCCGGCGGCTCGCGCTGGCCCGCCCCGAGCCGGGCACCGGCGGCACGCTCGTCCTCGACCTCGCCACCGGTCTTCTGACGGCACTCGACGGGCTGGCGGACGGCGAGCACCTGCTCATGGCCGCGCCGCGCACCGGCGTGCTGCTCACCGCGGCACAACGCGATGGAGCGTTCCGGCTCGGCGTCCGGCACCGCGACGACCCGGCGCCGACGGCGTTCCCCGAGCGGCTGAACCGCGTCGAGGGCACCGTCGCGCCGCTGACCCTGGACCCCGACGGGCGGCACCTGGCCCTGTCGGTCGTCCGCCGCAGCCGCTCCGACCTGCTGCTGCACGACCTCGTGGCGGACACCGCCGTCGAGGCCGAGCTGCCGGCCGGGACGTTGCAGCCGCTGGCGCGCTGGACCACCGGAGGGCTGCACCTGCTGCACAGCACGCCGGACCGCCCGCTCGGCGTGGTCACCCTGCCCGATCCGCTCCGGCCCCGGGCGCGGGCCGCCGCCGAGGAGCACGCGGGCGGCTGGGCACCGGCCCGTACGGTGGACCACCAGGGCCCGGCCGGGCCGATCGAGGCCATCGTGTACGGCGACCCGGCGACGAGCGAGCAGGTCGTCCTGGCGCTGCACGGCGGCCCGGAAGCCGCCTGGCCCTTCGGGTTCGATCCGCTGTTCCAGCGGATGGCCGCGGCGGGCATGGCGGTGGTCGCGCCCAACCAGCGGGGGAGCACCGGCTACGGCGCCGCGCACCGCGACGCCATCCACGGCGCGTGGGGCGGCCCCGACCTGGCGGACGTCCTGCAGCTCGGGCGCACGCTGGCCGACGCGCGCGGCCCGGGCCGGCAACGGCCCATGCTGTACGGCATCAGCTACGGCGCCTACCTGGCCCTGCTGGCCGCCGCCGCGGAGCCGGACCTGTGGACCAGGGCCGCGGTCATCGCGCCGTTCCTGTCCGGGCGGGAGCTGTACCAGGACGGGGCGCAGCGCGTACGCACGCTGCTCGATCGGCTCGGCGGCTGCGCGGAGGCGGACGACGAGCTCGGCCCGCGCGACCTGGCCCGGCTGGCGGACCGGATGCGCCTGCCGATCATGATCATCCACGGCCTGCAGGACTCGATCATCCCGGTCACTCACTCCCGGCGGTTGCACGACCGGCTGCTGGCGGCCGGTCACCCGGTGCCACCGGTCTACCTGGAGATCCCCGTGGCCGACCACGACCCGCTGGCCTCCGGAGACGGACACCTGGTCACCGGCCTGCTCATCGACTTCCTGAGCGGCAGGCCCGTCACCGCCTAGCGGGTGCTCACAGACTCCGGCCCGTCGACGCGGGCCGGTACTCCACGCCGTCTCGAAACGAGCGGCAACTACCCAAGAAAGGAGAACGCGATGGAAATCGACATCAAGGCCCTGGACATGCTGCCGGCCGCCGAGGAGGCCGCGCTGTGGCCCTGCCTCATCACCTGCGAGGTCAAGACCTGCAAGGACAGTTGCTGGGTCACCATCTGACGAAAAATCCCCACTACTGAAGGAGAGAACACCATGGAAATCGACATCAAGGCTCTCGACATGCTGCCGGCCGCCGAGGAGACCTCGCTGTGGCCCTGCGTCATCACGTGCTTCATCTCGTGCAAGAACGACAGCTGCTGGATCACCGTCTGATGGAAATCGACATCAAGGCCCTGGACATGCTCCCGGCCGCAGAAGAGTCCTGGCTGTACCCCTGCACGCTGAGCTGCTTCGGCGTGACGTGCGAGGGCGATGAGACCTGTTTCATCACCCTCAGCCTGTCCTAGTGAAATCCCCGGGTCACCGCCGCCGGCGGTGGCCCGCCGGGTCCGTCGAGAGAGGAGCGTAAGGATGTCGGATCCCGTGGCAGGCACCGCCGGGGAGCGGGTGACGCACGAGCACGGCGACCGCCTGCTCGCCTCTCTCGCACGGCGCGCCTGGCGGCCGCTGGCGGTGGTCGCCGCCGCGACCGCCGCCGCCTCGGCCGCGACACTGGCCATGCCCGCCCTGCTGGCCGCCGCGGTGGACAGGGTGCTCGCGGGCGAGGACGTGCTCGCCGCGGCGGCGCGGCTGGCCCTGGTCCTGGCCGTCATGACGCTCGCCGATCTGGTGTGCCACGTCGCGGGCACCGCGGCCAACGCCTCGGCGACCTCCACGCTGCGCCTGCGGTTCACCGGCCACATCCTGCGCCTCGGCGTCGGGGAGGCCCGCCGGTTCCCGACCGGGGAGCTGGCCAACCGGCTCGTGAGCAACACCGCCGGGGCCGGGCAGGTCCCGCTGGCCCTGCTGGACACCGCCGCCGGGCTCGTCACCGCGGCGGGCGGCATCACCGCGCTCTTCCTCATCGACTGGCGCACCGGGCTCGCTTTCGTGGCCGGCCTGCCCGTCGCGCTCGTGATCATCCTCATGTTCGTCTCCCGGATGTCCGGGTTGTACGACCGCTACCAGGAGACGCAGGGCCGGCTGGCGGCGCGGCTCACCGACACCCTGGCGGGCATCCGTACCGTGCGGGCCTCCGGCACCGCCGACCGCGAGATCGCCCGCGTGCTCACCCCGCTGCCCGAACTGTCCGAGACCGGGCACGCCCTGTGGACGGCCCAGGCCCGTGGCGGGTGGCGGATCGGCCTGGTGCTGCCGCTCATGGAGGTGGCGGTCCTCGCCGTGGCGGGCCTCGGCGTCGTGGCCGGCCGCCTCGAACCCGGGCAGCTGCTGGCCGTGGCCGGGTACGCCACGCTGGGCCTGTCGTTCATCGAACACGTGGACGCGGTGATGAGCGTGGCGCAGGCCCGCTCGGCGGCGCGGCGGGTCTCGCAGGTGCTCGCTCTGCCCACCCAGACCCTCGGTACGCGCCCGGCCCCCGAAGGCCCCGGCACGTTGTCGTTCCGCGGCGTCACCGTCACGCGGGACGGCGCCCGGCTGCTCGACGGGCTCGACCTGGAGCTTCCCGCAGGATGCTTGACCGCCGTCGTCGGGCCGTCCGGCGCGGGCAAGACGACGCTGGCCATGGTGGCGGGCAGGCTGCTGGACCCCGACCGCGGGCAGGTGCTGCTCGACGGCCGGCCCCTGGCCGAGCTCGCCCCCGACGCGCTGCGCGACGTCGTCGCCTACGCCTTCGAACGCCCCGCGCTCCTCGGCGGTGACCTGGCCTCGGCCATCGCCTACGGGCGGCCCGGGACCAGCCTTGCCGCCGTACAGGAGGCCGCCGCGTCCGCCCGCGTCGACGACGTCATCCGCCGGCTCCCCCAGGGGTACGACACCCCGGCCGCGGGCGCGCCGCTGTCCGGCGGCGAGCTCCAGCGCCTCGGCCTGGCCCGCGCGCTCGTACGGCGCGCCCGGGTGACCGTGCTCGACGACGCCACCTCCAGTCTCGACACCGCGACCGAGGCTCAGGTGACCCGCACCCTCGTGGACGGGATGCGCGGACGCACCCGCCTGGTCGTCGCGCACCGGGCGACGACCGCCGCCCACGCCGACCTGGTCGTCTGGCTCGAGAACGGCCGGATCAGCGCTCAGGGCACACACCGGGAGCTCTGGAACGACCCGTCCTACCGAGCCCTGTTCGCCGCCGATGAAAACAGTGGAAAGGAGGAGGCGTGTCCGGTGCTTCGCTGACCCCGCTCCTGGGGCCGCGCACGCTCAGCGCGCCGCGTCTGCTGCTGGCCCTGCTCCGGCCGCGCAAGCGCCCGCTGGCGGTCGCCCTGGCCCTGTCCGCCGTCGAATCGGCTCCGACGCTGCTGTCCGGGCTGCTCATCGCCGCCGCCATCGACCGCGGGTTCCTGGCGGGGCGGCCGGGGACCGGACTCGCCCTGCTCGGGCTGCTGGCCGCCGTCATGTCGCTCAAGGCGGTGGCCACCCGGTTGACGCTCCCCGTCCTGGCCAAGGTCGTCGAACCGCTGCGCGACGACCTCGTACGGGCCGTCGTCACCGCCACGGTGACCCGCGCGGCCGGCGGCGCCGAACCGCCCGACACCGCCGCCGTCAACCGGCTCACCGCGCAGGTGGAAACGGTGCGGAACCTGGTGTCCGCCCTGCTGCGCAGCAGCCGCCAGCTCGGCATGTCGTTGATCGCCGCGCTGGTGGGGCTGCTGGCCCTCTCTCCGCCGGCGGCCGCCATCGCCGTGGGACCGGTGGTGCTGGCCCTGGCCGTGTTCGCCTGGCTGCTGCGTACGCTGGCGAGCCGGCAACGCGCGCTGATCCTGGCCGACGAGCGGCTCACGGCCGAGGCCACCCCGATCCTGTCCGGACTGCGGGACGTCGCCGCCTGCGGAGCCCACGACCAGGCCCGCGCGACGGTGGACGCCGCGGTCTCCGCGCAGGTGGCGGCCACCATGTCCATGGCCTGGGCGGGCACCGGCCGGCGGCTGGTCGTCACGCTCGGCGTCCACGTCCCGCTGCTCGTCCTGCTGATCGCCGCCCGTCCGCTGGTCGACGGCGGCCACCTGAGCGCGGGAGAGGTCATCGGCGCGGTGACCTACCTGGCCACCGGGCTCGACCCGGCGTTGCGCATGCTCATCAGCACGGTCGGCGGGTGGGGAGTGGCCCTCGCCGTCACGCTGCGCAGGATCGCCGAGTCCGTCACCGTGCCGGCGGGCTCCCCGCGGACCGGGACCGGGCCCGGCCCGCTCGGGCACCGGCTCGACGCCGAACGGCTGACCTTCGGTTACGCGCCCGAGGCGACACCGGTCGTACGCGACCTCGACCTCACGATCCCCGAAGGGGAGCACCTGGCCGTGGTCGGCCCGAGCGGCGCGGGCAAGTCCACCCTGTCGATGCTGCTGACCGGGCTCCTGCCACCGACCGGCGGCCGGATCCTGCTCGGCGGACTCCCGCTCGACGAGACTCCGGAACACCGCCTGCGCACGATGATCGCCCTCGTGCCCCAGGAGGCGTACGTCTTCGCCGGAACCGTCCGCGAGAACCTGGCCTACCTCGGCGCGGACACGGACGCGCGGCTGCGGGCGGCGGCCGCCGCCGTGGGAGCCCTGCCGCTGGTCGAACGGCTCGGCGGGCTCGACGCCGTCATCGAGGAGCCCTCCTCGCTCTCCGCCGGGGAGAAGCAGCTCATCGCCCTGGCCCGCGTGCACGCCTCACCCGCGCGGACCGTCGTGCTGGACGAGGCCACCTGCCACCTCGACCCGGCCGCCGAGCAGCGCGCCGAGGAGGCGTTCGCCGGACGCGACGGCACGCTCGTCGTCATCGCGCATCGCATCAGCTCCGCCATGAGAGCGCGGCGCGTCCTGCTGATGGACGGCGGCACCACGACCGCCGGAACGCATCAGGAACTGCTCACCCGATCCCCCCTGTACGCCGACCTGGTCGGCCACTGGCGCACGAACGAGAAAAGGACCATGCCATGAGCACCCCGAACGGGCCCAGCGACATCGTCTGGGACGTCACCTACGCCTGCCCGCTGCGATGCGTGCACTGCTACTCCGAGTCCGGCAGGCGGCCGGCCCGGCAGCTGGACCACGACGAGATGCTCAAGGTCGCCGACGCGATCGTCTCCTTCGGCCCGCGGGCGGTGGAGTTCGCCGGCGGCGAGCCGCTGCTGGTCAGAGGCATCACCGAGGTCGCCGGGCGGCTCCGCGAAGCGGGGGTGGGCGTCAACGTCTACACCGGCGGATGGACGCTCGACCGCCGCTCGGCCGAGGAGGTGACCCGGGTCTTCTCCCGGATCACCGTGAGCGTCGACGGGGCCGACGCCGAGGTGCATGATCGGATCCGCGGGCGGGCCGGTTCGTTCGAGCGGGCGATGAACGCGCTGACCCTGCTGAACGACCTCTCGGAGGAGCGGGTGGCGAACGGCCTCGACCCGGTCGAGTTCGGGGTCGACTACGCGGTCCTGCGGTCCAACCTCCACCAGCTGGAGGAGTTCTGCCGCACGCTCGCCCCTCGCTTCCCGTACCTGCGCTTCCTCACCTTCGCCGCCGCGGTGCCGTCCGGGCTCGCGAGCCGGCAGGGGTTCGCCGATCACGAGCTGCTGAGCTTCGACCAGCTGCGCACGCTGGTGAGCGGCGAGCACGTCGAACGCCTGCGCTCCCTCGCACCCCGCCAGGTGCAGGTGGCGACGTCGGACAACATGGTCCTGATGATGCATCCGAACGCCCTGCGCCGCTACGGTTTCCCGCTGCTGCAGGTGGAGCCGGACGGCGAGGTGCGCGCGATGCCGATCTACGAGGGCACCGTCGGCAGCCTCCTCACCGAGGACGCCGGCACGCTGTGGCAGCGCGCGGTGGAAAGGTGGAGCGACCCCGTGGTGGTGGAGGCCCTGTCGGCGGTTCGGTCGATGGACGACTGGGCCGAGGCGACCCGGCGCATCGACTACCACTTCGGCACCGACGAGGTCCGCCGCCGCATCGACCGCCGCCCGTCGCTGGTCCCGGCACCGGCCGGGAGGTGACAGGCGTCAGGCCACGGGGTGCGGTGCGGTGCGGGGCCGGGCGGCCAGCAGGTGGTCGATGAGCGCGAGCAGCACGTCGCGGGCCGCCGTCCGGTCGCGGGCGTCGCAGAGCACCAGCGGCACCTGCGGGTCGAGGTCGAGCGCCTTGCGGATCTCCTCGGGCGTCCGGTCCTTGACGCCGTGGAAGCAGTTGACGCCGACGACGAAGGGGATGCCGCGGCTCTCGAAGAAGTCGATCGACGCGAAGCTCACGTCCAGCCGCCGGGTGTCGACCAGGACGACCGCGCCCATCGCCCCGTGCACCAGGTCGTTCCACATGAACCAGAAGCGTTCCTGCCCGGGGGTGCCGAACAGGTAGAGCACCAGCTCGCGGTTGATGGTGATGCGCCCGAAGTCCAGCGCGACGGTGGTGGTGGACTTGCCGCTCACGCCGTCCAGATCGTCGACGCCGACGCTGGCGTGGGTGAGGTACTCCTCCGTACGCAGTGGGGCGACCTCGCTCACCGCGCCGACCATGGTCGTCTTCCCGACGCCGAACCCGCCGGCGATCAGGATCTTCACCGCCAGGGGAGCGTCGTCCCCTTGGTCAGAGCTTGCGTAAGCCATCCCTCACCGCCTCAAGAATTGTCACATCGGGAAGACCGCCGCCCGCCTGGGCGAAGGCCAGCGGTGGCCGGGCCCGCATCTGACCGTTCTCGATCAGGTCGCCAATGAGGATCTTGGTCACTGACACCGGGAGGTTCAGCGCCGAGGCGACTTCGGCCACCGCCAGCGGCCGCTCGCACAAGGCGAAGATGGTGCGGTGCTCCGGCTGCATTCGCCGCAGCCCGCGTCCGGTCTGCGAGGAGACGCCGGAGAGCGAGGTCACCAGCGTGATCAGCGTGAGGTCGTCCCGTTCTGGGGCGGTCCGTCCGCCGGTGATCGTGTAGGGGCGGACAAGGGACTCGTCGGCGTCATCGTCGTCGAACCCCTCGGTCCAGTGCTTCATCCGCGTCTCCCCGCGTCATCGGCCTGCGGGGTACGCGCGTCGGTGCCCAGCTTCTGGCCGACCTGCTGGACGAGGGTGTGCATCGCGACGCTCATCAGCTCGGCGTCCACCTCCTGGGAGGCGACCACGGCCAGATGGGTGCCGCGGCCGGCGGTCGTGATGAACAGCCACAGCTCGGCCATCTCGATGATGACCTGCTGCACCGGTCCGCCGCTGAAGAGCTGCCCCACGCCGCGAGCCAGGCTCTGCTGGCCGGTGGCGATCGCGGCGAGGCGTTCTGCGTCCGAGCGCTCGATGGTCCGGGACCGGCTGATCACCAGGCCGTCGTCGGACAGCACGATGGCGTGCCGGGTGCCCGCGACCTGATCGACCAGACCGTCCAGAAGCCAGTCCAGGTCTGCGTTGGTGGCGGTGGTTCGCTGCGTCATCATCGATCTTCCGTCGTGGGTGAGCCGGGCGCGGGGGGTCCGTCCGGCCGGGGCTGGAAGGCGTCATCACCGGTCCGGCGCCTGCGAGACTGCCTCTGGAACGCGCCGATTGTCGCACTGGATCGGCCGGGCTGCTCGCGTGGGGCCCAGGCCTCCTGCTCGGTCTGTTCGTCCCCGTTCGCCGGGACCTTGAGCTCGGTGACCAGGCTGGCCTGGCGCACCCGCTGGGGCAGCGGCCGGCGGGCGGACGGTGGGAGCGCGTCGTCCGGGATTCCGGTGGGCGCTGTCACGTACGCCATCGCGCGTCCCCTGGAGCGGGTCGGCAACTGCCCGTCCGCCGGTTCCTCCTGCGGGCGAGGCTCCGGACGGGCCGCCTCCGGGGCCGGCGCCGGGGCCGGGGCCGGGGCCGGGCCGGTCTCCTCGGGCACCGCCCGCGGACGGTCCACCACCAGCGCTTCCGGGAGCAGCACGATGACCCGGGTGCCGCCGAAGGCCGACGACCGCAGCTCCACCTGGAGGCCCAGGCTCGCGGCGAGCCGGGCGACCACGTACAGGCCGAGCCGGACGTCGTCGGCGTGGGTCATCACGTCGAGCTGCGGCGGCGACTTCATCAGGGCGTTGGCGGCGGCGTACTGCTCGGCCTCCATGCCCAGGCCTCGGTCCTCGATCTCCACGGCGACGCCCCGGCTGACCGGTGCGGCCCGCACCTCGACGGGGGTCATCGGCTTGGAGAAGGTGGTGGCGTTCTCCATGAGCTCCGCCAGGACGTGGACGAGCGGTCCCACCGCGCGCTCGCTCACCCAGGACTCGCCCTCGACGTCGATCGAGATCCGCCGGTAGTCCTGGACCTCGCCCTGCGCGGCGCGCAGCACGTCGAGCAGGTGCACCGGCTTGCGCCAGCGGCGCTGCGGCTGCCCGCCGCCGAGGATCACCAGGTTCTCCTCGTAGCGGCGCAGCCGGGCGGTGAGGTGGTCCAGGTCGAACAGGCCCTCCAGCACCTCGGGGTCCTCGTGCTTGCGTTCCAGCTCGTCGAGCTTCTTCAGCTGCAGGCCGATGAGGATCTGGGTACGGCGGGCGATGCGCTGGAGCATGCGCTGGAAGCCGCGGTGCTGTTCGGCCTGCCGCACGGCGGTGAAGACCGCGCTGCGGCTGGCCAGGTTGAGGGCATGCCCCAGCTCGCCGAGCTCGTCGGGGGTGGGCTTGAGCATGTGGATTTCCGCGTCCACGTCGACGTCCTCGCCGCGCTCCAGCCGGGCGACCACCTTGGGCAGCCGCTCCTGGAGCTCCTGGGCGTCCTCACGGAGGTGGAGGATGCGCCGGCGAAGAATGGAGGTGAGACGCCAGCTGGTGAAGATCACCAGGCCCAGGGCGAGCAGGCCCACGCTGGTGACGCTGATGAAGATGACGAAGAGCATGCCGGCGTGGTCGTAGCCGACCTTGCTGACGTCGGCGAGCCGGAGCCGCAGGAGCTGCGTCACCTGCTCGGTGACCGTGTCCACCGAGGAGCGCCATTCGGTGCTGTCCCCGCGCAGGGTCACCTGGTTGCCGCCCGAGGGGGTCAGCCGCTCCTCCAGCGCGGTCATGGCCGTCCACGCCTTGCCGGTGATCAGCGTCTCGTACCGCTTCTCGTCGCCGATGAGGCTCGGGATCACCTGGGAGCGCATGAGGTGCTTCCTGGTGCCGGCGGCGTCGGTGACGAGGCCGTACTCGTCCCTCGTCAGGTGCCCCGACTTCCAGCCGCGGGCCAGGACGGCGTCCTCGCGGCCGATCAGGTTGACGACCCAGAACAGGTCGACCAGGGTCTGCGCGCTGCTGTTCACCTCGCCCTCGTCGGTGTGGCTGAGGACGGTCAGCACGCGCAGGTCCGACTCGATGACCCCGCTGTAGTAGTCGAACGCCTTCTGCGGGCTGGCCCAACCGGCGTCCACCGCCCGGCGCTGCTCGTCGAGGAGGTTGAGGCTGCGGTCGGTACGGGAGATGGCGTCGCCGAGCCCCTCCGGCCCCTTGGCGGTGTCCAGGGCCGTCAGGGGACGGAAGGCGCTCACGGCCTGGTCGGTCACCGCGCGCTGCTTGGCGAGCTTGCCCGCCGCGGCGCCACCGGGGTCGGCCTGCGTCTCCGCGGTGAGCAGCCGTTCCTTGTCGAGGCTGAAGAACAGGTCGGACGCGGGAGCGCCGACGGTCTTGGTGGCCAGATCCATCTGGGCCTTCTCGGCCCGCCACTGGGAGGACAGCTGGAACATGCCCGAGGCCAGCAGCGGGGTGAAGGTCAGGCTCGGCACGAACACGATGATGAGCAGCACCGTACGCAGGGGCAGCCGGCGGGCACCGGCCAGCCGTCGCGGCTGGGACGACGCGCTCCCGTCGCCCACGGTCTCCGTCCGCCGTCGCCCGGCCCTGCCCCATCCAGCCACGTGGAGGACACTCTCCTCACCAATCGGTGACAATCACCCAACTAGGCGATTGGTGCCTGATAGTAGCCATACGGCAGTTGAGTCGAAAGCCCCGCTTTCCCGGGCTTTGCCGCCCCCGGCGTGGGCCGGGGGCGGCGGCGGGTTCACCTGTAGCCGGCGGCGACGATGTTGGCCTGCACCGCGTTCTCGGTGGCGTCCGTCGGATAGCCGGAGGTCATCACGCCTTCGTAGAAGGTGCCGGCGGAGCCGTGGCTGTTGTCTCCGCCGATGCCGAGGATGATGGCCCCTTCCTTCTTCATCGGGTTGTAGCCCGCGACGTTGGGACGTGCCCCGTTGTAGTAGGTGGACAGGTTGCCCGACTGGGCATTGCCGGCCCGGATCGACCAGTGGTTCGGCTCGCCTTTCACGATGGCGGTCAGGTAGCGGTGGTTGACGGTCGGGTCGTTGGCGTTGTAGCCCGGGTTCACCCCGGAGAACAGGCCGTTCTCCAGGTCGGCCATGACCCAGGGGCCGTTGCCCGTGCCGTAGCCCCAGACCTTGATGTTGCCGAAGTAGATGGCCTCCATGGTGCCGTTGCCGTTGTCGCGGCTGTTGGTCTCGGCGTTGCCGTAGTCGAAGCAGCAGCCGCCGTTGTAGTGCGTGCCGTCGAAGATGGCGTACATGCCTTCCGGCTGGTCTCCCCTGGCCACGCCGTTGGTGTTGTTGTTGCGGTAGCCGGTGCCGGGGGCCACGAACACGCCGTACGCCTTGTGGCCGTTGACCGTGGTCGGCGCCGCGGTCGCGTTCGCGAGGTTGTCGTATCCGCCCGGAGCCGGGCCGGGGAACCCGCCGGGAGGCGCCTGGGTGAGGTGGTTGCCGCGGCCGGACTGGTCGTAGATGACGGTGATGAGGCAGGTCGTGCCGGCGCAGAACGAATCCTGCGTGGCGGCGTTGGCGTACCCGCCCGCGCTGAGCAGGCCGATGTTCTGGGTGGCGTTGTCCGAGGAGCGCCGTACCTGGTAGAGCGAGCCGTTGTAGGAGGCGTACAGGGCGCGGGTGGTGCTGTGCGCCGCCACGCACGGCGTGCCGCCCGCGGCGTAGATGTCGCACGGCTGGTTCGACGACGGCGGCGGCGTGACGGTGGGGGTGGGGGTGGGGGTGGAGACGCCGCCGGTGCAGGTGACGCCGTTCAGGGCGAAGCTCGACGGCACCGGGTTGGAGCCGGTGTACGCCCCGTTGAACCCGAAGCCGGTGCTGCCGCCGCTGGGGATGCCGGCGTTGTAGCTGACGTTGGACACCGTGACCTGGGAGCCGGACTGGGTGTAGGTGCCGTTCCACAGCTGGGTGATGGTCTGACCGGCGGGGAACGCCCAGGTCAGCTTCCAGCCGTTGATCGGGTCACCCAGATTGTTAACGCTAACATTTGCGCCGAAGCCGCCGGGCCACTGGTTGGTCACCGTGTAGGTGACCTGGCAACCGGCTGCGACGGCCGACGCGACGTGCGTTCCGGCCAAACCAACACCGGCCGTCAACAGCGCGGCGACGGCCGCGGCCGACAGTTTCCACCGTCGGCGGAAAGAGCTGACATGTCGCACTGGTGTTTTCCCATTCTCCGAGAGGTGGTCGAGCCGACGGTCCTCGGCGGGGAGCGATTAGTCAACGAGCCCGGCTCCCCTCGATTCCGGATCCCCGCCGACCTGGGGCTCGGTAACTCGGGGAACCGGTCGGAGGGAAACTTTCATCCGTTTCTTCGGCAACGATCGGTAGATCGCTCGGGGCTGCTGTGGCGGATGCGCTCAAACACAAAAATCGTGATTACATATGACGCTTGGGCTTTGACGTGCTATTTGCGATTAACGAGGTAACTGAGAATATCTGTATGGGTATGTCCGGTTCCATCTGAGTGTCCGCTGAAACGGCGGATGCCAGGTTCCGGACCGATCTATCCATGAACGGAAACGAGACACGTGAACACCAACAGTCGGCGGACGCAAGGGCGGCTCGCAGCACTAGCTATCACCGGCGCGGTCGCCGGTGTCATGCTCCTTCCACTGGGCCAGGGGGTGGCCTCCGCGAGCGCGGCCGGCGGCCCGCCGGCACCGCGTAAGGTGACCCGCGTGGTGCAGCAGGCCGCGCCGAGGGTCGTCAGCCACGAGAAGCCCGTCTTCATTCCTCGGTTCATCCGGCAGGGGCGCGAGCGCGTCTTCGTCGACGTGGAGAACCGCAACCGCAACCTCAACAGGCACGAGCGCCGGCGCGAGCACCGCCACCACGAGCACCAGGACAATCACAAGAACGATGGCACCTGGACCGACAACTCCGCCACCGAGACCCCGGAGTGGTCGGAAGACACCTCGGCGGAGTGAGGGGTCCTTCCGCTGAGACCGCGGCCGGCGCCAGGTGAGAATCGTTCGCGCCTGCTCGGTGACGGTGGACGATATCGGCGTCGAGGAACAATGGAGCGGTCTATTCCATTGTTCCCGACGCCGAACTCGGCGTTAGGCTTCGGTCGTATGGATGTGATCTCTCCTCCCAAGCTGAACGCAGGCGACGTCGTACGAGTGGTGGCCCCGGCCATGTCCCGCGCGATGGTCATGGAGCACGACCACACCGACCTCATCAGGTCCCGGTTCGCCGAGCTCGGCCTGACGCTCTCCTACGGCGCCCATGTCGATGAGCGGGACGCGTTCGACTCGTCCAGCGTCGCCTCGCGGGTCGCCGATCTGCACGAGGCCTTCGCGGACCCGTCGGTGGCGGCGATCCTGACGGTCATCGGCGGCTACAACTGCAACGAACTCCTGCCGTACCTGGACTGGGAGCTGATCCGCGCCAACCCGAAGATCTTGTGCGGCTACTCCGACATCACCGCCCTGCAGAACGCCATCCTCGCCCGCACCGGGCTGGTCACCTACTCCGGTCCGCACTGGTCGACGTTCGGGATGCGGGATCACTTCGAGGAGACGCTGCGCTGGTTCACCTCGGTCATGTTCGACACCGCTCCGGTCGCGCTGACCCCGGCGGCGCGGTGGACCGACGATCTCTGGTTCCTCGACCAGGACAAGCGCGAACCGATCCCCAACGAGGGATGGTGGCCGCTGCGGCCCGGCACCGCCGAGGGACGCATCGTCGGCGGCAATCTGTGCACACTGAACCTGCTGGCGGGCACCCCGTACATGCCATCCCTCGACGGCGCGATCCTGATCGTCGAGGACGACTTCGAGTCGCACCCGGCGAAGTTCGCCCGTGACCTGACCTCACTGCTGCAGCTTCCCGACGCCCCGAAGATCCGAGGACTGGCCGTCGGACGGTTCCAGCAGGCCAGCCGCATGTCCCGGCCGCTGCTGGAACAGATCATCGCCACCCAACCGGTGCTGAGCCGCGTCCCCGTCCTGGCCAACATCGACGTCGGCCACACCAACCCCCTGGCCACCTTCCCGGTCGGCGGCCAGGCCCGGCTCGCCGTCACCGACACCGAGTCGGACCTGACGCTGCTCCGGCACTGACGCCCGGATCAATGTGCGGGGCGGAGGGCGAAGACGGCCAGCGCGGCGGCGATCAGGAAACCGAGGCCGCCGACGGTGACGTCGGCGTGCAGGCCCGCCACGAGACCGCCGCCCGCGACCAGCGTGCCGACCAGCGCCACCCCGATCGCGCTGCCGGTCTGACGGGCGGCGTTGAACACCGCGGAGGCCGCCCCGCCGAGCTCGGGCGGCGCCGCCTCCATGATCGCCGCGGTGGCGGCCGGCATCGTGAAACCGGTCCCGAAGCCGGTGAGCATCAGCGGTACGACCAGCGCCCAGTAGCTCGTGCCGGCGTCGGCCGGCAGCCAGCTCAGCAGCCCGATGCCGCCGATGACCAGCCCGTACGCCATCGGCGGGCGCGGCCCGGTGCGCGCGGCGACCCAGCCGCTCAGCGGCGAGGCGATCGGCGGCATCAGGGCCATCGGCAGCATCGCCAGCCCGGTCGCCATCGCGTCGAGGTGGCGTACCTGCTGGAAGTACAGCGGCACGACGAACAGCAGGCCGTAGAAGCCGAGGTTGAGCAGCACGCCGATGGCGGCCGAGGCGGAGAAGCGGCGGCTCGCGAACAGCTCCAGCGGCAGCATCGGCGCGCTCGCCCGGCGTTCGAGCAGCAGGAACGCCGGCAGCGCGAGCACGAACAGAGCAAGCCCGCCCAGCACCACCGGCGAGGTCCAGCCGCTCGCGCCGGCCTCGATCAACGCCGCGGTCAGCCCGGCCAGGCACAACGCCCCGGCCACCTGCGCCGGCACGTCCAGCCCCCTGCGCCCCATGCCCCGCCCTGCCCGGCCGGGGACGTGCCGTACGGTGAGCAGGACGCCGAGCAGGCCGAACGGGATGTTCACGAAGAACACCGCCCGCCAGCCGATCGCGGACACCAGCACGCCGCCGAGCACCGGCCCCGTGCAGGCGGCGATCCCCGCGACCATGCCCCACACGCCGAACGCCCGCGCCCGCGCCTCCCGCTCCGGGTACGCGTCACGCAGCAGCGCCAGCGAGGCCGGCACCATGGCCGCGGCACCGGCGCCCTGCACCAGCCGGGCCCCGATCAGCGCACCGGCCGACGTCGCCAGCCCGCACCAGGCCGAGGCCAGGGTGAACACCGCCAGCCCGGCCAGGAAAACCGGCTTCCCGCCGAGCCGGTCGTTGAGCCCGCCACAGAACAGCAGCAGCCCGGCGAACGCCAGCGTGTAGCCGTCGACGACCCACTGCAGCTCGGTCAGCCCGGCGGGCAACCTGGCGCCGATCACCGGGATCGCCACGCTGACCACGGTGACGTCCAGGATGACCAGGAAATATCCGAGACAGAGCGCGATCAGCGGTGACCAGCCCGCGGTCCGCGAGAGGGACGCGGTCGGCTCTCTCGTTGTAGGGGTCATGCCTTCAGTCTGGAACGGAACTACTACGGTGAACGCCGAACTGTCGTCGTCCTAGACTGGCCCCATGTGGAAGACCGCCACGGAGGCCGACATCGCGCACGTCGCGGCGGCCATCGGCGATCCGACCCGGACCAAGGTGCTGCGCGCCCTCGCCGACGGCGGCGTGCTGCCCGCCAGCGCGCTGGCCGCCGAGGCCGGGGTGAGCATGTCCACGATCAGCGGCCACCTGACCAAGCTGCGCGAGGCCAAGCTGCTCACCGTCGAGCACGACGGCCGGCACCGCTATTACCGCCTGGCCAGCACCGACGTGGCGCGGGCGCTGGAGGAGCTGGCCAGGATCGCCCGGCCGCTGCCGGTCACGTCGCTGCGGGAGGACGTCCGCAACCAGGCGCTGCTGCGCGCCCGGCTCTGCTACGACCACCTCGCCGGGCGGCTCGGGGTGGTGCTGCTGGCCGCGCTGGTGGACGGCGGCGTGCTCGCCACCGCCGCGAACGGCTACCGGATCACCCCGGCGGGCCTCGGCAGGCTGGGGGAGTTCGGGATCGACGTCGAGGAGTTCTCCCGGCGGCGACCGGCGATCCGCTACTGCGTCGACTGGGGCGAGGGCCGCCACCATCTTGCGGGCGCGCTCGGCGCGGCCATCGCGACCCGGTTGTTCGCGCTGGACTGGCTGCGCCGCGGCCGGGCCCGCCGGGTCGTCCAGCTCACCGACGCGGGCCGCACCGGCCTCCACGAGGCCTTCGGCGTCCCTCTCGACTGGGACACCCCGCAAGCCGCACCTCGCTGATCCGGGCCGGTCGGGGTGCCGAGGATCGGGTGCGTACGACGGCGCCGGTCAGGGGTCTAGAGTCATCCACCGTGACCGAAACCCCCTCCTATCTGACCACGACGGCGGAGGCCTACGACGCCGTCGCCGTCCTGTACGCCGAGCTTTTCCATGATGCGCTCGACCGCCAGCCCCTGGACCGCGCGGCGCTCGCCCCGTTCGCGGAGCTCGTGCGAACCGGCGGTGCCGGGACCTCGGTCGCCGAGGTCGGATGCGGCCCCGGGCACATGACGGCGCACCTCCGGGACTTGGGGCTGGACGCCTTCGGCATCGACCTGTCCCCAGTGATGATCAACCTTGCCCGTGAGGCCCACCCTGACCTGCGTTTCGAGGTTGGTTCGATGGACGCCCTCGACCTGGCTGACGGGGAGCTGGGCGGCATCCTGTCCTGGTACTCCGTCATCCACATTCCGCCGCAGGAGTTGCCGCCGTACTTCGCCGAGTTCCACCGGGTGCTGGCCCCGGGCGGCCACCTCCTGCTCGGCTTCTTCGAATCCGACGGCGGGCCGCTGGTGTCGTTCGATCACAAGGTCACGCTCGCCTACCGCTGGCCGATCGACGACCTCGCCGAATTGGCGCGCGCGGCAGGGTTCGTCGAAGTGGGACGAATGCTGCGTGAGCCCCAAGAAGGCGAGCGGTTCCGCCAAGGCCGTCTGCTGATGCGTAGGTAGTAGTTCCGACAGACGGATGAAGGCCACTTCCTGATCTCAGGAAGTGGCCTTCGACGTGCAAGCGCTAGACGCGCCTCCGGCTCAGCTGCAGCGCGCGACCCGGCTCACGGAGTACGGCTTGTAGGCGGCGGCGTAGAACTTCTTCTTGCCCTTGGTGTGGGCGTTGACGGTCATGCAGCGGTACTTGGCGGCCTTGTCACCGACCGAGCCCTTCCTGACGAACATGATCTTGACACTGACCTTGTGGCTGCAGTGGTTGTTGAAGTAGATGGTCGCGGTCGTGTTGCCCTCACCCCAGGAGTAGTTGGCCCACTTGCCCCTGGGCTTGGAGCAACTGACGCTGTCGCGCTCGATCCCGGCTCGGGCCGACGCCGCACCAGCCTTGGTCGCGGTGGAGGCCGCGCTTGCCGGTGCCGAGGACAGCAGCAGAGCGGCCGTGGCGGCGGAGCCGAGGAGAACGGATACGAGCTTCTTGCGAGTCATGCTTCAACCTCATGAAGGTAAATAGATCTTGACAAAAGCACCATACCGGTCGTCCGAATCATGCGTAAAGCCGCCCCCTCACCATCCGTAGAACAGCCGGTTACGCAGCGCCGTCCGAAGTCCAAGCTTTCTCTTGATAACATCAAGAGTTGAGGCTATAAAGAGATAGTGCATGAAGAGACGTCGGAGGACACGTTCTTCCGTGAGCTCGGAGGGGCCTGCGCCGAGCTGCGGCAGGCATTCGCCCGGCACGTGGGCATGAGCCCCCACCGCGTACAGCTGCTCGTCCGGCTGTGGCGTGACGGCGAGACCAGCCACAGCGACCTGCGCCGGACCCTGGGCATCGACGGTGCGAGCGTCACCCGGCTGGTCAAGGAGTTCGAGGCCGAAGGGCTGGTCGGTCGCCGCCTGGACCCGGCGGACAACCGCTACACCCTGTCCGCGCTGACCTCCGCCGGCGAGCGCGTCGCGGCCGATCTGGAGCGATCGCACCAGGCGTACCAGGAACGGCTTCTCGACGGCGTCACTCCGCAACAGCAGGAGATCGTGCTGGGCGTTCTACGCCGCATCCGCGCGAACATGATCGAGCAGGAGAGCCGATGACCGAAGACGTGCGGGCCGCTGCCCGGCGCATGTACGCGGCGTTCAACGCCCACGACCACGCCGCCACGGCGGAGATCTTCACCGCGGACTTCTACAGCCACCCTCTGGACACGACCGGCCCCGAGAGCGTCACCCGGTCGTGGCAACGGTTCCACGAGACCTTCCCGGATGCCCGGGTCGTCGTCGAGGACATGGTCGTCGAAGGGGACACGGCCGCCGTCCGTACGAGCGTGCACGGCATTCCCGGGCGGCAACCACCGACCATGCTGGAGATCTTCCGCGTGCGCGACGGACGGATCGCCGAGCTGTGGGGGCTGTCGTCGCTGCGACGCGACTCCTGACACAGCGGTTCGGCGCACGGCTGTGGCGCCGAAACCGCGTGACGTCTCTTCCCTGGTCCGATCCACTGAGCCCGGCTCAGGCGGGGAGCACCTTGAAGCGGCGGTTGGCCAGGCTCGGGTTCTTGGCGCGTACGGCGCGCAGCCGCTCAGCGCCGATGACGGCCGACGCCACTCCCGGCGCCTCGCCCGCCGACGCCACCACCGTGCCCATCGGGTCCACGACCGCGCTCTGCCCGGTGCAGACGGGGCCGGTCTGGCCGCTGGCCAGGACGTACGCGGTGTTCTCGATCGCGCGGGCGCGGACCAACGTGATCCAGTGGTCCTCCTTGGCGGGCCCGGCGACCCACGCGGCGGGTACGACGAAGGCCTCGGCCCCGGCGTCGACCAGGAACCGGGCCATCTCCGGGAAACGGAGGTCGTAGCAGGTCAGGACGCCGAAAGTGAGGTCGTCCAGGGTGAAGACGAGCGGTTCCGGCGCGTGCGCCTGCACCCGGTCGGACTCGCGGTAGCCGAAGGCGTCGTAGAGGTGCACCTTGCGGTAGACGCCGAGCTGGTCGCCGCCCGCGTCCACGGCGAGCACGGTGTTGCTGGGCTTGCCGCGCTCCCCGGCCGGCGCCTCGGTCATGCCGGCGACGACGGCGATGCCGTGCTTCTTCGCCAGCGCGCCGATGGCGGTCGCGAAGGGCCCGTCGAGGGGCTCCGAGTCGGGGACGATGTCGGCCGTCACGTCCGGGTTGGAGTACATGGCGTTCTCCGGCAGGACGACGAGCCGCGCCCCTTGGGCCGCCGCCTGTTCGATCAGCCCCGTGGCGGCGTCGAGGTTGGCGGACTTGTCGGTGGTGGCGCTGAACTGTCCGACGGTGACGAGCATGCAGGGTCTCCTAGTGGGTGAGTTCGTGGGTCTGGTCGAGCGCGGCCTTGAAACCGGCCATGATGGCGCCGTGCTCCATGGTCAGGACGAGCTGGTCGGCGCCGTTCTCCAGGGCGAACGCCTTCTCCTCCGGCGACCACGCGGGCAGCACCCAGGGTTTGCCCGCGGCGCGGGCCGCGTCCGCCACGATCTTGAGGTCGGCGAAGTCCCCCTCCGAGCGGGAGTAGGCGCCCCGGCCGCGGCGGATGGACAGGTCGCTGGGGCCGATGAAGACGCCGTCGACCGTGTCGAGCGCGAGGATGTCGTCGATCTGCTCGATGGCGCCCGCGTCCTCGATCATCGGGTAGACGCGGGTCTCGCGATCTTGGCGTACGATCCACTCGTCGTCGAACCCGCCGTACCGCGCCGTTCGTCCGCCCGCGAAGCTTCTGTCGCCCAGAGGGGGGAACTTCCCGAAGGCGCAGACGGCGGCCGCGTGCGCGGCGCCCTCGATGTGGGGCACGACGACGGCGGTGGCGCCGAAGTCGAGGGCCTGCTGGATCGGCCCCCGCTCGGGCCCGAGCACCTTGGCCAGCACCTCCAGGCCGAGACCACGGAGGAACGGGATGAAGCGTTCGAGGTCGGCCAGGTCGAAAGAGCCGTGTTCGATATCGAGCACCACCGCGCCGTAGCCCAGGTCGGCCACGATCTCGGCCGCGGCGAAACTCGGACCGGACAGCCAGGCGGCGTATCTCCGCTGCAACGGATACTCCTTCTCACGGTTAGTATACGCTGTGTATACACACGAACGTGGGGGTGGCATGAACTGGGAACCGGACATCGCGCCGGCGGCTACCGCGGGCGAGCGCGCCTACCGATGGACGCGCGAGGCGATTCTCGGCGGCCGGTTTCCCGAGGGGTCCTTCCTTGAGGAGAAGCTGGTCTGCGACGAGGCCGGCGTGTCGCGCACTCCCGTCCGTGAGGCGTTCCACCGCCTGGCGGCCGAGAAGTACATCGACCTCCTGCCCAGGCGCGGCGCGCAGGTGCGCAGCGTGACGGCTGCCGAGTTGTTCGAGACGTACGAGATGCGGCTTGTGCTCGAGATCCACGGCTTCCGGATCCTGTGCGACAAGAAGACCGACATCCCGCAGGAGCTGTCGGCGCACCTGGACCTGATGGAGGATCCGGACATGGTGGCGCGGTGCAGGGCGGGCGACCGCGACGCGATCGCCGAGCACGCCAAGATGGACTTCTTCTTCCACTTCGCGTTCGTCAGGGCGACGGGCAACACCGTGCTGACCGACCTGTTCAGCAGCCTCCAGCCACGGCACCAGCGGATCGGGGTCAGCGCCGTGGCGGCGCGCCCCGACCGGCTGGCGGTCATCAACCCCGAGCACCGCACCCTGCTCGCGGCCCTGACCATGCACGACTTCGACACCGCCGAACGCACCCTGCGCAACCACCTGCGGCCCGACGAGCGGGTGGTCTCCCACCTGAGGTGATCACCTGGCGATCGCCCGCCACAGCTCGCGGCGCTCGGCCTGCTCAGCGGGGTCGGGCACCGGCGCCGCCGCGACCAGCCTCCTGGTGTAATCCGTCCGGGGATCGTTCAGCACCTCGCGGGCCGGGCCGTGTTCGACCATCCGCCCCTGCTGCAGCACGGCGACGTCGTGCGAGAGCAGCTCGACCACGCCCAGGTCGTGGCTGATGAACAGACAGGAGAAACCGAGCCTGTCCTGCAGCTCCTGGAACAACCGCAGCACCGTGGCCTGCACGGAGACGTCCAGCGCCGAGGTGGGCTCGTCGGCGATGAGCAGCTCGGGCTCCAGCGCCAGCGCGCGGGCGATCCCGACGCGCTGCCGCTGGCCGCCCGACAGCTCGTGCGGGAACCTGCCGGCCCAGTTCCTGGGCAGCTCCACCTGGTCGAGCAGCTCCAGCACCCGCTCGTGGACGGCGGTGCGGCCCGCGTACCGGTTGATGATCATCGGGGCCGCGATGGAGTCGCCGATCGACCGGCGCGGGTCGAGCGAGGACCCCGGGTCCTGGAAGACCATCGAGTACTTCCTGCGGAACCCGCGCAGCTCCCTGGCGCCGAGCCCGGTCACGTCACGTCCGCAGATCTCGATCGTGCCGGACGTGGCGCGGACCAGCCCGACGATGGCCCGGCCGATCGTGGACTTGCCCGAGCCCGACTCGCCCACCAGGCCGAGGACCTTCCCCTTCCCGATCTCGAAGCTGATGTCGTGCACCGCTTTGAACCCTTTGCGGCCCAGCCGCCCCGGGTACTCGACCTGGAGGCCGGCGACCCGCAGCGTGGCGCCCTCCGGCGTGTCGCCGCCGGACGGCGCCGGCTCGGCCTGGCCGCGCCGGGGCACCGCGGACAGCAGCTTGGTGGTGTACTCGTGCCGGGGTTCGGCGAACAGCCGGGCGACCGGGGCCTCCTCCACGACCTCGCCCTGCTTCATCACCACCACCCGGTCGGCCAGGTCGGCGACCACGCCCATGTCATGGGTGATGACCACGACCGCCGAGCCGAGGTCCTTCTGCAGGCGGCGCAGCAGCTCCAGGATCTCCGCCTGCACCGTGACGTCGAGGGCCGTGGTCGGCTCGTCGGCGATGATGACCTCGGGTGACCAGGCGATCGCCATCGCGATCATCGCGCGCTGCCGCTGGCCGCCGGAGAGCTGGTGCGGGTAGCTGTCGATCCGCGACTCCGGCTCCGGGATGCCGACCTTCCTCAGCAGCTCCAACGTACGTGAGCGGGCCTCGGCGGCCGGTACGCGCTCGTGGCACTGGATCGCCTCGATGATCTGCTCGCCGATGGTGTAGACCGGGTTCAGCGCGGTCATCGGCTCCTGGAAGATCATCGCGATCCGCTTGCCCCGGATGTCGCGCAGGGCCTCCTCGCCGAGGTCGAGCAGCTCGGTGTCGCCGTACCGGATGCTGCCGCGACGGCGCGCGTTCTTGGCCAGCAGCCCGAGCACCGACATCGAGCTGACGGACTTGCCCGAGCCGGACTCCCCGACGAGCGCCACCACCTCGCCCTTGGCGACCGTGAAGCTGACGTTCTTGACGGCGGGCACCCACGTGCCCGCGATCTGGAAGTCCACCGAGAGCCCCTCGACTGAGAGGATCGGCTCGGCGGGACTCGTGCCGGTTGTCATGCGTCCCTCGAGGTGTTCCGGTCGTATTCCTGTATGTAGGCGGAGCAGAAACCGATCACCCGCTCGATCCAGATCTCGCCCGTCTTCGCGTTGCCGAGACTCACGTCGCCGGTGCAGCCGGTCGCGCTCACCTCGGAGAAGTCCCACAGGACGGTCCCGCGCACGTCGTGCCCCGGGATCGCCGCCTCCGTGTAGCTCGTCGGGGTCCAGCCGCTGCCCGACGCCAGGCCGCCCGAGACGGCCAGCTCGCTCTGGACCTGGTCGGGGAACATCGCGAGCATCGCGGAGTGCTCGGGCTCCGCGCCGTGGCCGTACGCCGTGGCCGGGTCGTCGTAGACGTCCCGCATGAGCGCGTAGCCGAGCTGCCACGGGTACAGGTGGCCGACGAGAACGCCCAGGTCATGACGTGCCTGGAGGCCGGCGTCGATGACGGGCCCGACGTTGCCGCCGTTGTTGTTGATGATGATCACGCGACGGAAGCCGGACTGCACCAGAGCCTCGATGATCTCGTACGTGACGGCGCGCAGCGTCGCCGGGCTCAGCGAGAGGTTGCCGTTGAAACCGCGGAAGACCCCGGAGTGCCCGTAGTGGAGGGCGGGCGCGACATAGCACCCGTTCTCCTTCGCCAGCTTGTCGGCCACCCATTCCGCCACGATGGAGTCCTCGTGGATCGGCAGGTGCGGGCCGTGCTGCTCGACCGCGCCGATCGGCAGCAGGATGATCGGGTCCCGTTCCGCCAGCTCCTTGACCTGGGTCCAGGACAGCTCGCCGAGCCTGTGGGTGGAAGGGAGGGTCATGAATGCGGTCCTTTCAGTTGGTGCCACGGCGCCGCGGGTCGAGCAGGTCGCGGATGCCGTCCCCGAACACGTTGAGCGCGAGGACGACGAGGATGATGAGCACGGACGGATAGAGCAGCAGCGTCGGCTGGACCTCCAGGAAGTCGCGGCCCGAGCCGACCATGGTCCCGAGCGAGGGCAGCGGCGGCTGCGCGCCGAGGCCGAGGAAGCTCAGCCCGGCCTCCATCTGGATGGCGAAGCTCACCGACAGGCTCAGCTGGACGATGATGGGCGCCGCCACGTTCGGCAGGATCGTCCCGACGAGGATTCCCGCGGGCCGCGCGCCCATGATCTTCGAGGCTTCGACGTACTCCAGGTTCCGGATGGCCAGAACCTGGGTGTAGACGATCCTGGTGAACCTCGGGATGTACAGGACGCCGATCACCAGGACGACGTTCACCAGGGCCGGGCCCATGATCGCCACCACCGCGATGGCCAGCACGATCGGGGGGAAGCTCAGCAGGACGTCGATCCCGCGCATGATGATCGTCGAAGCCCAGCGGCCGACGTACCCGGCCACGAGCCCGAGCGCGACCCCGATGACCGCCGCCACCAGCACCGCCGACAGCGCCACCCCGAGCGACACCTGGAGCCCGACCAGCAGGCGCGACAGGACGTCGCGCCCGAAGTCGTCGATGCCGAGCACGGAGGCCGAGGTCAACGGCTTGCCGACGATGTCTCGGTAGTCGTACGGCGCGATCAGCCTGGCGAACAGCGTGACGATCGCGATCAGCAGCAGGAAAGCGCCCGCGACGGACGTCCGGCGGTTGGACAGCATGCGCCGGAGGAAGGTCCTCCTGCCGGCGCTCTCGATCGCAGGCGCGCCTGACAGCACGGTGGCCATGATCAGTTATCCTCCGCCCGGGGGTCGAGTGCCCTGGCGACCAGGTCTCCGACCAGGTTGACCAGGATGACGATGGTGGCCGCGGCGAGGACGACGGCCTGGATGACGGGATAGTCGCGCTGTCCCACGGCGTTCATGAGCAGGGAGCTCATCCCCGGCCACCCGAAGATGGTCTCGACCAGGACCGTGCTCCCGATCAGCGTCGTCAGCTCGACCGTCGTCGCGGAGACGACGGCGAGCAGCGCCGTACGCAGCGCGTGCCGGTTGATGACGTGCTTCTCGACCAGGCCCTTCGCCCGAGCCGTGCGGACGTAGTCGGCGTTGAGCGTCTCCAGCATCGACGCCCTGGTCATCCTCGTCACCACCGCGCACGAGGCCGCCGTCAACGTGGCCACGGGCAGGATGAGGATCTGCAGGTGGGCGAGCGGATCGTCGAACGGCGAGGCGAACCGGCGCGGCGGCAGGATCGGGATGAAGAACGCGAACACCAGCAGCAGCAAGGTGCCGATCACGAACACGGGCAGCGAGATCCCGAAGATCGACCCGGCGACCAGCGCGTGGTCGGCCGGTTTGTCGGCGCGCGTGGCGGCGATCCGGCCCAGCGCGATGCCGACCACCAGCGAGATCGCCAGCGCGATGAGGACGAGCTCCAGCGAGTTGCCGATCCGGGACGGAAGGTCCTGCATCACCGGGCGGCCGCTGATCAGCGAGGTGCCGAGGTCGCCCTGGACCAACCGGGTCCAGAACCCGACGAACTGGCTGAAGAACGGCTCTTCGAGGTGCATCGCGGCCCGGGTGGCGGCGACCTGCTCGTCGGTGGCCGCGTCGCCGAGCACCGCCCGGGCCGGATCGCCGGGGATGAGCCGTACGAGGAAGAACACGATGGTTCCGACGAGGAGCAACTGCAGGATCGCCTGGGCGAACCGCTTGGCCAGGAAACGCCTCACGCCGTCTTCTCCATCCAGGTCCGGCGCAGGGCCGTGGCGGTCCAGGCGCCCTTCGGGGGGTGCTCGTAGCCCTTGACGTGGTTGTAGTGGGCCTCGCCCTGCTCGCGGCGGATCGTGTACGTCATCGGGACCAGCTCCAGGGCCCGTTTCTCGACGTCCAGGTAGATCTCGTTGCGCAGGCTCTGGTCGGAGCTCCTGCGTGCCTGGGTCAGCAGCTCGTCGATCTTGTCGTCGGCGAAGTCGAGGTACTTGGCGAAGGCGCCGGTGCTGCCGATGAAGTCGCCGAGCGAGGCGGGATCACCGAACTTCGGCGCCGTCCCCCAGGAATGGACGGGGAAGACCTTGGTCGACACGCTGGAGCGGAAGGTCAGCCACTCCTGCTGGGTGAGGTTCACGTTCAGTCCCGCTGCGCGCAGGCCGGGCAGCATCGCCTGCGCGGGCCTGGCGATGACCGAGTACGAGCTGGTGGTCACCACCGGCAGCGTCAGGCCCTCCTGCCCGGCCTGTTTGAGCAGGAATCGGGCCTGTTCCGGGTCGTAGGGCATGGAGCCGGCGAGCTGGGGCGCGTACGGGGCGAAGGTCTCCGACATCAGGGCGCCGTCCATCGGCTTGCCGTGCCCCAGCAGCGCGGTGTCCAGGACGGACTGCCTGTTGATCGACATCGCGATGGCCTTGCGGACGCGTACGTCGTCGAAGGGGCGCCGGCTGGTCACGAAGCCCACGAAGCCGAACCCGAAGGTCTTGTCCGAGACGAACCGCAGCCGCGGGTTCTCGGAGATGACGCCGACGTGGGTGGCGGGGACGTAGTCGATCATGTCCACGGTCGCCGTGCGCAGCGCCGTCACGCGGGCGTAGTCGTCGCCCATCGGCTGGAAGACGATCCCGTTGAGGTACGGCAGGCCGTCCTCGAAGTAGTTCTCGAACCGGACGTATGTGGTGCTCACCCCCGGGATGCGCTCCACGAACCGGAACGGTCCGGTGCCCATGACCTGCGTCTTGGTGTTCGCTCCCGACTCGATCCACTTCCTGGAGATGATGTTGGTGGTGGGCGCGGCCAGGGCGAACGGGAAGGCCACGTCGGGCTGCTTGAACCGGAACACCACGGTGGTGGCGTCGGGCGCCTCGACGGAGGCCACCTGGTCGAGCAGCGGCGCGGACGCCGCCGCGGTCGCCTTGTCCATCATGCGGCGGAAGGAGAAGACCACGTCGTCGGCGGTCATCATGGACCCGTCGTGGAAGCCGACCCCGGGGCGCAGCTTGACCTTGTAGGTCAGCTCGTCGGCCCAGCCGAACTCGCTCGCGAGATCACCGACGATCTCTCCGGCCCCGTTGTACTGGACCAGCCCGTTGTAGGCGAGCTGGCGCAGGTAGTCGGAGGCGCTGCCGCTGGTGAGGTGGGGGTCGAGGTTGGCCGGGTCGGTGGAGAGACCGAAATACAGCACCCCGCCGCGGTTCGGTCCACCGCCACGCTCGCCCGGGCGGATTTCCTGCATCGATAGGGGCAAGGTCTCTGGGCTGCCGCAGGCCGTCAGGGCAGCTGCCCCCAGCGTGGCTACGCTTCCGGCGAGAAATCCTCGCCTGCTGATCACTGCCATGACATCTCCGCCTCGTCAGGGCCTGGCGCTGAGTCGTTGGGTTGGGGATCCATCAGGTATTGCGTATGTATACATGGCGTTCACACCAGGGTCAACGGGTTGCAGCCTGGCGGAATTTGAGATACCGGCCAGGACAAAACGTCCGCCGATGACCCGTCGTAGGCTGAATCCCGCACGTAACGCACAGGAGGCTGAGGTGGCCGAGACGACGGTGGCCGAGGTGATGGCCGAGCTGGCCGAACTCGAGGACCCGAAGGCACGCGCGGTGAACGAGAGACACGGTGACGATCACGGTGTGAACCTCGGCAAGCTACGCGCGCTCGCGAAGCGGCTGAAGACGCAGCAGGAGCTCGCGGGCCGGCTCTGGAAGACGGATGACACCGCGGCGAGACTGCTGGCGATCCTGATCTGTCGGCCGAAGGCGTTCGAGCGGGACGAGTTGGACGTCATGGTTCGCGAGGCCCGCGCACCCAAGGTGCACGACTGGCTCGTGAACTACGTGGTGAAGAAGAACCCGCACGCCGAAGAGCTGCGCGTGGCCTGGTCCGCCGATCCGGATCCAGCGGTCGCGAGTGCCGGCTGGGCGCTGACCACCGAACGGGTGGCGAAGAAGCCCGAGGTCCTTGACCTCTCAGGGCTGCTCGACGTCATCGAGGCGGAGATGAAAGAGGCCCCGGATCGCCTGCAGTGGGCGATGAACCACTGCCTGGCCCAGATCGGGATCGAGCACGCCGAGCACCGCGCCCGTGCGATCGACATCGGTGAGCGCCTGGAGGTGCTCAAGGACTACCCGACCTCCCCGGGCTGCACGTCTCCGTTCGCGCCCACCTGGATCGCCGAGATGGTGCGTCGGCAGGACGATCAGTAGTGGCCTGATGCGTTTCTGATCTGTACGGCCCGCAGCACGAGCATGAAGCCCAGCAGCGCGCCAGGCGCGCCGGGCGGTCCGGCACGGGCGCGGTCTGCGGCATCTGCCCCGTCAGCAGGCCCAGTAGTTCCTCGGCGCTGGGCCGTGCCTCCGGGTTCTTGGCCAGGCAGCGCGCGAGCAGCGGCCGCAACCCCTCCGGCACCTCGGACAGATCCGGCTCGGTGGTCAGGATGGCGTGCATCAGGGCGGGCATCGTGTCCCCTTTGAACGCCTGCTCCCCGGTAGCCGCGAACACCATCGTGCTGGCCCAGCTGAACAGGTCCACCGCCGGCCCGACCACCCCGCCCGCGAACTGCTCGGGCGCCATGAACGCGGGTGTCCCCATCACACTGCTGGTGGCGGTCTGATCCAGCGCCCGGGCGATCCCGAAGTCGATCACGACAGGCCCCTCGGGTCCCATGATCACGTTGCTCGGCTTGAAGTCCCGGTGCACGATCCCGGCCCCGTGGACGGCGGCCAGCGCGGTCAAGGTGGTCACCCGCCAGCCGTTCCAGCCCGCTGCCGAACCGTACCCCCTCGCCTCTCTTTCGCCCCGGCGGCGTCCTCCCCTGAATACACCGACCCCTGCCCGCCCCGGCCGAGTACGCCGCTCAGCCGGAAGGCGCTGATCTGGCCCGGATCCGCAGACGAGAGAGGCAGCACGAAATGACCTTAGTGCGCCCTCCATCCCCACCACCGCCGTGCAGCTACGTCAGGCCCCCATGCCCTCTTGCGGCATGACGGGACACTACGTATCGTGCCGATGTATCAAGTCGATATATCGGGCTGACGGTTCGCCGTAGCCCGGCTGATGCGGGAGCTGCGATGAGGCGGATCGACTACGACACGGAGCAGTACCAGGACTACGCGCGTGGCCGTGCGCTCTCCGAGCAGCAGCTGCGGACATGGATCAGCGCCTTCGAAGCGGTGCTGCCCGAGCGGCGTCCGCTGACGGGGCTGGACGTCGGCTCGGGGACCGGCAGGTACACCCCCGCGCTGGCGCGAACATTCGGGCCGGTGACCGGCGTCGAGCCGTCGGTCCGCATGCGCGAAGTGGCGCAGGCGCAGTCCCGGCATCCCGGGGTGCGCTATCTGGCAGGCTCCGCCGAGGACATACCCGTGCCGTCCGGCAGCGCCGACTACGCTCTCATGTTCCTGTCCTGGCACCACGTCCAGGACAAGCCGCAGGCGGTCCGAGAGCTGGCCAGGGTGCTTAAGCCCACTGGGCGGCTACTGTTGCGCGCGAATTTCAGCGACCACCATCCCAGGCCGTGGTGGCTGGAGCACTTCCCCCGCGGCTTCGAGGCGGACGCCTCGCTGTTTCAGCCGCTGCACGAGGTCATCGCGATGTTCACGTCGGCCGGCTGGCGCGTTGCCGGCTTCGGCACAGTCACCGAGCCGTCCGTCGGCACTCGCGCTGACATGCTCGAACGGCTGCGCCTGCGCACCCTCTCGTTCTTCGCCCAGCTCAGTCCCGACGAGCTGGAGTCCGGCTTCCGCCGCCTGGAGCAGGCCGTCGCCGCCGATCCCGACGCACCGGCGCCCGTATTCTCCGAGCCGCTCCTCACGCTCGAACGCTTCCAGTAGTCCCGACGGCGCCTGCACGACACCGGCCGGGGCGGGCACCGGCTGTGGGCGTCAGCACTCCACGAAGATGCTCTTCCAACCGACGCCCGTCCCCTGCTTCGCGTTGCCCATGGCGGGCAGCGTGAAGTGCACCGGCCCTCTGGTGTTGATCTGGTTGTGCATCCGGCCGGCCTGGCCGGAGCCGTACCACTTGTACGACCCGCGGTAGCGGAGGTTGGTCACGCCGCACTTGTCGATGACCTGAGTTTGGCCGGTGAAGCCCGGCCCCTCGTAGGCCACGTACGTCGAGCCGGCGTCCTCGGCCGTCGAGGCGTTGGCGGCGCCGCCCATGATTGCGACCAGGGAGGCAGAGACGGCGCAGACAAGGGCGATTCTCTTGATGCTCTTCACGTCGATTCTCCAGGTGCATCTTGGGTTATGGGCGAAAGCATTTTTCCTGACAAGAGGAACATATGGATCAACCCTTGATCGTCACTTGCGCCTCACTTACACCACACGTGACAACGGCAACGATCACGAGTGGACGTCCCCGATCGGCAGGGTCCGGTTCGCTCGCGGCAACCGGTGAAACCCGGTCGAGGGCACCGTGAAACCGGCACCGCCGAAAGTGAAGCCATGAGCATCACAGAACTCGGACGTACCGAGGGCCGCCCCGTCCTCGGCGGGGGCGCCGATCTGGCCGTACGCGCGCAAGGGCTGGTGAAGACGTTCGGCGAGCACCGCGCCGTCGACGGGATCGACCTGGAGGTACGCCCCGGTGAGATCTTCGGAGTCCTCGGCCCGAACGGCGCCGGCAAGACCACCACGATACGGATGCTGGCCACCCTGCTGACGATCGACGCGGGCCGCGCCGAGATCTTCGGGGTCGACGTGGCCGGCAACCCGCACATGATCCGCCAGTTGGTCGGCGTCACCGGACAATACGCGTCGGTCGACGAGAACCTGACGGCCCGCGAGAACCTCTGGCTCTTCGGCCGCCTGCAGGGCATCGCCGCGCCGCGCGCCCGGCGCATCGCCACCGAACTGCTGGGCCAGTTCGGCCTGGAAGAGGCCGCCGACAAGGCGATCGCGCACTTCTCCGGAGGCATGCGCCGGCGCCTCGACCTGGCGGCCAGCCTGATCACCAGGCCACCGCTGATCTTCCTCGACGAGCCGACCACCGGTCTCGATCCGCGCACCCGCGGCCAGATGTGGGACACCATCCGCGGTCTGGTCGCCGACGGCTGCACGGTGCTGCTGACCACGCAATATCTGGACGAGGCCGATCAGCTCGCCGATCGTGTCGCCGTCATCGACCACGGCCGCAAAGTCGCCGAGGGCACGCCCGACGAGCTGAAGACCGAGGTCGGCAACTCCACACTCCAGCTGCTGCTCGCCGACCCGGGCGAGGTACCCGCCGCTGTGGAGGTCGTACGGCGCGTCCTCGGCGACGACCCAGTACTCAGCCCGGAGCAGGGCCGCCTCAACGTCGCCCTCGACCAGGCCGACCTGGCCGCGGACGTACTGATCGCGCTGCGCACCGCCGGGGTGTCGATCTCCTCGGTGAGCGTGGCCAAGCCCAGCCTGGACGAGGTGTTCCTCGCCCTCACCGGTCACGAGACGAATGGGTCCGATGGGGCCGGCACGAAGGAGAACCGATGAGCACCGTGATCGCACCCGCCCGCGAGGCCGTACGGGCCGCCGACCGTGTGGAGGCCGCCCGGCGGCGCGTCTCCATGGGGGAGACGATCGGTCAGACCCTGACGATGGCATGGCGGGCGCTCAAGAAGATGCGCCGCAACCCGGAGCAGTTCTTCGACGTGACGCTGCAGCCCATCCTGTTCACCGCGATGTTCGCCTTCATCTTCGGCGGCGCCATCGCCGGTGACGTGGAGAGCTACCTCCCCCTTATGATCCCCGGCATCCTCGCCCAGACCGTGCTGACGACGTGCATGGCCACGGGCACGCAACTGCGCGAGGACATGGAGAAGGGCGTCTTCGACCGGTTCAAGTCGTTGCCGATCGCCCGGATCGCGCCGCTCGCCGGCCCTATGGTGGCCGACCTGGTGCGCTACGCGATCGCGGCCACTCTGACCTTCGGCATGGGCCTGGTGATGGGCTACCGCCCGGGTGGTGGAGCGGGCGGCGTGCTCGCCGCGATCCTGCTGGCGATCTTCACGGGCTGGTCGCTGGCGTGGGTTTTCACCTGGGTCGGCACCATAGCCCGCAGCGCCCAGGCGGTGCAGGGCATCTCCATGATGATCCTGTTCCCGCTGACGTTCCTGTCGAACGCGTTCGTCCCCGTCGAGACCCTGCCCGGCTGGCTGGCCGCGTTCGTCCGCTTCAACCCGGTCTCACACCTGGTCACGGCCACCCGCGACCTCGCCAACAGCGGCCTCGTCAGCGGAGAGGTGGCCTGGACGCTGCTGGCGTGCCTGATCGTCATCGCGATCTTCGCGCCGCTGTCGGTACGCAGCTACAAGCGGCACATGTGACCTGCGCCCGTCACGGCCGGAGACCCGCTCGACGAGACTGCGCGCCTCGTCGAGCAGGTCGGAGCCGCGCCGATCGCCGTACTCGGCCCGCAGGGCGGCGATCATCCCGGGCGCGGCCCGCTCCGCGTGCGGTTCGATCCGTTCGAAGGCCATGCTGGGCATGCTGGTGTTGTACGCGAACCGTTCGGCCAGCACCAGCAACCCGATCGCGTCGCGCGGGGCCATGGCTCCGCGCAGCACCCCCCACGCGCCGAGCGCGAAGAGCATCGAGCCGCACAGCGGATAGTCGAGGACCGGGCTGTCCGTGGCCAGCAGGTCGTAGTCCCGGACGGTGGAGAACAGTTCCTCGCCGTACCGGGAGTCTTCCGGCGGCGCGTGGTACGCGTACGCCGTCAGAGTGACCGACTCCGCCATGATCGTCCACGGCGTGACCTCCGCGCGCAGCACCCCGGGCAGACGCAGGTTGTGGGCCCGCTGGACGGCCAGGCGGTATTCCGCGAGCGCGGCGGCCGTCCTGCCGCGGGCGAGGGCCAGCTCGGCCGCGCACAACGAGGCCATCGCCACCCCGCCGAGCACGGTCTCGTTGTCGTTGATCCGGATGATCCCGGCGAGTTCGGCCTCCGCGGCGTCGAGGTCGCCGTCGGCGAGAGCGGAGATCAGCAGCAGCGCGCGGAGCTGAACCTCGTCGTCGGCGGCGCCGATCCGGCTCAGCACCGGGATGGCGGTACGCGCGTGTCCGACCGCCCGCCGTCGGTCGCCTTGCTGCATGACCAAGTGGGCCAGCATGGCGTGCATGATCGCGGCGAACCACGGCCCCTCGTCCTCGCGGACCATCGTCAGGGTGAGCTCGGCGGCCTCGATCGCCCCGGTGACGTCTCCCGTGTTCTCCAGGACTTGGGCCCTCATCTGCGTCGCGGCCCAGACCACGTAACGGTCGGTGCTCCGGGACAGCTCCTCCAGCCGACGGCGCACGTCGGCGCCGTCGTCCGCGTCGCACGCGAGCAGCACCGTGGCCATCGCCGCCATTCGGTGATCCGTCGCGTCACCGGTGGGCAGCCTACGGAGGAGGTCGCGCATCGGACCGCTGCCGCGGTCGGTGAAGTTCAGGCTGTTCATGAGCGTGATCAGCATGGCGGCCCTGGCCACCTCGAAGAGATGCGGCGGCGGCAGCCAGCCGCTGACCACCTGGGCGATCGCGTCGCGGTGAACGAGAATCCGGGAGTGGTCGCCGCGGATCGACCACAGCGCGCCGACGCCGGCCAGCAACTGGGCCATCGTGACGGGATCGGGCTCGCCGAGAGCCTGCCGGAGCAGATCGGCGAGGTTGCTCTCTTCCGCGTGCAACGCGTCGGCCGCCGCGAACTGCCCCGGACCGAACAGCTTGGAGCCGTGTTCGAGGGTGTACGCCGTCGCCCAGGCCCGCTGCGCCGCCCGAGCGGACGCCTCTTCGCCGGCCTCCTTCAGCCGCATCCGCCCGAACTCCCTGACGGTCTCCAGCATCCGGTAGCGCAGGCCGTACGTCGTCTCGCGGACACTCAGCATCGACTGCTCGGTCAGCGCGTTCACCACGTACAGGGCGTCCGAGCCCAGTACGTCCTCGGCCGCGGTCAGCGTGAAACCGTCGCCGAACAGCGACATCCACCGCAACGCCAGCCGTTCCGGCTCGTCCAGCAGATTCCACGACCACTCGATGACCGCGAGCAGCGTCTGGTGCCGATCGGGGGCCGTACGGTTCCCGCCGCGCAGCAGGGCGAACCGGTCCGCCAGGCGCCGGGCGATCTCCTCCACCGACATCGCCCGTACCTTGGCCGCCGCCAGCTCGATCGCGAGCGGCAGCCCGTCAAGGCGGGCGACGATCTCCTCGACCACTCCCTCGTCGATCCGCACACCCGGGCGAGCGGCCGTGGCGCGCTGGCGGAACAACTCCACCGCGTCGCCCGTGGGCAGCTCGCCGAGCGGGTAGACGCGTTCGGCGGGGATCGACAAGGGGGCGCGCGAGGTCGTGAGCACCCGCAGGTCGCGGGTCGTCACGGTCAGGAACGCCACCAGGTCGGCGACGGCCTCGATCACGTGCTCGCAGTTGTCCAGGATCAGCAGTGCCGGAGCCTGATCGAGATGCTGGGCGATCCGGGCGCGAACGTCCGAGCGCTGCTCGGCGGTCAGGACACGACGCCCGCTGACCGAGTCCCGAACCCCGAGTGCCGAGCCCACCTCGCCCACCACGCCCTCGGGCGAGGACACGCCGACGAACTCGACGAAGTGAGCGACGGGCTGCGCGACGTCTCTGCCGACGACATGGGCCAGCCGCGTCTTGCCCAGCCCGCCAGGGCCGATGACGGAGACCACCCGGTTGGTTCGCAACAGGGCGTGCACCGCGCGGATGTCGTCATCGCGGCCGAGCAACGAGGAGCCGTCGAACAGGATGCCCGCACGCACCGGCCGGTCCGCGACGAGGAGTTCGGCGTACACGCGGGCGAGCTCAGGCCCCGGTTCGGTGCCGAGCCGGGCCACCAGGCCCGCGCGATACCGTTCGTAGCGCTCCAGAGCGGCGGCGGCACCTCGTACGGCGGCCTCGCTCCGCAGCAGGCAGGCCAGCAGTTCCTCGTCGCGCGGCCCGTCGGCCGCGGCCTCCTCCAGCAGCGGCAGCGCGGCCTCGTGAGCGCCGCTCCGGCCCCGCGCGATCGCCGCCACCCGCCGGGCCTCGGCCGCCCACTTCGCCGCCATGCCCCTCAGCTCGGCTAGCGCGCCCGTGGCACCGTCCGAGCCGCCGGCCACGAGACCCATGGCCTCTTCGGCGCGGCGACGCGCGAGCGCCACGTCGTCCTCGCCCAGTGCGGCCCGCGCCTCCGTCACCAGCGCGCCGACCAGCAGCGCGTCCACCTGATCGGCGGCCAGCCCGAGCCGGTAACCACGCGGGATCCGCACCACGACGTCGGCACCGGTCGCCGCCCTGGTCCGCGAGACGACCACTTGAAGCGCCTTCGTCGGATTGGCCGGCGCCTCATCGGGCCACAGCTCCTCGACCAGGCGCTCGTCACTGACCCCTGCACGCCCGTGCAGGGCCAGCACGGACAGCAGGGTCTGCGCACGATCGCCGACCACGGGCACACCCTGCCAGCGGACGCCGTCGAGCAGGACCAGAGCGGGGGACACACCCACAGCTTACGGACGAGTCAGACGCGAGCGGCGTGACCGCTCAGTCTGAAGCGGTCGAGTCGCGGAAGAGGAAGCTGTTCGAACGATCCGTGTGCAGGTAGTGGTGGAACCGCGTGGCCTTCGCCTGGGCCGTCCTGTCGGCGGTGACGATCGTGAGGAGGACGTACCTCTTGGTCACGGCCACCCGCTGCTTGCCGTAGACGTACCTGTCGAGCATCTTGTCCCGGCGCCACTTCACCGCCCGGGAGGAGCCCGCCAGGTGGACGGCCGTGGCCTTGGCGGCCTTCACGGTGGGGAAGGACATGATCACCTGGACCGCCGTGAGATGCCCTCGGTAGGCCTTGTAGGCCAGTTGAACGACGCGCTCGCACTTGTTCCTGGCCAGCACGCCGTTCCTGTCCACCGGCGCGCAGGAGCCGTAGGTCCAGCCGCCCACCTTCTCGGCCTTGAACGTGACGCCGCCCAGACGGAAGTTCCAGTCGCCGTACGCGTCGGCGTCGATCGGAGAGTCCGGGCGGCGCTCGTTCTCGCTGGGGCTCGGCTCCTTGGGCTCGGGTGTGGGCTCTGTGGTCGGCGAGGCCGCGGCGGTGCTCGGGTCGGGGCCGCTGAGGTACTTGTACACGCTGAACGTGAAGCCGCCCGGCAGAAGCACTGCCAGGATCACGACCAGAGCAGAAACAACACCGGGGTATTCCCGCGGACCGGGTTGCCGAGGGTGTCCCATGCGTCAATTGTGCTGTACTTCATTACCTTCTGCCCCAAAACACCGTCAGCAGAACATCGGCTTGCCGGCATCCTTCGGAACCTCCGGCATGGAGTCGACGACCTTCACGGTCATCACCGCCGTGCTGGCGCCCGGAGTCTCCGTGACCTGTCCGCCCTCCTGCCGCCCGATCCAGCTCCGGTAGCCGAGGAACCGGTAGGTGGCCGGCTCGAAGATGAGCTCCCCACGTTCCCAGCCGTAGGGGTTCTCAAGCTTGAGCGAGGCGCCCACCCCGTGTCGTCCGGCGGGGTCGGTGAGGTCCGGGACGATGGTCACGGTCGGCAGCTTCGACAGCGCGCCGAAGACCGTGGCCCTGGTCCGGGAGGAGGTGAGCGGGTCCTGCGCCAGCCCGAGCAACGAGCTCGCGACGACCTTTTCGACCCGCATGTCGATCTCGTCCTGGCCGAGGTCCGTCTCTCCTCGTCTGCGCTGGTCCGACCGGACGAACGTCTCCGCGCCCTGGCGGATCTTCGCCAGAACCCAATCAGGATCGGCGGGAAGATCGGCGGCCTGGAACGGCAGGCTCAGGGAGTGCTCGGGGCACTGCCCCGCGCGCTGATACTCCACCGTTCCGGGGGATTGCACGTGCTCAGGGCGCCCGCTGGTGGCGTGTGTCTGACCGTACGTCGAGCGCGTCAGGGCCTTGCCGGGATCCCCGGCGGGCATCCATACCTCTCGGCGCACGTCCTGGGTGTACTCGCCCTCGGAACCGCTGGCGAACGTGACGTTCTTCTGGTCGACGTAGACGAACTGCCCCGGCCCGGGCCGTACGTCCTCCCGCGCCGCGACCGAGGCCGCCTGCCGGAGCAACTCGGCGGCGCTGGCCGGAGGGGCCCCGAACGGAGCGGAGTCGTGACCGCCACGCACCACGACCAGTCCCGCGGTCACCGCCGTCGCGAGGCCCACGGCCACGCCGGCCCTCATCGCCCACCAGCGGGTCGGGAACCGGCCACGTCGGCGCCTCCCGATCCGCTCGGCCTCGATCTCCTCGGCCACCAGCACCCATGCGCGCGCGGTCACCTCGGGCGCGGGTCCGGGCAGGCTGTCGTGGTGGGCCTTGATCGCTTCGAGTTCGTTCATCACAGTGCCTCCCCGGCGGGACCGATGATCTTGCGGAGCTTCTTGCGGGCGCGGTTGAGACGTGATCCCACCGTTCCCTGAGGTATGCCGAGAGCCTCGGCCACCTCCTCGTAGCTGAGTTGCGCGCAGGCGACCAGCAGCAGGACGTCCCTGTCCCCGGACGAGAGCCGGGCGAGACCGGCGGCCAGCCGCGGTTGCATGACCGCAGCGGAGACCCGCTGCACCACGCGCTCGTCGTGGCTGGCGATCTCCGTGGCATCGGCGCTCCTGGCCAGCGCCCGATACCTGCGCGCCTCACCGCGACGGTGCTCGGCGACCAGGTTGGAGGCGATGCCGTACAGCCAGGGCCGGGCGCTGGGGCAGGTGAGGTCAAAACGGTCCCGGCTACGGAAGGCGCGCAGAAAGGTTTCCGCCGCGAGGTCATCCGCGGCCGCCTCACCCAGGCGCAGGTGAACATAGCGGTGGATGGAGGCGAAATAGCGATCGAAGACGGCGCCGAAGCGATCAGGGTGACGCCACGACGCCTCTATCACCTGCGCGTCGGTGCCCTCGCTGGGAGGCGCCGAATCTTGAGGGGGAGCTGTCATGCATGCCGGCCTTTCAGGCGATTACCTCGGAACACCCCTAGTTCGGCGAACCCCCCATTCCTCTTCACGGTCCATCACGCCGGCCAACGATCTCCGGCATACCGGCAACACTGTCGCGGCTCAAACCACCGGGGAGAAGGCCCGCATCAGCACGGCACCGGTCGCGAACGCCAGCGCCACGCACAACGGGGTGTAGAGCAGCAGGTTGAGCCAGTAGAACGGGGTGCCGGTGTCCGTGCCCAGCCCGAAGGCCCAGGCGAGGCCGAGCTCCGCACGCGCGAGCAGCCCGCCGCCCAGAGCGAGAGCGACCGCCTTGGCGAGCCGACCGCCCCGCCCGCGGGAGACGGCGACCACGGAGAGGGCGGCGACGGTGAGCACGACGATCAGGGGAACGAGGACGCGCGCCTTGAAGGGCGTGTCGAAGTTGAGCAACGCCAGGGAGAGCGCTCGCGGGTCCGCCGCCGGCCGTACCAGCCAGGAAAGGTGAAGGAACGCGTCGAGCAGCAGGACGGCGGCGACGAAGGCCGCTGGGAGTGAGATTCTCATGCCCGGCAGGAGGAGCGGAAATCGCCGGTGGTTCCATGGAACCTTCTCCACGGTCGACGCCTCTGGATGGATATGACTTGGCCTGTTGCTGATCTGGACCCGGTACGGAGGCTGCGGGTGCTCGCCTCCGCCATCCCCGGGGCGTACATGGCGGAACGCGTCATCCCCGCCCCGTTCGAGGACGTCTGGTCCGTGGTGAGCGCCCTGGAAGAGGAGTTCGGCACCTTCGAGCCGGACATGCGCCGCTTGACCATCGTGTCCGGGCACGGGAGCGAGCGCCTGGTGGCCAAGGCGCGAAGCAGGTACGGCATGCGTGCGAGGTTCGACGTCGAGCTGCGGCCCGGCTGGTGCTGGATGCAGAGCAGGTTCCTGATCATCGGCGTCGCGGCGGCAACCGTACCGGGAGGAACCCTGGTCGCCCAGACGGGAGGAATCCGCGTCCCCGGCCGGGCGGCGCTGGTGCCCCTGGGCGTGCGGGTCGCGGGAGAGAAGGCGCTGGCCAGGCTCGAGGCGAGGGTCGTGCGTCGATGAGCGCCGACCTGGTGCGCGCCGCGCAGGGCGGCGACACGATGGCCATGAACGACCTGCTGAGCGAGCTGACGCCCTACCTCGGCCGGATCTGCGGGCCCATCGCGCTCGACAACGGGCCCGACGCCGTCCAGGAGTCGCTGATCGCGATCTTCCGGAACCTGGGGAGCCTGCGCGATCCGCAGGCGCTCCACGGCTGGGCTCGGGCGATAGCCGTACGGGAAGCAGTCAGGATCGCGAAACGGCGGCACCACGCGGTGGAGCTCGCCGAACTCCCGTCGAGGCAGGACGTCGAGAGCGCGGTGGACATCCGCGACGTGCTCGAGCGCCTGTCACCCGAACACCGGGCGGTGCTGGTCCTGCGTGACCTGGAGGGGTTGCCGGAGGATGAGGCCGCACGGCTCCTGCACGTACCGGAGGGGACGGTCAAATCGCGCCTGCACCGCGCCCGCCGGAGCTTCCGCAAAGCATGGCAGTCCTGAGGTCGTGAGGAACCTCGTGAGGCTCGGACGCCTCCTTCTGGTGGAATCCCACAGATCGGAGAGCATCCATGAGACCTCGCACGCTCGCGGTCCTGAGCCTGATCCTCACCCTGGCCGTCGGCGCCGTTCTTTATGGCGCGTACGGCTACCGCCCAGCGGTGGCCGCCTACCGGCCGCCGGCGAACGCGCGGTTCCTCGACACCCCACTCGCTCGCTTCCACTACGTCAAGGAGGGCTCCGGCACCCCCGTCGTGCTGCTGTCGCCCGGGGCTTCATGGACGTACGGCTGGCGCCGTCAGGTGCCGGAGCTCGCCCGCGACCACACGGTCTACGTCGTGGACCTCCCCGGCCAGGGATTCACCCGGCTTAAGGACCGCGACTTCACCTGGGACCTGAGGGGGATGACCACGGCGATCGGCGTGTTCCTGAACGCGGCGGGCATCGAGCGTCCCGCGCTCGGAGGGCTCTCGTGGAGCGGAGGCTGGGCGCTGGCCTACGCCCAGCGCCACCCCGAACGCGTCAGCCGCCTGCTCCTGCTGTCCCCCTCCGGCGCCGCCACCCGCGATACCTGGGTGTATGAACTCATGAAGTACCCGGTCATCGGGGAACTGTGGAACAACTGGTACTACGCCGACAGGTCCAGCTCCCGCGCCGCGCTCGACCGCATCCACGTCAACCGAAGCAGGATCCTCGAGCAGGACGTCGACGCGTTCTGGGCACCCGGCACCTTCCCCGACAACCTGGAGAGCCAGGTCCTGCTCGAACGCGGCCTGGACTGGCGTGAAACCCTGGCCGCCATGCCGTCCACCACCACTCCCACCTTGGTGATCTGGGGCCGCCAGGACACCGTCAACCCGGTGTGGCAGGCTCAGGAGTACGCTCGCCGAATGCCCGCCGTGCAGGTGCGCGAACTCGACGGCTGCGGCCACGCGCTGACGACCGATTGTCCCGAGGAGGTCGTACGGCTGATGGCGGACTACCTGGCTTCAGCGCCCGCATCTCCATGATTACCGGCACATTGGGGACACGCTCGCGGCCCAGCCCGGCGGACCTCAAGGCCATGACAGCGTTCGAGCAGCACTGATCTACCAGCACTGATCTACCAGCACGCCACGCGCCAGCGAATCGCCGACGCCCTGAGCGCTCGCGTTGAGGTGGCACAGCAGAAGATCGTCAAGGTTCAGCGTGCTGATCGCCTTCACTGTGACTCCCCGCCGTCCCCGTCGCTTCCTGCCCGGTCCGGGTACGCGACGGGCACGGCGGCATCCTCGCTGGGACGGTCTTCGGCATTGCACCGCGCCTCTCCGCATGGGTACAGCTTGGCAAGCCAACCAGTAGGCGATCGGGCACGGCGCCGGGGACGCTGGACAGCACCGGAGGCCGTCACCCTGCACGCCGGGGAGCGAGTTGACGCAGGAACCTGCGGTCAACGTAGGTGAGAGGGTGTGCGCGATCCGTCCTGAACACCCTCGGACGGCTCTGTATTGCAACCCGAATTGCAACTCTGAGGCAAGTCGTCTGCGGCGTCCGAGGAAGCCAGGACGATGGCGACGATCAGCCGTATCGCGGTGACGAGCGCGGCTGGAAGAACGAAGAAGAGCCAGAACCCCCATGCATCCCGCCCCGATGTCCAGGCGATCACGAGCACCAGAATCATGGCAGCGAGAGTGAAGACCAAATTGAGGATCTTGCGGCGCGGGCTACGGGACATCACAAAGAGCGATGCCGCCACGATAACGACCGGTATTGCGTACACAAGGATCATGGCGAGCAACACGCTGGACTCCTCGGCTTCCACGAGCGTTCGCAGTGGTTCCCTGCCCGGACCGTCTCACAGAGCTTGAGGTCGGATTCACTTGGACTCTCCCGAGGCGTCTTGTCCTCCTGGCTGGGCGAGGATGATCCGTGCATAATCCGTATCTTGATGGCGGCCCAGTAATCAGGCTGGGAGACTCGACGGTGTGAGCAAGAAGGAGCAGCCGCTCGTACGAGAGTTGTTTCCCGGCCTCGTGACGGAGCTGATCGCGTGCCTGAGAGAAGAGGGGGAGGAATACCTCGCCATCTCTGCCTGGGACATCCGGTTGTACGAGGATTGCGGATGCGGTGACGACTTCTGCCAGAGCTTCTATACGGCTGAACGTCCACCCGGGGCATATGGTCCTGGGCACAGGAATGTGCTGCTGACTCCGGCAGAAGGTGATCTCATCCTTGATGTTGTCGAGGAGCGAATCGTGTTCGTAGAAGTGCTGTACTATCCCAGGCTGCAACGCCCGCCGTATTGAAGACTGTCAGCCTGGGAATTGCAGCCATCACGGCCCGCTGGGTGCTGAGCTGGGCAAAGAACCGGTCCTGATTGACTGCCCTTAATGGCACGGCTTCGTATCAGCTTGTCCAGAGAACGATCTTTCCCACAAGGATCGCGCCGAACCAGAAGGTAAACATCATGGCCACTATCGAGCGAGCCTGCTTGCGCTCCTGATCATTCCGACCTGGCCGCCGTACTCTTGCGATCAGCGTGATGGCCACGGCTACAAGAGCAAGGGTCATCGAGATCTCGACAGAGGTCATGAGGTGAAGGTACTGCGGCCATAATCCCCTCTGTATCCCACTTTTCCCGTCTGCCTCGTCCACCCGTGGGCGAGCAGGCCAAAGGCCGGGGCCACGGTGGAGCGCCCTACTGGGTTCTGGTTCACTGGCCAGCACGAAGCCGACCGCCAACCCGACGGGAACCGCCAGGAATCGGCCGATGCCCAGGGCCGTGAGTACGGCGAACCGCGTGCTCGAAACCGCCGCCACGTGGCAGCGACCAGAACGGCACCGCCCGGAGCCGAGCCTCCGCCGGAGGCATCGAAGTGCCCAGCTCAGCAGACATACGGTCCAGAGCGGTTGGTAGACGTTGAATGACAGTTCGGGCACACTTGTCGTCCCCCTATTGGAGGATCAGATGTCGGCGGTTGGATCAGCTGAGGCCCTGATTCTTTTGGTGATCTGGGTCGTTCCCGCAGTGGTGCTCTTCTTCCTCATTTACTGGGCGGTCCGGCTGGCGATCAGGCATGAAGGGCGACGGGTGCCGAGCCTGCACGAGCGTGTGACGGCGGAACGCGAGGCTCAGCGTCGTGAATGGGCGGAGCGCGAGGCTCGGCGGAATACGGAAGCGCCTGATGAGCTGTAGTCGGGCGTCTCGTCGGCAAGATGGGGCGGCGATATGACAGCGCACCGAGCTGCTGGCGGCCGGGACCGCCTCCAGGCTGCATGCCCGGCGGCGCGGTGATCTTGGGCCGGGCTTTGCCCTGTCGTGCGATTACCCTCCCACCATGACGATCAGATTCACCGCTCAGGTCGCCGGAGCTTACGAACACCCCGAGGACGAATGCATGTCCGCCGGTATGAGCGAAACCGAGCACGGCGATGGCATGGTGCTTACCTTCCAGTGCTGTACCTATGAGCCTGACGATCAGGACATTGCCCTGGGCTTCGACACCCACTGTGTTGTTACCGCCAACCAGGGCACCGCCTATGGAGCCGTCCAGGAGCTCACTCTGCGAGACAACGTGCTGCGTGTTGTCCTTGACCTCGACGCTTTGGAGGCGCTTGGTCTTGCCGAGCCCGAGATTGAGGCGGTTCTCGATGCAGACGAGCAGTCCCTCGAACGATTTCGGCAAGGACTGCGCCACATCCTTGCCTACGGTCGTGCTGAAGCCCGCCCTCGGGTTCTGGAGCTATAGAAGGCCATTGCCGGAGCGAAGCACCGAGGACATGAGTCCGGACAAAGCTGAGAGCCTGCTGACAAAGGATTTGGTCGCTGAGGCTGGGACAGGGATGCCCTGGTCGAGCCCCTCTTCGAGCGATACGCCTGCGGACAGGAGCGGGCTCCTGATAGCTGAGGTGTTGGCTACGCAACTCGGCAACCAGGAGCCCGCTGCCGGTCTTGTCCAGTCCCGACCGGCGCGGCAAGGTTCTGGAACTCCTGGCCGCCCGCCCAGGCGTGCCTGGAGAGGGACCGAGCTGGCCGCCATCCCCAGTGGGTGACGCCGGGAGAGCCGCTACGCTCCCGTGGCCCCATCGATGCGCTCCCGGATCAGGTCGGCGTGCCCGGTGTGCTGCGCGTACTCCTCCAGGAGGTGGATGTAGATCCAGCGGAGGCTGACCTTGCCGGTCGGCGCCCGGGGGTCGTCGGCCAGCTCATCGAGGTCGATGTCCGCAACCGCGGCGTCGCAGGCAGCCGTCTCCGCGAGGAAGGCGGCGTAGTCCGCCTCGGCGTCGGCGTCGGCCACCAGGTCGAAGTCGCCGTCTTCGTACTCCTCCGTGATGTGCAGCTCGGGCAATTTTTCGTGCAGGAACTTCTCCCGGAACCACCAGCGCTCGACTTCCGTCATGTGTCGCAGGAGGCCGAGCAGCGTCAGGTTGGACGGTTCCACGGAGGCGGTCTTCAGTTGCTCGGAGGTGAGGCCGGCGCATTTGCGCAGCAGGAACATCCGGCGGAGCTTCAACCAGTTATCCAGCATCTCGCGTTCGCCACAGGCCATGTCCGTCCGAGGTCCCCGCTCTACGTCGGGTGCTGTCCACGTCATGTCACCATCTTGACGACCTGCGCAACCGATTTTGCGGGTACGTATCTTGCCCGCCGGGCCTATCGCTCGAAGATGAGGCTCGACCAAGGCATCTCTGCCCCGGCCTCAGCGACCAAATCCTTTGTCAGCAGGCTCTGAGACGTTCGTCAACTCCCGCTCCCGGGCCGCAGTACAAGATCGAAAATGCTACTTCTCGATCACTTGAACGGGCGCCCGCAAGTGACCGTGATTGACCGCCTCTAATAGCACGTTAATGGCACGGCGATCACGCCAAAAATACGCCTCCTCCAACGGCTCTGGGCCCGACACCGCCCAGCGGGCGGAGGCTGAGGAGTAAGCCCCTGGACCGGCGATCGCCTCAGGCCACGTACAGGCGACCGTGAGGGGCGTATCAATGCGGTGCATACCACTCACCAAACCGTACAAGCAGCTCAGGAAGGGCCGTCCCACGTTGTCCATGTGGGCCCCGCCAGTTGTGGCCACGCGCCGCCACCCGGTTAAGACGGCCGCCCCAGGTTTCTTGGAGACGCGTCCCGGTGCCGGCAACTAATATGCGCGGCATGTCGTCTCCGTCCCGCCATGAGGTACCGGCTATTCGTCCTGCTGCCTGGCGTGTGCAGCCAACTTGGACCAGTCTGCTGCCGACGGGCGTGAAGTCATGCCCGCCGCTGGGCACCACCGACGGCCACACCAATTGGGTGGCGGCGGTGACGACCGCGGTCTTCGACGGCCGTGCCGTAGCGGTCACCGGGGGCGGCGACGACACAGTACGGGGTTGGGATCTGTCAACCGGCGAGCGGGTCGGCGCCCCGTGGACTGGTCACACGAACGCGGTGCGGGCGCTGGCGATGTCCGTTCTGGACGGTCGCCCCGTTGTGGTCAGCGGTGGTGACGACGGCACCGTACGGGTGTGGGAACTCGCGTCCGGTAGGCCGGTGGGCGAGCCGTTCCACCTTCAGGCTGACAGCGTGGAGGCCCTCGCGATCGCGGAACGCCATGGCCGCAGGGTGGTGGTCACCGGTTGCTACGACACGACGGTACGGGTGTGGGACCTGGAAACGCGGCAGGAGGTGATGGCACCGATCCGCGGCCACACCGGCCCGGTGTACGCCGTGGCGACGGCGGTGCTGGACGGCCGCTGGGTGGCTGTCACGGGCGGCGACCGAACGGTCCGGGTATGGGACCTGGATATCGGTGATCCGGTGGGCAGCCCGTTCACCGGCCACAGTGGATACGTGAGCGCGGTTGCGGTCGCGGAGCTGACTGCCGGCCATCTGGTGGTCGTCTCCGGTGGCTACCAGACGATCACACGCGTGTCGGACCTGGCCACCGGACTGCCGGTCGGTGACCTCCCCCGATCTGAGGACTTGGAGGCCGTGACGACCACGGTCGTCCACGGCCGGCTGGTGGCGATCACCTGCAACTCCAATGAGCCGACCATCCAGGTGTGGGACCTGAAAACGGCCGAGTTGGTCGGGGAGCTGTTCCCTCAGCATCGCCGCACGGTGCATGCGGTGGCGACGGCAGTGGTGAACGGCCGGCAGGTGGTGGTGTCGAGTTGCGACGGTGGGTCGGTCCGGGTGTCCGATCTGGTCGTCGGTCAACCGGCCGACAAGCCAGTTCGCCACGACGCCGCGATCACGGCGGTGGCCACCACGTCAGTGGCCGGCCGACCGGTGGCGGTCACCGGTAGCGATGACGAAACCGTACGAGTATGGGATCTGGACACCGGCGATCAGGTGTGCCAGCCACTCACGGACCACACCGGCGCCGTCACTGCCGTGGCCGCGACCCAAGTGGACGGTCGCGCGGTGGCGATCACCGGAGGCAAGGACAGCAAAGTCCACCTCTGGGACCTCGCACTGGGGAAAGCGGCCGGAGCACCGTTGACCGCCCACCGCGGCCCGATAACCGCGGTCGCGGCCGACAACACGGACGACCCACCCCGGGCCATCACCGCCAGCGACGACAAGACCATCCGGGTATGGGATCTCCGCACCGGCGAAGAGACCGGAAACCCCCGCAAGAGCGACCATCGATGGGTACAAGGCCTCACCACCACCACGCTCGACGACCAGCCCGTCGCCGTCCTCGGACGGTGGGGCGGCGGCTTCCGGGTCCGTGACCTCACCGTAAAGCGCGACACCGGACTCCAGACCACCGGTAGCAACGGCAAACCGGTACGCCTCGTGGCCGCCACCGTCGTGGACGGACGACCCATCGCCATCACCACGAACGACGACTGGCGCGACCCACCGATGAAGGTATGGGACGTCGCCACCGCTCAGCAGATCGGCCGGCTTTCCATGGGAACCGTGGTCGCACTCGCCGCCACCACGATCGACGGCCACCCCATCGCAGTCGCCGCCAGCCACAGAACGGTAGCGGCATGGAGCCTCACCACCTTTGACAGGATCAGCCCCGACATCGAGTTCCTCGACCCGGTCAACGCCGTCGCTGCCACCCCACAAGGCCACATCATCGTCTGCTTCGACCGTGACATCGCCGTACTCACCGCAACCCGATCGAGCTGACCGTGGCATGGTTCGACAGGACCCCCTGCGCCAGGCCCTCAACCTCCTCGCCGAGCATGGCCCTCAAGCCCTGATCACGCAGGTCCGCCAAGCCGAACACCCCGACCCCGAAGGCAAGCGCTGACCGCGAGGCAAGGTGTATGACGACGTCACAGCGGTTATATAGCGAGGTCTCGTCCGCAGAGACGCGCCGAGCGCTCAAGAAGCTCGGTGATCAGTTGGAGTCGTAGCAGCGTCCAGCACCGGCGAAGGCCAACGAGGCCATTCCCTCGATCATGGGGTATGGCCTTCCGCGTGGAGCAGACGCCGACGTCTCTTCCTGCCGTATCTACGTGGACCCCGTTGACGCCCTGTGGTGGCTTGCGGTTCGTAGCCAGACCATCGAGTCAAGACGATGGAGAGGCCGACGAGGATTGTGACCACACCAGAAGCGAAGGCCAGAAACGCTATGACGGACTCGCCGTCTGGATCGCCGACTCCGGACGGTCGTCCGTCGATCCAGCTCATCGTGGGCCAGGCCTGGGTGGCGACGATCGCTCCGAACGCGGTCGTGATCGCACCCAGGACATGGCTAGGAGGACGCGTCCACGAGCCCATGGCGGCCAGCACGAACCCGACCGCCAACCCGACGGGAACCGTCAGGAATTGGCCCATGCCCAGGGCCGTGAGTACGGCGAACCGCGCGTGCTCGAAACCGTCGCCACGTGGCACGGACCAGAACGGCACCGCTACGACACCGCTGAGAAGGCCGATCGCCAGTAACCGGAGCATCGCCACGTACACATGATTGTGGACTGGTTGGTTGCTGTGCTACCTCACCAGAGCGTGAGGCGGCGAATGCTGCACGGCTGAGGGCGGGGCATCGGGTCGTGTGCTTCCAGTCGCCATGGTCCCGGTCCCTTCTGCAGACGGCCGAGTATGCGCGGTTGGCGCTCGCGAACGTTGGCCTCGGGGGCAAGACTTACGATGACGCTACCGCTGCTTATGTTCCTCAATGAGGACAACCCGTTGCGATGCCATGATCAGATCAGCTGCCGTAGCCCGATCCATCATGGCCCTCTGTCTCATGAGAGCTTCGCTTCATTTGATGATCGGGTCAGACATCCCTGGAGCTTGGATGTCAAGCTGCGAGGTGTTCCATGGAAAGTGGCCTTTGTGGCCAGCCAGTCCGGCCGGGGGAAATCCGGTCGACAGGCAAGCCACAGTGCACTGTGATAGTCCAGCCCCCGCCGCACGGAGCGGGCCGATCGCAGGAGGTGCTCTTGGCAACCGTGAGAACCGCGGACACCCGCCCCACGATCAATGCCTCACTGGTCAGGAGGCTGGTCGATACGCAGTTCCCACAGTGGGCCGCGTTGCCTCTGGAGCTGCTCGATCCGGCCGGCTCGGACCATGTGATCTACCGGCTGGGCGAGCAACTGTCCGTCCGGCTGCCCCGCCACGACGGCGCCATCGGACAGGCCGAGAAGGAACTTGAGTGGCTGCCCCGGCTCGCCCCGCGACTGCCCCTGGCCATCCCGGTACCGGTGGGAGTGGGTGAGCCCGACTTCGGCTATCCGTGGCGGTGGGCGGTGTCCCGCTGGCTGGAGGGCGAGGTGGCGACCGTCGAGGCGCTCGCCGACTCGTCCGCGGCCGCCGTCCAACTGGCGGAGTTCCTGGTCGCCCTGCAGCAGTTCAGGTCCGAGGACGTTCAGGCCATGGAGGCCCGCGGGGACCTCGCTGACCAGCCGTTGGCGGGCCGGGATCGCGCGACGCGGGCCGCCATCGCCAAGGCCGACGGCGTGTTCGACACTACCGCCATGACCGAACTGTGGAACGCGGCCCTGAGCGCCCCCGGATGGGATCGCCCTCCGGTCTGGTTCCACGGCGACTTCCACACCGGCAACCTGCTGACCGTCGGCGGCCGTCTAAGCGCGGTCATCGACTTCGGCGGGCTCGGCATCGGCGATCCGGCCTGTGATCTGATCATCGCCTACACGCTGATGTCGGCCGACAGCCGTGCGGCCTTCCGCGCCGCGCTCGATGTAGACGACGCCACCTGGACCCGGGGTCGCGGCTGGGCCCTTGCCACCGGTCTGAACGCCTACACCACCTATGCCGCCGTCAACCCGAGGGTCGCCGCGCAGACCACCCGTCAGATCACCGAGGCCCTCATCGGCTAGATCAGACTTCGGCGGAAAGCGGAGCCGTAGCTGTACTCTGCAATTGTAGAAGATTGAAAAGGCTACAGTGGCCTTTGACCTCCCGTGAAGCCTAAGAGATTCGAACTCCTGACTTCCTGCTTGCAAATGGCTACGACGATCTTGAGTGATCTGCGTAGAAACTGCTCAGGGGACTGATCGTGTCCCCGTGACTCCCCGCTGTTCCCTCTGGTTTCCCGTCCGATCAGGCACGCGACGGGCACGCCGTAGGCCCTCATTGTGGTCGTTTCGGGCGCTCAACTACTCTCATTCCACCTTGAAGCAGGGAGGCGGCAAGTGACCGTAAGGCGTGCGCGATTCGTTCTGATGTGGATCGGCTGCCTGGTTCTCGTTCCAAGCATCCTTCTCGAACGATACGCACAGGATGCCAGAGAGAGGGCCAGATCTAGCGAACTCTGGACGCTGATGCGAGAGAACCAGTATTTCGGAAGCACACCGCACGCTGATGCGTCCTATGAGTCCTTGATTATTAGTGGATGGATGGGCATCGGCCTTGGCGCCCTCTGGATTCTGGCCGCTATAACGTGTTTCGTCCTCGCTCGGCCCCCGTTGGACCTCACGCCATCTACAAGGAAACCGAGGAAGTCCGGTACAGGCATACCTATCATCCGGCCCTTTCCCTGATCTTCCCATCGCCGTTGTCCCACCCGTCAGGGGAGCGGGCCAGAGGGCAGGGGTGGAGGTGGAGCTCCCCGCTGGAAGAACGACCTTCGCCCCTGCCCCCTGGTCTGCTCGGGCTCGCCCTGGGGGCGATGGCGACGGGAAGATCAGGCTGGCCGGCGGACCATCAGCATCCCCTCAGTCATCGTCCCCTCGCTGGTCGAGCACTTCGCATTGTTCGTCGACGAGGCAGAAGACAATTTCGGGTTCCTCGGCAAGCGGGGCGCGTTCCTGCGGGGTGGCAACTTCCGGCGTGAGGCCCGATGGGCGGACGCGTTTAAGGAGATGGGTCTCCTGGGCTTGCACTCTCATGATCTCCGGCACACGGGGAACACGCTGGCTGCGCAATCGGGGGCATGCCTCGCTGATCTCAAAGCACGGATGGGGCACGACAGCGACCGTGCGGCGCTGATCTACCAGCACGCCACCCGAGACGCGGACCAGAGGATCGCCGATGCGCTCAGTGCGCGGGCGAAGGCCGAGCGGAAGAAGGCGGAGAAGAAGCGCAAGAGGGGAGATGACGATGGCAGCGCGGGCGCGCTGGTCCCCGCGAGCTAATGGCACGAACACCCCGTCACATGATCTGTGGCGGGTTGTTTTTGCTGGTGGAGCCTAGGAGATTCGAACTCCTGACTTCCTGCTTGCAAAACGGTCTGATCTACGAGGGCAACTGCCTCGACCTGGGCGACAGGCAACTCGCCAGCGACCGTGACTGACCCCTGTTGACCGCCTTAATGGCACGCCGATCGTGCCTCCACCTGCGTCTCCGAGCAGGTCGAGGCCGCCTGGAAAGACAGAGCCCTGAACGCCGAGGACGGCATCGAGGCCGCTCACGTCGAGATCGTCACCCAACGCCGCCAGATAGGTCAGCTCCTGGCCCGCCTGCGCGATTACGAGACCGACCTTCCCGATGACGCCCACGGCCGGCTCCTCGCGGAGAACACCACTCTCAAGCAGTAGGTCCGCCGCCTCACCGACGAAACCCGGACCCTGAACGAACGGCTTCAAGCCGCCCGCTCCAACGCCCGGTTCGCCGACCGACGCATCGCCGAACTCGAAGCTCAGCTGCTCGAACGCCTCGGTTCCAAAGCGGGCAGCCGCGAAACCCTGGTGCATGCCGTAGCGCACGAAAAGTACGGTGAGGAACCTCCAGCCGAGGATGGGCTGGGATGGGGAGGCAGCGCAGGTGAAGAGCCTCGAACTGGTGATCGTAAGATCTACGCACATATGTGCTCGTCGCCGAAGACCAAGTCACGGTATACGAGGGAGGCAACCGTGGGGGTCTGCATCTACATCGACGTCGTCAGGGATGGAAAGAAGCTTGGTAGCTACGACCTCGACAATAGTGCGTACTACCTTCGCGTGGGGCTGGAGGCATTGGGGCTCGACGGCGACGAGATCGTTCACGGGGTGGGGGGTCCGGACGGCGTCGACGCCGAGGAGTCGGAGGAAGGATTCGTGGGCCGACTCGCCCCCGAACAGGTCAGAGCCTTCTGGGAGCGCCTTTCGCCCGTCACTGTCGAGCAGTTTATGACGGGCCTACGGGCGACCGAGAACGTCAACGGCGACGACGAGGAGTACTTCACGCTGTACTTCGCCGACCTCAAGGAGACGTACAGCGCGGCCGTTCGCGCGGACGCGGGTATGACGATGTCCTGGTACTGACGGCCCGCGCTAGTCCGAGATCCCTCTTTCGTGATCGACATGTTGGGGATCGGGGGGTTGAGCTGGACTTTCGACCCGAGGTCGCGTATTAGCCATATGGTCAGCGCGGCCGAGGTCGCCGCGCGGGTGGCCGATCGGCGCTGGCACCGCTACCGCGCCGGGCAGGGCGCCAAGGGCCCGCGCTGGTACGCCTGGGCCTGGGCACGCATCGACGACAAGACGACGGACGGCTGTCGGTGGCTGCTGATCCGACGCAACCTGACCACCGGTGAGCCGGCGTTCTACCGCTGCTACGCGCCCCCTTAAGTCGTTGATGACCCTGGTCAAGATCGCCGGTCTCAGATGGGCGGTCGAGGAGTCATTCCAAGCCGCCAAGGCCAGGTCGGGCTGGACCACTACCAGGTGCGCGGCTGGACGGCCTGGCACCGGCACATCACCTTGGCCATGCTCGCACGTTAATGGCACGAACGCCCCGCACCAAGATCGGTTGCGGGGCGTTCCATGAGGTGGAGCCTAGCCTGCGGCTTTCACGGCGAATTTGAGCCGGCCTGATCGTTCACATAAGAAAAGTGCCCTTGAGCTGGGAGGATCGGACTTGTCTAAGGCCCCGTC
>NZ_JBFAOQ010000015.1:0-364861 GCF_040675285.1 Nonomuraea sp. NPDC049625 | reverse complement strand
GCGCGGCGCGGCCGCCGGCAAGTGCGTCAAGTGGGGCGGCAAGGCCGGATCCAGCACGTACAACAGCCCGTCCGAGCACTGCGGGAGCTGAACCCCCTTGAACCTGCGCATTCTCCTGACCGGCGCCGCCGTTCTGCCCCTGTCGATGCTGGTGGGGCACCCGGCCGGCGCGGCGGCCGCCGATCCGATGACCGACGCGTTCACCAAGGCGGCCTCGACGTATGAGGTGCCCCGTGACCTGCTGGTCTCGGTGGCCTACTCCGAGACCCACCTGGACGGGCACCAGGGCCAGCCCAGCGCCGACGGCGGGTACGGCGTGATGCACCTGGTCACCGCCAAGACCCTCGACAAGGCCGCCACGCTGACCAAACAGCCGGTGTCCGCCCTCAAGTCGGACGACGCGGCCAACATCACGGGCGGCGCGGCCGTCCTGCGTGCCCTCGCCGACGAGCTCAAGCTCGACGCCACCGCCCGCAAGGACGCGGGCAAGTGGTACCAGGCGGTCGCCAAGTACAGCGGCGCCTCCTCCCCCGCGGTCGCCCGGCTGTACGCCGACACCGTCTACGAGGAGCTCGCCAAGGGGATCCGCGCCACGACCCCCGGCGGCGAGAGCGTCACCGTACCGGCGAGCACCGTGACGCCCGAGCGCGGCCCGTACGCCGACGCGGACGACCTCGACAAGCCCAGCACCCTCGCGGCGAGCACCGACTACCCGTCGGCCAGGTGGGTTCCGGCGCACAGCAGCAACTACGCCGTCTCCAACCGGCCCACCAGCGACGCGATCGACCGCATCGTCATCCACGTGACCCAGGGCAGCTACGCCGGCACGATCTCCTGGTTCCAGACCGGGCCCCGGCCGAACCCCACCTCGGCCCACTACGTCGTCCGCTCCTCCGACGGCGCCATCACCCAGACGGTCAGGGAGAAGAACCGGGCCTTCCACGCCGGCAACTACAACCGGCGCTCGGTCGGCATCGAGCACGAGGGCTTCGTCGACAACGCCACGTGGTTCACCGACACCATGTACCGCGCGTCGGCGGCGCTGACCCGCAACATCGCCGACCGGTACAACATCCCCAAGGACCGCAGCCACATCGTGGGCCACAACGAGGTCCCGGGCGCCGACCACACCGACCCCGGCCGGTACTGGAACTGGTCCAAGTACATGCAGTACGTCACCGGCAGCAGTGGCGGCGGCGGGGGCACCAACCCGCACACCGCCGAGTCCGTGTGCGGCACCGGCTACAAGGTGATCGACTCCGCCGCCCTCGGCTCCAGCGGCACGGTCTACCTGACCTTCAACTCCGCCAACGGCAACAACTGCGTGGCCACGATCAAGAAGGCCTCGCTGGGCAAGGCCACCGCCACCGCCGCCTTCCTGGAGGTCAAGGGCAAGACCCGGGCCACCGACACCGGCAACTTCGACTACTACGCCGGACCCATCCGGGCCACCGCCGCCGACAAGTGCGTCAAGTGGGGCGGCAAGGCCGGGACGAGCACGTACGAGAGCCCCTTCGAACACTGCGGCGGCTGATCCGCTGACCCTATGACCTGTGGCCGGATCGCGCGGGCTCGCGATCCGGCCACAGCTTTGCCGTGGGGCAATTGCGGCTGACGACACGCGGCCGATAAAGGCGTCTGACGTCCGTGTCGGGCGAGGGCCGCCAACCCGGGAAAGCCGTATTTACCGTAGCCCGGTGCCGTGTCATCATGCGCTCACCGTCTGTCGATGGGAGCGTAGTGATTCGCGACCTACTGACCGTTCTGCGCTGTGCCCGGCTGGCGATCGCCCTTCCCGTCGCGCTCAAAGACGCCGTCGCCTGCGCTCCCGACGCCGTACGCGACTTCGAGCGCGCCGTGGAACCGATCGTCCGCGACGTGTTCTCCGAGCCCGAGCGCGAGGCGATGATCGACTCCCTGCGCGGCACCGCGCTGAGCTTCAACGTCGGCATCCATGCCTATGCCAGGATGGCGGGCCGCTCCTGTGACGGGGAGCTGGTCATGCTGGCCGGATCGGTCGCCCGGCTCTATGACGACATGATCGACAACGGCGGCGACCCGGCGATCGACTCGTGGGTGGCGTCCCTCTTCAAAGCCGAAGAGCATGCCGCCTCACCTGATCATCACCAGCGCCTGCTGGCCGCGCTCTACGCGGAGATCCGCCGCCGTGCTCCCGGCGAGCTCTGGCACACCGCGCTGCTCGAACTGCACGACTACCAGGTGCTCTCCCGCAAGCAGCGCGATCCCGCCACCCCGGCGGCACAGCTCGGCAAGATCACTCGGGGGAAGGGCGGGCTGGCGGGCCTCGTACTGTTCGGCCTGGTGCATCCGGACATGAGCGTGGTGCAGCGCGACGCGGTGATGGAGGCGGGCGAGGCGCTGCAGGACCAGGCCGCAGCTGGGCCGACACCGCCGGAGTCAGCACCACCTGCCCCGCCAGCGACCAAGCCGTGACCCGGCCGTTCGCGCCGATGGCGTAGCTCGCCTCGGGGAAGCGCGCCCGGCCGCTGTCCGGTGCGAAGCGCGCGTACCGGATCTCCAGCTCCGCGCGCCTGCGGCGGACCCGCTCGACCGCGACGCGCCCGCCCGTCGCGGGCCGGTAGCCGAACTCCAGCACCACCTCTTCGTCAGGCGCGGCCCGCGTCAGCGCCTCCACGTCGCCGGGCCTGGTCAGGTCGCAGACCCGGCCGCCGACCGTACAGCGCAGGATGTCGAAGCCGTGCCCGCGCAGCACCCGCGTCTGCGCGGCCAGCCAGTCCGGCTCGAACCGGCGCTGGGCGCGCGCCAGCAGGCGCAGCGCCATGACCCGGGCCACCACGTACGCCGCGGTCAGCCAGGTGGCGGCGGAGAAGAGCGGATGCGGCGCGAAGGTCGCCGCCAGCGCGAGCGCGGCGGTGAGCACCGCCCAGCCGAACGTCGCCGCGGGGGCGCGCTCCGGCGACGGCCCGGCCAGAACTCGGCGCACCGTCACCGGCAGCCCGGGCAGCGGCACGAGCGGGACCGGCAGGTCGGGGCGGGAGTATTCGGGCCCGTAGGTGACCGGCATCTTGCCAGTATCACCCGAGACGCCGCCCGGTGTTACTGGCCTGCCGGCTCGTCTCGTTCTGCCGGACGCGGCACCGGCCCAGCCTGAAGGGCCGCGACATCCGGATGTCGCGGCCCTTCTCCCGGTCATCGCGCCGATCAGCCGAACGGCTGGTTGTCCAGCGTGTTCACCTTCACGGCGGTGATCTTCACCTGCTTCATCAGCACCTGGGACGTGCCCGCCGGCTTGGAGCAGGCGAAGCTGAGCGGCCCCGTGCCGGGGTAGGTGTGTACGACGTTGAGGAAGATGCTGTGCCTGCTGTGCGGCGCCAGCGTCACCTCGGTGATGTCGCCGTCCGAGTTGGGGCCCGTACCGATCGTGCAGAGGTAGTCGATCGCGGAGTTACCGGTGTTCTCGGCGTACAGCTTCGCGGTGATCGTGTACGAGCCCGTCCCCAGGAACCCGCTGAAGCCGGGGCTGAGGGCGTTGGAGTGGACGATCTCGTTGTCCCACCGGCTGATCACCTCCGGTGGCACCGCCTCGGCCGCGTTGACGTTCCCCGCCAGCAGCGCGCCCGCGGCCACGACGGCGGCCAGCGCGGACAGGCGCAGGCGGCGGCGGGATGGGGCGGTTGTGGGCATGGTCATGTGAGTTTCTCCTGATGTGAGCCGTCCCCCTCGCGCGGACGCGCGAGCGGCCGCACGCTGTCGCCGGCCGAGGCGGCGGTCACCGGCTCGCGTGCACCCTGGAAAACTAGCCCTCGCGGTTTCGGAAGACCGCGCAAAAATAACCGCGCCGGCCGTGCCGGTCGTCATCGCGCTTTCGTCCACCGGACCCGCACCGAAGCCCCCGTACCAGGCACGGATCTGCGTCTAGGGCCCCTCCAGGAAGCGGCGCAGCGTGGCCTCGATCCAGCCGTACGCGATCGTCTGCTCCGGCGGCCAGGGCCTGTCCTCGATGATCGACACCAGCTCCCACAGCCTGGCCGCCCGCGGGTCGTGCTCGTCGAACGTGCGCAGCAGCTCCTCGCGGCCCTGTCCCATCACCGCCAGGATCCGATCGAGGATCGGCTCGGATTCGGGGGAGCCGGGCTCGATGCCCGCCCGCGAAGCGGTCAGCGCCTCCCGCATGATCTGGGCGTTCATCTCGTGCCAGGCGTCGAAATCCCGGTCCTCCTCCCAGAACTCCGTGTTCTGCCGGCGCAGGCTGTCGCGGTAGTCCTCGTCGGCGAGCAGGTCGGCCAGCTCCAGCCAGGCGTCGAGCTGCGCGACGGTCGGCTCCTCGGGCAGTTCGGGGAGCATGGCGTCGCGCATCTGGGTCAGCCACTCGCGCCGGGCATCGATGCCGCCGCCGACCTCGTCGACGAACTCGTCCAGCAGGATCTCCATCTCGGCCGCGCCGAGCCGGCCGAGCGCGTGGAGTCTGCTCAGGTCCTCCTCGGCGGGATCGCCGTCCCGGGCGAGCGTCGCCCTGAGCACCGCCCTGGTCCGCTGGAGCGATCTGAGCTGCGTCTCGACCGCCTTGAGGTGAAGATCGAGTACGTCCCTCAGCCGGCGGTCGCCGAGCGAGCGGATCGTGGCCAGGTCGACCCCGATCTCCCTCAGCGTGCGGATCAGCTCCAGCCGCGCCCGGTCCTCATCGCCGTAGAGCCGGTAACCGGAGGCAGTGCGCTCGCGCTCGGGCAGCACGCCCGCGTCCGAGTAGAAGCGGATCGTCTTCACGGGAAGGCCGGTCAGCTTCGCCAGGCGGCCGATCGTGTAGCTCATAATTCCCTTGAGCCTCCAGTAACTGGAGACTTTAGCGTAGCCGACATGGCGAAGCAGAAGATAGCCAGGGTCGTCACCCTGCACATTCAGGCCGGCGAGGCGGGCCCCGCGAACGTCGGCAAGGACCTCGGCCCGCTCGGCATCAACCTCATGGAGTTCTGCCGGCAGTACAACGCGCAGACGCAGGACCGGCGCGGGTTCGTGATCCCCGCGGTGATCACCGTGTACGAGGACAGGTCGTTCGAGGTCGTCACCAAGCAGGCGACCACCGCCTCGCTGATCCGGCGCGTCGCCGGGCTCGACGGCGGCAGCCCGCGGCCGGGCCACCAGAGCGGCGGCTCGATCACCCGCGCCCAGCTCCGCGAGGTCGCCCAGGCCAAGCTCCCCGACCTCAACACCGCCGACCTGGATCAGGCCGAGAAGATCGTCGCGGGAACGGCCCGTTCCATGGGCCTCACCGTCCGCGACTAGAACCGGGATCCCGCTCGGCCAGATCATGATGGGCATGGGAATCTGCGTTTTCTGCGAGATCATCGCCGGGCGCGTCGAGGCCGGCGTCGTTCATGAGGATGACAGCGTGGTGGCCATCATGGACCACAAGCCGGCCACGGTCGGCCATGTGCTGGTGATCCCGCGCGTACACGTGGTCGGGCTGGCGGACGCCGATGACGCGGTCGGTACGGCGATCTGGCGCACCGCGCGGCGGGTGTCGGGCGCGTTGCGGGCATCGGGGCTGCGCTGCGACGGGGTGCGGTTGTCCCTGGCCGACGGGGAGGCCGCCGGTCAGGACGTCTTCCATCTCCACCTGCACGTGGTGCCGCGCTTCCTGGGAGACGGCGTGGTGGTCACCGCCGGCTGGAAGAAGCGGTCGCGGGAGCTGCTCGACCAGGATGCGGCGCTGATCCGGGAAGCCCTTACGTAACTCCGGCGAAAGCGTTCCTGCAATCGCCTGTTCCGCTGCACCCAGCTGCCCAAGAAAAGACGGTCTGATAATCACCTGTTTTGATCATTTCCATCTTTTTCTCCAAGTCGATCCCCGACGCGCGTTATCTCGCCTTCGAGCGGGTACCTCCAGCTCGCACCATCAGGGGGATGTGGCATTAAGTCCGATTCTTCCGAATCCGACCTACAGGGGAAGAAACAGATGATTAAGCACCGAAGCATCAGAAGCGCGCTGGCCTTTGCCGTGGCAGCGGCGGCGGCCAGTGGATTCGCGACTCTGACCTTTACGGCGTCGGCGGGCGCCACGGCCGTCACCAGCGTTCACAGCACAGTGGACACGGCGGCAACCGCGATCAACCTCGCCACCGATCCGAGGTCGGAGAAGGAAGAGCAGCCGACCCGGGCGATCGACTCGGCCTTCCAGGGCGACCCGGAGGACCCGAAGAAGCCGCCGACCAAGTTCGTCGGGGTCATCCGCGACGACAGGGTCGCGATCAGGGACCCGCGGACGATGCCACAGTGGCATGACCTGACCGAGCTGCTGCCGCGCGACTTCGGCCGTCTGGTCGACATCACCCTGGCCGCGCCCGACGAAGGCGACACCGTGCACATCACTGTGCTGAACGAGCGCGGCAAGGTGGCCCAGAGCAGGTGCACCGTCTTCCCGACCCCGGGCACGAAGGGGACGCCGGAGTGGCCTGACAACTGCACCGACTTCATCGATCTCACGCGTAAGTGAGTCGCCTGATCCACCGATGATGAATGCCGTGCCCGGGAAGCTTTCCGGGCACGGCATTCATCGTTTTTTGCTACATTTTTGTGGCTGTACGGCACACATGATAGTCCAATTGAGCGGATTTGCCACCTCATCGCCCGCGCCATTTTGGGCGATTTATGAGGAGAAAGCGCGCTATGACGCTATCCTGGACGAAACGGCCGCAGGCCATGCAAAGTCATCCCTGTAATGCATGGAGCGAGCCGAAAGGAAAACGCATGAAGCGTTACGAGAAGCCCCGTCTTATGGCAGCCGGATCCTTCCGCAAGGCCACCGGCCTCCTGGCCCTGCACGGCAACGACCGCCTGATCTTCAGCAAGAACTGAAATCGGACAGTCCATGCCCGACTGCGGCATGCTGAGCCGGCCGCACCACGGCGAGGCGTACTTCGTGGTCCTCCCCGACCACGAGGCCGCGCCCGCCGTGGCGGCGGTCCTGCGTACGGCGACTGCTCGCACCGTCACCTACGCCTCCGGACGGCCCTGGCTGGTCGGGCACTGGTCCGACGAGGAGATGACGGTGGCCGAGGCGGGCGCCACCAAGCTGGCGGTGATCGGCCGCTGCGCCTTCGACGCCGAACGGCTGGCCGCGGAGGCGAGCCGGCTGCGTGACCCGGCGCACCTCGACCGGCTGGCCCGGACCCTGCCCGGCAGCTTCCACCTCGTCGCCGCGCTGGACGGCCGGTTACGCGTCCAGGGCACCGCGTCCGGACTCCGGCTGGTCTTTCACGCGCGCGTGAACGGGCTCACCGTCGCCTCCGACCGCGCCGACGTTCTGGCCGCCGCCACGGGCGCCGAGCTCGACGTGCGGCGCCTGGCCGTACGGCTGCTCTGGCCCGTCCCCCATCCCCTGCCGCACCTCCCCCTCTGGCCGTCGGTCACCGCCGTCGAACCCGGCCACCACCTCACCGTCGCGCCGGACGGGGTGACCGCGGGGCATCGCCGCTGGTGGACGCATCCCGAGCCCGTCCGCACGCTGTCCGACGCCGCCGAGGACGTCCGGCGGGCGCTCGACGACGCGGTCGGCGCGCGCACCAAGGCGGGCGGCACGGTGAGTTTCGACCTGTCCGGAGGGTTGGACTCCACGTCGCTGTGCTTCCTGGGCGCCGCCCGGCAGGAGGCGCACCTCATCGCCTCCACCTGGCCGGGCCGCGACCCGGCCGACGACGACCTGGCGTGGGCCCGGCGCGCGGCGGCCCACCTGCGCGGCGCGGAGCATGTGGTCTGGCCGGCGGAGGAGTCGCCGCTGGTCTACGAGGACCTGCTGAGAGTCGACGACACGCTGGACGAGCCGACCATCGGCGTCATGGACCGCGCCAGGGTGCTGGCGCACCTGCCCCGGCTGGCCGCCAGGGGCAGCAGGCTGCACGTGACCGGTATCGGCGGCGATCACGTGGCCTGGTGCTCGGAGGCGAGCTACCACCGGCTGCTGCTCAGGCGGCCGATGCTGGCGATCGGGCGGCTGCGCGGTTTCCGCGCGCTGTTCCACTGGCCGTACGGACCGATGCTCCGGACGCTGGCCGACCGCCGTTCCTACCGCCGCTGGCTGTCCGGCTCGCTCGCCGATCTGCGCGCCCCGCTGCCGCCCCCCGTGTCCGGCGCGCTGGGCTGGGGGGTGCCGCCCCGGCTCTTCCCGTGGATCACCCAGGAGGCGGGCCGCATGGCCGCCGAGGTGCTCGCCGAGACCGCCCCGTACGCCGAACCGCTGGGAGCCGACCGGGGGCAGCACGCCGACCTGCACGCCATCCACGACACCTGCCGGATCATCCGCCAGTGGGACCAGATGAGCGTCCGCGCGGGGCTGCCGATGGCCTCCCCCTTCCTCGACGACCGGGTGATCGAGGCGTGCCTGTCGGTACGCCCGCAGGACCGGGTGACGCCGTGGCGCTACAAACCCCTCCTGACGACCGCGATGCGCGGCGTCGTGCCCGAGGAGTGCCTGCGGCGGACCAGCAAGGCGGAGGCCTCGCTCGACGCCGCCGAAGGTCTGCGCCGCCACGGCCCCGACATGCAGGCACTCTGGGCTGACTCCCGGCTGGCCCGGCTCGGGCTGGTGGACACCGCCCTGCTCAAGGACCTCACCGCGCACCCCGACACGCCGGGACTGCGGGAGGCGATCCTGTACTCGACCATCGGCTGCGAGGTCTGGCTGCGGACCCTGGAGCCGTTCGACAAGGAGGACGGCCGATGAGCCTGCGGCTGAGCGCCGATGTGTCCACCGCCGACACCGACTACGGCATCGTGCTTCTCAACCAGCGCAACGGCGACTTCTGGCAGCTCAACCCGAGCGGCGCGCTGGCCGTGCGCCGGCTGCTGGACGGCGACACCACGGAGCAGGCGGCCGCGGCCCTGGCGGCGGAGTTCGAGGTCGGGCACGGGGAGGCCCTGGAGGACGTGCTGGCGCTGCTGGAGCAGCTGCGGGCCGCCGGGTTGGTGGCGCCGTGACCGTTCCGAGCGCGCTGGAGCGGCCGCAGGGGGTTCCGTGGCGGGCCAGGCTGGCGGCGCGGATGGCGGTGGGAGCGGCGTTCTCGCTGGCCGTGCTGCCGCCGAGGCGCCTGCGTACCGTGCTCACCCTGCTCAGCCGGCGGGCCGGGCCCGCCACGTACGCCGAGGCCAAGGCTGCCAAGGACGCGGTGCTCGCGGTGAGCCTCACCTGCCTGGGCGTGCACGGCTGCCTTCCCCGGTCACTGGCCACCGCCCTGCTGTGCCGGATGCGGGGCTCGTGGCCGACGTGGTGTACGGGTGTCCGGGTACGGCCCCCGTTCGGGGCACACGCCTGGGTCGAGGCGGAGGGCAGGGCGGTGGACGAGCCCACACCGGAGGGCTATCTCGCCCCCTTGATCGCTGTCGCCCCGAGAGGTCAGGAGTTGTGTGGGACCACCAGTCCGGATTCGTAGGCGAAGACCACGAGCTGGGCGCGGTCGCGGGCATTGAGCTTGGTCATGGCCCGGTTGATGTGGGTTTTCGCGGTCAGCGAGCTGATCGCCATGCGGTCGGCGACCTGGTCGTTGGACAGGCCCTGCGCGACCAGGGCGACGGCCTCGCGTTCGCGGCCGGTCAGCTCTTTCAGGCCCGTGCCGGTGGCGGCGTGGAGCGGCTGGGTGACGTACCGGTTGATCAGCTTGCGGGTGATCGACGGTGCGAGCAGGGCGTCGCCGCGCGCGGCCACGCGTACGGCGTGCAGGAAGTCCTCCGGCACGATGTCCTTGACGAGGAATCCGGCCGCGCCGGCGCGCAGCGCGTTGAAGACGTACTCGTCCAGGCCGTAGTTGGTCAGGATGACGACGTGCACCCCGGCCAGGGCCGGGTCCGCGGCGATGCGGCGGGTCGCCTCGATGCCGTCGACGACCGGCATCCGGACGTCGATGAGCGCGACGTCCGGCAGGTGCCGCCTGACCAGGTCCAGGCCCTCCTTGCCGTCGGCGGCCTCGGCCACCACCTCGATGTCGTCCTCCAGGTCGAGCAGCGCGCGGAATCCGCTGCGGAGGAGCGGCTGGTCGTCGACCAGCAGGACACGGATCATGACGTACGGTCCACGGGAAGTTCGGCCTGGACGGTGAAGCCGCCCTCCTCGCGCGGTGCCGCGCGCAGGCGACCGCCGAGGGCGGTGACCCGTTCGCGCATCCCGAGCAGGCCGACGCCGGGCGGCGGGGCGGCGTCCGGGGTGGCCCTGCCGTCGTCGTCGATGCGGACCGCGAGGGCATCGGGACGGTAGTCGATCCGGACGGACGCGGTCGCGGCGGCGGCGTGACGGGCGACGTTGGTGAGGGACTCCTGAACGATCCGGTAGACGGTCCGGTCCACCGCGGCCGGCACGTCGTGGCGCTGTCCCCCGATCGTCAGCGTCGCGTCCAGGCCGGTCGTCCGGGCCCGTTCGACCAGCTCCGCGACGTCGTCGAGCCCACGCGGCGGGCTCGTGTCGTCGTCGCGCAGGGCCTCCAGGGTCGCGCGCAGCTCCCGGGTCGCCTCGCGTCCGGCTTCCTGGATCGCCAGCAGGGCCTCGGGCACCGGTTCGCCCCTTTTGCGGGCCACGTGGACGGCGACCTCCGCCTGCACCTTGATGATCGAGATCTGGTGGGTGAGCGAGTCGTGCAGCTCCCGCGCGATGTGCAGCCGCTCCTCGTCGGCGCGCCGCCGCGCGGTCTCCTCCCGGGTGCGCTCGGCCTCGTCCGCCCGCCGCTCGGCCTGCCGCAGCGCCTCACCCGCGGCACCGGCCGCGACCAGCCAGGCCAGCTCCAGAGCGCCTCTGGCCTGCGCGAACGCCTCGCCCGTGTCGTGCAGCCCCGAGGCCAGGGCCGCGAGGGGCAGGACGGCCAGCATGGCCACGCTCACCGCCACCGTGACGGCACGGTGACCTGCCCGCACGGCCGCGTACACCGCGAACAGGTACGCGACGGCGGGCACGTCGAACCCGGCCGCCTGGTAACCCGCCGCGCACAGCCCGGTGACGGCCAGGACGAGAACCGGGGCCCGGCGGCGCGCGGCCAGCGCCAGCCCGCCGGCCGCCAGCAGCGCGTAGCCGAGCAGGTCGAGGTAGGTGGTGGAGTGCTGCCCGGACAGCCCGGTGACCAGCAGCGCCGCGGCCACGCCCCCGGCGATCGCCCAGTCTGTGACAGCCGCCGGGACGCCGAACCGTCCTGTGCTCATGCGCGCACCTTAGCCGGATACCGCCGCGGGCGACTCCACCGCGCGGATGAGCGGCCGGCTACCGCAGCCGCGGTACCTGCGCGGCTTGTGCGGCATTCGCGGTAGCCGGCTGCGGCATCGGCGGCACCGCGAACTGCCCACGTCAGGCGGACGACCGGCGACGGCTCCGGCGGACATGCTCGACATCCGGTCGTAGGAGAAGGAGCACCTCATGATCATTCGTCATCTGCTCGCCACAGCCCCGGACGTCAGCGCCTATGACCTGACCCCCGGGCGTCTCTGGTCCTTGGTGGCCATCGCGCTGGGGCTGGTCGGCGTGATCCTCGGCGGGCTGGCCCTGGCCCGCTCCACCGGTCGTGCCAGGGCCGTCGTGGCCCTGGCGGCGGGGCTGGCCGGCGCGGTCGTCGGCGGGCTGGTCGTGGCCGCCGCCGAGGGCGGTCCGGGCACCGGCTACGGAATAGTCGGGGGCGTCATCGCCCTGCTGGTAGGACTGGTCGGCGTGGCCCTCAGCGGGCTGGCCCTCACTCGCTCCCGCCGCTCCTCCTTGTCACGGTGAAGGTGTGGGTGCCGGCGCCCACCTCGTGCAGGACGCTCCCGGGCAGGTCCACCTCGGCGGCCGTCCCCGGAGGGACGGTCGCCGTGACCGTGAGCGTCTCACCGTCCCGCTCCCACGAGACGGCCGCGAGGCCGTACGGGGTGTCGAGGCGGGCCGAGGCGTGCGTGAGGTCGCCCCCTGGCCGGGGCGCGATGCGCAGGCGGCGGTAGCCGGGGGCGGCCGGGGCGAGCCCCGCGACGGTGCGGTGCAGGAAGTCGGCGACCGCACCCAGGGCATAGTGGTTGAACGAGGTCATCTCGCCCGGGTTGATCGTGCCGTCGGGCAGCAGGCTGTCCCAGCGCTCCCAGATGGTGGTGGCGCCCATCGTCACCGGATAGAGCCAGGACGGGCATTCGCGCTGCGTGAGCAGCTCGTAGGCGGTGTCGTACGCCCCGACCGAGCAGAGCGCGTCGCAGATGAGCGGCGTGCCGGCGAAGCCCGTGCTGATGCGGTGGCCGTCCTGGACGACCAGCTCGACCAGGCGCCGCCCGGCCCGCTCGCGCTGCGCGGGTCCCTCCAGCAGGTCGAAGGTCAGGGCCAGCGCGTAGGAGGTCTGGCTGTCGCAGGCCAGCCGGCCCGACGGGGTGACGAACTCGCGGCGGAAGGCGGCCCGTACGGCCTCGGCCAGCTCGCCGTACCGGGCCGCGTCGGTCTGGTGGCCGAGCAGCGCCGCCGTGTCGGCCAGGACGCGAGCCGTGCGGGCGTGGTAGGCGGTGGCGACCAGCGCGGGGTCCGTACGCGTCTTGCCCGGCTTGTCGGGGGGCGCGGCGGGGTCGAGCCAGTCGCCGTACTGGAAGCCCTCGTTCCACAGGTGGTCGTCGCCGGCCAGGGACGTGACGTGCTCCACCCACGCCTTCATGCTGGCGTACTGCCTGCGCAGCAGGGCGAGGTCGCCGGAGCTCCGGTAGAGCACCCACGGGACGAGCACCGCGGCGTCACCCCACACCGCCGCGGAGCGTGGCGGGAACTTCAGCGGCACCCACGGCACGTACGACGGCACCGTGCCGAGGTCGGCCTGCTCGGCGGCCAGGTCGGCGAGCCAGGACGCCAGCGCTCCCGTGCAGTCGTACAGGAACGCCGCGGTCGGGGCGAAGACCTGGAGGTCGCCGGTCCAGCCCAGGCGCTCGTCACGTTGGGGGCAGTCGGTGGGCAGGTCGACGTAGTTGCCGCGCATGCTCCACCGGACGTTGTCGTGCAGGCGGCTCAGCAGCGGATCCGAGCAGTCGAACGCGCCGATGGGCCGCAGGTCGGTGTGGCAGACCACGGCCTGGACATCGGCAGGGCCGACGTCTCCGGGCCACCCGTCGACCTGGGCGTAGCGGAAGCCGTGCGTGGTGAACCGGGGCTCCCACTCCTCGGGCCCGTCGTCGCCGCGCAGCGTGTACGCGTCGAGCGCGGCAGCCTGGCGCAGTGGCCGCAGGGCGAGCGCGCCGTCCTCCAGGACCTCGGCGTGCCGGAGCGTGACGGTGTGCCCCGCCGGGCCCTGGACGCGGATGCGCAGGCGGCCGGCGATGTTCTGGCCGAAGTCGAGGATCGTCTCCCCGCTCGGGCCGGTCAGCACCGCCACCGGGCTCAGCGTCTCCGTCCGGCGCACGGGGGGACCGCTGGGGGCGACCAGCCGGGCCGGGTCGTGGGCGAGCACGTCGGCGGGCAGCCAGGCGGAATCGTCGAAGCCGGGCGCGGACCAGCCGGCGGGCACCAGCCGGGCGTCGTGCTTCTCCCCGTCGTAGAGGCTCGTGGCGGTGATCGGCCCGGTGGCGCAGCGCCAGGAGCCGTCGGTGACGACCGTCTCCGTCGTGCCGTCCTCGTACGCGATCTCGAGCTGGGCGATGAGCGCCGTGCGGTCGCCGTAGACGCCGGTCGTGCCGCCCAGGAAACCGATGCGGCCCCGGTACCAGCCGTCGGCCAGGGTGGCGCCGATGGCGTTGGCGCCCCGGCGCAGGAGAGTGGTGACGTCGTGGGTGCGGTAGCGCAGGCGGTGGCCGTAGCTGGTCCAGCCGGGGGCGAGCACGTCGTCGCCGACGGCGTGGCCGTTGATCTCGGCCTCGTACAGGCCGTGGGCGGTGACGTACAGGCGGGCGCGGGCGATCGGGCCGCGCAGGGTGAAGTCGCGGCGCAGCAGGAGGGCGGGGCCGTCGGGCGGGCCGAGCAGTGCCGGCGGGGGTGCGGCGGCGCCGGCCTGCCAGCCGGCGGGTTGCAGCAGGCCGGCCTCGGCCCAGGACCATTCGCTCCAGTCGCTCGCCGAGCCGTCGTGGCCGTGGACCCGTACGCGGGCACCCCGCCGTTCGCGCGAGCCCAGCGGCTCGCCGGGCCAGGGCACGAGCACCGACTCCGCCGACTCGACGCGTCCGCTCGCCGTGCCGTCGCCGAGCTCGATCTCGTAGGCGGCCTGCCGCCAGCCGGGGAGGTCGGTGGCGACGGTCCATGACAGGCGGGGCTCGTTCTCGCCGATGCCGAGCGGCTCGCGGTGGTGTTCGAAGGTGGGGGCGTGGACGTGCGGAGAGGTCATGTCATCCCTTGATGGCGCCGGCGGTCATCCCGGCCACGATCTTGCGGTTGAAGAAGACGAAGAGCAGCAGCGGCGGGATCGTGATCAGCACGATGTCCATGAACAGCAGGTTCCACTGCGTGCTGTACTGGCTCTGGAAGTTGTAGAGGGTCACCTGCACGGTCGCGTTGTCGTCGCCGGGCAGGAAGTACAGCGGGTTGACGAAGTCGTTGAAGACCGCCACCGAGCTGGTCACGATCACGGTGACGGTGACCGGCTTGAGCAGGGGGAAGATCACCCGGAAGAAGAGGGCGGGCCCGGTGCAGCCGTCGATCATGGCGGCCTCGTCCAGCTCGCGCGGGATGGCCGCGACGAACGCGCGGAAGAGCAGCACCGCGAAGGACAGGTGGAAGGCGACCTCGATCAGGATCAGCCCGGGCAGCGTCTTGAACAGGCCGATGGCCTGCAGCAGCCAGATCGTCGGGACGATCGCGGGCGGGATGATCAGCCCGGCCAGGACCAGGAAGTTCGCCAGCGACCCGATCCGGCCCGCGCGGCGCTGCAGCACGAACGCGGCCATGGCGGCGAAGAGCACGACGAGCGTGACCGACACGACGGTGAGGATCGTGCTGTTGAGGTAGGCGCGCAGCAGCACGTAGTCATGCGCCTCGATCACCTCCAGGAAGTTCTGGACGACCCGCCACTCGCTCGGCCAGGAGAAGTCCAGGTCCGCGGACTGGAGGGGATCCTTGACCGCGGTCAGCAGCATGAACGAGAACGGGACCAGGAAGACCACGGCGGCCCCGAGCAGCGCGATCCCCTCCGCGCCGAATCTCTTGAGTGCTCTCACGAAGTCACCTGCCTCTTGGCCAGGAAGCGGTTCAGGGGGACGACGATCGCGGTCACGACCACGAACAGGATCACGTTGCCCGCGGTGGACAGGCCGAAGAAGCCGGCCTGGTACTGCTTGTAGATGATCGAGGCGATGGTGTCGCTGGTGAAGCCCGGTCCGCCGCGGGTCATCGTCCAGATCAGGTCGAAGGAGCGCAGGCCCCCGATGAGGGAGAGGACGATCACCGAGTACGTGGCCGGCCAGGACAGCGGGAGGGTGACGTGGCGGAAGCGGTGCCAGGCCCCTCCGCCGTCCACGGCGACCGCCTGGTAGTAGTCGCGAGGGATGGACATGATGCCGGCGATGTAGATCACCGTGGCCAGGCCCACGCCCTTCCACACATCCACCAGGGCGACCGAGAGCAGGGCGGTGCCGGCGTCGCCGAGCCAGTCGGGGCCGTCGATGCCGACCACGGCCAGGGCCTTGTTGACCAGGCCGGTGTCCGGCCTGAGCAGGGCGCTGAAGGTGATGCCGACCGCGACCGTCGACACCAGGACGGGGAAGAACACCACCGAGCGCAGGAAGCCGCGCAGCCGCAGCCGTGAGGTGAGCAGCACGCCGAGCAGCAGCCCGAGCACCACCTTCAGCCCGGAGGTGAGCACGGCGTAGACCAGGGTGTTGGCGAAGCCGGCGCGCAGGTTCTGCTCGGCGAAGAAGTCGCGGAAGTTGTCCAGCCCCACGAAGGTGCTGTCGAACAGGGTCCAGCGGGTCAGCGCGAAGTAGAAGGCCATCGCCGTCGGCACCAGGAAGATCACCAGGTAGACGACCGCGGCCGGCAGGTAGAGCGCGTACGGGTAGGCCGTTGCGTGGGGACGGGGCAGGGCCGGGCCGGGCCCCGTGCGGGGCCCGGCGTCCTGCTGGGTCACCATCCGGGCAGCCCCAGCTGCTTGGCCTGCTTGTCCACGTCCTTGTCGTACTGCGCGGCGCCCTCGGCGGGCGGCGTCAGCCCGGAGCCGACCGCGACGGTGATCTGCTCCAGCGACGGGCCCTTGACCGGCGAGACGAACTCCAGCGCGGAGGCGGTGGCGCCCTTGTCGAGGTAGGCCTGGAGGTCCTTGGCCGCCTGGATGGCGTTGTCCGGCAGCTTGGCCCCGTTGATCCGGAACGGTCCCGCGGGCTGGACGGCCTTGCTGATCGCGTCGGTGCCGGCCGGGGAGGCGATGAAGGCGAGGAACTTCTTGGCCGCGTCCAGGTGGTCGGTGGTCTTGGCGATGTAGACGCCGGGCGGCTCCCAGACGGTGGCGCCGTTCTTGGCCGCGTCGGCGCCGGGGACGCCGAAGAAGCCGATGTCGGTGGCGGCCTGCGGCATCGTGGCCACCAGCGGCGGGATCTGGGAGCTGGTCATCGCGTAGTGCGCGCCCTTGCCTTCGACCAGCATCTTCATGCCCTGCTCAGCGGTGGCCGAGCCGAAGCCGTCGTTCTGGTAGCCCTTGGCGTGCACCTCGGCCAGGTGATCGAACCCGGCCCTGGCCGCGGGGGTGGTGGCGAACTTGGCCTTGTTGGCCGTGTAGTCCTGTGCGAAGGCCGGGACCGCGGCCTGGACGTTGTAGTAGTCGCTGAGAAGCAGCAGCTGCGAGGTCCAGGTGTCCTTGAACGTGGAGATCACCGGCGTGATCCCGGCCGCCTTGACCTTGTCGTTGTTGGCCATGAACTCGGCCCAGGTCTTGGGCACCTGGAGGCCGAGCCGCTCGTAGACCTTGCGGTTGTACAGGATGCCGCCGCCGCTCATGCTGCCGGACGGCACGCCGTACACCCTGCCGCCCTGGGTCACGGCGGGCAGGTACTCCTTCTGCACGTCGGCCAGCACCGGATCGCCGGTCAGGTCGACCATGGTCTGCGCCGGGTTGAGCGCCTGGAGCAGCGAGCCCGAGTTGTACCAGAACACGTCCGACATCTCGCCGGTCGAGAGCCGGGTCTTGATGAGGTTGTCGCCTTCGGTGCCGCCCGGCCGCGTCTCGGTCTCAATCTTGATCTTGGGGTTGGCCTGCATGAAGGCGCCCGCGAGCCCCTTGGCTCTGGCCGTGGTCGACGCGCCGTTGTCGATGAGGAAGGACAGGGTGACGGTGCCGTCGGCAGCCGTCCCGGAGTCGGATCCGCAGGAGGTCAGTGCCGCCGTCGTCAGAACGGCCAGGCCCGCTGCGAGCATGCGGTGAGAGGTCTTCACAGTGCCCCTACAGGTCGTTGAATCGTTTTAACGGGCCCCCGATGCGAGTTAACGTAGCCGTTACGCCACCAGCGGTCAAGGAAAAACGTAGACCGGTCTACGCCATATGCCCTAGAAGGGACATCGCATCTCACGGCTTATGTAAACCGGTCTACGCGGGCGTACAATCGGCGGGACTCGGCTTCGAGAAGGGATGCCCATGGTCGCGCCTGAGCGACGACGAAGAGTGACCATATCCGACGTGGCGAAACTCGCCGGGGTCTCCAAGGCGGCGGTCTCGAAGGTCATCCGGAACGACTACGGGGTCAGCGAGGCCATGCGGGACCGCGTCAAGCGGGCCATCGACGAGCTCGGCTACCGTCCCCAGGCCGCTGCCCGCGCGCTGCGCGGACGGTCGTTCACCATCGGCGTCCTCATGCAGCACATCGGGATCCCGTTCTATGCCGAGATCATGAGCGGCCTGGTGGAGCAGCTCGCGGAGTCCGACTACCAAGCGATCATGATCCAGGGCGGCACCCGCAACAAGACCGAGGAACGAGCCATCGACGCCCTGATGGATCGGCAGGTGGACGGCATTCTCATGATCGCCCCACTCGCCGCCCGCACGCAGCTGGAGCGGGTGGCACGCGAGATCCCCACCCTGGTGCTCGGCCGGCACGATCGCTCACCGGCGTACGACTCGATCGTCGACGACGACCGTACGGGCTCCGAGCTCGTCATGGAGCACCTGATCGCGCTCGGTCACCGTCGCATCGGGCACATCACCTTCCACGAGGAGCAGGGACAACCCGCCGACCACAAGCCGCACATCAGGGCCGAGACGTACGAGCGCGTGATGCGTGACCACGGGTTCGCCGACGAGATCGCCGTCGTCGCGACCTCGTACTCCGAGGACGGCGGTTATCGCGGCGCCCAGGAGCTGCTGAGCCGGTCCCCGCGCCCGACCGCGATCTTCGCGGGCTCCGACGAGTCGGCGCTAGGCGTCCTGACCGCGCTCCACGAAGCCGGTCTCTCCGTCCCGGACGACGTCTCCGTCGCGGGCTACGACAACACCCGCCTGGCCGCCCATCCCAACATCGCGCTGACCACCGTCAACCAGGACGGCGCCGTCATGGGCCGTACGGCGGGGCGGCTGCTGCTCGAACGCATCGAAGGCCGCACCACCGCCGTGCACTTCTCCGTCACGCCGAGCCTGGTCGTGCGCCGCTCCACCGCGCCGCCCGGCCTATGAGCAGGTGATGCCGGTCGGGGCGGCCGTGGACGGGCCGTTGGCCTGGTAGCCGAAGGTGGCCGTCGCGCCCGCCGCGAGGCTCGTGGCCCAGCTCGGCGCCTTGATCGTCCACGTGGTGCCCGACGACGTGACGGTGGAGCCCCAGCCGTTGACCAGGGACACGCCGGACGGCGCGGTCCACGTGATCGTCCAGTTGTTCCAGGTCGAAGTGCCCGTGTTCTTCACGGTGACGTTGGCCGTGAAACCGCCCTGCCAGGCGCTGGCGACCTGGTGGTTCACGCTGCAGGAGACGCCGGTGCCGCCCGTGGGCGTCACGGTCGGGGTCACCGTCGGAGTCGGCGTGGGCGTGGAGGTCGGGCCCTGTGAGGTGGTGTAGGTGACCTTGGTGTACGGCGTGCCGCACTGCGGGCTGCAGGCCGACGGCAGCGAGAAGCTGTACACGCGCCCGCCGTTGATCAGCGTGTCCGTGGCGTCCCGCACCCGGATCTGGAACTGGCCGCCGCCCGACGTGGTCCCGCCGATGACGTAGGACTGGCCCATGTCGCCGTTCATCTGGGCCGTCTGCCAGGTGCCGTTGGCGTAGTACTCGACGCCGTGGATGCCGTTGGCCAGGTGCGAGACGGAGATGGCCGGCCACCAGGCCTGGGCACCCTGTAGGAAGCCGAGGTTGATGTCGCCGCTGTAGTTGGGCGCGGGGACGAACGACCAGGTGACGTGCCGGTTGTTCCAGTGGTTGGGGTACATGTCCCCGATCGCGCCGCCGTTCTTCACGAACCGGTTGAGCGAGTCCTTGGACAGGTCCAGATGGTAGGGATCGTCGCGGCACCAGCCGTTGGAGTCACCGCAGCTGTCGGCGACGAGCATGGTCAGCTTCGCGCCGTTGTAGGCGTCGGAGACCCAGGAGCCGTTGCGGCAGAACGCCTGGTTCGGCGCGCCGTCGTTGGTGCCCGTGCAGTAGTCGCTGATCTCGACCTGCACGTAGCGGCCGCAGTTGAGCCCGTTGTTCCATAACCCGGCCTTGCTGAGGTTGGCTCCCGTCAGCGGCCGGGGGTAGAAGGCGTAGTCGCCGGGGGTGTTGTAGACGTTGAGCGCGACGAAGTCCTGCGAGTCGAGGCTCGCCTGGGGCATCCCGCAGCCGCCGTACGGCGAGCCGAGTCCGTCGAAGTAGGTGGCGTTGCCGGTCACCGGGCCGGGCGGGTCGGCGACCGCACCGGCGGACTGTTCCGTCAAGGACACGAAGGCGCAGAGCACGACCAGGAAACCGGGAAGCAGGAGGGCAAGCCACCGGCGACGAACGTAACTCATCGGACTCCCAACCCAGAAAGGTTCGGATCGACTCTTTCCGCGGGGCTACGGCCCGGTCAAGCACAGGCGATCGCGACCTGGGCGAACACGCCGGAAAGCCTGTAACTTTCATCGGCTCGCTATGCCACGGCGCCGTCCACGAGCTGCTGGACCCGCGCGGGGGTGTAGATGCCGTCGACCAGCAGCTGCGCCAGGCCGAGCACGCCCGCGTGCGGGTCGAGGTCGCTGCGCACGATCTGCAGGTTGCGGGTGGCCAGCGGGAGCGAGCGCCGGTAGACGATCTCGCGGATGCCGGCGAAGAGCTGCTCGTCGGTGTGGGCGAGCTGCCCGCCGATGACGATGACGCGCGGGTTGAACAGGTTGACCGTGTCGGCGATCGCGCCGCCGAGGATGCGGGCCGCGCGCCGGGCGAGCCGCACCGCGACGAGGTCGCCGCTGCGGATCAGGCGTACGGCGTCGTCCACGGTGGTCACGTCGCGGCCCGCCTCGCGCAGGTCGCGCACGATGGCCCAGCCCCCGGCGTACGCCTCGACGCAGCCCGCGTTGCCGCACCGGCAGATGGGCGGCTCGGCCACGTCGTCCACCGTGACCTGGATGTGGCCGACGTCGCCGGCCGCTCCGTCGGCACCGCGGTGCACCTTGCCGCTGGCGATGAGGCCGGTGCCGACGCCGGTGCCGATCTTGAGCATGAGCAGGTGGGGCACGTCCGGATAGCGCAGCCGCTGCTCGCCGTACGCCATGGCGTTGACGTCCTTGTCCACCAGGACGGGGCAGTCGAAGCGGGAGCGGAACCAGCCGGGGATGTCGTAGCGGTCCCAGCCGGTCATGATCGGCGGGCTGACGACCCGTCCGGTCTCGAAGTCCACCGGGCCCGGCACGTCGAGCCCGATGCCGAGCACCTCGCCGGGCTTGCGCCTGGCCGCGGCCAGGACCTCGGTGAACAGCTCGTCCACGATGGTGAGGATGGCCTGCGGGCCCGCCGTCACCTCGGCGCGAACCTCCCGCTCGGCCCGCACCTCGCCGGCCAGGTCGCACACGGCGGCCCGCAGGCCGGTCGCGCCGATGTCGGCCACCAGCAGCACCCCGCGGTCACGGTTGACCACGAACTGGCCCGCCGGGCGGCCGCGGGTGCGCGCCTCCTCCTCGGCGGGCATCAGCAGACCGGCCGCGAGCAGGCCGTCGAGCCGCTGGTTGACGGTGGTGCGCGACAGGCCGGTGTGGCGCATCACGTCGGCCTTCGTCAGGCCGTCGGGGGCGTCGCGGAACAGGCTGAGGATCTCGCCTGAGCTGGCTCCCCGCCACACGCCGGGCAGGCTCGGTGCATCCATACGGGTCACTCTAGCTATGTCTCCCACTAGACGGAAGTTAGCCATGTTTCGACATAAAAAGTCGAAAGGAGTGTTGCAATCTAACGGAAACACTGGTTACGGTCATGCCATCGACGCTGAAAGGGGCATCCGATGATGGCCAACACCCGAGGTCGCCGCACCGCGGCCCTCAGCGCGGTTCTCGCTGCGGGTGCGCTCGCGCTGGCGGCCTGCGGCTCCAGCGAGACCACCGGGAGCACCCCCGTGGCCGGGGAGGCGGGCACCGCGACACCCAAGATCGCCGCCGTGATCAAGGGCCTGGACAACCCGTTCTTCCAGACGATGAAGCAGGGCATGGACGACCAGGCCGCCACGGCCAAGGTGCCGGTCACGGTCCAGGCGGCCAACGCCATCACGGACACGACCGGCCAGGCGGACAAGCTCAACGGCCTGGCCGGGCAGGACTTCTCCTGTTACGTGGTCAACCCGATCTCCGGCACCAACCTGGTCCAGGGCCTGGCCCAGCTCTCCGCCCAGAACAAGACCGTGGTCAACATCGACAGCCCGATCGACGCCGCGGCGGCCAAGAGCGCGAACGTCAAGCTCGCGACGTACATCGGGACCGACAACGTCGAGGCCGGCAAGACGGCCGGGCAGCGCATGACCGAGCTGCTGGCCGACGGCGGCGACGTCGCGGCCATCGGCGGCATCGCGGGCGACGTGACCAGCGGCGCCCGGGTCGAGGGCTTCAAGCAGGGCCTCGGGCCCAAGGTCAAGATGGTGCAGACCGTCGCGGCCAACTGGGAGCGGCAGACCGCGCTCACCGCCGCCACCGACGTGTTGCAGGCGCACCCCGACCTGGCCGGATTCTTCGTCGCCAACGACGACATGGGGCTGGGCGTGGCGCGCGCCGTCGCCAACGCGGGCAAGGCCGGCAAGGTCAAGGTCATCAGCGTCGACGGCATCAAGGACGCGCTCGACGCGGTCAAGGCCGGCACCCTGGACGGCACCGTCGCCCAGTACCCGTACGCGATCGGGCTGATGGGCGTGGAGGCGTGCCAGGCGGCGGCGACCGGCAAGACGCTGCCCGCCAACGTCAAGGCCCCGGTCGAGCTGGTCACCAAGGAGAACGCCGACAAGGCGCTGGCGGCCACACCCAAGCCGTTCGGCAGCTACGACGACCCGTTCGCGTCCCTCATCAAGTAGCGCCTACGCCGTCCTGCCCGGCCGTCCGGCCCGGTGGGACGAGGAGTGACAGACATGGCAAACGCAACGCTCGCGGCCCGCGACGGAGAGCACTGGGCCGCGAAGCTGAAAGACGTCGGGTTCTGGGCGGAGTGGGCGGCCCTCGTCGGACTGGTCGTCCTGGTGATCGTGTTCCAGGCGCTCAATCCGACCTTCCTCAGCCCCGGCAACATCACCTCCATGCTGCTGGCCGCCGCGATCCTGATCGTGCTGGCCGTGGGCCAGACGTTCGTGATCGCCACCGCCGGCATCGACCTGTCGATCGCCTCGGCGATGACGCTGGGCGCGGTGGTCTTCGGCCAGGCGTACACGGCGCAGTGGGGGCTGGCGCTCTCCTGCGTGACGGGCGTGCTCGCCGCGGCGGTGGCGGGCCTGGTCAACGGCATGATCACCGCCTGGGGCAAGATCGCGGACTTCATCGTGACGCTGGGCATGCTCTCGGCGGCCTCCGGTCTGGCACTGATCCTCTCCGACGGCAAGCCGGTCACGATCATCGACCCGGCGCTGCTGGCCCTGTCCACCGGGAGAGTGGGGATCTTCGGCTACTCGTTCCTGATCGCGATCGTGGTCGCGATCGTGGCGCACGTCGTGCTGTTCCACACCAGGTTCGGCACCCACGTGCTGGCCACCGGCGGCTCGCCGGAGTCGGCCAACGCGATGGGCATCAGCACCCGGCGGATCAAGATCGCCGTCTACGCCATCAGCGGCGCGCTGGCCGGGCTGGGGGCGCTGCTCCTGGTCGCCCGCGTCGGCGCGGCCGAACCCGCCTCCAACACCTCCTTCCTGCTCAACTCCGTGGCCGCGGTCGTGCTCGGCGGGGTGAGCCTCTTCGGTGGGCGGGGCACCATCATCGGCCCGGTCATCGGCGCGCTGCTGCTGGTCGCGCTGGTCAACGGGCTGACCCTGCTCGGGGTCTCCCAGTTCTACCAACCGCTGGCCGTCGGCGTCGTCGTGGTGCTGGCCGCCCTGCTCACAAGGTTCCAGCGATGATCGAGAACGGCACTCCCCTGCTCGAGGCCCACGAGGTCTCCCTGGCCTTCGGCAGCGTACGCGCGCTGGCCGACGTCTCCCTCACCCTGCGCCGTGGCGAGATCACCGCGCTGGTCGGCGACAACGGCGCGGGCAAGTCCACCCTCGTCCGCTGCATCTCCGGCATCCACCGTCCGCAGAGCGGGCGCATCGTCTTCGACGGCGCCGAGACCGACTTCCGCTCCCCGGAGGACGCCCGCGAGGCCGGGATCGAGACCGTGCACCAGAACCTCGCGCTGGTGGAAGACCTCACGGTGTGGCAGAACCTGTTCCTCAACCGCGAGATCGTCCGCAGGTTCGGCCCGGTCGCCCTGCTCGACCGGCGCGCCATGCAGGCCCGCGCCCGCGAGATGGTCTCCACGCTCGCCGTCAACGTGCCTGCGGTGAAGTCCCGGGTACGCCGGCTCTCGGGCGGCCAGCGCCAGGCCGTGGCCATCTGCCGCGCCGCCGGGTTCAGCTCCAAGCTCGTGATCATGGACGAGCCCACGGCCGCGCTCGGCGTGCAGGAGACCGCCCGGGTCGAGGAGCTGATCCTCAGACTCCGCGACGAGGGTCACGCGGTCCTGCTCATCAGCCACAACTTCGCCCAGGTCATGCGGCTCAGCCAGCAGGTGTGGGTGATGCGGTCCGGGCGCTGCGTGGGCGGGCGGCGTACGGCCGAGACCACCGGCGAGGAGATCGTCGCCCTGATCACCGGCGCGCTCAGCAACTGACGCCCCAGAAAGGCAATCCACTCAGATGACCACCAACCCCATCGGCGTCCACGCTCTCGTCTGGGTCGGCGACACCGGCCCGGCCTCGCTGGCGTACGCGATCGACAAGACCAAGGCGACCGGCTTCGACCTGCTGGAGATCTCGCTGCACGACTCGGCGAACCTCGACGTCGCCGCCGCGCGCGAGGCCCTGCGTACGGCCGGGCTGGGCGTGGCCTGCTCCCGCGGCCTCGCCTTCGACGCCGACGTCTCCAGCGACGACCCGGCCGTGGTCGAGCGCGGCGAGAAGCTGCTGCACGACTCCCTGGCCACGACCCGCGAGCTCGGCGGCACCCACTTCACCGGCGCGCTCTACAGCGCGCTCGGCAAGTACGGCCGCCCGCTCACCGAGGCGGGGCGGCGCAACGTGGTCGCGGTGCTGCGCCGGCTGGCCCAGGAGGCGAGCGCCCACGGCATGACGCTCGGCCTGGAGATCTGCAACCGGTACGAGACCAACGTCATCAACACCGCCGGGGACGCGCTGCGCCTCGCCGACGACATCGGCGAGGACAACGTCCTGATCCACCTCGACACGTACCACATGAACATCGAGGAGGACGACCTCGTCCGCCCCGTGCGCGAGGTCGGCGACCGGCTGGGCTACGTCCACATCGGCGAGAACCACCGTGGCTACCTCGGCTCCGGCCACCTGGACTTCACCGCGTTCTTCCACGCTCTGGGCGACATCGGATACCAGGGGCCGATCACCTTCGAGTCGTTCTCCTCGGCGGTCGTGATGGAGGGGCTCTCCAACGACCTGGCGATCTGGCGCAACCTGTGGGACGACGGCGAAGACCTCGCCCGGCACGCCCGCGCCTTCATCGCCGGCCACCTCCACACCAGCCCGGCCCGATGAGCCTGGACGACCTCCTCGCCCGGGCCCGCTCCTGGGGCGGCCGGCGGGCCCTCCTGGGCATCACCGGCGGCCCCGGCGCGGGCAAGACCACGCTCGCGGTGACCCTCACCCGCCTGCTCCGGCAGGAGCCACCCCCCGGCCTCACCGCCGACTGGGTGGCCCACGTCCCGATGGACGGCTTCCACCTGGCCGACGTCGAGCTCGACCGGCTCGGCCGGCGTGACCGCAAGGGCGCCCCCGACACCTTCGACGCCGCCGGCTACGCCGCCCTTCTCCGCCGCCTGCGCGAGGACGAGGAGGACGTGGTCTACGCCCCCGCCTTCGAGCGCGACCTGGAGCAGCCCATCGCCGGCAGCATCCCGGTCCCCCGCGCCGCCCGGCTGATCATCACCGAGGGCAACTACCTCCTGCTCGACGAGGGTGGCTGGGGCCGCGTACGCCCCTGGCTGGACGAGGTCTGGTACTGCGATCTGGGCCACGCCGAGCGCGTGGACCGGCTGGTCACCCGGCACATCCGCTTCGGCAAGCCGCCGGAGCACGCGGTGAGCTGGGTGGCGGAGGTCGACCAGCGCAACGCCGATCTGATCGCCACCACCAAGCCGAAGGCGGACCTGATCGTCCCCGACGCCGTCATCCGGTCGATCGAGCATCCCGGCGGCATGTGAGCGGCTCCGTCCGGCCTGCGGCTAAGCCTCCGCTCGGGGTATCGCGGTCATCAGGAGGCGCTTGTCCGGTTTGCCGTTCGGCGCCGGTGGCGCCTCTTCGATGACGGTGATCGTCGCCGGCACACACGCGTCACCCAGTTGCCCACCGACCCGCCTCCGCAGCTCACCGAGGTCCGGGGTCCGGCCCGCCACCGGCACCACGAACGCGTGCACCGCCTCGCCGGTGTTCTCGTCGGGGGCGCCGACCACGTACGCCTCCGCGACATCGGGGGACGCGGCCAGAGCCCGCTCGATCGGGCCGGCGTAGTAGAGATTCGCGTTGACGATGACGACGTCCCGCGTCCGCCCGGCCAGGTACAGCCGCCCGTCCTCGTCGAAGTGGCCCAGGTCCCGGGTGCGCACCCACCCGTCCACGAACACCTCCGCGGTCTCCGCCGGTTCGGCCCAGTAGCCGATGGCCTGCGCGGGTGTGCGGACGTACAGCTCGCCGTCGACGCCGGGCGGGACGGGCCTGCCGTCCGCGTCCCGGATCACGACGTCGACGGCGTCGGGCGGGAACCCGACCGAGGGAGGGACGTCCGACGGCATGGCCATCGAGATCGTGCCGGTCTCGGTCTGGCCGTAACCCTGGAACACGACCGGGCCGAGCACGTCGAGCGCCTCTCGGAGCCGGGACGCCGCCAGTGGCGACCCGGACACCATGAGCGCCTGGAGACTGCTCAGGTCGGCCGGGTCGTCACGCTGCGCGGCGACGAGTTTGTACAGGCGGGGCACGGTGATGACGGTGGCGGAGGCCCGATGCCTGACGATCGCGTCGGGGAAGGCCGGCGGGTCGGCGACGACCATGGCGCCGCCCGCGGCGAGCGTGAGCACGCCGTACTCCATCATCACCTGGCTGCTCAGCGACCCGAACACGAGGTAGCGCCGCAGCCGGGAGGCCAGCTCCCGGATCGCCGGCGGCCACGCCCGCGGCCGGGCCGTCCACGCCGCGTTCATGGCGGCGTACGTCTGCGCGCACGCCTTCGGCGTGCCGGTGCTGCCGCTGGTGTGAAGGAGCCGGGCGACATCGTGCGGCCGGCCGGACAGCTGCGGCGGGCCGCCGTCGTCGGGCGCGGCCAGCAGCTCCGGCACGGTCAGCGTGCGCGGCGCGTGTTCCGGACCGGTGGGCGCGTCGGTCACGACGGCGGCGACGTCCTGGCGGAGCAGGTGGCGCAACTGGCCGTCGGACAGCCCTGGCCGCACGCCGACGACCCGGGCTCCCACGACGTACCCGGCGATGATCGCGGCGAACGCTTCGGGGGTGACGCCCAGCAGCATGGCCAGGCCGTCCCCCGGCCCGACGGCCGCGGCGCGCAGCCCGGCCGCCATCCGCCGGACGAGGCCGAGCAGCTGCGCGCCGGTGACGGCACGGGCACCGTGCTCGAAGACGGGCCGGTCCCCGGCCGCGGCGAGGAGGTCGAGGACGACGCCCGGGTACGGTTCAGCCGGCGTCGGCAAGGCACTCCTTGACGAAGACGGCCAGCGGCTGCTGGTGCACCGCCGGCAGGTCCCACTGGTTCTCCAGGTTCTCGGCGAGGTGGTGGACGCCGGCCGGCGCCCCGTCGCGGTAGTGCCGCACCACCGGGTGCAGGTAGCTCGCGTCGTGGGCGTTGACGGCGTCGTTCTCGACGACCCTCGGGACCGAGATGTCGAAGGGGTCGACGGCGTCGTGATCCTTTCCGTACTCCAGGGTGACGACGAACGCGTGCCGGGCCGGGCCGAACCCGCCGCCGGCGACGTAGGCGACCGGCACCTCCTCCTGGTAGAGCGCGGTGGCGCCGTCCACCGTGACCAGGTCGCCGAGTACGCCGAACTGCTGCCAGAGCGCGGAGGAGCGGTTGACCCTGGCGATGATCGCGTCGCTGATCGCGTCCGGGGCCGGATCCACCTGCTCGGCCGGCCAGGTCCCGCCGTGGTAGCGGGTGGTCAGGATCCGGTGCAGCGCGCGCACCCCGTAGCGGAAGCCGTGGATGAACCCGCTGGTGGCCTTCTTGAAGTCGCGCTGCTGGGTGAGCGTGCCGGCGAAGTACAGGTCTGGCACGTTGACCGACTCGTACGCCGGCGTCTGCTCCGGGAACCGGTCGTCGATGACCAGCGCGGGCCGGCAGCCGTCGTCGAACGCCGAGGCGTCGAACCGGAACCCGGTGCACACGATCACCCGGTCGTAGAACAGCTCGCGCAGGGCCTCCACGGTGCGGGCGTAGCGGAACATCACCCGGTAGCGGCCGTCCTCGCGGCGTTCGATGCTCTCCACCGTGCCGTCGAGGACCGTGTTCTGGGACTTCAGCTGGTAGCTGTCGAGGAAGTTGTTGTTCACCGCGCGCAGGTGCCCGACGTAATGCGACTGCCAGGCCATCCTGATGGAGTGCGGCCCGGCGATGTGGATGACCGCGGCCTGCTCCATGAGCGCGTCGGCGGTCTCGAATCCCGAGTTGCCCTTGCCGATCACCAGGACCCGCTGGTCGGCGAAGGACGCCGGGTCGGTCTCGAACGTGTCGTAGCGTTCGGCGGTCTCGATGCCGGGGATCGGCGGGACGTACAGCTGGGAGACGCCGGTGGCCATGACCAGCCGCCGGCCCGCCCACGAGCGTCCGCCGCGGTCGGTGACGGTGAACCCGCCGTCGTCCCGGCTGATCCGGACGACGTCGGTGTCGTAGCTCACCCGGACGCCGGTCGCCGTCGCGAAGTCGGACAGGTAGCGCACGAGATCGTCGGCCTGCGGGAAGTACCGCTCGCTGTACCGGGTGAACAGCAGCTCGGGATCGTCGCTCAGCAACGAGTTCCAGTCCATCCGCAGCCGCAGCTCCGGGTCCGCGTACCCGGTGTGCACCTTGTTGATGGAGATCAGCCGGCGGTGCCGCGGGAACCTGGTGAAGAAGGTGCCCGGTCCGGCTCCGCGTTCCAGGACGACATAGTCATGACCGCTACGTTCGAGCGATGCGGCGAGCTGCAGCCCGGCCGGTCCGGCCCCGATGATCAGGTAGTCATGCGCCATGATCTGGAAGCTACGGACGAATTCTCAGAAGATTCTGAGAATTGACCGCCTATGGTCCGGGCATGCCCGCCGCCGAAGTTTCCATAGATCTCAGCGTCCCGCTCCGCTCGGCCGACCTGCGCCGCGCCGCCGCACCGGTGTCCGTCGTGGTCGACGCGGATGTCCGCGACCGGGTCGAGCGCGGCCGTGACTTCCTCCGCGACGTGCTGCGGGAGGAGGAACGTCCGGTCTACGGCGCGACCACCGGCTTCGGCGCCCTGGTCGGGTTTCCCGGCCGGGAGGAGGAGGCGGACCAGTGTGACAACACCCTGGCCCACCTCGGCGCCGGGCAGGGGCCGGATCTCGCCCATGAGGTGAGCCGGGCCGCGCTTCTCGTGCGCGTGTGGTCGCTCGCGCAGGGGGTGTCCGGGGTTTCGGCGCACGTGATCGACGGGCTCGCCGCGATGTTCGCGACGACGTTCGTACCGGCGATCCCCCGGTACGGCTCGGTCGGCGCGAGCGGAGACCTGATCCCGCTCGCCTGTGCCGCCCAGGCGCTGCGCGGCCGGGGTGAGGCGTACGTCGACGGCCGGCGGATGCCCGCGGCCGAGGCGCTCCACCATGCCGGGCTGACCCCGTTGACGCTCGACGGCCGGGACGCCCTCGCGCTGGTCAACGGCACGTCCCTCACCACCGCCGCGACCGCCCTGGCCCTGGACGGCGTCCGCTCCGCCCACCGCGCGATGCAGGCGCTCACCTGCCTGCTGGTCGATCTGCTGGGCTGCGACCCGGGCTTCCTCGACCCGCGCCTGATCGCGGCGTACGGCCACCCGGGTGCGGCCGACGTCGCCGACGGCATGCGCAAGCACCTTTCCGGGATCGTCCCGGCCGGCACGCGCGCGCTGCAGGAGCCGTACAGCATCCGCTGCTCTCCCCAGCTGCTGGGCGCCGCCGAGGATGCCCTGCGGTACGTGGACGGCGTCGTCGCGGCCGACCTGTCCGGCGTCAGCGACAACCCGCTGTTCTTCCCCGGCGACGACCTGGTGGTGCACGGCGGCAACTTCTTCGGGCAGCCGGCCGCCTTCGCCTCCGATGTCCTCGCGATGGTCACCGCTCAGCTCGGCAACCTCGCCGAGCGGCAGCTGGACCTCCTCGTCGACCCGGCCCGCAACGGCGGCCTGCCCCCGATGCTCGCCGCCGGGCCCGGCCGTCAACACGGGATGCAGGGGGTGCAGCTCGCCACGACCGCGTTCGTCGCCGAGATCCGCCACGCCGCCGTACCGGTCAGCATGCAGAGCCTGCCGACCAACCTGCACAACCAGGACGTGGTGCCGTTCGGCACCCAGGCCGCCCTCCGCGCCTACGACACGGCCGCCCTGCTGCGGTTGCTCTGCGGGTCGCTCGCGGTGGGGCTGCGGCAGGCCGCGCACGTCGGCGCCCGCCGCCCCACGGCTCCGGGCTGCGCGGCGCTCCTCGACGCCCTGATCGAGGCGATCCCTCCGGTCGACCCCGACCGCCCGCTGGACGCCGATGTCCGCAAGGCCGCCGAGCTCATGGTTGACGTATGGTGACCCTGAGTGACTACGCCGAGTTCGGGGGCCGGGATGAGCAAGGAAGCGTGGCTGTACGCGCCGGAATGCCTGGATGCCGCGAGTGACGATTTCGGGCACCTGATCAGGCGGCGGCCCGCGGCCGTGTACCGGCCGGGATCGGCCCCGGACGTGGCCGCCGCGGTGCGCCGGGCGGTCAAGCAGGGGATGCCCGTGGCCGCCCGCGGGCAGGGCCATTCCGTCTACGGCCGGGCGCAGGCCGAGGACGGTCTCGTGATCGACATGAGCGACCTGAACGCCGTGCACGCGGTCGAGGCCGATCGCGTGACCGTGGGCGGCGGCGCGACCTGGCGGTCGGTGCTCGACTTCACCCTGCCGCACGGCCTCACCCCGCCGGTGCTCACCGACTATCTCGACCTTTCGGTCGGCGGGACCGTTTCCGCGGGCGGTCTGGGCGGCATGACGTTCCGGCACGGTTTCCAGAGCTGCAACGTCATCGAGCTGGAGGTGGTGACGGGCGAGGGCGAGGTCGTCACGTGCTCGGCGAGCGCGCGTCCCGAGCTCTTCGACGCCGTACGCGGCGGGCTCAGCCAGTACGGGATCATCACGCGGGCCGTCCTCCGGCTCGTCCGCGCTCCCGAACGGATCCGCCTGCACACCCTGTCCTACCCGGACCACCGGGCGATGACGGCCGACCAGCGCCACCTGCTGTCCACGGACCGGGTCGACTTCCTGCAGGGCACGATCCGGCCGGGCCGGCAGTGCGTGGTCGAAGTAGGGGTCGGTCACTCGGCCGACTCGCCGCCCGATGACGAGGAGACGCTGGCCGGCCTGTCCGACCTCCGCGACCGGGCCGAGCGCGTCGATCTGCCGTACCTGGAGCTGTTCCTGCGGCTGAGCAAGCTCGAGAGCCACCTGCGGGCGGCGGGCACCTGGCACCATCCCCACCCGTGGCTGCACTCCTTCGTCCCGGACGCGGCCGCCGACGGGTTGGCCGCGGAGCTCCTCGCCGACGTGACCCAGGAGGACCTGGGCGAGTTCGGGCGCATCCTGCTCTACCCCATCCGCCCCGGCCGCGTGAGCTCGCCGCTGGTGCGCCTGCCGGAGGGGGAGGTCGCGTTCCTCTGCAGCCTCGTGTGCTTCCCCGCCGACGATCCCCTGCTGGTGGGCAGGCTGGTCAAGACCAACCGCGCGCTGTACGACCGCATCCGCGCCATCGGCGGCCACCTCTACCCCGTCAGCGCCGTCGCGCTCACGCGGGCCGGCTGGAAGGACCACTACGGCCCGTTGTGGCCCGCCGTGGAGCACGCGAAGGCCCGATTCGACCCCCGCCACCTGCTGACTCCCGGGCAGGGGATGTTCGCCGAATAAATCTTGAAAAAACTTCGGGGCGCGTGTCGAAAACGCCTCCCCTCGTTCGCAGCGTGTCCAGAGGGCCGGATGGGCCGGCCCCGCCGACGCGAGGTTGACGACCATGACCCGGCAGCTTGCCCACTCCCCCGCCCGACCCACCTCCACCCAGCGCCTGCTCCTCGGCTGCGGCGTCGCCGCCGGTCCGTTCTACGTGATCGTCGCCCTCGCCCAGGCGTTCACCCGTCAGGGCTTCGACCTGGCCCGCCACCCGTGGAGCTTCCTCGCCAACGGCGAGCTCGGCTGGATCCAGACCGCCAACTTCGTCCTCACCGCCCTGGCCACCATCGCCGCCGCCGCCGGCCTGCGCCGAGCCCTGGCGCCCGGCCGGGGCGCCCGGTGGGCGCCGATCCTGGTCGGCGTGTTCGGCGCCAGCATGATCGGCGCCGCGATCTTCCCCGCCGACCCCGCGATGGGTTTCCCCGCCGGGACCCCGGAAGGCCCGGGCGTCATCACCCTGTCGGGTACCCTGCACCTGGCCGCCGGCGGCGTCGGGTTCCTGTGCATGGTCGCGGCCTGCTACGTCATCGCCTCCCGGCAGTCGCGTGAGGGCCGCACGGGCTGGGCCCTGTACTCCCGCGTCACCGGCACGCTGTTCCTCGGCTCCTTCGTCGGCATCGCGAGCGGCGGCGGCGTCGCCTGGACCAACCTGCTGTTCGTCGCCGCCATCGTGGCGGTCTGGAGCTGGCTGTCGCTACTGTCCCTGAACCTCTCCCGCGCCTGACCTTCCACCCCACCCATAGAGAAAGGAAATGTCACCATGCGCTACCTGGTCACCCTCAAAGTCAACGCCCAGCCCGAAGGGCCGCCGCCGGCCGACCTCATGGAGGCCATCTTCAAGCTCGGCCAGGAGGCCACCGAGGCCGGGGCCCTGCTCGACAACAGCGGCCTGGCCCCCAGCTCCGAGGGGGCGCGGGTCGAGGTGAGCGGGGGCCGGCTGACCGTCAGCGACGGCCCGTTCGCCGAGGCCAAGGAGCTGATCAGCTACGCACTGTACGAGGTCAGGAGCAAGGAGGAAGCCGTGGAGTGGACCACCCGCTTCGTCAAGCTCCACCGTGACCTGTGGCCGGGATGGGAGGGCGAATCGGACGTGCTGCGGCTGTTCGGGCCCGAGGACTTCGCCCCGCCGGCCTGACCTGGTGCCCATCCGGCCGCGGACCACGTCCGCGGCCGGATGCTGTATGCAGGACGCATGACGGTAGCCGATTCGCACCGGGCGGTGGAGGCGGTGTGGCGGATCGAGTCCGCCCGGGTCATCGCCGCCCTGGCCCGCATGGTCAACGACATCGGGCTGGCCGAGGAGCTGGCGCAGGACGCGCTGGTGGCCGCGCTCGAAGAGTGGCCGCGTAAGGGCGTACCCGACAATCCGGGCGCCTGGCTGACGCTCGCGGCCAAGCACCAGGCCCTCGACCAGTTCCGCCGCCGCGACACCTACCAGCGCAAGCTGCAGCAGATCGGCCGGGACATGGAGCTGCGCCAGGAGTCGGCGGAGGCCGAGCTCGACGAGGCCCTCGACGACCACATCGGCGACGACCTGCTCCGCCTGATCTTCACCGCCTGCCATCCCGAGCTGCCCGCCGAGGGCCGCCTCGCGCTCACCCTCCGGCTGCTCGGCGGCCTGTCCACGGCCGAGATCGCCCGCGCCTTCCTCGTCCCGGAGCCCACCGTCGGGCAGCGCATCTCGCGGGCCAAGCGCACCCTCGCCGACAAGAGGATCCCGATCGAGCTGCCGCCGCCCGCCGAGCTGCCCGCGCGGCTGGCCTCCCTCCTGGAGGTCATCTACCTGATCTTCAACGAGGGGTACGCGGCGACCGCCGGCGACGACTGGATCCGCCCGTCGCTGTGCCAGGAGGCCATGCGCCTCGGCCGCGTACTGGTCGGGCTCATGCCCGCGGAGCCCGAGGTGCACGGCCTGCTCGCGCTCATGGAGATCCAGGCCTCGCGCATCCCGGCCAGGACCGCCCGCGACGGCTCGCCCATCCTGCTGCTCGACCAGGACCGCAGCCGCTGGGACCGGCTCCTGGTCCGCCGCGGCCTGGACGCGCTGCGCCGCGCCGAGGAGCTGGGCACGCTCGGGCCGTACGGGCTGCAGGCGGCCATCGCCGCGTGCCACGCCCGCGCGCTCACCCCGGAGGCCACCGACTGGGAACGCATGGCCGCCCTCTACCGGCTGCTGGCCCACCTCACGCCCTCGCCGATCGTCGAGCTGAACCGGGCGGTCGCGGTCGGCATGGCGTACGGGCCCGAGCGCGGGCTGGAGATCGCCGACGGCCTCCGGGACGAGCGCGCCCTGCGGGAGTACGCGCATCTGCCCGCTGTCCGCGGTGACCTGCTGGCCAAGCTCGGCCGGGCCGAGGAGGCGGCCGCCGAGTTCCGGCGCGCGGCCGAGCTGACCCGGAACGTCCGCGAGCGCGACCTGTTCCTGGAGCGCGCCGCCGCGCTGTCATAGTGCGATAACGGTCACCGGACGATCCGCTCCCGGGCCCGGAGCAAGGAGCCGCTGCACGGGGCCGCCTGCCACTTCCCGCTCCAGGAGGTGGCGGCCGCTGATCGATCAGGAGGTGGCCGTGGCCCGGCCGAACAGCCGGCCGGCGAGGTCGACGCCCACGACCGTGCCGCTGTCGTCGCGGGTGAAGAAGCCGCGCTGCCCCTTCAGGCCGCCCTCGGTGATGATGTACTCGTTGCCGTCGCCGGGCAGGAAGCCGACGGCGGCCGGCGGGTAGTCCGGGGGCATCTCGGTCTCCGACGCCTGGCGGATCTCCGGCTTGATCCCGACCTCGAGGGTGAGCCGGGTGCCGTCGGTGGCGAGGTCGAGGTTCATGGCGTCGATCTCGTAGCGGCCGGCGACCTCCTCCGCCCGCGCCCGGTCGTACGGGATCGGCTCGGGGTCCCGCTCGACCACGCCGAGGCAGTGCTCCAGCGCCCAGCGCGCGACGCTCTCGTTGAACCGGTAGCCGTCCGGACCGGCGTTGGCCAGCGAGACGACGGCGAAGTCGTGTTCGGGCACGATGAGCAGCTCGGCGAACTGGCCGTTGCCGGATCCGCCGTGCCCGATGGTGCGCACCCCGTCCACCTCGCGCAGGAACCAGCAGATGCCGAAGGCGTCGCCGAGCGTGCTGGCCCGCAGCTCGACCGTCGGCTCCCGCATGCTCCGCAGCGTCTCGGCGGGCAGCACCCCCACTGCGCCGCCCAGGTGGAAGCGGGCCCAGGCCAGCAGGTCGCTGACGGAGGAGGCGAGGCCGCCGCCGGGGTTGTTGCCGCGCATGCCGGCCCGCCACGCCTTCCACGGCCGCGCGAACCGCAGCGTGCCGTCCTCGCCGCGGTTGTAGCCGACGGCGAAGCGGCGGACCATGACGTCGTCCGGCTCGAAGAAGGTGTTCGACAGCCCGGCCGGCTCCAGGACCAGCGCGGACACGGCCTTCTCGTAGCTCAGGCCGGTGACGTTCTCGATGATCCGGCCGGCCAGGTTGTAGCCCGCCTGGCTGTAGGAGGCGCGGGCGCCGGGTGGCGCGATCAGCGGCAGGCCGGCCAGCTGCGCCACGAACGCGGCCAGGGAGCCGTCCTCCTCCTCCACGTCGATCAGGTTCCAGTCCAGGCCGGCGGTGTGGTTGAGCAGGTTCAGCACGGTGATCCGCGCGGCGGCGGCCTCGTCGGCGAGCGTGAGCTCGGGGACGTAGCGGCGCACCGGCGCGTCCAGCTCCACCTTGCCCTCCGCGACCAGGCGCATCAGCGCGGTCGCGGTGAAGGTCTTGGTCACCGAGCCCAGGTGGAACAGGGTTCGGTCGTCGACCGGCAACGGGTTGTCGAGGCTCGTCACGCCATGTGCGGCGACGAACTCCCGGCCCCCGGCCAGCACCCCGACGGCGACACCGGGGATCCCGAACTCCTTGGCCGCCGCCTCGACGAACTCGGCCAGCTTCTCCTGCGACATGTGATTCCCTCTCGGCTTCTCGTACGCTCTGACGTGCACGTACGACGATGGCCGCCGCCGCTGATACGGGTCTGACAGCGCGCTGCCACGCGCTCTCAGCGCTGCGACTGGCCAGGGACGGGCTTCACATGCGCCGGGTCATCTCATGGTCACGATGATGCGCTGGTAGGCGGTCAACGCCGGGCTGCCGTCGTCCTTCACCTCGACGATGACGTGGATGGTGCTCCCCGGCCGCGCGTCCGCCGGCACGGTGAAGCTCGCCTTCGAGGAATGACGTCCCGGTGCGGCGGCCGTCGCGCCGTCATCGGTGGTGAGCTCGACTGCGCCCCGGTAGCTGCCCGCCTCCTGGTACTGCCACCAGCGAGAGCTGAGTGCGTCCCCGTCGGGATCGGTCGCCCTGGCGGAGAGGCGCACCTTCTGCCCGGGCCGCGCGCTGATGTCGCGGCGCCCCGCCGGCAGGGTGACCTCGGGCCGGTGGTTCGCCGCGCGGAAGTCGGGCGTCACGCTCCATCGCAGGCGCGCGGCGAAATCGAGCTGGGCGGCCTCGAACCAGCGGGCCGCCGCATAGTCGGCCGGCGCGTTGCCCTGCGGATCGTGGTCCACGGCTTTCGAGGCGAGCCATTCGGACGGGTCGTCGGGGCTCTGCTCCTGGCGGCCGCCCCATCCGCCGTAGCCGCCCTTCTCATGACCGCGCAGACCGTTGTCCACGAGGTTCATGAAGTTGGAGGTGTCTCCTTCGGAGATCCAGGAGCCCTTTTCCTGGATGGGCATCCATATCTTGTAGCCGCGCGCGCGTAGCTCGTCCTCGCCGAGGTAGGACAGGCCGAAGTGATCCCAGACGTCGCCCTCCACCATCTGCTTTCCGTCACCCCAGATCCGGTACAGCTCGCCGAAAGGCCCCTTGCCGGACACGTTCTCCGCCGTCCATCGGGCCGACAGGTATTTCGCGTGCTCGGGAAGGACCGTGCGGCGGGCGAAGTAGCCCCAGATCGTGGTCGCCACGTCCCGTGCCTCGATGTCCGGCCAGTTGGGGGCGATGTAGTCCTGGTAGCCGGCATCCTGTGAGCCGAACTTGGTGATGATCGCCTTTCGGGACACCTCGCGGCGGACGCGGTCCCACCGGGGCGTTCCCTCGTACTGTTCCTGGATCGATTTCAGCGCGCGGGCGATCGTGCTCGTGCCTCCCCACGCCTGCAGGTAGACGGGTCCGCCCTTGCCGTCGAGGAGAACGTCCTTGATGAGGTTTGATCCCGGGGTCTCCTTGGAGATGTCCCCTTCGAACTCGACGTTGCCCACGCGGATCTTGGAGAGCAGACTGCGGGGGTCGGGGTAGTCGCGGTCATGGCGTACGAGGTTGGGATAGACCTCGGCGTACGCCTTCACCGCGGTGTGGATGAACTGCTCGTCCCGCGCCCACCGCCACGACGTCTGCGAGGTGGTGTACTCCCTGCCCGGCAGGAAGAACTCCGTCCCCTTGCCGTCGCCTTTCCAGTGAAACCGGCTGCTGGCGTAGACGAGCCCCTCGGTCGTCACCTCATTGCTGTAGAGCAGGTATCGGATCAGCGAGTTGGCGTCGTCGAGTTCGGGGTCGGCGGTGACGATGGTCCGCGGCCGGGGGCTCTGGGTGACGGCTTCGGCCGGCGGCGCCGTCATGCCCGCCGTGAGCGAGAGCAGTAAGAAAGTCCCGAGAGATCTGCGTATCCACTGACGAGCCATGCTCTCTCCTGCCGCGCAATGTCCTGTTGTGAATATCTATTCACTAACGACTGGACATTTATCACGCTACGGAGAGTGCGCATCCATGTCAATGGCGGCCGGCCTCACGCCCCGCCGGTGGACTCGCGGGCCACGACCGTGAAGCGGCTGACGAACTCGCGCGCGACCTCCCGCTTCTTGCCCTTCTCCGTGATCCGCTTGGCGAGGAACCGGACGGCCGTGCCGGCCATCAGCGAGTGATCGGGGTCGATCGACGACAGGGAGGGCACGATGTAGCCGCCTTCGGCGATGTTGTCGAAGCCGATGACCTTCACCTCGCCGGGCACGCGGACGCCCCGGTCGGCCAGCCCGCGCAGCACGCCGATCGCCACCGTGTCGGTCACGCAGAACACGCCGTCGAACTCCACCCCGTCGTCCACCAGGCGCCGGGCCGCGGCGGCCCCGCCCTCCATCGTGAACCGCGAGGTCGGGGCCACGAGCCGCGCGTCGAAGGCGACGCCGGCCTCGTCGAGCGCCTCGCGGTAGCCGGTGAAGCGCAGGCTGGAGACGTTGACCTCCTCCCCCTGGGCGCCGCCGTCGACGAGCGCGATGCGGCGGCAGCCCCGCTCGATCAGGTGGGCGGTGGCGGCGCGGGCGCCTTCGACGTTGGGCATGGCGACGTGGTCCACGGGCCCGTCGAAGATGCGCTCCCCCAGGATGACGATGGGGTAGTCGACCTTGAGCAGGTCGGTGTCGGTCGGCCCGAGCCCGACGGTGCTGAGGATGAGCCCGTCGTAGAGGCGGTTGCGGGACAGGGCGAGCGCGTCCAGCTCGCCCTCGCGCGAGGCGCCGGTCTGCTCGATGGCCACCTTGAGGTTGTGCCGGGCCGCCGCCGTGATGATCTCGGCCGCGAGCTGCCCGAAGTACGGCCGGTCCACCTCGGGTACGGCGAGCCCGATCGTGCCGGTCCGCCCGGTACGAAGGTTGCGCGCCGCCACGTTGACCCGGTAGTCGAGCTGGTTGATGGCCTGCAGCACGCGCTCGCGCGTCTCGGCCTTGACATGGGGGTGGTCGTTGAGCACGTGGGACACCGTCATGGCGGACACCCCCGCGGCCCTGGCCACGTCCTGGATCGTCACCATTTCTGGATCACCCGCACGGCCCGCATCCTCTCACGCGTCAACCCTTGACGCTCCCCCGCAGCAGCCCGTTGACGATGTGCCGCTGCATCGCGATGAAGAAGATCACGACGGGAGTCAGCACGATCACGCTGAGCGTCATGAACGCCGGCCAGTCCACCGAATACTGCCCGACGGCCTTGTAGACCTGCAGCACCAGGGTCTGCTTGTCGGGCGAGCTGATGAACACGTTCGGCGTGATGAAGTCGTTCCAGATCCACATGGTCTGGAACACGCCGACCGTGATGAGGATGGGCCGGATGAGCGGCAGCACGATCCGCCAGTAGATCTGCCACGGCCCCGCGCCGTCGATGCGTGCCGCCTCGAAGATCGAGATCGGCAGTGACCGCAGGTAGCCCTGGATGAGGAAGTAGCAGAAGACCGAGCCGGCGGCGTACAGGAAGATGAGCCCTTCGAGGCTGTCGACCAGCCGCAGCTGCACGAGGATGCGGTAGACCGGGATCAGCGTGGCCTGCCCCGGCACCAGGAACGCGATCACGAGCAGCGCGCCGGCCACCCGGTTGAGCAGCGTCTTGCGCAGCAGCATCGCGTACGCCGCCATCGACCCGATGATCAGCATGATCACGATGGAGACGGCGGTGACGTACAGCGTGTTGAGGAAGGACTGCAGGATCGGCGTGCTCTCGAAGACCCGCGCGTAGTTGTCGAGGTACAGGCCCGACGGCAGGCCCAGCGGTGAGGCCGACGTCTCCGCCTGCGTCTTGAAGGTGTTGACGACGATGTAGTAGAACGGCACGCCGACCACGGCGGCGGCCAGGATCATCGCGAAGCTGAGCAGCGGCCTTCTCATGACAGGCGCCCTTCGAGCCGGCTCGACAGGACCAGTTGGACGGCCACGATCGCGCCGACGACCAGCATGAAGACCACTGCCAGCGCCGATGCCTGGCCGAACTTGGCCTGCGCGATGCCGCTCTGGATGATCGACTGGGTGATGGTGAACGTGGCGTAGCCGGGGCCGCCCTTGGTGAGGGTGTAGGGCAGGTCGTAGACCTTCAGGCCGCCGGTCATCAGCAGCAGCGAGCTGATGGTGACGGCCGGGGCGAGCAGCGGCAGCGTGATGGAGAGGAACGACTGGCGCGGCGAGGCGCCGTCCACCCGCGCGGCCTCGTAGTAGTCGTCGGGGATCGACTGCAGGTACGCCAGGTAGAGGATGGCGTGCCAGCCGGTGGACGACCAGACGGCGACCATGATGACCGACAGCTGGGCGAGCGTGCTGTCGGACAGCCAGGGCACCGGGCCCAGCTCTCCGAGCAGGCTGTTGATGGCGCCCGACCCGAGCGGCGACAGGATGAACCCCCACACCAGGCCGAGGATCGCGATGCTGGGGATGGCGGGGAAGAAGAAGACGGCCCGCACCACGCTCCGGCCGAAGAAGCGCCGGTTGAGCAGCACGGCCAGCGGGATCGCCAGCAGGGTGATGATCAGCGTGGTGCCGATCGCGTACAGCAGCGTGAACCCCAGCCCGGCCAGCATGGCCGGGTCGGCGAAGATCTTCCGGTAGTTCTCCAGCCCGACGAAGTTGACCTCCGTCGAGTAGCCGTTGAAGTCGGTCACGCTGAAGTAGAGCGACTGCGCCAGCGGGATCGCGAACAGCACCGCGAACACGATCCCGATCGGCACCAGGAACGCCTGCAGCCGCAGCCCCTCCAGCCGCTTCGGCGAGACCAGCCAGGACAGGGCGCCTGTCGCGGCGGGCGCCCTCGTGCCGAACGCCGTCATGTCAGCTCTGGCCCTTGAGCCGGTTGTCGAGCGCGGCGGCCACGTCGGCCGGCTGCTCCTGGCCCTGCACCATCAGCTGGAGCTGCGCGACCGCCTCGGTGTTGAGCGCGTCCTGCGCCCGTGGCCAGGCGATCTGCGGCAGGTAGAAGGTGCCGTCCTTGAGCGCCTGGAGGTTGGGCTCCAGCACCTTGTCGATCTCGGGCGTGACGTCCGACGTGGTCGTCATGGCCGCCGTCTGCTTGTTGAACAGCGTCACGCCTTCCTTGCTGCCGAGGTACGTCAGGAACGCCTCGGCCTCCTTCTCGTGCTCGGTCTTGGCGTTGATGGCGTAACCGGGCGAGGCCGCGCCGGACCAGAACGGCTTGCCGTCGGGCGTCGGCACGCCGACGAAGGCCATGTTCATCTTCGGCGCCTTCTCCCGCAGCGTGGACACGTTCCACGGGCCCGCGGAGATCATCGCGACGCGGCCGTTGGCGAACTCGTCCACGATCTGCTCGCCGCTCAGGCCCACGACGTCCTTGCTCATGACCCCGCTGGTGAACAGCTGGTTGAAGTTCGTCAGCGGCCCGAGCCACAGGTCCCCGAACTTCTTCTGGCCCGCGAAGATCTGCGCGTCCACGTCGCCGCCCTGGCGCGCGTTCTCATGGCCGACCAGGGCCGCGAGGGTGAGCGGCATGCCCGTCACCGAGTCGTAGTACGGCGTCGTGCCCGCCGCCTTGAGCTTCTGGCACAGCGCGACGAAGTCGGCCCACTTGGTCGGGAACTCGGTGACGCCCGCCTTGGCGAGGAGGTCCTTGTTGTAGAGGATGCCGGCGGACCACGACGAGATCGACATCCCGTACGCCTTGCCGTCCCGGGAGTAGGTGGCGGTGTTGAACTTCGACATGTTCGCCATGTACGGCTTGCCGGTCAGATCTTTGACGAAGCCGCCCTGGATGAGGTTGGTCTTGTTCTCGGCCGCGATCGCGAACACGTCGGCGCCGGTGCCCGAGACGAGCCGGGTCTGCAGCGTGGAGATGTACTCGGCCACCGGCGGGGCCGTGGAGAACTCGACGTCGATGGTGGGATTCTGCTTCTCGAAGGCCTCGATGATCGGTTTCATCGACTGCTCGTTGTCCCAGGAGAAGAACGTCAGCTTGGTCTTCCCGCCGCCTCCGCCTCCTCCTCCCGAGCCGCATCCGGTCAGGGCCAGAACGGCAGCCGCCAGGATCGCTGTTGAGCTTCTGAGCAGGGACATCGCGCACCTCTTTGGCACTCATACCGGGGGGTCGGGCACGTCGGATCGTCGTCCGCGGACGCCTGGACAGCTGCGCCCGCTTGGGGGTTGTATCGATAAAACATGTATCGACACAGATCGCAGCCTGTCAAGAGTGCGTTACCGATCGCGCAACAGGCCAGGCCCGTCCAAGTGAGGGTCTGGCCAGGCTCGATGCGGACATGTAACGTTACGAACCTCAAGCCTTCTGGGCGTGCCAGAGGGCGGCGAGCTGCCGGGTGGCCAGGCGGGACGGGACGGCCCGGAGCAGCGTGTCGCGCAGCCACGCGGCGAGACCGGTCTGGGAGGTCAGCCGCGACTGCCGGGACGCCGCCCGCATGATGCGGTTGGCGCTGGGCCTGCGCTCGGCGTCGTAGCGCAGGAGCCGCTCGGCGACGTCGGCCGGCTCGGCGCCGGTCAGGTGGCGGGTCAGCGCGGCCGCGTCCTCGAAGGCCTGGCTGGCACCCTGGCCGAGATCCGGTGGCATGGCGTGCGCGGCGTCGCCGAGGAAGGCGATCCGGCCGGCCGCGTACGAGGGCAGGGGTTCGGCCAGGCGGGCGATCGGGTCGACGTAGATGTCGTCGGCTGGGGTGGCCTCGATCAGCGCGGTGACGAGGGGGTGCCAGTCGGCCATGAGGGAGAGCATCTGCCGGCGTGCCTCGTACGCGTCCGGCGGCGTGCCGTGCAGGACGGAGTCGGTGAACCAGTAGAGGCGGTCCTCGCCGACGGGGAACAGGCCGAACATCGCCCCGCTGCGGCGGTCGACCAGCTGGCTGGCGAGCAGGTCCGTGGCCAGGCCGGCAGGGCGGGGCAGCATGCCGCGCAGGTCGATCCGGCCGGTGCGCCGCAACCCGGGGTGACCGGGGAAGAGTTGTGCGCGCAGCTTGCTGCCGATGCCGTCGGCCGCGACCACGGCATCCGCTCTCGCGACGGGGTTCCCGTCGCTGATCACGCTCACCCCGGCGGGATCGGGCTCCAGGCGCTCGACGGGGGTCGCGGTGCGCACCAGGCCGGGAGGCAGCGGGGCGCGCAGCGCCCGGTGCAGTTCCGCCCGGTCGATGATGGCGGCCGTCCCGACCTCCTGCTGCGCCCGGGCCAGGTCGGTGATCAGCAGCGGCCGTCCGCGCCAGTCACGCAATCCCCCGAGGGTCGCGTGCATGACGTGCCCGCGAACGTCGTCGGCCAGCCCCACCGCGTCCAGCGCGCGAAGCCCGTTGGGCATGACCACGATCCCGGTGCCGGCCTCCCGGAGCTCGGCGCCCCGTTCGAAGAGGGTCACCTCATGACCCAGGCGGTGCAGCCCCACCGCGGCCGCCACTCCTCCGAGCCCGGCGCCGACCACCACGACCCTCATGAGGCCTCCCCATCAATTCACTACGATCGTACTAGTACGGGCATTGGTATCATGGCCGCATGCCGCCCACGAATCCAGCCCGTCGCCAAGCCCTGACCGATGCGGCCATCGAGTTGCTGGCGTCGTCGGGTGCGCACGGGCTGACCCACCGCGCGGTGGAGAAGGCGGCGGGCCTCCCGCCGGGGACGGCCTCCAACTACTTCCGCAGCCGGGAAGCCCTGCTGGTGGCCGCCGCGGAGCGCATCGTCGAGCTGCACCACGCCGACACCGACCGGGCCGTCGAGCAACCGGCGACCCTGGTCGACCTGCTGACGGAATCGCTGCTCACAGCGGCGACCACGCTGCGCGACCGCTATCTGGCGATCTTCGAACTGCAGCTGGAGGCCGCGCGCCGGCCGGTGCTCGCCTCGGCGCTCGCGAGGCTGCAGGACACGGCGGTGCTGGTCACCGCCGGGCACCACGACCAGCTCGGCCTCACCATCCCGCGCGAGAAGATCCCGGCCCTGATCGCGCTCTATGGCGGTACGCTGTTCACGCTGGTCAGCGCGCCGCCGGGGAGCGTCAGCAGGGACGTCGTCCAGAATGTGGTGCAGGTCATGGTGTACGGCTGCATCGAGGACGTCCAGGCACGAAAAGGTCAATCCACGGCAAAACTTTTCGGACGCGACGGTGAATAGGAAAGTCTCATCCAGCTGCACCGGAAGCGTGTGATAGGGTGGGGGAGTTGCAGTTGCGGTACCCATCGACTTAGTGCGCGCCCGACGGAATACAACCTTCGGGCGCGTTTTGTTTGCCGGGCAATTCCGGATGGGCTCATGTTTTCTGCACTTATCTAAAGGAGATCTACATGGCTACCGGAACCGTGAAGTGGTTCAACTCTGAAAAGGGCTTCGGCTTCATCGCGCAGGACGGCGGCGGCGCCGACGTCTTCGCGCACTACTCGAACATCGTGTCCAACGGCGGCTACCGCGAGCTGACCGAGGGCCAGAAGGTGTCCTTCGACATCGTCCAGGGCCAGAAGGGCCCGCAGGCGGAGAACATCGTCTCGGCCTGACGCAACAGCGCACGTCGAGAACGGGCCCGCACCCTCATGGGTGCGGGCCCGTTTTCGTCAGGGATTCTGGAAGGCCACCTCGGGATTCGCCGCGGACGGGCCGTCCAGCAGCGGCTGGTGCCTGCCGCGTAGGTGCTGGTCGAAGAAGGCGCCCACATAGGCCGTGGTGATCTCGCCCGATCGTTCGCCCGAGAGCGGGGCGGAGGGGTCCACGACTCCCGCCTGCCCGCCGATGATCGTCAGGTCGATGAAGGTGAAGTGCCCGGAGTCGGCGACCGTCAGCCAGCGCTTCCAGCCGTCCAGCCGCTGCCAGGCCAGCGGCCAGCTCGTGTCGACGCTGTCGGGCGAGTGCTGGGCCTTGGTGCCGAGCATGAGGAAAGGCCGCTTACCGAGGCCGGACTGCGGTACCGGCGCGAAGAACGTGCCGTCCATGTCCACCCCCGCGCGGATGCGGCGGTCGGCGGCCATGACGGCAGCGGCGGCGTTGCCGCCCAGGGAGTGCCCGGCGGCTCCGATCCGCCCCGGGTCGATCATCTTCCAGCGCTTCCAGTGGGTCAGCTCGCCGACCACGAAGGAGAGGTCGGCGCCTCGGCCCTCGGCGGCCTTGGCCATCAGCTTCTTTTCCGCCTCGTCGGAGGGGGCCCGCTCGATCGCCTCGCAGGCGACGCAGGTCAGGGTACGGCCGCCGGGGAAGGCGGTCCCGTACGACTCGTAGGCGTGGTCCACGAGCGCGACGACGTACCCCTTGGACGCCAGCTCCTCGGCGAGTGTCGTCAGGGTGGCGCGGTTGAGCGTGAAGCCCGGCGAGAGCAGCACCAAGGGATGCCTGCCGCCGATCGGGCGGGCGCCGGCGCGGGCGTTCACGCGCACGCCGGCGAGCTGCTCGGCCTTGAACCTGGTGTCGAGCTTCAGCCCCTTGAGCAGGAGCCGGGCCTCGTCGACGGTCATGTACGGGGCGGGGCCGCCGCCGGTGGAGGCGGGGTAGTACATCGACACCATCAGCTCCCGCCCGTCCGCGGTGGGCACCCACGGGTCGGGACGCTTCCTGTCGACGAGGTGCAGGGTGTCGCGACCGACCGCGTACTGCCCGGTGGGGCGGGGAATGGAGAAGGCTTCCGCGGAGGCGGCGGCCGCGGAAGCCGGAAACACGGCGCCCAGCAGAGCGACGATTGCGAGCGCAAGACGGGATCTCATCATGGGCAGGAGCGTAGAAATGACGCCTCTGTCGCCGACACTCCCGAAAGGCCCGTTCGCTCCCTTACTTTCGTCAACCTAGTCGCCGGCGGCGCTCCGGTACTGGGCGGCGAGGGCGACGGTCTGCTGCGCGGTGTACGGGTCGAAGGTGCGCAGCGCCCGGGCGTCCAGACCGGCCAGCAGCCGGGCGGCCTGCTCGGGGTCGCCGTCGCGGCGGACGTACTCGTTGTCCTGGAACCGGATCGACGGGCGGGCGGCGTCGAGCGCGGCGGTCCGGACGATCGCCGCCACGACCGGGTCGTGGCTCCCGGTCTCGGCCTGGCGGCGCTCGCGTACCCCGGCCAGCGCCTCGCCCGCCGAGGCGAGGGCGTCGCTGCCGCCGAGGGCGAACCACGCGCCCGTCTCCGCCGCGTGCAGCACCTCGGCGTCGCGCTCCTCCGCCACGCCCTGCGGGGGTGTGATGCGGACGCGCAGCGGCTCGCCGGTGACCACCCACTGCACGGGCTCCCCCGCCGGGTCGCGGGCGGGGATGCCGAGGACCGGCGTGATGTCGTATTCGCCGGGTTCGGCGAAGGTGAAGCCGGCCGAGCCGAAGGTGAGGTTGACGTTGTTGCTGATCGCCCCGCTGGGCGGGATGGTGAGCTTCGCGGTGGAGTCCATGGCGGCCATGCACCGCTGGGCGATCGGGGTGAACGCGGTCACGTCCGCCGGCGGATCGCTGCGGCGGCGTACCAGGATCTCCAGCGGCCCGGCCTTCGGGTCGAGCACCCAGCGCTCCACCTCCAGATCCGCCGCCGTGCGGTTCTCCAGGGTGACCTTGAGGAACACGGGCTGGCCGAAGGCGAAGACCGGCCCGGACTCGGGCGCGGCGAGCGTCAGCCGGTAGCCGTCGAACGGGATCTCCGGCGCGTACGGCGAGTGCCCGCCGCCCCCGTCGGCCCAGTAGCGAACGGAGTGGAAGGGCTCACCCCCGGGGATCAGCGCCGTCAACGGCCCGTGCCGAAGAAATGTCAGCTCGTCGGCGTCGAAGGTGAACGCGAACTCCCGCCAGTAGTCCTGCTCGTGGCCGCCGCCCAGGTATCGCCAGTCGTAGTTCATGAAGGAGGTCGAGTCGGCCCGGCCGACCACGCGCTCGAAGCGGTGCGCGAGGTTGAGCGCGTGCCCGAGCTCGTGCACGATGGTCCTGATGATCTTCTGATCCCTGGTCGCCCCCTGGAAGCCGGCGGTGAAGACCGCCGCGCCCTGCCGCTGGAGCAGCCCTTCGGCGTCGAACATCACGCCGGCCTGCCCGGGGATGGCCGCCCGGGACAGCAGGAGCAGATGCAGCTCCCACGCCCTGGCGCGCAGCGACGCGTCGCCCGTGATGAGCATGAGATCGCTCAGCATGGTGTAGAGCAGCGAGTCGTCCCAGGCTCCGGCGATCCCGGCGGGGATGGGGCTCTGCCGCCCGACGTCCTTGATCGCGAACCCGGCGCCCCGCAGGCAGCCGTTGATCGTGCGCTCCACGCCCTGGAAGATCACCGGGCTCGGCGCCGGGACGTTCTGCTCCAGCTCGATCTCCAGTCCCAGCTCGCGCAGCGCGTCGTCCTTGTGCTCGACGGGGACGACCACCTCGGTCTGGGTCGGCAACCCGTTCAGCGGGGCGTCGAGGACGAACGTCACCGACACGCCGTCGCTCTGCGCCAGGGCCAGCGACCCCGTCGTCTTATTGGTGGGACCGGCCTGCCAGATCGCCGGCCACTTGCCGTCGTCGAGCGCGACCTTGGTGCCGGGCGCGGTGCGCGCCGACGCCAGGTACGCCTTCCGGCCGTCCGCCGCGACCTGGAACACGTCCGCGCTGATCACCCCCGAGCCGTCCGCGTCCACCCGCAGCGTGACCGAGATGCCGCCGCTCTGCCCCTCGTAGCGTCCGTCCCTGATCATGGGATCTCCTCGATGTCGATTGCACCGTTCCAACGATGGGGCACGACAGGCCGGGATCGCATGAGTATCCCCTACTCAACCACCGCCTCGGCGACGATGGGGCTGTCGTCGTCCATCAGGAAGCCGCCGGACTGGTGCCGCCAGAGCCGGGCGTACGGGCCTTGGGTCTGCAGCAGCTCGGCGTGGGAGCCCTGCTCCACGATGCATCCCCGGTTGAGCACGACCAGCCGGTCCATCCGGACGACGGTGCTCAGGCGGTGGGCGACCACGAGCGCGGTGCGGTCGCGCATCAGGTGCCACAGGGCTTCCTGGACGAGGATCTCGCTCTCGGAGTCGAGAGCGCTGGTGGCCTCGTCCAGCAGCAGGATCGGGGCGTCGCGCAGGATGGCGCGCGCGAGCGCGAGGCGCTGCCGCTGGCCGCCGGAGAGCTTGACGCCGCGCTCGCCGACCAGGGTGTCGAAGCCGTCCGGCAGGGACTCGGCGAACTCCGTGACGTGCGCCGCCCGCGCCGCCGCGAGGATCTCGGCGTCGGTGGCGCCCGGCCGGGCGAACGCGATGTTGTCACGCACCGACCGGTGGAACATGGCGGGTTCCTGGGGGACGTACGCGATGAGGCTGCGCAGGTCGGCCTGGCGCAGCCGGGAGATGTCCTGGCCGCCTATCAGGATCCGGCCCGCGTCGACGTCCATGAGGCGCAGCAGCAGCCGGGTGAGGGTGGTCTTGCCGCCGCCGGACTGGCCGACCAGCCCGATCTTGGTGCCGCTGGGGACGTCCAGGTCCAGGCCCTCGAACAGGGGCGCGGCACCCTCGTGCGCGAACCTCACCCGCTCGAAGCGGACGCTCGAGTCGGCCGGGCGCAACGGCTGCGGGTCGGCGGAGTCCAGCACGGTCGGCGGCACGAGGAGGAGTTCGGTGAACTGGGCGGCCTCGGTGAGCACGCTCTCGATCCGCCGGTAGATCTGGTTGAACTCGAACATGATGCTGATCGCGCTCGTGTAGTAGGAGAACGTCACCACGATGGCCTCGACGCCCAGACCGCCCCGCAGCACCACGGCGAGGAGCAGGCCGACGGCACTGGTGAGGACCGAGATCGGGGCGACGACCGTGTCCACCCGCAGGTTGCCGTAGTCCCAGGACCGCAGCGCCAGCCGCTGCTGCTCGGCGATCCTGGCCCGGTGCTCGGTGGCTTCGCGGTCTTCGGCGGCGAACGCGCGGACCGTCTCCATGTTGGCCAGCACGTCGGCGACGTGGCCCGACACCAGCACCCTGGCGGCCTCGCGCTCGTCGACCAGCGCCTGGCGACGGCGGATCAACGGGGCGACGAGCACGCCGGTGACGACGATGAGACCGATGAGAACGAGGACCAGCAGCGGGTGATACTGCCACAGCACCACCGAGGCGAAGGCCAGCGGCATCAGCTTGGCCATGATCGAGAAGGTGAGCGTGTCGGCGAAATCCTCGAACCGGGAGGAGAATCCCAGCACCCGCTTGGTCAGCGAGCCGGCGAAGTTGTTGTGGAAGAACGCGGCGTCCTTGGTCAGCAGCTCCTCCATGCCCACCACGCCGAGCCGTTCGATGCCCCGGGCGTCCGTGCGGTTGAGGAAGTGCAGCCCGATCCGCCACAGCACCTCGCCCGCCAGCAGCAGCGCGCCGAAGGCGAGCACGTACGGCAGGAGCGTGGCGACGGTGCCGTCCCCGCCCCCGGCCAGCTGCCCCACCAGCCCGGCCACCGCCAGCGGCGCCAGGTAGGACAGGCAGATGTTGCCCAGCGCCGGCAGGGTGAGCGCGGGCACCGCGACCCACCGCTGTCGGATCAGCTCACCGCAGTAGTAGCGCAGTGCCAGCATGATCGCCGACCTCCGCGCAGATGGATTGCCTGGGGAATCCTGAAGTGTTCCGAGCACAGCCATCCGCCCTCCCGAATGCAGACACCGCCCCGCTAAATGCTGCCGTCCGGGGGTACGAGGGAGCGAACGATTTTCCGGCCGCCGCCCCCTCGTACGACGCGGGCTTACTGGATTGCGCCGGATTGGGAGAGAAGGTCCTGATACCAGGTGTCGTACGGGTGGTTGGTCGCCGGGTAGTTGGCGAGCGGGCTGGTCGCGTCGCCGGTCGAGTCGAAGTCCCAGCCCCGTACGAGCCGTCCTGCCTGCCGTGCCGCGGTGATGAACGAGGACTGCGTGGCGGGCGCGGCGTAGAACAGCGCGCCCTGCTGGAGCTCCGCGCTGTCGCCCTGCTGGAACTCGTCGAAGGCGACCTGCTGGTAGCGGATGCGGTCGCCGGTGTACCTGTCGGTGTCGATGCGCAGGGTCTGCGACGGGGTCGGGCCGTCGGCGCCGGTCCACACGCGCACGCGAGAGGTGCCGCTGGCCGAGGTGGTCTTGTCGTAGCGGGCGTCGGAGGTCTTGGCGTTGCCGCTCCACGAGACCGTCATCGCGCCGGCGTCGAGCACGCCGTCCCAGTCCCAGTTCTGGCTGCTGCTCTGGCTGCGGTGGATCTCGCGCAGCTGAGTGCCCGCCGGATCGGTGAACCTGATCGTCGGCAGGACGCCGTCGTCGTACTTGTGGCTGGCCGACCAGGTGATCTCGCCGTCGGCGCCGAGGCGGCCCACGCGGTACCACAGCGTGGTCGCGGTCTGGGACTGGTGGACCTCGACCAGGTCGCCGTTGTCGTTGAGGGCGACGGCCGGCGTCACGCCGTTGTCGTACTTGCCGTGGCGCAGCCAGGTCACGCGGCCGTCGGGGCCGTACGTGCCGGACCAGTACCAGAGCGCGCCCGCACCCGAGTCGTGCACCTCCACGACCTGGCCGCGGCCGTTGATGGCGACGGCCGGGTTGGAGCCGACGTCGCGCTTGTACTGGGTGCGGGTCGTCCCGTTGCCGGAGATCAGGGGCAGCACCCGGCCGCGCAACGCGTCCACCGTCGGCGGGGTCGCCGGGTAGTCCTTGGCCCAGAGCAGCCGCGAGCCGAAGACGGAGACGAACTCCTGGTTGAGCGCCGCCAGGTTGCCGGCCGCGTACGAGGTGTTGTCGGTCAGGTCGTCCTTGATGTCGAGGGCGACGACGATCGGGGCGGCGGTGGGATGCTGCGCGGACCAGGTGTTGATCACCTTGAGCCAGTCACGCAGGAGGTTGGAGGCGGGGTTGCCAGAGTGGTCGACCTGGTTGCCCGGGGAGTCGTGGCCGATGGAGTAGTCGTTCGAGGTGGCGTAGCCGTTGTCGTGTATGTCGAGTTCGATGAAGCGGATGCCGTGGTCGAGCTGGTAGGCGATCGAGTTCTTGGCGCCGGCGACGTTGCCCGAGTAGCTGTTGTGCGTGGCGCGGAAGATCGCCGAGGGTAACGGCGGGTCCGCCTGCGCCTCGGCGGGTCCGCTGATCAGCAGCGCGGACGCGGCGAGGGCGAGCGCGGACAGGACGGTTCGTGATCGGAGCATGCTCTGATCATCACGTCGAAGATCTTTCCCGACAATACTGCTGCCGAGGCCGTTCAGGTAGGGCTGTCCCTACCATGGACACGCCCGTGCGCAGGGTCGATGCGTCATGGTCCCGGCTCGTAGCGTCTTTCCCATGAGAACCCTCCAGCGCCGCCTCGCCACCGACACCCGCTACACCCTGCTCGGCCTCCCGCTCTCCGTCGCCTCCTTCGCCACCACCGTCATCGGTGTCTCGGCGGGCCTGGGCAGCGCGGTCGCCTTCGTCGGCCTGCCGGTGCTGGCCGCGACGGCCGCCGCGGCCAAGCACCTCGCCGACCTCGAACGCGTCGCGCTCCCCGACGTGCTCGGCCACCCCGTCGCCCGCCCGGCGTACACCCCCGTCCCCGAGGGCGCGGGCTGGTTCCGCCGCGTGATGAACCCGCTGACCAGCGGGCAGGCGATGATGGACCTGCTGCACGGGATCGTCGCGCTGCCGTTCGCGCTGGCCGCCTTCGTCCTCAGCGCCGTGTGGTGGGCCGGGGCCATCGCCGGCCTCACCTTCCCCATCTACGGCTGGACCATCGCCCGGATCCCCGGCGCCCTCGAGAACGGCCTGCCCGAGTGGCTGGGACTCGCCCCCACCCCCACGACGTTCGTGCTCGTCACCACGGCGGTCGGCGCCCTGTTCGCGCTGACGCTGGTGCCGGTGGTCCGGATGGCCGCCCTCCTCAAGGCGAGCGTGGCGCAGACCATGCTCACCCGCGCCGTCCACCCGGAGCCCGCCGCGACCCGCGAGCCCTCCTGGGTGATCGCCCGATGACCCACCATGGCCGCCTCTGCCCGCGTGAGCCGGGCAGAGGCGGCCATCGTCATTTTCCGGACAGGTCAGGCGCGCAGCACCTGGACCACGCGTACGCCGCTGAAGACCCCCATCGCCAGGTGCGCCCCGACGAGGGCGACCTGGAAGAGCCGCAGGGATACGGTGAGCCGCGGGTCGTCGTAACCGCCGTCGTAGAAGCCGGAGACGAACGCGAGAACGCCCGCGACCGCGAGCAACCCGGCGGAGACCGCGGCCACGCCGCGGTGGCTGCGGGTGGTCCCGAAGGCCAGGACGGCCTGGACGATCATCATGGGGAGCGGCGCGGACAGGCGCGCCTCGGAGCCGAGCGCGTCGAGCAGGGTCGGGCTGAGGCCGGTGCCGATGGAGATCAGGGCGCCCGTGACGTCCATGACGAGCAGCAGGGCGACCAGGGCTGGGACGGGGCGGTTCATGGTGATTCCTCCGTGTGTCGATGGAGCAACCATGGGCGCCCGGCCGTCCGCGTTTCACGAGGCCACGGTCATGATCGCGACGGGACGTCCGGTCCCGGCCGGGCGGGACGTGACAGTCGGGACATCCTGTCCCGTGACCTGCGCACGCGCGGCGGGCACAATGGCGCCGTGTCACCACGCGACAGGCAGGCCAAGGCGGGCGCCGCCGCCGGCGCGGCCCTCACGCTGGGCCTCACCGCGGCCGGCATCGTGCTGCACGTCGCCGACGGGCAGACGCCCGGCAACCCCGATCTCATGGCGTGGTGGCCGATGAGCGCGACGGCCGCCTGCTCGTACGGCCTGATGGGCGCCTGGCTCGCCGGCGCGCGCCCGCGGCTCGTCATCGGCTGGCTGCTGCTGGCGATCGGTCTCCTCCAGGCGATCAGCTTCGCCGGCCCCCAGTACGCCGTGCACGCGCTGGCGATCGGGCACCCGCTGCCGGGCGCCGAGGCCGCGCTGTGGGTCGGAAACTGGACGTGGCGCACCGGGTTCGCCCTCATCGCCCTGGTGCTGCCGCTGCTGCTGCCCGACGGGCGGCTGCTGGGGCGCGGCTGGCGACCGGCGATGTGGCTGGCGGCGGCCGGCGTGCTGGCGGCGAGCGTGGACGCGGCGAGGACCGGCTACACCGTGGACGCGCCCAGCCTGATCGGCACCTACCTGCGCAATCCCGTCGGCGTGGACCGGCTGCCGCCGTGGCTGGGGCTGGCGGTGAACGCGGTTCCGGCGGCCGCGCTGGCGTTCGCGCTCGTGTGCCTGTGGCTCCGATGGAGCGAGGGCGGCCTGTCGCAGCGGCAGCAGCTCAAGTGGATCGGGCTCGGGTTCGCGGCCACGGTGGTGCTGTTCGGGCTGGGGTTCCCGCTCGGCCCGGTGGTGACCGCGGCGGCGATGCTGCCGCTGCCGCTCGGGTGCCTGGTGGCGGCCATGCGGTACGGGCTGTGGGACGTCGACGTGGTCGTCAGCCGGTCGCTGCGCTACACCCTGCTCCTGCTGTGCGCCCTGGTCGGTTACACCGCGCTGGTGGACGTCCTGAGCGGCCTGCTCGGGCGCTCGACCGGCGCGCCGCTGGTCGCCGTGGCGGTGGTGGCGCTGGCCGGCCGCCCGCTGGAGGGCCTGCTGCGGGGCCGGGTGAACCGGCTGGTGCACGGCCAGCGCGAGGACCCGTACGCGGTGCTGGCCGGCATCGCCCGGCGCCTGGACGCCGCCCGCGACGCGGACGTGGTCGGCGCCGAGCTGCTGCCCGAGATGACCCGCACGGTGGCCTCGACGATGCGCCTGCCGTACGTGGCGATCGAGCTGGCCGACGGCGAGCGCGTCGCGCACGGGAGCCCCGTGGCGGAGACCGAACGCCTGCCCCTGCGTTACGGCGGTGCCGACGTCGGCACCATGCTGGTCGGCCACCGCGCCGACGGGCTGAGCCGGGCCGAGCGCAGGCTGCTGGCCTCGCTCGCCGCGTCCGCCGGGGTGGCCGTGCACACGGTCTCCCTGACACGGGACCTGGTGCGCTCGCGCAAGCAGCTCGTCACCGCGCGGGAGGAAGAGCGGCGTCGGCTCTACCGGGAGCTGCACGACGGCTTCGGCCCCCTGCTGGCCGCGGCGGCGCTGCAGGCCGAGACCGCCCGCGACCTGATCGGCGAGGACCGGGCGGCGGCGACGCGGCTGCTGGACAAGGTGGTCCCGCGGCTGCGCGGGGCGGTGGACGACGTCCGCGGGATCGTGCACGGCCTGCGCCCGCCCGCCCTCGACGATCTCGGCCTGCCGTCGGCCGTGCGCGAGCTGGCCGGCCGGTTCGCCGGCGCGCGCCTGCGGATCGACGTCGAGATCGCCGAACCCCTGGAGCCGGCGCCGGCCGCCGTCGAGGTCGCCGCGTACCGCATGGTGGCCGAGGCCCTGACCAACACCACCCGCCACGCGGGCGCGGCCACGGCCCGGGTCGAGCTGCGGCGCGAGGCGGACGACCTGCGGGTCGTGGTCGAGGACGACGGCCGCGGCATGCCGACGGCGCCGGTGCCGGGCATGGGGGTGGCGTCCATGCGGGCCAGGGCGCGCGAACTCGGCGGTGACCTGACCATCGGCGCCGGGACCGGCGGCGCCGGAACCCGCGTCGAGGCCCGCCTGCCGCTGCACACGCGAGGCGAGATCGAGCTGACCGAGGAGGTGCCCGCGTGAGGGTGCTCGTCGTCGATGACCATCCGCTCTACCGGGAGGGACTCATCACCGCCCTGGAGTCCCTGCCGGACGTCGAGGTGGTCGGGGAGGCGCCCGACGGGCACGAAGCCGTCCGGCTCGCCGCCGAGCTGACGCCGGACATCGTGGTGATGGACCTCAACCTGCCCGCGCGTGACGGCGGCCCGGCGCTCAACGGCATCGACGCCACCCGCGAGATCGTCCGGCACCGCCCGGAGATCGCGGTGCTGGTCCTGACGATGCTGGACGGCGACGACTCGGTGTTCGCGGCGATGCGGGCGGGCGCGCGCGGCTATCTCGTCAAGGGCGCCGACCGGCAGGAGATCGCGCGGGCGCTGCGGGCCGTCGGCAGCGGCGAGGTGGTCTTCAGCGCGGCGATCGCGGGACGGGTGCTGTCGTGGTTCGCCTCCGGCGGCCGGGCCGCGACCATGCCGTTCCCCGAGCTGACCGAACGCGAGCGCGAGGTGCTCGATCTCGTGGCCCGCGGGCTGACGAACGCCGCCATCGCCAAGCGGCTGTTCCTGTCGGACAAGACGGTCCGCAACCACGTGTCCAACGTCTTCACCAAGCTGCAGGTCGCCGACCGCGCCGAAGCCGTCGCCCGGGCCAGGGACGCGGGCCTGGGCACGGGCGGCTGATCATCCCGTACGGACCGGCGGCCCGTCGGCAGCCGATCCCGGCGTGTGTGGTCAACTGGCGGCATGACTGCGGAGAGCTGGGACGGGATGGGTGTGCGTGAGCTGGGCCGCACGGGGCTGCGGGTGACACCCGTGGGGATCGGGCTGGCCGCGCTGGGCCGGCCGGCGTACATCACGCTCGGCCGGGAGGAGGACCTCGGCGATGATCGCAGCGTCGGCGCGATGCGGGCCCGGAGCTGGGCGGTCCTGGACGCGGCGCTGGCGGCCGGGGTGCGGTACTTCGACGTGGCCCGCTCCTACGGCCGGGCGGAGGAGTTCCTAGGCGGCTGGCTGCGCGAGCGCGCCATCGCGCCCGGGGCGGTGACCGTGGGGTCGAAGTGGGGGTACGCCTACGTCGGCGACTGGCGGATGCAGGCCGACCGGCACGAGGTGAAAGAGCTGTCCGCCGGGCAGTTGCGACGGCAGCTCGACGAGACGCGGGAGCTGCTGGGCGAGCACCTGTCGCTGTACCAGATCCACTCGGCCACCCTGGAGAGCGGCGTGCTCGACGACCGGGACGTCCTCGCCGGGCTGCGCGAGCTGCGCGCCTCCGGCGTGTCGGTCGGCCTGTCCACGACCGGGCCGCGTCAGGCGGACACCATCGACCGGGCGGTCGGGCTCGGCCTGTTCGACACGGTCCAGGCGACCTGGAACCTGCTCGAACCGTCCGCCGGCCCGGCCCTGGACCGGGCCCATCGCGCCGGGCTGGGGGTGATCGTCAAGGAGGGCGTGGCCAACGGCCGCCTGACCGCCCACGCCGCCCCGGACGCGCTCGCCCGCGCCGCCCGGGAACGCGGCCTCACCCCGGACGCTCTGGCCCTGGCCGCGATCCTGGCCAGGCCGTGGGCCGGCGTGGTGCTGAGCGGGGCCGCGTCGGTGGAGCAGCTCCACAGCAATCTCGCCGCGGTCCGCATCGCCTGGGACCCGGACCTGGACGAGCGGCTCGCCGCCCTGGCCGAGGATCCCGAGACCTACTGGGCGACCCGGGGCTCGCTGGCCTGGCAGTGACCCCGGGCGGCCGATCGCTCAGGGCGCACGGCACGGGCTCATCCGACGGGCCGTCCCGCCCGGGCTGCGTCGAGGCGGCGGCGGGCCAGGTCCGTCGCGGCCCGGGCGGGGGTGACGTTCCGGTGTTCGGCCTCGTGGAGCAGCTCGGTGACGGTGTGCTCGATGGCCTCGACGCGTACGCGGGCCTCCTCGGGGCTCTCGTGACGCAGTTCCACGGCGAGCGCGTTGACGGCGCCGCCCGCGCTGACGACGTAGTCCGGCACCCAGACGATGCCGCGCTCGTGCAGCAGGTCGGCGACGGGCTCGGTGGCGAGCTGGTTGTTGGCGGGCCCGGCGATGGCGGCGCAGCGCAGCTCCGGTACGACGTCCCCGGTGAGGATGCCGCCGAGCGCGGCCGGGACGAGGAGGTCGACCTCGGCGGTGAGGGCCTCCCCGGGCGAGGTCCAGGTCGCGCCGAGCTCGCGGGCCGGGGCCCGCTTGGCGGGGTCGATGTCGCTGACCAGGAGTTCGGCTCCCTCCTCGGCGAGCAGGCCGGCCACGCGGAGGCCCACGCTGCCGAGTCCCACCAGCGACACGCGCGCGCCCTTGAGGGCCGAGGTGCCGTGGAGGCGGTGGCGTACGGCGCGCAGGGCCGCCAGCGTGCCGAGCGCGGTGGCCGGTGAGGAGTCGCCGCTGCCGCCCTGCTCCACCGGCCGGCAGAAGACGTGGGCGGTGCGTTCGCCGATGACCGCCATGTCCTCGGGGCTCGTCCCGACGTCCGGACCGGTCGCGTACGTGCCGTCCAGGGACGCGACGGCGTCCGCCACGTCCTCCAGCAGCTTGCGGCGCAGCGCCGGATCCAGCTCGGTGCCCTCGGGCACGGCGACGACGGTCTTGCCGCCGCCGTTGGCCAGCCCGGCCACGGCGCACTTGGCGGTCATGCCGGCCGACAGGCGCAGCGCGTCGGCGAGCCCGTCGCGCCAGTCGGCGTAGCGCCAGACGCGGCATCCGCCGACCGCCTGGCCGAGCGCCGTCGAGTGGACGGCGACGATCACCGGCAGCCCGGAGCGCGGGCCGGTGCGGATGGCGACATGTTCGTGGTCGAGTTCGGGCACGGCTCCGGTCCCTCCGGTCGAGCGGCATCAGGGCTCAAGCGTCCGCCATACGCCGGCGCGCAGGCCCCTCGGCCCGAACGAACGGCCGGAAATCGGCGCGACCGCGCGAACGAGACGAACTTCGTTTGGCGATCGGGCGGCTTCACCGACCGAATGGCGAGACATCGGATGAACGATCCCGTCCGACACGCCCATGCCCGGAAAGTTTCCGGAAATCGGCGATATAGCTCCGATCTAAGGCATTGACGTCCGCCATCTCACAGGGTCATATCGGTTGTAACACCCTACGGAAGGCAGGTACGCATATGTCCCAGCCGAAAGAGCAGGGCAAGAAGCAGCCTCGCAGGATCCACGAGAAGAAGGTCCGGACCCGCGGCGAGGAGACGACCTGGCACAAGCCCGACTACCAGGTCGTCGAGGCATCGATGGAGATGACCGCGTACTTCCTGGCCACCCGGTAACCGGGCGCCGCCATGCGACTGCAGGTGCTCGGCACCGCGGCCGGTGGCGGCGTGCCCCAGTGGAACTGCGCGTGCCCCGGCTGCTCCGGGGCGCGCGCCCATCCGGGCCGCCGCCGACGTCACGCCAGCCTGGCCGTCCAGCTCGACGACGGCGCTTACGTGGTCAACGCCACGCCCGACATCGCCGAGCAGATCGAGTCGTGCGCGTGGCTGCGCCCGGGGCCGGGCCCCCGCGAGTCGCCGCTGAAGGGCGTGATCCTCACCGACGCCGAGCTCGACCACACGATCGGCCTGCTCAGGCTCAGGGAGGCCGACGCGCTGGAGGTGCGTTCCACCCCGGTCGTACGGCACGCGCTGCACCCCTTCGCCGAGCTCCTGCGCCCCTACCTCCAGCTGACCTGGGCCGACGCCGCCACCATCCCGGTGTCGGGCAAGCGTCCCCGGTATGCCGCCGGCTCCCCCGAAGCCGCGGGCTGGGTGTCGGCGCTGCGCCTCGGGCTGCTGGTGTACGCCCCCGCCATGGGGGTGTGGCCGGACGAGCTGGACGAGGCGTTCCGGCAGGCCGCGTGCGTGATCGTGGACGGCACGTTCTGGGACGACGAGGAGCCCCGCCGTACCGGGATCTCTGCCAGGACCGCCACCCAGATGGGCCACCTGCCGATCGAGGCGACCATGGAACGGCTCTCCAAGCTGCCCGGCCGCCGCCTGTACACCCACCTCAACAACACCAACCCCCTCGTGGACCCGGCGGCCGAGCAGCACGAGGTGCTCGCCGAGCTGGGGATCGAGGTGGCCGCCGACGGGATGGTGATCGACCTTTGAACGGCTTCGAGGCCGAGCTGCGGGCCGTACCGGAGAAGCGTTACCACCACCTGCACCCGTTCAACCAGCGCATGCACGCGGGTGAGCTGACCCGGGACGAGCTGCGGGGCTGGATACTCAACCGCTTCCACTACCAGCGGCACATCCCGGTCAAGGACGCGTTCGTCCTGGCCAAGCTGACCACGCCCGAGCTGCGCAGGATGTGGTTGCGCAGGATCCAGGACCACGACGGCGCCGCGCCCGGCGAGGGCGGCATCGAGCGGTGGCTGCGCCTGGGCGAGGCGGCGGGGCTGGAGCGGTCGCTGCTGCTGTCGGGCGAGGGCGTGCTGCCCGGCGTGCGGCTGGCCGTCGACGGCTACGTGAACCTGTGCCGCAACGGCTCCGCGCTGGAGGCCGTCGCGGCGTCGCTGACCGAGCTGTTCGCCCCGGACCTCATGCGTACGAGGATCGCCGCCTTCGAACGGCACTACCAGTGGATAGACCCGGACGGACTGCGATATTTCCAGGTACGCGTCTCCCAGGGCCGCCAGGACAGCGGCGAGGCTCTGACCCTGGTGCTCGACTGGGCGCGGACGCGCGCCGATCAGGAGAAGGCCGTCGCGGCGCTCGCCTACAAGTGCGACCTCCTGTGGTCCTTGCTCGACGCCGTGGACGGGGCGTACCGATGACCTGGCGCCCGGTGCTGTCCCGCTCGGCCATGCTGCGCCACGACCCCGTACGCGGGGCGGACCTGCTGATCGTGCCCGAGCGGATCGTCGTGCTCAACGCGGAGGCCGCGGCCATCGTCGCCCTGTGCGACGGCGCGCGGACCGTGGCGGACATCGTCGCCGAGCTGCCCGAGGGCGCGGAGCCCGACGTCGTGGAGTTCCTCGAACGGGTCCGGGCCGAGGGCTGGCTCCGGTGAGCGCCCCCTGGGCCATGCTGGCCGAGCTCACGCACGCGTGCCCGCTGCGCTGCCCGTACTGCTCGAACCCGACCGAGCTGGCGGCCAGGTCGAGCGAGCTGGACACCGGCGAGTGGCGGCGGATATTCGGCGAGGCGGCGGCGCTGGGCGTCGTGCACGCGCATCTGTCCGGCGGCGAGCCGCTGCTGAGACCCGACCTGGCGGAGATCGTGGCGGCGGCCGACCACGCGGGCGTCTACACGCAGCTGGTCACCAGCGGCGTCGGGCTGAGCGAGCGCAGGACGGGCGAGCTCGCGGCGGCGGGGTTGCGCAGCGTGCAGCTGTCGGTCCAGTCGGCCACGGCGCCGGAGTCGGACCGGATCGCCGGGGTCGCGTCGTTCGCGAAGAAGGAACGGGCCGCCGCGGCGGTGGTCGCGAGCGGCCTGCCACTCGGGCTCAACGTGGTCCTGCACCGGGCCAACCTGGACGCCGTCGGCGAGATCATCGAGCTCGGGCTGGCGTGGGGCGTGGAGCGCATCGAGCTGGCCAACACCCAGTTCTACGGGTGGGGGCTGCTCAACAGGTCCGCGCTGCTGCCGACCAGGGAGCAGCTCGCCCGCGCCGAGGCCGTAGTCCAGAAATATCGGGAAAAGACGGATGTTGAGCTGATCTGGGTGATCCCTGACTACTTCGACGGCGTGCCCAAACCCTGCATGGGCGGCTGGGGCGCGATCTCGATCACCGTCGCTCCCGACGGCCGCGTGCTGCCCTGCCCGGCGGCGTACGACCTGCCGCTGGACCTCCCCAGCGCCCGCGATCACTCGCTCGGCTGGATCTGGGAGCACTCGCCCGCCTTCAACGCCTACCGGGGCACCGGCTGGATGCGCGAGCCGTGCGCGAGCTGCCCGCGCAAGACGCTCGACTTCGGCGGCTGCCGCTGCCAGGCGTACGCGCTGACCGGCGACGCGAGCCGTACCGATCCGGCCTGCGGGCTCTCCCCCGACCACCACCTCGTCACGGAGCTGACGGCGGAGGGCACGTTCACCTACAGGCGGCCGGCGCGCTAGGAGCCCTCCGCGTATGCGCGGCGTCAATCCGCGGTAGACGACCGCGTCCTACGGTCGGCGTCATTCGCCTTTGCCGCCGACCGAGGAAGGCAACCATGTTCCGCACCCCTCTCCGCCGAGGTCTCGCCGCCGCCGCGGCCTGCATCGCCCTCTCCGGGTCCGCGAGTGCCTGCGGTGGCGGCGGGAACGCCGAAGTGTGCACCGAGACGTTCAAGCTCTACGAGGACTACACGACGCAGGCGCAATCCGCGGCCGGCGACGCCGCGAGCATGAACAAGCTGAACGCCGACATCGGCGCCAAGGTCAAGGAACTCGCGGGGAAGGCCGAAGGCGACCTCGCCACGGCCCTGAACGGCATGGCCGACACCTTCACCAACGCCCAGATCGACCCCTCCGACAAGGACGCGGCCCTGGCCGAACTGCAGGAGGTGCGGACCAACATGAAGGCCGCTCTGGACAAGGTCAACGCGATCTGCACCTGATAGGCGGAGAAAGGCGGTGACCTCTCCTGACCGAGCGGATGTGGTTCACGCTGCTGGGCCCGGTGCGCGTGCTGCGGGAGGAGCGCGAGGTCCGGCTGGGCGGGCCGCAGCAGCGTGCCTTCCTGGCCCTGCTGCTGGCCGCCGCGGGACAGCCCGTCGGCGTCGATGACCTGGTCGACGGCCTGTGGGGGCAGGACCCGCCGCCCACCGCGCTCAACGTGCTGCATCGGAACGTGGGAAGGCTGCGCCGGGCGCTGGAGCCGGGGCTGCCGGCGCGGGAGGCGGGCCGGTGGCTGCTGCCCGCGGCGGGCGGTTACCGGCTCGCCGTGGACGCGGCCGGCGCGGACCTTCTCCTGTTCCGGGAGCAGGTGGCGCGGGCCCGCGCGGCCGCCGCCGAGGATCGGCCCGCCGAAGCGGTGGACCACTACGTGCGGGCGCTGGGGTTGTGGCAGGGGGCCGTGGCCGCCGGGATCCCGCCCGCGGTCCGAGCCCGGCCCGTGTTCGTCGCCCTGGACCGGGAGTACGCGGCGACGGTGGGCGTGGCCGCCAACTACGCGCTGGCCGTCGGCAGGCCCGCGCCGCTGCTGCCGGCCGTACGGGCGGCGGCCGAGCGGGAGCCGCTGGACGAGCTGCTGCAGGCCCGGCTGGTTCAGCTGCTGGCCGCGACCGGCCGCCGGAGCGCGGCCCGCGACCACTATCTCCAGGTCCGCGCCCGGCTGGCCGAGGATCTGGGCATCGACCCGGGGCCGGAGCTGACGGCCGCGGGAGAGGACGTGCTGCGCCGTCCAGCCGCCCAGCCAGGGGCGCGGGCAAGCATGACCGGGCCCGCAGCGCGGCTGAGCATGACCGGACCCGCCCAGCCCGGGGCGTGGGCGAGCGTGGCCAGGCCCGCCCAGCTGCCCGCCGATCCGCCGGTCTTCGAGGGGCGCCACGCGGAGCTGGCACAGCTGCCGGCCCCGGAGGAGGACCACGCCGGGCCGGACGCCGCGCAGGTCAGGGTCATCTACGGCATGGGCGGCATCGGCAAGACCACCCTGGCCGTGCGCTGGGCGCATCAGGTCGCCCACCACTACGCCGACGGGCAGCTGTTCCTGAACCTGCGCGGCTTCCACCCCAGCGACCAGGCGATGAGCGCCGGTGAGGCACTGGACACGCTGCTGGCCGGCCTCGGCGTGGCCGCGGAGGAGATCCCGGTCGACGTGGAGGCGCGGGCCGCGCTGTTCCGCGACCGCGTCGCCGGACGGCGGATGCTCCTGCTGCTGGACAACGCCCGGGACGCCCGGCAGGTACGCCCGCTGCTGCCCGCGTCCCCCGGCTGCCTCGTCATCGTGACCAGCCGCAACCGGCTCGACGGGCTCGCCGGCGCCCACCCGCTGGTCCTGGAGCCGCTGCCGGCCCGCGAGGCCGCCGACCTGCTGCGTGCCCGGCTGGGCGCGGCGCGGGTGGAGGCGGAGCCGGACGCGACCGCCCAGATCCTGTCCCTGTGCGGCGGGCTGCCGCTCGCGCTGGTCGCCGTCGCCGCCCGCGCTCTGACCCACCCGTCCTTCACGCTGGCGTCCATCGCGACCGAGCTGCGCCAGGCGCGCGGCAACCTGGACGGCTTCACCGGCTTCGACGCGACGGCGGCCCCGCAGGCGGTGTTCTCCTGGTCCTACCGCGCGCTCACCCCGGCGGCGGCCCGGCTGTTCCGGCTGCTCGGCACCGCGCCGGGGCCCGACATCAGCGCGTCGGCCGCGGCCGGCCTGGCCGGCCTGAGCCTTTCCGGCGTGCGCCCGCCGCTGCTGGAGCTCACCGCCGCCCACCTGCTCACCGAGCACGTGCCGGGCCGCTTCACGTTCCACGACCTGATCCGCGCGTACGCCGCCGAGACGGCGGCCGAGGAGGAGGCGGATCACGATGTCAGCGCCGCACTGCACCGGCTGCTGGACCACTACCTCCGTACGGCGCACCGCTGCTCGGAGCTGATCAAACCGGGCCAGAACACGATTCCCTTCCCCGAGCCGCAGGACGGCGTCACCCCGGACCCGATCGACGACACGGTCCGGGCGCTGGCCTGGTTCGGCGCCGAGGAGGATGCCGTCCTCGCCACCGTCGAGCACGCCGCCCGGCTCGGGCTCGACCACCACGTCGCGCATCTGGCCTGGTCGGCGCATACGTACCTGATCCTGATGCGCCCCGCGGAGCGGGTGCTGGCGCTGGCGCGGACCGCGGTGCGGGCCACGGAGCGGCTCGGTGACCCGCGCATGCACGCCCACGCCCTGCACGCCCTGGCGTCGGCGTGCACGCGTGCCGGGCTGCCCGGCGAGGCGCACGACGCCTACCGGCGTGCTTTGAGCCTGTTCACCGAGCTGGGGGACGTGAAGGGCCAGTCCGTCGCCCATCTCGAACTGACCCGCCTGCACGACCGGCAGGGCCGTTACCAGGAGGCGCTGCGCCACGCGCGGCGCTGCCTCGTGTTGTCCCGCCAGGAGGGAGCGACCCCGTTCGAGGAGGCCGGTGCCCTGAACGCGGTGGGTTGGGTGCTGATCCGGCTGGGCGAGCCGCGCGCGGGCCTGGCGTACAGCCGGCGGTCGCTGAAGCTGCAGACCAACGTGGTCGGCCAGAGCTTCGTCCTCTACACCATCGGCTGGGCGCATCACCTCCTGGGAGAGCACCGTGCGGCGATCGACAACTACCGCAGGTCCCTGGCGCTGGGCGACGGCCAGAGCTGGCACGGTCGTGACCACGACGCTCTGGTGCTGGAGCGGCTCGGCGACGCCTTGGATGCCGCCGGTGATCCCGGCGCGGCCAGGTCGAGCTGGCGGGCCGCCCTGGAACGCCTCTACGACTCCCGGACCGAGGCCAGGGCGGCCCTCACCGCCAAACTCGACGGCGGATCAGCCCATGGGCAGGGCCGCCGGTCGCCGTGAGCGGTGCCTCAGCCCATGGGCAGGGCCGCCGGCCGCCGTGAGCGGTGCGTCAGCCCATGGGCAGGGCCGCCGGTCGCCGTGAGTGGTGCCTCAGCAGCCGGCTCAGCGCGGCGTCGCACTGTTCGACGCCCTCGCACGCCCACGCCTGCCGCCTCGCGAACGCCTTGACCAGGCCGTGGTACCGGTAGGTCCCGCCCGGCCCGGCCAGCAGCAGGTGCGCGTCGACCAGCGACTCCAGCAGCCGGTGGGCCCGCGGTCGCGGCAGGCCGAGCAGCGCCCCGACCGACTCTGCCGTCAACTCGCCGTAGTCGGGCAGCGCGGCGAGCCGGAAGGCCGTGGCCTGCTGCGGATCGAGCCGGCTCTGGGCCAGCAGCAAGGGCGCCTCGATCAGCGCGCAGCCGTCGTTCGCGCCCGCGGGCCGGTACAGGTCGTCCTCCAGGCGCATGCGGACCTGCCGCACCGTCCAGTGCGGCCGGGCCTGCAGCAGGTCCGCGGCCACGCGTACGGCCAGTGGCTGGTGCGAGCACAGATCGACCAGCTCGACCGCGTCCTGCCGGTGCCCGAGGACCCGCCTGTGGCCGGCCAGCCGGGCCAGCAGCTCCAGCGCGTCCGCCGGGGGCAGGGCGTCGAGCCCGATCCAGCGGGCGCCGGGCAGGTCGATCAGGTGCCGCCAGGTGGTGACGATCGCGGCACAGCCGGGCGCCGCCGGCAGCAGGTGGCGTACCTGGTCCGCGTCGCCGGCGTCGTCCAGCAGGATCAGCACCCGCCGGTCGGCCAGCACGGTTCGCCACAGGGCCGCCCGCTCCTCGAGCCGGTCGGGCAGCCGATCCCCCGGCACGCCGAAGGAGCGCAGGAAGAAGCCCAGGACCTCGGCGGGGTCCGCCGGGCGACCGGCGGACGTTCCGAGATCCGCGTAGAGCTGGCCGTCCGGGAACCGGTCCCGCATCGCGTGCGCCGCCTGGACGGCCAGCGCGGTCTTCCCCACCCCGCCGAGCCCGGTGATCGCCACCACCGGCGTCCACCCGCCGGGACCGAGCGTGTCGTGGACGGCGGCCAGCTCCGCCTCCCTGCCCACGAAGCCGGGTGGCGCGGCGGGCAACTGGGCGGGCGGCCGCTCGGGCGCGACGACCGGTCCCGGCACCGGCGGGGCGAGTCCGGGGTCCGCGCGCAGGATGCGCTGGTGCAGCTCGCGCAGGCCGGTGCCGGGGTCGATGCCGAGCTCCGCCGCGAGCAACCGCCGTACCTCGTCATAGGCGCCCAGCGCCTCCGCCTGCCGGCCCGACCGGTAGAGGGCGACCATCTGCAGCTCGCGCAGCCGCTCGCGCATGGGCTCGGCGGCGACGGCCTCGGCCAGCTCCTCGCTCGCCTCGGCGTGCCGGCCGAGCTCCAGGTCGAGCGACAGCCGCTCCTCCAGCGCGGCGACCCGGCGCTGGACCAGACGGGTCCGCTCCTGGTCGACGTAGTCGCCGCGGGCCCCGCCCAGAGGCGGGCCCTGCCACAGCCGCAGGGCGCCGCGCAGCAGGCCGGCCGCCTCGGCCGCATTCCCCCGAGCCCGTACGGCCTGCGCCTCCCGCACCTGCCCGAGAAAGGTGTGCCAGTCCACGGACACCGCGCCGGTGGAGATGACGTAACCGCAACCGGACGACCTGATCACCCGATCGTCGTCCTCGCCGGATGACACGACACGGCGCAGCCGGCACACATAGGTACGCACGACGGCCCGCGCGCTCTCCGGCGGCCGCTCCCCCCACAGCGCGTCCACGATCTCGTCGATCGACGCCGCCTCGCCCTCGCGTAACAGCAGGAAGGCGAGCAACGCCCGCTGCTGGGGTGCGCCGAGGTCGAGCTCCGCGTCACCGCGCCATCCCCTGACCGGCCCCAGCAGGGCGAACCGCAACCCAGTCTTCATGATCGATCGTTCCTCCCCCCATCGGTAAGACCCCTGGTCAGACCGCGGGAAATCGTAGGCCGCCCCTTGTGACCAAGGACTGACCGAAGTGTGACCGCGGCTCACCCTCGACGAGCCGCCACCAGTTCGGCGATGGACTCCAGGGCGTCGAAGCCGGCGATCTCCTCGCGCAGCTCCCGTGCGCGGGCGCGGTAGGACGGCGTCGACAGGACGGTGTTCACGGCCGAGCGGAGTGCGGCGTCGTCGGGTCGCGCGGTGGCCAGGTTGACGCCCGTACCGCTCCACTCGACCCGGGCGGCGATCAACGGCTTGTCCTCCGTGACGCCCGCGACGACGAGCGGGACACCGTGCCGCAGGGCGGTGTGCACCCCGCCGTAGCCACCGTTGGTGACCAGGAGGTCGGCATGGGGCAGCAGCAGGTCGAAGGGGATGAAGTCGGCCACCCGGGCGTTGTCGGGAACGGTCTCCATGAGGCTCCGCACGTCCTCGACACCGCCCGGCCGCGCGGTCGCGGCGACGACGAGGACGTCGGAGTCGGCGAGGACGCGCAGCGTGGGGACGACCAGCTCCTCCAGGTCCACGTTCGCGAACGTCCCCTGCGTCGTCACCACGACCGGGCGGCCGTCCGACAGTTCCCTCCACCACGACGGCCGCTCGAAGGCCCCGGGAGGTGCCGACGGCAGGGGGCCGACGAAGCGGAAGGAGCTCGGGAGGTCGTCACGGGGGAACTCGAACCCGGGGACGGTCAGCTGCAGGTAGTGGTCGGGGACGGTGATCAGGCCGGTGAGCACGAACTCGGGAAGGCTCACCCCGACCGACTCGAACAGCTTCTCCAGATGCTGCTGCGCGTCCACGTGGATCTCGGGGCCCCAGCCGGTCGCCGGGGGCGGCGGCGAGACGCCCACGCTGACGGTGATCGGACGCGTGTCCGGCCCGGAGGCCAGGGAGAGCGGCAGGGCCCCGAGGAACAGGTTGTCGGTGATCACCGCGGTGGCCGGGATGTCGGCCAGCAGCCGCCGCAGCGCCTCGTACTGGGCCGGAACCGGGTCGCCGAAGATGTGCTTGACGTCGAACCCGAGCTGGACCGGGCCGGGAGGGAGCTGCCCGCGTTCGGGGAACTCCAGGTCCATCCGCCGGTCGTCGTAGTCGGCCTCCTCGGGGAGCGCCGTGAAGTACGCGCCGACGGCCTCCGCACGCTCCTTGAACCTCGTGCCGGTCAGGAAGGTGACCTCGTGACCGCGCCGCACCAGATCGGCGGCGACGGCGAGGAGGGGAGCCACGTGCCCGTTGGCGGGCGTGGCGGCGATAATGATCTTGGGCATGGACATCTCCGCTGTCAGAACGTGAGAAACAAGCGGAGATCGTACGTTCGCCCTTGTGCATAACTAGTGACCAGATTCAACACATGCGAACGGCCGCCGCCGGAGCCCGTGCTCCGGCGACGGCCGCGTCCGTGGCCTCAGGACCTGCTTTTCTTGCCCAGCATGCTCGTGGCGGCCGCCACGCAGGCGACGGCGAGGACGAGTTGCACGACGATCACCAGCCACGTCTTCTCGCTGAAGCCGAACAGGTAGGCGATCCCGGTGCCGACCCCGGCGGCGACGATGCCCGCGGCGATGGTGGCGAACCAGCCGATGTCCTGGCGTCCGGGCAGGAGCAGCCGGCCGAGGCCGCCCACGACGGCCCCGCCGATCACGGCGCCGAGCAGGATGGTGAGCATTTCAGTCTCCTTGCGTGAGTGTTTTCCGATGGGTCGGAGCTAGTTGCCGCTGTCCTGCTGGGCGAGGTCGCCGCAGGTGAAGCCCTCTCTGCGCTCGGGATCGAGCTGGATCCGGCTGAGGTTGGTGGTCTCCATGGGCCTGCGGAAGGTCTCGAGCTTGTCGCAGTCGTACATGACGTACGTGCCGTCGCTCTCGCCGAGCAGCATCATCCAGCGGCCGTCGTAGAGCGGCTTGTCGTCCTCGGCGCTCTTGACCACCGTCCACTGGTCCTGGAAGCCGACCGCGCCCAGCAGCTCGCTGGCCTGGCCGGTCTCCTGGACGTCGATCGCGCCCTCGACGAGGCTCAGGATGAGCAGGAACCCCAGGCCGACGCCGGTCAGGCCGCCGACGATCACCTTCGTGCCGGCGCGCCCGACGGGTTTGCGGCGCATCAGCCGGAACGGGATCAGGAAGGCCAGCACGCCCAGCCCCACCGCGACGACGACCATGACGAACAGGTCAAGCGTGCCGAAGATGCGGAAGATGCCCCAGTACGTCGCACCGCACCACAGCGCCGCCACCGTGGCGGCGATCCAGGGCCGCTTCCTGACCCCCTGGAAGAGCCTGTTCGCCGCGCCGCCGGTCAGCTTGTCGATCAGCCATGCCAGGCCGGCGATGACGCCGAGCAGCGGAAGGGCGACCAGCAGGAGCAGGACCAGGGTGCTCGTCAGCCGGCCGAGCAGGACCGACTGGTCGACGCCCACCTGCTGCGGGTTGACGCCGAAGACGGCGTACATCTGCTCGACGCCGATGTAGAGGACCGCATAGAGCGCCACCGTGATCGGCACGACGACGGATCCGATGCGTTCGAGCAGCGTCATGACGCCGCCGCCGTCCTCCTGCTCCTGCTCCGGCCCCTGCTCCGGCCCCGTGGCGACGGCGCTCTCCGGAGCTTCGGGAGGGTACCGGTGCTCCGGCGATATCCGATGACTCGACATGGCCCACGACCGTAGGACCCGCCCGCATGCGGAACGTTGACGGCGCGTATACGCGGCGGCGGAGACGAGCCCGGCCTGCCTACTGCGCGCCGTCCGGCTCGATGAGGTGATCGAGGAGGACCTGGCTGATGTCCTCCAGTTGCCGCAGCTGCTCCGGGGTGAGCAGGTCGATCAGGTGCTCGCGCACACTGGCCACGTGGCGGGGAGCCGTGGCCCGCAGCGCGGCCAGGCCGTCGTCGGTCAGGACGGCGAGCCAGCCACGCCGGTCGTCCACGCAGTGCTCCCTGCGCACCCATCCCTTCTCCTCGAGCTTGTTGACCGCGTGGGAGATGCGGCTGGGCTTGGAGTTGGTCCAGTGCGCCAGCTCGCTCATGCGCATGGTCCGCTCAGGCGCCTCGGAGAGCAGGACCAGCAGCTCGTAGTAGGTCGGCGGCATGCCGGCCCCGGCCAGCAGGTCGCGCTCCAGGCGGTCGGTCAGCAGGCGGCTGGCCAGCCCGAAGGCCCGCCAGGCCCGCTGTTCGTCGTCGTTGAGCCATCGCGTCACGAAGGCATCGTACTGAATGGTTTCGCGCTGAAATAAGCGCCGGACCCGGCCCCGGGGGCGGGCCCGGCGGGTCCGACCGTGGTCAGTATCGGAGCTTGCGCAGGTAGCGGTAGCCGACCTCCGCGGTCTGCCGGGGGGTCACGTCGGGAGTGTCGTTCTCGACGATGTACTCCTTCACCTGGTGTTTCTCGAAGATCCGCCGGAAGTCGATGGTCCCGGTGCCGAGGTCGGCCATGTCGCCGTCCAGGTGCCGGTCCTTGACGTGGAACTGCAGCACGCGCTGCGGCGCCCTGCGGATGACGTCGAGGGCGAAGCGCACCGGGTCGGCGGCGCCGCGTCCGACGCCGCCGGTGACCGCCCAGTAGATGTCGATCTCCAGGTGGACCAGGCGGGGGTCGAGCTCGGAGGTGAGCACGTCCCAGGGGGTCTTCCCGCCTCCGAGGTCGGTCGTGAACTCGTGGGCGTGGTTGTGGTAGCCGTAGCGCAGACCGGCCGCGCGGGCGGCCTGCGCCTCGACGTTCATGCGCTCGGCCCACGCCTTCCACTCGTCCAGGCTGGTGGAGTTCAGGTAGGGGACGACCATGAAGGACTGGCCGAGGGTCAGCGCGTTCTCGATCTTCGTGTCCAGGGCGGCCTGGTCGGCGGTGAGGCCGTCGTGGCTGGAGCTGGCCCGGATGCCGAGCCCGTCGAGGAACGTACGGAGCTGCCTGGCCGTGCGGCCGAAGTAGCCGAGCGCGACCTCGATCTTCGGGTAGCCGGTCTCGGCCAGGTAGGCGAGGGTGGCGTCGTAGTTCTTGGCGAGGTCGTCGCGTACCGTCCAGAGCTGGATGCTGATCTGGTCCCGGGGGATGCGGTTCCTGCCGGGGTGGTGCGCGGTGGCCGCGGCGGCGGCCGGGGAGGCGGCGGCGACGGCGGCCGCCCCGAGTCCGAGGCCCGCGGCGAGCAGGGAGCGCCTGCTGGGGCCGTATCCGTAGCACATGGGGGGTTCTCCTAACGTGTGGGCTGGAGGATGACCTCGTCGCTGCCGGTCAGCGAGGGCAGGTCCGCGCCGCCGGGGTCGGTGTAGGTCGCGACGAAGACGCCGGTGAGGTGGTCGGTTTCCGGATCGTGCCCGCTCGGCACGGTGGTCTGGATGGAGCCCGTGCAGCCGCGGGCCGTGGTCTGCGGGTGGCCGTGCTCGTCGTGGCCGAGGATGTAGTCCACGGTCACGTTGGCGCAGTTCACCGGCTGGTCGTCGGTGACCCGCACCTCGAACTCGACGGCGTCGCCGAACCTGAACGTCTGCCCGTCGGCGGGCCGGACCAGCTCGACGACCGGCGCGGCGTTGCCGACCACGATCCGCACCGACGTCGCCGCCGACCTGCCGGCCTCGTCGCTGACGCGCAGCGTGGCGTTGTAGAGGCCGTTCTGCCGGTACGTGTACGACGCCTGCGGGCTGCGGGAGTCGACCCGGCCGTCGGCGTCGAAGTCCCAGGCGTAGCGGATCCGGTCCCCGTCGGCGTCGGTCGTGCCGGCGCTGGTGAAGTCGACGGTGAGCGGCGCGTGGCCGGCGGTCGCCGACGCGGCGGCGGCCGGGACGGGAGTGTGGTTGCCGGTTTTGCCGATGTAGTCGAAGCGTGAGAGCTGGGCGTCCGGGTTCTCCTGGAAGTAGCCGTCGCCGTACTCCAGCACGTAGAGCGCGCCGTCGGGGCCGAACTCCATGTCCATCGGGTTGTCGAACACGAGCGACGGCAGCACGTCCTCGATCCGCCCGTCACGGTGGAACGCCTTGACGTAGTCGCGGGTCCACTCGTAGAAGAGCGGGACGCCGTCGTAGTACCTGGGCCAGGCCACGGTGGTGCGGCCCTGCGCGGCGCGCGGGTCGTAGGCGTACGCGGGCCCGGCCATCGGGCCGATGCCGCCGGTGCCCAGCTGCGGGAACTCCTGCGACGGCCCGTACGAGTACCACACGTCCGGCTGGACCACCGGCGGCAGCCGGCGCAGGCCGGTGTTGTGCGGCGACTCGTTGACGGGTGCGGCGCAGGCGAACGCGTTGCCGGACGCGCCGGTCGCGAAGTCGTAGTCGACGTACGGGAGCCGCGCCGTCGCGCAGTACGGCCAGCCGTAGTTGCCCGCCTTGCGGATCTTCGTCCACTTGCCGTTTCCCGCCGGACCTCGCTGCGGATCGGCCTCCCCCGCGTCGGGCGAGTAGTCGGCGACGTAGAGGTCACCGTTGGACCGGTTGACCTCGATGCGGAACGGGTTGCGCAGGCCCATCGCGTAGATCTCCGGCCGGGTGCCCGCGGTCCCCGGCGGGAAGAGGTTGCCGCGCGGGATCGTGTAGGAGCCGTCCTGGCGGACCTTGACGCGCAGGATCTTGCCGCGCAGGTCGTTGGTGTTGCCGGCGCTGCGCTGGGCGTCGAACGCCGGGTTCCGGTCCGCCCGCTCGTCGAGCGGGGTGTAGCCGTCGGAGGAGAACGGGTTCGTGTCGTCGCCGGTCGACAGGTAGAGGTTGCCGGCGGCGTCGAAGACGATGTCCCCGCCGACGTGGCAGCAGATGCCGCGGTCCACGGGCACGTCGAGGACGCGCTGCTCGGTGCGCAGGTCGATGGTGGAGCCGGTGAAGCGGAACCGGGACAGCCGGATCAGCCCCTTGAAGGGCGCGAAGTCCGCGGGCTTGCCGGTGACCGGGGCGTCGCCCTCGTTGACGTCCGGCGTCGCGGGGTCGTCGATCGGGGTGCCGAGAGGCGGCGAGTAGTAGAGGTAGACCCAGTCGTCCTTCTTGGAGCCGGTGCCGAAGCCGGGACCGAGGGCGATGCTCTGCAGCCCCTCCTCGTCGTGCCGGTAGACGTCGAGCCGGGCGGCCAGCGTGTTGAGGCCGGTCTTCGGGTCGTTCAACCAGACGTCGCCGCGCCGGGTCGTGTGCAGCACCCTCGAATCCGGTAACACCGCCAGGTCCATCGGCTCGCCCGGATTGTCGTTGAGCGTCACCTTCTGGAAGTCACTGTCGGGAGGCGGGGCCGGGGCGCTCGCGGCGCTCCCGGCGCTCCCGGCGCTCCCGGCGCTCCCGGAGGCGTGGGCGGCGGCGGGCAGGAGGATCGCCGCGGCAGACACGGCCGCGATCACGGTTCTCACTCGCATTGCCTCTCCCTTCGGTCTACTCGGGGGATAAGAGAGGGCAAATCACCGTGAATGTAACCCGAGTTACGCCGATAGAGGAGGGGGCAATCGCGGATGATCGAGCATCTTTCGCCTTCTGCTCGGACTAAGTGCCCCCATCGGTTCCAAGTTGCGCTGCAGTGTGCTCCAAGTCGGCTTGATCACACTTGGCCAGTGGAATTCCGAGTTCTGGGGCCCTTGGAGGTCCGTACCGGTGACGGGCGGGCCGTCGCGCTGGGCGGGGCACGCCCGCGGGCGGTGCTGGCGCGGCTGCTGGTCGCGCGGGGAACGGTGGTCTCCTCCGACGCCCTGATCGACGACCTGTACGCCGGAGCGCCGCCGCCCAGCGCCCTGCCCACGCTGCACTCGTACGTGTCGAACCTGCGCCGCGCCCTCGAGCCCGGCCGCCTCCCGCGCGCCCGGCCCGGACTGCTGATCGGCCGGCCGCCCGGTTACCTGCTCGCCGCCGAGCACGTGGACGCCGACCGGTTCGCCGAGCTGCTGCGCCGGGCGGAACTGCGGCCACCGGTGGAGGCGCTGGCCTGCCTGGAGGAGGCGCTCGGGCTGTGGCGCGGCACGCCTTACGGGGAGTTCGCCGAGGAGCCGTGGGCCGTCACCGAGGTGAGCCGGCTGCGCGAGCTGCGGCTGGTCGCGCTCGAACGGCGCGCGAACGTGCTCCTGGAGCTGGGCCGGGCCCAGGCGGTGATCACGGACCTGGAGACCGAGGCGGTCGCGAACCCGCTGCGCGAGCGGCTGTGGAGCCTGCTCGCGCTGGCCCTGTACCGTACCGGCCGCCAGGCGGAGGCGCTGGGCGTGCTGCGCCACGCGGCCGAGCTGCTGGCCGACCAGCTCGGCCTCGACCCGAGCCCCGAGCTGCGCGCGCTGGAGCAGGACATCCTGCGGCAGGCGGGCTCGTTGCTCCCCGCGCACGACACCCCCGCGTTCGTCACCGCGCCCCCGTCCACCCCCGCGTTCGTCACCGCGCCCCCGTCCACCCCCGCGTTCGTCTCCACGCCCCCGTCCACCCCCGCCATGCGCGGGCGCGACCGGCAGCTCGCCGAGCTGACGGCGCTGGCCGCGCGGGCCGCCGACGCCGGTCTGTCACTGGCGGCGGTGAGCGGCGAGCCGGGGATCGGCAAGACGCTCCTGCTGGAGGAGTTCGGGACGCACTGCGCCGCCCGGCTCGGGCAGCTCGTGCTCCGCGGACGCTGCCACGACGCCGAGGGCACGCCGCCGCTGTGGCCGTGGATCCAGGTCCTGGAGGCGCTCGAACACCACTGCCCGCCACCGGACCGGCAGGCGCTGGCCGGGCTGCTCGACGCCGGGACCCCGGCGGGTCCGGCCGACGGGATGCTGTTCCAGCGGAACCAGGCGGTGGCCCGGTGGCTGTCGTCGGCCGCGCGCGCCCGGCCGCTGGTGATCGTCCTGGACGACCTGCAGTGGGCCGACGCCGCGTCGCTGGACCTGCTCAGGGATCTCGTCGTGCTGCTGCGGGCGGCCTCGGTCACGCTGGTCGCGGCGTTCCGCACCGGGTGCGACGACCCGCTGGGCCGGCTCGCCCACTACGACCTGCTGAGCCTGCGCATGTCCGGCCTGGAGCCGGCCGCGGTGCGGGCCATGGCGGCGGACCTGGGGGTGGAGCTCGACGCGGACGCCGCGCTGCGGATGGCCGGGCGGACCGCGGGCAACCCGTTCTTCATCCGGGAAAGCCTCCGGCTGCTGGCCCAGGGGCAGGCCATGGACGCCGTCCCGGACGGCGTCGCCGAGCTGGTGCGGCAGCGGCTCGACGCGCTGGCCGGGGACCCGGCGGCACTGGAGGTCGCCGCCGTGATCGGCAGGGAGTTCGACCCCGCGATCGTGACCGAGGTAGCGGGCCAGGAGGCGAGCGACCTGCTCGACCGCGCGGCCCGTCCGAGTCTGGCGGGCGACCTGCTCGACCGTGCGGTCCGCTCGGGTCTTCTCCAGGCCGCCGGGAGCGGCCGGCTGGCCTTCGCCCACGACCTCGTCAGGGAGGCGCTGGTACGGGATCTCCCGCCGCTGCGCAAGGCCGCCGTCCACCGCGACCTGGCCGCCGCGCTGGCCGCCCGCCCGTCGACCGACGTGGCCGTCATCGCGCACCACGCCGTACAGGCCGGGCGGGAGTCGTACGGCCAGGCCGTGCACTGGGCCACCGCGGCGGCCGAGCAGTCCGGCCTGCGCCTGGCCTACCAGGAGGCGGCCACCTGGTGGGGGCACGCGGTGGCCGCTCACGACGCGGCCGGCGGCGATCCCGCCCAGCACGTGGAGCTGCTGCTCTGCCACACCCGCGCGCTCCTGGCCGCCGGCGATCCGGCCACCGCCCGCCGGAGCGCCGCCACCGCCCTGCGCACCGCCGACCGCATCCCCGCCGGCCACGTCCCCGCCGGACCGCGCACCGCCGACCGCGTCCCCACCGGACCGCACACCGCCGACCGCGTCCCCGCCGGTCGTGACCTGGTCGTCCGGGCTCTCACCGCGCTCGACACCCCCGCGCTCTGGGTGCTGCGCGACCCCTACGAGACGGTCCACCGCCCTCTCGTGCACCGCCTGGAAACCGCCCTCGACGACCTCCCCGCCACCGACTCCCCCGAACGCGCGCTCCTGCTGGCCCGCCTCGCCCAGGAGCTCTACGACGGCACCGCCGACCCCCGCTGCGACACCCTCTCGGCCCAGGCCGTCGCCATGGCCCGCCGCCTCGGCGACCCTCACCTGCTCATCCGCGCCCTCAACGCCCGCCACCTCTCGATCCCCCAGCCCCAGTCCCTGCCCGAGCTGATCAAGCTCACCGGCGAGCTCCACGAGCTGGCGCGGCGCACCCGCAACCCCCGCGTCGAGCTGCTGGCCGGAATGATGGACACCCACAACCGGCTGGAGACCTTCGACATCGCCGGCGCCGACCAGGCCGCCGCGCGCTGCGAGGCCCTGCTCGAACGCCTCCCGCTGCCCTGCCCCGCTTCCAGCACACCCTCTGGCGGGCCAACCGGCTCGCCCTCGACGGCCGCTTCGACGAGGCCGACCAGGTCTACGACGACGCGGACGACCAGGCCAGCGACCTCAAGCTCTGGCACGCCCGCCCGGCCGTCGCCGCCGGCCGCATCGCCCTGAACCACCACCGCGGCACCATCGCCGACGCCGCGTCCCTCATCGCCACCGTCCGCGCCCACCCCACCCTGTACCACGACGCCACCACGCTCCACCTGGTCGCCCAGGGCCGTCTCGACCGCGCCAGGAGCCTCAACGGCGGCCCCCGACCGGCCCCGCCCCGCGACTGGTCCTGGCTGTCGGCAACCTGCCTGCGCGCCGCCGCCGTCGCCGCGGTCGGCCGCCCCCACGAATGCCGCGCCGTCTACACCGCCCTGCTCCCCTACAGCGGCCGCATCTCCGCCCTGTCGGCGGTCCTGTGCCTGGGCCCCGTCGACTGGTACCTCGCCCTGCTCGCAACCGCCACCGGCCATCACGACACCGCCGCCGCCCACCTCACCACCCTCGAACAGCAGGCCGAAGCCGCCGGCCTGCGCTGGTGGCGCGACCGCGCCGCCGCCACCCGCGAGCCCCTTCACGTGGCGACCAGTGGATGACAGGCGCCGCCTGGTCGACTGGCAGGCCGATCACGAGAAAGCCGCTTTCGGTCAGCTCAGCAGCTCGCGGACCAGCGCCTCGCTCCACCAGCGCTCGACCCGCTCGGGTGACCAGCCGCGCTCGGCGGTGAGCGTGGCGTAGACGTCGATGCTGCACATGCCCGCATAGACGTCCACGGCCGCCGGCACGTCCAGGCCCGGGCGGAGCGCGCCGGCGGGCCAGGAGGAGAACACCGCCGTGCGGGTCTCGTCGGCCCGCCTGCGGCCGTCGCGGTAGACCGTCGCCAGCTCGGGCTCGACGCGGCCGGCCTCGCGCAGCAGGGTGATGACGTCCCCGGCGCGCTCGTACAGGCGCCGGTCGAAGCCGGCCATCGCGGCCAGTTGCCGCGCGGGATCCGTCCCGGGGGCCTCCAGCTCCGCGAGCTGCTGGGACGGGTCGGCCGACAGGTCGGCGGCGTCGGCCAGGGCCCGGGTCAGGCCGGTCTTGTTGCCGTACACCGAATAGACCGTCGGCACGGAGACCCCCGCCTCGCGGGCCACGTCGCGTACGGTCGTCGCCGCCCAGCCGCGCTCGACGAAGAGCCGCCGCGCGGCTCGGGCGATCTCGGCCCGCGTCTCCAGCGCCTGCGTCGTACGGCGCAGCGAGTCGTAACGGCGCGGCCCCACCTCTGCCTCCACGACTTGCACCCTAAGGCTTTGCGCTACTTATGTTGAATATAAGTAGCGCGACATCTCCGCCCAGGAGCCCCCTAGTTGGCGAACGACTTGACGGTTTCCAGGAGCACGTCGTCGAGTGGGGTGGGGGTTAGGCCGAAGGTCTTCACGGTCAGTGAGGCGTCCAGGATGAAGGGGCGCTGGTACTGATATTGCATCTCCCATGTCTGCGCCATGATCGGGTCGGCGAGGCCGGCTTTGTGCAGGTCCAGGGGTGACATGCTGATCAGTTGTGGCGCGGGAGCTCCGGCCAGCTCGGCGAACCTTTCCGTCACCTCGCGTACGGTGACGTCGGAGATGGGAGGCACATGCCAGGCCCGGCCCCATGCCCGCTCGTCGCGACTGAGGGTGACCAATGCGTTCGCGGCGTCGCCGGGGTGGCTCCAGCTGTGCGGTGCGTCCAGGTCTGCCGGTACGACCGCGGGCTCGCCGGCCAGCACCGGCGGCGCGATCAGCAGATTGAACATCGATAGTTGGCGGGGTCCGATGAAGTCACCGGGCCGCACTTCGGTGAATCGAATCCGTCTCTCGTTGTGGGCGGTGATGGCGTCCTCCCACATCTGCGCCCGGACCCGTCCCTTGATGGTGGTCGGCGACATGGGGAGATCTTCGGTCAGGGGCTCGCCTGGGGCCGGAGGGCCGTATCCGTAAGTGTTGCTCAGGTTGACGTACCCGGCGCCGCTGCGTTCGGCTGCGATCAGCAGCGCGGCCGCCAGCGCCGGGGTCTCCACGGGCAGCAGGTCGTAGGCCGGTGTGGCGCAGTTGAACAGTGTCGTGGCGCCACTGGTCAGCTCGGTGAGCCGGGCGGCGTCGCGGGCGTCGGCGGCGATCGGTTCGATCAGCGAATGCTCGGGCCCGCCGCCACGCCGACTGAGGATGCGGACACGCTCACCGGATTCGGCGAGCAGGCGCGCGGTGGCGATTCCCGAGGCGCTGGTTCCGACGACGACGTGGAATGACATCGAGACTCCTTCGTGGGGATGCAGGGTGTTCAGCCGAGGTCGGACAGGTCGATGGCGTCGGCCATGGCGCGGTATCCGGCGTCGTTGAGGTGCAGGTGGTCACCGGAGTCGAAGGCCGGGTCGAGCCGGAACGCGTCCTCGGGCGAGCCCACCACACGGTCGAAGTCGATGACCGCGTCGTACTCGCCCGAGGTGCGGATCCAGGCGTTGATGGCGGCGCGTTTGGCCTCGCTGCGCGCGGTGGAGAACGCCGAAGGCCCCGCGGGCATCACCGTGGCCCCGACGACCCGCAGCCTTGCGGTGCGGGCCTGCTGGATCATGTCGCGGAAGCCTGCGATGACCTCGCCGGAGGAGACCTCGGCATACGGCGCGAAGGTGGGGAACGGCGACGCCTCGGCCACCTCGCTGATACCGATGTCGTTGATGCCCAGCAGGATGACGACCGTTCCCACGCCCGGCTGACCGAGGACATCGCGACGGAACCGGGACACCGCGCTGTCACCGAGCCAGGCCGAGTCGACCGTCACCCGGTTGCCGCCGATGCCCTGGTTCAGCACGGCGCGGGGACGGCCCGCCGAGGCCAGGCGCTCGGCGAGCGCGTCCGGGTAGCGGCGGTCGGCGTCCAGGGCGCTGCCCACGCCCTCGGTGAGGGAGTCGCCGAACAGCACGACGCCCGCAGGCCGCACCGGGCCGCCGGTCACGTCCAGCCCGCTCAGGTAGTACCAGGACTGCGAGGTCTCAGCGAACGCCGTGCCGTCGGCGTCGTCCCGGTGGTCTCCGTCGGCACGGTAGTTGGTCGCCAGCGCCTGGGCGTGGAATGTCGCGGGGCCGGTCGGCTCGGCCGCATAGAACGTGATCGTCACCTTGTCCAACGGCGCCGTCCTGAACGGTGTCAGGTCGCTGGCGAGTTCCGCACCGGCCGCGATCGTGAACGTCCGCTTCCCATCGACGGTGAGGTGCCGAAGAGTAGCCTCCTGGATGGCGGCGCCATCCGCACAGGCGGCGATGGTGGCCCCGGTGATCGTGAGCGGGCCGGTCCCGTAGACGTTCGACAGCCGGATCCGGACCGCGTCGCCGCCGGCGGTGACCCGGAGCACTTGGCGGACGGTCTGGCTCGCGAAGCCCTCCTGGGACCAGTTCGGGGCGAAGCTCTCACTCGGACGCTGCATCGAGGTGGTCCAGGCAGCGGCCCAGGTGGTCGCGGTCGTAGCCGGAGCGAGGCCGGCATCGGCCGTATTGGTCGGTGGCATGACAGGCACAGGCGCATCCCTCAGGCATCAAGATCGAAAGCTTGTCCGCGATCCACCGTAAGGAGCCGATGACAGATGATGAATATCTTGCCGTCCGAAATAGATGTCCCAGCGTCTAATGATCATTGCTAAGTTGCAGCAATGGACGTTCTCGGTGACGTGCTCGCCGCGATGCGCGCCGGACGGCCGTACGCGGGTCGGACCAGATGCTGGGAGCCCTGGGGCGTGCGGTTCCCGGCCGGCGACTCGGCCTGCTGCCACATCGTTCTGCAGGGCGCGTGCTGCCTGATCTCCCCTGACGGCGCGCCGTTGACGCTCGGTGTCGGCGACGTGCTGTTCACCGCGCCGGGGCGGGGGCACGTGCTGGCCGACCGGCCCGGCAGCCCCTTGACCGACTTCCGTCCTGTCCGCGACGGCGAATCTCTGATCACCGACTTGAACATCCCCGGCCCAGGCGCCGCCACCGAGATGCTCTGTGTCTGCTACAGCTTCGACCGCGTCCGCCCCCATCCGCTGCTCGCCGACCTGCCGCCGGTGATTCACCTACCTGCCCGGCTCGGGCGCCACCGCTCGCTCCGCACCACCGTCGACCTCATGGGCGACGAACTACGCGAACCCCGCGTCGGCTCCGAAGCGATCTTGGCCCCGCTCATCGACATGCTCCTGCTGTACGTCCTGCGCGCCTGGCTCGACGAGCAGTCCGCAGCCGGTGCCACCGGATGGGCCGCCGCCCTGACCGACCCGGCCATCGGCACCGCACTGCACGACATCCACCGGCGCCCCGAACACCCCTGGACCGTCGCAGAACTGGCCACCCGGGCCGGCGTGTCCCGCGCCACCTTCGCCAAACGGTTCGTCACCGCCGTCGGCCAGCCACCTCTGGCCTACCTCACCTGGTGGCGGATGAGCACCGCGTCTCGACTCCTGCTCGGCACCGACGCCCCACTCCAGAGCGTCGCCGAACGCTGCGGCTACGGCTCGGAGTACGCGTTCGCCAAGGCGTTCAAACGCGAGTACGGCATAGCCCCGGGCCGCTACCGGCGGAGGGCCCGCTCGGGCTCGGCGGCCGGCTGATCTGGGTGGTCTGGCTGGCGATGTACGGCATCCGCCTGCGCGAGGCGTAGCGGCCCACCTGGAGCTCCTGGCCGGTCTCCCCCGGCGCTCCCGCGAGCCGCGCGAACGGCGTCCGGCTCACACTGTCTCCATGGCCACGGCGATCGTGCTGTTCAACAGGGACCTGCGCGTCCACGACCACCCCGCCCTCGTCGCCGCCTGCGAGCGGGCCGAGCGGGTGGTGCCGCTGTTCGTGCTGGACCCGGCCGTACCGGAGGGGAACCGGCACGGTTTCCTCCTGGAGTGCCTGGCCGAGCTGCGGGCCGCGCTCCGCGCCCGCGACGGCGACCTGGTCGTACGGCAGGGCGACGTCGTGCACGAGACGATGAAGCTGGCCGCGGAGGTGGACGCGACGACGATCTGCGCCGGCGCGGACGTCAGCTCGCTCGCCCGGCGGCGCGAGGAGCGCTTCGCCCGGGAGCGGATCGAGTACCTGCGTTTCCCCGGCGTCACCGTCGTGCCACCGGACGCGCTGCGGCCCTCGGGCGGCGGCGACCACTACCGGGTCTTCACCCCCTACTGGCGCGCGTGGACCCGCCACCCCCGCCGCCCGGTCCTGCCGCCGCCGCGCACGGTGCGGACGCCCTCGGGCCTGGCCGCCGGGCGGCTGCCCCGGCCCCAGTCACCCGGGCCGATGCCCGGCGGCGAGCCGGCGGCCCGCGAGCGCGCCGACCGCTGGCTGCGCCAGGGGCTGGACGGCTACGCCGAGGGGCACGACGACCTGGCGGGCGACCGCACCTCGCGGCTCAGCCCGTACCTCCGCTTCGGCTGCCTGTCGCCGCTGGAGCTGGCCTGCCGCGCCGAGCGCAGCGAGGCCTTCGTCCGCCAGCTCTGCTGGCGGGACTTCCACCACCAGGTGACGTACGCGTTCCCGCGCATCGGCCGCGAGAACTACCGCCACCCCGAACGGCGCTGGCGGCACGACCAGGACGCGCTGCAGGCGTGGCAGGCCGGGATGACCGGGCTGCCCATCGTGGACGCCGGGATGAGGCAACTGCTCGCCGAGGGCTGGATGCACAATCGGGCCCGCCTGATCACGGCCGCATATCTGGTCAGGCATCTCGGCCTCGACTGGCGCGACGGCGTACGGCACTTCTTCGAGCACTTGCTCGACGGCGATGTGGCCGACAATTCGGGCAACTGGCAATGGGTCGCCGGCACGGGGAACGACACCCGTCCCAATCGCACCTTCAATCCCCTACGTCAGGCCAAGCGCTACGACCCCGAGGGCCACTATGTCCAGCGCTATGTGCCCGAACTCGCCGCCGTGCCGGCCCCGTACGTCCACGAGCCCTGGCGACTTTCCGCGCCGCCCGCCGGGTACCCCGCGCGGCTTGACAGTGCCGCTGACCAGGGATGACTCGCGGACGATCTATTACGCCGGCCGTGTCACGAAGAATCTGGTCACAAACATTTCCCGAAATAACCGGTCTATCGTATTGTCATTGACTGGAATTGTTGGAACATATGGTCAGAGTCATCGAGTGAAGTCCAAAGATCGCTTACCGCAAAAAGGTCAGCGGCGAGGGGAAAGGGGACAACGCTCATGCACCGACGTGCTGTCCGAAACCTGGCCAGGCTCGACACGACGCAAGCCAGAATCACTCGGATATTCGACGCTGCCGCAGGTGGGAAGGACAACTTCCTGGCGGACAAAGACGTGGTGCGCCATTTTGATCAAGTTACACCTGCCCTCACGACCGCGGCCCGCGCCGTTCTACAATTCCTGTCCCGGGTGGTGGCCCACCTGGCGGCCGAAGGCGTGGACCAGTTCATGATCGTGGGCAGTGGCGTCCCCAGCGGCCTCTCGGCCGGGAACCGGTTACACGACATAGCCCGCCGCGCCTCGCCCGGGTCCGCCGTACGCGTCGTGTACGTCGAGAACAACCCGATGGTGGTGGCCACCGCCCAGGCCACCATCGAGCCCTTCACCGACCTGGTCCGCGTGGTGGACGGCGATGTTCGGGAGATCGACGAGATGCTCCAGGACCACGTGGTCCAGACGTTCATCGACTGGGAGCGGCCCCTGGCCGTGCTCCTGCTGTCGTCGCACAGCCTCGACGACGACGAGTACGCCCACTACGTCGTCAAGCGGCTCCAGCACGCGGCGCCCAAAGGCAGCTTCCTCGGCCTGCTGCACACCACGTTCGACGCCGTCCCGCCGGAGCTGCTGCCCGCCATCCGCGACATGGTCGCCATGACGCTGCCTCGCCTCGCGATCCGCTCGCGGGAGGAGGTCGCGGCCCTGCTCGACGGCCTCGACCTGATGGAGCCCGGGCTGGTGTGGGTGCCGGAGTGGCACCCCGGCGGGCGTGACCTCGCCTGCGCCGACGAGCCGAGCGCGTCGGGCAACTACGGCGCCGTCGCCCACATCCCCTGACGCGTCGCTCCGAGTCCGGAATCGTAACGAAATCGCATTCGCATAAGTGAGGGCGAGAGCTTATCGTGGAGTTGGGAGCGCTCCCAATCTGAGAGACGTGATGCGTATGTCCCCCCGCCCCAGCTCCTTGTCCGCCGCTCCGACTCGCGCGGTCGCGTACCTGCTGCCGTCGGTGCCGGCCGGTGTCTGCGAGGCGCGCTCCCTGGTCCGGACCGAACTGACCGGCTGGGGCCTGGAAAGGCTGATCGACGACTGCGTGCTCATCGTCAGCGAACTGGTGACCAACGCCGTCCGCTACGGCGGGTCGGCGTACGCGTTACGCCTGGAAGATCGTACGGACCGGTTGTACGGGGAGGTCTTCGATCCGGGCGACGGCGAGCCCCGCCCGTGCTCGCCCGACGCGGACGCGCTCTCGGGGCGGGGGCTGCAGATCGTCTCGGCGATCGCCGACGACTGGGGAGTGACCGCGGCTGACGGCGGCAAGGTCGTCTGGTTCTCGGTCCTGAGCGCCATCTGACCGGCGTGACGGGCCGCCCTCAGACCGGCGTGGCGGGCGCGGTTTCAGCGGGCTCGGCGTCAGCGGACGAGGACGTCAGCGGGCGCGGACGTCAGCGGGCGCGGACGTCAGCGGGCGAGGATGCGGGCCAGGGCGTGCAGGGTCTCCACAGGTGTGCCGGGCGGCGGGGAGACGCGGAGCACGGGTTCGCGCAGGTCCAGCGGCGCGCGGGCGGTCGGTACGACGTTGACCAGCAGCGACGCCTCGGCGGCCCGGACGGCGGCGCTCTGCGCGCTGTCTCCCGGCGGCGGCCGGAGCGTGACCAGGGCGGACGGCTCGTCGAGCGGCTCGACCACGCGCCACCCGCCGGCCCCGTCGAGCACGCCACGCGCCGTACGGCCGAGGTCGGCCAGATGCGCGTGGACCGCGAACGGCCCGAGCTCGTGATGCTCCAGCACGGCCGCCCCGAGCCCGGCCCGCGCCGCGACCGCCGCCTCCGAGCTCTCGAACCGCGCCACCCCGGGCACCGGCACCGGGCCACCACACTCGGGCACCACCCCGGGCAGCGCCACCGGGCCACCGCACTCAGGCAGTGGGCCGTCAGAAGTCCACAGGTGGCCACCCAGGGTGGAGACCGCGGCGTCCATGGCCGGCGTGAGCCCGGGGATGATCAGGAAGCCGACGCCGCGCGGCCCGGCCAGCCACTTGCGCGAGGTCCCCACGTACGCGGTCGCACCCGCCCCGCGTACCTCGACATGCCCGAGTGACTGGCAGACGTCGAGTACGAACGGCACCCCCGCCGCGCGGCACAGCGCCCCGATCTCCTCGGCGGGCTGCACGACGCCACGATGGGAGGCCACGTGGGAGACGATCACCAGGTCGAGCCCGGACGCCAGCAGGGCCCGCAGCCCTTCGAGGTCGAGGCGGGCGTCGCCGTCCACCGGCAGCTCGACCGGCCGCCAGCCGCGCTGGGCGGCCAGGCGGTGCAGCAGCATCAGCGTGCCGCCGTACTCGGTGCGCGCGTGGCCGACGCGGCTGCCCGGCGGGAGCCGCCACCCGCCCAGGAGGGCCGCCATCGCCGCCGTCCCGCTCTCCAGGAACGCCACGTCCGCCGGGCCGCCCCCGACCAACCCGGCCAGGGCCGATCTGGCCGGGGTGAGGTCGGGGACGGCCGCGTAGCCGCCGCGTTCCCGTTCCAGCCGCAGGTGCGCCACGACCGCGTCGAGCACCCGGTCGCTGAGCACGTTGCAACCGGCCGCGTCGAGATGCCCGGGCGGCACGACGCTGCGCGCCGCCCGCCACAGCTCACCGGCCCGCGCCGCCCACCCGGCCCGATCGGCCCGCGCGTCCGGCCCGACTCCGGCGGCCGACGCGTCCGGCCCGGCCCCGGCGGGCGGCGCCACCTGCCCCGTTCCGGGGATCATGCCTCCGCCAGGATCAGGGTGAAGTCACCGTCCGGGTCGGTGTAACCGCGGCGGACGAGGAAGCCCGCCCCGGCCAGCTCGGCCCGCAACCCTTCCGGCCGGAACTTGGCGCTGATCTCGGTACGCATCTCCTCCCCCGCGGCGAAGTCCACCTCCAGCCCGAGCTCCGAGACCCGCACCCGCAGGTCCCGGACGGCCCGCAGCCGCATCTCGATCCATTCGTGCCGCTCGTCGTAAAGCGCCACGTGCTCGAACGCCTCCGGCTCGAAGTCGGCCCGCAGCTCCCGGTTGATCACGTGGAGCACGTTGCGGTTGAAGGCGGCCGTCACTCCGGCCGCGTCGTCGTAGGCGGCCACCAGCCGCTCGGTGTCCTTCACCAGATCGGCGCCGAGCAGGAACGTGTCCCCCCGCCGGAGCGTGGCCCGCACCTCCTTCAGGAACGCCCGGCGGGCGACGGGTTCGAGGTTGCCTATCGTGCCGCCGAGGAAGGCCACCATCCGCCGCCCGGTACGCGGCAGCAGCCCCAGGTGCTGCTCGAAGTCGGCGCACACCGCCCGCACGTCGAGCCCGGGGAAGCGCCCGGCGACCCGGCGCGCCGCCGCCTCGAGCGTGACGGCGTCCACGTCCACCGGCGTGTACGCGCGCAGCGTGCCCGCCGCGGAGAGCGCCTCCAGCAGCAGCTCCGTCTTCTCGCTGGTGCCCGACCCCAGCTCGACCAGCGTGTCCGCGCGGGAGGCGGCGACCAGGTCCGCGGCCCGGGACCGCAGGATCGTCAGCTCGCGCCGGGTCGGGTAGTACTCGGGCAGCCGGGTGATGCGGGAGAACAGCTCGCTGCCCGCGGTGTCGTAGAACCACTTGGGCGGCAACCACTTCGGCGAGGACGTCAGACCCATCCTGACGTCACGTTCGAGGGCCTGCCGCAGGTAGTCACGGTCGAGATGGTTGATCACATGCACGGACGACTGGCTGACGGCCATGAGGCCTCCTATGGTGAGATCACAACGGCTGCACGGCAACGCGGTCGGGGGTGACGGTCAGCAGGCTGCGCTCGGGAACGGGCTGCCAGCCCGGCAGGTCGTCGAGCGGCTCGCTGGCCACGCGCACGCCGTCGTGGCTTCGGTGGTGGAAGAGCGTGTCGCCCCAGGCGGTCGCGGCGATCGAGGCGCCGTCGCAGGCGAGCAGGTTGAGGCGGGCGCCGGGGTCCTTCTTCCCGGCGTGGACGACGACTTCGGCCAGCGCCTCGCCCAGCCCCAGCCCGGCGCGCCCGCGCAGGAACACGGCGGTCGCCATCCAGGCGGCGTCGCACGCGCTCTCCGCGCGACCGGCCAGGTCGTCGGCGAGGTCGCGGAGCGCGTCCTTGCTGACGCGCCCGTTGTGGCTGAGCAGCCACCCCTTGTCGGTGAACGGCGCGGTGGCGCTCTCCTCGATCGGCATGCCCGCGGTGGCCGAGCGCACGGCCGCGAGCAGGCAGGTGGAGCGGGCGATCTGGGCGAGCGCGGGCAGGTTGGCGTCGGACCAGATGGGCACGGTACGGCGGTAGCGCACGGGCTCGGGGCGCGTGGAGTCGTACCAGCCCATGCCGTAACCGTCGGCGTTGATCATGCCGTTGCGCTGGTGCCGGGGCGCGTACGACTGCTTGAACAGGCCGTGCTCGGGTTCGTGGATGAGCCAGGTGAGCGGGCGGGGCTCGCCCAGCCAGGCCGCGTGCCTGCACACCTAGACCAGCTCCGAACGCGCGCAGCGGAACCCGGTGAAGATCTGCCGCCGGATCGGGTAGTCCCAGTTCCTGAACGTGGTGCGGACCGCCGCCGGGTCGGCCGCCCAGGAGCCGCCGCGCAGCACCCGGTATTCCTGGCCGAAGAACACCTCGCTGTACTCCTTGTAGGGAAACGCGCGGAAGCCCGGGTAGGGCTGGAACCAGGAGCCGGTCCACTCCCACACGTCTCCGACCATCTGCTCAACCCCGTACGCGCTGGCCCCGGCCGGGTAGGCGCCCAGCGGCGCGGGGTGGGCGGCGCGGTGGCCGAGGTTCGCCCTGGCCGGGTCGGGGGCCTCCTCGCCCCACGGGTAGCGGCGGGCGCGGCGGGCCTCCGGGTCCCAGCCGCAGGCCTTCTCCCACTCGGCCTCGGTGGGCAGCCGCTTGCCGGCCCAGCGGGCGTAGGCGTCGGCTTCGTACCAGCTCACGTGCTGGACGGGCTCGTCCATCGGGATCGGCTCGGTGCGGCCGAAGCGCCTGCGCCACCAGGCGTCGCCTTCCTTGACCCAGAACAGGGGGGCGACCACCCCGCTGCGCTGGCGCCACTGCCAGCCCTCGGCGGACCACCAGCGCGGGTCGTCGTAGCCGCCCTCCTCGATGAACGCCGCGTACGCGCGGTTGCCGACGGGGAGCCGGTCGATCCAGTACGCGGGCAGGTCCACCTGGTGGGCGGGGCGTTCGTTGTCGTAGGCCCAGGGGAGGGTGGCGGTGCCCATCATGAAGGAGCCCGCGGGCACGTACACCTCCTCGGGGCCGCCGCTCCGGCCCTGCGGCAGGTCGCCCTCGCGTACCAGGCCGGGCTGCCCGGACAGCTGCAGGGTGGCGAGCATGGTCTCGTCGTGCTGGTGCTCGTGCTGGATCACCAGGCCGAACACGAAGCCGTCGCGGTGCAGCGGGTCGGCGCCCTCCAGGTCGACCGCGTCGAGGACGTCGAGCACGCGCCCGCGTACGCCCTCGATGTAGCGGCGGGCCTCGGCCGGGCCCAGGAGGGGCAGGGTGGGGCGGTCCTTGCGCGGATGTTTGAACGCGTCGTAGATGTCGTCGATCTCGGGGCGGATCGGCTCGATGCCGCCGGCCGCGCGCAGCACCCACAGCTCCTCGTAGTTGCCGACGTGCGCGAGGTCCCACACCAGCGGCGACATCAGCGGGGAGTGCTGACGCACCAGCAGGTCGTCGTCCGCCTCGGTGTAGGCGAGCGACCGGTCGCGCACGGCGAGGAGCTCGGCCGCGATGCGTTCCTTGGAGTCGGTCATTGCCGTCCTTCCCCGTTCAGCCAGGCCGGGACGCGCCGTCCCGGCACCGGATCCATCAGGTCGGCCGCCGGTGAGCGGCCCGTTGTCACGTGCCGGTCGGCGAACGCGGCCACCTCGCCGACCAGGCCGGGGTCCGCGCCGAGGCGGGGCAGCGCCTCCAGCGCGGCGCGGAAGCACGCCTCGGCGGCCCGGCTCAGGCGCGGCTCGGTCAGCCCGCACCGCGCCGCGTCCCGCCACAACTCCCGGCTCGGCATCCGGCCGGGCCCCAGGTACGGCTCCACGGCGGCCAGCGCTGCGTCGGCGGCCCGGTCGTCGGCGACGAGGGCGTGGGTCACGGCCACGCACACCGGCCAGGCCGCCGGGTGCTGGGCGTCGAGGTAACGGATCTCCAGCCAGCCCCTGGGCCGTACCGGGGGGAAGACCGTCGTGGCGTGATAGGCCAGGTCGTCGGCGGTGGGGCGGCGCTCGCCGGCGCCGTTCAGCCAGTCGCGGAACGTCGAGCCGTCGCGGACCGGGCGACATCGCTCCCCGTCCTCGCGCACCAGCATGAGCCGGGCGTCCAGCAGGTAGCCGGCCCAATCGGCGGCGGGGTCGCCCGAGGCGGGCACGGGCGCGGTCCGGGTGCGGTCGAGGCGGTCCCAGACGGCCTGGCGGCCCGACATCCAGCCGCACGGCCGGCCGCCGCTGAGCGGCGAGTTGGCGAAGGCCGCCATCAGCACGGGGCCGAGCGCGTGCGCCCGCTCCCACCGGGCCTGCGGCCGCTCCCCGAGGTCCAGGTTGACCTGGACGGAGGCGGTCGAGCACATCATCAGGGCCCCGTACGGCTCGCCGAGGAACTCGGCCATGGCGTCGTACCTGGGCAGGCGGAGCTGGCGGCGGGCCGGGCGCACCGGGTCGAGGCCCACCCCGGCCAGCACCAGCCCCGCCGGGCGCAGGGCGGCGCGCACGGCGGAGACGTCGGCGGCCAGGCCGTCGAGCGCGTCCCGCAGCGGGGCCGCGGGACCGGACAGCTCGAGCTGCCCGCCCGGCTCGAACGTCACCCGGCTGCCGCCCGGCAGCGCCGGGACGGCCCGCTCGACCTCGGCCATCGGGACCTGCGCGGCCGCCGCCGCACGGTCGAAGACCAGGAACTCCAGCTCGACGCCCACCCGCTCCTCGGCGTCCGGATCCTGCGCGGCCGGCTGGAAGCAACGGCGCGCGAAATCCGCCACCTCGGAGGCGTCCCGCAGCGGCGTGCTCTCGGACGTCAGCCCGATCATCGTCGTCCCCTTCGCGTGGCGCACAGGTCTACAGACCCGCGAGGCGCGCGAACGTTACAGGCGGATTTTCGTGTAACGGATGGGACGTGACCGGGACTAGGTCACATGGAGCGGGCAGCGGACGACCTCGGATGCGACGACGTGCTGGAGCTGCTCACGGACTATCTGGAGGCGGCGCTCCCGGCGGGGCGACGGCGGCGGGTCGCGGACCATCTGGACGCCTGCCCTGCGTGTTCGGAGTGGCGGGCGCAGATCCTGGCGACGATCGCGGCGCTCGGCTGCCTGCGTGACGACGTCATGCCGGCGCCGGTGCTCGCCGCGCTGCGGGCGAGCTTCCGTATGAGCCCCGGCTCATAACCGGCGCCGCTCGCGGAAGGCGGACATGAGCCGGTCGCGCATGTCGGCGGGCAGCTTCTCCGGATGCGGGTCGCCGAGGGCGTCGATGGTCGCCCGGAACTGCTCGACGTAGCGCTCGCACCCCTCGCAGCAGGCCAGATGCTCCCGCACGCCGTCGCGGGCGGGCCGGTCGAGGGCGTCCTCAAGGTAGGCGGTGATGAGTCCCGCCAGCTCGTCGCAGGTGAACCGCTTCACGACGTCGACCGCCCTTGCCTCTGGATATGAACCGTTTCACTTATTGTCGCCGCTTCGCCGCCCAGGAGAAGCCCACCGGCTACTCCGGCTGCTTCACGGACTCGAAATAGTCCGCGAGCCAGCCGCGCACGGCCGTGCGGGCGCGATGCAGCAGCACCCGCTGGTTGGCCTCGGAGATCTCCAGGATCTCGCACACCTCCTCGGACGTGCACCCTTCCACGTCGCGCAGGGTGATCACGATCCGCTGCCGGGGAGGCAACCGCGCCAGCCCCTCGGCGATCAGCCCGCGCACCTCAGAGGCGAGCGCCTCGCTCTCCGGCGTCGGCCAGGTCGCGGGGAGCTCCTTCCAGCCGCCCGGCAGCACCGCGTCGAAGCCCTGGTCCGCCACCGAGACGCCGTCGTGCTCGAAGGAGCTCCACGGCAGCGTGCGGCTCTCGCGGGCGCCGCGCTTCTTCGCGGTGTTGATCAGGATGCGGTAGACCCACGTCTTGACCGACGAGCGGCTCTCGAACGCGTCGATCCCGCCGATCACCGCCAGCCACGTGTCCTGGACGACCTCCTCCGCGGAGTGGTCGGTGGACACGTAGGACCTGGCCACCCGCAACATGCCCCCGGACCAGGTGTCGAGCAGCGCCGCGAACATCGCCTCGTCCCCGGCGCGCAGGGCCGTGACGACGACGTCATCCGGGGGCAGCTCACCGCCCGCGAGAGACCCCACGATCGCTTCCCTCCGCTCGAACGCTGAGACATCCATGGCATCGGGACCGATCGCCGGCCCTCGCCCGGGACATACCGCCCCACGCTAATCCTTCCCACTGACGTTCTTCCGTCTCGGCGAAAGGCCACAAGATGCGTATTTTTCGGATAAACAGGTCAGAACCTTCCCAAAGGCGCAGTTCACGACGTTACGGGCCCTTCATCCCGCTCCCTTTGGACCAGACTCCCAAAGTTCCGGACATCCCCGGCGCCACATCCTGGTGGAGATCCATCCTCGGGGCGATAGTCGGCATCATGTTCGATATCTCCCTCGACCCCAGTGTCCGCTTCGCCGTCCAAGGGGCCTGGGCACCCTGATGCCGGCCTGAACCGCACTCCTCCGGCGGCCGCGGTCGCGGCCGCCGGAGGAGGCATGACGCCTGCGATGGGCCACGGGTTCACTTGCGGTTGATCAAAAAAGCTTGAGCGTCCCGTTCCGGGGTGGCTCGCGTCGCAATCCCCCTCCCGTAATTACTTTCTGTCGTGGCATACATCTGTCTGTAACCGAGGGGGACTTCATGCTCCGTCGTATCCTGGCGGGCGGGCTCGCTCTGACCGCCACCGGTCTCGTCCTGGCAACCGGCCCTGCCGTGTACGCCGACGAACTCAAGGCCCCGTACGCGCGGGCCGGGGCGGTCGTCGACGCGGACGGCAGGCTCAACCTGGGCAAGAACATCGTCGCGACCTGGCGGGCGGCCACCGGCAAGTACTGCGTGCAGGTCGCCCAAGACGTCGACGTGACCGAGGCAGTCATCCAGATCACCGCGCGCCACGCGCTGCGACTGCCGCACATCGCCTTCAGGAACCCCTCGGCGACCTGCCACCGGACCAACACCGTCACGGTCAACGTCTTCAACCCCCACACGGCGCGGCTCGCCGACTCCGGTTTCGACCTCTCCATCTCCTGATCTGGACCGAAGGGACAACCAATGAAGAACATCAGGCGCATTGCCGCAGGAGTGCTCGCCACCGCCGCCGTCCTGACGCCGGTCGCCGCCCACGCTGACACGCCGTACGCCCAGGCGTCGGCCGAGGTGGACATGGACGGTTCCCTGATCGAGGGCAGCCACGTCAACGACGTCTGGCACCCGTACAGGGGCGTCTACTGCGTGTCCGTCGACGAGAGCGTGGACTTCACCGGCGCGACGGCGATCCACGTCACGCCCATCGGCGAGTACTCCGCTCCGCGCTCGCTGTCCGTCGAGCTCAATCCGTCGTCGGCGTGCGGCGAGACCCGCCTGGACACCATCGCCGTGTACAGCCAGGTCGGCTTCAGGGTGCGGGGCGACTCGGCGTTCTACCTGTCCGTCTCCTGACGCCGCCAGGGCCGCGCGCGACGAACGCGATGCGCGCGGCCCTGCTGCCTGGCGGCCTTCGGCTTCTGCCAGAGGAGTTACGCCGCATTTCCCGGCAAAAGCGCAGATCAGCGACCTGCAGTCGGAGCGAATCCCCTCCGCGGCACCGGTGAATACAGCATCCTGGGCATGCCATCACGCTCACCCCGCCCCCTTCAGCCGAGGAGGTCGCGTGACCCGGTACGCCATAGATCACAGCCGCAACATGCTCATCGCCCAATGGAGCACCGGCATCGGCGACAGCGCCACCACCGTCGCCGAACTGCCCCGGGCCCGTTCCCCCTGGGACGCCCTGCGGCTGGCCACGTCCCTGACCGACCTGTCGCAGGCCTGCTGGCGCTGCTACACCCATCCGGCCAGCACCGCGGAGCGGCACGGGCCCAACAGCCTGGGCTGGTACCGGCAGTGCGAACGCGACGCCTTCGCCGCCATCGTCCCCGCTTTGACCAGCCCCGGCCCCTCCATCGGCAGCCCGTTCCCCACGGCGACCACCAGGGTCGAGGACAGCGCCCATCGCGTCGGCCGTTCCCTGCGCGCCTTCGACATCTCGCAGCTCACGGTCCGCATCATCACCGAGGTCACCGACGAGCTGGCCGCAATCGAGCAGGCCGAGCTCGGCGACCTGTCCGACCGGGCCCAGCAGGCCGTCGTCCTCAGCCGCGAGGACGCCTCCCCTCTCCAGGTCGCCCAGGCCGACGGCCTGCTGCACCGGCACCCCTTCGGCCCCGAGGAGCTGTTCACCCACGTGGATCCGGCCGCGGCCGCCATCGCCGCCGCGCACTGGCTCTACGCGGCGGCCTCCACCACCGCCCGCCGCGCCCGCCTGCACCCGGCGCAGGTCGTGGCCCGGGTCGACGGCATCAGGCCGCTCGTCCAGGAGAGCCTCACCGAGATCGTGACCTCGATAGGCGCGGGCATGTCCCCCCGGCAGGCCGTCATGCCGATGATCCGCCACGCGCTGCACATCGCCGAGGGCCACCTCAGCGGCGTCACGGAGGCCAGATACCGCATCACGGCGGCCGAGGAGCTCGCCGAGCGGGCCCACGCCGACCACCCCGAGCTCGGGCTCGACTTCGACGCCGTCTACCTGCCGATCACCCCGCTCGACCCGGCCCGCCCGGCCCTCGACCTGCTGGAGAACCTGCTGGAGGCCATCCACGGCTGCTGGCTGCTGGACGTGCACCGCGTGCACCCGCTGGGCACCCTCGTCGACGAGAGCACCGACCCGCTGCGGCGGGGTCCGGTCGAGGCGTACCTGGCGGAGGTCAGGCAGGAGGCGGCCGTCCGCCACGAGGACCTGCTGTAGCGAGCCGACAGTTTCAGGCCTTTCGAAATGAGTCGGCCCCATGGCGGCCGTTGATTAGTGTCGCTCTCCTTGATCACCTCACTGGGGGAGCAACATGCGAAAGATATCGGCATACGTCGGGGCCCTGGCGCTGGCGAGCGCGGTGGTCGTGGGCTCGGTCGCGCCCTCCGCGTCGGCGGCCACGGCCTACAGCGTCACGGCGGGCGTCGAGCGTACGACGTGGTTGAACCCGGGCCAGCTGCTCAAGGCGGGTGACTCCGTACGGTCGTCCGACGGCGACTACGTCCTGCAGCAGCAGACCGACGGCAACCTGGTCCTGTACCGGGGCAGCACGGCGCTGTGGAGCAGCCAGACCGGCGACAGTCCGGGCGCGTTCGCCGCCATGCAGGAGGACGGGAACCTGGTCGTCTACCGCGGCAAGACCCCGCTGTGGGCCTCGAACACCGACACCCCCGGCGCCCGCCTGGCCGTCCAGGACGACGGGAACCTGGTCATCTACGCCGGCAAGACCCCGCTGTGGACCCGCCACGCCACGATCAGCGTGCTCAAGCCCGGCTACGGTCTCAAGCCCAACCAGTACGTACGCTCCCGCAACGGCGACTACCAGTTCGCCATGCAGGAGGACGGCAACCTCGTGCTCTACAAGGCCGGCAAGGCCCTGTGGGACTCGAAGACGGGCGGGAACCCGGGCGCGCGGCTGGAGATGCAGAAGGACGGCAACCTGGTCGTCTACAAGGGCACGACGCCGCTGTGGGACTCCAAGACCGGCAAGAACCCCGGCGCGCGGCTGGAGATGCAGGACGACGGCAACGTCGTCATCTACGACGGCAAGCGCCCGCTCTGGTCCACCGAGACGGGCCGCTAGTTCCGGGTGAACCTCCTCGACGACGACGGCCAGGTCGTCGAGGAGGCAGTCAACCACAGTGCGCTCGCGCCGTCGCGACGGCGCGAGACCTGGGTGCGGCCATCGCTTGGTCCTCCCGGCGTCTATGACCTGGACCGCCGAAGGGCGATGGCCGCGGGTAACAGTCTGACGCCTCTGCGTGAACAGCGCAGCTCATCACCGTAAATGGCGGCGGCGGTGGCGATTACTCCCGGTATCGGCAGCAGTTCGTCCGGTAATGGAGCTATATCAATATGTGCATGCCTTGAGGAAGATACTTAGCGCTGTACGTACCTCCATGCGGCAGATTCCGGTTTCGGGAGGTACGAATGCATCGCAGAGTCGTCCTGCTCTCCGCCGTCGCGCTCGCTCTGGCGGGCGCTCTGGTCCCGGCGGGCGCCGCCCAGGCGAGCGCACCGAGCGGCCTCGGTCCCAGGCCCGTCGGCTGGTCCGGCGCGGACTCCTGGTCGGAACGCAGGAGCGTCCTGCAGTACTGGACACCACAGCGCATGCTGGCGGCGCAGCCGCTGGGGGACCCGCCGCCGCGCCGCAGCCAGTCGAGCGGGCCGACCGAGGGCTCCCCATGGGCCAGCCGGAACGGCTCGGTCCAGCGCTCTTCCTGGTCGACCGGCAGCGGCGCCGCCACCCGGGGCGCGGCCTGGTCGGTCGCCGGCACCCAGGCCGTCAACCAGCGGCTGCAGGCCGTGGTGCCCAACAGCCCCGGCCTGCGGTGGACCGACGGCGGCGCCATCGTCCGCACCACCGGGCGCGTCTTCTTCACCACCGCGGAGGGCGGCAACGCCTCCTGTTCGGGCTCGGCAGTGACCAGCGCCAATGAGAGCGTCGTGATGACCGCCGGGCACTGCGTGAAGATGAACGGGGCCGCGCACCGCAACTGGGTGTTCGTGCCCGGATTCGACAACGGGCGGCGCCCGTTCGGCACCTGGGTCGCCACCAGCTTGCTCACCACGCAGCAGTGGAACGCCAACGAGGACATCAACTTCGACGTCGCCGCCGCCGTGGTCGCGCCGCTGCAGGGGCAGACGCTGACCGACGTGGTCGGCGGGCAGGGGATTGCGTTCAACCAGCCCAGGGGACGGCAGATGTTCTCCTTCGGCTATCCGGCGGCCGCGCCCTTCGACGGCTCCCGGCTGATCTACTGCAGCGGGCGCACGTTCAACGACACCGTCCAGACCAGGGACCAGGGCCTGCGCTGCAACATGACCGGCGGGTCGAGCGGCGGGCCGTGGTTCCAGGGGTTCAACGAGTCCACCGGGCTGGGCTGGCTGAACTCGGTCAACAGCTTCAAGTACGACTTCGCCCCCCAGTTCATGTTCGGGCCCTTCTTCGGGAACGAGGCAATGGCCGTCTACCAGTCCGCCCAGCGCGCCAACGCGGCCTGAGTCCGCTCGGCTTTCAAGGCGATTGCCTTAATAAGGCGGCCGACTTATATTCGGAAGGGTCAGGCTTCCGAGCTGGAGGACACATGACCGCTGACGCGATCCCCGATTTCCCGTTCGACCGCCCCACCGCCCTGGAGCCGCCGCCACAGCTGGCGGAGCTGCGGGACAAGTGCCCGGTGTCGCACGTACGGCTGCCGAGCGGGGACGTGGCCACCCTGGTGACCAGGTACGACGATGCCCGCGCCGTCATGGCGGACCCGCGCTTCAGCCGCAACCTCGCCAGGGAGGGCGCCGCCCGGCTGTCCACCACCAAGGACGGCGGGCTGTTCAACCGGCGCAACGAAGGCACCATGGACATCAGGGAAGGGCAGGGCCACATGCGGTGGCGACGCCTGCTCAGCCGCTGGTTCACGGCGCGGAAGATGGAGGTGTGGCGGCTCAAGGTCCAGGCGATGACCGACGACCTGCTGGACGCGATGCTGGCCAAGGGCTCCCCCGGCAACCTGTCGGCCGGGCTGGGCCTGCCGCTCCCGGTGCGGGTCATCTGCGCGCTGGTCGGCGCGCCGAGCGAGGACCAGGACAAGTTCGCGCACTGGTCCAGGACCATGCTCACGCTGACGCGCAACACCCAGGAGGAGGTCGACCAGGCGTACCAGGAGTTCACCTCGTACGTGTCCGACCTGGTCGACCACAACCGGGAGAACCCGGGCGACGACCTGCTCAGCGAGCTGACCCAGATCACCGACGCCGAGGACGGCCGGCTCAGCCAGGACGAGCTCATCTCCACCGTGCGCGGCCTGCTGCTGGCCGGCCACGAGACGACCTCGAACATGATCGCGATCATGGTGGCGATGCTGCTCGCCGACCGCGAGCGCTACGAGGCCGTGATCGACGACCCCGACCTGATCCCGGGCACCGTCGAGGAGGTGCTGCGCCTGGACAGCACTCTGTCGGTCATCGGCGGGGTGCCGCGGTTCATCACCGAGGACGTCGAGCTCAGCGAGGTCACGGTGCCCGCGGGCAGCACGCTGATCCCCAACATCCCCGCCGCCAACCGCGACCCGGCCAAGTTCACGGACCCCGAGCGGTTCGACCCGCGGCGGCAGAACAGCAACCAGCACCTCACCTTCGGCGCGGGACCGCACTACTGCCTCGGCCAGCCGCTGGCCAGGCTAGAGCTCCAGGTCGTGCTGGGCACCCTGACGCGCAGGCTGCCCGGCCTGCGGTTGCGGGACGCCCCGGACGACCTGCGCCTTCGCACCGGAGGGCTGTCGGGAGGGCTCCAGGACGTATGGGTCACCTGGTGACCTCCTGAGCACGACGCCGGTGGACCGCTCGGCGGGCCGCCGGCGTCATCCGTGCTCGTGGCGAGGGCGATAATCGATCGGGGGACGGCACAGCAGGACGAGTTCAAGGATCGATCATGAAAGTCAGCACGGCGGTCGCCACGCCGTCACCCCGCTCGCTGCGCGCCCGCGACAAGCTCATGCACACCGCGGAGCGGCTCTACGCGGAGCACGGGTTCGCCAACGTCTCGATCAGGATGATCCGCGAGGCGGCGGGCCAGCGCAACAAGTCCGCCGTCCAATACCACTTCAGCACCCGCGACGAGCTGATCCAGGCGATCCTCTCCCGCCACGCGGCCGAGATCGACCGGCTCCGGGCCCCGATGGTGGCCGAGCTGGAGTCCTCGGGCGAGGTGTCGCGCCGCGATTGGATCACCTGCGTCATCGCCCCGAGCATCGAGCACCACATCGAGCTGGGCACCCCGTCCTGGTACGGGCGCTTCCTCGCCCAGGCCGTCGTGGAGCCGTCCCTGCGCGACCACACGACCGAGGCGAGCGTGAGCACGCCGTCGTTCCAGCGCCTGGAGCAGCTGCGACCCCCGCGCGGGCAGGAGCGCGACCCCGAGCTGATCGAGCGGTACGCGTCCATGACCCGCCTGCTCATCGTGCACATGTGCGCCGAGCTCGAAGGCGACCTGGCCACCGGACGGGTCGATCCGGCCACCGCCGAACGGTCGTGGCGCGAGCTGGGCGAAACCCTGGTCACAGCGGTCTGCGGTCTCAGCTCCGCCCTCCTCGACCAGGAGGCCGGCCCCACGCCGGGCTAGGAGGCGGTCAGCGGTGGCGGCGTGGCCGGGCCAGGAGGATGACCATCGCCCCGGCGCCGATCGCGAACAGCGCCGCGGCGGTGACCAGCCACGGCATCCCGGTGTACCCGGTGAGCTGGTACGCGGTCGCCGGCCCTGGCTGGGCCCGCGCGCCGGCGGCGGGACCAGGGGCGGTGTTGCGGAAGACGACGTCCGAGCAGGAGTAATAGGTGTCCGGCGTGTCGGAGTTCTGCCAGATCGTGTAGATCAGGTGGCGACCGGTCCGGCCCGAGGGCAGGCGGCCCTTGATCGCGTACGAGCCGTCCGTCAGCTTCGGGTCGGTGACCTGGAGGAAGGGCTTGCGTTCCAGGTCGGCCCACTTCAGCGGCTTGGTCGGGTCGTAACCCTTCTTCGTGACGTACAGGCGGAACGTGCCCTGGTGCGGGATCGTGCCGCGGTAGCGGAAGGTGAAGCGCGCCCCCGGCTTGAGCGTGGTCGCCGGCCAGTCGGCGCGCGCGAGGTCGAGCCCCTTGAACGCCGGGATGCCGCCGCTGCACAGCTTGCCGTCCGGGATCGTCTCACGATCCCTGCCGGCGACGTTCGCCACCCGCAGGTTGTCCCATTCCGCGGTCGCCGTCTTCCCCCCGGCCGCCACGGCGGCGCGGCAGGCGGCCGGCCGCGTCTTCAGCGGGCTGTCGGCGCCGCAGGCCGCCGCCCGGCTCAGCGGGCTCTCCAATGCTCCGTGCGCGCCCGCGGGGGCGGTGATCAGGCCCAGCGACAGCAGCGCTCCGACGCCTACGCTCGTGATCCGGTGCCGCACGTGGCCGTCCTCCTCGCATAGTCCTGCAACGAGGTACGGCCACCCGCCCCCACAGGTTCATGAAGACCTGGTAGAAAAGGCAAAAACCGCAGATGCGACATATGAGGTGAAGCTCTCGTGACAGATCATTCACCCCTGGATCCCGCACTCCTCTCCAGGATCGACACCAGCAAGCCGCATCAGGCCAGGGTCTGGAACTTTTGGCTGGGTGGAAAGGACAACTATCCGGCCGACCGCCAACTGGCCGAGAAACTCCGGGACATCTATCCGGGCATGGAGGACATCGCCCGCCATTCCCGCGTTTTCTTGGGACGTTCCGTTCGATATCTCGCCGGAACGGTAGGAATCAGGCAGTTCTTGGACATCGGTACGGGCTTGCCGACCGTTGATCACACCCACGAGGTGGCACAACGGGTGGATCCCACCAGCCGGGTGGTGTACGTGGACAACGACCCTCTCGTCCTGGTGCACGCGCAAGCCCTGCTCACCAGCGACCCCCGCGGCGCCTGCGACTACATCGAGGCCGACGTCCGCGACCCCGGCACCATCCTGGAGTTCGCCTCCAAGACACTCGACCTGAGCCGCCCGACCGCGCTCATGCTCCTCGGCGTGATGGGCACGGTCTTCGACGACGACGAGGCGTACCGGCTGGTCGAGCACCTGCTCGGCGCGCTGCCCCCGGGCAGCTACCTGGTGTTCGAGGACGGCACGAACATCGTCAAGCCCGACGCCGCCGCGGAGGCCGAGCGGCTGCGCGACAAGGGCGAGGTCTACGAGTACCGGCTGCGGACCCCCGAGGAGATCGCGCGGTTCTTCGACGGGCTGGAGCTGGTGGAGCCGGGCATCGTGTCCGTCTCCCGCTGGCAGGTGGAGTCCGACGTGTTCGGGCTGCCGCCGGAGGTCGACGCGTTCTGCGGGGTCGCGCGCAAGCCGTGACGGTCAGAGCTCGGCGATGATCTCGCGCAGGAGCGCCGGGGTGGCGGTCGGGGGCGAGGCGTGCACGCCGAGCTCGTCCATCAGCCTCTGGTACGGCAGGACGTCCGCCCTCTTGGTGAGGTACTGGGCGTTGGTCAGCTGCTCGAGGTAGACGACGTCGTGCAGCTCGAACTGCGGGAAGCGCAGGATGGTGACGGGGCCGACGCCGCCCATGGCCCAGCCGCAGCCGAACGGGACCACCTGCACGGTGATGTGAGGCCGCGCGGCCATCCGGCCGAGGTGTTCGAGCTGGCCGCGCATGATCGCGGGGCTGCCGACCTGGTGCCGGAGCACCGCCTCGTCCAGCACCACCCAGAGCTTGCGTGACGTGGGCGGCTCGAGAATGAGCCGGCGGCGCATCCGTACCTCGACCCGGCGCTCGATCCGCTCCTCGGACTCGCCCTTGTTGCCCATGGTGAAGATCGCGCGAGCGTAGTCCTCGGTCTGCAGCAGGCCGGGCACGAACTGCATCTCGTGGACGCGGATCAGCGAGGCGTCCTGCTCCAGCCCCAGGTACGCCTCGAACCAGTCGGGGATCACGTCGCGGTAGTCGTGCCACCAGCTGGGCTCGTTGGCCTGCTTGGCCAGGGCGAGCAGGGCCGCGCGCTCGGCCTCGTCGGCGACGCCGTACATGATGAGCAGGTCGGAGACGTCACGCGGCTTGAAGCTCGTGCGCCCGCCCTCCATGCGGCTGATCTTGGAGTGTGAGCTGCGGATGGCGTAGCCGGCGTCCTCCCGGGAGATCCCGGCGGACTCGCGCAGCCGTCGCAATTGCGCACCCACGAGAATACGCAGCGCGGTCGGCCCGGAGTGGGCGGCATCACCACCGAGCGTTTCCGCCAGGTCACCCATGCCGTGCGCAGTCGACATCCATATCCTCAATCGGCAACTCGCCACAGTCCGGTCCCGCCGTCAATATTGCCACGGGAGTCGCAACAGAGCGGATATTTCCTTGTGTCGCCGGAGGCGTGGTGCGGCGGCCCGGCTCGTCCGGGTGCGAGCGGGACCGCCCTCATGACCGGGTTCGCCTCAGACGGCGACGTCCCCGCACACGTGCACCTCCACACCGAGCCGCTGGAAGAACGCCGCCTTCGCCACCAGCGCCTTGTCGGCCGTGGCGGCGTCGGGAGCGTAGGCGACCTGGACGTGATTGGCCTTGTGGCGGGCCATGAACTGGTCGCGGTCGACCCCGTGGTGCACGACGTGCGCGATCGGCCACTCGGGGTTGGTGGCCGCCCACCGCCGCTCGGTCTCCTCCTCCGGCAGCTCCACGACGGAGGCGCGGCCGAGGTCGAGCTGGAGCCTGGCGTCGGCGATGTAGAGCCGGGACCAGACGATCTCGCCCGGCTTGCTCACTCCCTTGATGGTGCCGCCGCCGGCGGGGAAGTACATCGGGTTCTGCCGCCGGCTCACCGCGCCCGCGTACCCGCCGGTCAGGTGGGACGGCGGCACGGAGCCGGAGATCTCGTAGACCCAGACGAAGTCGTCGCCGTACTGCTCGCCCCAGCGCACGTCGTGCAGCGTGGTCGCGGGGTCGAGGCCCATGGCGGTCCACACCCGGTTGGTCACCAGCGCGTCCACGGCCACGCCCTCGTCCGCCTCGTTGAAGTGCGGCAGCGGGGCGCCGTCGTAGAGCACGCGGGCGCCGTCGCGGCTGGTCACCGGCGGGCGTACGACGTTGTTGAGCAGGCCCTCCGCCAGGTCGGAGGCCGGGGTCAGGTCCTTCAGGCCCTGCTGGTACTGGATCCCGACGGCGTCGAGGCCGAAGTCGTCGGCGATCCGCAGCGCGGCGACGTACATCTTGAGCTGCTCGCTCAGCTGCCGGTCGGTGAGCTCCGTGGCCTCGTCGGCGCCGGTGGCGAAGCGCATCCCGGCGGCGTCGAGCCACGCGCGCACGGCCGCCGCCTCGGCGTCCGGCACCTTGAGCATCTCGGCGTACAGGGCGCTCTGCGACAGCCGCTCCTTGTAGATCCCGAGGGGGTTGAGCAGCTCGTCGTCGATGATCGCGTTGTACATGCCCATGCAGCCCTCGTCGAACACGCCGATGATGGCCTTGTCGCGCAGCAGCTCCTCGGCCAGCGCGAGGCCGAGCCCGGACTCCGGGCCGGGCGGCAGCGGGGGCAGCGGGCGGACGTGCGAGGAGTCGTGCGCGATGTGGCCGGTCCGCACCCAGCTCGCGAGGCCGTCCAGGAAGTAGCGGTCGGTGAAGTCGACGGACCAGATCGTCGAGTACGCGCGGCCCATCTTGGTCAGGCCGGCGTTGAGCCCGAGCAGGCCGACCAGGCCGGGCCAGGTGCCGTCGAAGTTGGCGACGGTGAGGATCGGGCCCCGGTGGGTGCGGAGCCCGGCCAGCACGTGGTGGCTGTACTGCCACACGGCCTCGGCGACGATCAGCGGCGCGTCGGCGGGGATGGCCTTGAAGACCTCCAGGCCCATCCGCTGGCTGTCGATGAAGCCGTGCCCCTTGGCGGGATCCACCTCGTGCGCGCGGACCACCGTCCAGCCGAGGTCGCCGAACGCCGCCGAGACGGCCTTCTCCAGGCTCTCCTGGGCGGCCCACCCGGCGACGTTGGCCGACAGGCGCAGGTCTCCGCTGGCGATCAGGTACGCGGTGCGCGGCGCGACGGGCTGCTCCGCGCGGGGAACGGGCATACGGTACGGGCTGGTCATGGCGTCTTCTGCTCCAGATCTGCGAGGGGCAGCCGGGCGAGGACGATGCCCCTGCGCTGCCAGGTGTAGGTGACGAGGAGGTCGTCGGGGGTGACGACGGCGAAGGGATAGCTGTATTCGGCGACGCCGCTGGTCACGACACCGTCGTCACCGGGCGCGAACCCCGGGGCGGCGGCGCCGGCCGGCGGCAGCCGGGGCACGGCGGGGTCTATGGAGAGCACGCCGTCGTCCAGGGTCGGACCGGCGTGCCAGGTCAGCCCGTCGTCGTCCGACAGCGAGACGACGAGCGGGCAGCGGCTGCCCCACGACTCGGCGGCCGGGTTGTGCACGCAGGCCGCCCGCCCGGACGGCAGCGCGACCACCGTGAGGCCGCTGTTGTTGTTCGGCAGGCCCGTGGGCTCGGCGGGCGTCCAGGTGCGCCCGCCGTCGGGGGAGGTCGAGCGGTACGCCCGCCCCTCGGTGCTGCGCATCAACGCGACCGGGCCGCTCGTCCCCCACCACAGCGCGGGCTGGATGTGCCCGGCGCCCGTGAGCGCGTCGTGGTCCACGGGGATCGGGGCACGCGTCCAGCTCAGCCCGCCGTCGTCGGACACGTCCACGAACGGGTCCCACCGGGGCGGCTCGCCCCACCGCTCCGTCGAGCCGGGCGCCAGCCAGGGGCCACCGCCGGGAGCGAGCAGGGGCGGGTTCTTGACGGGGCCGCGGCCGCCGGACCGGTCTCCCGGGACGAGCTCGCGTACCGGCGCCCACGTGACGCCGCCGTCATGCGAGCGGGTGACCAGCGTGATCCACTCGGAGATGCGCGCGCCGGCCTTGCAGAACAGCCACAGGGCGCCGTCGGGGCCGGTCACCAGCACCGGATTCCAGTGGGCGACGTCCCGGCCCGTCTCCAGGGTGCGCGCTTCCCCGCTCCGGGCGATGCGGATGCGGTTGTCGGGCGTGCCCTCCCTGGTGCCCGCGAACCACGCGACGACGGGAGTGCCGTCCGCCACCGCGAGCGTGGACGCGTGGCACTGCGTCCAGCGGGGGTCGTCGACGGTCACGAACTCGCGGTGGATCCGCTCGGCCCCGCTCATCTGGTCACCCGCGCCGCGATCATCGTGCGTGGGCGGTCTCGGCCAGCCGCGCGATGCGCTGCCGCTGCTCCGGGCCGATCTCGGGGGCCGGCATGCGGAGGGTTCCCGTGCCGCGGCCCAGGAGGCTCAGCGCCAGCTTGATGCCCTCCACGGTGCCGCCGAGCGCGGCCAGCACCTCGTCCACCCGAGCCTGCGTGGAACGTTCCGCTTCGGTGTCTCCGGCGGCCACGGCGTCGGCGAGCCGCGCGAACGGGTCCGGGAAGGCCGACGAGAGACCCGAGACGACCCCGTTGCCGCCGCCGCGGACGACCTCGGCGAGCCTGGTGTCCGAGCCCGACCACAGCCCGGCCGAGGCGGGCAGCGCCGCGCGGTACTCGGCGAACCGGTCGGCGGCCAGACCGCTCAGCTTGGCCCCGGCCAGCCCGGTCTCGGCGGCCATCGCGGCGAAGTCCGCGGGCTCGACGACCACGCCGGAGCGCTCGCTGAACAGGTAGCCGTAGACGGCGGCCGGACCGGCCGCCGTGGTCACCGCGGCGAAGTGCCGCAGCACGGCGCCGTTGTCGGCGGGCAGGTAGTACGGGGTCAGCGTGGCCAGCCTGCGCGCCCCCATCGCGACGGCCTCGCGGGTCAGCGCCACCGCCTCCCGGGTGGCCGCGGCGCCGACGTGCACCACGACCCGGTCGGGGCCGAACACGGCCAGCGCGGTCTCGGTCACCGCCCGGCGCTCGGCCCGGTCCAGCGCCGGGAACTCGCCGGTGGTGCCGCACACGAAGACACCGTCGACGCGGCTCGCGAGATCCGTGAAGTGCGCCTTGGCGGTGGCGTGGTCGAGCTCGCCCGCCTCGTCGAAGAAGGTCGGGACGGCGGAGAGGATCTCGGCGCGGCGCCGGGTGTTTTCTGGCATGGCAAGGCCTCGGTTCGTCAGTGGTTTTTCGTTGTCGAGGCGCGGCGGGCCTCAGCTCGTTGAGGGATGGCAGGCGAAGGAGGGCCCCGGACCCCTGGAAGGTCCGGCGCGGGCGGTGGGACGAGGAGGCTAGACGGCGGGCTGGGTGCGCTCCCGCTCGATCAGCGTCGCGCGGATCCGGTCGCAGGAGCCGTCGAGGTGCGACACGAGCGCGACGAGCGCGGCGTCGACGTCGCCCGAGCGGACGACGTCCCGCAGGTCGGCGTGGTCCTGCGCGACGGGGACCAGGTCACGGGCGGTGTTGGTGATCTCCAGCACCGCCGCGAACAGTGGCCGGTGCAGCGCCCACGTGGCGGTGAGCCAGCGGTTGTCGCCGATCACGTAGAAGCCGCTGTGGAAGTCGAGGTCCGCGGCGGCGAACTTGGCGGCGTCGCGGTCGTCCGCGGCGGCCCGCATCTGCTCGACGGCCTCGTCGATCGAGGTCCAGTCGGCGGCGTCGAGGCGGGCGATGGTCTCCTTGATGGCCAGGCTCTCCAGAGCGCCGCGCAGCGAGTAAAGCTCCTGGAGATCTTTGTCGGACAACCCCCGGACGAAGACCCCCCGCTTGCGCGTCTCGACCAGCCCTTCGATCTCCAGCTGGCGAAGCGCGTCGCGGACCGGCCCGCGACTCACCCCGAACTGCTCCGCGATCCGGCCCTCGACCAGGTGCGTCCCCACGATCAGCTCGCCACGCACGATGAGCGAGCGGAGCTGGATGAGCAACTGATCACCGAGCGGTGGATTACGCAGCGGATTGGTGATCGTCACCAGCTCTCCTCTCGTCTTCCCGCCCGAAGGTTCTTCGCCGAACGGAGACTATCCCGCACAACTCCATACGGTCAACGTTAACGGATAACCGTTGACGGTTAACCGTCTTCCAGGCAATAGTGTGCGACAACTGAACCACTGCGGAAACATCGAAGCCGCCAGCAGAAAGGGAGGCGCCATGGTCGCGACCCTTCCGAAGCCCGATCTTCGCTACACCTGGAAGGTCACGGCATCCAGCTTCCTCGGCAACACGCTGGAGTACTACGACTTCCTCGTCTACGGGACGGCGGCCGCCGTCGTCTTCCCCAAAGTCTTCTTCCCCGACGCCAGCGGCTTCGTGGCCACGCTGTCCGCCTTCGGCACGTTCGCCGTCGGCTTCCTCGCCAGACCCCTGGGCGGCCTCTTCTTCGGCAGCCGGGGCGACCGGCACGGCCGCAAGTCCACCCTGATGGTCACGCTCGTCGTGATGGGCCTCAGCACCATCCTCATCGGCCTGCTGCCGAGCTACGGGACGATCGGGATGTGGGCCCCGATCCTGCTGGTGGTGCTGCGGCTGATGCAGGGGTTCGCGGTCGGCGGTGAGTGGGGCGGCTCCATGATCATCGTATTGGAGTCAGCGCCGCCGAACCGCCGCGGCTTCTTCAGCGCCTGGCCCAACACCGGAGGCTTCTCCGCGCAGATCCTCATCACCGGGGTCTTCGCCTACATCTACACGCTCCCCGACGACCAGTTGCTGAGCTGGGGATGGCGGATCCCGTTCCTGCTGTCGGCCGTCGTCCTCATCGTGACGTTCTGGATGCGGCGCAGCCTGCACGAGACCCCCGTCTTCACCAAGGCCGTGGCCGGTGACAAGGAGGATGAGGCGGGCGCGGTGGAGGCCGAGCGTCCCAAGCACGGCCCGATCCGTACGATCTTCGTGGACGACTGGCGCAACCTGCTGCTGATCATCGGCCTCCGCTTCGCCGAGGCGCTGCCGTACTTCCTGCTCACGGTGTTCGCGCTGTCCTACGGCAGCAGCGCGCTCGGCCTGGAGAAGAGCCAGCTGAACAACGCGATCCTCATCGCCGCCGTGCTCTCCTTCATCAGCCACGGCGTCTTCTCCGCGATCTCCGACAGGATCGGGCGGCGGCCGGTCTACTTCTTCGGCGCGGTCGTGGTGTTCGTGATGGCGTTCCCGTTCTTCGCGATGCTGCACAGCGGGTCGATGGTGCTGATCGTGCTCGGTTACGTGCTGGTGCTGAACCTCGGGCACAACGCCATCAACGCCATCCAGCCCGCGTTCTTCGCCGAGCTGTTCCCCGCCGAGCGCCGCTACACCGGCGCCGCGGCCGGCCGCGAGATCGCCTCCATCTTCGCGGGCGGCCTGACCCCGTTCGTCGCCACCGCCCTGGCCGGCGCGGACGGCGCCCGCTGGCCGCTGGTCGCCGGGTACGTCATGCTCGGCGCCCTGATCACCATGTTCGCGGTGTGGAAGGCGCCGGAGTCCTTCCGCCGCGACCTCAGCGCCACGGGCGAGACCGTCCGCTGATCACATCCTCCAGTCCTCGACCGGCCCCTGACCGAAGGGGCCGGTCGGGCTGAACCCGACGGGCAGGGCCTCCAGGCCGCGCATCCAGACCGACGCCCGCCAGCGCAGCTCCTCCGGCTCCCCGAGGAGGTGAACGTCGGGCAGCCGGTCCAGCAGCACCTCGATGGCCGTCTTGACGATGATCTCCCCGAGCTCCGGCGCGGGGAACGGGCAGCCGTACTCGCCGTGGCTGAACGACATGTGCGCCCGGTTGGCGCCCGAATGGGCGTGCGCGGCCGGCCGCACCTGCGGATCGGCGTTGGCCGCCGCGAACCCGAGCAGCAGCAGATCGCCCCTGCGCACGCGCTTCCCGCCCAGGTCGCAGTCCCGTACGGCGAAGCGCGAGGGCATGTTCTGCACGGGCGGGTCCATCCACAGCACCCTGATCAGCGCCTCGCCGACGCTGCTGCGGCCGCCCTGGAGCGTCATCGAGAAGTCGTCGTCGATCAGCATGAGCCGCAGCGTGTTGCCGATCCAGTTGGCGGTGGCGGCGTGGGAGGCCGCTATCAGCACCAGCAGGTCCTGGATGATCTCCAGCTCGGACAGCCCGGCCGGGTGCGCCAGCAGGTAAGACGTGAGGTCGTGCCCCGGCCGGTCGCGCTTGGCGGCCATCAGCCCGCCCATGCGGTCCTGGACGCGGAGGAACCCGGCGAAGGACTCCTCACCGCCGTCCAGCATGAAGCCCAGGTCCTCGATCAGCTCCGGCAGCTCGGACTCCGCCAGGCCGTAGAGCCGGGCGATGACCTGGGCCGGGGTCCGGTAGGCGTACTGGGCGATCAGGTCGGCCCGGCCGTACCCGGCGAACTCGTCGATCAGGAGGTCGGCGACCTGCTCGCAGATCGCGGTCAGCTCGGTGCGGTCGATGGTGTCCAGCGCGTCGCCGATGGCGCCGCCGCGCCGCTTGCGCTCGGCGCCCTCGGTGAACATCAGGGACGGCGTCCACTCCAGGTACGCCCGCGACGGCCAGTCCTCGGGGATCCGGTCCTTCAGGTTCCAGCGCCTGGGGTCGCGGCCGAAGAGCTGCGGCTGGCTGGTCACGTGGTGCAGCTCGCGGTAGCCGGCCACGAGCCAGGCCGGTACGTCGTCGTCGAGCAGGATCGGCACGATCGGGCCGTGCTTGCGGCGCATCTCCTCGTACACCGCGGACGGGTCGGCGAAGACCTCGGGCCCGTACATCCGCACGGCGTCGGCGTGGCCGGTGTAGCCCTCCAGCAGTGGGTTGGTCACGACGTGCTCTCCGGGGCCGAACGGGCGTTCATACGGGTGATGTGCTCCACGAGCGTGATGAGCACGTGCTTGGACGAGGACCGCTTCCGCGCGTCGCACTCGATGAGCGGCACGTCGGGCGACAGCGCGAGCGCGTCGCGCACGGCGTCCAGCGAGGGCCCGTCGGCGAAGCGGTTGACGGCCACGACGAACGGCATCCGGTGGTGCTCGAGCCGGTCGATGGAGTACCACGAGTCCTCCACGCGCCTGGTGTCCACCAGGACGACCGCGCCCAGGCTGCCCGCGAAGAGCTGATCCCACACGAACCAGAAGCGCTCCTGCCCCGGCGCCCCGAACAGGTACAGGACCTTGTCCGGCGTCACCGTGATCCGGCCGAAGTCGAAGGCCACCGTGGTGGTGGTCTTCTCCCGCACCCGGCTGGCGTCGTCGATGCCCACGCTGGCCTGGGTCATGACCTCCTCGGTGCTCAGCGGGCGGATCTCGCTCACCGAGCCGACCATGGTCGTCTTGCCCACGCCGAAGCCGCCGACGACCACGATCTTCAGTGCGTCCAGGGCGGTTTCGCGGAGCGGTGTACGTACGTCGTCAGAGGTCTTGGAGGGCACTGAGCACCTGCCTCAGAGTTTCGGGATCCGGCCGCCCGAACTGGAGGGCGGCCGACGGGTGACGGACGGTGATGCGGCCGGTGTCCAGCAGGTCGCGCAGCAGGATCTTCACCACGCTCACCGGCAGCCGCAGCTCGGCGGAGATCTCCACCACCGCCGTCGGCTGCCGGGTCAGCTGGAGGATCCTGACGTGCTCCGACTGCATGCCGGGGGTCGGCTCGCACTCGCTGACGATCAGGGAGACCGAGTCGAACGCGTTCTCGTCGGCGCGGGTGCGGCCGCCGGTGACCGTGTAGAGCCGGTCCGGGTTCTCCCGGTCGATCGGGCGCGGTGTCATGGACGATCGTCGCCTGACTGCGCTCTCCGCGGCGCCGCGGAGAGGAAGACGCCGATCTGCTCGACCATCTCGTTCATGTTGTGCGCGATCAGGCCCACGTCGCCGTCCTCGTCGGCCACCACGGCGAGGTGGGCGCCCTCGCCGGCCGGCACGATGAGCAGCAGCCCGCCGGCGAACTCCACCATCGCCTGCCCCGCGCCGATGCCGTCGCCGAACTCGGCGGAGGCGCTCAGCGAAAGGCTCTGGATGCCCGCGGCCAGGGCCGCGAGCTGGTCGGCGCGGTCCCGCTCCAGGCCGGCGGTGACGCACATCTTGAGTCCGTCCCTGGTCAGGACGAGGACGTACCTGACCCCGGGGGTCTTCTCCTTGAGGTTCTCAAGCAGCCAGTCGAGCTCGCGATCGGTGGTGCCTGCAGCGTCGATAGTGCTCATCGAAACGACGGGGCGGGCGTCCGGCGCGGGCGCCGGAGGGGCCGCCCCTGCCTCCTTACTGTGATCCGATAAGTTCCGGTGACCGACGGCGCGTGCTCACGCATCGTCCGCGGCTGGAGCAGTGGCCGGGGATTCGGCCGGCGGAGACGTTGTCCGGTTGCGGCCGCCCGCCTGGCGGAACGCGGCGAACCTGGCCGCCGAGTCGCGCCCCTCGCGCGCCACCGGCCGGGCCGCCGGCGCCTGCCGCGCCTTCATCGCCTCGGCCAGCGTCTGCCCGCGCTGCCGCCTGGGCAGCAGCTCCTCGCCGGTCGGATGCTCCTCCGCGGGCACGGACTCCGTGGGCGGCGCGGCCTGCGCGGGCACGGCCGGCGGCTGCGCGGCAGCCGTGCTGGGCTGTGTGATCAGTACGCGCGGGATCAGCACCACGACCCCGGTGCCGCCGCGGGCCGACGGCCGGAAGCTCACCGTGAGGCCGTACTTGTCGACCAGGCGCCCCACCACCGCGAGCCCCAGCCTGGTGCCGGAGAGCGTGCGCAGGTCGAGCGGCTCGGACACGAGCTTGGTCGCGTGGTGCCGCTCGCGCGGCCGCATGCCGAGACCGCTGTCGTCGATCGTGATCACCACGCCGGCGTCCTCCTCGTCCGCGTACACGTGCACCTCCGTGCCGTGCGCCGAGAACGTGGCGGCGTTGTCCATCAGCTCGGCCAGCGTGTGCATCACGCCTTCCGCGGCGTACCCGGCCACGGCGACGGTGCTGGTGGAGTGGAGCCGGATGCGGCGGTAGGCGCCGATGCGGCCCATGGCACCGCGCAGGATGCTCTCCATGACGATCGGCCGCGTCCACCGCCGCCCGGACCGGCCGCCGCTCAGCAGGGCGATGTTGTCGGCCAGGCGGCTGAGCTGGGAGACCCGGTGGTCGAGGTCGAGCAGGTCGCTGAGGATCTCCTCGTGCTCGCCGTACTGCTCCTCCAGGCCGCGCAGCTGGGCGAGCAGGCTGGTCGCCTGGGCCTGCACCCGGGCCGCGGCGCCGGCGCAGGCGGCCATGACCGCGGCGCCCCCGCGCTCGCTCTCGCCGAGCTGCTCCGCCGTCTCGCCGAGCAGGTCACGCAGCGGGCCGTACGCGGGCTGGCCCACTTCGGCCAGTGCCGCGCGGACCGACATCCGGTCCGTCCGGATCCGCCGTACGAGCTCCGGCATCGTCTCGGCGGACAGCCGCGAGATCTCGTCCTCCATCGCCTGGCGGGCCGCGCGGGCGTTGGTCTCCGCCACCGCGCGTGCCTTCTGGGCGGCGGCGCGGTCGCGCTGGAGCAGGTCCAGCTCGCTGCCGATCGCCTGGACGAGCGGCTGCACCGAGGTCTCCACGATCCGCGAAACGCTGGCGAGCGCGTCGGCGAGCGGCACGCCCTCGCGTACCTGGCGTCCGAGCGCGGGCAGCGCCTCCTCGGCCACCCGGGCGTTCTCGCGGCGCAGCCACATGTAACGCGCCTCCGCCCACCTGGCCTGCTCGCGCAGCTGGCGGGCGGTGGCGGCGTAGTGCACGGCCGCGCCGGCGGCGCCGGCCAGCAGCAGGGCCGAGCCTCCGCCGACGGCCGCCATCAGCCCCATGGCGCCGGCCGGGGCGGCCAGGATCGCCCACAGCCACAGACCGGCGGTGACGATCAACGTGCCCAGGGAGGCAGTGACCGCCAGTTCCTTCGGGGAGAGCCTTCGCTGTGTCGTCCGTTGAGGTACGTCTGCTTGCATGTTCTGGGAGTCCTCAGAGCGGGGGGTGGTGTGCCCTTTTCACGCATGCGATCGGGAACGGCACACACCGTAGCACCACGGGTATCTCAAGAACAGACAAGCGCTCCTTAACCATTCGCTTCAGCAGCAACCGGGACAAGACAGCGTGGTGTCCCGCACGTGGCCTGGGTCTTTGAGAGGACAGGGGCGGCGTCGGCGGGGTGGGGTGGGTCGCTAGACCTCCTCGGCGACGCCCAGGTACATCACTCCGGGGTTCGACGGGTTGAACGCGATGGAGGTGACCCGGTCGTAGGCGTTGTGATTGACGGTGACCTGGTTCCGGCGGGCGTCGTACTTGTAGATGTCGGTGCCGGTCGCCGCCCATCCCGTGCCGAAGTCGAAGTACAGCACCCCCGGGTCCGTCGGGTGGGGCGCGAGCAGCGGGCCGTTGGCGAGGGTGACCCCGTCGCCGTGGTCCACGACCGGGGCGAAGCGCCGGCCCCCGTCGAACGAGCGGTAGATGTGCCGCCCGCCGGACGGCGCGCCCCCGTCGGCCTCCCCGATGTCGAGGCCCATCGCGTACACGACGTTGGGGGCGGCCGGGGAGATCGCGGCGCTGAACACGTTGACCTTGCCGCCGGTCTTGCTCAGGCCGGTGGAGGCGGTCCAGGTCCGGCCGCCGTCGAAGGTGACGCGGGCGCCGGTGTCGGAGCCGCCCACCACCACGTGGTTCAGGTCGTACGGGTCGAACACCGCCGTGTAGACCAGCACGAGATCGCCCTGCGCCCAGGCGGGCACCCCGACGGTCCGCCAGGTGCGCCCGCCGTCCCGCGACTCGTGGAGCTGCCCGCGGCCGTCGGAGACCCGCAGGCGGTCGCCGCGGTAGCGGTCGACGCCGAGCCCGGCCACCTCGCCGGCGGGTGAGGTGAGCTGGGTGACGGCGCCGGACGTGGCGAGGGTGAGGTTGCCGTCGCGGTCCCAGGCGTAGGCCCGGCCGCCGCGGGCCGCGACCAGCTCGGTGTTCCTGCCGTTCACCTTGCCGACCGTCGCCCAGGTGCAGCCCGCGTCCTGCGAGGTCAGCAGCGCGTTGTTCGACATGGCGAGCAGTTCGTCAGGACGGTCGAGGGCGACGAGCCCGGTGGTGTAGACGACCGGCCGCAGCACCTGGCTGGTCGGCGCGATCGTCCTGCCGTCGTTGCGCGTGTACGTCACCGAGCCGTCGCCGTTGACGGTCCCGCAGGCCGGCTGACGCCAGCGGCCGAAGGGCTCGTCGTCCGCGGCGGCGGGCCCGGCGGCCGACAGGACCACAAGCGCGGTCGCGACTCCGATGGTGAATGCCTTCTTCAACACTGCCTCCCCGAACAGGCCGGACTTACGGATCCGTCCTATCGGGCACGGGAGTGCACGGGCTAGGCCCGACGAAGGGCGGATTTGTGACATGGCAGGTATCTGACACACTTACCGACCATGGACACGGACGAGAACGCGCTCGCCGCCGTCGGGGTGGACGCCGAGGACGAGCGGATCTACCGCGACCTGCTGCGCCGGCCCCGCGCCACGCTGCCCGAGCTGGCCGCGCACACCGGCCGCACCACGGTGGCCCTGCGCCGCGCCTGCTCCCGGCTGGAGGCGCTGGGCCTGGTCAGCCGCATGGCGGGCCGTCCGGTCCGGTTCCTGCCGACCCGGCCCGACGTCGCGGTGGCCGCCCTGATCTCGCGCCGGGAGGAGGGGCTGGCCCAGGCGCGGCTGGCCGCCCTCGCGCTGCTCGCCGAGACGCCGCGTACGGAGAACCAGGCCCCCGAGGAGCTGGTCGAGGTCGTGCAGGGCCAGGCGGCGGTGGTGCAGCGGTTCACGCAACTGCAGCAGACCGCGACCGAGGAGCTCCTGGTGCTGGACCGGCCGCCGTACGCGCAGGACCCCGGCCAGCAGAACGTCGCCGAGATGGACCGCCTCGCGCACGGCCTCCTGGTGCGCGGCATCTACGACGCCGCGGCCCTGGAGATCCCCGGCAAGCTGCGCCTCGCCCAGGAGGCCGTGGCCGCCGGCGAGCAGGCCAGGATCAGCCCCGAGGTCCCCATGAAGCTGGCCATCGCCGACCGGAGGACCGCCATCCTGCCGCTGAGCACGGCCGCGACCTCGCACGCCGACAGCGCGGTCATCGTGCACTCCTCGACGTTGCTCGACGCGCTGGTCACGCTGTTCGAGGTCCTGTGGCGGTCGGCGCTGCCGCTGCCCGCCAAGCCGCTCGCGACGCTCCCCTCCGGCCCGGCCGAGCTGCCCGACCCGGAGCTGTTCACGCTGCTCGCGGCCGGGCTCAAGGACGAGGCGGTCGCGCGCCAGCTCGGCGTGAGCCTGCGGACCGTGCATCGGCGGGTCAGCGAGCTGATGGACCGGCTCGGCGCGCGCACCCGCTTCCAGGCCGGGCTGCTCGCGGCCCGCCGCGGCTGGTGGGGCGCGGACTAGCGGGCATCCCGGCAGGTGGAGCGCTAGAGGGCGTCGCCGTGGGCCATCAGGTGGGCCGCCGCCAGCGAGCTCCAGGGGCTCCACCGTTCAAGGCAGGCGGCGGGGTCGAGGCCGAGATCGTCGAGTGCGGCGCGGAGAGAGGGGTCAGCCAGGGGGAACGCGTCGGGGTGCCCGAGCCGGAAGGCCAGGTCGTGGCGTAGGTCGCGATCCGCGTACGGCAGGGCCGCCATCGTGTCCGGGCCCGTGCCGTGACCGAGCGCTTCGTGCTCACCGGCCACGTCGGCCGCGAGCGCCCCGACCACGGACGCCTCCGCCCCGGTCACGGACGCCTCCGCCCCGGTCACGGTCGCCTCCGCGGCGGTCACGGACGCCTCCGTCGCGATCGCGGTCGCCTCCGGGAAGGTGTGCGTGAGGCCGCCGGGCAGCCCGGGCACCCTCGTCCCCAGCGTGGCCACGAGCGCCCCGAGCCGGTCCGCCGTCTCCCCCGGCATCCTGCCGCGCCCGAGCACGGCCCGTACCCCGACCTCCAAGGCGCTCCAGGCCCCCGGCACGGCGAGCCCCGGGCGGGCCCGTACCAGCGGTCCGAGCACCGGATCGGCCGACAGCGCCGTCACCCCCGCCCCGTGGTCGGCCTCCACGCCGAGCAGCCGCGTGACCTGCCCCACCACGTGGATCAGCCCCTCCCAGTACGGCAGGTGGGCCCGCAGCAGCAGGTGTCCCTCGCCGCCCGGCGACACCTCCAGCACCCCGGGCGCGCCGTCCACGGTGATCGTGCGCCGATAGGTGTCGCCGTCCACCTCCTCGACCCCCGGCACGGCCCGTACGGCGAGGAAGTCCCGCACGGCGGCCCAGTCGTAGCCGGGCACGAACGGCAGCCGCAGCACCAGCCCGCCGTCGGCCACCAGCCGGTCGGCGCGCCGCCGCCGCTCGCGCAGGTCGGACGGCGCGGCGCGGAACACCTCTCGCATGGTCCGGTTGAACTGCCGCAGGCTCCCGAACCCCGAGGCGAAGGCCACGTCGAGCACCGTCAGCTCGGAGTCGTCCAGGAGCCGCCGGGCGAAGTGCGCCCGCCGCGAACGCGCGAGCTGGTCGGGCGTCGCGCCCAGGTGCCTGAGGAACAGCCGGCGCAGGTGCCGCGGCGACATGCCGATGCGCGCCGCCAGCGCCGCCTCGGTGCCGCCGTCCAGCACGCCGTCGATGATCAGCTGCCACGCCCGGCAGACCAGCTCGGGCGCGCCGGCCTCGATCGAGGCCGCCACCCGGTACGGCCGGCAGCGCAGGCACGCCCGGAACCCCGCGGCCTCGGCTGCGGCCGGGTGCTCGTACGTGCGCGTGTTGCGGAGCAACGGCTTGGCTCCGCAACCAGGCCGGCAGTAGATGCCGGTGGTGACGACGGCGGAGTACGTGGTCATGTCCTAGATGTACGTCATGCCGAGTGGCCCTGGAGACGGCTGGAGAAGTTGACGCTGATCCGGACCCCGGCCGGAGCGGCCTGCTTGGGCACGCAGTGCCGCCAGTCGCGCTGGCAGCACCCGCCCATCACCACCAGATCCCCACCGGCCGGCGTCAGCGCGACGCTGCGCCCGCCGGTCCTCGGCTTGAGCAGGAACCGGCGCGTCGCCCCGAGGCTGAGCACCGGGACCACGCACTCGTCGCGCCTGCACGTCTGCCAGTCGCCGTGCCACCCGGTGCTGTCGCGGTGGTCGCGGTAGAGGTTCACCCAGAGCCCGTCGTACGGGACGCCGTAATGCTCCGACAGCGCGGCGGTGATCGCGAGGAGCAGGGGCTCGGGCACCTCGGCCAGGTCGGTGTACTCGGCGGTGAGCCGCGGCTCGACGTACTTCTTGTCGAACATCCACCGGTCACGCTGCTCCCAGCCGGCCTTCTCCAGCAGCGAGTCGAGCAGGTGCCGGCTGCCGCGCAGCCAGCCGGGGACATGCTCGACCCATGAGGTGGCGTCGAGCCGGATGCGGCGCGCGCCGGCGAACGTGGGATCGAACCCCGGCTCCTCCACGGCCGGGTCCGTCTCCAGGAAGAGCGGCGGTTGCAAGGTGGACCTCCCGATGTCGCGTACCCGGAACATGGTGCGCGCGAGCCCGGGGGCAAGTCCGGCCACATCCGGACAACGTCTGGCCGGACCCGGCCTAGCTCCCGAACCCGGTGCGCCAGGTGGCATGCCGCGGCCGCCACCCGAGCGAGCGGGCAAGGCCGTTGTCGGCGCCGCGCTGCCAGCCGGCCCGCCCGTCGGTGGGAGCGGGGGCGGGAGCCCCGACGGCGGCGGCCAGCGCGGGCAGCCACTCGCGGGCGGGCGCGGGCTCGTCGTCCACGATGTTGACGGTCCCGCTCGGCCAGCGCAGCGCGGCGACGGTCGCCTCGGCCGCGTCCTCGACGTGCACGAACGAGCTGACCGCGGCGTCGGCCGCCAGGCCGCTGAGGAAGACCGAGGCCGGGTCGCCGGTGGGGCCGCCGTTGCGCAGCACGTCCGCCACGAGGCCGCCGGGCCGGTACCACGTGCCGGGCCCGTAGAAGAGCCCGTAGCGCAGCACGACGTGCTCGTCCAGCTCCGCGACGGCCTCTTCGAGCGCCCGGACGCCGCCGACGACGCCCGAGCGCGGCGCGGGCGCGGTCACGTCCAGCGGCGTGTCCTCCGTGGCCGGGGCGTCGCCCGCCTCGTACGCCCAGGCGATGGACTGGGCGACGATGCGGCGCACGCCGGCCCGCTTGGCGGCGTCGACCAGGTTGCGGGTGCCGATCCTGCGGATGCGGCCGTTGTCGGCGGGGGTGCCGCCGTTCAGCGCGGTCAGCTGGTGGACGATCGCGTCGGGCGCGGCCTCGGCCACCGCGCGGGCGACCGCCTCGGCGTCGAAGACGTCCAGCCGTACCGCGCCGGCGCCCTGGGCGCGCAGCCGGTCGAGGCCGGAGTCGGTACGGGAGCTGCCCGTGACGCGGTGACCGGCCTCGATCAGCAGGGGGACGAGGTAGCGGCCGATGGCGCCGGCTGCACCGGCGACGAAGACGTGCATGCGAGAGGTTTCCTTGCGTTGGGCGGCGTGGGCGGTCGGGCGGATCGACGCTCGCACGGCCAGGCTAGGAGACAACTGTCCCAGTATTATGGTCCAGTCATCGGCCGGGAAATTGGACCATTTACATGACCGACGCGCTCGGGCCCGAGCTCCTGCTGGAGCTGCCCGGCTGGGGTTCTCGTGGCAGGGCGCTGGAGGAGGCGCTGCGGTCCGCGATCCGCGGCGGGCGGCTCGTGGCCGGCACGCGCCTGCCGTCGAGCCGCGATCTCGCCTCCCAGCTGGGGCTGTCGCGGGGGACGGTGACGCAGGCGTACGAGCAGCTGGTGGCCGAGGGCTGGCTGACGGCGCGGCAGGGCTCGGGCACCCGCGTGGCGGCGGGCACCGCGGAGGCCCCGGCCCGTTCCGGGAGGTCGGCGGGCTCGGCGGAGGCCACCGCGTCGGGGCGCTACGACCTGCGCCCCGGGCGGCCGGACGCGTACGCGTTCCCCCGCGAGGCGTGGGCCCGGGCGATGCGGCACGTCCTGCGGGAGGCGCCGACCGAGGTGTTCGGGTTCGGCGACCCGCGGGGGCGCATCGAGCTGCGCACGGCGCTGGCGTCCTATCTCGGCCGGACCCGTGGCGTCCGGGTCGACCCCGCGAACCTGATCGTCTGCTCCGGGTACACGCAGGCGCTCGGCCTGCTGGCGGAGGTCTTCACCGAGCTGGGCGTGCGCACGGCGGGCATGGAGGACCCTGCCATCGGCGACCACGTCCGCCTCCTGGCCGGCCGGCTGAGCGTCGCCGCCGTCCCCGTGGACGCGGCGGGCCTGCGCGTGGACGCGCTGCGCGACTCGGGCGCCGAGGTGGCCGTCTGCACACCGGCGCACCAGTTCCCGCTGGGTGTGAGCATGGCGCCGGAGCGCCGCTCCGAGCTGCTGGAATGGGCGGACGACAGCCTCGGCTGGATCGTCGAGGACGACTACGACGGCGAGTTTCGCTATGACCGGCATCCGATCGCCGCGCTCCAGTCCCGCCGCCCGTCCAGGATCGTGTACGCGGGCTCGACCAGCAAGACCATCGGCCCCGCCGTCCGGCTGGGCTGGATCGCCTGCCCGCCCCTGCTGCTGGAGCCGCTCACGGAGGCCAAGCGGCGGGCGCGCGAGACCCGGCCCCTGGAGCAGCTGGCCCTCGCGCGCATGATCGAACTGGGCGACTACGACCGCCACCTGCGCACGATGCGCCGCGGTTACCAGCGGCGCCGGGACACGCTGGTCGCCGCCGTGCGGTCCGGCCTGCCGGACGTCCGGGTACGCGGCATCGACGCCGGCCTGCACGCCCTGCTCGAACTGCCCTCCGCGCCGTCGGAGCGGGCCGTCGTGGAGGCGGCGCGGGCGGCCTCGGTCGACGTGCACCCGCTGGGCGAGTACATGCGCGGCGACCGCGACCGGCACCCGCCGTCGCTGGTCGTCGGGTACGCCACGCCGCCGGCCCACTCCTACCCCGCCGCGCTCGACGCGCTGATCCGCGGCCTGCGCCGGCTCTGACCGGAACCCCGCGTTCGCCTGACTCGTTTTCTCATCAGAACGGGGTCCCCGGGGGAAAGGCGGACATGGTCACGAGTGAGCGGCGGCTGAGAAGGCGCGCCCGCCGGCAGGCGGGCAGGTTCGTGTCGGTGCCTCCGGAGAAGCGCCGGCGCCTGACCCAGCGGCAGCGCCGGCGGATGGCGCGCCAGGCCAGGGCGGACGCCGCGCAGCGCCGCTCGGTGTGGCGGGAGTGGGGACCGGTCACGGCGATCACGCTGGCCGTCTTCGAGCTGATCTACTTCTTCCTGGTCGCCGACATGGTCGGGGGGACGAGCATCGCCGGAGTGATCGTGACGGGCGCCATCGGCTGCGTCACGGTCTGCTCCAGATTCGTGCAGGAATATACGACGTCGAACAGCGCCGATTCCAGGGCCGTTCCGTTCCTCGTCGTGGCCGTGGTCTCGGTGGCCGTGACGCTGGTCGCCGTGGGCGCCGAGACGCTGTCGAAGCTGCTCTGAACCCGTCTCGTACGAACGTGTTTTCGAGTAAACTGCCGGCATGCCGAACCCGCTGGCCCTCAGCCTGGAGAGCGCGCGACGCCTGGCAGTGACGTGCCAGCACCTGGCCGGCCCGCGTCCCGGCGTCGGCCTCGACGGGCTGCGGCAGGTGCTGCGCACGCTGCGGTGCCTGCAGCTCGACCCGATCGACGCGGTGGCCCGCAGCCACTTCCTGGTGCTCTGGAGCAGGCTCGGCGACTACGACCGCGCCGACCTCGACACGCTGCTGTGGCAGGAGCGCTGGCTCTTCGAATACTGGGCGCACGCCGCGTCGATCGTGCTGGCGGAGGACTATCCGATCCACCACGTCATGATGCGCGGCTACGCGACGGGCGAGTCCCCGCACGCGCAGCGGGTGCGGGGCTGGATGGAGGCCAACGACGGGCTGCGGCAGCACGTCCTCGACCGCTTACGCACGGCCGGTCCGCTGCCGCCGGGGGCGTTCGACGACCTCACGAGCGTGCCCTGGCAGTCGAGCGGGTGGACCAACGGCCGCAGCGTCGAGCGGATGCTCGACTTCCTGTGGTTCCAGGGCAACATCATGGTGGCCGGCCGGGCGGGCCGCACCCGCCACTGGGACCTGGCCGAGCGCTGGTTGCCCGCCTGGGCCGACGCCACGCCGCTGCCCCGGCGGGAGGCGGTGTCACTGGCGGCCGAGCACGCGCTGCGCGCCCTCGGCGTGGCCCGCGTGGACGACATCGAGCGCCACTTCATCCGCGACCGCTATCCCGAGCTCCCCGAGGTCCTGGACGAGCTCCAGCGCTCCGGCCGCGTGGTGCCCGCCGAGGTCGAGGGCGGCACCGAGCGCTGGCACGTGCACCGTGACGTCCTCGGGCTGCTGGAGCGCGAGTGGCAGCCGCGCACCACGCTGCTGTCGCCGTTCGACAACCTCATCTGCGATCGGGCGCGCACCGAGCGGCTGTGGGGCTTCGAGTTCCGTACGGAGATGTACGTGCCCAAGCACAAGCGGCTCTACGGCTACTACATCATGCCGATCCTGCACGGCGAGCGGCTCATCGGGCGGCTGGTGCCCCGCTTCGACCGGCGCAAGCAGGTGCTGGAGATCGAGGGCCTGTTCCCGGAGCCCGGCCTCCCGGGCGACGAGGTCTCCGTCCGGGCCGTCGGGGCGGCGGTGACCGAGCTGGCCGCGTTCACGGGGGCTCGCGAGGTCGCCTACGCGGCCACCGTACCGGCGCCCTGGCGGGCCGCCTCGGGCTGAGCTGCGGCATCGCGCATCCCCGTTCGATTCCCTCGATCGCGGGCAAGTAGGGCATGCTAAAGATCCGTCAGCATCCGCTCTCGCATCACCAGGAAAGCCGTAGTCATCCACCCCGTCACCGCCCGCAGCACCCGGCGATGGATCCGCACAGGACGTCTGACCAGCGACGACGCCTCCCAGCCCATCGCCCGCGCGACGGTGCCGTGTCGCCCCGAAACCCCGCTCAGCGCGGCGATCACGCCTTTACCCTGCTGTGATCACATATAGCAATCTCATGACTACTGTTCGTTAATCGGCGGTTGCGAGACTCATCGAAAAGCTTGAGGGAGGTCCCCTATGCCGTACCTGACCCAGCTGGCCGACGTCGCCCGCCGCACAGGATTCCCCGTGACCGAAGTGGCCGGGTGGCAGACCCGCGGCCACGGCCCGCAGCCCCAGGTGCAGGGCGTCGTGTGCCACCACACCGCGGGCCCCGCCGGCGGTGGCGACTACCCGTCGCTGGCGGTGGTCCGCGACGGCCGCCCCGGCCTCGACGGGCCGCTGTCCCAGTTCGGGCTCGGGAGATCCGGCCACATCTACGTCATCGCCGCCGGGCGCTGCTGGCACAACGCCCCTTCGACGTCGACGATGCACACCAACTCCGCGTCCCTCGGGATCGAGGCGGAGAACGACGGCACCCAGCCCTGGCCCGACGTCCAGAAGGACGCGTACATCCGGCTGTGCGCGGAGCTGTGCCGCGAGTTCGGGCTGCCCGCCTCGCGCGTGAAGGCGCACCGGGAGGTCAACACCTCCAAGCCTGACCCGCACTCCATCGACATGAACGACTTCCGGGCGGCCGTCGCCGCCCTCATCCAAGGCGCCCCCGCGCCTGACCCATCGTCCTGGACGGAGGAGATCGTGAAGCAACTGCCTATGGTCCGGCCGGGTGACGACAGCTTTGACGTCAAGACCGTCAGAGGCTGCCTGTTCGCCCGGGGCCGAGTTCCCGTGTCCGCTTACGCGCAGGTGGGGCTGGAGGACTGGCTCAAGTCCACCCGCTGCGACCCGGGGCTGGTCGAGCTGGTCCGCGGCTTCCAGCAGGCGGAGGGCATCGGCGCGGACGGCGTCGTCGGCCCGAAGACCTGGCCGTCCCTGCTCCGCGTCTGACCCCCGCGACGCCCCTGCCCCCACCCAACGGTCCGGGCCTCAACGGCAAACGGCCTGACGGCATGAGGCCCGGCGGCGAGCGACCCCGTGGCGGGCGGGTCGATGGCAGGCGGGTCGATGGCAGGCAGTGCCGTCGGTCGGCTGGGTGCGCCCGCCGTCGGTCAGCCGGACACCTTTGGGGTGGCGCGCATCCCGACGTAGCACACCGGGGTCCCGTCGGGCAGGGTCGAGAAGACGACGGGCATGTAGTCCTCGCTGAACGAGGCCCCGATGCCCGAGGCCGCGAACACCGTCTCCGAGACCGGGGTCAGATCGGCCTCCAGCGGCGGCGACAGGTCCTTCATGCCGTCGACGAACTCGTACCGGATCCGGCTCGGGCTGATCGTGATGACGACGCCCTCGCGCTTGTACGTGCCCACGAACGGCGCCATGTCCACCGCGATCGGCTCCGCCGGCGGGCCGAACGGGTCCGGCATGCGTACCCCGGCCAGCTCGGCCAGCAGCTCGCGGAACAGGGCGGCGTACACCTGCCGGGCCCCGCCCCCGTTGGTCATGAGCGCGACGGCCACGCCGGCCTGCGGGACGACGCGCAGGTAGGCGTACTGGCCGATGGCGGCGCCGTCGTGGCCGTAGCCGAAAACGCCGTCCCAGTCGTAGAGAGTCCAGCCCAAGCCCCAGCCGTCCGCGCTGACGGTCCACTTGTCCGGGACGTCCACCTCGCGCCGCTGCATGGCCGCCACCGCGTCCGCGGGCATCACGCGTGTGCCGTCGGGGGCCAGGCCGCCGGCCAGGTGCATCTGGGCGAAGCGGACGAGGTCGCCGGACGAGGTGATGATCCGCCCGTACGGGCCGGCCGAGCGCGGCATCATGTCCCAGGCGGGCGCCGGGTCGGGGTCCTGGCCCGGCTCCCCCAGGTGGCTCATCGCCGCGCGGAACCGCAGCGCCTCCTCCGGCAGCGTCATGGAGCGTTCGAGCCCGAGCGGCGTGAACACCAGGTCCCGCAGCGCCTGGTCCCAGGTCTTGCCGGTCAGCACCTCGACGAGGCGGCCGAGCACGACGTAGCCGAGGCCGCCGTAGGAGACGGCCGTGCCGGGCCGGCAGTCCAGGGCCACGCCCCGGGCCGCCTCGACGTACTTGGCCAGGCAGTCGTCGCCTCGGCCCGAGTCGTGATTGAAGTCGTTGGTGACCCCGCCGGTGTGGCTGAGCAGCTGCCGGACGGTGATCACCTTGGTGGCCTCCTCGTCGGGAGTGGCGAACTCCGGCAGCACGTCCACCACCCGGGCGTCCAGGTCCAGCCGGCCCTCGCCGACGAGGCGCATGACCAGCGTCGCGGTGTGGACCTTGGCGATCGAGCCGGACAGGAACACCGAGTCGGGGGTCGTCGGCACGCCGGTCGCGCGGTTCAGCACGCCGGTGGCCAGCTCGTGGATGTTCCCGCCGGTCAGCACGGCCAGGGTCGCGCCGGGCACGTGGTGGGCGGCGCACAGCTCGTCGAGCCGCCGCTGCCAGTGCTCGACGTAGAAGCCGCGGCCGGTCGAGTCCAGCGTGCCCCAGTCGCCGGTGGCGTTCCAGTTCAGATTCATGATCATTCTCCTTAGATCGAGACGGTCTTCTTGGGCATCACCAGCAGGGCCAGTACGGCGGCCGCCACCACGCCGGCGGCGCTGATGAGGAAGGCGGACGACATGGCCGTGGTGAAGGCGTCGCGGGCGGCGGCCGCGATCCCGGCGTCGCCGAGGCCGAGCGCGCTCCCGATCGAGAGGCGGGCCGCCGCCGGCGCGGTCGCGGGCATGGCCGCGGTGTAGGCGCTGGCGAGCACGCTGCCCAGGACGGCGATGCCGAGGGCGGCGCCGGCCTGCTGGATGGTGTCGTTCAGTGCCGAGCCGACGCCGGCGTGCTCGGCCGGGATCGTGCCCATGAGGGCGGAGACAGCGGCGGGCATGGCCAGGCCGCCGCCGGCTCCCATGAGGAGCAGCGAAACGGCCGCGGTGGCCAGGCCGCTCGACGTGTCAAGAGTGCTCAGCAGCGCGAATCCGCCGGCGCTCACGGCGAACCCGGTGACGATCAGCCGACGGTTGCCGATCCGCGCGCCGAGGGTCGCGCCGAGGGTGTTGCAGGCCAGGGAGGCGACGGCCATCGGGATGAAGGCCAGGCCCGACTCGGTGGGCGTGTAGCCGAGGACGTACTGCAGGTACTGGGTGAGCACCAGCAGCAGTCCGCCGTTGCCGATCTGGACCAGGGTGAGCGAGAAGCTGCCGCCGCTGAAGGTGCGGTTGCGGAACAGGCGGAGCGGGACCATGGGGTGCGGCGTACGCAGCTCCCAGACCACGAACCCGGCGAGCGCGACGACCGCCACGGCCAGCGCCGGCACGGACAGGCCGTGCGGCAGTTCGATGATCGTCCAGACCAGCGCCGACATGCCGGCCACCGACAGCACGGCTCCGATCGGGTCGGGCTTGGTCTGCGGACCCTTGGACTCGGGCATGAGCACCAGCGAGGCGACGATGGCCAGCGCCGCGATCGGCACGTTGATCAGGAAGACGGCGCCCCACCAGAACCAGGCGATCAGCGCGCCGCCCAGCACCGGGCCGCCGACCAGGCCGACCATGGCGACCGCGCTCCAGGCGGCCATCGCCTTGCGCCTCTCCTGCTCGTCGAACACGGTGATCAGGATCGACAGGGTGCTCGGCATGATGAGCGCGCCGCCGATGCCCATCACCGTGCGGGCGGCGATCAGCGTCACCGGATCGGCGGCGTAGGCGGCCGCCAGCGAGGCCACCCCGAACAGGGCCAGCCCGATGACCATGACCCTGCGCCTGCCGAACCGGTCGGACAGGCTGCCCGCCGTCAGCAGCAACCCGGCGAAGACCAGGATGTACGAGTCCAGGATCCACTGGATGTCCTGCGCGCTCGCCCCCAGGTCGGCGGTCAGCGGCGGGATCGCCACCGAGAGCACCATGTTGTCGATCACCAGCACGAGCGTGCTGAGACACAGCACCACCAGGATCAGCCAGCGGCGCGAATCACGTGCTTTCATCAGACTCCCCCAGACCGCGAGTACGTCGTCCTCGTCATGCGAACACTGTACGCACAAGGGAGTTGCGTACGCAACCGAGGCGGGCCCGCGTCCGGACGCGGGCCCGCCCCTACCGGGTCAGTCCTGGTTGCGGGTGAAGTGGAACGGGCAGTGGCTGCCGCCCAGGCCGATGGTGGTGCGGCGCTCGAATGCGAAGCCGTGCCTGTCAGGCTCGATGGCCTCGATCCAGTTGGCGTCGAACGCGCACATGACCGGGGTCAGCTCGGGAGCCCCGTTGGCGGTCAGCACGTCGTGGTAGAAGCACCGGCGGACGTCGACGTGGTAGCGCCGGTCGTCGTCGGCCGGCCGGTCGAAGACGAACCCCTTGCCGAACGCGTGCTCCTCGCGCGACTTGGACACCGCCACCATGGCCAGGAAGGGGTCGGGAGCGGTGTCCAGCATGGCCAGGGTGCCCTGTCGGGTGGCCTCGCCGAGCGGCTCGACGAACGCCGCGCGCACGGCGTCGATCGTCGCCGGCCGGCCCAGCCTGGGCAGCAGCAGCTCGTAAGCGGCCACGAGGGCCAGGGTCATGCGCAGGTTGTGGCGGGCGGGCTCGTCGACGATCAGGTGCCGGTTCGCCGCTTCGAGCTCCTCGTGACGTGCCCGCATGGCGGCGACGAGATCGCCGTGCTCGCGGGCGAGATGGTCGTAGAAGCCGTCGAGGAGGAGGGCGGTGTCGCCATCGGGGTCGGGAACGTAGTCGCCGCCGGAGAGCCCGAACTGGTCGGTGGACATTGCGGTCCTTTCGGTACGGTGCTCGGTCCGTACACGGCCGCGATCTCGCCCGGAGGCGTGACTGGCCGTGCTCGCGACCGAGCGAGCACGCCAGCGCGCTCCACCGACCTACCAGGCGCTGACAAGCTTGAGTTGATGTTGTCCCGGCCAGTCTAGCGATTGATCGTTCAGGCGAGCGCCCGGCCAGCGCGACCACGCCTCCGACGGTCGGCCTCACGACCACGACCAACGGGCTGCCCTTGAGCGCCTCGACCGCGTGGAAGCCCAGGTCACGATACCCGGACATGCCCCGACGAGCTGTTCGAGTCGGTGATCGCCATGCTGACGTCGGGCATCGCGGCGATGGCCGGCCAGATTTTTCCGGCTGTTCCGCCCGTGGCGAGACCGTCGCGGCCTGCGGCGATAAGGCGGGCGTCAGGGTGCGCCGGGCACCGAGATCTTGGGCTTAAGCAGGACTTACTCGCCGTTCGTCACGCTGGTGTCATCGGGACTCTAGGAGATGACATGGACGCGAACGCCCCTCGCGAGGACAGTGCCGGCGGCTGGAGCCAGTTCGGTGACAAGCCGCCCACCACCGGGACCTTCACCCGGCCCGGGCCGGTGCTGCCGCCTCCTCCGCCGCCGCAGCGACGGGCCGGGTTCGTGCTCACGCGCAAGGCGGTCGCCGGGCTGGCGCTGGCGGCGTTCGCGGCGCTGACGGCGACCGCGCTCGGGGGCGGCGCCGTCGGCGCCTACGTCGCCGGCGCCGGGCAGCCGGTCCCGACGGTCACCAAGACCGTGGCGAGCCCGGTCTTCCGTACGGCCTCCGGCCAGCTCACGGTCGCGCAGGTGGCGGAGAAGGTGCAGCCGTCGGTCGTGATGATCCAGGGGCAGTCCGCCGAGGGCTCCGGCGTGGTGCTGTCGGAGGACGGGCTGATCCTCACCAACAACCACGTGGTGAGCGGCCAGGGCAAGCAGCTGACGGTCAAGTTCAGTGACGGCAAGACGGCCAAGGCCACCGTGGTCGGCACCGACCCGGCCACCGACCTCGCCGTCATCCGGGCCGAGGGTGTGTCGGGGCTGGCCAAGGTCACGCTGGGCGACAGCGACCAGCTCAAGGTGGGGGACGACGTGCTGGCCATCGGCAGCCCGCTCGGCCTGGACGGGACGGTGACGTCCGGCATCATCAGCGCGCTCGACCGTACCGTGACCGCCGGCGGCGGCCGGGGCGACCAGCAGCTCCCGCCGGGATTGGGCGGGCAGGGGCAGAGCCAGGCCGAGGAGCCGACCACGCTCGGCGGCATGATCCAGACGGACGCGGCGATCAACCCGGGCAACTCCGGCGGCGCCCTGGTGAACGCGGCCGGCGAGCTGGTCGGCATCAACAGCGCGGTCGCCGCCGACGGCGTCAACCTCGGCTTCGCGATCCCCGTGAACACCGCCAAGCAGGTCTCCGAGCAGCTCATCAGCAACGGCAAGGTGACCCATGCCTTCCTCGGGGTGAGCGTCACCGACGCCACCGGCGACGTGCCCGGCGCGCTGATCCGCCAGGTGAGCGCCGGCAGCCCGGCTGAGAAGGCCGGGCTGAAGCAGGGAGACCTGATCACCAAGATCGGTGACACGGCGGTCTCCGGCGGCGACACGGTGGTGGGCCAGGTCCGCGGGTTCAAGGTCGGCCAGCAGGTGCCGGTCACGTACCAGCGGGACGGCAAGACCGACACCGTGACCGTGACCATGGAGGAGAAGAAGTAACCCGTCTCCCGCGAACTTCCCGGTCAGGCATCGACCGGGAAGTTCGCGCGGAACACGCCCTGCGGGTCGCGGGCGCGCTTGAGCTCGCGCAGCCGGGCCAGAGTCCCCTCGTCGAAGGCGTCCGCCGCCCGCTCCCCCGCGGTCAGGAACGTGTACGGCTTGCGCCCGCTGACGCGCAGCTCCCCGACCAGCTCGGTCCGCCTGGCGACCACCGCGTCCTTGAGGTGCGGCAGCCCGAGACCGATCAGATAGAGCAGGTACGGCTCCGCGACCGCGCCCCGGGCACCCGCCCCGGGCCGCTCCTCGGCCAGCGCGCCACCCAGGTGCCGCACCTGGAGACCGAGCAGCGGGGCCAGCGGAGCGTCCAGCAGGACCCGCTCGTCCAGCTCCGTCAGCAGCTCGGCACAGGCCATGGCGGGGGCGGGGTCGGTCGGCTCGGCGGTGATGTCGCCCAGGTTCGCGACCGGCAGCGCGGCCCGCTTGTCCACGACAGCTCCGCCGATCTTGTCCAGGGCCGCCAGCAGCGCACCGCCCTCGGCGGCGTCGCCCAGGTAGGCGGCGTCCACGGCCACCATGGGCGGCCCGTCGGGGAGCTGGACCCGGTTGAACCAGACCGACAGCTCGTCCGGCGCGTTCTCGGTGATCCGCCGGTAGGCGTCGAACACCTCCGCGGTCCGCGGGCCCGGCCACATCACGCGCCCGCCGTACAGCCGCGGCGCCGGGTGCAGGTCGAACTCCACGGCGGTGACCAGCGCGAAGTCGCCCCCGCCGCCCCGCAGGGCCCAGAACAGGTCCGGGTCGGAGTCGGCGGTCACCCGGGACCGGTCGCCGTCGGCGTCCACGACGTCGAAGGCGCGCACGGAGTCCGAGGCCCAGCCGTACTTCCTGCCGAACCAGGACAGTCCGCCGCCCAGCGTGTAGCCGACCACGCTGATGGCCGGCATGCTGCCCGCCAGCCCGGTCAGGCCGTGCGGCCCGGCCTCCTGGAGCACCTGACCCCACCGGGCGCCCGCGCCCGCCCTGGCCACGCGCTGCCCGGGATCCACGGTTACGCCGTTCAGGTGGCCCGTACGCAGCAGGATCACGCCGTCGGTGGCTCCGGAGGCGCCGTGGCCGTTGGGCTGGGCCGCCACCGTGAGGCCGGACTTGCGGGCGTGGCGCACGAGGGCGGCCACGTCGTCGGCGTCCTCGGCCGTGACCACGGCGGCCACCGGCTGGGCGACCATCAGGTTCCACGCCTTGGCGGCCGCCTCGAAGCCGCCGTCCTCGGGCAGCAGCACCTCGCCCCGCACGGCGTGCCGCAACTCGTTGAATGTCATGGTCTCTCCCGTCTCTGAGGTGTTCGGGGGCTATGACGGAGCGGGAGGCGAGAAGGTGACCGCGATCGCCTGTCACCTTTGGCGGGGCTGTGCCGTCAGGTAGGTAGGAGCCCTGATCGAGGATGTGACCGTGGACGCCGACGACTTTCTAGCCGACCGGTTCGAGGAGCACCGCACCCATCTCAGGGCGGTGGCCTACCGGATGCTCGGCTCTCTCGCCGAGGCCGAGGACGCCGTCCAGGAGTCGTGGTTGCGGCTCAGCCGTACGGACTCGGGTGAGATCGACAATCTGGGGGGTTGGCTCACCACGGTCGTCGGCCGGGTCTGCCTGGACATGCTGCGCACGCGTACGTCACGGCGCGAGGACCCGCTGGAGCAGCGGCTGCCCGACCCGGTCATCAGCCCAGAGGACGGGGGCGACCCCGAGCAGCAGGCGCTGATCGCCGACTCGGTCGGGCTGGCGCTGCTCGTGGTGCTGGAGTCGCTCAGCCCGGCGGAGCGGCTGGCGTTCGTGCTGCACGACATGTTCGCGGTGCCGTTCGAGCAGATCGCCCCGATCGTGGGCCGCACTCCCGCGACGGCCAAGAAGCTCGCGAGCCGGGCCCGGCAGCGCGTACGCGGGACGGTCCCGTCGCCCGACCCCGACCCGGGCCGGCAGCGCCAGGTCGTGGACGCCTTCCTGGCCGCCGCACGCGACGGCGACTTCGAGGCGCTGCTCGGGGTGCTCGATCCGGACGTGGTGATGCGCCTGGACGCGGGAGCCGCGGGCGGGATGCGGACGATCATCGGCGCGGCGGCCGTGGCCGGCGAGGCGACGAACTTCCGGCGGTTCAGCCACGCCTACACGGTCGAGCCGGTGCTGGTCAACGGCATGGTCGGGCTCGTCGGCAGGGAGAACGGCCGGCCCCGGTCGGTGCTCGGCTTCACGATCACCGACGGCAGGATCACCGCCCTGGAGATCCTCAACGACCCGGAGCGCCTCGCCCTGCTCGACCTGAGCGCGTCGGCCGGGTAAGCGTCAGCGGAGGGAGATGTACAGGGCCTCGCCGACCTTGCGGTAGCCGACGCGGGCGTAGACCCGCGCGGCGCCGTCGTCGGCCGGGGTGAGGAACGGGGTCGTGACCCCGGCGCCCGCTCCCTCGCGGGTCAGCAGCGCCGTGACCGCTCCCGCGATGCCGCGCCGCCGGTGCGAGGGCAGCACCGCGATGCCCGCGACCTCGGCGACCCCCTGGTGCGGGCGGCCGAGCTGCCCGGCGCCGACGGCCTCCCCGGCGTCGAAGGCGGCGGCGATCAGGCCGCCGCCGTCGAGGACCCGCCGGAACCGCGCGATGTCGTGCTCGGTGGGCTCCGGCGCGTCGAACGCCTCGTTCATCACCCGCGCGACCTGCCAGAGGTCGGCATCCTCGGTCACGAGCGCGACCCGTACGTCCACCGGCCGCTCCACCACCTCGTCCGGCGGGCACACCAGCAGCGGGTAGCGCCCCTCCTGGGCGAACCCGGCCGCGAGCAGGGCGTCCTCCACCTTCGGGGACACCTGCGGCACGTATTCCAGGCGGGGCGTCCTGGCCCGCGCGCGGAACGCCTCGACCAGCCCGGCGACCTCGTCCGCCGTGGGCACGGCGTCGTCGTCGGGAACGGCGTAGTTGAACGGGAGCGCGTCGTCGTGCTCGTCGAACTTGATCGTGAACGGCCCGCACCGGACCGCCCGGTCCCCCGCCATCGACCTGAGATAGGCATGCACGTGAGCGCCCAGCAAATGCGTTCTCCTTCCCGAAGGATCCGACGCATACGCTATCGCCAGCGCCGCCTGATCACCCGCCCCCGGGGACGATCAGGCCGCTCTCGTAGGCGGCGATCACCGCCTGTACCCGGTCCCGCAGCCCCAGCTTGGTCAGCACATTGCTGACGTGGGTCTTCACGGTGTGCTCGCTGACGACCATGGCCTGCGCGATCTCCGCGTTGGACAGGCCGCGGGCGATCATGCGCAGCGTCTCCTGCTCGCGTGCCGTGAGCACGGCCAGCCGCTCCGTCGGCGGCACGGCCGGACGGGCGGCCGCTCTGGCGGTGAACTCGGCGATCAGCTTCGTGGTGACCGACGGCGCGAGCAGTGACTCGCCGGCCGCCACCACCCGTACGGCGTGGATGAGGTCGTCGCGGCGGACGTCCTTCAGCAGGAACCCGCTCGCCCCCGCGCGCAGCGCGTCGTAGACGTAGTCGTCCAGGTCGAACGTGGTCAGCATGAGGACGCGGCAGCCGCTGTCCGCGCACACGATCCTGGCCGCCTCGATGCCGTCCATGACCGGCATGCGGATGTCGAGCAGCAGCAGGTCGGGACTGTGCTCGCGGACGGCGGCGACGGCCTGCTCGCCGTCTCCCGCCTCGGCGACGACCTCGATGTCCGGCTGGGCGTCGAGGATCATGCTGAACCCGGCGCGTACCAGCTCCTGGTCGTCCGCGACCACCACGCGCACGCTCATGCCGCCACCGCCCGGCCGGCCAGCGGGAGCCGTACGAGGACCCGGAAGCCCGGCCCGTCGGGGCGCCGGCCGAAGTCGGCGGTGCCGCCGCAGGCCGCGGCCCGCTCGCGGATGCCGATCAGGCCGTTGCCGCCCGAGGGGAGCGAGCTTCCTGAGCCGCGGCCGTCGTCGGCGATGTCGATCATGAGGGTGTCGTCCTGCCAGGCGAGTCTGATGTCGGCACGGGCCGCGCCCGCGTGCTTGACGATGTTGGTGAGGGCTTCCTGGGTGATCCGGTAGGCGGCGATCTCCGTGTCGGGAGTCAGCGGCCCCGGCTCGCCGGAGCTGGAGTATGTCACGTCGAGACCGGTGGCCCTGACCTGTTCGGCCAGGGTGGTGAGCGCGGCGATCGTCGGCTGCGGCGCCCGCGGGCCCTCTTCCTCCTTGAGCACGCTCAGCATGCGGCGGAGCTGGATCATGGCGTCGCGCCCCGCGGCGGCGATCGCGTCGAAGACGGCCTCCGCCCTGGCGGGGTCGCTCCTGACCACCACCGGTCCGGCTTCGGCCTGGACGACCATGAGGCTGACCGCGTGGGCCAGGATGTCGTGCATGTCGCGGGCGATCCTGGCCCGCTCGCGTTCGGCGGCCCGCTCGGCCTCGGCCTGGCGCTCGCGGGCCAGCTGGACGGCGCGTTCCTCAAGCGCGGCGGCGTGGGCCCGGGAGGCGGCGGCGGCCCGGCCGATGGCGTAGGCGGCGGTGAAGAGCACGACGCCGCGCATCGCGGTCTCGGAGGAGCCGACGATGAGCAGGCCACCGGCGATCGTGAAGGCCAGCATGATCAGGCGGGGCCACCTGGCGGAGTAGGCGGCCACGGTGTAGAGCGCCATGAGCGAGCCGTACCAGATGGGCTGCGCGGCCACCTCGTCGACGACGTCGTAGAGGCCGGTCGCGATGAGGCTGGCGGCCAGGACGGTCACCGGCGCGCGGCGCCGCCAGATCAGCGGCACCGCGGCGGTGACCACGACCGCGTAGCCCCACCAGTGCCAGGGCCCGCCGTACGGGTTCTCGCGGGTGAACAGCGGCCACAGCTGCGCGACCAGCACCAGCAGCGCGAGCGCCGCGTCCACCCAGATCGGCGGCAGCGAGCTCGACCACCGGCGAATCGCCGCAAAGAACCGTAGGTCGGACACGACATCCCATCTTGCCTCGTACGTCATGCGAGCGCTGCGGCGGGCCTGGGCGTGGCGGGGACCTGGCGGGCGACGGGGACGAACGAGACCAGCAGGCAGAGGGCGCCGAGCGGGATGAGGTCCTTCTCGATGAACGGCAGGATGAGGTCGACCATGACCAGGAGGGGCGTCCACACCCTGACCCGGCGCAGCGCCGCGAGCTGCACGACGAGGGCGAGCTGGCCGGCGAAGAACAGGAGCGGGACGACGTCGTAGACGACGGCCGAGACGCCGGGGACACTCTGGACCCGGTCGAACAGCACGCCCATCGCCTCGTTGTCGGCGGACATGAACCCGACCACGATGTCGATGCCGAACTGTGCGAGCAGCGCCACGACGCCGACGGTCCCGGCCGCCGCGCTCGCGGTGGCCGGCGCGTTCCCCCCGGCCATCCGCCGCATCTGCCAGAAGACGGGGACGAACAGGACGAGTGCCGCCATGAAGGCGAGGTGGCCGGTGGTCCACGCGATGCCGGGACCCCGGCTGCCGTCGAGGCCGTCGAGGATCCGGATCACGCCGTAGGCGAGCACGAGCAGGGGCGCGGCGATGAAGGGGATACGGGAGTTCATGGGGACGATCCTCGGCCTCGCGGGGGTCCTCGGGCATCGCCGGTGAGGGCGATTCCGCGCCTCCCTCTCAGGAGCGAGGACGAATCCGTCGCTCAGCCGCGCCGCTGCGCGTAGTGCTGCTGGATCAGCGCGGCCGCGCAGGCCATCGTGGCCAGGCCGAACCCGATGCCGACGAACATGTTGAGATCGGAGGTGGAGGTGACCATGTTGCCGACCGCGAAGATCGCCAGCAGCAGCCACAGCACGGGTCGGGGGATACGGACGGGGTTCATGGCGGGCTCCTCACAAGATCGGGTGGCACCCAAGACGCTACGGATCGCCGTCGCCACGGGCGATCCCGCCAGTGAGACAGCCCGAGGTACAGCAGGCTGTACTGTTCGTCCGCCATCACCTCTTTGCCCTGGGAGATGCCCTAGGGTCTGAGGATGCCGACTCCCGACGCGGGGCCCTTACGCCGGTGGGACATGGTGGCCCGGACCCGCGCCACCCTCGACGCCCTCGAACACCTCGTCGGCGGCGTCGGCACCGCGATCCTGGCGATCCTGGCCGTCTTCGTCGTGGTCATCACCGCGCTGGCCTGCCTCGTCGGCGTGGGCCTGCTCCTGGTGCCCACCGCGCTGCACGTGCTGCGCATCGTCGCCGACCGGGAGCGGGGGCGGCTGTCCCGCTGGGGGCCTGACGTCGTCATCAGTCCCGACCCGGTTCCGTCCGAGTTGCGGGCGGCGATCACGAACCCGGCGAGCCGGCGCGAGCTGTACTGGGTGCTGATCCACGGGTTCTTCGGGCTGCTGCTCGGGGCGGTCGGCATGACGCTGCCGCTCAGCGCGGTACGCGACCTCACGTTCCCGCTGTGGTGGCGGCTGATGCCGGATGGGGCGGGTGTGGACCTCTGGGTGGTGCGCGACCTCCCGGGCGCCCTCGCGGTCGGCGCGCTGAGCGTGGGCTGGATCGCGCTGACCCTGGCCCTCGTCCCCGGCATGGCGCGCCTGCAGGCGTGGCCGGGGCGGCGGCTGCTGGCCGCCGATCCCAGCACCGACCTGGCGCTGCGGGTCGCCCAGCTCACCGCGACCCGCGCGGAGGCGCTCGACGCGCACGCCGCCGAGCTGCGGCGGATCGAGAGATCGCTGCACGACGGCACGCAGAACCGGCTCGTCGCCGTCAACGTCATGCTCGGCGCGGCCCGCCGCGCGCTGGCCCGCGACCCGGCCACCGCCGACGCCATGCTCGAACGCGCGCAGGACGCCGCCGAGCAGGCGCTGGCCGAGCTCCGCGCGGTCTCCCGCAGCATCCTGCCCCCGGTGCTGACGGACCGGAGCCTCGCCGACGCGTTGACCGGCCTGGCCGCCGGCTGCCCCGTCCCCTGCCGGATCGACGTCGACATGCCCGGCAGGTGCGCCGCGTCCGTCGAGGCCACGGCCTACTTCGTGGTGGCCGAAGGGCTCACCAACATCGCCAAGTACAGCCAGGCGCGGCACGCCACCGTCACGATCCGGCGGCACGACGACCGGCTGGATCTCCGGATCACCGACGACGGCCGCGGCGGAGCGGACGAGCGGAGCGGGTCGGGGCTGGCCGGGATCCGCCGCCGGGCCGAGGCCCTCGACGGGACCTTCGCGCTGACCAGCCCAGAAGGCGGACCTACCACCATGAAGGTGAGCCTCCCATGCGGATTGTGATCGCCGAGGACGACGCGCTCCTGCGCGAGGGGCTCGCGCTGCTGCTGCGGGCGGAGGGACTGGACGTCGTGGCCACCGCGCCCGATCCGGACGGCTTCCTGACCGCGATCGACGCCCACCAGCCGGACGTCGCCATCGTGGACGTCCGGATGCCCCCGACCCACACCGACGAGGGCATCGTCGCGGCCGTCGAGGCCCGGCGGCGCCAACCGGAGCTGGCCGTGCTCGTGCTGTCGGCGTACGTGGAGCAGGCGTTCGCCACTGACCTGCTCGCCCACGGCAGCGCCCGGCTGGGCTACATGCTCAAGGAGCGGGTCGGGCGGGTCGAGGAGTTCATGGGCGCGCTGCACCGCGTGGCGGAGGGGGGCACAGCCATCGATCCGGAGGTCGTCGCGCAGCTGCTGGCCCGCAGCAGGCCCGACAGCCGGCTCGACCGGCTCAGCCCGCGCGAGCGCGACGTGCTGGCGCTGATGGCCGAGGGCCTGGGCAACGCCGCCATCGCCGAGCGGCTGTTCGTCACCGACGGCGCCGTGCACAAGCACATCCGCAGCATCTTCTCCAAGCTCGACCTGGCGCCGACCGACCGGACCGACCGGCGGGTGGCGGCCGTCCTGCACTACCTGGAGAACGGAAAATAGCGGGCTAGGCGCCCAGGTCGCGGGCGATGTTGTCCAGCCTGGTCGCCAGATCCTCCAGGGCCTCCTCGCTCAGGCCGCCCTCCGGCAGCCGGGCCACGAGCTCGTCGCGGTGCGCGATGACCAGGCCCTTGTGCGCGTCATCCACCTCATCGGCCGGCAGGACCACGCAGTCACCCCGGACGAACACCAACGTGGCGTCGGGTTCCTCCGACTGCAGCAACTGGCGGACGCATTCAAGATCGATGAGAGACATCTCTGCTCCTCTGCCCCGACTGACCTCAAACTGGGCGCTTACCCAGAGGGCACTCATCCGAACGTCGGAGGGCCGCCGTCGGCGTGCGAGCGCCGCACGCTGAACGTCACCAGATACACGGCGGCCCCCAGCGCCACGAGGGCAGGCGGCACGGCGAGCAGCGGCCGCGCGGCCAGCAGGGCCAGCACGGTCAGAACCACCCCCACCAGCAGCCCGAGCGCGGCCGCCAGCAGGCGCACGCCGAGCCAGTTCGACGGCGGCGGCGCCTGCGGCCACTCGCCATGGCCGCCTCCGTGCACGTCGGGCACGCCGGTGTCGCTCACCACGCCGGAGGAGGTGATGTCCTCGGGAGGCGGCGGCTCGCGCAGCACGGGAGCGAAGAACTCGTCCTCGGGATCGTTGTCGCGCCTGTTCATCCTGGATCACCTCACCGGATCGGCTTCCTCCAGCTCGTGCAGGAACGGGTTGACCACGGCGTTCAGCTCGGCCAGGAGCGCTTCGAGCGAGGCCTGGGCGTCGTCGAGGTTCGGCAGGCCCGCGGCCCGCGCGTGGGTGGGCGTGGGCAGGCGCTCGACCGGCAGCGGCACGCGGAGCTCCAGCGTGCTCAGCGCGGTCGGCCGCTCGTACGGCGGCGGCACGTAGGTGGGCTCCTGGCGCTGCCAGCTCGACCAGCCCCGCGGCAGCGGGAACGGGAGCGGGGCGGCCAGCTCGACCACCGCCAGCAGGCCCGGCACCTCCTCCGGCCGGTGACAGGTCGCGTCCAGCACCCGCGGGTGGCGGCGCACGTAGGCGTGCTCCGCCACCGGGCGCGTGGCCACCTCCCACGCGCCCAGTGCGAAGTGCAGCGGGTCCAGAGTGACGCCGCCCGCGGCCGGCTCGCCGTGCACGGCTTCGAAGGCATGCCGCCATCTGCGCAGCTCCTCGCCGTAGCGCTCCTGCGCGCTGCCCGGCTCCGCGCCGTCGCGCCCTCGCGCGGCGCCGATCCAGAACGCCTGCGTGCCGGCCATGCGCCTCCCCCGGTGTCAGCCCTTGATCTCGATGCGGCGGGCGCGGCCCTTCTCGGTCTTGGGAACGCGCAGGATCAGGATGCCGTCCGTCAGCTCGCCGCCGATGTGCTCGGTGTCGGCGTCGCTCGGCAGGATCGTCCGGTAGACGAACCGTCCGGTGCGGCGGCGCAGCATCTGGCCCTTGTCCTCCTCGTTGATCTCCCCGGAGACGCACAGCTCGCTGTCGTTGACCTCGACGTTGATGTCGTCCCGCTTCAGCCCGGGAAGCTCCGCCCGCACGATGTAGGCGTCCGGGGTCTCCTCGGTCTCCGCGACCGGCCGCCAGGCTGCCATGTCGCTCTCCGCGCCCTGCTCGAAGAGCCGCCCCATCTGATCCCACAGCTGCTCGAACTCGGTGAAGGGATCCCAGGACCGCCTCTGCCAGGGAACACCCGCCTGCATCGCTCCGCGATTGCGCCTTATCGGCAAAGCCACTGCTTTCTCACCTCCGTGACGTGAGGGACACCGTCGTCCCCCTCCTCCAAATTCATCCCGTACCCGCAATCTTCCGTCATGAACGGTTCCGTCGCAGGTCAGAGGGCGTGTCGAAGCCATCGGACGGGGAAGCTGGGTGGACATGACCGACGGAACGGGGACCATGCCGGGCCCGGGCGCCGGGGAATCGGTCACGCTGGCGCTCGCGGGCGACACCATGCTCGGCCGCGGCGTGGCCGAGCGGCTGAGCCTGACCGCCGACCCGGCCGACTTCTTCGACACCGGCGTGCGCTCGGTGCTCTCCCGGGCCGATCTGGTCCTGTTCAACCTCGAATGCTGCGTCTCGGCCCGCGGCCGGCGCTGGGACCCGCTGCGCAAGGCGTTCCACTTCCGTGCCCCGCCCCAGGCCGCGGCGATGCTGGCGGAGCTGGGCGTGCACGCGGTCACGCTGGCCAACAACCACGCCCTGGACTACGGCCACGAGGCCCTCCTCGACACCCTCGACCACCTGGCGGCTGCCGGGATCCGCACCGTGGGCGCGGGCGCCGACCTGGCCCGCGCCTGGGAGCCCGCCGAGCTGAAGGTGGGGGACCTCCGCCTGGCGGTGCTGGGCGTCACCGACCATCCCCCCGAGTTCGCGGCCACCGAGCGCAGGCCCGGCGTCGCGTACGCCGACCTCGGATCCGGGGTGCCGGACCGGCTCACGAGCACGATCGGGAGCCTGGACGCCGACCTCGTCCTGGTCTGCGTCCACTGGGGCCCGAACATGACCTCCAAGCCCGTCACGCACGTCCGCCGCGCCGCCCGGGCCCTGGTGAAGGCCGGCGCGTCCCTGGTGGCCGGGCATTCCGCGCACGTCTTCCACGGGGTGGCCGGACCGGTCCTGTACGACCTGGGCGACCTCATCGACGACTACATCGTGGACCCCGAGCTCCGCAACGACCTCGGGCTGATCTTCCTGGTCACCCTGGACGAGCGGGGCCCGGTACGGCTGCGCGCCGTCCCCATCGCGCTGGACTACTGCCGTACGAGGATCGCGAACGACATGGAGACCCGCTGGATCCGGGCCCGGTTCACCGCCGCCTGCGCCGACCTCGGCACCGAGGTCAGGTCGGAGGCCGGCACGCTCACCGTCGATCTCCGGCCACAGGTGGATTGACCGGACGCGCCACCCACTTCGGGTACGCGGTCAATTACCCACAGTGACCATATGGTGTGGTCAGTGGCCCTTTTGGGGTCCGGCACCTAGCGAGAGGATCGACATGGCGCACGAACCGAGAATCGACGTCGAGAGCAGAGCCCAGTCGGTCAGGAACAGCCTGACAGAGGAGCAGTCCGAGCGGATCGTGGACGCGCTCGGCGAGCAGGGGGTCTGGTTCTCGACCCCGCATCCTCGCGTGAGCGAGGCGCCCAGGCCCGACCGCGTCTGGGAGCTGGTGGGCGACAAGCCGCACCTGGGGCGCACGGCCACCGGGCGGGCCGCGATCTACCTGGCCGACGGGCACGCCGCGCTGACCCGGCCGCTGATCTTCGCCGACGGCTTCGGTTACGGGCCCAGCGACCTGGACGCGTTGTGGGCCCACTTCAACAGCGAGCGCAGCCCCGGGTTCCTGGACCAGCTCCGGACCATGGGCATCGACGTCATCCTCCTGGGCTTCGACCAGCGTCAGACGTACATCCAGGCCAACGCCGCCGTGGCGGTCACCTGCGTCCAGCGGGCCATCCGGGAGCGGCAGGGCGACCTCCCGCTGGTCGTCGGCGGCGTCAGCATGGGCGGCATGATCACCAGGTACGCGCTGGCGCGCATGGAGACCGAGGGTGCCGACCACCAGACCGACAAGTACTTCTCCTACGACACGCCGCACCTCGGCGCCTGGATCCCGCTGGTGCTCCAGCAGCTCGCCTACCTGCACGAATCGCTGGAGCCGAGCGCGAACGGCCCCGGGCAGGCCGAGCTGATCCGCAGCCCGGCCGCCCAGCAGCTCCTGTGGGCCTGGGTCGAGAACGAGGACTACTCGGGCCCCGTGACCACCGCGAGCCCGCTGCGCACGGACTTCCTGGACGACCTGCGCCGGGTCGGCTGGTTCCCGATCCGCCCGTACAAGCTGGGCCTGGCCAACGGGGTCGGCGACGGCACGGGGCGCGACCTGCCGCCGGGCACGCCGGTGTTCGACCTGCACTACGATCCGCTGCAGCTCACGGCCAAGATCCAGCCGGACATGGGCCAGCTGCAGAACGTCGGCACGGTCAAGTTCGGGGCTCCGACGTGGACGAGCGCCACCTCGCACGTGGCCGCGTTCGACGGGGCGCCGGGCGGCACGCTCGACTCGTGGGGCAGGGTGGCCGACGCGATCGGGCTGCCCGTCCAGGATCGGTTCCGCCACAGCTGCTTCGTGCCCGCGGTCAGCGCCATCGCCCTGGCCAGGGACCCGTACCAGTGGCAGACCGACCTGTACAGGGACCTCACCGAGCTGCCGAAGGACGAGACATTCCTGGACGCGTTCTGCTGCGACACGGCCAACACCGAGCACGGCAACGTGTCCGAGGTGCTGATCGACTGGTTCCTGGAGCAGCTCGCCGGCTGGTAGCGGCGGCGAAGAGGCGCCGGCTCGCACGCGGGCCGGCGCCTCTTCGTGTCTAGCGGGTGCCGCGGTGCACGACCAGGAGCTGGTCGCGGGTGGCGTTCCGGTCGCGGTAGGCGATCGCGGCCGGCGCCTCGGCGCTGTGATGGCCGGGCAGCCGCTCGTCGGCACTCCACGAGGAGCCGTCGAAGACGGTCCACCACAGGCGCTGGTCGCTCGCGCCGCGGTGGACGCAGTAGAGGCGGTCCTTGTAGACGGTCAGCGCGGGGCCCTCGGCGGCCGAGTGCATGGTCAGCTTCTGGTCGGGCGTCCAGGCGGAGCCGTCCCAGCGCGTCCACCACAGGCTGGAGTCCTTGCCGGTGTGCACGCAGTAGAGGTGGCCCCGCCAGACGGCCAGCGCCGGGTTGGACCGGCAGGCGTGCTGGGGCAGCTGGGTGCAGGGGCTCCATGAGGAGCCGTCCCACCGCGTCCACCACAGGGTGGAGTCGGTGCCGGCGTGCACGCAGTAGAGCTGCCCGTCGAACGTGGCCAGCGCGGGGGCGGAGGCGCTGGGGTGCTCGGGGAGCTTGGCGTCGGGGCTCCAGGTGGAGCCGTCCCACCGCGTCCACCACAGGTTGTCGTCGCCGTCGCCGCGGTGCACGCAGTAGAGCCGCCCGTCGTACGCCGCCAGCGCCGGGGCCGAGTCGCTGACGTGCCCGGGCAGTCTCCGGTCCGCGCTCCACCCTTCCTGGGCGTCGTAGACCGTCCACCACAGGCTGGGATCGTCGACCTCGCCGCGGTGGACGAGGACCAGCCCGTCCTGGAACTCCGCGAGGGCCGGGGCCGACACGCTGAAGTGCTCGACGAACGTCTGGTCAGGAGCCCACCCCTCGCCGGGCTCGTGAACCGTCCAGTACAGCCGCTCCCCGTCGCGCCGGTCCTCGCGGGCCGGCACCAGCATGGCGGGCGCGACCCACGGCGAGACCAGCTTCACGCCGTACGGCCGGGCGACCGAGGTAATCCAGTCGGCCTTGGCGCGCACCTGCCGCTCGATGTGCGGGGCGAGCCAGGAGCCCAGCACGGTGGCCGCGGCCTCGCCGACGAGCTGCGGGATCTCGGCGGCCAGCAACGCGGCGCTCTCGTTGAGGTGGATCTCGAAACCCCACCACCTGGAGACCGGCCAGACCTCCGCGCCCATGGCGCCGAGCTCGCTCTGGAGCCGCTTTACGCGGTCCTGGGCCTGGGGCGACAGCCCGGCGATCTGGCGCCCGCTCTCCCGCTTGGCCGCCGACCACTCGACCTCGACGGCCTCCCGTACGGACGACTCGTCCAGCAGCTCGCTCTCGACGGCCGCGTCCACGGCGGCGGCGGCCACCGGGTCGTCCTGGCTGTGCAGCAGCACCTCCTCGCCGTCCACCTCCGCCGTGTCGAGCCCCGCTCTGTCGGCCCGGGTGTCATCAGTCATTTCCAGCCCCCCTGGAGTGATCCGCACCATTCGATGCGCATATGCACCATCTATGGTAACCAGAGGTAGTTGTCCGATTACTCTCCAGGGTGTCTCCGGAGCTACCTCTCGACGTCCACGGTGAAGGCGTCGAAAACCGCCCGGCCCGCGCCGTCCCCCGCCGCGAACAGGCCCAGCACCGCCCCCACCCACCGGCTCTGCGTGGCCTGGAAGGCAGCGCCGACCTCGCGCAGCCCGTCGCCGGTGTCGGCCAGGAACATGACGAGCGCGTTCTCCCCGATCCGCGCGCCGACGGTGACGTGCGCGCCGTCCTTGACGGGCAGGGGCTCCATGCCCCCTTCCATGTCCCCTTCTATGCCTCCGCGCACCAGGACGGTCCCGTCCGCCGTGCGCTCCAGCCCGACGTAGGCGTAGGTGAACCCGAGCACGACCAGCCCCGCCCGGCCCTCGCCGTCCAGGGTGAGGCCGGTGGTGACCGTGCACGGGTCGCCGGGCAGCCGCTGCCCGAGCACGGACGGGCGCTCCCTGAGGTCCTCCGGCCCCGGCGCGCAGGCCAGGCGGAGGGTGCCGTCCCGCAGCTCCCACCAGGAGGGGTCGGGGTTGGCCTGCCAGCTCCACTGCAGGCCGAGCCCGGGCCCGGCGAAGTCGTCGGAGGTGGCGGGCTCGGCCGGCGCGCCGCCGGGGACGGGCACGGGGCCGCCGGGCACCGGCTCACCGTCCGCGCCCATGACCGGCCAGCCGTCCTCCCAAGCCATGGGCTGCAGGTGGACGACCCTGCCGTAGGCGCCGCGGTCCTGGAAGTGCATGAACCAGTGCTCGCCCGACGGGGTGTCCACCCAGCCGCCCTGGTGCGGCCCGTTCACGTCGGTGCCGCCCTGCTCCAGCACGATCCGGTCCTCGTACGGGCCGAAGATCGAGCTCGCCCGGAACACCGACTGCCAGCCCTGTTCCACGCCCCCCGCCGGCGCGAAGACCCAGTACGTGCCGTCGCGCTTGTAGAGCTTGGGCCCCTCCAGCGTCCGGTAGCCGGGCAGCAGGTCGGCGTCGATGATCAGCGTGCCCTCGTCCAGCACCTCACGGGCGTCCGGCGACATGCGGTGCAGGGTGAGCCGGTTGTTGACGCCGGCGCGGCTCTTGGCCCAGCCGTGCACCAGGTACGCCTGGCCGTCGTCGTCCCACAGCGGACACGGGTCGATGAGCCCGGCGCCCGGCTTGACCACGTGCGGCGCAGTCCACGGACCCCGCGGATCCTCCGCGCTCACCACGTGAATCCCCACGTCGGGGTCGCCGTAGAAGATCCAGAACCGCCCGTCGTGATGGCGCAGCGAGGGCGCCCACACGCCGCAACCCGGCCGCACGTCGTCATAGCCGCTCGTCACGGCATGCCCGATGATCGTCCAGTTGACCAGGTCGCGTGAGTGCAGGATCGGCAGGCCCGGGACCTTGGTGAACGTGGAGGCGGTCAGGTAGAAGTCCGCGCCGACGCGGATCACGTCGGGGTCGGACCAGTCGGCGTTCAGCACGGGGTTGCGGTAGGTCGTCATCCCTCACTCCTCGGCGGCACCTGCTGCAATCGGTTGCAGGAAACGTCGCACCCGCACGTACCTGGCGTCAAATGGCCCGAGTGCCCGCCGACCGCCGGGAGCAGGCCGTCATGCCTGAAATTCGAAATTTTCGGGGCGCTGGCCTGGCGATTCCCCGGCGCGGCGGGGAGAGTGGGGGTCATGACGGTCGAGGACCAGCCCCAGCAGTTGCCCAAACTGGCCGTGATCGCCCGCGAGGCCGGCGTGTCCATTGCAACCGTTTCCAAAGCTCTCAACGGCCGCTCCGACGTCTCCGCCCACACCCGCCGGCTCGTCGCCGAGGTGCTGGAGCGGCGCGGATACCCCAGGCAGCGAGTCAGGCCCGCCCGGGGGAGCATGGTGGACGTCATGCTGCAGGCCCTCGACTCGCCGTACGCGCTGGCGATCCTGGGCGGGGTGGAGGACGCGGCCTGGCGGGCGGGCGTGGACCTGGTGGTCTCGGCCGTGTGCGACCGCACCAAGCACGGCCAGCCCCCGCCCGCGTGGCTGGACCGGATCGGCGCCCGCGACAGCGCCGGCGTCCTGCTCGTGCGCACGTCTCCGACCGCCGCGCAGCGGGCCTGGCTGGCCGACCGGGGGATCCCCGCGGTGATCGTCGACCCGCGCCGCAAGCCGCCGTCCGGCCTGCCCGCCGTCGCCTCGGCCAACCTGGACGGCGCGCGGGCGGCCACCGAGCACCTGATCGCCCTCGGTCACTCGCGGATCGCCGTCGTCACGGGCCGCCCCGGGGTCCCGTGCGCGGCCGAACGGCTGGCCGGCCACCGCCAGGCCATGGCCGCCGCCGGGCTCCGGGCCGACCCCCGGTGGGAGGCGTGCGGCTACTTCCAGCAGGGCGACGCCTTACGAGCCACCCGCCGCCTGCTCGCCTCCCTCCCCCATCCGCCGACCGCCGTCTTCGCCTGCTCGGACTCCATGGCCGTCGGGGTGTACCAGGCGCTGGGCGAGCACGGGCTGCGCGTGCCCGACGACGTGAGCGTGATCGGCTTCGACGACTCCTTGGCCGCCGCCCACGTCACGCCGGCCCTCACCACGGTCCGCCAGCCCTGGCCCGAGCTGGGCGCGGCGGCGCTGACGGCACTGCTCACCGACGGCGCTGCGGGCCGGATCGAGCTGCCGACCGAGCTCGTCACCCGATCGAGCACCGCTCCGCCCCGGCCGTCCTGACCACTTTGTTCAAATTCACCTACTCGTACATGAGCCTTGGTGATCGAGTCACTGCCGGAGTCCTCCGCTTCGTGGGTGGATCGGATGGCGGCGGACAGGGACCGGCGCGGTTACAGTTGATGCGTGACTGCCCTGCACGACGCTACCGAGTTGAGCGTCACCGAGGCGACCCAGCGAGGGGTTGCCCGCCTGGTGGCCGAGGCGGAGCAGGGGATCGATCTGGTGGTCACCCGCCGGCACCAGCCGGTGGCGGCCGTGGTGAGCATCCGGCGGCTCAACGAGTTGGAGAAGGCAGCGGCCGATCTGCGGGATCTGGCGCTGGTGCTCGCTCGGTCGGTCACTGACACGGGGGAGCGGGTCTCGCTCGATGAGGCGCTGGCCGCTTTCGGGCACACTCGCGAATCGCTGGCCGCCATCCCGCACGACGAGTAAACGTATCCGACGTCGTCTTCACGGCGCCGGCGGTCGACGGCCCTCGACGCATCGGCCCAGACACGGCGCCCAAGATACTCAAGAAGAACCTGCTGCCGCGCCGCTACCAGAGCTTCGGGACTGGAGGCCCTGAGTTGTGGGCAGGGTCGTCATCGAATCACTGATCTACCGCAGGTGAATGCGAATTCTGGAGCCTGCACTCGGCTTGAAGGTTCTTGGCCAGTTCCTCCAAAGTCGCTCCGCAGCGGACGTTGGCGAGCCCGCTATCACTACGTACCAAGTGGGTGCGGATCGCGACCCAGCCGCCGGCCATGTCTGTGATCTGCCACCCGGGGAACCTGCTGAGCAGGTGCTGCAGGGTCGCGTTCATGGTTGCACCCCTGCGACCAACGGCGAATGCGGATGCGCCCTGCGCAGCTCCGCGTAACGCACAGCGATACGCCGTGCGGCTCTGCCTGGCTCCGGGAGCGGGTGCCAGGCATAGACGGCACGCTTTCGGCCCGGCTCCCAGCCCGTATGCCACCAGAAGGCGTCATGGCGGCACCAGACGAGGAGTCCGACCCAGACGGAGACGAGTGCGATGCCGTAGCCGTCGTGCACGTCGCTGGAGATGTTCAGGTGGATCAACTTCCGCTGCAACTGCTGGGCCGCGTCCAGTGACGTGACGACCTGTGGGCCGAGCAGCGCTTGCTGCAGGTACATCCACCTACCTCCGGTGACTTCGGTGCCAGTACGGCCAATTGAAGCCAGGTGGGCGGGACCTTTGAACTTCGCCGCAGCCCGGTGTCGGGACGTGTTGAGTCACCGAGAAACGTCCCGAGACGGCCTTGCAACGTCCCGGACGTTAACGTCCACTGGAACGCGTGAACGAGCGCCTACGCACAGCGATGCTCCGCCATGGTGTGGCCCTGGAAGACCTGGCCGAGACGTGTGGCGTCGAGCCCAAGACAGTCGAGCGCTGGATCAACACAGGTCGGGTCCCGCACCGGCGGCACAGGTGGGCAGCGGCGAAGCTGCTGACCGCTGACGAGACGTACCTGTGGCCTGACGTGCTGGAGAGCAGTCAAGCGCGCCGAGGCCGGGCGAACAGGTCGGAACTCGTGGAGGTCTTTCCCGACCGAGCCAGCGTGCCTCGTGAGCTGTGGCTACGGTTCCTGACCGACGCTCAGGAGCGGGTGGACGTCTTGGTCTTCTCAGGGACGTTCTACGCCCAGACGCAGCCGAAGATCGCTCGATCACTGGCCGAGGCTGCGCAACGCGGTGTCGCAATCAGGCTGTGCTTCGGAGATCCCACCGCCCAGTCTGTCGAGACCCGCGATCGCGAAGAAGGGTTGGGCGGGACGTTGGCCGCCAAGATCCGCTCTTCCCTGACCTATTAAGGGCGCTGCCCGAGTTGGATGGCTGCGAGGTTCGTCTGCACTCCACCACGCTGTACGCCTCGCTGTTCCGCTATGACGATGACGTCCTGGTCAATCCACACGTATACGGAGAACCGGCCTCGGCCAACCCGACCTTCCACTTCCGCCGCCTCGATGGCGGGACGATGGCCGAGCACTACATGTCGTCGTTCGAGCGCGTCTGGGCCGGAGCCGTTCCGTGGTCCGGCGCGGAGATCTGAGAGGCACCTCATGGGACGAGTTGAGTACTGGAACGACCCGAGCGCACCCAAGGCGAACAGTCTCGTACCGGCCTGTGGGACGGTCACCGTGGACGACGCGGGGCGCATCCTCATGCAGTGCCGTCGCGACACGGGCCAGTGGGCGTTGCCGATGGGCAAGATGGAGATCGGTGAGACGCCCTCGCAGTGCGCCGTGCGGGAAACCGAGGAGGAGACCGGTGTCTTGGTCGAGCCGGTGGGCATCCTTGGGATCTACTCCGACCCCGGTCACATCGTCGCCTACACGGACGGCGAGATCCGACAGGAGTACGAGGTCATGCTGATCGCCCGCCCGGTCGGCGGTCAGCCGGAGGTCAACGACGAGGCGAGCGATGTGCGGTGGGTTGAGCCGGGTGAACTGCACTTGCTGGACATTCACCCCACGCAGTGGCGGCAGCTCAACGACTACCTAGAGCAGAGGCATCCCCACGTTGATTGAACCCAGGCCATCCGTAGCCGCCATGTGTCGTAGAACGCTCTGGCAAAAACGCGAATGAGGGGAAGATCGAGAAGTGGACCGGGCACGGCGGGCGTTGTCTCGCTGCAAAGGCGAGGCGCACTCGGTGGACGAGGAGTGGTGATGACCGAGCGGACCGACTGGGCTGATCTTCGTGACCGACGACTGTCCGAGCCCGGGGCGGCCGAGGCATACGATGCGGCTCGTCTCGCCTTCGAACTCGGTCGGGCAGTACGACAGATGCGGGAATCTCGTGGGTGGAGCCAGAGTGAGCTGGCTCGTGCGGCTGACATGACCCAGTCAGCAGTGGCCCGTTTCGAAGGAGGAGGCACCGTGCCGACGCTGCCGGTCCTCGAGCGACTGGCCAGGGCTCTGGACGCCCAACTGGAGGTGCGAATCAGTCCACGTGCTCCCGCAGCCTGAGCCTGATTATCGCGCGAGACGTGCTACCACGAGCAGCATCAGACGGGTCCACCACCCGGCAGGCCGATCGCCATCTCGTGAATTCTTACGCTGCTCGGGCCAAAGCTGGTCGCCCCATGCTCCCCGGCCCACGAATTCTCCGAAGGCGAGCCGGTCCCGGGCGGGCAGCAGACGGCCCACTATCCAACCGGTCAACGGGCGCGACCGATGGCGCGGGAGGCGCGGGGGGTGCGCCGGAGGCGCCTGAATAGGGGCGTCTGAGCCCCTGCGCGAAGCGCCTCCGGCGAAGCCCTTTGTCCCGGGGCGGGTGTCAGCGGGCCCACCATCCAGACGGGCAACGGGTGGGTGGCCCCTGGCCCACCTGCTACTTGCCGTCGTGGTCGTGGTGGCGCTGCGGGCGGGGGGCCACCACGTCGAAGGAGGCCGTGGCGGTCTTGTTGCCGACCTTGACGGTCACGGTCTTGCTGCCGGGCTTGGTCTTGGACGGCACGGTCAGGGTCTTGGTGGCCTCGCCGTCGGAGAGCGTCACGCGGTAGCTCTTGCCCTCGGGGCTGGTCACGACGGCCGTGCCGGAGCGCAGGCCCTTGGCGGCGATCGTCACGTCGTACGAATCGCCGGCGCGCACCCGGTCGGGGTCGACGGAGACCTTGAGCGCGAACCTGCGAGCGTCGTCGCGGCCCTTGACCCACTGCTCCTGGGTAACAGTGGGCGTGACGGGGTTCGAGTGCGTCGGCTGCGGGGCCTTGACGGTGGCCGCCGGCTGCGGCCTGGCGTCGGCGAACGCGGCGCCCGACAGGGGCAGCGTCAGCAGAGCGGCGCTGGCGAGGGTCACGGCGAAAGGCTTGGAGAAGCGCACTGGATACGAATCCAATCCGGGACGGACCTGGCCGAACATCTGAATTCAGCCCCGAAGGTCTTCCCTCGCCAATCACCCTGCCGAGCCAACCTGAGAAACGCCTGTGCTCACCTTATGTATTGGATAAGCGCAGGTAGTGGCCTCGACCTGGGGTCGGTGATCTGCAACACATAATTTCTCTTATGCGATTCTCAGATTCTTCCCGGGTTCGTTCTCAGGATCGGCGGCCGCCTTGGGGAATCGGCGCGGCGACGCGATCTTCGCGAGATCACGGAACGATCACGGCAAGCTGTGTGCCAGCTAAATTCGGACATAGGAGGACATAAAGGCTGGGCTGAGAGGGATACCTTCCTGCCTCACAGACGCACCGAACGCTCATGGCGTTCCCGCGACGAGCAAGGAGTATCCCCTTGAAGATCAAGCACACCCTCGCCCCCGTCGGCGGCGGGCTGGCCGCCACGGCGCTGCTCGGCGCCTCGCTGGCGGGCGGCGCGCAGGCCGCCCCGCACGTGAAGCCGACCGAGAGCGTCAGCATCACCACCGCCAAGGGCATCGCCGCCTACTGGCTGGAGAACAACGGCGCCGCGCTGAAGGCCGCCACCTACGTCGAGGAGGACACCACCGACGTCGACAAGCTCACCTCCACGGGCACCCCGTCCACCGACACCAAGGCGGGCTCGGTCGCCCCGACCGGCACCACCACGACCACCACCAAGTCGAAGAACGTCAACCTGCCGAAGACCGTCGGCAAGGTCTTCTTCGTCGACTCGGCGGGCAAGAAGCGCTGGTGCTCGGCCTCCTCCATCCAGGGCAAGTACGCCAACGTGGTCGCCACGGCCGGCCACTGCGTGTACGACACCGCCAATGACGAGCAGCTCATGGACAACTGGGTCTTCGTGCCCGGCTACTACCAGGGCAAGGCCCCGTGGGGCGTCTACGTCGGCAAGCAGGCGTTCGTGCACTACGACTACAGCGTGTACGAGGACTACGACCGCGACTACGCGTTCGTCTCGGTCTACAACGGCGTGACCGTCAAGGACTCGACCGTCACCAGGTCCGAGTACGAGGCCGACCGGGCCAAGCCGGGCACCGACACCACGAAGGCCGACCACGGCTACTACGACCGGTCGTCGAACACGTACCACGTGATCGACGCCACGGACGCGGGGCGGCTGGGCGACAACGTCGGCGGCCAGGGCATCTCCTGGAACCAGCCGCTGAAGAAGGCGCACTACGTGTTCGGCTACCCGCAGGCCGCGCAGCCCGACGGCAACAAGCCGTTCACCGGCGTCACGCCCAAGTGGTGCTACGGCACGACCACGGCCAAGACCGTGGGCTCGGCCGCCAAGAAGATCGAGGAGCACGTCGGGCTGAAGTGCTCCATGACCGCCGGCGCCGACGGCGGGCCGTGGCTGCTGAAGTACAGCAGTGCCAAGCGGCTCGGCTATCTCAACGGCGTGACCAGCGCGTTCTACGACCAGGACGAGAACGACCGGGTCGACTACATCAGCTCGCCGTACTTCGACGCCGAGACCTACAGCGTTTACGCCTCCGCGGCCAACGTCTGGTCCGGGAAGCTCTTCTGACCGAATAAGGGGTGACGGCTGCGCGTAGGAAGGGCCCGGCACGCCGCCGGGCCCTTCCGCGCATCGCCCGGGAGCAGCTCACAGGCGATTCACAAGCAGGCATCATCAAACCTTCATAGAGGGAGGTCATCGTCACCAATATGCACACGACCAGCCCGAACTCCCGGTCCGAGCCCGTGCGCCGATCGGACGGCAGCTCGATCAACATCCTCGTCGTGGACGACGAGCCTCCGCTGACCGAGCTCCTTTCCATGGTCATGCGCCAGGAGTCCTGGGACGTCCGCAGTGCGCACAACGGCAGCGAGGCCATCCGCGCGGCGCGCGGGTTCCGCCCGGACGCGATCGTCCTGGACGTCATGCTGCCCGACATGGACGGGATCCAGCTCCTTCCCCGGCTGCGCGCGGTGCTGCCGGGCGTGCCGATCCTGTTCCTGACCGCGCTGGACTCGCTCCAGGACCGGCTCGTCGGCCTGCGGGCCGGCGCCGACGACTACGTCACGAAGCCGTTCAGCCTGGAGGAGGTCGTCATCAGGCTGCGGGGCCTGCTGCGCCGCTCGGGCGCGGCCCAGGCGCGGGCCGACGCCGGGCTCGTGGTCGGCGATCTCACGCTGGACCAGGAGACCCACCAGGTACGGCGGGACGGCAAGGAGATCAGGCTCACGCCGACGGAGTTCGAGCTGCTGCGCTTCCTCATGCACAACCCGGGCCGGGTGCTCAGCAAGTCGCAGATCCTCGACCGGGTGTGGGCCTACGACTTCGGCGGCCAGAGCAACGTCGTCGAGCTGTACATCTCCTACCTCCGGCGCAAGATCGACGCGCAGCGGCAGCCGATGATCCACACCGTGCGCGGGGTGGGTTACACGCTCCGACCCGCCGGATGACGATGTCGCTGGAGACCAAGCTGGTGGTCTCCTCGATCGCGCTGCTGGTCACCGTCTGCGCCGTCATCGCCACCGCGACGACGCTGCTGTTCCACGACTTCCTCACCGACCGGCTCGACAGCCAGGTCACCTCGGCCGCCCGGCGCTCGACCAGCGCGGCGGCGCAGCGGGACGACCCGCCGCCGCAGGCCCGGGAGGTGTCGTTCCTGCTGTCGCCCGGTCAGGCCGAGGGCACGTTCGGCGCGCGGATCCGCCAGGGGGTGGTGCGGCGGGCCGCCGTGCTGACCGGCATCTCCACCGTGCGGGAGCTGCCCGCGCCACCGTCGCTCGCCGCCGTCACCCGCGAGCCCGTGACGGTCGACCTCGGTCCGCTGGGCGCCTACCGGATGGCCTCCGCCCGTACGCCCGACGGCGACGTGCTGGTCACCGGGCTGCCCATGACGGCTGTGGACTCCATGCTGACCAGGCTCGTCGTGGTGGAGGCCGCCGTCACGCTGGCGGGCGTCGCGCTGACGGCGGCCGCCGGCACCCTGCTCGTACGCCGTGCCGTACGCCCGCTCGGGCGGCTCGCGGCCACTGCTTCCAGGGTGTCGGAGCTGCCGCTGGCCACCGGGGACGTCGTGCGCCTGTCCCGCGTGCCCGAGGTGGACACCGACCCGCACACCGAGGTCGGGCAGGTGGGCGGCGCGCTCAACCGCATGCTCGGGCACGTCGAGACCGCCCTCGCGGTGCGGCACGAGAGCGAGACGAGGCTGCGGCGCTTCATCGCCGACGCCAGCCACGAGCTGCGCACGCCGCTGGCCTCCATCGTCGGTTACGCGGAGCTGACCAGGCGAAGCGGCGAGTGGCACGGGCCGCAGACGGAGCACGCGCTCGGCCGCATCCGCTCGGAGGCGGGCCGGATGGCCACGCTGGTGGAGGACCTGCTGCTGCTGGCCAGGCTGGACGCGGGCCGCCCGCTGGAGCGGGTGGAGCTGGACCTGTCGCCGATCGTGGTCAACGCGGTCGGCGACGCCTACGCGGCCGCGCCCCGCCACCGCTGGCTGATCAGCCTGCCCGACCAGCCCGCCCTGGTCCTGGGGGACGCCGACCGCCTGCACCAGGTGGTGACCAACCTCCTCGCGAACGCCCGTACCCACACCCCGCCCGGCACCACGGTCACCGCGACGGTCCGGCTCGGGGAGCGGGTGAGCGTCGAGGTCGCGGACGACGGGCCGGGCATTCCCGGACACGTGCTCCCCCACGTGTTCGGCAGGTTCGCGCGGGGCGACGGGTCGCGCTCCCGGCTGGCCGGCGGCAGCGGGCTGGGCCTGGCCATCGTGTCGGCGGTCACGGCGGCCCACGACGGGCGGGTCGAGGTACGCAGCGAGCCGGGGAACACGGTGTTCACGCTCAGCCTGCCGCCGGGCCGGACCCGGAAGTAGTTTTTGCGCCGAGTTATCGCGACCCTTTGGAGGGCTTTCCGTGATGAGCCGTCCCCCGGTGCTACGTTTCAGTGGATCATGTCGTGAGAAATGGCGGGCAGCGCATTGAGGGCATTCGTACGGATTGTTGCGGGCCTCGCGTTCGGGTGCGGTGTGCTGCTGGCCCCGGCCGCCGCGTCGGCCGCGCCGCCGCCCGACGGAAGCTCCCTGCTCACCGAGCTGGTCGGCGCGGATCTCGGTACGGTACTCAGAGCGCTTCCCGGCGTTTTCTGCGGAAATCGACTGATCGCCTACAACTCGCCGTCGCCCAATTCTCCGACCAAGTGCGTGAACGGCGCGGAGAACAGCGGGAACTCCACCAACAGCGGGAACTACCACAATGAGGGAAATCCCATCAACAGCGGCAACTTCGATAATGCGAACGGCGCCGTGAACAGCAGCAACACCATCAACGGCGGCAACAACGCCAACGGCTCCCAGTCCATTTCCCGGTGATCTTCGATGACGACCTTCAGACGGCGAACCGGGGTGGTCGCGGCGCAGCTCGCGCTGATGTTGCCGCTGGCGCCCGCCTTTCCCGCTCTCGGGCACGGGATCCCCAAGGACAGCGGCAACTCCTGGAAGAGCGGCAACTACCGGAGCGTGGGCCGGCAGGTGAACAGCGGCAACTTCGAGAACGCGAACGGCTCCGTGAACACCGGCAACACCATCAACGGAAGCAGCAACAACAACGCCAACGGGCCCCAATGCATCCTCGTACGCAGAGCCGTCCTCAAGGGCGGCTGCTGACGGAAGGGCCGTGACCGAGCGCCCGCCTCATGGCGTCGTCGGGGTGCTCGCCGCGCCAGGCCACGTGCTGATCGGGGCGGACCAGCGTCAGGGGCACGCCCGGCAGATCCACGGCCCGCAGCGGCACCCCCAGCTCCCGCGCCTGCTCGGCCAGCGCCACGGCCCCCGGCAGGCGCTGGTCCCCGACCACGCTGAAGCCCCGGCCCAGCCGGTCGTACAGGGACACGCCGGGTGCCAGCCACCGGTGCGGCAGCCGCTCCCCGGTGCCCTCGGCGACGACGGGCGAGCCCTCGTACGTGTAGCCGAGCACCAGGTCCAGGCTGTGGAACTCGCTGTCCTTCGTCCTGCGCACCGCCTCCGCCACGGCGGGCCGCACCTTCTCGAACTCGGCCTCCTCCCCCATCAGCGCCGGGTCGGCCAGCTCGGGGGCGAGGGTGGCCATGTTCGCGGCGGCGGCCTCGATGGTGTCGGCGGCCACCGGGCGGCGCTCGGTCTCGTAGGTGGCCAGTAACGTGGCGGGCGCCCATCCGTGCAGTACGGCGGCCAGCTTCCAGCCGAGGTTGACCGCGTCCCCGATCCCGGTGTTGAACCCGTGTCCGCCGTACGGCGGATTCTGGTGCGCCGCGTCGCCCGCCAGGAACACGCGCTCGCTCGCGTACCGGTCGGCCAGCAGCATCCGCGCGGTCCACGGGTCGGTGGCCAGGATCTCCGCCTTGACGTCGGCACCCGCCAGGTTGCGGACCAGCCGCATCGGATCAGCGCCGGCGGCGGGGACGCCCTGGGCGATGCACCACCAGGTGTCCTCCAGGTCGAGGCGGCCGACGATGCCGGGCTGGGCGGGGTTCAGCACCCAGTAGTGCACGGCGGGGCCGTGCGGCATCCGCTCGGCCAGGCCGGGGGCGCGGAAGACGATGTTGAAGTTGGGCCTGGCGTCCTGGCGGCCCTCGTAGCGGGCGCCGATGGCCGCCCTGGTCACGCTGCGCGGGCCGTCGCAGCCGACCACGTACCGGGCGCGTACCTCACGCTCCTCGCCCGTGGCGGACGCGATGCGCACCGACACCCCGTCGGCGTCCTCCCGCAGCCCGGCCACCTGCCATCCGGTCAGCAGCGCGTCGCCGACGGCCTCCCGCAGCACCTCCTCCACCAGCGGCTGCGGCACCTGCTGGCCCGGCTCGGCCGCCAGCTCGGAGCCCACCAGGTCCAGCCCGAAGCACCCGCCGATCCTGGTGACCTCCCGTCCGAGCAGGCTGCTGACGAACACCGCCTGGTCCGACCACGCGACCGCCAGCGGGGCGCGCTCCCGCACCCGCTCCGCCAGGCCCCATCTCCGCAGCAGCTCCATCGACCGCGCCGACGTCGTCTTCGCGCGGGGCCGCAGCCACGACACCTCCTCGCGCGGCTCGACCACCAGGCACCTCACGCCCTGGTACGCCAGCTCCACCGCGACCGCCAGCCCCACGGGCCCGCCTCCGGCGACCAACACGGGCACATCCACAGGGGCATGCTGTCCCTTCCCCCGCACCACCGCAACCCCCGCGCGGGCGCACTGGAGACCGGCTTGGGGGGTTGTTACGGTTTACGCCTCAACCGACGATCATCAAGGGGTTTGCATGACCGAGTCCTCGACGATGCCGCTGCACATGCGGCGGGTGGGGTTCGACCCGGCTCCCGAGCTGGCGGCGCTCAGGGAGGAGGAGGGGATCAGGCGCATCACGACCCCGTTCGGCCTGGACGTCTGGCTCGTCACCAGGTACGCGGAGGTCCGCGAGGTCCTCGGCGACGCCGAACGGTTCAGGATCGCCCAGCAGACGGTGGCGCGCCTCCCCGGAGCGCCCGAGATGACCCCCGAGCAGTTAGCCAAGATCCAGGCGGGCAACCTCCTCGGCGTGGACGCGCCCGAGCACACGCGGCTGCGCAGGATGCTGACCCCCGAGTTCACGAACCGGCGGATGCAGCGGCTGGAGCCCCGGATCAGGCGCATCGTGGACGACCACCTGGACGCCATGGAGGCCGCCGGTTCGCCGGCCGACCTGGTCACGTCGTTCTCGCTGCCGATCCCGTCGCTGGTCATCTGCGAGCTGCTCGGAGTCCCGTACGAGGAGCGGGACGGCTTCCAGCGCCGCACCAGCAGGATGCTCGACCTGTCGGTGCCCGGCGAGGAGCGGCTGGGGCTGCAGTTCGAGGCGCGCGCGTACATGGAGGCCCTGGTCCAGCGGATCCAGCAGGACCCGGGCGAGGAGCTGCTCGGCATGCTGGTACGCGAGCACGGCGACGACCTGACCACGGACGAGCTCGTCGGCATCGGCAGCCTGCTGCTGTTCGCGGGCCACGAGACCACCTCCAACATGCTGGCCCTGGGCACCCTGGCCCTGCTGCGCCACCCCGAGCAGCTCGAACTGCTCAGGAAGGAGCCCGAGCGCATCGACGCCACGGTGGAGGAGCTGCTGCGCTGGCTGAGCATCGTCAACTCGGGCACGACCAAGGTCGCGACGGCGGAGGTCGAGCTGAGCGGCCGTACCATCCAGCCCGGCGAGCTGGTCCTCTGCGCCCTGCCCGCCGCGAACCGCGACCCCGCCCTCATGTCCGACGCGAGCACGTTCGACATCTCCCGCGGCGCCCCCGGCCACGTCGCCTTCGGCCACGGCATCCACCACTGCCTGGGCGCCCCGCTGGCGCGCATGGAGCTGCGGATCGCCTTCCCGGCGCTGCTCCAGCGCTTCCCGGGCCTGCGCGAGGCGGGCGCCGCGGACTTCCGCTCCTCCCACATCGTGTACGGCATGAGCTCCCTGGAGGTGGCCTGGTAGACCTGCGGAAAACCGCAGGTCGATCCGGGCACGCGCATCATTCCGCCGCCATGGCCCGCGTACCTAGCGTTCCTGGCCATGACGGGAAAGTTGTTCGATGTCCCCCGCCGGGCGCTGGCGGGGCTGTGCGCCCTGCTCGCGCTGGCCGGCGTGATCATGCTGACCGCCATGGCGGACAGCACCATGCAGCCCCTGCCCGCCTCGGCGCCGGACGGGGAGTTCAGCGCGGAGCGGGCGCTGCGCCACCTGGAGAGGTTCGCCACCGAGCCGCGCCCGATCGGCAGCCGGGCCGGTGAGCGGGCCAGGGACTACCTCGCCGGGCAACTGCGCGCGGCGGGGCTCGACGTGCGGGTGCAGCGGGCCATCGGCGCGAACACGTCGGCCGGGCTGGCGTCGTTCGGGCAGGTGGACAACATCGTGGCCACGGCGAAGGGCAGCGACCCGACCGGGACGGTGGTGATCGCCGCGCACTACGACTCCGCGGCCATGGGCCCGGGCGCCTCGGACGACGCCGCCGCGGTCGCGGCCATGCTGGAGACGGTACGGGCGCTCAAGGGCACCGCGCTCCGCAACGACCTCGTGCTGCTGATGTCGGACGGCGAGGAGGACGGCGTGCTGGGCGCCGAGGCGTTCGTCAGGGAGCACCCGCTGGGCCGCAAGGGCGGGGTGCTGCTCAACTGGGAGGCCCGGGGCGTGAGCGGGCCGTCGCTGATGTTCCAGACGTCCAGGAACAACGCCGGGCTGGTCGAGACGTTCGCCGACGCCGTGCCGCACCCGCGCGGCGACTCCACGCTGGGCGAGCTGTACCGGCTGCTCCCGAACAACACCGACTTCACCCCGATGGCCGAGAGCGGCTTCACCGGCATGAACTTCGCCTACATCGAGGGCTCCTCCCGCTACCACACCGCCGACGACTCCCTCGCCCACCTCGACCGGGGCAGCCTGCAGCACCACGGCTCGAACATGCTGGCGCTGACCCGCGCGCTCGGCGGCGCCGACCTCGAAACGCTGGACGCCGACCACGACCTCACCTATTTCCGGATCTTCGGGACCATGGTCACGTACCCGAACGCGCTCGTCTGGCCCCTGGCCGGGCTCGCGGCGGCGGCGGTCGCGGGGCTGGCGGTGCTGGCCCGGAGAAGGCGGCTGCTCAGCCTGCCCCGGCTCGCCGTCGCCGCCGTGTCGGGGGTCGTGCCGCTGCTGCTCGCGGCGGCCCTGGCCCAGGGGTTGTGGGAGGTGCTGGTGGCCTGGCGGCCCGCGTACGACGGGATGGGCGGGCTGCTGCACCGACCGCAGGCGTTCCAGGCGGCCGTCGTGGTCCTGGCCGCACTGGCGCTGCTCTGCTGGTACCTGCCGCTGCGCCGCCGCCTCGGCCCCGCGGCGCTGGCCGTCGGCGCGCTGGCCTGGCCGGCCGCGCTCGGCCTGCTGTGCGCCCAGGTCGCGCCGGGCATGTCGTACGTGCTGACGCTGCCCGCGCTGTTCTGCGCGCTCGGCGGGACGGCCGCGATCCTGCTGCGCGGAGCGGCCCGCCAGGTGGCGGTGCTCCAGGTGACGGCGGTGACCCTGGGCGCGGTCGTGGCGGCGGCGCTGCTGCCCGCCCTGGCCAGGACCGCGTTCGACGGGATGGGCCTCGCGCTCGGCGGGGTGCCCGCGCTGGTGCTGGCGGTCTTCGGGCTGACGGTGCTGCCGATCGCCGAGCTGTGCCTGCCGGAGCGCAGGCAGTCCCTGGTCCCGCTCGCCGCCGCCGGGCTCGCGGTGCTGCTGGTGCCGATCGGCCTGGCCCGGGACGGTTTCGACCCGGCCAACCCCTTGCGCACGCACCTCGCGTACGTGATGGACGCCGGCACCAGGACCGCCAACTGGGTCAGCGCCGACGCGGAGCCGCCCGCCTGGACCAGGAGGTACGTGTCCGGCCACGACACCACGCCGCTGCCCCCCGGCTACGCCCGCGGCACCTCCCTCTGGACGGGACGGGCACCGGCGGCGGCCGGCGCCGCCGAACCCCGGGTGACCGTGCTCGGCCGCGACGGCGACACGGTCCGGCTCCGCGTGACCGCCGGCAGGGCGGCGCGCTCGGTCACGCTGCGGGTCGAGCGCCCGATCGCCGCGGCGACGGCCGCCGCCGACGGCCTGACCCCGGTGAGCGTCGACGTCACCGGGGTCCGCTCCAACACGTGGCCGGGCGAGATCCGCTTCCGCGGCCTGCCTGACACGGGAGCGGAGATCTCGCTGCGGGTCCCGGGGGCGGACCGGTTCCGGCTGACCGCCGTCGCGGAGACCGACGGGCTCCAGCGGGTGCCCGGATTCGTCCCGAGGCCGAAGGGCGTGGTGGCGGCGACCCGGGAGGACGGCGACCTCGTGGCGGTCACCCGTACGTACGAGATCAGCGCGAGGTGAGGCCCCGGACCGGCCTCAGCGGGTGATGGTGCCCGCCCGGACCAGCCAGTCGACCGCCTCGGAGATGGCCTCGAGCGGCGCGTAACGGGGCCGGTGCCCCAGCAGCCGCTCGGCCTTCTCCATGCTGCAGTGGGGGCTGTAGGAGATGTGGTCGAGCGTGATCTGCGCGTCCCGCTCCGGCACCGTCTCCCGCCACCGCTCCCACGGCAGGAACGTCAGGCGCGCCTCCTGCCCGAACCAGCCGGCCACCGCCTCGGCGTAACCGCGTAGCGTCAGAGCGCTGGTGGCCACGGAGTGGAAGCTCTCGCCGACGGAGACCGACGGGTTGACCATGGCGTCCACGAACAGCCGCGCCACGTCGTCGGCGTGCACGTGCTGGACGGTCTCCAGGCCGAAGTTCGGCAGCGCCAGCTCGCCGCCGTCGGCCAGCGTCTGGAACACGGCCGGATCGACATTGCCCGCCGGGTTGACCGGCACCCAGCCGGGGCCGGTGATGTGGCCCGGGTGGATGATCGTGGCGGGGAAGCCGTCGCGGTGTGCGCGTTCGAGGAGGTGGGCCTCGATGGCGGCCTTCTGCTTGCCGTACTCGCCGAGCGGCCGCTTGGGCATGTCCTCGGTCGTCGGCACCCGGCTGCTCGGCCCGTGCGTCCAGATCGTCCCGCAGTGCAGGAACTGCCGGACCTTCCCGGTCAGCGCCGCCGCCAGGTCGCGGGCGCTGGTCTCCGTGAAGCAGATGAGGTCGATGACGACGTCGGCCTCCAGCTCCACGATCCGCCGCCCGAACGTGCCGTCGGCGTCCTCCGCGTCGCGGTCGGCGGTGATCTGGGTGACCCGCTGCCAGGCCCCGTGCGGGCTGTAGGGCTCTCGCTTGCCCCGGCTCACGGCCACGACGTCGTGTCCGCCTTCGACCAACCGGGGGATGAGGTACGTGCCGATATGACCGCTGGCGCCAATCACCGCTACTCGCATGCGCCCCAGCGTAGACCCGCCGCTTCGCCGGTCAAGCATCCCGATACGCTGCTCAACGTCCCATTTCGGAGGTTGGTCAGTGTCGGGGGTTGTCGCGGCGTTCGCCGCCCTGGTGTCCGTTGCCGTGATCGGCTATCTGATCGGGATGGGGGGCCTGCTGCGGGCCAGCGACGAGCTGGTGCTGTCGCGTCTGGCCTTCTTCGTGGCCACCCCGGCGCTGATGTTCGCCACCGTGTCCAAGGCGGACCTCCACATCCTCTTCTCGCCGGTGCTGCTGACCGAGGTGGTGGCGGTGGCGTGCGTCCAGCTCGTCTACGTACTGGTGGCGCGGCTGGCCTGGGGCCGCGACCGCCGCGAGGCCACGATCGGCGCGCTGGCCTCGTCGTACGTGAACGCCGGCAATCTGGGCGTGCCCATCGCGATCTACGTGCTGGGCGACGGCGCGCTGGTCGCCCCGATCCTGCTCTTCCAGCTGATCGTCCTCACCCCGGTCTCCTTCCTCATCCTCGACAAGGGGGCCCGCTCGGTGCGCGCGGCCCTGCTCCTCCCGTTCCGCAACCCCCTCACGGTCGCCTCCCTCCTCGGACTCGTGCTGGCGATCACCGGGATCTCCCTGCCCGTCCTGGTCATGCGCCCGGTCGAGCTGCTCGGCGGCGCGGCCGTGCCCGTCGCCCTCGTCGCGTACGGCCTCAGCCTGTACGGCTCCCAGCGCACCCCCGCGGCCCCCGAGGCGAACGGCGTCGGCAAGGACATCTTCCTCGCGGTCACGCTCAAGGCCTTCGTCCAACCGGCCGTCGCCTACCTGACCGCGCGCCTGGTCCTCGGCCTCGACGGCAGCGCGCTCCTGGCCGCCACCCTCTTCGCCGCCCTGCCGACGGCGCAGAACATCTACGTGTACGCGGTGAACTACGACACCGCCCGGCGTCTGGCCCGCAGCGCGGTCCTGCTGACCACGGGCCTGTCCATCCCGATCATGACCGCCATCGGCGCGGTCCTCGGGTGATTACCATGTAGGCGTGTTTCGCTCCTTGTGGAACGAGCCCCGTCCCCCCGATCCTCCGTTACGCGTCTGGCGGGACTGGGCGCTCGTAGGGGTGCTCGTGCCGCTCGCGGTGCTCGAAGGGGTCGTCCGCCCCGACCTGCCGTGGCGGGCCGTCTCCGTGACCGTCACGGTCGGGCTGGTGTTCACGCTGCTCTGGCGGCGCACCAGGCCGCTGCTGATGCTCGCGATCCCTTTCGTCACCACGATGCTGGCCCCGCTGGCGACGGGCGGTCACCGTGCCGAGACGTACACGATGGCGTTCCTGCTGATCATCGTGTACGCGCTCTACCGGTGGGGGTCGGGGCACGAGATCGTGCTCGGCTTCGGGATCATGCTCCTGTCCGTCGGCGTCTCGGCGTCCTTCTACGACCTCGCCCCGTCCGACGCGGTCGGCGCGTTCGCCGTCATCTTCTCGGCCGTCGCGCTGGGGGCGGCGTTCCGGTTCCGGGCCAGGGCGCGGATGCGCGAGCTCGACCAGGTCAAGCTGCTCGAACGCGAGCAGCTGGCCCGCGACCTGCACGACATCGTCGCCCACCACGTCTCCGCCATGGCGATCCGGGCGCAGGCGGGCCTGGCCACGGCGCCCTCGAAGCCGGAGGCCGCCATCGACGCGCTCCGCGTGATCGAGGCGGAGGCGTCGCGTACCCTTGCCGAGATGCGTGCCATGGTCCGCGTCCTGCGCCGCAACGAGCCGGCGGACCTGGCGCCCGGCCGGCGGATCACCGATCTCGAAGAGCTCGCCGGGCGCGTCCGCCTCGGCCCGTCCGTGGAGGTGGAGATGCTGGGCAACCTCGACGACCTGCCTCCGGCGGTCGACGCCGCGATCTACCGCATCGCGCAGGAGTCGGTCACCAATGCCCGGCGGCATGCCCGGCACGCCACCCGCATCCGGATCCACGTCGCCGCCGACGACACGTCGGTGCGCCTGCTCGTCAGCGACGACGGCGAGACGAGCTCCGCGAACCCGATGCCCGGCTACGGGCTCATCGGGATGAGCGAGCGCGCCGGCCTGCTCGGCGGCACCTGCGAGGCCGGCCCCGACCCCGGCCGCGGCTGGACCGTGACCGCCGTGCTCCCCCGCGCCGGGGCGGCGACGTGACCGCCCAGGACCGCGACATCCAGGTGATCGTCGCGGACGACCAGGAGATCGCCCGCACCGGGCTCAGGATGATCCTCGACGCGCAGCCCGGCATCGAGGTCGTCGGCGAGGCCGGCGACGGGCGGCGGGCCGTCGAGCTGGCGCAGCGGCTGCGTCCCGACGTGTGCCTGTTCGACATCCGGATGCCCCGCCTCGACGGCATCGAGGCCACCCGCCGCCTGGCCGGGCCGGGCGTCGCGGATCCGCTCGCCGTCGTCGTCATCACCACCTTCGACCTCGACGAGTACGTCTACGCCGCCCTCAGGGCCGGCGCCCGCGGCTTCCTGCTCAAGGACGCCGGCCCGGACCTGCTCGCCCAGGCCGTCCGCGCGGCGGCCGACGGCGACGCGCTCATCGCCCCCAACATCACGGCCCGGCTGCTGCAGAACTTCGCCTACTCCGGGCGCGCCACGCCGCCGGCGCAGCCCCGCGAGGCGCTGACCACCCGGGAGGAGGAGATCCTGGCCACCGTGGCCCGCGGGCGGACCAACAACGAGATCGCCGACGAGCTGCACATCTCTCTCAGCACGGTCAAGAGCCACATCGCGAGCCTCATGCTCAAGCTCGGCGTCCGCAACCGCGTCGAGATCGCCATGTGGGCGTACGAGACCAAGCGCGTCAGGCTCTGATCGGGCCGATCGGCCAGGGAAGAGGTCGTACTTTCGGCCGTAGAGCGGGCGTGGCGGGTCTGGCGACACTGGTCGCGAGTCCCCCACAAGGAGAAAGCCATGAAAGCGTTCGTCCTTCCCGCGTACGGCTCACCCCTCGTCCTGACCGACATCGACCAGCCCGTTCCCGGCGACGATGAGGTACTGGTCCGGGTGCGCGCCACCTCCGTCCAGCCCTACGACTGGCACTTCCTGCGCGGCGAGCCGTACGTCGCCCGCGTGATGGGCGGCGGCGGCCCGGGGCTGCGCGCCCCGCGGTTCAGCGTCCTGGGCGCCGACGTGGCCGGGGAGGTGGAGGCGGTCGGCAAGGACGTGACCGGGTTCCGGCCCGGCGACGAGGTGTACGCGATGCCCAAGCGGGGCGGCTTCGCCGAGTACGTGTGCGTGCCGGAGAGCGAGCTGGCGCTCAAGCCGAGGAACGTCTCGTTCGAGGAGGCGGCGGCGGTGCCGATGGCGGCCGGCACCGCCCTGCTGGCCCTGCGCGACGACGGCCGCGTCCAGCCCGGGGAGCGCGTCCTCGTCAACGGGGCCTCCGGCGGCGTGGGCACGTTCGCCGTCCAGCTCGCCAAGGTGTTCGGCGCGCACGTCACCGGCGTGTGCAGCTCCAGGAACGTGGGCCTGGTCAGGTCGCTCGGCGCCGACGAGGTCGTCGACTACACCAAGGAGGACTTCACCCGGAGCGGGCGGCGCTACGACCTGCTGCTGGACATCGCGGGCAGCCGCTCCGGCTCCGCCTGCCGGCGGGTGATGACCCGCAAGGCGACCCACGTCCTCGTCGGCGGCCCGGCCGGCCGCTGGTTCCAGCCCGCGAGCCACGTGTTCGCGACGGTCATCGCGGGGCTGTTCGTGTCCCAGCGGGTGGTCGTGACGCAGGTCGTGCCCTGCACGGAGACCAGGCAGAACCTCATGACGCTGGCCGAGCTGATCGAGGGCGGCGAGATCCACCCGGTGATCGACCGGACCTACCCGTTCGCGGAGATCCCGGCGGCCGTCAGCTACCAGGAGGAGGGCCACGCGTCCGGCAAGGTCGTGATCTCCATCTGATCCCACATCCTGGACTGATTTGTCTTAGTAAGAGAGATGTGTCCTAGAGTTCCGAGCATGACACCACTGGAGATGGTCGCGGTGCTGGCGGCCGGGGTGGCGGGCGGGGCCATCAACACCGTCGTCGGCTCCGGGTCGCTGATCACGTTCCCCACGCTGCTGGCCGTCGGCCTGCCGCCGATCACGGCGAACGTCTCCAACAACATCGGCCTGGTCCCCGGCGGCCTCTCCGGCGTCATGGGCTACCGGCCCGAGCTGAAGGGCCAGCGGGAGCGGCTGCTCAGGCTGGCCCCGGCCTCTGTCATCGGCTCGCTGGCCGGCGGGCTGCTGCTGCTCACCCTGCCCGAGAGCAGCTTCAACATGATCGTCAGCGTGCTGATCGCCCTGTCCTGCGCGCTGGTCCTCATCCAGCCCAGGCTGAGCCGCCTGCTGTCCACCCGGCCCGGACGCGCGCACGGCGGGCCCTGGCTGTGGCTGGGCACGCTCGCCGCCGGCGCCTACGGCGGCTACTTCGGCGCCGGCCAGGGCATCCTGCTCATCGGCCTGATGGGCATCATGCTGGACGAGGAGCTGCAGCGCATCAACGCGGCCAAGAACGTGCTCGCCCTGCTGGTCAACTTCACCGCCGCCGTCCTGTACATCCTGGTCGCGGACGTCGACTGGCTGGCCGTGCTGCTGGTGGCGGCGGGCTCGGCGATCGGCGGCTTCCTCGGCGCGCGGCTGGGCCGCAAGCTGCCCGCCCCGATCCTGCGCGGCGTGATCGTCTGCATCGGCGTCGTCGCGATCGTCAAGCTTCTCGCCCAGCCGTAATGCCGATATTCGGACGGAGAGTACGACAGGATCATCCGGTGAGTTATCGGATTATCCCCCCATTCGTCGCTTTGCTCATGGCGTCGGCCTGCGCGCAGCAGACCCCTGCCCCCACCCCCAGTACTCCCCCTTCGACCACCGCCGCCGCGAGCCCGAACGGGACGCCCCAGGACACCCGCCCGGCGCTGGCGGAGACGCGCAGCACCATGACCCCCGACCTCAAGGTCGAGGTCGTCGGGCTGAACCGGGTCAAGGCCAAGCACCTGGTGGCTCAGCTCAGGCTCACCAACACGGGAGCGGACAAGAAGCTGCCGTGGACGGGCGAGATGGGCGACAACACCCGCCCGCTGGGGGAGATCCGCTGGGCTTCGGGCATCGGCGTGCTCGACGCGCCGGCCCGGGCCTGGATCCTGCCGTACAAACCGGCCGACTTCCCCTGCCTGTGCACCGACCAGGACCGCGACGGCCTCGCCTACTTCATCGACCCCGGCGAGTCGATCAACGTGTACGCCGTCATGCCCGCCCCCTCGGGAAACCCCGCCGCCGCCACGGTCGTCACCCCGGTGGGCCCACCGATGCCGGACGTGCCGATCAGCGACGAGCCGCCGGTCACGCCGCCCGGCACGACGATCCCCGATCCGGACGCCGAGCCCGTCACCACCGTCGTCCGCCCGCTCGTGACGCCGTCGGAGTCGCTGGACGGATCGGAGGAGACGGCCGACGACGGCAGGGACCTCCAGGTCAGCCTCTCCGCGGATGTGCTCTTCGCGCTGAACAAGGCGACGCTCACCGCCAAGGCCAGGGCCGTGCTCGCGCGTACCGCCAAGCTGGTCGACGCTTCGTCCGGTTCGTCCGTACGGGTGGAGGGGCACGCGGACTCCTCCGGCGACAACGCCATCAACGACCCGCTCTCGACGCGTCGCGCCGAGGCCGTGCGCAAGGCGCTGTCCGCGCTCGTCACCAGGCAGGGCGTCGGCTTCCAGGCCAAGGGGTACGGCTCCCGTCGCCCGCTCTACGGCAACGACACCGACGAGGGCAGGCGGCGCAACCGGCGGGTCACGGTGACGTTCGCCAGGCCGCAGGTCGCCGCAGCCGAGCAGCCGGCCGCGACCGACGCTCCGGGCGCGACCGGGCTGACCGGCACGGGGAAGGCGAACGGCCAGCCGATCTCCATGAAGGTGACGGGGCTGCGCCGGCTCACCGGCGGCCTCGGGCTGCTGACCTACCGGATCAAGAACGATGGGTCCGCCGAGGCCTGGTTCAACGAGTTGCACCAGGCGCAGGACTGGATGTCGTTCAAATATCGCGCGGCCTTCAACGTGCGGCTCACCGACGTGGCCGCCAGGAGGCGGTACCTGCCCGGCCGCCTCCAGGTGCCGGCGGAGAGCGGCGGCGTGGACGCGTACTGCGCCTGCACGGATGTGTCCGGAGTGCGGCTCAGCACCACGAAGTTCGGGCCGGGCGCGGAGAAGGAGTTCTGGGGGCTGTTCGAGCTGCCCGACAGCGCCACGACAATGAGCGTCAAGATCGGGAGTTTCCGCGACCTCCAGGTTCCTGTCCAGTAGCCGCGCTCAGCCGGACAGCCCGAAGAAGAACGCGGCCGGGATCAGCGCCACGACCAGGGCGGCGGCCCACCACCTGGGAGCGGGGCCGGCGCGCAGCACGGCGACGCCCAGCGGCACGAACGCGACCGCCAGCCCGGCCAGCGCGACCAGCGAGATCGGGTCGCTGCTGCCCTTGAGCACGCCGAGCGGCAGCCCTGCCGCCAGCGCCAGGCAGACGCACCGGATCACGCCGAGCGCCCTGGCGCGGTAGGCGCCGACGGCGAGCACGATCCAGCCGGCCATGATGCAGACGTTGACCGCCTTGAACACGTGAAAGGCGCCGTAAGTCGCGCTGACCGCCTTTTGGGCCGACGCCAGGCCGAGGGCGTCCACCAGGTGGAAGGCCAGGTGGCTCACCCCGGCGTGGAAGACCCGTCCGAAAAGGCCGAGGACCACCAGCGTGGCGCCCCATTGCGCCCAGCCGGGGTGCGAGGTCCTGATCAGGCGGGCCAGCGAGGTCACCGCGGGCCACAGGAGCACGACCCCGGCGGCGTACAGGCTGTAGGACAGGACCATCCGCTCCGGGTGGGCGGCGTAGGCGGCGAGCTGGTCGGGGAAGAAGTCGCCCTCGCCCGCCCGGATGAGCACCCCGGCGAGCAGCAGCGACGGGCCGAGCACCAGCCCGGCGCCCTCGACCCAGCGCCCGGGAAGCGTGTGCGTGATCGTCATGCCACCGATCCAAGCGGCGGGCGCGCCCGCGCACACGGGCGCTGAGGCGAGAACCGGCGGTAGAGCCAGGACTACTCTCGCCCGGCTCGCGAGAGGGTAATCTGCGTAGTTTTAGTACGACCGAATCCTGCGACAGAAGGGACCAGGCACGTGCCCGACGATGCCGGCCTCCAGGCACTACGCGAGGCGGCCCGCCTGTCTCCGGACAACCTCCCGCTCCGCCGGCATCTCGCCGAGCAGCTGCTGACCAAGGGGTACCTGGCCGACGCCGAGGCCGAGTTCCGCGCCGCGCTCCTGCTCGCGCCCAAGGACCCGGACATCTCGGCGGGGCTGGCGGAGGCGTTCGTCCGGCAGAGCGCCCACGGCGCGGCGCTCTCGGCGCTGGAGCCGTTCCTGGCCTCGCCCGGCTACCCGCCGCGGATGGGCGTGCTCGCGGCCAGGGCCCTGCTCGGCGAGGGCGACTTCGGCCGGGCGGCCTACCGCTACCACGAGGCGGTCTCCCGTGACGCGTCCGTCGCCGACCCCGAGCTGGCCGCCCGCCTGACCACCCCGGTCGCCCCGTCCGTGCCCGCGGCGCCCGCCCCGTACGCGACGACCCCGGCGGACGCGCCCTCCGGCGCGGAGGTGGAGAAGTCGAAGGTCACCTTCGCCGACGTGGCCGGGATGGACGAGGTCAAGGAGGCGCTGCGGGTGAAGCTGCTGCTGCCGCTCCAGCAGCCCGAGCTGTTCGCCGCGTACGGCAAGCGCGCCGGCGGCGGCGTCCTGATGTACGGCCCGCCCGGAGCGGGCAAGACCCACCTGGCCAGGGCCGCGGCCGGCGAGCTCGGCGCGTCGTTCGTCAACGTCGGCCTGTCCGACATCCTCGACATGTACGTGGGGTCGAGCGAGCGCAACCTGCGCGCCACGTTCGAACTGGCCCGCCGCAACCGCCCGTGCGTGCTGTTCTTCGACGAGGTGGACGCGCTGGCCGCGCGCCGCTCCGACATGCGCCAGGCCCACACCCGGCAGCTGGTCAACCAGTTCCTGGCCGAGCTCGACGGCGTGGACCAGGACGCCAACGAGGGCGTCCTGGTGCTGGCCGCCACGAACGCTCCCTGGTACATCGACGTGGCGTTCCGCCGCCCTGGCCGCTTCGACCAGCTCGTGTTCGTGCCGCCGCCCGACCCGTCGGCTCGCGCGGCCATCCTGCGCCTCCTCTGCCGCGACAAGCCGCTGGCCGAGATGGACTTCGACGCGGTGGCGCGGGTGACCGACCACTTCGTCGGCGCGGACCTGAAGGGCGTGGTGGACCGCGCGGTGGAGGTCAAGCTCCAGCAGTCGATCAGCGCCGGCCGGCCCATCCCGATGAACACCCACGACCTGCTGGCCGTCGCCCAGGTCACCAGGCCCACCGCTGTGCGCGAGTGGCTGGCCACCGCGCGCAACTACGTGCTGCACGCCAACGAGTCCGGCGCGTGGGACGAGCTGATGCCCTGGATCAAGGGCAAGCGGTGAACCCACGCGAGTCGATCCAGCGGGCGGGCACGCTGCTGCAGATGCGCCGCCCGGCCGACGCGGAGCGGGAGCTGCGCGGCGTGCTCGCTGTCATGCCCGAGCACTTCACCGCGTTCTCGCTGCTCGGCCTGGCCCTCGTCCAGCAGGGTAGGACCGCCGAGGCCGTGTCCGCGGCCCAGGAGGCGGTACGGCTGGCGCCCGACCAGTCGTACCCGCACTACATGGCCGGGCAGGTCTACCTCCGCATCCAGCGGCCGGACCTGGCCGTCACCGCCGCCGAGACGTCGCTGGCGCACAACCCCGAGTCGGCGTCGACCTGGGAGCTGCTGGCCCGCGCCCACCTGCGGCTGGGCCAGTACCGCCAGGTGGTCGAGGCGGCCCGCCGGGGGCTGGCCATCGATCCGCAGGAGTCGGACCTGGTGAGCCTCCTGGCCATGGCGCACGTCCAGCTCGGGGAGGCGGAGCAGGCCAGGGCCGCCGCCGCGGACGCCGTACGGCTCGATCCGGAGAGCGAGACCGCGCACCTGGCGTACGGGCACGCGGCGCTGGCCGCCGGCGACGCGAAGACGGCCGCCGCGGCCTTCCGCGAGGTGCTCCGGCTCGACCCCGGCTTCGACCCGGCCAGGGACCTCCTCGTCACGGCGCTGAAGCAGCGCAACCCGCTCTACCGGATCCTGTCGAACCTGCGCGGCCGGTTCCTGGGCGGCTGGCGGATGGTCCTCCTGCTGCCCGCGGTGCCGCCGCTCATCGCCGTGTTCGTCCTCATCGCGGTGCTGCACTGGGCGGCGTGGGTGGCCGAGGCGGTGACCGTGCTGCGGCTGGCCCGCGCGAAGGCGACCAAGCTGCTGTTCGAGGGCGTCGAGGCCCGCGTGGCCATCGCGAGCTGCGCGCTGCTGGCCGCCGGGGTGGGCGTGCTCGCGCTGGGCATCGCGCTCGGCCAGGACGCGCTCGGCATGGCGGGGGCGGCGCTCATGGCGCTGGTCACTCCGGTGCAGGAGGCCACGCACACGGGCTCGGCCCGCGGGCGCCGCGTGCTGTACGGCTGGACGGGGCTGCTCGTGGTCGCGATCGTCGCGTCCGTGGTCCTCGGCTCGCCGAGCGCCGCGCTGCTGGCCCTGTACGCCGGGATCGGCACGATCTGGGTGGCCGCCGGCGTACGCCGGTTGTTCCCCGCTCCCGAGCGCCAGCCTGCCCGGTGAAACTTTCAAGCATTCTGCCTGGTCACAGCCGTAGAACCCACGGTGCGTTGACGAGCGTGAAGACGGCGGCCGAGCATGACGCCGCGTTCTCCCTCTCCGAAAGGCACCCCCATGCACTTGTCCAAGGCGATGACGGCCGCCCTGGCCACGCTGGTGGCCGGAGCGGCAGTCGCTGTCGCGGTGACCACCGCCGCCCCGGCAGGCGCGGCCGCCGGCACGGGCACCGGCTACCTGCACACCAGCGGCAACAAGATCGTTGACAGCACGGGCGCGACCGTGCGCCTGACCGGCCTGAACTGGTTCGGCATGGAGACCGACAACCGGACCTTCCACGGCCTGTGGTCGAGCACTCCCTGGAAGGGCCACATCGACAAGATGGCCGCGCTGGGCTACAACACCATCCGCGTGCCGTACTCCAACGACGCGCTCAAGTCCGGCGCCACGGCCACCGGTATCAACGACTACGTCAACCCCGACCTGATCGGCCTGTCGCCGCTGCAGATCCTGGACAAGATCATCGCGTACGCGGGCGGCAAGGGCATGCGGATCATCCTCGACCGCCACCGCCCGACCGCCGCGGGCCAGTCCGCGCTCTGGTACGTCGCCGCCACGCCGGAGAGCACCTGGATCAACGACTGGAAGGCGCTGGCCCAGCACTACGCGAACAACCCCACCGTCATCGGCGCCGACCTGCACAACGAGCCGCACGCCGAGGGCACCAACCCCAACGCGACCGGCTCCTGCTGGGGCTGCGGCGACCAGGCCCGCGACTGGCGGCTGGCCGCCGAGCGGGCCGGCAACGCGGTCCTTTCGGTCAACCCCAACTGGCTGATCTTCGTGGAGGGCGTGAGCTGTCCGAGCGGCGGCCTGTCCAACGTGTGGGACGGCGATCCCACCAACGACGAGGACTGCGGCTGGTGGGGCGGCAACCTGTCGAAGGCGGGCCAGTACCCGGTACGGCTCAACGTGGCCAACCGCCTGGTCTACTCGCCCCACGACTACGCGACCTCGGTCTACCACCAGACCTGGTTCGACGCCCCCGACTACCCCGCCAACCTGCCGGCCATCTGGGACAAGTACTGGGGTTACCTCTACAAGCAGAACATCGCGCCGATCATGATCGGCGAGTTCGGCACCACCCTGGCCGCGAACGTGGACAAGATCTGGCTGCAGGAGCTCCTGAAGTACACGGGGACCGGGGTGAACGGGATGTCGTTCACCTACTGGTCGTGGAACCCGAACTCCGGTGACACCGGGGGCATCCTCAACGACGACTGGACCACCGTCAACCAGGCCAAGCAGGCCATCCTCCAGCCGTACCTGATCCCGCCGACCGGCGGCACCGGGCAGCCCTCCGACACGCCCACGCCCAACCCTCCCGGGCAGTGCACGGTGACGTACAAGCAGACGGGCTCCTGGCAGGGCGGCTTCCAGGGCGAGCTGACGGTGAAGAACACCGGCACCGGCACGATCAACAACTGGGCCGTCACCTGGACGTTCCCGTCGGGGGTGACGCTGGTCAACGGCTGGAACGCGGTCGTGACCCAGTCGGGCACCACGTGGACCGCCAAGGGCCCCGACTACGCCAAGAACCTCGCCCCCGGCGCGTCGGTCGCCGTCGGCTTCACCGCCAACGGCGCGGCCGCCCAGCCCGCCGGCGCCACCTGCTCCTGACCCTTCCCACCGTCACGGGCTCCCGCCGTCGCGAGCTCCTGACCCTCCGCCGTCGCGGGCGGACGCGCTCCCGCCCGCGGCCCCCGAACGAGCGCCCGCCCCGCGATCCACGACCGAGCACCGCGGGGCGGGCGCTCGCCTGCTCTCCCCAACGGCCCTCCGCCAAGGACAGCGCCCTCCCCGAAGGCACGGCGACCCCCACGGCTGTCCCTCCCCCAAGAGACGGCAACCTTCACGACTGTCCCTCCTCCAAGGGACGGCAACCCCCTCGGCTCTCCCTCTCCCCAAAGGGACGGCAACCCTCTACGGCGGGAAGGAGGGTTGACCAAGGGTCCCACGTAGTGGATAACGGATTCCGACAAAGGGAGTAAACCTGCACTGTTACGGAGACCCCGATGGCAAGCGCGGCTTCTCCCGCATTGGTCGGGCGCGACACCCAGTTGCGGCTGCTCACCGGCGCCATCGCGGAGCCCCCCTCCGTCATCCAGGTGCAGGGCGAGGCGGGCATCGGCAAGACCAGGCTCGTCAGAGCGGCCATCGACCCCATGCGTCAAAGCGGGCGAACCGTGCTGCTCGGCCACTGCCACCAGATCCGCGAGCCGCTCCCGTACGGCCCGGTGCTCGACGCGCTCCGGGACGTCGCCCCGGCGCTCCCGCCCCAGGACCGGCTCAGCCCGCTCACCGGCGTCCTGCGCGGCCACCTGCCCGAGCTGGCCGGCCACCTCCCGCCCGCCCCCTCGCCGCCGGCGTTCGACGACCCGCGGGCCGAGCGGCACCGGCTGTTCCGGGCCGTCCACGCGCTGCTGGCCGCGGCCGGTCCCGTCGTCCTGGTCGTGGAGGACCTGCACTGGGCCGACGACGGCACCCGTGATCTGCTGCGCTTCCTCACCGACCAGCCGCCCGACGGGCTGGCGCTGGTGGTGACGTTCCGGCGGGAGGAGCTGCCGGTGCCGGGGCTGCCGTTCGGGCACGCGTACCGGCGGACTCCCGGGGTGCGCGGCGAGGTGATCTCGCTGACCCCGCTCGACGTCGAGGGCGTGCGCAGCCTCACCGGCGCGCTGCTCGGCCGGTCGGCGCCGACCCCCGAGTTCGCCGCCCGGCTGCACGAACGCACCGCGGGCGTGCCGTTCGTGATCGAGGAGGTGGTGCGCTCGCTGCTCGACGACGAGGGCCGCTTACCCGAGCCGGACGCGCTCGACCGCATGGCCGTGCCGCTGCTGCTGCGCGAGGCGATGGCCGAACGGCTCGCCGGGCTGTCACCGGCCGCGCTGCGCGTCGTGCGCGCCGCCGCCGTCCTGGGGCTGCCCGCCGACGAGACCCTGATCGCCGCCGTCTCCGCGCCCACCCCGTCCGAACCCGGGCTGGGCCAGGCGCTGGAGGCCGGCGTGCTGCTCGAGCACAAGGACGGCCAGTACGGCTTCCGCCACACCCTCGCCCAGCAGGCCGTCTACGACACGATCCCCGGCCCCGAGCGCCGCCAGATCCACCACCGGGCCATGACCGCGCTGTCCGGGCTCGACCTGCCGCCCCTCGTCCAGCTCGCCCACCACGCCCGCCGCGCCGGCGACTACGCGGCCTGGCAGCGCCACGGCGCCGCCGCCGCCGACCACGCCGCCGCGCTCGGCGACATCCCGCTCGCCGTCGAGGTGCTCGAAGGGCTGCTCGCCGACCCCAAGCTCCCCCACGACGCCCGCGGCCCGCTGGCGCTCAGGCTCAGCAGGGTCGCCGCCATCGGCCTGTCCCACCGCCGCGTCGTACGCATCCTGCGCCACCTGCTGTCGGACGACTTCCTGTCCCCGCAGGTACGCGGCCAGGCCCGGCTCAACCTGGGCGTGCTCCTGTCCAACCAGGCGGGCGCGGTCGCCGCCGGCCGCCAGGAGATCCTGGCCGCGCTCCCCGACCTGCACGACAGCCCCAGCCTGGCCGCGCGCGGGCTGGCCCTGCTGGCGATGCCCGCGTGGGGCGGCGAGCCGCTCTCCATGCACCAGGAGTGGATGGTCCAGGCGGAGAAGCTCCTCGACGACCGCGACCCCGAGCTGACCGCCGCCGTGCTGGTCAACAAGGTCACCTTCGCCATGCTGATCGGCGCGCCCGACGCCTTCGAGCTGGTCGGGGAGCTGCCGGTCAACGACCCGGCCCCGGCCGTGCGCCGCCAGGTGGCACGCGGCTACTCCAACCTGTACGACGCCGCGGTGGCGCTCGGACACTACGCGGCGGCCGAGCGGTTCGCGGACCAGAGCAGGCGCATCGCCGAGGAGACCGGCGCGCTCTACCCGGAGTTCCTGCTGGAGATGTCGTCGATCCGGCTCGACCTGCTGACCGGCCGCTGGAAGGGGCTGCGCGAGCGGGCCGTCGCCGCCGTCGAGATGTCCTTCGAGGCGCCGCTGCTGGCGGTGGACGCCCGGCTGACGCTCGGCATGCTGGCCCTGGCCAGGGGCGAGTGGGACGAGGCCGGCGAGCACCTGGAGGCGGCCGGCGTACGCGACCTGGACTCGGGCTTCCTGCCCGTCGCCGCGGCGGCCTCCGGCGGGCTGGTGGAGCTGCACCTGACCCGCGACTCCCCGGAGTCGGCGCTGCGCGAGGCCGATCTGGCGGTCGGCAGGCTCCGGCGCAAGGGCGTGTGGGTGTGGGGCGACCAGCTCGTGCCGGCCGCCGTCCTCGCACTGCTCAAGGCGGGCAGGCGGGGCGCGGCGGCGGATCTGGTGGCGGAGTTCGCGGCGGGGATCGAGGGCAGGAACGCGCCGTCCGCGGAGGCCGGGCTGGACGCCGCCAGAGGGGCACTGGCCCAGGACGCGGAGGAGGCGGCCCGCCACCACGCCAGGGCCCGGAGCGCGTATGAGGCGATGCCGCGGCCGTACGGCGCGGCGCGGGCGGCCGAGGCCGAAGCGGTCGCGCGGTTCGCGTTCGGCGACCGGGCGCGGGCCGCCGACCTCGTCGCCGACGCGGGCGAGCGGTACGCGGCGCTCGGCGCCACCCACGACGCGGCCCGCTGCCGCCACCTGCTGCGCGAGATCGATCCGACCGGGGCGCGGCGCAGGGGCCGGCGGGGCCGCAGCGGGGTGCTGTCACCCCGGGAGAGCGAGGTGGCCAGGCTGGTCGCGCTCGGCCGGACGAACCGGGAGATCGCGGAGGTGCTGTTCCTTTCGCGCCGCACGGTGGACACCCACGTGGCCAGGGTGCTGCAGAAGCTCGGCGTGCGGACGAGGGCGGACGTGCGGGAGCCCCGGCCGGACGACCGGCCGGGGCTCGTGGAGAGCTAGACGGTGATGCTCCAGGAGTCGATGAAGCCGGTGTCACCGGCGTAGACGTCCTCGATGTCGAGCACCCAGGTGCCCGCCGCCTGCTGGCTCACCGGGACGGAGAACGTCCTGGTGCCGTACTGCGTGCAGGTCGTGCCGCCGTACCTGTCGACCGCGTACCACGTGCCGCTCGGCCCGCGTACCCAGATGTCGAGGTCCTCCGCGCACGTGTGGCTGATCGTGATCGAGATCCGGACCGGTGAGGTCGCGGTGCCCGTCGCGGTGGAGGTGATCGAGCTCTGGGTGTTGTTGAAGTCGGTGATCGGATAGTTGGTGTCGTTGGTGAACGTCCGGCCGCCGGAGGTGGTCTGGACGGTCAGCGCGTACGTCGCCGTGTGCGTGCCCGTCACGCCGGTGCCCGTCACCGTGACGGTGTAGCTGCCGGCCGGAGTGGTGGGCGCGGTCGAGATCGTCAGCGTGGACGAGCCGCCCGAGGTCACCGAGGCCGGGTTGAACGCGGCCGTGGCGCCGGTCGGCAGGCCGCTGGCCGACAGGTTCACCGTCTGCGCGGTGCCCGCCGTGGTGGCCGTGCTGACCGTGGACGTGGCCGCCGAGCCCGCCTGCACCGTGCCGGACGTCGGGCTGAGCGAGATCGAGAAGTCACGCGTCGGCGGGTTCGAGCTGACGGTGAGCGCGTACGTCGCCGTGTGCGACGTCGAGCCGGTTCCCGTGACGGTGATGTTGTACGTGCCCGCCGCCGTCGACGAGCCGACCGAGAGCGTCAGCGTCGAGGAGTTGCCCGAGGTCACCGACGACGGGCTGAAGCTCGCCGTGGTGCCGCTGGGCAGCCCGGACGCGCTCAGGGTCACGGTCTGAGCGCTGCCGGAGGTGGTCTGCGTGCCGACCGTGGCCGTCGCCGAGCCGCCGGGAGCCGCGCTGCCGGAGGTCGGGCTGAGCGAGATCGAGAAGTCGCTGGTCGAGGTGCCGCACGCGGGCTCGCCCGAGGCCGCCGCCACGCTGACCGCGCTCCACGCCGCCTTGGTGGTGTTGCACTGGGCGCTGTTGGCGCCGAACAGCTCGATCGCGGCCGCGACCGAGGCGGCGCGGATGTTCGTGTAGCGCCAGGACGAGGTCTTGCGGGCCAGCGCGCCCATGTAGATCTTGCCGGCGTTCTGGATGCCGACACCGGTGACCGACGAGGGGCCGCCGGAGCAGATCGGGCTGGACGGCTTGCCGCCGCCGGGGTTGTTGCCCTCGGCCAGCAGGTAGAACCAGTGGTTCAGCGGGCCCGCCGCCGCGTGCACCTCGGTGCTCGGGATCGAGGAGGAGTAGCAGTTCGGGTCGCCGAGCGCGCTCGGGTTGTACATGTTCCGGATCGGCCCGTCGCCGACCAGGTCGACCTCCTCGCCGACCAGGTAGTCGGCCGGGTCGTTCGGGTTGGCGGCGTACGCCTCGGTGAGCGCGCCGAAGATGTCACCGGTGCCCTCGTTGATGCCGCCGTTCTCGTTGCCCGATCCGGCGCCGCCCGGGGTGGTCTGGAAGATCGCGTGCCCGAACTCGTGCGCCACGACGTCGATGGGGGTCGCCTGCCGGGCGTTGTCCTGGCTGTGGCCGAAGTTGGTGTAGCTGCCGTTCCAGTAGGCGTTCACGTCGGCGAGCCCGACCCGCGCGGGGAAGCCGCGACCGCTGCCGTTGATGCCGCTGCGGCCCAGCCAGTCGCGCAGCATGTCCCACTCGCGCTGCACGCTGTAGAGCGCGTCCACGCAGGCGGTCTCCAGGTTGGTGCCGGAGGCGTTGCCCCACGCGTCGTCGGTGCCGGTGTAGGCGCTGCCGTTCTGGCCGCCGCACTGGATGCCGGGCCTGGACGTGTCGGTCATCGAGTACGAGCTGCCGGAGCCGCTCGTCCCGATGGTGACCTGGCCGTAGTAGTAGCCGTTGCCGGTGCCGGCGCGTACGAGGTCGTACGAGTCGGCGATCTCACCGGTACGCGCGTCCACGAACACGTGCTGGATGCTCGGCTTGCCGTCGGAGATGCCGCTGACCATGGCGTCCCAGGCCAGCCTCGGCTTCTCGCCCCAGGCCAGGACGACCAGGCGGGGCGCCGCGGTGTCGTCCACGCGCGAGAGCTTGGTCCTGGCGACCTCGGTGGCCTTGGCGGCGCTGACCGTGGCCCTGGTCGGCACGTCGCCCGGGGTCGGGCCCGTCGCCGCGACCGTGTCCCGGACGTTCCCCGCCGCGTCGGTGACCACGACGGCGTCGCCGCCGACCATCGGCAGGCCCTTGTAGGTGCGCTCGTACGACACGTAGAACATGTCGGCCGCGCCCGGGGTGACCGCCACGCGGCTGTAGGCCTCGTCGGGGCCCCGGGTGAGCTCGTCGAGCTGGCTGGAGACGGCCTTGTCGGCCACCTGTGCGGCGAGCGAGGCGGGGTCACTCACGCGCGCCGTCTGCTGCTGCTGCGGTGCGGCTCCCGGAGGGGCGGCGTTCGCGGGCGGCGTCTGTAACGCCAGGGTCGTGGCCGTGGCCACGCCGACGACCGCCGCGAGTAAGGCTTTGCGTTTCACGGCTGTGCTGCTCCTTTCGAAGATCTCCCTCGGGGTCGGCGCGCTTCGTGAGCGCACGACGGCCCGCGCGCCGCACGGGGATCGCCTCGGCGGCGGGATTGCAGGGAGATTGGGGGGTGGAAGCTAGCAGTGCTGTTGCGCCTTGATGCCGCGACGCTAAACGGTCACTCCCGACTGGGAAATACGTATACGCATCGGTAGGTATACCGATAATTCCGTTTCAACTGCTCAGTTGGGGGACAATCGGGGCGTGCAATTCGGCATCCTGGGCCCGCTCCAGGTGCGCTCCCCCGGTGGCGAGCCCCTGGCGATCGGCGGTCCGCGCCCGCGTGCCCTGCTCGCGTTGCTGCTGCTCGACGCCGGCCGGATGGTGAGCGTCGAACGGCTCATCGACGGCCAGTACGGCGACCGGCCGCCCACGGAGGCCGCCAACGCCATCCAGGCGCAGATCTCCCGGCTCAGGCGGAGCCTGCCGGCCGGCCTGATCGAGTTCCACGGGGCGGGATACCGGCTGGCGGTCTCGCCGGACGACGTGGACGCGCACCGGTTCGAGCGGCTGTCCCGCGAGGGGCGCAGGCTGCTGGCGGCCGGTCGATTCCCGGGAGCCGCCTCCTCGCTGAGGGAGGCCCTGGAGCTGTGGCGGGGGCCGGCGCTCGCGGACGTGGCGGACGCGCCGTTCGCGGGGCCGCAGGCGCTCCGGCTGGAGGAGCTGCGGGTGTCGGCCATGGAGGACCTGATGGAGGCCGAGCTGGGCCTGCCCGAGGGCAGCCCGGTGGCCGCGCTGCAGGACCTGGTGGCCGCGCATCCGCTGCGCGAGCGGCCACGCGGGCTGCTGATGCGCGCGCTGGAGGCGGCGGGGCGGCCGTCCGAGGCGCTGACGGTCTTCGACGAGACACGCCGCCTGCTCGCCGACGAGCTCGGCACCGACCCCTCACCCGAGCTGGCGGCCCTGCACCTGGACATCCTGCGCGCCGAGCGGCACCAGGTCCGGCGGGTCGCACCGCCGGCCCAGCTGAACCGGCTCGTCGGGCGGGAGGAGGAGCTCGCGCGGCTGGCCGCCCTGAGCGGCGTCCGCCTGGTGACGCTCGTCGGCCCCGGCGGCATCGGCAAGACCCGCCTGGCCATCGAAGCCACCACCCGCCTCCAACCCCCGGGCACGACCGCCGCTGACAGGGGTGCGGTGCGGCGTGCCCGGGAGGCGTGCTTCGTGGACCTGTCGCTGGTGGACGGGACCGGGCAGGTGGCGGGGGCGGTGCTGGCGGCGCTCGGGTTGCGCGAGTCGGCGCTGCACGGGCTCCCCGACCCCACCGAACGCCTGGTGGCGGCGCTGGCCGAACAGGACCTCCTCCTCGTCCTGGACAACTGCGAACACGTGCTCGCCGAGGTCGCCACGCTGGCCCGCCGCCTCCTCGCCGCCGCCCCCGACCTGATGATCATGGCGACGAGCAGGGAGCCGCTGGGCATCACCGGCGAGCACCTGGTCCCTCTGGCCCCCCTGCCCACCGACCCGGCCGTCACGCTGTTCGCCGAACGGGCGGCGGCGGTGCGGCAGGAGTTCGCGGTCGGGCCCGGCAACCTGGACGCCGTCCTGCGGATCTGCGCGGCGCTGGACTGCCTGCCGCTGGCCATCGAGCTGGCGGCGGCCCGGATGCGCACGTTCGGCGTGGAGGAGATCGCCACCCGGCTGGCCGAGCACGACAGGTTCAGGCTGCTGTCGCGCGGCGACCGTACCGCCCCCATGCGCCACCAGACGCTGCACGCCATCGTGGAGTGGAGCTGGAGCCTGCTCGACGCCGAGGAGCAGGCGCTGGCCAGGCAGTTCTCCGTGTTCGCCGGGGGTGCGAGCCTGGAGGCGGTGGAACGGGTGTGCGGCGCGGACAGCGCCGACCTGCTGGCCGATCTGGTGGACAAGTCGCTGGTCGAGACCGACGGCGAGCGCTATCACATGCTCGACACCATCCGCCTGTTCTGCGCGGAGCGGCTGGCGGAGGCGGGCGAGGAGGACCGGCTGAGAGCGGCCCATGCCGCCTGGTTCCTGGAGTTCGCGCGCCGCGCCGACGGGCACCTCTACAGCGCCGAGCAGCTCCGGTGGCTGGCCCTGCTCTCGGCCGACAACGCGAACCTGCAGGCGGCGCTGCGGTGGGGCGTCGAGCACGACCCGCCGGGGGCGGCGCGGCTGGTGTCGGCGCTGGCCATGTACTGGTGGCTCAGCGGGCGGCGGGGGGAGGCGACCCCGCATGTCGTGCGCCTCCTCGACGCGACAGGGCCCGAACTGGCCGAGGAGTACGTGCTGGTGGTGCTGCACGCCGTACCCCGCGCCGACTCCCCGCACTGGAAGCAGGCCCGGACGGTCATCGGCTCGCTGGACCGGCCGATGCGGTCCCGGTTCGGCCCGGCCCTGTGGGGGATGCTCGCGGGGCCGCCCCCGCCCGGGGAGGCGGCCGCCGTCCACGTGATCGGGTCCGATCCCTGGAGCAAGGCGCTCGGACGGTTCAGCGGCGCACTGCTGGAGCTGCTGAGCGGCGGCGGCGTCGCCGGCGCGGAGCGGGGCCTGGAGTCGATGGTCGCGGAGTTCGGCGCCTTGGGTGAGCGCTGGGGCAAGACACAGGGGCTCGACTGGCTCGGGCTGATCGCGAGCTGGCGCGGCGAGTGGGGACGCGCCATGGGGCTGTGGCAGGAAGCGGTCGGCCTGCTCGAAGAGCTCGGGGCGATGGAGGAGCTGGTGGACGTGCTGCACCGGCGCGCCGAGGCGCACTGGCGGGCCGGTGACGCCCCGGCCGCCCGCGCCGACTGCGAGCGGGCCGGGGAGCTGGCGCGCCGGCTCGGGCGGCCGGAACAGACGGCATGGGTGGGTCTGCGGCTGGGCGAGATGGCCCGCCTGGAGGGTGACCTGGCGGGGGCGTCCCGCCACCTGGAGGCCGCGTTCGCCGCCTCCGAGATCGGCCTGTTCCAGGCCCACGGGGCCAGGTCGCACGTGCTGACGGCGCTCGGCCGCCTGGCCGAGGCGACCGGCGACGCCCCCGAGGCCGCGCGCCGGCACGCGGAGGCGCTGGCCATGACGTTGAATTCGCCGCTGACCACCGACCTCGCCGACGCCGTGGAAGGCCTGGCGGGCCAGTGCCTGCTGGACGCCACGGAAGACCCGGCGGGCCGGCAGCTGGACGGCGCGGCGGCGGGCAGCGGACCGGCGGAGCGGGCGGCGGTGCTGCTGGGTGTGGGGGTGGCGCTGCGCGGCATGGCCGTGGCCGGGGATCGGGACGTCGCCAGGATCGCCGCCGCCGCCACGGAGGTCCTCGGGCCCGCGGGATTCGCGGCGGCGTACTCCAAGGGAGCATCGATGAGCAGGGACGACGCGCTCGCCACCCTGATCGAGACCCCGGGCCCGGACCGCCGACCCAGCCGCCGACCCAGCCGCCGACCCAGCCGCCGACCCAGCCGCTGACCCAGCCGCTGACGGGGCCCGCCCCGGCTGTCAGCCGGTAGTCGCCCCGCTGTCAGCGGCGCTCGCGAAGCTGACGGACATGAAGAACACCAACGTCCTCATCTCCGGCGCCAGCATCGGCGGCCCCGCCCTCGCCCTCCTGCTCTCCCGCTACGGCTTCAACGTCACCGTCGTCGAGAAGGCCCCGTCGCTGCGCCCCGGCGGCCAGGCCGTCGACTTCAAGGGCCACACCCACCGCACCGTCCTGACCCGCATGGGGGTGCTCAAGGACATCGAGGCACTCCAGACCGGCGGCAGCGACCAGGTGATCGTCGACGCGGACGGCCACAAGCTGACGGTCATTCCCGGCGAGTTCACCGGCGGCGAGATCGAGATCAAGCGCGGCGACCTGTCCGGGGTCTTCTACGAGCGCACCGCCGCGAGCTGCGAGTACGTCTTCGGCGACTCGATCACCTCGCTCACCGAGACCCCCGGTGGCGTGCACGTCACCTTCGAACGCTCCGCCCCCCGCACGTTCGACCTGGTGGTGGGGGCGGACGGCATCCACTCCAACGTCCGCCGCCTCGCCTTCGGCCCCGAGGCCGACTACGTGAAGCACCTCGGCTACTACTACGCCCTGGTCGACGTCGAGGGGGAGTTCGGCACGGTCGCGAAGATGTACAACGAGCCCGGCAGGATGGCCGCCGTCGGCGGGCCGAAGGCGCCCGCGTTCTTCGTCTTCGCCTCCGAGCGCCTCGACTACGACCGGTACGACATGCGGCAGCAGAAGGACCTGCTGACCCGCGCCTACGCGGGCATGGGCTGGCAGGGCCCGGCGCTCATGGAGGCGGTGCGCCGCTCCCCGGACGTCTACCTCGACTCCCTCAGCCAGGTCACCATCGACCGCTACAGCCAGGGCCGCGTGGTGCTGCTCGGCGACGCCGCGTACGGCAACACCCTGGCCGGCTTCGGCACGGGCCTGGCCGCGGTCGGCGCGTACGTGCTCGCGGGCGAGCTCAAGCGGGCCGGCGGCGATCACCGCGTGGCCTTCGCGCAGTACGAGGAGCAGATGCGCGGATACGCCAAGGTCGCCAAGAACGGCAACGCGGGCCCCTTCCTCGCCCCCCGCACCAGGAAGGGGATCCGGATGCGGAACTGGATGTTCAAGTACGGCTTCCTGCTCGGTTGGATGATGAAGCTGACCGACAAGTTCGCGAACGACATCACGCTGAAGGAGTACTGAACCTTTCGCGCATCGACCGCATCCAACCCACACATGAACAAGATTCAGCAGCTTGCCGCCCTGTCCGTGCTGCCCGTCGCCGCGGTCTTGATCGCCCTGCCCGCCCAGGCCGCGGAGCGCCCCGCCTGCCCCGTCCCGACGAAGGCGGAGGTGAAGCGGTCGGGCGACGACAAGGTCGACCAGCCGGCCAGGGGCGCCACCGCCATCAAGGGGGTCCGCGTCAACTACATCCCGAAGGGCTTCACGTACGGCGGGGTCGTCATCAGCAAGCACGACGGCATCAGCGAGTACGGCTACCAGTGGGGGGACGAACGCCCCAACGCGGACATCAAGCAGCGCTCACTCTGGGTCAGGGTCGTGTGCTGGCCGAAGGCGAGCAAGCCGGCGCAGCTCAAGAACGGGCCGTTCGACATGGGGACGTTCTCCGGCGACACCGAGACCGTGAAGATCGGCGGCCGTCAGGTGCTCACCCAGGAGGGCGACGGCGCGCTCGGCGACGGCCGGTACGCGGGATGGGTCGAGCGCAAGGGGGTCGTCGTCACCGTGATGGCCAGCACGCCCCTCGTCCCCGAGCTCTCGAAGATCATCAAGGGGATCAAGCTCTGAGCAGGCCGACCCCGCCGTCGATGCGCAGCTGCGGGGGGCCGTCCAGAAGGGGGATGTGGGGCTCGTCGTCGCCGATGTGCCAGTCCTGGACGGGCACCAGGCCCGGCTCCATCAGCTCGAACCCGTCGAACAACTCCAGCACCTCGTCCCGCGTCCGGAACCGCGCCTGGGCGGGGGTGCCGGCCGTCGCCATCGTGAGCTGGGCGATCGCCTCGGGGGCGCTTTCCGCCATCCCGTGGGTGGCCACCAGACAGCTGCCCGGCACCATGCGCTTCCTGAAGGCGGCCACGATGCCGCCGGGGTCCTCCTCGTCCATGACGTAGTGGAGCACCCCGACCATCAGCACGCACACCGGCTGCTCGAAGTCGATCAGGCCGGTGACGCTGGGGTCGGAGAGCACGTCTTCGGGGCGGCGCAGATCGGCCTGGATGCTGGCGACACCCGGCGAGTCGGCGAGCAGCACCTGCGCGTGCAGCCGCACCACCGGGTCGTAGTCCACATAGACCACCCGGCAGGCCGGGTTCACCGAGCGGACGGTCTCGTGGATGCTGGGCGAGGTCGGGATGCCGGTGCCCAGGTCGATGAACTGCCGCAGGCCCTGCTTCGCCAGATGGCGGACGGCCTCGACCTGGAACCTGCGGTTGGCCCTGGCGACCAGACGGGTGTCCGGGGCGACCGCGAGGAGTTTCTCCGCCACTGCCCGGTCGACCGCGACGTGGTCCTTGCCGCCGAGCAGATAGTCGTACACCCGGGCGGAGCTGGGAACCGTCGGGTCCACTCCGGGCGGAACGCGTTCTAGCTCGGTCACTGGGGCCCGTCTCCTTCCACGCGTGCGACTCCGAACGCCATACTACTCGGCAGTCCCGCACGTAATAGGGCAGATTACGCAGGCAACCTCAAGCCGGACGGGCAGCCCGAACAGAACAGGTTCTGCCCTGCCCCGCCGATCAGGAGAAGCGGGCCAGGAGCTCCTCGGCGGCGGCGAAGCCGGCGACCACGTCGGCCACCGTGCGCCGCTCGCGCACCATGCCCACGGCCTGCCCCGCGTAGATGCAGGCCGTGTCGAAGTCGCCTTCGGCCCGCGCCGCCGCCTGCCGGGCCGGGGCGTCGTCGTCCGCGGCCAGCTCGTCCTCCCGCCCGGCCCACCGGTCGAAGAACGCGTTGCGCAGCGCCCGCCCGCCGAACTCGGGCGGCCAGTCCAGGCGCTGGGCGATGTCGAAGACCCGCCCGTACGCGGTGCCCGTCTCCTCGGCCGCCAGCAGGCGCTCGGTGGCCGTCTCCGACAGGGCCGTCTCCGCGCATCCCATGAAGGCCGTCCCCACCCAGGCCCCGGCGGCGCCGGCGGCCAGCACGGCGGCGAGCCCGCGCGCGGTCGAGATGCCGCCCGCCGCGAGCACCGGGACGCTCACCGCGTCGAGCACGCTCTGCAGCAGCGGCAGCGTGCCCACCGCGTCGCGCCCGTGACCGCCCGCCTCGGCCCCGCGCGCCACGACCGCGTCCACCCCGGCCTGCTCGGCGGCGCGGGCCTCGTCGGTCGTGCCCGCCTGGGTGACGACCGTGATGCCCGCCTGCCGGAGCTCCTCCACATAACGCGCGTACGGCCCGAAGCTCACGGAGACGATCGTGGGCCGGAGCTCGAGCACGGCGTCGAACTGGGCCGGGTTGCCGGCCAGCGCCCAGGCCATGAGCCCGATCCCGTACGGACCGCCGCCCGCGACGGCGGCCTCCTTGGTGATCCACTCACCCGTGGCCGCGGCGGCGACCCCGATCATGCCGAGCGCGCCCGCCTCGGAGACGGCGGCGGCCAACCGGCCCGCGCCCACCCCCGCCATCGGCGCCCCCACCACGGGCACCGCCAGGCCGAACCGTTCGGTAAGCCATGTGCGCAAGGTCATCTCCCCATAGAAAACCCCTGTTGAGACCAGTCTTCCACGGCCTTCCCGACCCCCGGACCGGAAAATACAGCCGGATGACCGATGCGCTCGCGGCACACACCTGTGCATCCTGGTGGGGAACGGCTTTCGTTCCGCAGCGGAGAGGAGTCACGAGGGCATGGACAACGCGGCAGGCCGCCCGACCGTGATCTTGGACAATGGCGTGGTCGGCAGGGTCATGCTGGCACATCCCTCCAGGCGCGACCTCGTGCTCGTGCTCGGCATGGACGGCACCCTGCTCAGCTGCCAACTCGACGACATCGCCTGTGTGGTCGGGGGCAAGCCCCTCTGCCGCGACGGCTGACCGGCGGGCCGGAGGTTCTAGGCACCGGTCACAATGCCGCCGATCAGGCTCGCGGCCGCGAAGTCGTTGGTGAGCCGGTTCTTGGTGAGCGCGAACGCGGTGCCGGTCGCCGTGTCGGCCCAGGCCGCGCTGCCGCCCGCCCCGGGCACCCCGAACACCGTCGGGCTCGCCTCGGCGGTCGAGCCGGGGCCTCCGATGCCGTACCCGAGCCCCCAGGTCGTCGGCATGCCGAACACCTCGTCGAGCCCGCTGGAGGCCACCGCCGTCGCCTCGCGCAGCCGACCGGACGGGATCAGCCGCGTCCCGTCCACCTCGCCGAGCAGCGCGGCGTACATCCGCGCGATGGCCCGGGCCGAGGTCTTGCCGCCCGCGGGGATGTCGGAGGACAGGTAGTCGCCGCGGTTGCCCAGCTCGGCGGTCGGCATCAGCGTCATCGGCCCCGCCTTGAACATCGGCAGGTCCGCCGGCATCTCGCCCCACGCCGCCGGGTCCACCGGCGCGTCCTCCAGCCTGGCCAGCCGGTGGTGCTCGGTCTCCGGCATCCCGAAGTAGAGCTCCTCGGCCACGCCCAGCGGGCCCGCCACGTCCTCCAGCAGCACCTGCGAGATGGGCTTGCCGGTGACCCGCCGGACGATCTCGCCGACCAGGAACCCGAACGTGTACGCGTGGTAGCCCACCTTCGTGCCCGGCTCCCACCACAGCTCGGCGTCCTCCAGCGCGGCGACCATCTTGTCCCAGTCGCAGACGTCCTCCGGTGTGGTGTCGAGCGGCACCCCCGGCACGCCCGCCGTGTGCGACAGCACGTGGCGCACGGTCACGCCCTGCTTGCCGTGCCGCCCGAACTCCGGCCACAGCTCCGCCACCGGGGTGTCATAACCGAACAGCCCTCGCTCGGCCAGCACATGAGCCACGGTCGCGGTGGCGCCCTTGCCGATCGAGAAGTTGTAGAAAGGCGTGTCAGCCGTGACAGGCCGCCCGGTCCCGGGGTCGGCCACGCCCGCCACCACATCCACGACCTGGACGCCGTCACGATAGACGGCCACCTGGAGCCCGCGCTCCGCGCCTGACTCGACGAGCCCGTCGGCGGCTTCCTGCACCTGCTGCTGAAGATCACTCATGTCCTGCTCTGTCCTTTTCATCGGTGGAACTAGACGGTACCGTACCCACATAAGTACGGAACTGTCTAGTACTGTGTCCTCGTCAAAGGGCGAAGGGATGGGCATGGCACCGGAAGAGGACGGCCGCACGGCACGCAAGCGCAGGCAGATCATGGATGCGGCCCGGCCGGTGTTCCTGCGCAACGGCTACGTGGGCGCGAGCATGGACGAGGTGGCGGCGCTGGCGTCGGTCTCGAAGCAGACCGTCTACAAGCACTTCACCGACAAGGAGCAGCTGTTCACGAGCATCATCCTCGACACGACGACCCAGGTCGAAGGGCTGGCCAAGCTCATCACCGCGGCGCTCGACGACAGCGAGGACCTGGCGAAGGACCTGGGCGAGCTGGCCCGCCAGTTCCTCGGCGCGCTCATGCGGCCCGACGTGCTCCGCCTGCGCCGGCTGGTGATCGCCGAGGCCGACCGGTTCCCCGACCTCGGCCGCACCTGGTACCAGCAGGGCTTCGAGCGCTCGCTGGAGACCCTGGCCGCCGCCTTCGACCGCCTCGCCGCCCGTGGCATGCTCCGCCCGGACGACCCCGAGCTGATCGCCCAGCACTTCGTGGGCCTGCTGCTGTGGGTCCCGGTGAACAAGGTCATGTTCTGGGGCGGCGGCGACCACTACACGGAGGCCGACCTCGAACGGCTCTCCGAGTCCGCCGTCGCCGCGTTCCTGCGCGCGTACGGGGCCTCCCCGACCGGCAGGGCTAGGTCAGATATTTCCTGAGCCCGGCGGCCAGGGCCACGGCCATGCGCTCGCGGAAGCCGGGGTCGGACATCTTGGCCGCGTCGCCGCGGTTGCGCATGTTGCCGCACTCGATGAACACCGCGGGGCGCACGGAGAGGTTGAGCCCGCCCAGGTCGGTGCGGGTCTGCAGCCCGTCCACGCCGGTGTAGGTGGCGTACGGCAGGCCCGTGCCGTCCCGGTAGGCGTTCCTGATGTCCACCCCGAGGCGCCGGGACGGCTTGATGATCTGGTCGTTGTGCCCGGAGACCAGCCCCGGCATGATCACGTGGAAGCCGTGCCCGCTCGGCGCGGCGCCGTCGCCGTGGATCGACAGGACCGCGTCCGCCCTGGCCTCGTTGCCGATGGCGGCCCGCTCGGTGACGCACGGGCCGACGCCCTTGTCGTCGGGCCTGGTCAGCACGACCTTGGCGCCCATCTTCTCCAGGATCGGCCTGAGCCGGCCGGCGACGTCCCAGGTGAAGGCGTGTTCGGGGTATCCGGCGTTGGTCTGCGTGCCGGTCGTGTTGCAGGGCTTCCTGCCGGTGATGATGTCGACCGGGCGGTTGATCTCCGCGGGGTGCGCGGCGTTGCCGCCGTTGTGGCCGGGGTCGATCACCACGATCTTGCCCGCGAGCGCGCCTGCGGCCGGCGTCCGGCTCGCGGACGGCGCCGCGGGCAGCGCCGCCTCCTGCGAAACGGGCACGGCGGTGCCGCACGCCGTGGTCAGCGCGGCCAGCGTGACGACCGCCACGAATCCGGTCCGGTACGCGCACATGATCCCGACCGTACCGGCTGCCGCAGGGCAAACCCAAGACCCGCCTGACCTGCGCGTTCGTGTCGCAGCACGGCTTTCCGGCACTCGAGAATTCCTCATTTTTTATCTGGCACTTTACCCAAAATCACCATTTTTCCGGACTTAGGGATAAATGGGCCTACCCGGGCGATCACGTTCTTGGTAGACATTTCCGCTGGCGGCCGAACGCCGCCGGCCGAAAGCGGGTTGTCCTTTTAAGGCGATAGTGAGCGGACCGATTCAAGGTGCTTGCCGATGATTTCTTCCTCGTCTCATGGGACACGACCGGCACGGGCAAACCCCGCCTCCACGTGCAGGGCATCGCGCTCGGCCTGGCGGGGGCCCTGATCGGCGAACTCGTGCTGCACCAGAGAATCGCCGTGCGCGGCGTGCGGCTCGACGTGATCGACTCCGAGGACGTCATGGACAAAGTGACCAATCGGGTGCTGGCCGATATCGGGGATTCGCCGCACCACACCGACGTGCGCACGTGGCTGGCGTATCTGGCGCAGCGCTCGGTCGATGACGTGGGCGCGCGGTTGTGACCTACCGCACCTGAACACCCCCACCCCCGGAGGAATCCGATGCTTCCCGTGAAGTCCGGGCCCGACCTCGTCGCCGGCGCGCTCGCCGCCGACCGGCTGGGCGCGCCCTCGGTCGTCTACTTCGTGCTCTCCGCCGCGGCGCCGCTCACCGTCGTCGCGGGCGTGGTCACCACCGCGTACGCGGTCACCGGGATCACCGGGCTGCCCGTCGCGTTCCTGGTGGTCGGGGTGGTGCTGGCGGTCTTCGCGGTCGGGTACGTGGCGATGGCCCGCCACATGGCCAACGCGGGCGCGTTCTACACCTACATCAGCCGCGGCCTGGGCCGGCCCGCGGGTATCGCGGCCGCCTGGGTGGCGCTCATCGCGTACAACGCGCTGCAGGTGGGCCTGTACGGCGCGTTCGGGACGGCGGCCACGCCGCTGCTGGAGCGCTGGCTGGGCCTCACGCCGCCCTGGTGGCTGGTCGCGCTGGTCGCGTGGGCGCTGGTCGCGGTCCTGGGCCTGATGCGGGTGGACGTGAACGGCCGCCTGCTGGCCGTGCTGCTGACCGCCGAGGTGGCGGTCATCCTGCTGTTCGACTTCGCGGACCTGGCCCACCCGGCGGCCTCCGGGTTCTCGATGGAGACGCTGTCGCCGGGCGCCCCGCCGCGCTCGCGCTGGCCGTGATGGTCTGGCTGGCGGTGACGAACTTCGCCGCACTGCTCAACGTACCCGAGAGTGATCCGTTGACCTGGATTCTGCCCAGTGTTTACGGGGTAGCTGCGGTAATTGGGGTGATTTGGGCGTTCATCCTGCGTGCCGGACAACCCGCCGTTTACTCACTGGTCGGGATGGGCGCCAAGGCGGCGACCGCCCAGGACGGCATCTGACAGAACGAGAGGAGCCTGGGCGATGAAACAGCAGACGTGGGCGATGCGGCCGGTCATCCGTCACGCGACGGCGGACGACGCGGGACGGGTGGCGGAGCTCATCGCGACCGCGTTCTCCGGGCTGAGGGTGGTGCACTACCTCGTGCCGGAGCGCAGGGAGCGGCACCGGGTCATGACCGCCAACTTCCGGATCCTCGTCGACCACGCCGTCGAGCACGGGGAGATCCACCTCATCGACGACGGGCCCGCGGTGGCGGTCTGGTTCCCGCGCACCGCGCCGCTGCCCGAGCCGCTCGACTACGACCGCCGCCTGGCCGAGACGACGGGCGAATGGGTCGAGCGCTTCCGCGTGCTCGACGAGTTGTTCGAGGCGAACCATCCGGCGGAGCCGTACCACCATCTGGCCTTCCTGGCGGTCCACCCGGACCGCCAGAACGAGGGGCTCGGCTCGGCGCTGCTGCGCTACCAGCACGCCCGGCTGGGCGGCGTGCCCGCGTACCTGGAGGCCAGCGACCCGCGCAACCGCGACCTGTACGTGCGCCACGGCTACCGGCAGAGCGAGCCGTTCGCGCTGCCGGACGGGACGCTGTTCTGGCCGATGCGCCGTCCCGCCTGAAAGTTTCAGAGTTTCCGCAGGCCGTTGACGGGACGGCGACGGGAAAGGAGGATCGGAGGGCTCCGATTGGGAGCGCTCCCAACCCCTGAGGACCTCCATGACCCGAAGCCGGGCCGCCTTACTGGCCCTCCTCACCATGGTCGCCCTGTCCCCCGCCACGACGGCACTGGCCGACGAGGGACCCGAGCAGATCGTGAACGGCACCTTCGACTCCGGAACCGCCCCCTGGTGGAGCACCGGCAACACCGCCCTCGCCATAGACGCGGGCCGGCTCTGCGCCGACATCCCCGGCGGCACCGCCAACCCGTGGGACGTGATCATCGGCCAGAACGACATCCCGCTGGTGGCGGGCGACACGTACGCGTACCGGTTCAGCGCCTCGGCGACCCCCGCCAAGGTCGGCAAGGCGCTGATCCAGCTCCCGGTGGACCCGTGGACGCAGTACCTGTCGGCGAACCCGGAGCTGAGCGTCTCGGGCAACGACCACTCCTACACGTTCACCGCCCCCGTGTCGCTGCCGAACTCCCAGGTCGTCTTCCAACTGGGCGGCAGCGCCGAGCCATGGAGGTTCTGCATGGACAACGTGTCGCTCAAAGGCGGCGCCGAACCCGAGGTGTACGAGCCCGACACGGGCCCGCGCGTCCGCGTGAACATGGTCGGCTACCTCCCCCAGGGCCCCAAGAACGCCACCGTGGTCACCTCCGCGACCACGGCCCTGGACTGGGAGCTCAAGAACGCCGACAAGCAGACGGTCGCCAAGGGCCGGACCACCCCCAGAGGCGTGGACGCCAGCTCCGGCCAGAACGTGCACACGCTCGACTTCGGCTCCTACCGCAAGCCCGGCAAGGACTACACGCTGACGGCCGACGGCGAGACGAGCCGGCCGTTCGACATCGCCGCGGACATCTACGACCAGCTCCCCACGGACGCGCTGAAGTTCTACTACACCCAGCGCAGCGGCATCGAGATCCTCGACAGCCTCAGGCCCGGCTACGCCCGGCCCGCCGGGCACGCCGGCGTCGCGCCGAACCAGGGCGACGTGAGCGTCCCCTGCCAGCCCGGCGTCTGCGACTACTCCCTCGACGTCAAGGGCGGCTGGTACGACGCCGGCGACCACGGCAAGTACGTCGTCAACGGCGGCATCTCGGTCTACCAGCTCATGGCCGCGTACGAGCGGGACAGGGCGGCCTTCAAGGACGGCCAGCTCGCCATCCCGGAGAGCGGCAACGGCAGGCCGGACATCCTGGACGAGGCCCGCTGGGAGCAGGAGTTCCTGCTGAGCATGCAGGTGCCGGAGGGCAAGCCGTTCGCGGGCATGGCCCACCACAAGATCCACGACCGGAGCTGGACGGGCCTGCCGCTGCTGCCGCACCTGGACCCGCAGCCGCGCGAGCTGCACCCCACCTCCACGGCCGCCACGCTCAACCTCGCGGCCACGGCGGCCCAGGCGGCCAGGCTGTTCGCCCCGTACGACCCGGCGTTCGCGGCCAGGAACCTCAAGGCCGCCCGCAGGGCGTGGGCCGCGGCCAAGACCAACCCGGCCAGGTACGCCGACCCGAACGACGGCACCGGCGGCGGCGCCTACAACGACGCCGACGTGAGCGACGAGTTCTACTGGGCGGCGGCGGAGCTGTTCATCACGACGGGCGAGAAGGAGTTCAAGGACTTCGTGCTGGCCTCGCCGCACCACACGGGCGACATCTGGCGTGACCGGGGCTTCGACTGGGGCAACACCGCCCAGCTCGGCCGCCTCGACCTGGCCACGGTGCCCAACGCGCTCCCCGGCCGGGCGCGGGTGCGGCAGTCCGTGGTCGAGGGGGCCGAGAAGTATCTGGCGGTCCAGCGGGCGCACCCGTACGGGCTGCCGTACAACCCGCCGGACTTCGACTGGGGCTCGAACAACCTGGTGCTGAACAACCTGGTCGTCCTGGCCACGGCGTACGACCTGACCGGCCACGAGAAGTACCGGGCGGCCGTGCGCGAGGGCATGGACTACATTCTCGGTCGTAACGCGCTCAACCACTCGTACGTGACCGGCTACGGCGAGGTGGCCTCGCACAACCAGCACAGCCGCTGGTACTCCCACCAGCTCGACCCGGCGCTGCCCAACCCGCCGCGCGGCACGCTGGCCGGTGGCCCGAACTCCGGCATCCAGGACCCGCTCGCGCAGCGGCTGCTGAAGGGCTGCAAGCCGCAGTTCTGCTACATCGACGACATCGAGTCGTGGGCGACGAACGAGCTGACCATCAACTGGAACTCCCCGCTGGCCTGGGTCTCCGCGTTCCTGGCCGACAAGAGCGGGCGGTCCGACTGCCGGGTGCGCTACACGGCGCACGGCTCGGGCCAGTTCACCGGCCAGATCGTGATCGAGAACACCGGCAGGCAGACCGTGGACGGCTGGGCCCTGCGCTGGTCCTTCCCCGGCGGCCAGCGCGTCCGGCAGGACTGGGGCGCGGCGCTGTCGCAGTCCGGCTCGGTGGTGACGGCCACGAGCTCCGGCAAGATCAAGCCGGGCAGGTCCGTGACGTTCGGCTTCGTGGCCACGAACCCCTCGGGCCCCAACCCGTCCCCCGAGGTCTTCCACCTGAACGGCGAGCGCTGCGGATGACCCCGCCAGCCCGGCGGCCTCTCCGCGAGAGGCCGCCGGGCGTTGCGGACGCTCCGTTGAACGGAATAATCTGGGCCATGCCCAGGGGAACCTCAGAAGTCAGCGAGCCGATGTTCTTCGTGCTCGCCGCCCTACGCGCCGGCCCGCTGCACGGCCACGCGATCAGCAAGTCGATCAAAGAACTGTCGGGCGGGCGGGTCCAGCCGTCGGTCGGCACCCTCTACGGCATCCTGGAGCGCCTGAACGAGCGCGGCGTGATCACCGTGGACCGGGAGGAGACGGTCAACGGCCGGAACAGGCGCTACTTCCGGATCACCGACGAGGGACGGACCCTGGTCGAGGCCGAGGCCAGGCGCATGCAGGAGGCCGCCTCCCTCGTGCTGCGCCCCATCACATGACCGCCACCGTGCCTCAGCCCATGACGTCCCTCGAACGGCGTTACCGCCGGTTACTGCGGGCATACCCGAGGCAGTATCGCGCGGCGCACGGAGACGAGCTGGTCGACGTCCTGCTGGAGTCGGCCGGCCCCGGCAGGAACGTCCCGGTGCCCAAGGAGGCGTGGGGCCTGCTGGTGGGCGGCGTGCGCAGCCGCATCGTCCACCTGGCGACGGGCAGCGCGTGGGAGGACGGCCTGCACCTGGGCATCACGGCCGTGGCTGCCGCGAACCTGGCGGCGCTGCTCCCCTACGCGGGCGCGGTGCCGCTGTGGACGCTGCTGTCGGCGCTCGCGCTGCTGGCCGTCCTGCGCGGACGGCTGCCGGTGGCGTTCCCGCTCACGCTCGTCGCGGGCGTGAAGGCGGTCGCGGTCGCGGGTGGCTGGCAGATGTTCGAGCCGACGCTGATGCCGGTGTACCCGTCGGTCCTCACCGGGCGTGCCCTGTTCCAGGACAGCAGCCCCTTCGCCGTGGCCTTCGGGTACGCGGTGGTGCTGCTCGGGCTGCTGGTGCTCATGGCGAGAAGGCGGGAGACGCCGCGGATCCGGTCATGGTGGTGGCCGGCGGCCGTGGTGGCCGTCGCGTGGGCGGGCCCCCAATGGATGGAGGAGGGCACCTGGTACCCGCTCAGCCTGAGCCGGCTGGCGACGGAGGCGGCGGTGTTCGGGCTGGCCGTAGCGGGCTGCTACCTGGCGCGCGACCACCGGTGGGCGCTCGCGTCGGGCATCTACCTGCTGGTGAGATCGGTCGAGCTGTCCATGAACGCCGATTCCCTGACCAGGCAGCACCTGGCCTACTGGGGCGTGCTGGCCGTGCTGGCCCTCGGGGCCGCCTCCGTGCCGTTCCGGAGGCGGCGGCACTGTCTGGATTGACCATGCTACGTTAAACGGAGTATGGTCTCCCGCCATGACGAGGAAGACGCTGCCTACCGCGCTGCTCGCCCTGGCCGTCCTCTGCGGCTGCGGGGGCGCCGCAGAGACCGCCGCCCCGCCCTCCCCCAGCGCGGCGGCGGCAGCCAAGGACAAGAAGCACCAGCTCGAAGCGGCCAAGGCCGACTGCATGAAGCAGAAGGGCTTCAAGTACGTCGCGTGGGTGAAGCCGGAGCAGCCCCAGAGCGACGAGGACCGCCGCCGGGACGCGGGCGACTACCAGGCCATGAAGAAATATCGCGAAAAATACGGCTTCGGGGTCTTCGCCGAGTTCATCTACCCCAAGGAGATGAACGCCCCGGCTGCCCAGAGGGAAAGCCCCCATCAAGACCCGAACATGAAGATCCAAGAGGCGCTCTCCGAGGCTCAACTGGGCGCCTACCACAAGGCCAAGGACGCCTGCATGGTCACGGCGGGCAAGCAGGTCCTCGGCGTGACCCTGAAGTCGAGCCTCGACTACTACAACCAGATAGCCCTGACGAGGAAGCGCGCGACCGCCGCCACGCTCGACAGCGACCCCAAGCTGGTGGAGCTGGCCGGCACCATGGCCACCTGCCTGAAGGGCAAGGGCTACGCCGTCACCGACACCGGGCCGACGGCCATGGCCAAGCGCGGCCAGGACGCGTTCTTCAAGGAGCAGGACAAGGTGGGCCGGGAGCAGGACGACAGCGTGCCCGATGTCGCGCCTCCGGCGAAGAAGGGCGAGAGCCAGCCGATCAACATGCCGTCGCTCACCGCCGAGCAGGCCCGGCCCTACCTGGCCAAGGAGATCAAGGCCGCGCTCGACGACCTGGAGTGCGGCAAGGACTTCTACCCGGTCTTCACACCGCGCAAGTCGGCGATCGACACGCAGGTCAGGGCCCAGTTCGCCTACTGACACCCAGGATCGGAGGACGGACTTCGCCATGCTCACCAGACTCACCGTGACCGCCACCGCCCTGCTGGCCCTGGCCGCGCTCTCCAGCTGCGGGGGCGCCGCCGAGAGCGCCGCGCCCACGCCCACGCCCGGCTCGACCGCCGAGGGCAAGGAGGTTCAGCTCGAGGCGGCCAAGGCGGACTGCATGAAGCAGAAAGGCTTCAAGTACGTCGCGTACGTGACGCCGCACAAGCCGGGCACCGAGGACGACAAGAGCCGCGCTTCTGGCAACTACCAGGCGATGCGGAAATATCGCGAAAAATACGGCTTCGGGGTCTTCGCCGAGTACATCTACCCCGACACCTTCAACATCCAGGCCGGCAGCCCCGAGAGCAACCCGAACGGGAAGATCCAGTCGGCGCTCTCCAAGGCGCAGCTGCAGGCGTACCGGAAGGCGATGGACGCCTGCCAGGTCTCGGCGGCCAACAAGGTCCTCGGCCTGAAGCTGAAGTCGACGGAAGACTTCTACGACGCGCAGTTCAAGGCCTCCGTCCGGGCCCGCAAGGGCAAGCTCAACACCGACCCCGACCTGGTCGAGCTGGCCACCGCCATGGCCACCTGCCTGAAGGGCAAGGGCTACGCCGTCGGCGACACCGCGCCGGTCTCCATGTCCGATCAAGGACAGAAGACGTGGCAGCTCAAGCAGGACAAGCTGGGCCGCGAGCAGATGGACGACGTGCCCGACGTCGCTCCCCCTGCCGAGGACGACAAGCCGCCGATGTACTACGTGCCGACGCTCACCCCCGAGCAGGCCAGGCCATACCTGGCCAAGGAGATCAAGGCGGCACTCGACGACCTGGAGTGCGGCAAGGACTTCTACCCTGCCTTCCTGCCGAAAGAATGGGCGGTCCAACGGCAGGTCAGCGCCCAGTTCGGCATGTGACCACCTCATGAAGTCACCGCGCAAGCTCCTCGCCGGCATCGTCGCCGGAGTAGTGATCATCGCGGGCGCCGGCTGGGCCGTGGGCTCCCGGCTGCGCTCCCCCGCCGACGAGGCGGCCCGCCGCGCCGCGCCGCGGGCCTCGCTCGTCACCGCCGCCGTCGAGCGCCGCAAGCTCGTCAGCACCGTCGTGGTCAGCGGCACGCTGGAATACGGCTCGCCCCTGCCGGTCAGCCTGGCCGGGGCCGTCGGAGGCACGGCCGAGCAGCAGCGGGCCACCCGGGCGCCGCGCCAGGGCCGGCTCACGGAGGGCTCGGTCTTCCTGGAGGTCAACGGGCGCCCGGTGTTCGCGCTGCGCGGGTCCGTGCCGATGCACCGCACGATCGCCCCCGGCAGCAAGGGGGACGACGTCAAGCAGCTCCAGCGGGCGCTGCGCAGGCTGGGGTACGGCGGTCCCGTCTCCGGCGTGTTCGACCGGGCCACGATCGCCGCCGTCACCCGCATGTACGCGAGGAAGGGGTACGAGGCGCAGCAGCCGACGCTGACCGACCGGCAGGCGTACGACACGCTGCGTAAGGCCGTACAGACCGCCCAGGAGACCCTCGCCGCCGAGAAGAAGGCGCTGGACCAGGGGCGCGACGTGCTGCCGCTCAAGATGAGGCTGGCCAACGCCAAGGCGGACCTGAAGACGGCGGAGCGCGCCCTCCAGGAGGCGGAGGCCCGGGAGGTGACGCCGGAGGACGAGACCAGGATGGCGGCGGCGGAGGCGGCCGTGCGCGCGGCGCAGGAGAAGCTGGCCGAGGCCGAGCAGGCGCTGGCCGAAGCCAGGAAACAGCCCACGCCGGCGGCCACCGCCACCCCCCAGCCCACGGCCTCCACCGACACGAGCCTGCTGGAGCTGCGGGTCCAGAACGCCCAGGCCGACCTGGCGGCGGCCCTGGAGGCGCGCGAGCGGGTCGCGGAGGAGGCGCGGCAGGCCAGGGAGAAGAGCCTGGTGGAGCTGCGCAAGGCCGTACGGACCGCGAAGGAGGCCAAGGCCACCGCCGAGCAGGCGCTGCGCCAGGCCAGGCAGCTCTCCCCGACCAGGCTCAAGGTGACCAACGCCGGTAAGGACGTGGCGGCGGCCAAGGGGATGCTGGCGGAGTTCGCGCGTACGTACGGGACCTCCATCCCGCCCGGCGAGGTGGTGTTCCTGCCGAAGCTGCCCGCCCGGGTGCGCAAGGTCTCGGTCAAGCAGGGGCAGCAGGTCGAGAAGGAGGTCGCCACGGTGACCAGCTCGGCGTTCACGGTGACGGGGGCGGTGGAGGCGACGGAGGCCGAGCTGCTGCGCACGGGCATGGAGGCGGCCATCGAGCTCGACACGGGCAAGACGTACAAGGCGCGCCTCACCGCGGTCGGCGACCAGGCCAAGGTGCCCGGCTCCGAGGAGGCCAAGGACGGGTCGGAGCCCGTCCTGATCACGCCCGCCTCGATGAAGGGGCTCAAGCCGGGGACCGCCGTCACGGCGCGGGTGACCGTGGGGGCGACCAAGGAGCCGGTGCTGGTCGTGCCGGTGGCGGCCGTGATCACGGGGGCCGACGGGAGGGCCCGGGTGCGGGTCGAGTACGCCACGGATCAGACCAGGGACGTCGAGGTGCGTACGGGCCTGACCGCCGACGGGAACGTCCAGGTCGCCGGCGCGATCGAGGAGGGCGACCGGGTGGTGGTCAGCGGTGCCTGAGCCGGTGATCTCGCTGGCGGAGGTCAGCAGGGAGTTCGCCGCCGAACCGCCGGTCCGGGCGCTCGACCGCGTCACGCTCCGGGTGGACAGGGGCGACTACCTGGCCATCGTCGGCCCGTCGGGCTCGGGCAAGTCGACCCTCCTGAACGTGCTCGGCCTGCTCGACCGCCCCAGCTCGGGCAGCTACCGCCTCGACGGCACGGAGACCACCACCCTGCGCGACGGGGCCAGGACCAGGTTGCGCGGCGACCGGATCGGCTTCGTCTTCCAGTCCTTCCACCTGCTCTCCCACCGCAGCGTGGTCGAGAACGTGATGCTCGCCGAGGTCTATCGGAGCAGAGGAGCTCGGAGGGAGAGAGCGAAGCCAACGAGCTCCGAAGCGGCTGCGACCATGAGCGCAGTCAAGCAGGCGCGTAGGGGCAGGCGGGAGCGGGCCCTGGCGGCGTTGGAACGAGTCGGCCTCGGCCACCGGACCGGGTTCGCGCCCGACCGGCTGTCCGGGGGCGAGCGCCAGCGTACGGCCATCGCCAGGGCCCTCATGGGCGAGCCGTCCCTGCTGCTGTGCGACGAGCCCACGGGCAACCTCGACAGCCGCAACACCGAATCGGTGCTCGGCCTGTTCGACGAGCTGCGGGGGCAGGGGATGACGATCGTGGTCATCACCCACGAGCAGGAGGTCAGCAAGCGGGCCGGACGCCGGGTGCGGATCACCGACGGCGTGCTGGTGGAGGAGGAGTGATGCACGTACGCGACCTGTTCGGGGAGGCCGTGGCCGGCATGCTCGCCCGGCCGGTGCGCTCGGCGCTCACCACGCTCGGGACCGTGCTCGGCATCACCACGCTGGTCATCACGCTCGGCGTGGCCGCCACCGCGGGCAACCAGATCGTCGGCCGCTTCGACGCGCTGGTGGCCACGGCCATCACGGTGGAGGTGCCGGAGTCGCCGAACACGCCGCTCGTGGAGTGGGGCTCGATCGACCGGCTGACCAGGCTGCGCGGTGTCGAGTCCGCCGCCGCGCTGGCCGAGTCTGAGGACAGCGCGAACCTGTCCGTGCGCTCCAACGACATCGTGGACCCCACCAGGGTCACCGCCCAGTCGTTGACCGTGCTGGCCGCGACGACCGGGCTGCCCGAGGCGGCGCGCGGCAGGATGGTGCAGGGCAGGTTCTACGACCGAGGGCACATCGAGCGGCGCGACCGGGTGGCGGTGATCGGCGACCAGGCGGCCAAGCTGCTCGGCGTCGGCCGCCTCGACCGGGCGCCGGCCATCTTCATCGGCAAGCACGCGTACACGGTCATCGGCATCCTGGGCGACCTGCGCCGCGAGCGGAACCTGAGCACCGCCGTGTTCGTGCCGCCCACGGTGGGCAGGCAGTTCGGGCTGCGGGACGTCACCAGGGTGCTGGTCAACACGAGCCTGGGCGCGGCGGACCTGGTGGCCCGGCAGGCGCCCACCGCGCTCAGCCCGGGGAACGGCGACATGCTGCAGGTGATGGCCCCGCCCAGCCCCACCCGGGCGCGTGACCAGGCGCAGGACGACGTCAACGCGCTCTTCCTGATCCTCGGCCTGGTCTCGCTCGTGGTCGGCGCGGTCGGCATCGCGAACGTCACGCTCGTCACCGTGATGGAACGCGTGCCGGAGATCGGCCTGCGCCGCTCGCTCGGGGCGGCCAGGCGGCACATCGCCGCGCAGTTCCTGCTGGAGTCGACGCTGATCGGCCTCGCGGGCGGCGTGATCGGCGCCAGCCTGGGCGTCGTCACGGTCGTCGCGGTGTCGGCCGCCAAGCAGTGGACGCCGCTGCTGGACGTGCGCCTCGCGGTCGCGGCACCGGTGGCGGGAGCCCTGGTGGGCCTGCTGGCCGGGCTGTATCCGGCGCTGCGGGCGGCCAGGATGGAGCCGGTGGACGCGCTCAGATAGCGTAAACGGCCGACAGGAACCGTACGAGCACCGCCTCCCGGGCGGCCGCGGGCAGCGCGTCCAGGATCGCGTTGACCGTCGCCATCTCCGGCTGCCCCGCCTCCGGCCGGAGGTCCACCCCCACGGAGGAGGCCAGCTCGGCGAAGTCCGCCTCGTCGAGCGTTTCCAGGTCCGTGGCCGCCACCAGCTCGACCAGCCCGTCGGGCAGCACGACCGGCCCCCGCTCCCGGGCGGCCTCGGCCGACTCGGCGATCACCTTCAGCATGTCCTCGACCCCCGCCAGCGTCACCCCGGTGACCGTGATGTGCAGGTTGGCCGGGATCCCGGCGTACGAGAGCTGCGGCTGCAGGAACCAGCCCCGCTCCCGCGCCTCGTCCGCCAGCACGAACACGTCGATCCCGTCCCCGGCGAACGCCACCAGCGACGACTCCGGCTCGCCGAGCACCCGCAGCCCGGGGATCCGCGCGAGCCCTTCGCGCAGCTTGGCCGTCGCCTCCAGGGTCGCCCGGCCCAGCTCCAGGTAGCCCTCCGTGCCCAGCGCCCGCAACGTGGCCCAGGCGCCGCCGAGCGGTCCGGCGGACCTTGAGCTCTGGACGGTCGCGTTGACGATCGTGTAGCCGGGCCACGCGGCCGAGGCGAAGTACGCCTTGCGCCGCATCGCGGGATCGGCGAAGAGCACGACCGAGGCGCCCTTGGGGGCGTACCCGAACTTGTGCAGGTCGCACGAGAGCGACGTGACGCCCGGCACGGACAGGTCGAACGGCGGCACCGCCGCACCCGCCGCGCGCAGCCACGGCAGCAGCCACCCGCCGACGCAGGCGTCCACGTGGCACGGCACGCCCGCCGCCGCGGCCACGGCGGCGACCTCCTCGACCGGGTCGACCACCCCTTGGGGGTAGGAGGGCGCGGAGGCGACGACCATGATCGTGTTCTCGTCGATCGCGTCCGCCACGTCCCGCGCCCGCACCTTGTACGTCTCCAGGTCCACCGGCACGGCCACGACCTCGACGCCGAGGTAGTGCGCCGCCTTGTGGAAGGCGGGGTGGGCGCTGACGGCGAGCACCAGGTTCGGGCGGGCCTTGCGCGCGGCGTCGCGGGCGGCCTTGACCGCCAGCATGATCGACTCGGTGCCGCCGCTGGTGAAGATGCCGTGGCCGCCGCCGAGCAGGTCCGCGACCGCGCCGACGACCTGCCGCTCCATCTCGACCACGCTGGGGAACGCGGTCGGGTCGAGGCAGTTCACCTCCAGCATCTCGAAGTACGCCCGCGCCGCCGCCTCGTGGACCTCGGCCCGGCCGGTGTCGTAGACGTACGCCGTCACCTGGCCGCCGCGCACGGGCAAGTCGTGCGACCTCAGCCTGGCCACCTCGGCCAGCAGCTCCTCGGTGGTCCTCGCTGCGGGGTTCACGTAGGCTCCTTCGTGCTGGGGTCGCCGGGCAGGCCGAGCGTGCGGTGGACGCTCAGGTGCAGGTGGGAGCGGAAGCGGCGCAGGGCGGCCCGGTCGCCGGCGGCCCTGCGGCGGCCCTCCGCGTCCAGCACGCCTCCCTTGGCGAACCCGTGCACGGACCAGATGACCATCCACATCGCGTACTCGAGATCGACCTTCTCGTCGATCAGCCCGCCCTCGACCGCGGGCCGGACGGCGGCGGTCACCGAGGCCACCAGCGGCTGCACGTACTCGCGCTCCAGCTCGGTGATGTCACTGGCGTCGGAGAGCCAGCGGTGCATCCACAGGGCGGGCACCTCGGGGTTGTCCACGCAGAAGTCGAGGTAGTCGTCCAGCAGCCGGTGGACGGCCGCGACGAGGTCGTCACCGGGCAGCCGGGCGAACGCCAGGTCCAGGGCCGCCTTCTCCGCCCGGTGCGCGCGCTCCATGACGGCCAGGTACAGCTCGCGCTTGCCACCGACGTGGTAGTTGACGGTGGCGATGTTCATCCCCGCGGCCTCGGCGATCTGGCGCGTGGAGGTGCCGTCGAAGCCTCGCGCGGCGAACAGCTGTGTCGCGACCTTCAGGATCAGGTTGACCTGTCCGCTGTCCATGCGGCCGAAGGTAGTGCCACCCTCACCTTTCGGTCAATCGCTTGATGGAGACCCGGCTCAGTCCGGCGCCCAGTACTTCACCATGATCTTGTCGAGCTGCTGCACCACCGGCTGCCAGCTCGGCGTCAGCGTGTAGCGGCTCACGCGGTGCTTCTTATAAACAAGCGTGTACTTGAGGAAGTCCGCCCCCTGCGGGGTGGCCTCGGACCGCCCGAGCTTCAGTCCCTTGAGGGACGTGCGCAGCCTGCGCTCCTCCTTGCCGGTGAGGCACTTGTCGACGGTCGGCCCCGTACGGTGGCTGAGCCGCACGCAGCCGTTCGTGTAGACGATCACATGGTCGCTCAGCCCCGCGAACCCGCCTTGCTTCCGGTAGTCGATCAGCACCTTCTTCGCCGCGACGGCCGCCTGCGCGGGAGCCGGGACAGCGGACAGGGTCAGGGCCGGCAGGAGCACCGGCACGAGCACGATTCGCCACATCTTCTTCACACCTACTTGGACGGATGGGAGCGCCGAACGGCTCAGCCTCAGCCGAACTGGTCCGCGTTCTCCTTGGTCGCCGGTTTCACGGGCACGGCCACCGCCTTGGGGATGCTCTCCCCCTTGGCGGCTCTCACCGCGGCGTCCACCGCCTGCTGCCCCAGCAGCCTGGGCTGCTGGGCGACGGTGGCGGAGAGCGTGCCGGCCCGGACCGCCTTGATCGCGTCGGGCGTGCCGTCGAACCCGACCACCTTGACCCGCTGCCCGGCCCGGGCCCCCAGGGCCTTGATCGCGCCCAGGGCCATCTCGTCGTTCTCGGCGAACACGCCGGCGAGGTCGGGGTGCGACTGGATCAGGTTCGTCATGACGTCCAGGGCCTTGGCCCGGTCGAAGTACGCCGGCTGCCGGGCCACGACCTTGATGTTCGGGTACGCGGCGATGCCCTCGGCGAACCCCCTGCCGCGGTCGCGGGAGGCGGAGGTGCCCGGCACGCCCTGGAGCACGGCCACGTTCCCCTTCTCGCCGAGCAGCCTGGCCAGCTCCTGGGCGGCGAGCCGCCCGCCGGCCACGTTGTCGGAGGCGACGGTCTGGGCCACCTCGGCGCCGTTGACTCCGCGGTCGGCGGCGATCACCGGGACGGCGGCCCGGTCGGCCGCCTTGACCGCGGGGGCGGCCGCGTCGGAGTCGACCGGGTTGATGATGATCGCCTTCATGTTCTGGCTGGTGAAGTTCTGGACCTGGTTCACCTGCTGCGACGGATCGTTCTGGGCGTCGGTGACGGTCAGCCTGGCGCCCAGCTTCTTCGCCTCGGCCTGCGCGCCGTCCCGGAACTGCACGAAGTACGGGTTGTTCAGCGTCGACACCGACAGGCCGATCTTGACGTCGCCCGTGGCTCCCCCGCCGCCGCACGCGGCCAGGCCGGCCAGTGCGGCACCCGCTATGAGCATCCGCATGATCTCTCCCCCTAAGTGGTTCCCCTGCGCCGCAGGGTGTCGACGAGCACAGCCAGGGCGATGACCACACCGATCACGACCTGCTGCCAGAACGCCGAGACCGACAGCAGGTTCAGGCCGTTGCGCAGGACGGCCAGGATGAGCGCGCCGACGAACGTGCCGAGCGCCCTGCCCTTCCCCCCGGACAGGCTGGCGCCGCCGATCACGACGGCCGCGATGGCGTCGAGCTCGTACCCGGCCGCCGCCTGCGGCTGCGCCGAGGCCAGGCGGCTGGCCAGCACGATCCCGGCCACCGCCGCGAAGCCGCCGGACAGCGCGTACGTGATCAGCTTCTGGCGGCCGACCTTGATGCCCGACAGGCGGGCGGCCTCCTCGTTGCCGCCGATGGCGTACATGGCGCGGCCCGCGTACGTGCGGTTGAGAATCACGGCGGCGATCACCCCCATGACCACCATCACGATCACGGGGACCGGCAGGACTCCGCCGGCCGTGTCGCCCAGGTGCGAGACGGCGTCCGGCATCGGGATCGGGCTGCCCGCCGAGATGACCAGGGCCAGGCCGCGGGCGACCCCGAGCATGGCCAGCGTGGCGATGAACGGCGGCAGCCTCCCGTACGCGATCAGGACCGCGTTGACCAGCCCGCACACCACCCCGACCAGGAGGGACACCAGGGTGGCCAGTGGCCACGGGAGGCCGGCGACGCCGGCGGTCCAGGCCAGGACGATCGCGGAGAGCGCCGCGACCGAGCCCACGGACAGGTCGATGCCGCTCGTCACGATCACGAACGTCTGCCCGAACGCCAGGATCGCGGTGACGGCGGCCTGGACGCCGACGTTGAGCAGGTTCGTCACGCTGAGGAAGTCGGGCGACAGCAGCGACAGCGCCACGACCAGCACCACGAGCGCCGCCAGCGCGCCGTTCTCGGCGAACCAGGCGGCCGCCGGTGACCGGCGGCCCAGGAGCGCGTCACTCGGCACGGGAACCCTCCACCTCCGCGACGGCCAGGGCCATCACGTCGTCCTGCGTGGCCCCCGCCGCCCGCAGCTCGCCGACGAGCCGCCCCCGCGCCATGACCAGGATCCGATCGCTCATCCCGAGGACCTCCGGCAGGTCGCTGGAGACCATCAGCACGGCGTCCCCCTCGGCCGTGAGCTCGTTGACGAGCTCGTAGATCTCGACCTTGGCGCCGACGTCGATGCCGCGCGTCGGCTCGTCGAGGATGAGCACGCGGGCGTCCGCCATCAGCCACTTGCCGATGACGACCTTCTGCTGGTTGCCGCCGGAGAGCGTGCGCACCTCCTGGTCCAGCCCGGCCATCCGGATGCCGAGCCGTTCGGCCGCCTTCGCGGCGGCCGAGCGCATCCAGGAACGGTCCACGAATCCGGCCGTGGTGGCGGCGCGCATGGTGACCAGGCCCAGGTTCTCGGCGACGCCCGCCTGCGGCACCAGGCCCTGGCCCTTGCGGTCCTCGGGGACGAGGCCGAGCCCGGCCTCCATGGCGGCGTGCACGTCGCCGGGTGGCAGCCGCGTCCCCCGTACGGTGACCTCGCCCGCGTCGTAGCGGTCGGCCCCGAACACCGCCCGCACCACCTCCGTGCGGCCCGCGCCCACGAGCCCGGCCATCCCGACCACCTCACCGGCCCGCACCTCGAACGACACGTCGCCGAACGCGCCCCTGCGGGTCAGCCCGGACACCTCGAGCAGCGGTTTGCCCCGCCTGGCCGGTCGCCGCGGGTACTGCTGGTCGACGGGCCGCCCGACCATGAGGGCGACCAGCTCGTCCCTGCGGGTGTCCGCCGGGACCCTGGCCACGGACCTGCCGTCGCGCAGCACGGTCACCCGGTCGCCGATCTCGGCGATCTCCTCCAGGTGATGGGTGATGAACACGACCGCCACGCCCTCCTCGCGCAGCTGCCGCACGATCGCGAACAGCCGGGCGACCTCGCCGGTGGTGAGCACGGCGGTGGGCTCGTCCATGATCAGCACCCGGGCGTCCAGGGCCAGCGCCTTGGCGATCTCGACCATCTGCATGCGCGCGATGCCCAGCCCGGCGACCGGCGTACGCGGGTGCACGTCCACGCCGACCCGGTCCAGCAGCCCCTTGGCCTGCTGCTCCATGCGCCCGGTGGCCACGAAACCGAACCTGCGCGGCGGGCGGCCGAGCGCGAGGTTCTCCGCGACCGTGAGCTGAGGGACGAGGTTGAACTCCTGGTAGATGGTGGAGATCCCCAGCCGCTGCGCGTCCCCCGCGGTGCGGAGGTGCACCGGGTGGCCGTCCACCAGGATGCGGCCCTCGTCGGGGTGGTAGGCGCCGGAGAGGATCTTGATCAGCGTGCTCTTGCCCGCGCCGTTCTCGCCCAGCAGGACGTGCACCTCGCCGGTGCGCAGGCTCAGGTCCACGCCGTCGAGGGCGACCACGCCGGGGAAGGTCTTGCGCAGCCCCTCGGCCTTGAGAATCTCCTCGCTCACGTGGTGGTCTCTATCCGCTCACGAGGCTGGCGAACCACCGAATGCCCAGGTCAGGGTTATTGCCTTGCTGAGTGGGGAGTGAAAATGGGATGACGTCCTCGCGGCTCCGCATCGGGGTGCCCGTATCCCTGTCCGGGAAGCACGCCCATTTCGGCGGGCAGATCCGGCTCGGCCTCGAAGTCTGGCAGTCCCTCGACCCGGGCGTGGAGCTGATCGTCGAGGACGACCACAGCGAGCCCCGCTCCCTGGACGTCGTGCTCCCCCGGCTGGCGGGCCAGTGCGACCTCCTGCTGGGGCCGTACTCCACTCAGCTCATGCGCCGGGCGGGGCGCATCGGCGCGGCGCTCGACATGCTGATCTGGAACCACGGCGGTTCGGGCGACGACGTGCAGGCGGCCAACCCCGGGCATGTCGTCTCCGTCCAGACGCCGGCCGGCCGGTACGCCGAGCCGTTCGTCCGCCGGCTCGCGGAGAGCGGCGACCACAGCCCGCTGCGGATCGTGAGCGGCAAGGGGCGCTTCGCCCTGCAGGTCGCGGAGGGCGCCGCGCGGGCCGCGCACGCGGTGGGCATCCCGGTGGTCTTCGGGGGCCCGGTGGACGACGCCTGGAATCTCTTCTGCGCCGGGGCCTTCGACGAGGACGTGGAGGTGGTCAGGCGGGCCGGGCGCGCGCGCACCATCTGCGCCGTGGCCGCCGGGGTGCGGGAGTTCGGCGCGGCCGTGGGCGATCCGCGCGGGATCTACGGCGTCGGCCAGTGGTTCCCCGGCGGCGCGGGCGAGGCGGCCTTGGGGGTCTCCGAGCGGGAGTTCGTCGCGGCCTACGAGAAGCGGTCCGGGGTGCCGCCGAACTACATCGCGGTCCAGGGGGTCGCCGCCGCGATCATCGCGACGTACTGCGCCGCCCGGGCGGGTGGGACCGGGCGGGCGGAGCTGTGGTCGGCCGCCGCCGGCCTGGAGACGGCGACCCTGTTCGGGGACTTCGCGATCGACCCGGGCACCGGGCTGCAGACCGGGCACCGGGCGGTGCTCACCCGGTGGGAGAGCGAGGGGCCCGTCGCCGCCTGAGGTCAGGCGGCTCGGGGGATCGGGCAGCTCGGGGGGTCAGGCGGCTCCGGGGGTCAGGTGGCTCGGGGGTCAGGCGGCTCCGGGGGTCACGATCGCGATGCCCAGGCACATCTCGTCGCTGGTCCCGTCGCCCCACACCACGTACCGGGGCGGCAGCTTCTGCAGCTGGGGCAGCTGCGCGCGCAGGCCCGCGTCGTGCGTGCACGTCACCCGTACGACGTCGCCCTTGTTCACCGTGACCGGCTTGGGCAGGACCCGCAGCGACTGGTCGTCGAAGTTGTACTCGGGCACGTCCAGGAGCGTCCGCGCCTTCGGCGTGCCGGGGTTGAGCTCGACCTTGATGGCCCGGCCGAGCAGGTGCATGTGGCCCGCCATGGCGTGGACCGTGGCGGTGCCCTCGACGGGCATGTCACAGTGCTGGGTCGGCCCCGGCTTGCTCGGCCCGCAGTACTTGGTGAGGATCGCCACCTGCGCCGTCAGCTCCTCGCCGAACCTGGCGCCGACGTCCTTGACCGCGGCGGCCCGGTCGCAGAGCGGTCCCGACTCCTTCGGCGTGCAGGGGAGCTCCACCGGGGCCTGGAACAGGGCGGTCTCCAGGGGCCGCAGGGTCTGGTCGGTCACGCGGAGGCGGATGCCCGAGCGGTCGGTGCCCGGCTTGCCCTCCACGCCCAGCAGGTTGTAGTGGACCTGCATGACGAGCCGGCTGCCCGGCGGCAGCTCGTAGCCGTACTTGGGGTCGAGCAGCGTCTCGCTGGTGCCGGGGGCCCAGTGCGCCACCCACGAGGAGTCGCCGACGCCGTCGTCGCCGAAGCACGTCCAGCCCTGGCCGGGGGTGCGCCGGTCGATCTCGCGCGCCTTGGCGGCGTGCTCGGGGTCGATCCTGAAGAAGATCGCGTGGTGGACGAGGTCGAGGTTCTGGGGCTGGAACTGGGCGCCGGTCAGGAACACCTTGCTCGCCAGCTTGGGGTCGATGAGGAAGCAACGGTAGTCGTCCGTGCCGCCGTTGGGCGGGTTCGGCGTGTACGGCTCCGCCATCGTCAGGTTGACGAACCGTTCACCGGCCCGCAGCGGGGCCGCCGCAACCGTGGCCTTGGCGGCATGTCCGGTGTGACCGGTGTGACCGGCCGGCGTGGTGGAGCTCCGGGCGCCGCACGAGGCGAGCAGAACGACCGCGAAGAGCAACACGGCCGTCCGGGCGAGTCGATTCATACGTCAACACTCGCCCGGGAAGCGGCTCCGGACATCCTTCCACGGGACGTTCTCGTTCGTTCCCTGGTAGGACTCCGGCATCAGACCCGGGTCGCCCCTGGGTCGAGACCGGGTCAGTCCGACCCGCTCAGCCATCTCTCGGCGAAAGCCCGGATCTCCTCGTCCTCCGCGTTGACCGCGTGCTCCAGGAGGCCCGTGTCCTCGTCGGACAGGCGCCCGGCGGCCGCCGCGGCGAACAGCCGGGCCGTCGGGTCGGGCCCTTCGAGCCGGGCGAGGACCTCGCGCGGGTCGGGCGCCTCGGCGTCCAGGCGGACCAGCCATTCGGCCAGGTCCTTGACCGGACCGGGCTCCAGGTTCGCCGCCCCGGCCGCCAGCTGGTCCGTCGTGGCCGAAGCCAGGAAGCCGAGGACCTGCCAGCGGACACCGGTGTCGTAGTCCGTGCTCAGGCTCATGACGCGCGCGATGGTGGATCCGTGCAGGGCGTCGCCGTTGACCAGGACGACTTCGACCGCGTAGAACCGCACCTGGGCGAACGGGTGAGCGAGCAGAGCGGGGACCTCGTCCATCATCGGGGCGGCGAGCTCTCCCAGCTCCGACAGCAGCCAGGTCGCCGTCCGCACGGCCACGTCGTCGCCGCTGTGCAGGAGTTCGGCGAGGTTCCCGACGGGATATCCGTCGTACAACTCGCTCAGCAGGTCGTTGGCCGCCGGGCCGACGACGTCGCCGTCGTGCGAATGCGCGCGGATGCGATGGATCAGGTCGTCGCCTGCTTGCGTCTGCATCGGGGGTTAACCTCCCCCCAGGAAGCGCTTGAGCATGTTGATAGCTCCCTTTTCCTCATCAACCCTGTGCACGTGCCCACGATCGTTGTCGTTGTACCACTTCAGCTGCAGCTCCCGTTCTTGGACGCTCTTCTCCAGCTGCGCCTTGAGCGCCTCCGCTTCCTCTTTCGTCATGTTTTCTGTGCTTTTGGGGACTTTTCCATGGAATTTTATTCCTTGGTCTCTCCAACCGCCGCGGCCGCCGCCCCCGCCCCTGCCGCCCTTCTTCCCGGCCATCTGGGCCATGCCGTCCTTGAGGGAACGGGGGCCCGACGGCCCCGGCCGTAGCGGGACGGTCCGGCCGCCCGCGCCCGCCAGGGCCGGGCTTCCGCCGCGGCCGCCCGGGCGGCGCAGGTCGTCGAGGATGCGGCGCATGGGACCGGTGATACGGCGGCGCACGATGGGGGCGATGACCTTGCCGGTGCCCTCGCTACCCTCGCGCAGGACCTTCCCGACGATCTTGCGGCGCATGAGCACGCGGGCGGTGGCGGCCGTCGCTCCCACCGCCCCGCCGAACGCCAGCAGCCTGGCCAGCTCGACCGAGGTGTAGACCGCCTGAGTGCCCGCCGCCACCTTCACCGCCGACACCACCGACGCGGCGCCTTCGAGCACCGCGGGAGCCAGCTTCAGAGCGGCGTTGGCCTGGGCGACGTGGCCGTTCTGCGTGCCCGTGCGCTCCCAGTGGGCCTGCATGGCGTCGGCGGACTCGCCTCGGTAGACCTGCTGCGTGGCGCGTACCGACGAGTCGGCCCCCGCCGCGGCGGGGACCGTGTTCGCGTGCGCCAGGCGCACCGCGCCGCCTTCCCGCCTGGCGTCGTCCTCGTCGAAGGTCGGGTAGGGCCCGAGCATCTGCATGACCCCGGCGGCCTCCGGGGGAAGTGTCACACCCACGTGCGGCCCAGGTTCTGCACGGCCTCGACGTTGGCGGCCTCGGTCTCGCTCGTGTTCTTCACCACGGCCTGCAGGCCCTCGCCGGTCGCGCCCATCTCCTGGGAGAGCCCGGAGAGCGCGGCCATGGACACGGCGCGGGATTCGGCGTACGTGCTGGTGAACACGGCGAAGAGGCCGTCGTCCCCCCAGGACGACACGCCATCCCCGCGTCCGTGCATCGGCGCGAGAGCGGCGCCGTAGTCCTCCCCGTGGGTCCTGATCCGGGAGGCATCCTGCCCCACCGCTCCCAGAGCTATCTCAAGTCCCGTCATGCCAAATGACCATATAGGGGCATATCGCCGCGCGCGTAACGCTTCCTGTTAATGAGATCTACATCGCTCAGTAATGATCTTGTCGGTGTATGTCTAGACTTGGCCGCCTGGTTTGCTCTCCTGACCACCCGGAGGTCGCCATGTCCTTCCCCTCACCCGACCACGACGCCGAATACCTGGAGGAGTACGCCGCCCAGGGGCGGCGGGTCATCCGTGACCTGCGCGCGGCGCAGGCCGCGATCCGGCAGGTGGAAGGCCTGGCCAGGAGCAAGGACGGGCTGCTGGAGGCGGCCGCCGACGGCCAGGGCGGGCTGACCCGCCTGCGCATCGATCCGCGCGCTCTGCGGCTCGATGAGGCGACGCTCGGACACGAGGTGACCGCCGTGCTCCAGGCGGCCCAGGAGGACGCGGCCCGCAAGGCGCAGGAGATCGCGGACGAGGCCATGGGCGCCGCGCACCTGCCCGAACCTCTCGACGAGACATTCGTACGCCAGCGGGTCGAGCAGGCGGCCCGCGATCTTCTTTAGGCTCGGAGGCAAGCGTGTACCGCCATCCCTACGACCCGGCCAACATCAGGGAACAGGACCTGGACGAGGCCGGCCGCCAGAGTGAGCAGATGCTGGCCTGGCTCGAGACGGCCCAGGAGGACCTCGAAAAGATCGTCGGCACCGGCGAGGCGGCCTCCGGCCAGGTCAAGGCGACCGTCGACGTCAACGGGTGCGTCCTGGACGTCCGGTACGGCCCGCGCGCGACCCGTCTGAGCAGCCACGAGCTGGCCGAGCAGACGCTCGCCGCGGTGGGCGAGGCGTGCGCGGACGCCCAGCGCCAGACCCATGACTTCATGCGCGAGGCGCTGCCCGGCTACGACCCCGTGGAGGCGAACGCCCATTTCGAGCGCCTGCTGACCGACTGGGACTGATCTCCCGTTCACGGGGGCGGCGTGGGGAACGTCGCCTCGACCCGGAAGCCGCCCTCCCGGTCCTCCCCGGTCTCCAGGGTGCCGCCCACCAGCTCCACCTGCCGCCGCAGGTCCAGCAGCCCCATCCCGGGCCCGGCGCCGCCGACCCAGGCGTCCGGCTGGCCGGGGGTGTTGCGCACGGCGATCCGCACCGATCCCGGGCGATAGCGCACCCGCACCCGCGCCTCCGCCCCGGGCGCGTGCTTGCGGACGTTGGTGAGGGCCTCCTCGACCATCAGGTACGCGGTGCGCCCCACCACGCCCGACACGGGCACCGGCGTGCCGTCCACCACCAGCTCCGCGGGGACGCCCGCGCAGGCCGACTCGGTGACCAACGGCCGCAGGTCGGGCAGCGGGAGCCCCAGGTCGAAGCCCTCCCCGGTGCCGCGCCGCAGCAGCGCCACCATGTGACGCAACTCGTCCAGCGCCTCGAACCCGGTCGCCCGGATCTCCTCCGCCGCCGCCCTCCCGCGCTCGTCGCGCGCCGCCATGGCCAGCACCCCGGCCTGCAGCACCATCCGGCTGACCCGGTGGGTCACGACGTCGTGCATCTCGCCCGCCAGCCGTTCGCGCTCGACCCGCTGGGCCCGCTCCGCCAGCTCGCGGCGCAGGCGCTCCCTGACGGCCACGTACATGCCGTACAGGGTGGCCAGGGCGAGCGCCGCCTCGGTGCGCAGGATCAGCGGGAGGCGGTCGGGCAGCGACAGGACGGCCAGGCCCAGGATGATCACCGGCAGCCAGCGCTGGATGCCGCGATACCGCTCCGCCGCGAACGCCATCGCGCCGTACGCGGCGAAGGCGCACGTGGGCGGCCAGAGCGGCGCCGCGTCCGGCAGCGGCACGTGCCAGACCACCGACAGCACGGGCAGGGCGATCGCCGTCCCCGCGCTGACCCAGGCGACGGTGAGCGGCGCCCTGCGCATCCAGAGCACCGGCACCGCCGCCGCGAGCAGGACCACGAGGACCGGGCCGGTGTAGCCGGTCGCCAGCGTCAAGCCTCCCGCGGCCAGGACCGCGACCGCGTCGATCGGCCGCGGACGGACACCGTCCACCGGCTCATCGTACGATCACGCACCGGCCCTGCCCAGCCTCCAACCGGGCGACCTCAGGTCTTGGTGATGCGGACGGCGTCGGCGATGACGTAGCCCGTCGCCGAGGTCCACCGGCTCACCCCGACCACGTTGTACGTGCCCGCCGCCAGCGTGTACGTGCCCAGCACCCGCCACTGCCCGCCGCCGCTGCGCTGGTCCACGGTGACCGTCTGGTTCCCGCCGGAGGTGGCGACGATGTACGGCGTCGCGCTGTTGTAGCCGGAGTCGGCCGGGTACCACACCTCCACCCGGTAGGTCCCGGCGCTGGGGATGGTCGTCTGGTACCAGGCGGGATCGCTGGCCGAGACCGGGTTGGCGAAACGGTAGTCGGCGCCGTGCAGCTGCCCGGAGAAGGCGGACGTGCCCCAGTTCGAGCTGGCGGTGAAGCCCGCGTCCGAGTTGTCGATCACGACGCTGAACCCGTCGCCGGACTGCCCCACGGGCTTGCCCGTGCTCGGCGCGCTCTCCTGGTGGGTGCGGTTGAGGGCGGTCACGTAGTACGTGAACGCCCCGGAGGCGGCGGACGAGTCCGTGAAGGACGTCTTCCGGGTCGTCGTGAGCAGGTTGCGGGCGTCGGCGAAGGAGCACGGGTCCGCGGTGGACTGCAACCCGTTCACCCGGTACACCGCGTAGTACGTGCCCGAGCCCGTCCACGCGAGCTGGACGCCGGTCGAGCCCTGGGTGGCCGAGGTGATCGCGGGCGCGGGCGGCGCCGCCGCCGAGCCGCGGGCGGGCAGCAGCGCGGGCTTGGAGTAGTGGGCGTTCACCACCCGGGTGATCGACCCGATCCGGTCCGCCTTGACGTCCTTCGCGCTGAAGAAGATGTCCCCGGACACCTCGGGATGCCGGCGGTTGTCGGTCAGGTGGTCGCTCAGCTCCGCCGGGTCCTGCCAGGCGGCGTCCTGCCCGGAGGCCCCGGCGCGGTAGGCGGCCTGGCCGACGACGAGCTGCACGCCGGTGCCCCGCACCTGGTCGGACCACCAGGCCGTGAGCACCTCGTAGGCGGCGGCGGAGAAGCCGATGTGCCAGTAGATCTGGGGCGAGATGTAGTCCACCCAGCCCTGCTTGACCCATTTCCGGCTGTCGGCGTAGATCGCGTCGTACGACTGCAGCCCGGACGTGCGCGAGCCCAGGGGGTCGGTCGAGGAGTTGCGCCAGATGCCGAACGGGCTGATCCCGAACGACACGTGCGGCTTCGCGGTGTGGATGCGCTGGCCCAGCTCCTGCACGAGCAGGTTGACGTTGTTGCGCCGCCAGTCGGCGATGTTGCCGATCCCGCCGCCGTACTGCGCGAACGTGCCCGCGTCGGGGATGGTCTGGCCGTCCACCGGATAGGGGTAGAAGTAGTCGTCGAGGTGCACGCCGTCCACGTCGTACTTGGAGACGGCGTCCATGATCGCGTCCTCGATGAAGGCGCGCACCGCCGGGATGCCCGGGTTGTAGTAGAGCTTCCCGCCGTACGCGAAGCGCCACTCGGGGTGCTGCCGTGCCGGGTGCGTGGACACGAGCTTGTTCGGATCGGCGTGGTTGGCGATCCGGTACGGGTTGAACCAGGCGTGGAACTCCAGGTTGCGCGCGTGCGCCTCGTTGACCATGAAGGCCAGCGGGTCGTACCCGGGGTTCCCGCCCTGGGTGCCGCTCAGCCACTCCGACCACGGCTCGAACGGTGACGGCCAGAACGCGTCGGCCGTGGGCCTGATCTGCACGACCACGGCGTTCATCCGCTTCTGCACGGCCATGTCCAGCCACGCGCGGAACTCGGCCTGCTGCTTCGCCGCGCTCAGCCCCTGGTCGCTGGGCCAGTCGATGTTCGCGACCGTGGAGATCCACATGGCCCTGAGCTGGCGTTTCGGGGTGGCGGGGTCAGGCGTGCAGGCGGCTGCGGCGGCGGAGAAAGTGGAGGTCACAAGGTGGACGAGTACGGCGAAGGCCGCCAGAGCGGTGCGCAACGCGATCACGAAGAGAAGTTTCAGCGCGTTCAGAAGAAAGTGCAATAGTCTTCACCGCTTCGGTGGGGCCCAATCTCGGGGCGCAGAACACGCACCACGTCAGGCGCGCCCGCTCTCTTTGAAGCGGCACTCGAACCTCTTCCCCCGGGCGGCCTCGACACCGGACGACCGCCGTCAAAGGGGCGAAAAGTTTCACCTAACACGTGAGTAATGTCAATTATCGACATATGTCAAGACGTGCCATACGGTGGGCGCGTCTAGCGGTCCACCCGGAGGTAGCAGGTTCCGCGCGCCCACGGTGCGCCGCTTATCACCAACGAGGAGCACCCCCATGACTCTCGTCCGCACGCGATTAGCAGCCCTCGCCACCTCGACTCTCGCCGTCCTCCTCATCGCCGCAGGCCAGCCCGCCCTGGCGGTGGCCAAGGACAGCCCGCTCCAAGCGGCGTTCGCCAAGGCGGCCGCCGCGCAGGACGTCCCCCGCGACCTGCTCGTCGCGCTCGCCTACGCCGAGACCCACCTCGACGGCCACAAGGGCGAGCCCAGCGCCAGCGGCGGATACGGCGTGATGCACCTGGTCAGCAATCCGACCAACCACTCGCTCGAGAAGGCCGCCGAGCTGACCAAGCTCCCGGCCGACAAGCTGAAGGCCGACGACGAGGCGAACATCCTCGGCGGCGCGACCGTGCTGCGTTCCCTCGCCGACGGTCTGGGCCTCGACGAGACGGCCAGGAAGGACGCCGGGCGCTGGTACCAGGCCGTGGCCAAGTACGGCAACGCCTCCTCGCCCGAGCTGGCCCGCCTCTACGCCGACGCCGTGTACGAGCAGCTCGGCCTCGGCATCGACATCCGCGGCGTCCAGGTCAAGCCGCAGGAGGTCACCGCCGACCGGGGCGAGCTCGCCAAGGCCCGCCAGCTGAACGCGCAGGCCGAAGTGGCCAGCCCCGACTACCCGCCGGCCGCGTGGGTGGCCGCCAGCTCCAGCAACTACACCGCCTCCAGCCGCCCGTCGGCCTACGCCATCGACCGGGTGGTCATCCACGTCACCCAGGGCTCGTACGCCGGCACCATCTCCTGGTTCCAGAACTCCGCCGCCCAGGTCTCCGCCCACTACGTGGTCAAGTCCTCCAACGGCGCCATCACCCAGATGGTGCGCGACAAGGACATCGCCTGGCACGCCGGCAACTGGACCTACAACACCAGGTCCATCGGCATCGAGCACGAGGGCTACGTCGCCGACGCCTCGTGGTTCACCGACGCGATGTACCGGGCTTCCGCGGCCCTGACCAAGGCCATCTGCGACAAGTACGGCATCCCGAAGGACCGCAGCCACATCATCGGGCACAACGAGGTCCCGGGCGCGACCCACACCGACCCGGGCTCGTACTGGAACTGGACCACGTACATGAACTACGTGACCGGTGGCGGCACCCCGTCGTGGTCCACGACCATCGACAACACCACCTCCGGCCAGTTCACCGCCAGCGCGAACTGGGGCACCTCCACCTACTCCAGCCAGCGCTACGGCGCCGACTACCGCTACGCCGACCCGGTCGCCGCCAGCGACCCGGCGTGGTACTCGGCGACCATCCCGAGCGCGGGCACGTACCGGGTCGAGGTCTGGTATCCGGACGATCCCGGATACAACAGCTCGGCGCCGTTCATCGTGGCGGCGTCGGGCGGCAACCAGACCGTCTACGTCGACCAACGCTCCGGCGGAGGGGCCTGGAAGAGCCTGGGCACCTTCTCGCTCAACGCCGGCACGTACAACGCCGTCGGCGTGAGCCGCTGGACCTCGGGCACGGGCTACGTCATCGCCGACGCCGTCCGCATCAGCCGGGTCTGAGAATCACCTCGTACGGCCCGCGTCCTCTCCGCAGCGAGGGCGCGGGCCGCACCTTCACGTCTCAGGGCGACATGCCGTGCGGGTGGGGTGGTGTCCGAGAGTCAGCCAGTCTGATCACCGGATCGGACCGATCGGCGTTCCCAGGCCAGGGCCGTGACCACACCGATGGCATAGGCGACCAGGTCCCATGGGTCGGGGAACGCACCGACCAGGACACCGCCGATCCCCGGCGGGGTCATGCCGACTATTTGGTAGAACTCGACGGCGGCGGCGATCGCGGCCGTGGCCAGGGCGCGGCGTGCGGCGGTGGTGCGCCACAGCAGCCCCAAGAACGCGTAGACCAGCATGGTGGCGGCGACGTCGCTCACGTAACCGCGGATGAACGGTTGTCCCGGGCCCCGGTAGAAGAGGACGAACGCGCCGACGGCGAGGGCGGCGCCACCCAGAAGGACCATGGTGCGGCGCATGAGATTGACATCTTCTCCGAATCTCAACGATCAGGACGACCTGATCATAGAGTTCGTCCGGCCGGGAACGGCCGACGTCTGACATTCCGTAGGCGTCGGCCAGGATCCGGCAGCGGCGCGGCACGTCCATCTCCCGCAACAGCGGATCGGCGTCGACGCCGTCGCGCCCTGTGCCAAGCGGCGGGCTGCATGTCAGCGCGCGTCGCTTCCGCCAACTTGTCAGAAGTCGAATTCGCCGATTTTCGCGCCGCCCACGAAGGCGCGGAAGACCCCTCCGCGCACGATCATCGGCGGGACGTCGGGCTGCTCGGAATCCCGGATCGCGTACCGGTCGCCGCTCAGCTTGGCCGCGTAGAGGCAGTCACCTCCGCTGGAGCCGGAGAGCGTGGATTTCGTCCACTGCGCGGCCTCCAGCTCGACACGCAGCTCATCACTGATCTTCATACTTTGCCGCCACCTCACGTACTAGTCGCTGGCTCATGTGTAGGGGATGCGCCCATTTGTGAATTGCGTCATATCTGACACTAACGCGCCGCACGGTGTCCTCGTGGGCGGACACAGAGCCCAGGGCGGCGTCTTCGAGGGAGATGTGGTCCGGTATGTCGTGACTCTGGGCAAGGGCGAATCCTCCGAGTAGACCTGCTGTGGCCCCTACCTCCAGCGGCACAACCTGGAACGAGATATTGGGCCGCCCAGACATCTCCAGCAGGTGCTCTAGTTGCTCACGCATCACTTCCTTCCCGCCGACCGGCCGGAGGAGAGCGCATTCATCGAGCAAGGCCCAGTACATGGGTGGGCTCTCGCGCTCGAATACAGACTGCCGCCGGAGGCGCGTCTCGACGGCCGCTTCGATCCACTGCTCGGTGACCCCCGGCTCGGCAGAGAGGATGGCCCGTGCGTAGCGAGCCGTCTGGAGGAGCCCTGGGACCACGAGCGGTTGCCACGTTCGGATGGTGTGCGCCTTCTCCTCCACCTTCGGCCACTCGCTGAACCACTTCGGAGTGGACATGACGGTGGTGTTGGGCAGGAGCCCGAAGAGCTCCCCCTTCAGCCCCAGCACCGCCTCGGCCGCCAGGGTGAACTTCTTGCTCGGCCTCCGCTTACCGCGCTCGATCAGGCCGACCAGGCTCTCGCTGCACGAGAGCAGGTCTCCCAGGGCCGTTTGAGAAAGACCTGCCGAGTTACGCGCCTTTTTCAGTACCTCGCCGTAAACCTCTGTCGTCATGTCATCGCCCTTTCGCAGGACCCGGACAAGTGCCAGCACGTCTGTCTGAAAACGGACTGTGACGAGCCGATTACAAAATAGCCCGGCGGCGGCACCCTGGGAAGTGCTTCCAGACACCTGGTCAGCGTGTTGTCCGAGCCAAATATCGGCGTAACAGAACAAAGGCGGTGATTTTGTGCGGGCAGGAACCTCATCAGCAGAGCTCGCCGATGTCGTCCTATGGCGCGATACGACGCTGCGCCGAAACGACAGGACGTCGTGGCAGGCGCGGCAGGCGACCGGGCTCTGGCTCACCGGCAGCCATCCGACGGTCCGCTCCGACGCGCTCCAGATCGTCTCCGAACTGGTGGCCAACGTCATCCAGCACGTCCCGGGCGGCAGGCGGCGCGACTGGGTCAAGATCCGGCTGGGCTTCGGCGACGGCTTCGTCCGCCTTGAGGTGATCGACCCGGGCGCTCCGGAACCGGAGCCGCGCTTCGTCCCTCGCCAGTTGGGCCCCCTGGAGGAGTCGGGTCGCGGCCTCGGCATCGTGGCCCGGCTGAGCACCAGCTGCGGCACGCACCTCACCGAGGACGGCCACCGCGTCGTGTGGGCCGACGTTGCAGCGGGCGTGCCGTGACGGCGACCAGGGGATTTCCCGGCTGGGAGATCATCGAAGGCGCCGGAGGCGGCTACATCGCCATCCGCACCGTTCTGGTGTCCGAGCACAGCCCGCTGTCCAACGTACGGTGCGGCGCGACCCTGCCGGAGTTGTTCGAGCATCTGGAGGAGGAAACGCGCGGCAGGGCCAACTCGAACGGACGGCCGGGCAGAGCCCGTGATCGAGCAGGATGACCAGTCAGGCGGTGGCGCCGCCGTCGATCACGTGGTCCTGGCCCACGACGAAGCTCGACTCCGGCGACGACAGCCACAGCGCCGCCGCCGCGACCTCCTCCGGCGTGGCGACCCGGCCGATCGGCAGCGCTCCCCTCATGCGCTCGTCCCGCTCCTCCCGGGTCTCGCCGGGCCGCGTCGCCATGGGCGAGTCGATCGGGCCGGGGCTGACGGCGTTGATCCGTACGCCGTCGGCGATGTGGTCGCGGGCGGCGGTGCGGGTCAGGAAGCTCACCCCCGCCTTCGAGGCGGCGTACGCGGCGGCCCCGGGCAGCCGCCAGTGCGCGCCCAGGTTGGAGGCCACGTTGACGATGACCCCGCCGCCGTGGGCGCGCATGTGGGCGATCTCGTGCTTCATCGACAGGAACACGCCCTTGAGGTTCACCGCGAGCGCGGTGTCCCAGACGTCCTCGTCGTAGTCGGCCAGCGGCGCGAGCATGCCGAAGACGCCGGCGGCGTTGAGCGCGACGTCGAGGCCCCCGTACCGGGAGACCGCGGCCTCGACCATGGCGGCGACGTCGGCCGACCGCGTGATGTCCACGGCGAACGCGCTCGCCCGCCCGCCCCGCTCCTCGATCAGCTTCACGACCTCGGCCAGCCTGGCCGTGTCGCGCCCCGCGACCAGCACGGAAGCGCCCTCACCCGCGTACGCCAGCGCCGCGGCCCGTCCCAGGACGCCGCTCGCGCCGGTGACCAGGGCGACCTTGCCTTCAAAGCGATTCATCTATTCCATACCAATCGTTCTCAAATTTGGACGGCGACCATGGCCTGGTCGACCGCGTCGCGCAGGCGGCGCGGATCGGGGTCGGCCCTGCCGAGCACCCTGATGCCCTGCAGCAGCACGAGCAGGAACCTGGCCAGCGCGTACGGGTCCTTCCCCGCCGGGATCTCGCCCTGGGCCCGCGCCCGGACCAGGGTGGCGGCGAGCACGGTCTCCAGCCCCGCCCAGCTCTCCGTCACCTTGCGGGACACGGCGGCGTCGCGCGTGGCGAACTCCACCGCCGTGTTCACCACCATGCAGCCCCGCCGCAGCTCGTCGGCCAGGCACTCCGCGACGTACGAGTCGAGGAAGGCCCGGACGGCGGGCAGCGCGGGCCCCGGCTGGGACAGCCGCTCGACCACGTTGTGCTGCTCCAGGTAGCGCTCCAGCGCCTTTAGGTAGAGCTCGCGCTTGCCGCCGAAGGTGCCGTAGATGCTCGCCCGTGCGATCCCGAGGTGCTCCACGAGGTCCGCCATCGACGTCGCCTCGTATCCGCGTTCCCAGAACAGCTCCAGGGCCTTCTGCAACGCGACCTCGGGATCGAACTCCTTGCTCCTCGCCACGGCCCAAAGCTAGCACATTCGAGAACGATCGATCCAGTTACCTAGGAGTGAGCACCCATCGCCAGGAGCCGTCCTTGTCGGAGTCGCGGTTCGCGCTGAGCTGCGTCGTCCGCTGACCGTCCACGCTCACCAGGATCAGCCCGTTGTTGAACTCGCTCTCGCACGACCCGGCACACCCCAGGGCGAGGACGTTGTCGTCGTCGGCCCAGGCGTGCAGCTGCAGCACCTTCTGCCCCCCGACGGGATCGGCCGGCACGCCGCGGCCCAGGACCAGGCGGCCGTTCGGCGAGGTCGCCGAGATGCCCGTGTAGTCCACATACCGGTCCCCTTCAGGCGCTTCGCGCCGCTGACCATCGAGACTGTAGAAGACGCGATCCGGCATGGTGCTGGTGGGCGCCCAGAGCATCGTGCCGTCGAGGCTCCAGCCGAGATCCTGCCGGCCGTTCCCGTTGAAGATCTTGTCGTCGGTGACCATCGCGTCGGCCATCGGCGGCAGCTCGTGGTAGGCGGCCGTGCCTGCCTCGACGTCGACGATGTAGTAGCCGGTACGGGGGCTGTTCCCGGTGTGGCCCAGCTCGTCGCCCTTCCCCCGAAGGATGTCCGGGTAGCCGGAGTACGCCGTGGCCAGGACCTTGGTGCCGTCCGGGGACCACACGACCGACCCGACCGGGTGTTCCAGGTCGATCCACTTGAGGATCTGCCGGGTGTTCAGGTCGAGGATCCCCAGCCGCTTGCTGATCAGCTCCCCCTCCAGCACGGCGGCCACCTGCAGCCCGGGGGCCACGTCCACCCAGGCCCACGAGGTCTTCTCGTAGCCGTCGGTGCGCGGGTCGTACAGCGACCACGTGTACACCACCCGCTGCTGGTCGTCCGAGACCCGCTCCAGGCGGGTGGTGTAGTAGGCGGACACGGCCATGCGTCCCGCGGCGATCAGCTTGACCGGCGGGCTGTGCTCCGTGTCGGTCCGCACGTCGGTCGGCGCGGGCGACGGGCGTGGGGGCAGCGTGACGCCGGTGGCCGCGTGCATGGTGGCCTGCGGGTCGCGCACGTCCGGCCCGGCGCCGCGCAGGCCCACGGCGGACACCGCGATCGCCGCCACCAGCCCCACGGCCAGCACCACCATGCCGACGGGCTTCCAGGCGCGCCTCCGCAGCGCCCGGTCCGCCAGATCGTGCGGCACCCTCGTCTCGTCGGCCCACTCCTGCAGCGTGTCCCTGAGCAGTCGCGTCATTTGGCCGCCTCCAGTTCCCTGGCCAGTTCGGGGGCGATCTCGCGCAGGCGGGCCAGCGACCTGTGCGCCGTGCTCCTGACCGTTCCGACGGAACAGCCCAGCGCCCGCGCCACGTCCTGCTCGGGCAGGTCCTCGAAATACCGCAGCACCAGCACGGTGCGCTGCCGTGCCGTGAGCCGCGCCAGCGCCGACCGCAACACCATGCGCAGCTCGCTCTGGTGGTTGAGGTCCCGGACCGCCAGCTCGGGCGGCTCCGCCTGCACCACCTCGCCGCGCCGCCTGCTCGCCCGCCACCAGCTGATCTGCTGGCGGTACATGATCTGCTTGGCGTACGCCTCAGGCGCGTCCACCCGCCGCCACCGGCTCGCCAGCTTCGCCAGCGCGGTCTGCACCAGGTCCTCGGCCGCGTGCTGGTCACCACCGGTGAGCAGGAACCCGAGTCGCATGAGTGCGGGGGAGCGCGCAGAGACGAACTCGCGGAAACGTTGCTCGTCCGCGACGTCCACGATCACCTCCAGGGGATAGTCGTCACCCCCTCAGACGCCCCCCGGTCACCCCGCTATGCGTCACGGGGCCAGGGGGTTGGGTACGGGGACGGCCCGCATGTCGCCGCCCCCGGCGTTCAGCCAGCGCAGCAGCAGGTTGGCCTTGGCGGGGATGTGCGTGGCGCCCAGCAGATCGCGCAGCTCGTCCGGATCCCCGTGATCCTTGCCGCACCCCGTGAACACCGTCCTGGCCCGTGCCCACAGCTCCCCCCGCAACCCCGGATGGCGCTCGGCCAGGGCTCCCGCGATCTCGCAGAGGTTGTTGGTCACCAGGCAGTACACCAGCCGCTCCCACGCCCGCGCGCCCCCGACGCCCTTCAGCGACGGGTGCCGCTCCGCGACGAGCTTGACCCCCTCGTGGTCGCGGAAGACGGCCTGCGCGGGAAGCCCGCGCTCGTCCACCGCTATCAGCACGTTCTGCAGATGGCACTCCAGCACGACCCCATGACGGAAATAGGCGTGCAGGAGCGGGGGAACCACGTGATCCAGGTACCGCTCCCACCACACGAGCGCCAGTTCCTCGCCCAGCCCGTCGAGCGGGTTGCCGGGGAAGCCCTCGCTGATCCCCGCCGCGAGCAGCACCGTCAGCCCCGGGGGCACGTGTTCGCGCAGGCCGTCGCGGACGATCACCGCCAGCGCCTCCCCGCCGTCCCGGTCCAGCTCGGCGCTGCGGTAGCCGCGGTCGCGCAGCACGGCGGGCCGGGCCACGTGGTCGGGCAGGTCGTCGAACGCCTGCCCGACGACCTCGGCCACCACGGCCAGCCTGCTCAGGTCGCGCAGCCACAGCCGCCGGATGTCGTTCGTGATCCGCACGTCCAGGCTGAACTTGCAGAACAGGTCCAGCTCGGGCAGGTACACCGTACGGATCGACGAGGTCGGTGAGGCGAGGACCCCGGTGACGCCCACGTGGCGCAGCGGCGGGCCGCCCAGCAGCTCCACCTGCCAGGGATGCGCGGGCAGCAGGGCCAGGCCGTCGCCGGGAGGCGGCCCCAGCCGGTCGAGCGCGCCCGCCTCCCCCACCTCCACCAGCCGCTCGGCCGGCACGCCGAACAGCGGCAGCGCGAAGCTCGCGTACGCCTCCGGCGCGTACGGGAGCCAGGCCCCCGGACCGGACCCGCCGCGGGCCTTGGGCGCGGGGTGGTAGCGATGGCCCGCGACGAGGGCCTGTTCGGAACGCAGGTAGAGGTCCGCGGGCGGCGTCGCGGCCCGCCTGGCGGCCAGCAGCGCGGCCATGACGTCCCGGCTGTGCGTGATCTCGGCGGGCAGCGTGTCGTTGTCGACCCCGGTCCCCGCATGCAGTTCGGCGGCCGTCAGCGCGACCAGGTCGTCCAGGGAGAGGGGGCGCCAGCCGCCGGGCGTCCGCTGCTCGGCCCGGTCCGGGAACCGCCCGCCGCCGACGCGCAGGAGCCGGCCGGTCACGGGCAGCAGGAAAGCGCCGGCGCGCGCGGGCCGGGCCACTTCGCGGATCAGGCAGTTGAGCAGTGCCGTCGTCGCGAGGTTCGCGGCGTCTGTCTGTGCCTCTCGCGGGAGAGGAAGAAGGCCGTCGGTAGGTGCCATGGCGACCTTATCCCTACCCTTTGTCCCTATTGGTGCCAACAGGGTAGCTACTGGGCGGGTTTCCTGGAAATGGTGGGAATTATGAGGCGTTGGGAGGCGGAATTCGCGGCCGACCTTTCCCTGGTGCGCCCGGAGCTCTCGGCGGCGTACTTCGCGGCTCTCCCGGACGCGCGGGCCGCCGTACTCGGCCGTCTCTGGCGCAGCCTCCTCCATGAACCGCTCCCCGGGCTCCTGGGCACGCGGGGACAGGCCCGCGTCGAGCTGGCGGACGGCCGCGTGCTCACCGGGCCGGCGCGGGAGCCGTACGACCTCGGGGGCGAGCCCGCGCTCTGGCTGGACGGCCACCCCCACACGCACCCCGCCGAACTGCTCGCCGCCCTGGGCCTGCCCGGCACCGCCGGGCTGGTCGAGGACCTGGACAACAGCGTGGCCTCGCTGGCGCTGTCCCGTGCGGAGCCCGCCCGCGTCCCGGTCACGCCCGAGGAGTACGAGCAGAGCGTGGTGGACGGCCATCCGTACCATCCGGGCTGCCGCAGCCGCCCCGGCGTCTCCGTGGCGGAGCAGCTCGCCTACATGCCGGAGCACCGCGCCGTCGTCCGCCTGGACCTGCTCGCGCTGCCCGCCGCGGACTGCCTGGTCTCGGGCCCGTGGCCGGCCGCGCTCATGGACGGCGACCGGCTCCTGCTCCCCGTGCACCCCTGGCAGAGCGCCCACGTCCTGCCCGCGCTGGGCCTACGGCCGCACGTCACGGGCGCCGTCCCGGCCCGCCCGCTGATGTCCGTACGGACCCTCGCGCCCCTCGACGGCGGCCCGCACGTCAAGACGGCGTTCAGCACCCGGATGACCTCCGGCGTCAGGGACATCTCCCCCGGCTCGGTACGCGACTGCGTCCACCTGTCGGACCTGCTCTCCACCCTGTCCGGCCGGCTGGGCGGGCGGCTCGGCATCGCCCGCTACCTGGCCGGCGCCGCCGGGAAGGTGAACGGCGAGCACAGCCCCGACGTGTCGGCCATGCTCCGCGAGCCGACCGGGAACGCGATCCCCGTCGGCGCCATCACCCGCGCGACCGTGCGGGACCCGGCGGCCTGGCTGGCCGCGTTCGCCAGCCTGGTCTGGAGGGACGCGCTGGGCCTGCTGGCGCTCGGCGTGGCGCTCGAGGCGCACGGCCAGAACCTGCTCGTCGAGCTCGACCCGGACGGCCTCCCGCGCCGGCTGGTCTACCGCGACCTGGCCGACGTCAGGATCAGCCCCGCCAGGCTCGCCCGCAACGGGATCGAGGTGCCGCCGGTCAGTGCCAGGCTGCTCACCGACGACCCCGGGACGCTGCACGCCAAGCTCTTCGGCGGGCTCGTCGGCACCACCTTCGGCAGCCTGATCGCGCTGTTCTGCCAGGGCGACCGGGCCGCCGAGTCCCGGCTGTGGGACGTCGTGGCCGCGGCCGCTCGCTCCGCGGAGTTCCTGTGCGCCGAGGACCGCGGGGCCCTGTTCGGCCCGCACCTCACGGTCAAGGCCCACCTGCTCGCCCGCCTGGAGGGCGCGCCGCCCGGCGACAGCTGGACCAGGCTGCCCAACCCGCTCGGCGCATGAAGGGTCAGGGGGCGAGTTCGGCGACGGGGAGGCGGCGGAAGGCGATGCTCTCGTACGCGCCGAAGTCGCCGGTCTCGAACAGCAGGCCCACCGTGTCCCCGTCCACCCGGACCAGGTCGGAGTAGGCCGCCGGCAGCCCCGACACCGTGTGCGCGACCCGCCAGGTCACCCCCAGGTCGTCGCTGGCGCGTACGGTCATCAGCGCCCGCGCGTCCGGCGCGGCCGGTCCCGAGAACAGGAGCACGTCCGGCGACGAGCACCACAGCGTGCTGCCCTCCACCACCGGCCCCACCAGCCCCGCCTGGGGCCGGAAGGGCAGCAGGAGGGTCTGGCCGCCGTCGGCCGAGTAGGCGTCGGCCCTGGTGCCGGGGGCGGTGGACTCGGTGCGCGTGTTGAGGTAGAGCCGCCCGTCCGGCAGCTCGGTGGCCGTGGTCTCGTTGACGTTGACGTATCCGTCCGGGTTGTCATCGACGTACCCGATGCGCCAGGTCTGGCCGCCGTCGTCGCTCAGCAGCCCGTGGCCGCCGTTGTACTTGCCCTCGGTCCCGTTGTCGGACCCGCCGGGCGGCAGCGAGTGGTTGGCGGGGACTACGATCCGCCCGCTGCGCAGCGCGACGGCGTGGCCGGGAGCGGTCGCGTACCAGCGCCACTCGGAGCGCTTCACGCTGCCGGTGATCTCGCGAGGCGCCGACCACGTGACCCCGTCGTCCGAGCTGACCTGCACGAACACCCGCCGCCCGTCGGCCGCCGCCACCTGGCCGCGCCGGATCTTGTCCTCGGTGGCCTGCGGCCCCTGCCTGACGAAGACCAGCACGATCCGGCCGTCGGCCAGCGCCACGGGCGCGGGGTTGCCCGCGGTGCCCCGGCGCGGCTCCGTGGCGACCACCTGCAGCGCGCCCCACGTCCTGCCGCCGTCCGTGGAGCGCCTGAGCACGATGTCGATGTGGCCGGAGTCCCCGGCGGAGGCGTGCCGCCCCTCCGCGAACGCCAGCACGGTGCCCGCCTTCGTCACCACCGCCGCGGGGATCCGGTACGTGTTGTAGCCGTCCGTCCGCTGCCGGTACGGCACTGACGTCGGGTAACGATCCGCCATGCGGGCACGCTACGGCCGCCGGGTGAACGCGACGTGAAGACGAGTGTGACGGGCGGTGGAGGAGGGATGTAAGGGACAGAGGGGGCGTCCAACCGGCCGGTCCCCGGCATGGCCGGGCCGGCGGCATGAAAGAGTTCACCTCATAAGCGAGTGCTCCTGGAGGCGTGGTGGCTGACGAGTTCGACGTCATCGTGATCGGTGCCGGTCCCGCCGGTGAGAACGTCGCGGACCGGGCCGTCCGCGGCGGCCTGACCGCGGCGATCGTGGAGGAGCGGCTGGCCGGCGGCGAGTGCGCCTACTGGGCCTGCGTCCCGAGCAAGGCGCTGCTGCGGCCGGTCGACCTGATGGGCGAGGTGGCGCGGGTCCCCGGGCTGTCGCTGGGGCCCGTCGACGTGGAGGCCGTGCTGGCCCGGCGCGACGAGACCGTCTCGAACTACAACGACTCCGGGCAGGTCGGGTGGATCGAGAGCGTGCCGGCCGAGTTCGTACGCGGGCACGGGCGGCTCGACGGCCCCAAGCGCGTACGCGTCACCACCGAGGACGGCGGCGAGCGGGTGCTGACGGCCCGGCAGGCCGTCGTCCTGGCCATGGGCAGCACGGCGGCCCTCCCCCGGGTCCCCGGGCTGGTCGAGGCGGAGCCCTGGACCAGCCATGAGGTGACCGCGGCCCGCGCCGTCCCCGAGCGGCTGGTCGTGCTCGGCGGCGGCGTGGTCGCCTGCGAGATGGCCCAGGCCATGCACGGGCTCGGCGCGCGGCAGACGACCGTGCTGGTGCGCGGCGGCGGGCTGCTGGCCAGGATGGAGCCGTTCGCGGGAGAGCTGGTGGCCGAGTCGTTCGCGGAGGCGGGCATCGAGGTGCGCACCCGCACCGACGCCGTCAGGATCGAGCGCCCCGAGCCCGGCGGGAAGGTGACGGTCCACCTGCCCGAGGGGCCCCCGGTGGAGGCCGACGAGCTGCTGGTCGCGACCGGCCGCCGGCCCGCGACCGGCGACATCGGGCTGGGCACGATCGGTCTGGCCGACGGGAAGTACGTCGAGGTGGACGACAGCATGCGGGCGACCGGCGTCCCCGACGGCTGGCTGTACGCGGTCGGCGACGTCAACGGGCGCGCGCTGCTCACCCACATGGGCAAGTACCAGGCCAGGATCTGCGGTGACGTGATCGCCGCGCGGGCGCGTGGCGACGAGCTGCCCGCGATGCGGGATCTGGCCGACGGGTTCGGCGCGCCGCAGGTCGTCTTCACCGACCCGCAGGTCTGCGCGGTCGGCAGGACCGAGGCGGTGGCCCGGGAGGACGGGTTCCGGGTGCGCGTGGTGGACTACGAGCTGGGCTCGGTCACCGGGGCGTACCTGATGGGTGACGGCTACCGCGGCCGGGCCAGGGCCGTGGTGGACGAGGACAGGAAGGTGCTGCTCGGCGTCACGTTCGTCGGGCCGGGCACGGCCGAGCTGCTGCACAGCGCCACGATCGCGGTGACGGCCGAGGTGCCGCTGGAGCGCCTCTGGCACGCCGTCCCGTCCTTCCCGACGGTCAGCGAGGTGTGGCTGCGCCTGCTGGAGGCTTACGGCCTCTGACGCCCGGAGGAGTCAGGGGCGGGGGTCGAGAGGCGCGGGTCCTGGGACGACGGCGAGCCGCGGGCCGAGCCGTCCAGCATCAGCTCGGCCACCGTCTCCTCGACGCTCTCCCGCAGCTCCACCCGCGACAGCAGGTCCGTGAGCCGCAGCACTGACAGCAGGTGGTCCGACGGCCGGACCAGGATGATCCGGCCGCTCTCCTGCTCCTCCATCCGCTGCATCGCCATCGCCAGCACCCCAATGACGGACGAGTCGTAAAAATCCAGATCAGCAAGATCGAATACGAGCACGGGCCCCACACTCCAGCCCCACACCGCGTCGATGCAGGCGCTGAAGCGGACCCGGCCCGCGTGGTCAAGCTCGCCGCCGGCGCGCAGGACCGTGCAATGGAGGTGCCGGATCGTCTCGATGTACAAGCCGTTCCTCACCTAAAACGACTTCCCCCTGAGCGGGGATATCACGGATTTTCGCGATTTTTTGGGAGCTCCGGGTTGCCGAGCGGCCCGTCCAGCAGCTTGCGCAGGATCGCGGCGAGCGTCTCGGTGTCCTCGGAAGTGAGCGGGGAGGCCAGGCGGGCCAGGTTGGCGGCGTGCTCGGTGAGCGTCTCGTCGATGATCCGCAGGCCCTCGCCGGTCAGCCGGACGTGGAAGCTGCGCCGGTCGGCGGGGTCGAGGCTGCGCTCGACCAGCCCCGCCGCCTCCAGCCGGTCGAGCCGGTTGGTCATCCCGGCCCGCGACATCATCAGCACCGCCGACAGCTCCGAAGGGATCAGCGTGTACGGCGGGCCGGCCCGGCGCAGCGCGGCCAGCACGTCGAACTCCCCCTGCCGCAGCCCGCGCCGGGTGAGCACCCGGTCGACCCGCGGCTCCAGGACCCGCATCACCTGGGCGAGCCGCCCGAAGACGCCCATGGCCGTCAGATCGAGATCAGGCCGCTCGCGCCGCCACTCCCCGAGGATCCTTTCGACCGCGTCGTCCATGACCCAGGATTTTATTCGAGCAGGGATAGTTCACGCCCGTACTAGTGCGTGGCGCCCGACTCCAGCGTCGGTACGGCGCCCAGGCACTGACCCATGATCACCAGGTACGGCGAGTTCGTGGGGCTGGGCAGCGTGAGCTCGGTGACGTTGCCGTCCGTGCGCAGCTCGGGCAGCCCCAGGTCCCCGTCCCTGATGCTGATGACCCGCTCCACCGGCGGCGCCGCGATGCCCAGCAGTTTCCTGGTGGCGTGCCGCATCCAGCGCCACTCGCTGTTGACCCGCCGCCACGTCGCGGGGATGAGGCTGGCCGGCTCCGCCTTCGTGCCCAGCCTGAGCGTGAGGCGGCCACTCGACCCGAACGTGTCCTTCAGCACCGGGTTGACCACGAACATGCCCGCGCGCAGCACGCGCGTGCCCTGCCGGTTGCGGTTGGCCAGGCCGCCCGCGCTGATCAGCGAGGACACCTCGCAGCGCAACCCGTCGAGCGTGTCGGGGTCGAAGTCCACCGCCGGCGGCTCCTCGAACACCACCTTGTCCAGCCGTAGCCCGGCCACGCCGTCGGCCACCACGTGCCCCGACACGGCCTGGCGGACCTCCTCGCTGACCCCCTCGCCCTCCGCGATGTCGAGCACCTCGACGCAGATCAGCCCGTCGTCGGGGATCTCCTCCGCCGTCAGGTCGAAGGCCACCTGGGCGTGCGCCCGCCGGCCCCTGAGCAGCACGCACTGGCGCAGCCGCCCCTGGGAACGCACCTGCACCAGGCGCGGCTGCAGGCCGACCAGGTCGGTCTTGCCGGCGTCCCAGCCGCTCACGGACCGATCGTCGGTCGACAACGACACCAGCACCCGCAGCGCGCGCCCCTGCGCCGAGACCTTGAACCCGGCCAGCCCCGAGGTCTCGAACCTGCCCACGATCGAACTGCCGCGCTGCAGCCTGTCGGTCACCTGCAGCGCGGCGATCTGGCCGCTGCGCACGTGGACGGGCGGGATCGCGGGGAGGATCAGCTGGTCCAGCTCGGTGGCGGATCCTGGGGTGCTCATGGGGTGCTCCTCGTGAATGACGACTCTTCCGGCTCGTGGAAGCTGCTCATGGGGTCTTCGTCGGTGCGGACGACATCGCCGAACCGCGGGAACCGGTCAAAGGCGTTCCTGATGAACGGCCCCGCCGGGTCGTGGAAGTCGAACCGCGTGAGCATGGGTTCGCGCCTGGTCCACATGCGGGCGACCGCGCTGTAGAGAGGGTCGCCGTCGCGCTCCACGTGCCACAGGTTCACGGCCAGCGCCCGCGCGTAGTCGACGCCGTACTCCCAGTGCGGCAGGAGCTGGGTGGGCACGTCCGCGCCGCAGCGGCGCAGCCAGAGCCACAGGCGGGCGCGGTCGCGCTGCTCGGGCTCCAGGATGGACTCGCCCTTCTCGTGCTTGGCGATGGCCTCGTCCAGCCACAGGCGGATGTCCGACGGGTCGCGCGCCACGTGCGTGCCGCCGCAGGCGCTCCCCACCGACCAGCCCGCCTGGACGACCGGGATGCCGAACGCGGGCAGGTCGCTGTCGCCGAACGTGACGCACACGTCCGCCATGCTCCACAGGAGGTTCGTGGACAGGGCTCCCGTCACGCACCTCACCCGGGAGTGCGGGTAGCCGACGGGGTCGAGGAACAGCCAGTTCGCCGACGGGTCCGACGAGGCGAAGTCCACCGTCGACTGGAACAGCTCGGTGTCCTCGCCCGGCGTGTGGCCGAAGACCGCGATGGTCGGCCGCCGCGGGTCCAGGCCCAGCCGGGCGCAGCCGTAGTCGCGCAGCTGGTTTCGCTCGGTCTCCGTGCGGATCTGGTAGCCGCTCTTGGCCCGCCAGGCCGTCCGCTCCGCGCCCGGCCTGATCGTGTCCCGGTACGGCCAGACGTGCCGCTCGAAGAACGCGCCGACCCTGGCGGGCAGCTCCTCGCGGAACGAGCAGGGCCCCTGGTCGGGGAAGATCGCGTACGCCTTCAGCGACCCTGTCCCGTGGACGTGCACGACCGGGATGTCCCTGATCACGTACGGATCCGCCCGGCTGGTGACCAGCGCGGCCGGCGGCACCCGCGGCCGGCCGTCCCCCTCGGCCCCGAACATCTCCGCCAGCCTCCGCCACTCGGGCTCGACCAGCGCGAACAGCCGCGCGGAGAGCAGCTCGCAGACCGCCTTCGCGACCATGAGCGTCCGTACCACGACTCTGATGTCCTGGTCGAACGCCTCGGCCACGACGCAGCTCTCACCACTGGGGCTCTCGCCCCAATATGTCCTCGCAGCGGCGAGCAACCGATCGAAATGCTCGCCATCTCCGGCACGACGCATAAGTCCCCCCACCATGACCGGCAGGAAACAGACATTGCCAGACGGGCGGACGATCACCCGCGCGTCAACACGCTTCTTTGCCCGCACCTGGCAGAAACTGAAGATCGTCACAGGCGCCACAGGCGCCCCACCCGGCACGATCCGGCGTAACGACGCCAGAGCCGGAAAAATCCCGCTTCCCGCGCGAACAAAACTGCCCCATGCGGCGTCCAAGCTTTTACCGAGAGCACGTCATGGCGGGGTTTAGGATGCACCCTAATGCCACGAGGGGGAGGTTTTACAACCATGGGTTCCCGTTTGTCGAGTATCGCGCGCCTGACCGGGGCGGCGGCAGCGGCTGGTGTGGTTGCCGCGGCCATCGCACTGCCCGCGGTCGGAGGCACCGGAGCGATGTTCGTCTCGGCATCCGAGGACCTAGGCCTCAAGGCGCGGGACCTCAAGGAGCCGCCCCTCGCGGAGAAGACGACGGTGCTCGACTCCACGGGCAAGCCGATCGCGACGTTCTACGAGGAGTACCGCGAGAACGTCAAGCTCGACGACATCGCCGAGATCATGAAGACGGCCATCATCTCGATCGAGGACTACCGCTTCTACGAGCACGGCCCGATCGACATCGAGGGCACCGTCCGCGCCCTGGCCAAGAACCTCACCTCGGGCGGCATCGCCCAGGGCGGCTCGTCCATCACCCAGCAGTACGTCAAGCAGGTGCTGCTCAACTCGGCGAGCACCACCAAGGAGAAGAACGCGGCCCTCGAGGCCAGCTACGCCCGTAAGCTCAACGAGCTGCGCTACGCGATGGCGATCGAGGAGAAGTACACCAAGAACGAGATCCTCGAGAAATACCTGAACATCGCGTACTTCGGCGCCCGGGCCTACGGCATCGAGGCGGCCGCCAAGCGCTTCTTCGGAGTCAAGGCCGCCGACCTGACCCTGCCCCAGGCCGCCACCCTGGCCGGCGCCGTGCAGGACCCGCTCCAGACCGACCCCAGCCGGGGCAAGGAGTTCAAGGAGCGGCTGCTTTTCCGGCGCAACGTCGTGCTCGACCGGATGGCCGAGCTGAAGAAGATCACGCCGGAGCAGGCCGCCGAGGCCAAGAAGACCAAGCTCGGCTACAAGGGCACCCCGCTGCCCGGTGGCTGCGAGGCCAGCGACTACCCGTACTTCTGCATGTACGTCCGCAACGAGATCCTCAGCAACAAGGACTTCGGCAAGACGAAGAAGGCCAGGACCCAGTTCCTCAACCGGGGCGGCCTGACCATCCAGACCACGCTCGACCCGAAGATGCAGAAGGCCGCCGAGCAGGCGATCAAGAAGCACGTGTTCGCCTCCGACAACCCGGTCGCCTCCGAGGCGCTCGTCCAGCCGGGCACGGGCGCGATCAAGGCCATGGCCGCCAGCCGCAAGTACGGCACCAACAAGCGCAAGAACGAGATGTCCTACAACCTCGTCGCCGACGCGGTGCACGGCGGCGGCACCGGCTTCCAGGCGGGCTCGACGTTCAAGACGTTCACCCTGCTCACCGCCCTCAAGCAGGGAATGAAGATCAACGACGGGATCTCGGTGGGCAGCGGCTACCGCGCTCCCGCCTTCTGGTCGTTCAAGAACTGCAAGGGCCAGAACATGGGCGAGCCCAGCTTCACCGTCACCAACGCCGAGGGCGGCGGCGGTGGCTTCAAGTCGCTGGCCACCGGCACCTGGGGCTCGGTCAACACCTTCTTCATGGCGCTGGAGCAGAAGGTGGGCCTGTGCAACGTGGTCAAGACGGCCAAGTCGCTGGGCATCGAGCGCTCCGACGGGCAGGACCTGCAGGAGTTCGAGACGTTCACGCTCGGCATCAACGAGATGGACCCGGTGACCGTGGCCAACGCGTACGCCGCTATCGGCGCGCGCGGCAAGTACTGCGAGCCGATGGCCATCTCCTCGATCAAGGACCGCGACGGCAAGGTCACGAACTACAAGCCCAAGTGCAAGCAGGCGCTCGACGCGGAGGTCGCGGACGCCGCCTCGAGCATCCTCTCCGGCGTGTTCACCAAGGGCACCATGAAGGGCGTCGGCGGCATCGGCCGGCCGGCCGCCGGCAAGACCGGCACCACGGACGAGCAGTCCACCGCCTGGTTCGCCGGGTTCACCCCCGACCTCGCGGGCGCGGTCAGCATCGGTGACCCGCGCGGCGCGGTGACGCACAAGCTGAACCGCATCACCATCGGCGGCCGGTACTACCCCTCGGTCTTCGGGGCCTCCATCCCCGGCCCGATCTGGAAGGACACCATGCTGTCCGCGCTCAAGGGCATCCCGGCGACGGACTTCACCCCGGTGAACACCGCGCGCTTCGGCGGCTGCGGTTCGAGCTGCCGGCCCCAGCAGCCGGTGCGCCCCCAGCCGGACGACACGGACGGGGGCCTCGACGAGGCAGAGATCGGCACCAACGTGACTCAATGACCGGATAGGGCGAAATCAGACACGCAAATATTGCGCGATCAACGTTCGGCACAAAAACAACTGTTGGTTATCAGGGCCTCTAGCTGAGCAAATTCGGAGTGCGTCCGCACAGTGGGACGCACTCCCAGCAAAGGCCCTATTAACAGCGCCGAAACATTGGTAACGTGGGAGCGCTCCCAGGATCTTTTCCGCGAGGTGCTCCATGACCGAGCAGCCCACACTGGCACAGGTGGCGGCCGCTGCAGGGGTTTCCCCCGCGACCGCATCTCGAGTCCTCACGGGCTCGGTGCGGGTCAGTACCTCGACCCGCCGGCAAGTCTACGACGCCGTGTCCCGCATGGGATACGTCCGCCAACGAGCCCCCCGGGGAACGGCCGCCAAGACCATGGCCGACGGCGTCACGGCGGTGATCTGCGACCACCTCCCACGCCTGTTCTCCGAACCCTACTACGCACGGCTCCTGTCCGCCGCAGGGGCCGTGATCGCCGAACACGGCACCCATCTCATGGTGACCACCGTCACGCCCACGTCGTCCGTACTGCCGGTGCTGTCCGGCGCGGTGCTGATCGTGGGCGCGCGCGAGCGGCACCCCCTGGCGATCAAGTTGTCCACCTCGGGCGTCCCCGTGCGCAACATCGGCCGCCCGCCACACGATCTCAAACTCCCGTACGCCGACGTGGACAACCTCGACGGCGGCCGCCAGGCGGCGGAGCACTTCCTGTTATCCGGCCGCCGCAACGTCGCCGCCATCGGCGGACCACCGTCCTTACCCGGCGCGCGCGACCGATTAGAAGGCCTGGTACGCACCCTGCAGGCGGCGGGCGCACCCGACGTTCCCGTGGCCTACGGGGACTTCACCGCGGCCTCCGGCACCCACGCCATGCAGTGGCTGTTACGCCACGCCCCAGGTCTGGACGCCGTCTTCGTCGCCTCGGACCTGATGGCGGCAGGCGCGATCCAGGCACTGCGCAGGGCCGGGCGCAAGGTGCCGGCGGACGTGGCGGTGATCGGGTTCGATGACGCCCCGGTCGCCAGGCACACCGTCCCGGCCCTGACCACCATCCGCCAGCCCGTCGAGGAGCTCGCCACCGTCGCCACCCGGCTGCTCCTGACGGGGGCCGCGGGGATCGACCCCATACTCCCTACGGAACTGGTCGTCCGTGAGTCGGCTTGAGCCGGGGGACATACTGGCCCGCAGGTATCTGTTGCTGGATCCGCTGGCCCGCGGGGGCATGTCGGTCATCTGGCGTGCCTTCGACCAGTCGCTGCACCGGATGATCGCCGTCAAGGTGCTCACCGCCTCACTTCATGCCGGCGGCGGCGAGCGCATGAGCGCCCGCAGCGAGGCGCGCGCCGCCGCCCGGTTCATCCACCCCGACTCCATCGACATCTACGACTACGGCGAGACCGTCACCACGAACGGCGGCGTCGCCGCCTACGTGGTGATGCCGCTGCTCGACGGCATGCCGCTGGCCGAGCGCATCGAGCAGGGGCCGCTGCCGTGGACCGAGGCGGCGGCCATCGCGCTGCGGCTGGCCCGGGTCCTGATGGCCGGGCACGCCCGCGGCCTGGTCCACCGGGACGTCACGGCCGAGAACGTGCTGCTCACCGCCGACGGGCCCAAGCTGCTCGACTTCGGCATCGCGGCCTGGGCCGGAGACCCCGACGACGACCGCGGCACCCCTCCCTACGTCGCCCCCGAGCGGCTGCTCGGCGCGCCGACCCATCCCGCGGTCGACGTGTACGCCCTCGGCGTGCTGCTGCACACCATGCTCACCGGGCGGACGCCGTACCCGGAGACGACGTGGGAGGAGATCGAGGCCGCGCGCAGGACGTATCCCCCGCCCCGCGTCGCCGGTGTGCCGTACTCGGTGGCCACGCTCTGCCAGCGCTGCCTGGCGGACCGGCCGGACCGGCGGCCGACCGCGGCCGAGATCGTCTCGGCGCTGACCTCCGCGCTGAGTGCGGCGACCCTCGGGCGGCACGTCAGACGTGGCCTCACGGTCGCCGGTTCGGCGGCCGTCGCGCTCTCGGCCCTGCTGTGGTTCCAGCAGACGGGGCTCCAGCAGCAGCAGCAGCAACCGCCGCAGAAGCCGCAGCAGGAGGTGACGGTCAAGGCGCCCCCGACCGCCAGGCTGATCGAGAGCACGCCGGCCACGGCCGCCACCGTCGAGCAGGCCGTGGACGGCTTCAACACGGTGCTGGAGGCCAGGACGCCGTGCGGCGCGACCGACGCGGACGTGGTGCTGGACCTCAAACAGGTGCTGCACGCCGCGGTGGGACCGCACGGCCCGTCGGTGTCGAGGACGGACAACCTGCGCCAGAAGCTGTCCGACCGCTTCGGCGAGGGGCGGCTCGCGCCCGCCTGCCTGAGCGAGCTGCAGGCCAGGCTCGACGACATCGACGCCGCGCTGGATCGTGATTGAGGAGGGGTACGGCAGCACCCGCCGTACCCCTCAATACGCGGTCCGTACCCCTCGCAAAGCACGCCGCGTGCCACATCCCCTGATGGGAGCGCTCCCAGAGTAGCGCCTGCAACCGGCTATGACCAAGATCGAATGAAACTTTCACAGCGCGTTGTCGACGTCGTGCGGGGCGTGATTCAATGCGCTGGCCGGGCGGGCTGCTCGTGGGCAGGTTTCCTCATTCGTCAGCGCAAGGGAATCCCCATGAGGTTATTCAAGTCGGCGGCGATCACCGCCGTCATGGTTCTGATCACGACTGTCCTGATGGTGCCCACGCAGGCACTGGCGCACGGGGTGTCGATGTTCCCCGCGGCGAGGACGTTCCTGTGCTGGCAGGACGGCCTGCGGGAGAACGGCCAGATCACCCCCTACAACCCCGCGTGCGCGGCGGCCGTCGCGCAGAGCGGCACGACCCCGCTGTACAACTGGTTCGCGGTGCTGCGTTCCGACGGCGGGGGCCGGACCACCGGGTTCATCCCCGACGGGCAGCTCTGCAGCGGCGGCACCGGCGGTCCCTACGACTTCTCGGCCTACAACGCGGTGCGCAGCGACTGGCCGCTCACCCACCTGACCTCGGGCGCCACCATCCAGATGCGGCACAGCAACTGGGCCAAGCACCCCGGCGTCTTCAACTACTACGTCACCAAGAACGGCTGGAACCCCAACGGGCCGCTGAAGTGGTCCGACCTGGAGCCGTTCGGCAGCGCCACCAACCCGCCGGACACCGGACCCGCCGGCGCGCTCAACTACTACTACTGGAACGCCCAGCTCCCGTCCGGCAAGACCGGTCGGCACATCATCTACACGATGTGGGTGCGCTCCGACAGCAACGAGAACTTCTACAGCTGCTCCGACGTCGTCTTCGACGGCGGCAAGGGCGAGGTCACCGGCGTCGGCCCCGGCCAGGGCACCCCCACCGCCACCCCGACGGTGACGCCGACGGTCACGCCGACGGCCAACCCGGGCGCCTGCACCGCCACGTGGAAGGCCACGGACACCGGCTGGGCCGGCCACTTCCAGGGCGAGGTGACCGTGAAGAACACGAGCACCTCGTCGATCAACGGCTGGTCGGTCAAGTGGACCTACTCCGGCGGCCAGGGCTTCGACGGCTCGCCATGGAACGGCGTGCTGTCCGGGCAACCGCCCAACGTGGTGGTCAAGAACGCCACCTACAACGGGCAGCTCGCGCCGAACGCGACCACCTCGTTCGGCTTCAACGCCACCGGTTCGATCCCCAACCCGGCCCCGGCCCTGACCTGCACCAGCCCGTGATCAAATCACGTCGCGGGCTTGCCGCGGCACTCGTCACCCTGGCCAGCCTGACCCTGGCCGGGGTGATGTTTTTCGCCGCCCGCCAGCCGTCATCCCAGCTGAACCAGGAGCTCGCCGCCCAGGTGACGCTCATCCTCGAACAGTCCTCGCCCGACGAGCACCACGCGCACGGCCACGACTTCGACTCGCGCGTCGTGTGCGCCGTGGAGCCCTTCGGGTTCGATCCGCCCGACGCGACCTCCCTCGTCGAGGTGAAGTGGGTCTACGCCCGCCACATGTGCGCGATCACCGGCGCGGGCACCGACTGGGCCACCTCCGTACGGGCCGCGGGCCCGATCGCGGTGCGCGTCGGCATCCCTCCCCTGGTCCGGGTGCCGGAGCCGGGCGTGGGCTATCCGGACCGCGTCAAGCGGCTCATCCCGGCCCGCTACCACGAGGCGGCCTTCGCCGAGTTCCAGGACGAGTCGGCGATCGACGCCGCCCGCGAGCGCTTCGCCGAGGCCGTCAAGACCCAAGCCAAGTAATACAACGGACGCGGCCGGCTGGAGGTACCGGCCGCGTCCGTCCCATCCGGGCGGGATGGTGTCGTGGGGCAGGGATGTTCTTTCGCCTCACCTCCTCATACGCAGCGATACGACGGGCGGTTCAGTTGGCACACGCGTAGCCGGACGGCACGGACGTGTTGCCGCTGGGCCGGCTCGCCTGCACCCCGAAGCTCGTGCTGCCGTTGGGCGCGAGCGTGCCGTTGTAGCTCAGGTTCTTGGCCGTCACGGTCTGGCCGCTGACCGTCACCGCGGCGTTCCAGGAGCCGGTGAGCGTGTGGCCGGCCGGCAGCGTGAAGGTCACCGTCCAGCTCGACTTGGTCGAGGTGCTGGTGTTGGTCACGGTCACGGGCTGCACGACGTACCCGGTGCCCCACTGGCTCTGGACGGTGCCGGTGGCGGTGCAGCCGCCGCCGGTGCCGCCGCCGCTGAGCGTGGTGAACGACGCCGTCGGCGAAGCGGCGGACTGGTTGCCTGCCGCGTCCCTGGCCTTGACGTACACCTGGTACGTGGTCGCCGGCGACAGCCCGGTCAGCGTGATCGAGTTCGTCGCGGTCGAGCCGAGCGAGGTCCCGGTCGAGGTGTAGACGTCGTAGCCGGTCACGCCGACGTTGTCCGTGGAGGCCGTCCAGGACAGGTTCGCCCCCGACGAGGTGATGCCGGACGCCGACGGGGTGCCGGGCGTGCTCGGCGGGGTCGGGTCGGTGGTGCCGCCGCCGTAGATCGAGGCCTGCTTGGAGGTGGCGGCGATGCCGTTGGCGCCGTTGAACAGCCGCCGGCCCCAATCCGTGAGCTGGGTGACGTCGAAGTTGGTGACCTGGTCGAGGTATTCGACGCCGCCGCCGTTGCCGCTCCACGACCAGCCCAGGTAGCCGAGGCCGCGGCTCACGGACTGGGCCATGATCGTGTCCTCGTCCGGGTTGCCGTCGGAGTGGTTGAAGCCGAACTCGCCGACGACCAGCGGCAGCCCCGCGGTCTTGAACGCGTCCATGTACGCGTTGATCTCCGCGGCCGTGTCGAAGACGCCGTACATGTGGATGGAGAAGATCGTGTTCTTGTTCGGGTCGCTGTCGAAGACCGCCCGCGCGTTGTCGCGCATGCCGAACTGCCAGTCCTGACCCCAGTTGGGCGCGTCCACCATCAGCGCGTGCTGGAAGCCGTTGCTGCGCAGCTTCTGGATCGCGGCCGTGGTGGCGGCGGCCCAGCCCGGGGTGACGGCGTTGTTGCCGATCGGCTCGTTGCCGATGTTGACGATGACGTAGTCCTCCTGGCCGACCAGGGCGGACTTGACGCTGATCCAGTAGTTGGCGGCCTGGTCGAGGGTGTAGGCGCCGCTCTGCTCGCCGTACCCGGTGGTGTCGTGGTTCTCCAGCACGCAGATGAGCTTGTTCTGCTTGCAGAGGGAGACGACGTTGGCCACGTCGGAGACGCTGTTGGGGGTCCAGCGGCCGCCGCTCAGCACGACCCGCACGGTGTTGGCCTTCAGCGACTTGATGTCCGCGAACGCCTTGGTCTGCGTCGCGTACCACGTGTGCGCGTGGCTGGTGCCGCGCATGACGAACTCCTGGCCGTTGGCCTCGACGATCTTCGTACCGCTCACGTGAATGCCGACGGCGGCGTTCGCGGGGGCGACGGGGGCGACGAAGAAGGCGAGAAGGCAGGCCAGCGCGGTGATCACTGATCTCATGTGCTGCCTTTCACTGAGCTGTGGAACCGCCCCCGCCGCTACTGCGACGGGGGCGGGGTCTTCACTCAGGCGGGAGTGCAGGTGATGGGGTCGGGGACGGTGGGTGTGCCGTTGGCGATGAAGCCGAACGTGGTGGTGGCGCCCGGCGCGAGCGCCCCGTTGTACGCCTCGTTCTTGACGGTGACGCCGGACCCCGCCTGGGTGTGCTTGCCGCCCCAGAGCTGGGTGATCTGGTTCGCCGACGTCCAGGCGACCGTCCATCCGGTGGTCGCCGAGGTGCCGTTGTTCTTCACCGTCACCTCGGCCTGGAAGGCGCCGCCCCACGAGCTCGTCACCTTGTACGTCGCCGCGCACCCGCCGGTCGGCGGCGGCGTCGTGTTCGTCGTGGTGAACGAGGTGCCGTCGGACGACGCCGAGGCGTTGCCCGCCGCGTCCCGCGCCACCACGGAGGCGGTGTAGGAGGTGCTAGGGGTGAGCCCGCTCAGGTTGAAGGACGCGCTCGTGGCCGTGCCTACCTTTTGGGACCCCAGGTAGACGTCATAGCCGCTCACGCCCACGTTGTCCGTGGAGGCGGTCCAGCTCAGCTTGGCCGTCGAGCCCGTGATCTCGGAGACCGCGGGCTTGCCCGGCTTGCTGGGCGCTGTCGTGTCCTGCTCCTCCGGACCCGGGGGCTCACCCCAGATCTTGGTCGCGCCGCTGTAGAGAGTGATGTTCCCGGTGCGCACCGGCGTCGCGCCGGGCGTGGTGGGGATGTTCCGGTACGACCAGTCGTTCGCCGGGTCCCACGTGCCCGCGCTGGTGATCCTGAACTGCACCTCTCTGCGGTGCTGCGACTGCCCGGCCGGGGCGATGGCCTGCCCGGAGCAGTCGATGTTCACGTAGTACGTGGTGCCGCTCGCCTGATGCAGCGTGGGCGCCCTGCACTGCGTGTAGGCCGACGACACGGTGATCTGCGAGGCCGTCGTCGTGCCGTCGAGCGTGAAGTAGTAGCGGAACGAGCCGTCGGACAGGACCCTGGCGGGCCAGGCCGACTGGTTGCGGACGATGGCCTTGATCTCCGTGAAGCCGGTGCCCGAGGCGTTCACGCCCGCCTCGACGAAGAGCTCGGGGCCGTCCGGGGTCTCCGCCACCGGGAAGTTCGCCGCGGGAGCGCCGCCGTACTCCTTGTAGAGCCGGGCCAGCGCGCTGGTGAAGCCGGCGTTGTAGTCGGTGGCGACCTCGTTCATGACGTAGTCGTCGCGCTTGTCGGTGTAGGCGTCGTTCGGGTCGGGCGGTCCGCCGACGAGCGCGCCGTACAGGGTGTGGCGGGTCTGCTCGGGGTTGGTGATCTGGTCGGTCCACGAGCCGTGCGCCGTGCGGTGATGCGGGTTCTTGGGCGGGTTGGCGCCGAACCCGATCAGGTACGAGGAGTTGCGCGGGTTGTCACCGAGCGCGTAGTTGATCTGCCGCACCGCGAAGTCGTGGTAGCGGGCCTTGCGCGTGGCGTCGGTGATGGTGTCGCTGTGCACGAGCGCCGCGAACGAGGTGTTGGCCGCGTACCGCAGCGAGCCCCACCGGTCGAGCACGGCCTGGCCACCCGGCGAGTACGCCACCTTCGCGCCGTTCACGCCGACCGTCCACCAGTCGAGCCAGCGGTTGGCGTCGTCCAGGTAACGCTGCTTGCCGGTCAGCTTGTACAGCAGCACGTACGCGCCGTACGACTTGTCGTCCCACGCGATCGTCCACTTGTACGACTTGGTGGTGGTCTGCGGCTCGTTGCCGAGGTTGTCGTACCCGGTCTCGGCCTTGGCCAGGTAGGAGGCCTCGTTCGTGGCCCGGTAGAGCCAGATCGCGCCCCACACCAGCTCGTCGTTGTAGCCGCTCCACGAGTTGTAGTAGCCCTGCGCGTCGGTGATGCAGTCGGTGTACTTCTTCCTGACGGTGTCGGCGAAGGAGTACAGCTGCTTGGCGTGCGTCAGGAGCGTGTCAGCATAAGTCGGATTTGTCGGGCGGAAGACGATCGAGGAGGCGGCCATCGCCGCCGCCGTCTCGCCCGCCAGGTCCGACCCGCCGCACGACGCGTCGATCTTGTACGCGGGCCGCGTCATCTGCATGGCCTCGGCCGGGCCCCACCAGGCGTGGTCCGTGCCGCCGTTGCCGACCTGCCCGTAGAGCACGTTCGCCGACGGGTGGGCCTTGATGAAGTAGTCGTTGACGAACTTGAGGTTGTCGAGCAGGTGCGTGAGCTGCCCGGAGTTCGCGTACGCGTCGCGGTACTCGACCGCGCCCCAGGCCAGCATGGTCGTGGAGAACGCCATCGGGAAGCCGAACTTGACGTGGTCGCCCGCGTCGTACCAGCCGCCCGTGAGGTCCACGCCCACGTCCTTGCCGTCGTTCATGCCGGAGTCGCCGCGCCAGCCGACGCGGTTCCAGCTCGGCAGGTCGCCCGACTGCTGGGCCTCGTAGAACCACAGCGCCTTCTGCAGCGCCTCACCGTACGCGAACGCCGGTGCGGCGGCGTGGGCCGCCGGCCCCGCCCCCATCGAAATGAGGGGCAGGACCAGCGACGCCACGGCGATCAGTGCTTTTCTCACGGGAAGAGCCGTCCGTACTCGCCCAGGGCGACGGCGACGTCCACCTGTGCCCAGAACCGGTGGTAGTTGAAGACCGGCGCGGGGCCCGTGCCCTTCAGGAAGGCGTCGACCTTCGGCCAGTCCGGGTCGTTCTTGTAGAAGGACCTGATCGAGATGAACGTCGAGCTGGAGTTGATGGTGTCGCCGTTGGGCATCTTGCCGCTCCAGCCGGACGGCACGTAGACCGGGTCGTCCACGCGGTTGTAGTCGGTCTTGGTCTCGGGGACCGACACGCCCTTGGCGTCGCGGTTCTTCCACACGCCGTCGAGCAGCGCCTTGGCCATGTTCTTGGCCGCCGTGTTGTTCGCCTTGGCCGCGTAGTACATGAGCGCCTTGGCGTACGCGCCGGCCACGCCCACGTCGTTCGTGTAGTCGGCGATCGTCACGTGCAGGCCGGGGTTGGCCGGAGGCATCCCGGAGGTGGCGGTGAAGTCACCCACGGGCTGGCCGGTCCACCGCAGCGTGGACGGGATCTGGTACGAGCCGTCCGCGTTGATCGTGGTGTTGTTCATGGCCCAGGTGACCCACTTGTCGAGCAGCGCCTTGGCGTCGGCGTTCCCCGAGGCGTAGTACAGCTCGGCCACCCGCTCCATCGTCCACGCCTGGAAGCCGAACCACTGGTTCGACGGCGGGTCGTGGTAGACGGGCTGCCAGTCGTAGGTCAGGCCGTGGAACTTCGGCAGGCCGGCCGGCGGCGTCGCGTAGTGGCCCTCCCAGCTGTTGGTCGCGCCACCGGCGATGGCGCCCTCGGCCGACTGCAGCCAGCCGTAGAACTGCAGCTGCCGGGTGAGGCTGGTGCTCCAGTCGGCCACGCCGGTGCTGCTCTTGGGCTTCAGCTCGGTCACGTTCGCCAGCGCCCAGGCCGCGAGCGGGTTCTGGTAGCCGGAGTGGTTGTGGCTGGAGCCGATGCGCCATGCCCAGCCGGCGCTGGAGTCGGTCGCGCCGCCCCAGGCGTAGTACCAGCTCAGCAGGTAGTTGGAGGAGTCCTTGCCGGTGCCGGCCGCGCACTGCGGGCTCGTGCAGCCGGGCTTCTTGAAGTACTTGTCGTACATCGCGTAGCGCAGGTAGTCGCCCATCTTCGCGGCCTTGGCGACCGACCCGGAGATCTGCGACTCCTTGCCCTGCGCCTTGGCCCACGTCTGCGCCCAGTACGCGGCCTGCACGGCGCGCGCGTCGGCGTCGGGGGCGTTGGTGTACCTCCACTGCTTGGCGTAGGAGCTGTCCTTGATGAACAGGTCCAGGTAGCCGTTGGTGCCGCCGTGCTTGAAGGTGTCGCAGGACGGCTGCGGGATCGTCTCGAAGACCGACTCCTCCGGGCCGCGCTGGTAGGTGTTGATGTAGGCGGGCTTGGTGGTGCCGTCGCCGCAGCGGCCGAAGCCGTAGGTGTTGTCGACGTCGAGCAGCCAGTGCATGCCGTAGATGTCGCGGGTGCCGTACGCGCTCTGCAGCTCGCCCGCGATCGGGTCGGTGCCCGGAGTCACGCCGGTGTCGAGCGGGCTCGGGTAGTTGCTGATCTGGTTCGACTCCGGCGCGTACGTGGCCGGCTTGTTCGGCGTGTAGAAGGAGTTCGTCGGCTGGTCGGCCGTGGCCGGGATGATGTACTTCTCCATCGAGGCCCACGCGTTGTTGAACTTCGCCCAGTCGCCGGTGACCTGCCCGTAGACCGCCTCCAGCCACAGGTAGTAGCTGTAGGCCTCGGACGTGGTCTCGTGCCCGTGGTCCGGCGCCTCGACCATGAACGTCTCGATCGAGTGGTACGGCACGCCCTCGGGCGAGAAGTAGCCGTTCGCCGGGTCGTGGAGCTCGTTGTACATCTCGACGAAGCGCTGGACGTAGGTGTTGTTGCCGCCGACGTCGTCGTCCGCCTCGGTGGCGGTGACGTCGACCGCGGTGTAGCCGGTGGCGCTCACCCGGAACACGCCGGAGCCGGCGGTGGTGTCGCTGTCGTTGGCCGCCGCGAGCGTGACGTTCTGCGCGGTGTTCCAGTTGGACGGCGTGAAGGTCAGGCTGGCGCCGCCGGAGACGGTCAGGTCGGTGTCACCGCTGGCGCGTGCCGTGGTGACGGTCACGTTGGCCGAGGGCGCCTGCGACAGCTTCACGCCGAAGCTCGCGGTCCCCGCCTCCGGCACGGACAGGCTCGTCGGGCTCACGACGAGCGCGGGACCCGTGTTCTGCGAGACCGTGATCCCGACCGGCGCCGAGGTGGTGGTCGCGCCGCCGTTGTCGGTGGCCCGTGCGGTGATCGAGTAGCTGCCGGCCGCCACGTTCGTCCAGCTGTAGCTGTACGGCGCCGAGGTGTCGGTGCCCAGCAGCGTGGAGCCCTGGTAGAAGTCGACCTTCGAGACCGTGCCGTCGGAGTCGGACGCGTTCGCCGCGATCGGCACGGTGGCCGGGGCGGTGAACGTCTGCCCCGCGGTCGGCGAGGTCAGCGACACCGTGGGCGCGGCGTTGGCGCCGCCGCAGGTGACCCCGTTCACGCTGAACGTCGTCGGGTTCGGGTTGCTGCCGGTCCAGGTGCCGTTGAAGCCGATGGACACGGACGCGCCGGTGCTCAGGCTGCCGTTGTACGGCATGTTGGTGGCCGTGACCCGCGTGCCTGACTGGCTCCAGTTGGCGCTCCAGCCGGTCGGGGTGTACTTCTGACCTGTGGTCGGGAAGTCGAAGCCCAGGTTCCACGAGGTGATGGGGTCACCGGTGTTCTTCAACGTGATGCTCGCGGTGAAACCGCCCTGACCGGGGCTGCTGGTCCATTGATTGGCCGTGTACGTCACGTCGCACGCCACGGCCGCCTGCGCGGGTCCGGCCGACACGGCCGAGGTCACACCCGCCACAAGGACAAGCGTCGCGGCCACGGCCAGTCGCCGCGACAAGCGGGAGAGAAGGGGAGGAGGTCTGTACTTCACGGGGTCTCCATGGGAGTAGAGGAGTGGGAGCGCTCCCAAACGGGATTGTGGGTGCCCCAACGCGTATGTCAACGGAATGGCGGTTCGGTAACCCCCGTGTTTCCTCTCACCAGGGTGCCCGGGATGAAAGTTTCATCCGCGTTCCGGGGCATTCAACGAGCATGCGGCCCGGCGGACACCTCCGCGAGCATCGCCCTCTGTACACGGATGGAACCACGACAGACCATGGGAGCGCTCCCAGCCCTCTAACACTGGAGATGATCGCTCGTGAGACTCCAACGCGGCCTCCGCAAATGGGCCGTGACCGTGACCGCCGCGAGTGTCGCGGCCTTAGGGCTCGTCGTCGGCCAGAGCACGGCAGCCAACGCCGCCGTCGCCTGCGACGTGACCTACTCTGCCAACTCGTGGACCAGCAGCCCCGGCCAGGGCGGTTTCACCGCGAGCATCACGTTGAAGAACACCGGTGACCCCATCACCTCGTGGAACCTGGGCTTCGACTTCCCGACCACGGGGCAGAAGTACACCCCGACGGGCTGGGGGGCCAACTGGAGCCAGTCGGGCACGCGGGTGACCGGGACGAACATGCCGTACAACGGCAGCCTGAGCACCGGCGGCTCGGTCTCCATCGGCTTCAACGGCACCTGGACCGGCAGCAACCCGAACCCGACCGCGTTCACCGTGAACGGGGTCACCTGCGGCGGCGGCGGGAACCCCACCACCCCGTCGGTGGTCACCTCGGCCAGCGCGGTCGCAGTGAACGAGGGCGGCACGGCGACGTTCACGGCCCGCCTCTCCTCGGCCCCGTCCGCCAACGTGACCGTCACCACCACCCGGGCCAGCGGTGACACCGACCTGTCCGTCAGCTCGGGCGGCTCGCTGACCTTCACCCCGTCCAACTGGAACACCGCCCAGACCGTCACCCTGGCCGCGGCCCAGGACTCCGACACGACCGCGGGCACCGCCTCCTTCACCGTCGGCGGCACCGGCGTCACCCCGGCCACGGTCTCGGCCACCGAGGTGGACGACGACGCCGTGGTGGAGCAGTCGATCATCGTGACGCCGACCGCGGTGACCGTGCCCGAGGGCGCCACCGCCACGTACACCGTGCGCCTGGCCGCCGCGCCGACCTCGAACGTGACCGTCACCTCGACGGCGGGCACCGGCGACACCAACATCACCGTCTCCAGCGGCGGCAGCCTCACGTTCACGTCGTCCAACTGGAACACCCCGCAGACGGTCACCCTGGCCGCCTCCGAGGACTCCGACACGGCCAACGGCAGCCGCACCATCACCGTCGCCTCGACCGGTCTAACCTCCAGGACGGTCACCGCCACCGAGGCCGACAACGACGGCGGCACCACCCCCGGCGGCCACGTCGAGAACCCGTACGCCGGCGCCACCGGCTACGTCAACCCCGACTGGAAGGCCAAGGCCCAGGCCGAGCCCGGCGGCTCCGCGGTGGCCAACACCTCCACCGCCGTCTGGCTGGACCGCATCGCGGCCATCGCCGGCTCCTCCTCCGCCATGGGCCTGCGCGCCCACCTGGACGAGGCCGTCAGGCAGGACGCCGCCAACGGCTCCGCGCCGCTGACCGTCCAGTTCGTCATCTACGACCTGCCCAACCGCGACTGCTCGGCGCTGGCCTCCAACGGCGAGCTGCTCGTCGCCGAGAACGGGCTCAACCGCTACAAGACCGAGTACATCGACCCGATCTCGGCGATCATGAGCGACTCCGCGTACGCGAACCTGCGCATCGTCACGATCATCGAGCCCGACTCGCTGCCCAACCTGGTCACCAACCTCAGCTTCGCCAAGTGCGCCGAGGCCAACTCGTCCGGTGCCTACGTCGACGGCGTCCGCTACGCGCTCAACAAGCTGCACGCCATCACCAACGTCTACACCTACATCGACGCCGCCCACCACGCCTGGCTCGGCTGGGACTCGAACTTCAACCCGACGGTCAACCTCTTCTACAACACCGTGGCCGGCGCCACCGCCGGTGTGGACAGCGTGGACGGCTTCATCGTCAACACCGCCAACTACGGCGCGACCACCGAGCCGTACTTCACGATCAACTCGTCCGTGAACGGCACGTCGGTCCGGCAGTCCAAGTGGGTCGACTGGAACTGGTACGTCGACGAGCAGTCGTTCGCCGCCGCCCTGCGCAGCGCCCTCATCGCCAAGGGCTTCAAGAGCGGGCTCGGCATGCTGATCGACACCTCGCGCAACGGCTGGGGCGGCTCCGCCCGCCCGAGCGGGCCGAGCACCTCGACCAACGTGGACGACTTCGTCAACCAGTCGCGCACCGACCGCCGCATCCACGCCGGCAACTGGTGCAACCAGAGCGGTGCCGGTCTGGGCGCGCGGCCGACCGCCAGCCCGGCGGCCGGGTTCGACGCCTACGTCTGGATCAAGCCTCCGGGCGAGTCGGACGGCGCCAGCTCGGACATCCCGAACGACGAGGGCAAGAAGTTCGACCGGATGTGCGACCCGACCTACCACGGCAACAGCCTCAACGGCAACAACCTGAGCGGCGCGCTGCCCAACTCGCCGCTGTCGGGACGCTGGTTCTCGGCGCAGTTCCAGGAGCTGCTGAGGAACGCCTACCCGCCCGTCAACTGAAGACCGTCAGGACCGGGGGCCATCGCCCCCGGCATGAGCCCGAGAGACCCGCCTGACCCGGGTCTCTCGGAGGGACCCGCCTGACCCGGGTCTCTCGATTCACCCGAAGGGGCCCCGTCCGCGGGGCCCCTTCACCTCTGCGCTCTGCGCCACTCCGAGACGATCTCGTCAACGTTGAAAGGCATCAGGTTGAGCGGCGGGCCCGACAGCCCCGTCCTGATCGCGTCGCGGATCTTCTGGTTGATCTCGTCGAGGATCCGCCGCACCTCGGTCTCCGACCGGGCCCCGCGCGCGTCGGCCAGCGCCTCCTCCGCCTGCTTGCGCAGCGCCAGCGTGGGCGGCAGGGGCATCGACAGCCCTTCGCTCTCGATCTTCTGCTTGATCCACCACATGTCGTCGTGCGGCCGGTCCGGCAGCGGCTTGCCGGCCCCGGGCAGGTCGTCGAACTCGCCGCGCTCCTGCGCCTCGCGGATCTGCCGGTCGATCCAGCTCTCGAACGGCATGCCCAGGGGTTTCCGCTCGGTCAAGACGGCCTCCTCAGGCCAGGTTGTGACTCGGGGTCAGCGGGCCACGCCAGCCGAGCATGGCCTCGGTCATGCGTACGGACGCGACCGTGCCGGCCACGTCGTGCACCCGCAGGATGCGGGCGCCCTTGACGATCGAGAAGACGTTGGCGGCGATCGTGCCCTCCCTCCGCTCCCCCTGCGGCCGGTCGAGCGTCTCGCCGATGAAGTCCTTGTTGGACAGGGCCACCAGCGTCGGGTAGCCGATCGCGGTGATCTCCTCCAGCCGCCGGGTGATCTCCAGGGAGTGGAAGGTGTTCTTGTTCAGGTCGTGGCCGGGGTCGATGATGATCCGGTCCGGGGCGATCCCGGCCTCCAGCGCGTACGCGACCCGCTCGCGCAGGTAGCCGGCCACCTCGGCGACGACGTCCTGGTAGCTCGGCCGGAAGACGCGCCTGCCCGGGCCGCCGAGGCTGTGCGTCACGATCACGCTGACCCCCGACTTGGCCGCGAACTCCGCCATGCCGGGCTCGCGCAGGCCGTTGGTGTCGTTGATCACGTCCGCGCCCGCCTCGACGGCCGCCCGCGCCACGTCGGGCCGGTGGGTGTCGACGGAGATGACGGCGTCGGTGGCCTTCCTGACCTCGGCGATGACCGGGGCCACCCGGTCGATCTCCTCGTCCGCGCCGATCTGCGCCTGGGCCGCGCTGAAGGCGAACCCGCCGATGTCCACCCAGTCGGCCCCGTCGTCCACGGCCCGGCACGCGGCCGCCACGGCGTTGTCGAGCTCGAACGTGCTGCCCTGGTCGTGGAAGGAGTTGGGCGTCCTGTTGACGATGGCCATGACGGCGACCTGGCGCGCGAAATCGAACTCCCGCCGCCCGATGCGCCGGACGGGCGAGATGATCCCCGGGGAAAGCGCTTCGCCGCTCACGTAGCGAGCCTACCTGGCACCCGACCACCCGGCGCGGAGCGGGGGTCAGGCCATGAAACGGCCGAAGGGGCGGCAGCCGGCCATCACGCGGATGCGTTTCATGACCTCGTGCGCCGCGCGCTCGGGCCCGCCCGGCAGCCGCATCGTGAGCAGGACCGTCGTCCCCCCGGGACCGGTGTCGAAGTCGGCCGTGTCGCACAGCCGGCGGATGAGGTAGATCCCCCTGCCGCCCTGCGCGAGTTCGAGCGGGGTGATGCTGCCGTTGACGTACCCGTCGGGGATGCCCCTCCCCTCGTCGGACGTCTCCGAGCGGATGACTCCGTCCACCGTCCACAGCTTGAAGTACCCATGCCCACCCCCGTGCTCCACGGCGTTGACGACGCTCTCGTGCACGGCCAGGACGAAGTCGTCCAGCCGAGGGCTGCTCAGCCCGCAGCTCCTGGCGCACTCGGCCACGGCGCGGCGCAGCCTGGTGACGTCGTCGAGGGCGAAGGGCTGGGCCATCAGGGTCCGCATGCGCTCCCTCCGTGTCGTCCGACAGGGCGGCTACAGGGCGGCTCTCGCGCTTCAGGACCTCGCGTCGTGTGTCACGTTCCCCGGAGGAGACGACTTACACCCCGGACGCCCCACCGACACCGGCGGCGAGCTCCTTGACGCGGCCGACGGGTCCGCCGTCGGGGGCCAGCGGCGCGGTGTCCATGCCGGCCCCGTCGTGCAGCCCCTCGAACAGCTCCCGCACGGCCTCCCACGACGGGTGCCGCGGCGTCCACCCCAGCACGTCCCTGGCGCGGTCGGTCTTCATGATCGGGGCCCGCAGGACCAGGTCCAGCAGGCCGGGCGCGGCCGGCAGGAGCCGCAGGTGCCAGGCCGCCGACATGACCGTCCTGGCCACGGCGGGCGAGACCGGGACCGTACGGGTGCCGAGCAGCTTGGCCAGGTCGGGCGGGTCGAGCACGGGCGCGGCGGCGAGGTTGAACGCCCCCCGCACCTCTTTGGTGACGGCCAGCCGGTACGCCTCCGCCGCGTCCTCCGCGTGCAGCGCCTGGAGCCGCAGGCCCGGGATGTCCGGCACGAACGGGATCCGCCCCTCCTTGATCAGCCACCCCGGCACGAACGGCCCGCCGAACAGCCTGCGCTGCTCGGTGGCGGCCACCCGCTGGAAGACGAACCCCGGCCGCATCCGCACCACCCGGATGCTCGGGTGATCGTTCTCGAAGACGTCGAGCACCCGCTCGACGTACGCCTTCTCCCGCCCGTACGCGGCCCCCGGCCAGCCGTGCGTGGGCCAGCTCTCGTCCACCGCCCGGTCCTCGGGCCCCGGCGAGTACGCGCCCACGGACGAGGCGTGGACGAGCGCGGGCACCCCCGCCTCGGCGACGGCGCGGAAGACGCGCATGCTGCCCAGCACGTTCGCCCGCCAGGTCGTCGCCGGGTCCCTGGTGGGCTGGAACAGCCACGCGAGATGGACGACGGCGTCCGCCCCGTCGAAGATCCGCGTCAGATCCGCGGTCGCGACGTCCGCCTGCCGCCAGTCGGTGCGGTCGATCCGCCATCCGGGCAGCCGACGGGCGACCCCGACGATCGAGGTCACGCCGTCGTCGGCGGCCAGCGCACGCACCAGGCTGGTGCCGACGTTGCCGGTCGCACCCACCACAACGACTCTCATGGGTGCTTCGCTGCCCGCCGACCGGGCAGCGAAACCCCTCTGACCTGCCAGATTATGGCTGGAGCAGGATCTTGACGGCTCCGTCGGACTTCTTCTGGAACATCTCGTACGCGAGGGGCGCCTGCTCCAGGGGCATCCGATGGGTGGCGAGGTCCATCACGCCGAGCGGATCCGACTCGTCGGTCACCAGCGGCATCAGCGCGTTGGTCCACCGCCGGACGTGGGCCTGCCCCATGCGCATCGTGATGCCCTTGTCGAACATGCGCAGCATGGGCATGGGGTCCGTCATGCCCCCGTAGACGCCGATGACGGAGATGACGCCGCCGCGCCGTACGGAGCCGATGGCGTGGTTGAGGGCGGCGAGGCGGTCCACGCCCGTGTGCGACATGAGCGGCGCGGCCACCGCGCCCGGCAGCATCGTGGTGAGCGTCTGGGCGAGCTTGGCGGCCGGGGAGCCGTGGGCCTCCATGCCGACCGCGTCGATGACCGAGTCCGTGCCGCGTCCGGAGGTCCGATGGCGGACCTCCTCGGGGACGTCGGCGACCTCGCTCGCGTCGATGACCTCGATGCCGTGGCGGCGGGCCATCTCCAGGCGCTGCGTGACGCCGTCCACGCCGATCACCCGGTAGCCGCGGTGGCGGGCGATGCGGCAGCACATCTGGCCGATGGGGCCGAGGCCGAAGACGGTGACGCTGCCGCCCTCGGGGACGTCCGCGTACTCGACGGCCTGCCAGGCGGTCGGCAGCACGTCGGACAGGTAGACGAAGCGCTCGTCCGGCGGCCCGTCGGGCACCTTGAGCGGGCCGAACTGCGCCTCGGGGACCCGCAGGTACTGGGCCTGCCCGCCGGGCACCTGCCCGTAGAGCTTGGTGTAGCCGAACAGGGCCGCTCCCATGCCCTGCTCGCGGACCTGCGTGGTCTCGCACTGCGCGTAGAGCTGCATGCCGCACGTGTGGCAGTGGCCGCAGGAGATGTTGAACGGGATGACCACGCGGTCACCCGGCTTGATGTTCTCGATCGCGGAGCCGACCTCCTCGACGATGCCCATGGGCTCGTGCCCGAGGATGTCGCCCTCGGCCATGAACGGCCCGAGCACCTCGTACAGGTGCAGGTCGGAGCCGCAGATCCCGGTCGTGGTGATCCTGATGACCGCGTCGTTGGGCTCCTTGATGGCGGGATCGGGAACCTCCTCGACCCGGACGTCGCGCTTGCCGTGCCAGGTGACTGCCTTCATGGTGCCTCCTTACGGAATAGCCACAAATGCCGCATACCCGTACATATGCCATCAAATCGGCAGTGGCTCCAGGTGGCCTCCCGACACGCCTGGATCTTGGCAAAGGGCGAACGCTCCGCGCCAAAACGCTTTACACGCTCTGTATTGGGTGAGTAACTATTGGTAGCTGACGCCCTGACAGAAGGAGCCGCGCGCATGCCGGTGAGCTTCACTCAGCACAACGTTGGATCACGCATCGACCGTCGCCTGGCCGGTTTCCTCGAGACCTGGCGAGCTCCCGTCGACGACCCCGACGTCGAGGCGGCGTACCAGTTGCTCACCGACTTCGTCCTCAACGGCGGCAAGCGCGTCAGGCCGCAGCTCTGCTACTGGGGCTGGCGGGGCGCCGGCGGGGGCGACGGCGACGAGATAATCACCGCCGCCGCGTCCCTGGAGCTCTGCCACGCCGGCCTGCTCATCCACGACGACATCATGGACGGCAGCGAGCTGCGGCGCGGCCGGGCCACCGTGCACAGGAGCCTGGCCGGGCTGCACCGCGGCCCGGGCTCGGACGCGTTCGGGCAGGCGGGCGGCATCCTGCTCGGCACGCTGAGCCTGGCCTGGTCCGACACCATGCTGTCGTCGTGCGGCGTGGAGCCGCACCGGCTGCGGGCCGCGCACCACGTGTTCGACACCATGCGCACCGAGGTCATCAGCGGCCAGTATCTCGACGTCCTGGCCCAGATCCGCTCGGGTGCGAGCGTGGACGAGGCGCTCACGGTGATCCGGTTCAAGACCGCCAAGTACACCGTCGAGCGGCCGCTGCAGATCGGCGGCGCGCTGGCCGGGGCCTCGCTGGAGCTGCTGGAGTCCTACTCTCGCTTCGGCCTGCCGCTGGGCGAGGCGTTCCAGCTCCGCGACGACGTGCTCGGCACGTTCGGCCTGGAGTCGGAGACCGGCAAGTCAGCGCTGGACGACCTGCGCGAGGGCAAGCACACCGTGCTCGTCGCGCACGCCGTGCTGCGGGCCACCCCCGCCCAGCTCGCCCATCTCAAGAGCTGGCACGGCAACCCGGAGCTGACCGAGGAGCGCGCCGAGGAGCTGCGGCAGATCCTGCGCGACACGGGAGCGCTGGCCGAGGTCGAGGAAATGATCGAAGACCGTGTGCGCGAGGCCGTGACGGCGCTGGCCGCGGCGCGGATGGAGCCGGACGCGGCGAGAGCGCTGGCCGTGCTGGCCGACCAGCTCGCGCACCGCACCAAGTAGAGAGGTTCCCCAGATGGGACAGGTTCTTCTCGCGGCCCCGCGCGGCTTCTGCGCGGGTGTCGAGCGTGCGATCAGCACCGTCGAAGAGGCGTTGAGACGCTTCGGTCCACCGGTCTACGTGCGCAAACAGATCGTGCACAACACGTACGTGGTCGACGACCTCACCCGGCGCGGCGCGATCTTCGTCGAGGAGCTCGACGAGGTCCCCGACGGCTCGCTGGTCGTCTTCTCCGCCCACGGCGTCGCGCCGGCGGTGAAGGACGAGGCGGGACTGCGCGGCCTGCGGACGATCGACGCCACCTGCCCGCTGGTCACGAAGGTCCACAAAGAGGCCGTGCGCATGGCCGAGGCGGGCTACGAGATCGTGCTCATCGGCCACGCCGAGCACGAGGAGGTCGAGGGCACGTTCGGCGAGGCCCCCGAGCGCATCCACGTCGTGGACCCGGCCAGGCCCGACGAGCTGACGGCGGGCGGCTCGCGCCCGATGAGCTGGCTGTCGCAGACCACGCTGGCCGTGGACGAGACCATGCAGGCCGTCGCCGAGCTGCGCAAACGCTTCCCCCAGCTGGTCGACCCGCCCAGCGACGACATCTGCTACGCCAGCCAGAACCGCCAGGAGGCGATCACCAGGATCGCCCCGCGGTGCGAGCTGGTCATCGTCGTCGGCTCCGCCAACTCGTCGAACTCGCGGCGGCTAGTCGAAGTGGCCCTCAACGCGGGCGCGGGAGCGGCGTACCTGATCGACCAGGCCGCCGACGCCGACGAGCGCTGGCTCGACGGCGTGCGGACCGTCGGGGTCAGCTCCGGCGCCTCCGTCCCCGAGCGGCTGGTCGGGGAGTTACTCGGCTGGCTCGCCGCCCACGGATACGACGACGTGGAGCCGGTGACCGTGACCGAGGAGACCCTCACGTTCTCCCTGCCGCTCGAAATCCGATCCACCCGCAACCCCGGCTAGGTCCCAAACCCAGATTGGTGGTGCAGCACGATGACCGAAACGACCAACTCGCCCACACCTGAGGCCGCCAACGGCAACAGCCAGCTCAGCCTCAGCACCGAGGCCGCCAGACAGCTCGCGACCACGACCAAGACGGCGCCGCAGATGCAGGAGATCACCTCCCGCTGGCTGCTGCGGCTGTTGCCGTGGGTGCAGTGTTCGGGCGGTGTGTTCCGGGTCAACCGGCGGCTGACGTACGAGCTGGGTGACGGCCGCATCACGTTCAGCACGACCGGTTCGGACGTGCGGGTCATCCCTGCGGAGCTCACCGAGCTGCCCATGCTGCGCGGCTTCGACGATACGGAGGTGCTGGGGGCGCTGGCCGATCGTTTCGCCCAGCGTGAGGTGGAGGCGGGCGAGGAGATCGTCTCCGAGGGCCGCCCCGTTGACCGGCTCGTGCTGATCGCCCACGGCCGGGTGGCCAAGGTGAGCCGCGGCGCGTACGGCGACGAGCAGAACCTCGGCGTCCTGGCCGACGGCGACTATCTCGGTGAGGCGACGCTGACGAGTGGCGGCAGTTTCGACTTCACCGCGCGGGCCAAGACCAAGACCACCGTGCTCACGCTGTCCCGGCAGGACTTCGAGCAGCTCGCCGACCAGTCTCCCGGCCTGCGCGAGCACCTGGACCAGTGGCTCTCGGCGAGCGGGGAGCACGCCCACAACGACTACGGCGAGGCGGCGATCGACCTGTCGGCCGGCCACAGCGGCGAGCCCGTGCTGCCCGGCACGTTCGTGGACTACGAGCTGAGCCCGCGCGAGTACGAGCTGAGCGTGGCGCAGACGGTCCTGCGGGTGCACACCCGGGTCTCCGACCTGTACAACCAGCCGATGAGCCAGCTCGACCAGCAGCTCCGCCTCACCATCGAGGCCCTGCGCGAGCGGCAGGAACACGAGATGATCAACAACAAGGAATTCGGCCTGCTCAACAACGCCGACTTCAGCCAGCGCATCCGCACCCGCTCCGGCCGTCCCACCCCCGACGACCTCGACGACCTGCTGGCCACCGTGTGGAAGGACCCGGCGTTCTTCCTCGCGCACCCGCAGGCCATCGCGGCCTTCGGCCGGGAGTGCAGCAAGCGCGGCGTCTACCCGCAGTCCATCGAGGCCTTCGGGCACAAGGTGCCGGCCTGGCGGGGCGTCCCGATCTTCCCGTGCAACAAGATCCCGGTCTCCTCCACGTACACGACGTCGTTCCTGCTCATGCGTACCGGCCAGGAGAACCAGGGTGTCGTCGGCCTGCACCAGACCGGCATCCCCGACGAGTACCAGCCGAGCCTGTCGGTCCGGTTCATGAACATCAACGAGAAGGCGGTCATGTCCTACCTGGTGAGTGCGTACTACTCGCTGGCGGTGCTCGTGCCTGACGCGCTCGGCGTGCTGGAGGACGTCGAGGTCGGCAGGAACGGCTGAGCGAGGAACCGGACGGCCGGCACCGCCTGCGCGCGGTGCCGGCCGATCACTTACGTGGAGGAGCTGCCATGAGCCAGCCGTTCGAACTGCCGGACTTCTACATGCCGTACCCGGCGCGGCTGAACCCGCATCTCGAAGAGGCTCGCGCGCACTCCAGACAGTGGGCGCGCGACCTGGGCATGTCCGAAGGCTCTGGCATCTGGGAGGAGGCCGACCTGGACGCCCACGACTACGCGCTGCTGTGCTCGTACACGCATCCCGACTGCGACGCCGTCGAGCTCTGCCTGATCACCGACTGGTACGTGTGGGTCTTCTTCTTCGACGACCACTTCCTGGAGGTCTTCAAGCGCACCGGCGACCTGGCCGGCAGCAAGGCGTACCTCGACCGGATCGCGCAGTTCATGCCGATGGGCGATGACCTGACCATGCCCGAGCCCACCAACCCCGTCGAGGCGGGCCTGGCCGACCTGTGGGTGCGTACGGTGCCCAGCAGGTCGGCGGACTGGCGGGCGCGCTTCGCCGAGAGCACCAGAAACCTGCTGAACGAGTCCCTCTGGGAGCTGGCCAACATCAACCGGGGGCGGGTGGCCAACCCGGTCGAGTACATCGAGATGCGCCGCAAGGTCGGCGGGGCTCCCTGGTCGGCGGGGCTCGTCGAGCACGCGGTGGGCGCCGAGGTGCCCGCCCGGCTGGCCGGGACCCGGCCGCTGCGGGTGCTGAAGGACGCCTTCGCGGACGCGGTCCACCTGCGTAACGACCTGTTCTCGTACGAGCGGGAGGTCGGGGACGAGGGTGAGCTGAGCAACGGTGTGCTGGTGCTGGAGAGGTTCCTGGGATGCGGCACGCAGGAGGCCGCGGACGCGGTCAACGACCTGCTGACCTCGCGGATGCAGCAGTTCGAGCACACGGCGCTGGGCGAGCTGGGCCCGCTGTTCGTGGAGTACGGCGTCGACCCGCTCACCGCGGCCGGCGTGCTGGCCTACGTCAAGGGGCTGCAGGACTGGCAGTCGGGCGGGCACGAGTGGCACCTGCGCTCCAGCCGGTACATGAACAAGCGGGTCGCCGCCCGCAAGCCGCTGGGCATGCCGTCGATCGTCAACATGCTGGGGGCCAAGCGGCTGCGTAACTTCACGTACGTGCCGTACCAGCGGGTGGGGCCCTCGCGGATCCCCGACCTGCCCATGCCCTTCCAGGTCAGGCTGTCGCCCCATCTCGACGCCGCCCGGCGCAACACCGTGGCCTGGTGCGGGGAGATGGGGATGCTCGACTCGACCCTGTGGGACGAGCAACGGCTCGTCGACCTCGACCTGCCTCTGTGCACCGCGGGCCTGCATCCGGACGGCAGTCCCGAGGAGCTGGACCTGGCGTCGTACTGGATGGCGTGGGGCACGTACGCGGACGACTACTTCCCGGCCGTCTTCGGCCGGTCCCGCAACCTCGCGGCGGCCAGGATCGCGGTGGAGCGGTTCTCGGCGTTCATGCCGCTGGACGGCTCGCCCGCGCCGGCGCCCGCGAGCGTGCTGGAGCGGGGCCTGGCCGACGTCTGGGCGCGTACGGTGGGGCCGATGCCGCCGGAGGGGCGCCGCGAGCTGCGCGAGGCGGTCGAGAGCACGTGTCTCGCCTGGCTGTGGGAGCTGGGCAACCAGTTCGCCAACCGCATCCCCGACCCCGTGGACTTCGTCGAGATGCGCCGGCAGGCCGCCGGCAGCGAGCTGACCATGAGCTTCAGCCGGATGCGGCACGGCCGGCGGCTCCCCCGTGAGCTGCGCGAGAGCGGGCCGATCCGGTCGCTGGAGAACACCGCCGCCGACTGCGGGACGCTGATCAACGATGTCTTCTCCTACCAGAAGGAGATCGAGTTCGAGGGGGACCTGCACAACGGCATCCTGGTGGTGCAGCACTTCTTCGACTGCGACTACCCGACGGCGCTCGGCATCGTGACCGACCTGCTGGACTCGCGGGTGGGCCAGTTCCAGCACATCGTCGAGCACGAGCTGCCGGTCGTCGCCGACGACCTCGGCCTCGACGCGGACGCCCGGCAGGACCTCGACGCGTTCGTGGACGGGCTGCGTAACTGGGTGGCCGGGGTGTTCCACTGGCACCACCACTGCTCCCGGTTCGACGAGGCCTCGCTGCTCCGCCACAACCGGGTGCCCGAGCGGCGGCTGGGCGGGCCGACGGGCCTCGGCACCTCAGCGGCCTACGCGGGCAGGTGATGGGTGCGGGGCTCGTAGAACCAGCCCATCATGCGGAGCAGTCGCCGCTGGTACGGCGTGACATTGTGCAGGCGGATCCACCGCTCCGCGGGCGGCAGCGTGGGCATGACGAGCACCCGCAGGCCGGAGACGTCGATGAAGGTCAGCTCGCCCGTGTCGACGACGATGTACGCGCCCTGGCGGCACCCCGCCAGGGTGTCGGCCACCGCGGGGCTGTTGGAGGCGTCGATCTCGCCGACCAGCGCGACGGCCGGCGGTCCGGGCGCAGCGCGCACCGTGATCGTCAGCTGCCCATCCTGGTAGAGCAACCGCTCTTGGACGCTCACGCTCTTCGCCCCCCAACACGCACGCTCTGGGGGTGTAATCCGGTCTCTGGCAAATAACCAGAACCCAGGTTACACGAAGTATGTTTGGCTATGTAATTTTCGCCGGAAAATGACCGAATTTCGGGGAAATTATGAAGGGCACGGCATGGCCGTGCCCTTGACTGCTGCGAAAGATCCGACTCGGACGGTGCCGCCCCGGCCCGGGGAGCGCTCCGGCAAGGTGCCGCCACTGGTGCCGCCACAGGGGCCGTGGCTACCGGAGCGCCCTCACGTCAGGCGTACGCGCTCAGTTGTTGTCGCCCACGTGGGACTGGTTGTTGAGCAGGTTGATGTCGAGGTCCTGCAGGTGACCGATGGTCGCGGCGTCGATGTACTTCACGGAGTCGTTGAGGACGTCGTTGGCCAGCGTGAGGTCGTCGAGCAGGCTCAGCTGACTGAGGATCTGCTGCTTCTTGTTGAACGCGTTGGGACCGACGTCGGCGGAGGCGCTCGTGGCCGAGAACCCGAGCAGGCAACCCGCGATCGCTGCACCAGCGAGAATGCGACGCATCATTTCTTGTTTCTCCTTCGTCGGAATTTGCGCGGGATGCGCGTCATCGTGAATCACTCGCACCGGGCTGCGGGATTCCAGGAATACCATTTCGCGGTGCCTCGACGGGCCGCAACCCGACTGTGCTAAGCCGGAGTCAAATGCGCGCACCAATTCCTTGATTGTTGATCATGGATCGTCCGGATATATACGACAAGCACGCATTTGCCCTGGGGTGGCGTGGGGGCAGTTTTTCAGCTTATGGCCATACGGACCTCCCGTATGGTCAAAGTCCGTTTTATCGCTATACAGAAGGAGGAATGCTATCGGGAGAACGGGCGGGCGGAGGCGGGCCGACGGGAGCGCTGAATATGTCATGAATAGAACACGGCGGCTGCTGCCAATAGCACTGGCACCGGTGATTCTGTGCGCGGTTCCGGCCATTCCCGCGATGGCCCGGCGATCGGCGAGCGGGACGATCGCGATGCGTGCGGCGATAGAGATGATCGGCGTCCCGTACTCGTGGGGCGGCGGCGGGGTGAACGGCCCCGGGTTCGGCACCGGAAGAGGGGCGAAGACGTGGGGATTCGACTGCTCGGGGCTCGCGGAATACGCGTGGGCGCGGGCGGGGGTGTCGATCGGCTCGACCACGCGGGAGCAGTGGCGCTCCGGGATCCGGATACCCAAGGAGCGGGCGGAGCCGGGGGATCTGATCTTCTTCGACAGCGACTCTCACAGCCCCGGGCCCGAGCACGTCGGCATCGTCGTGGACGCGACGCGGATGGTGCACGCCCCGTACACCGGGCAGTCCGTCCGGGTGGACCCGCTCGGCAGGCGTACCTTCCTCGGCGTGGTCCGGCCGAGCGACACCTGGATGAACGGCCACGCGCTGAGCTCCGCGGCCTCGGACGGCGGCGACGCCCCGAGCTCCGCCGCCGTGAACGGCCACGCGGCCCAGGTCGTCCTGCAGTGATCGACCTGGGCCGCGGGACGGAGAGCTCGGTGCGCACCGGGCCCGTGCCGTGGGTTCGCGAACGTCCACGGCCCGTTTTCGCGGTTCACCTCAAGGCACCAGGAAGACGACCTTGGCCGGGCGGAGTCCCTCCCGGGAACCGCCGATCGGCTTCCTGCCTACGCCACGAGAGGAGCCGTCAGTTGTTGTCGCCCGTGTTCTCCTGGTTGTTCAGGATGTTGGCATCGATGTCCTGCAGGTGGAGGAGGGTCAGGATGTCGACGTACTTCACGGAGTCGTTGAGGACGTCGTTGAGCGCGGTCAGGTCGTCCAGGGCGCTCAGCTGACTCAGGATGGATTGCCCGCTGTTGTGCGGGTTGGGGCCGACGCTGGCCGAGGCTCCCGTTGCGGAGAGACCGAACGCGGCGGCCGCGATTGCTGCACCGGCCAGAATGCGACGGATCATGTGTGGTTTCCTCCATGGAACGGCGCCGGAATTCAGCGCCTAGTCGTTTGTGCAGGGCTGTGAGGTGCCGGAAATAACCATCGCGGCAGGCGGCCGGAACTGCAACTCAAAAAGCCCACCTCGAAGTCAAGGCGGCACCTCGCATTCTTGGCACGGAGTTTTCCCGACCGTCGCCGAAACGGGACCCACGCGCAGGGTTCGAAGCCCTTTTGGCGGGATTTATTTTGGCCCGTCGCGCACCCGATGGGCCGAACCTGCACTGTCGTTTAGGAAACGATCACCCGAAACTTGAGAAGCGCCCCTACGCCTGCCGGCGTACCCGGAGAGCCCTCCGGAGGCTGACGTGCCGGGCGAACAAAGCGTCGATGATGGCCGGCGAGTTCACTCAATGCGGAGGTGAGATCGATGCGGCCGAGTATCCGCAAGACGGTCATGGTTATCCATGTCATCGCGTCCGTCGCGCTGGTCGGAGAGGTGTGGGGCCTGGTCGTGCTGAATACGGCGGCGGCCCTGACAAAGGACGCCGGACTGGCGCACGCGGCCTATCGGCTGATGCCCGCCCTGGTCTTCGCGGGCGGCATACCGCTCAGCCTCATCGCATTGATCAGCGGCATCACACTGGGGCTGACCAGCCATTGGGGGCTGTTTCGCTATTACTGGGTGGCGGCCAAGCTCGTACTCCTGGTGGCCGTGATCTGCGTGGGCATGTTCCTGTTCGACCCCGAGGGAATGGCGGCCGCCACCGAAGGCGCCGCCGCCGTCCCAGCCACTCGCCAGTGGGGGCAGGTGGGCGCACTGGGAACGCAGATCGCCATGCTGATGACCGCGACCACGCTCTCGGTCTTCAAACCCCGCCGCAAACTCCGGTGACGGCCGGGTGGGTGGCGGGATTCAAAAACGACCATGAATTCCACCCGCCGCGGCCCGCTCCGCCGACGCGGCGCTCCGAGGTGCCGGGTGCTGCCCGCGTGCAAGCGCCTCGCCCCAGGACGCCCGCACGGACGACGCCGCGCACGCCCCGAAGGACGCCCGCACGCCGCGCGGCCCGCATCGCCAGGCGGCACGGGCCAAGGGCGTCGGTGGCGCGACCGGCGGGCCACCGCACCCCGGCGCCGGGCTCCACCGCACCACGTCCCGCCGACGCGGCACTCCAGGACGCCGGGGTGCTGTCCGCGTGCGGCGGCAGGGGCCTACGAGGGGGTGGTGAGGCGGTCGAGGGTGGTGGAGAGGAGGTGGAGGGCGGCGAGGCAGTCGCGGGCCGCGTCCACCCCCATCTCCGCCACCAGCCGATCAGCGAGGGCCTGATGGCCGGGGTTGATCTTGGCGACGGCCGCGCGCCCGGCGGCCGTGGGCTGGAGGAGCTTGGCGCGCCGGTGCGCCGGGTTGGGCAGGTATTCGGCCAGCCCCCGCTCCACCAGCAGGTCCGCGATCCGCTGCACCCCCTGCCTGGTCATCCCCATGACGCGGGCCACCCCCGCCACCGGGAGCGGCTCCCGCAGGACCGCCCCGAGCACCTGCCACCAGGCCGCCGTCATCCCCGCCGGGCGGGCCAGCCCCTCCGCCACCTGAAGGAACTGCCCGTTGAGCCGGAACGACCCCAGCGCCAGGCCCGAGAGCAGTTCCCCCGTGTCGGTCATGCCGCCATCAACACCCCGAACGCCGCCGGGTCGCTGCTCGCGAACAGCCGGAACCACGCGTCCAGCACCTCAGGACGGTAGATGTCGAGCCGGCGGAAGATCTCCCGCGCGAACGCCACCGGCTCCGTGGGACCAGCCGTGATGAGGTCGCCCCCGAGCACCGCGTCCCGGTCGAGGTAGTGACCGGCGCCGGCGTAGCCCTCCTGCGCCTCCAGATACTGCACCACCGCGCTCGTGTGATCACGCGAGTCCAGGAGCCCTTCGCGGGCGAGCCCGGCGGTGGCGCCGCAGATGGCCGCCACCGGCACCCCCGCGTCCAGGAACTCCCCGGCCTTGGCGGCGAACGGCGCCAGCGACGGGCCGGCGTCCCACAGGTCGGCCCCGGGCAGGATGAGCAGCGCGCTGGAGGCGGGCGAGAGCTGGTCGAGCGCCAGGTCCGGGGTGACGCGCAGCCCGCCCATGCTGACGACGGGATCCGTGGTCAACCCCACGGTGACGATCTCGAAGCCGCCCGGCTCGCGCTGGTAGCGCCCGTTGCGGAGGTGCGTGGTCGCGTGACCGGTCTCCCAGTCGGCGAACGTGTCATAAACGGCGTGGTGCACGATTCCCTTCATGACAACATCCTGTCATTTCGACAACATGCTGTCAATGCGCAATCGTGGGAGGATACCTCTCATGGCAGAGATCGTCGGCGGGGGACGTCCGGTCAACGACGCCGAACGGCGGGTGATCGCTTATCTGCGCGACCAGGCGCCCGCCGACTGGCTGCTGCTGCACAACATCGAGGTTCCGCGCGGCCACGATGTCTTCGAGGTCGACCTGATCGTGCTGACCGGCCACTCGATCGTGGTCGTCGACGTCAAGGGCACCAGGGGCCGCATCGAGGTGTCGGGCACGCGCTGGTTCCCGCCGCGCAGGGAGGCGTTCGGCTCTCCCGTGGCCAAGCTGCGGGGCACCGCCAAGGCGCTGAAGGGCCTGCTGGTGTCCAAGGCCACCCAGCTGGAGCGGGTCTACGTCGACAGCCTGGTCGTGCTCTCCTCGCCCGACGCCGAGCTGATCGACCCGGCCGGGCGCGACGCGATCAACGTCACCGACCTGCCCCGCCTGCTCGCCACGCTGAGCGACGTCTCCAGGGTCAGGCGCGGCTGCAGCCCGGACACCAAGCCGTACCTCACCGCGATCCTCGACGCGCTCAACCAGAGCGTACGCCGCAGCACCGCGCCGCCGAGGTTCGGCAACTGGGAGGTCGAGGAGCAGCTCGGCGGCGACACCAAGATCACCGAATACCGCGCGTTCAACGCCACGCTGCCGGGCAGCGAGACCGTGCTGCTGCGGGTCTACCAGGCCGACCCGCTGGCCGACCACCACGCGCGGGCGGCCGAGCGGCAGCGCATCGCCAACGCGTACCAGACCCTGGCCAGGATCCCCCCGCACCCGTGCGTGGTGCGCTCGCGCGACTTCTTCGCCATCGACGACGAGAGCCGGTTCGTGCTGGTGCTGGACGACGTGCACGGCGAGACGCTGCAGCTGTCGCTGGGCAAGGGCGCCCGGCTGGGCGTGATCCAGGACCTGCTGCGCGGGCTGGCGCACGCCCACGCCCACGGCGTCGTCCACCGCGCGCTGACCCCCGCCTCCGTCCTGGTCACCGACGACGGGCACGCGGTGCTGACCGGGTTCGACTACGCCAAGCCGGGCCCGCGCAACTACACCGTCGCTCACGAGCTGGGCAACGTGCTCGACGCGCACTACGTGGCGCCCGAGTGCCAGGAGCGGCCCGACCTCATGACGACCGCCTCCGACGTCTACGCGGCCGGCGCCATCGCCTACCAGCTCCTCACCGGCCAGTTCCCGACCAGCGCCGACGCCCACGGTCCCGACGTGCCGGAGGTCGTGCGCCGGATGCTCGACCACTCCCCGGCCAAGCGCCCGACCGCCGCGGAGGCCCTTGACGCCCTTGAGGGCGCCCCGCTCCAGGAGTCCCGCCTCAAGCGACTGGTACGTCGTCTAGTGTCCCGATCATGACTGTTCGCCTGCGTCCTGTCGAAGAGGACGACCTGTCCTTCCTGCACCGGCTCACGAGCGACCCCGGCAGCTCGGGCGAGTTCCAGTGGTACGGCTTCCAGAACCCCCATCGCATGCGCACGCGCTGGCAGGAGAACGGCATGCTGGGCGACGACGGCGGCACCCTGATCATCGCGAACGGCGACGAGCAGGTCGGTTTCCTGGTGTGGAGCAAGCACGTCGCCAACCGCGCCAGCTACTACTGGGAGATGGGGCTGATCGTGGCGCCGGAGCACCGCGGCCAGGGCCACGGCACCGAGGCGCAGCGGCTGCTCGCGCGCTACCTGTTCGACCACTCGACGGCCAACCGGATCGAAGCGTCCACGGAGATCACCAACGTGGCCGAGCAGCGGGCGCTGGAGAAGGCGGGGTTCACCCGCGAGGGCGTCATCCGCGGCGCCGGCTTCCGTGCCGGGGAGTGGCACGACGGTGTGCGGTACAGCATGATCCGCTCCGACCTCGGCGGAAGGCCCTAGACGGGCAGGCTGCGGCGCAGCGCGCTGGCGTGGCTGAGATAGGTGCGCGCCAGCCCCGTACGACCGGCCGAGCGGTACAGCTCGCCCAGGAGTTGCGTCGAGGAGGCCGCGCCGCTGAGGTCGCCGAGCTCCTGGAAGATCTCCAGCGACCTTTCGAGCCCGGTGGAGGCCCGCGCGAGGTCACCGCGCGCCGCCTGCAGCCCGGCCAGGCTCTGCAGCGCGTACGCCCCGCAGTGCCGGTCCCCCAGCGACTCGAAGATCTCCAGAGCGTGCTGGTGGAACGACATCGCCTGGTGCAGGTGCCCCATCTGGAGGCACACGCACCCCTCCCGATGGGCGTCCCCCAGCTCCTGGGCCAGCCGCATGGCCTGGCCGAGCGACTCCGACGCCTGCTCCAGGTCCCCCGACTTCAGGCAGGCCCGGCCGATGGCCTGGCGGGCGAACGCCTCGCCGTGCCGGTCGCCGGTGGCCACGAAGATGGCCAGCGCGTTCCTGAAGTGGATGAGCGAGTGCGCGGGCCGGCCTCTGAACTGGCTCACGGCCCCGAGCCCGCAGATGGAGGTGGCCTCGGCCCGCCGGTCGCCCAGGTCGCTGAATATCTGGCGGGAGCGGGTGAAGCCGTCGGCCGCCTCCTCGTAGCGGTCCTGGTAGAGGCTGACCTGCGCCAGGCCCCTGAGCATCGCGGCCTCGCCGTACCTGTCGCCGGCCGCCCGGGCGGCGGCCAGCGCGGCCCTGTGGGTGCGCCGCCAGGTGGCGAGATGGCAGTGCAGGTCGAGGTACGGGACCATGGCCGCGGCCAGCCCCCACGCCGACTCCGCGAGGCCCGACCGGGCCGCCAGGTCCACCGCCCCGGCCAGCGCCTCGTGCTCGGCCTCGAACCACGCGACCGGGTCGGCCGTCAACCGGTCGAGGGTGCGGTCGGGCAGCCGCCAGCGGGGCGCCCGGGCGGCCGTGAGGCTGAACACGGTGGTCGGCAGCCGCGCCATGGCGTGCTCCGCGGTCGCCGTCCACGCCGCCAGCACCCTGCCCACCGCGTCCAGCCGGGGTTCTCCGAGAGGGAAGGCAGGAACGCGTTCGAGCGCGTGACGGCCGATGAGGTCGGGGACGCGGTAGCGCGGCTGGCCCACCGCGTCGGTGCCGACCAGGTCCAGCAGGCTGACGTCCACCAGCAGGTCGGTCACGTCGTCGGCCCCGTGCCGCCCGAGCGCCGCGTCGACCACCCACCCGGGCTGCGCGGACGCGCCGAGCAGGCCGAACGTCGCGAGCGTACGGGCGGCCTCGGCGGGCAGGCGCGCGTACCCGCCGTCGAAGCTGGTCCGCACGTCCCGCAACTCGCCGAGCCAGTCGTCCGTCAGCCGCTGCCTGAGCACCGACAGCGACCAGCCGGGCCGGGCGGCCAGGCGCGTGCCCGCGTTCCTGACGGCCAGCGGCAGCCCGCCGCAGGAGGCCACGATGGCCAGCGCGGCCTCGCGCTCCCGGGCCACCCTGTCCCCGCCCGCGATGGAGCCGAGCAGGGACAGCGCCTCGTCGGGCGCCAGCGGTCCGAGCTGGACCAGCACCGCGCCGGGCAGCTCGGTGACGCGGCGGCGGCTGGTGACGATCACCACGCTGCCGTCGCCGGGCAGCAGCGGGCGCACCTGGTCCGCGTCGCGGGCGTCGTCGAGCAGCACCAGCATCGGCCGTTCGGCCAGCAGCGACCTGAACAGCGCGGACCGCTCGCCCACGGTCGGCGGCACGCCGGGAACGCCGAGCCCTCGGAGCGCCTCGGCCAGCAGGTCGCCCGGCTCCCGCAGGCCGAGCTCCAGGTGGAGCTGCCCGGCTGGGTAGGCGCCGCACAGCGCGTGCGCCGCGTGCACGGCCAGCGCCGACTTGCCCGAGCCCGGCGGCCCCGAGATCACCGCGACGGTGAACGGCCGGCCCAGCGCGGCCACCTCGCCCGCCCGGCCGGTGAAGTCGGGAAGGCGGGGCGGGAGCTGGCGGGGCACGGCGGGCAGCGCCTCGTCCGCGAGGATCAGCTCGTACGCCCCGCGCAGGTCGGCCCCCGGCTCGACGCCGAGCTCGTCCACGAGCTGGGCCCTGACCGTGGCGTAGGCACGCAGGGCCTCGGCCTTCCTGCCGCCGCTGTGCAGGGTCAGCACCAGCCGCCCCCACAGGTCCTCGCGGTACGGGTGCTCGGCCAGCAGCCCGCGCAGCTCGGACACGGCCCCGTCGTGGTCCCCGCGCTGGATCCGCCGGTCGATCAGCGCCTCGGCGGCCCACAGGCGTACCCGGTGGAGGGGTTCGAGGCGGCGGTCCCAGACGGGGCTGCCGGGCAGGTCGGACAGCGGCGCCCCGCGCCACAGCGCGAGCGCCTCGGCGAACTCGCCCCGGTCGACCAGGGCCTCGAACTCCAGCAGGTCGAGCGCCCCCGCCCCCACGTCGATCGCGTACCCGACCCCGTCGGCCCGGAGGAGCGCGGGCCCGAGGTCGGAGCGGAGGGAGCTGACGTACGTACGGAGGTTGGCCTGGGCGGAGCGCGGTGGGCGGTGCGGCCAGAGCACGTCGGCGAGCCGATCGGCGCCGACCACGCGGCCCGCGTCGAGCAGCAGCGTGGCCAGCAACATGCGGGGCTTCCTGCCGGAGATCCGGACGGGACGGCCATCGCGACGGACCTCCAGCGGCCCGAGCACATGGAAGGTGACCGGCACATCGGCTCCTCTACGGAGGTCTGACAGCTTCCTGTATCGGTTCTGGACGATTCCTGTGCGCTTTGTCCAGACCCTGGTCTCAGAGATCCCAGGGAAAGGATCACCCCATGAAGCTCGGCGCAGCAATGGTCGCGGGCCTCGCCTTGTTACTCAGCCTCGGTACGACGTCAGTCGCCGCGGCCGACCCCGTGCCGGGGGCGGACGCGCAGATCCTGGCCACGAACTTCCAGCTCCCGTTCCCCTGCAACCAGACGTGGACGGGCAACTCCAGCAACAGCAGCGCGCACCAGTCGTGGGAGATCGACTTCAACCGGGGCAGCACCGCGGACGCCGACCTCGGCGACACCGTGGTGGCGGCCGCGGCGGGAACCGTGGTGATCTCCGCGCACCAGGGCTCGACCAACGGGTACGGCAACCTCGTCAAGATCGACCACGGCGGCGGCTGGACCACGTACTACGCCCACCTGAACTCCCGTACGGTCAGCGAGGGCCAGGCGGTGTCGCAGGGCCAGCAGATCGGCACGGTCGGCAACACCAGCAAGCCGGGCAACAACATCAGCCCCCACCTGCACTACGAGGTGCGGCTGGGCACCAACTACCCGGACAACATCCAGAAGGCCGTCTTCAACGGCGTCACCTTCGGCTACCCGCAGCAGTCGGTGACCTCCAAGAACTGCGGCAACCCGCACACCCCGACGGAGGTCTGCGGCTCCGGCTACGACGTGATCGACTCGGCCACGCTCGGCAGTGACGGCGCCGTCTACCTGCTCTACAACTCCTCCAACGGCAACAACTGCGTGACGACGCTGAAGTACAAGAACGTCGGCACGGCCACCGCCACCACGGCCTACCTGGAAGTGGAGGGCAGTACGAGGAAGACGGACTCAGGCAACTTCGCCTACTACGCGGGACCGGTCATCGCCTCGGCGTCCGGCAAGTGCGTCAAGTGGGGCGGCAAGGCCGGCGCCTCGACCTACGACAGCCCGCTCGAACACTGCGACTGACGATGCGGAGGGGTCGGGTGGAATGCGCCCGGCCCCTCTCATACGTGAACCGTGCCCAGCACGTCTATGACGTAGAGCGACGGCCGGTCACCGAGGCCGGAGACCGCGACCCGGCTCCCGACCTGCCGGCCCACGAGCGCGCCCAGCCAGCCGTCGGGGACGTCCCCCTCCTTCAGCGTGTACGCGCTCGGCCCGCCCCTCCGGTAGGACGAGTCCACGACCGTCCGCTCGGGCCATGACGCGGCCACGTACTGGACCACCACCTTCGAACCGGCGAGGACCTCCTCGCCGGAGCCGGCGATGAGCGTGCGGGGCGGCGAGCCCGGCCCGAGGTCCGCCGGGACCACCGGCAGGGTGCGGCCGACCAGCCGGGCGTCGGGCGGGTAGCCGCCCAGGACGTCGAAGATCAGCACCATCGTGTCGGCGGGCGCGAGATCGGTCAGCGTGAGCGGCGCGTCCGGGCCGAGGGCCTCGCCCGCCTGGCTGACCAGCATGATCCGGCTGCCCGCGGACCGGCCGATGAGCGCCTGCCGCCAGGTCTCCGACACCCGCCTGCCGTCGAAGACAACGGAGGTGGGCTGGTGGCCGTCGTACGTGCTCAGATACGGCTGGTTGCCCGACCACCGCCGGATGTCCACGTCGGCGAGCACCACGTCGCCCGGCAGCGTGCGCCGTCCGCTGCCCGACGACAGCACGGTGATCCGCGGCGTGCGGCCCGGGCTGCCCTTGGGTATGGCCACGACCGGCTTGGTGCCGAACGCGCCCGTGACGACGGGCTGCGTGCCCTCCTCGGCCAGGCCGCACGAGGTGGCGAGCATGAGCACGGCCGGCAAGAACAGGCGCACGATATCCTCCATGGCCTCACGGCCGGTGGTCCGAACGTGTTACTTGCCGCGATGGGCAAAAGCAAAGCTGCCGGTCTCGCCATCTCACGACAAAGGCGCGGGAGACTTGAGGCCATGAGCAAGCCCAATCTGGCGCGCAGGGTCGCGGAGGCGGCCGAGATCGCGCTGACCACGCGGAAGTACGTGACGTTCATCGACGTGGTGACGGGCCTGCGCTGGCTGCACTCCAGGCACGTGGACATCTGGCGGCAGGGCCGGGCCGGCACGCTGGCCGAGCTGGCGGCCGTCGACGAGGACCGCCTGCTCGCGACGGCCGGCCTGCTGCGGGAATGGGCGCTGGCCAAGGGGCTCAGGCCGGTGGACACGCCGTACGTGGCCGGCACCCGCGACCGCCGGGAGCTGCGCTTCACCTCCGGGGACGGGCAGGAGCCGTTCCGCGTGCACTGGCTCTCGCCCGACCTCAGCGAGGCCAGGGTCCGCAAGCTGAGCGAGCCCAAGGTGCCCGACCTGGTGGCGGTGGCCCCGCTCGACACCTGGACGTGCGCCTCCTGCGGCGACACCGGCCCCTACCTGATCATGGAGGAGGACCGGCCGCACTGCCTGACCTGCGCGGACATGGACCACCTGGTGTTCCTGCCGTCCGGTAACGCCGCGCTCAGCCGCCGCGCCAAGCAGGAGAGCGGACTGTCGGCGGTGGTCGTGCGGTACAACCGGCGGCGCAAGGTCTACCAGCGCTTCGGCCTGCTGGTGGAGGAGGCCGCGCTGGCCGCCGCCGAGGAGCGGTGCCTGGCCGACGAGGAGGTACGCGAGCGCCGCCGCGAACGCGACCGCGACCGCAGGGCCGAGCAGGACGTCGACTTCCAGGCCAGGATGGCGGCCGAGATCGCCAGGCTGTTCCCCGGCTGCCCCCGGGACCGGGCCCAGGAGATCGCCGAGCACGCCGCCCAGCGCGGCAGCGGCCGGGTGGGCAGGACGGCGGCGGCCAAGGCGCTCGACGAGAACGCCATCACGCTGGCGGTCATCGCCTCCATCAGGCACCTCGACACCGACTACGACAGCCTGCTCATGTCGGGCGTTCCCAGGATGGAGGCCAGGGACAGAATCAGGGAACGCATCGAGCGCAAACTGGAGGAGTTCCGCGGATGAGCGACTGGCACGACGTACGGGAAGAGCTGCGCGCCTTCGCGCTCCGGCTGCCCGAGGCGCACGAGGACCACCCGTGGGGTGAGACCGTCATCAAGGCGAACAAGAAGGTCTTCCTCTTCCTCGGCATCGACGAGCAGACCGAGAAGTGGGACTCGATGTTCAGCGTGAAGCTGGTCTCGGAGGCGCACGGCCACGCGCTGACCGTCGAGGGGGCGGCGCCCACCGGCCACGGGCTCGGCCGGGCGGGGTGGGTGACGGTGCCGTTCCTGTCGGAGCTGCCCGAGACGGAGGTGCTGCTCGACTGGGTGGAGGAGAGCTACCGGGCCATCGCGCCCAAGCGGGCGGTCAAGCAACTGGACGAGCACCCGGTCAGGTGACGGCCAGGCGCGTGGCGTACCGCTCGTCCCGCCACAGCTCCTTGTCCAGCACTTCGAGCAGCATGGCCGCCGCGTCGTACACGTCGGCGTAGCCGATGTAGAGCGGCGCGAAGCCGAACCTGAGGACGTCCGGCGCGCGGAAGTCCCCGTGCACGCCCCGGTCGATCAGCGCCCGCATCACCGGGTAGCTGTGGGGGTGGCGGAAGCTCACCTGGCTGCCCCGGGCGGCGGCGTCGGCGGGCGAGACCAGCTCCAGCGCGTCGCCGACCAGGTCCACGAAGAGCGAGGTCAACGCCATGCTCTTGGCCCGCACCTGGTCCATCGGCACCCGCTCCCACATGTCGAGCGCCGCCTCCAGCGCCGCGAACGACAGCACGTGCGGGGTGCCCACCGCGAACCGCCGAATGCCCTCCGCCGGGCGGTAGCCGGTCTCGAACGCGAACGGCTCGGCGTGCCCGTGCCAGCCGGACAGCACGTTCTCGGCGGCGGCGTGGTGGCGCGGGTTGACGTAGAGGAAGGCGGGCGCGCCGGGCCCCGCGTTGAGATACTTGTACGTGCACCCCACCGCGAAGTCGGCCCCCGAGACGTCCACGTCCATGGCCCCCACGCTGTGGCACACGTCCCAGACCATCAGCGCGCCGGCCTCGTGCACCCGGGCGGTGACCGACGGCACGTCTTGGCGGGCGCCGGTGCGGTAGTCGACCTCCGACAGCAGCACCACGGCCGCGTCGTCGAACCGCCCCTGCGCGAAGTCGCGCACCTCGTAGCCGCCGAGCAGCCCGGCCAGGCCCTGGACCATGTAGTGGTCGGTGGGGAAGTTCCGGACGTCGGAGACGATCACCCGGCGGTCGGGACGCAGCCGCAGCGCCGCGGCCACCGCCTGGAAGACCGCGATCGAGGTGGTGTTGCCCACCACGACCTGCCCGGGGCCCGCGCCGATCAGCGGGGCCAGCCGGTCGCCCGCGGTCAGCGGCTGCGCGTACCAGCCGGCGTGGTTCCAGCCGCCGACGAGCTGCCTGCCCCACTCGTCCTCCACCGTCTGGCGCACCCGTTCGGCGGTACGGCGGGGCAGCGCGCCGAGCGAGTTGCCGACGAGGTAGACGACCCCCTCCGGCAGCACGAACTCGTCCTTGAAAGCCCGCAGCGGGTCGTTCGCGTCGAGGGCGAGGCACTGGTCGCGGTCCACGATTCACTCCTGTCGCGGGGGGATGGTGGCGATTATCCGGTTCACGCCATTCTGGTACTGGCGGACGTACCAGTTCTGCACCGGGTTGTGGGTCGCGTCCAGCCGGAACGTCCCGCGCGGGCCGCCCAGCTCGCCCACCGCCGCCATTCCCCCGTTCGCGGACAGGCCCCGGTCGATGAGCCGCATGGCGTCCCAGCCCTGGAGCGCGACCGCGGACGGGTTCCTGCCGGTCTTGGCCCGCCACCGGGCCACGAACGCGGCGTTGTCCGGGTTGTACAGCGCGGGCGAGTACATGCCGACGGTGGTGATGCCCTCGGCCTCCCGGCCGACGGCCCGCAGCACGTCCTCGTCCGTGAGGTTCTGGCAGCCCAGTAACGCGATCTCGGAGGCGTGCTGGCGGTACCCCTTCAGAAACTCGATCGCCTCTCCCCCGGCGTAGAACGCGTACAGGAGCTTCGTCCCGGGCGGGATCCGCGCGAAGTACGGCTCCAGGTCGGTGACCCTGCCGTAGGGCGTCAGGATGCGTTTGAGGGGCTGCGCGCCGTATCCCTCGGCGAAGCCCCTGAGCGTTTCGACGCCCGCCGAGTAGTCGGAGGCCATGAGCACCACGCCCTCCTTGCCGTACCGCTCGGCGGCGTACCGGCCGGCCGCGTAGCCGTGGTCGCGGTTGGTGTACGACACGCGGAAGACGTTCGGTCCGCCCAGCGCGTCGGCGCCCGCGTTGGCGATCACCACGGGCGTGCGGCCCGCCACCTCGACCACCGACTCGGCGACGGGCGAGGAGAGCAGCCCGGTGATCACGTTCACGCCCTCGTCCTCGATGAGCCGCCTGGCCTGCTTCTGGCCCTCCTCCGGGTTACCCGCGTCGTCGGCCACCACCAGCCCGGCCGGGCGCTCGCCCAGGCGTCCGCCGTGGTCGTCCAGGTAGAGGCGCATGGCGGCCTCCATGTCGTCGCCGAGCGCGGCGTACACGCCGGTCTGCGAGATGATCGCGCCGACCTTGACCGGGGGATCGCCCTCGGCCAGGAGCGGCGCCGTCCCGCCGCAACCGGCGGCCATCAGCACCACCAACCCCAGGACGGATACGCGCACGGCTCACCCCCGGCAGGTCATGGCCGCTCCTGCGGGCGGTAGGCGACGGCCTGCATCTCGATGAGCAGGTGGGGGTGCGGGAGCTGGTGCACCGCGACCGTGGCCCTCGTGGGCCCCTCCTCGTCGAAGAACTCGGCGTAGACCTCGTTGTAGCCCGTGAAATCGTTCATGTTGACCAGATACGTGGTGATCTGCACGAGGTCGCCGAGCGAGCCTCCGGCGGCCTTGAGGATGTCGCCGATGTTCTCGATGACCGCTCTGGTCTGTGCGCGGATGTCCAGGTTCGTCGCACCGTACGTGTCCACTTCCACACCCACGAAGGTGCCGTCGGTGCGCCGGCAGTTCGTGCCCGAGACGTACAGGAGGTCGCCTGCCTGCTTGACGTGCGGGAACCTGCCTCGGGGAGTGGCCTTGCCGGGCACCAGGAGCCCTTTGGTGCGTTCGATCACTTGGCGAACACCGCCCGGACGGAGCCCAGCCCCTCGATGCGCGCCTCGAACTCGTCCTGCGGGCCGGCGGGCACGACCGGGCCGAGCGCGCCGGTCAGCACCACGTCTCCGGCGCGCAGCGCGTAGTCGGTGCGGCCGAGCCGGGAGGCGAGCCAGACGGCGGCGTTGAGCGGGTTGCCCATGACCAGCTCGCCGGAGCCGGTCGAGACCTCCTCGCCGCCCCGGGTCATCGTCATCCGGGCCGCCCGCAGGTCGAGCCCGGCCAGCGGGACGGGCGTGTTGCCCAGCACGAACGCGCCGGCCGAGGCGTTGTCCGCGACCGTGTCGGCCAGCGTGATGTCCCAGTCGGCGATCCGCGAGTCGGCGATCTCGATGGCGGGCAGCGCGAACTCCACGGCCCTGAGCACGTCGGCGGCCGTGAAGGGCCCACCGGCCAGGTCCTTGCCGAGCACCAGCGCGACCTCGGCCTCGGCCCGCGGCTGCAGGAAGGCGTCCACGGGCACGGGGAGCCCGTCGCAGTAGGACATGTCCGCGAAGAGCATGCCGAAGTCCGGCTGGTCGATGCCGAACTGCCGCTGCAGCACGACGTTGGTCACGCCGATCTTCCTGCCCACCAGCCGCCGCCCCGCTCCGAGCGCCCGCCGCGTGTTGATCTCCTGGATGGCGTACGCCTCGGCCACCGTGCCGACCAGGTCCCTGATCGGCGGGCACGGTTTGCCGGAACTCGCGGCCTCCGCCAGCCGGTCGGCGACCTGGGACCGCGCGTCCACGGCCTCGGACCATTCGTCATGCATCGGGCTGCTCCAGTTTGATGGTGATCGTGGTGGGTTGAGAGTAGAAGTCGAGTGACTGGACGCCGCCCTCCCTGCCGATGCCCGACAGCTTCATACCGCCGAACGGGGTACGCAGGTCACGCAGATACCAAGTGTTCACCCAGACGAGCCCGGCCTCCAATCGCTGCGCCACCCTGTGGGCGCGGTCGAGGTTACCCGTCCAGAGCGTGGCGGCCAGGCCGTACTCGCTGCCGTTGGCCAGATCGACCGCCTCGGCCTCGCTGTCGAAGGGGGCGACATGGCAGACGGGGCCGAAGATCTCTTCTCTGTTGAACCTCGACCACTCCGACAAGCCTGCCACCACCGTCGGTTCCACGAAATATCCGGAATCGCGGTTGTCGCCGAACGTGGGGACGCCACCCCCAGTGAGCACCTTGGCTCCCTCCGAGCGGGCCAAGGCGTAGTAGGAGAGCACCTTCTCGCGGTGCTCCTTCGAGATCATGGGCTGCGGCTCGAACTCCTGCGCGCGGGCTGCCAGCCGGGCGCAGAACTCCTCGAAGATCGGCCGCTGCACGTAGACCCGCTCGGTGCACAGGCACACCTGCCCGCCGTTGGTGAAGACCGACTTCGCCGTCCCCTCGACGGCCCGGTCGAGCCGGCAGTCATCGAAGATCAGCCCCGCGTTCTTGCCGCCCAGCTCGAACGAGATCGGCTTGACCCGGTCGGCCGCCGTATTCATGATCGCGGTGCCGGTCCTGGTGGAACCGGTGAACGACACGGCGTCCACCCCCGGGTGCTCGACCAGGAGGTGGCCGGAGGAGCCGTACCCGAAGATGATGTTGACGACGCCGGCGGGCAGCCCGGCGTCGGCGCAGATCTCGGCGAAGACCGCCGCCGAGCCCGGCGTGTGCTCCGACGGCTTGACCACCACGGTGTTGCCGGCGACGAGGGCGGGCGCGAGCTTCCAGGTCATCAGCAGGAACGGCAGGTTCCACGGGACGATCACCGCGACCACGCCGAGCGGCCGTCGCACGGTGTAGCTGAGCACCCCGGACAGGTGGAAGGCGTCGTCCGGGCGCTGGGCGGCGATCTCGGCGAACGCGCGGAAGTTGGCGATGCCGCGCGGGACGTCGAGCGTGCGGGTCTGGTCGATCGGCTTGCCCGTGTCGGCGATCTCCGCGTCCACCAGGTCGTCGAAGCGGGACTCGATGCCCTCGGCCAGGCGCCGCATCCACCCGGCGCGCTCGCCGACGGGCAGCGCCGCCCAGTCGCGGGCCGCCTCCCTGGCCGCGCGCACCGCCCGGTCCACGACTTCGGGGTCGGCCTCGTGCACCTGCCTGATCACCGCGCCCGTCACGGGGTCATGGACGGGGAACGTCTTACCCGCGCCCACCGGCTCGCCACCGATGAAATGCGTCAGCACCACACTCTCCTCTACTTCCCTGTATAGATCGCTGGTCGATCGGCGGACAACGGGTGCGTCGGGACCTTTCTGATCGCATCGTCTCCCCGGAACGCGGCCCGCGCCATGCGCGATGCTGTTGCACATGCGAACCAGAACCGATCAAGTGGCCGCCCACGACGGCGGCTTCGACGTCCATCTGTGGTTCCCCGACGCCGGGACGGGCCCCGGCATCCTGCTCGTCCAGGAGATCTACGGCGTGGGGCCGTACATCGAGAAGGTCGCCCTGGACCTGGCCTCGCGCGGCTACGTGGTGGCCGCGCCGGACCTGTTCTGGCGCCTGCACCCCGGCTGGCTGGGCGAGCACACCCCCGAGGGCACGGCGGCCGCGATCGAGCTGGCCGGCCGGTTCGACTTCGCGCAGGGGGTGGCCGACTGCGCGCTCACGGTGGCCCACCTGGGCGAGCTGCCCGAGGTGGCGGGCGGGGTCGGCGCGGTCGGGTTCTGCCTGGGCGGCTCGATCGACTACATGCTGGCCACGCAGGTGGAGCTGGCCGCGGTCCTGTCCTTCTACGGCTCCGCCGTGCCCGACGCGACCGGGCTCATGGACCGCGTCACCGCGCCGCTCCTGCTGGTCTTCGGCGGCAGCGACCCGTTCATCCGGCGCGACCGGGTGGCCGTCGTCGAGCAGGCCGCGCAGGGCCGGCCGAACGTGGTCATGCACGTCGAGGAGGAGGCCGGGCACGCCTTCCACAACAGCGAGGCACCGATGTTCCACCACCCGGAGGCGGCCGCGCGCACCTGGGAGGTGGCGCTCACCTTCCTGTCCGAGCACCTGCCGGTGACCCTGTCCAGATAGACATCTTCCGGTACCCCTAGATCATCGCCATTATGGGCGGATGGCGCGGACGTGGGAATTGTGGGGAAACGTCATTATTGCTGGTACTTTTGCACTTCCCCTGGCCTTGCTAGCAATCTTGCTCCTCTCCCGTCACCGCGCCCGCGCCGGCCACCCGGCACCGCTGCGCACGTCGATCGCCGACGTCGGCATAGCGGTCGGCACGGCCCCGTGGATCTGGATGACCCTCACCCCGCGCAACGGTCAGACCGGAGTCAGTCTCGTCCCGTTCAAAGATCTTGCCGACCTGGTCAGCGCGCCGTGGGACGCGGTGTTGGTGCAGGTCGGAGGCAACCTGCTGGTGTTCGCCGCGCTCGGCGCGCTGCTCCCGGTACGCAGCCGGGCGATGTCCTCTCTCGCGCGCGTTGCGGCGGTCGCGGCCGCCTTTTCGGTCATCGTCGAGATCCTCCAGTACGCCTTGCGACTAGGCCGTTTCTCCTCCGTCGACGACGTGCTCATGAACACGGCAGGCGCCGTGATCTTCGCTTTGGTTACTCGGCGCTGGTGGGCCGATCGGATACCGGCCGGGACCGTTCCACGGTAACGGTCTGCTAAAACTCGCCGGAATTCACCACTCGGGCACGATCCGCTCAAAAGAAGGCCGCGACCAACCTTTCCATCTGTGCGATCGTGGACAAGACGGGGCAAGTTCTCTGGAGACGCCACAACCTGGTTGGTGACAGAGGGTGATCAAAGTTGTCTGAATCCCCGGTACCCCACGAGCCCCCTATCTATCGCCGCATCGCCGACGGCCTCCGCGCCCGGATTCTGTCCGGCGAACTGCGCGACGGGGACCGACTACCGGGCGAGAACGCGCTGATGGCCGAATACGCAATCGCACGAGCCACCGCCAGGCAGGCGCTTGCCGTACTGATCAACGAGGGGCTGGCGGTGCCCAAACGAGGTTCGGGGGTATACGTGCGGCTGTTCAAACCGATCCGCAGGCACGGCTCACGCCGCCTGTCGAGAGAGCAGTGGGGTCAGGGGCGGGCCATCTGGGACGCCGACACGCGTGGCCGGCCTTTCACGGTGGACGGGGTGGAAGTCGTGTTGGAGCGAGCCGGCGAGGAGGTGGCGGGCGTCCTCGAGAGCGGCGAGGTATGGGTACGTCGCCGCCGCTACTCGGTCGACACCAGACCCGTGCAGCTGGCCACCTCGTATTTCCCCGCGCACCTGGTCGAAGGCAGCGCGATCACCCTCGCGGACACCGGACCCGGTGGCGTCTACGCCAGGCTGAGCGACCTGGGCGTCTCCCCCGCCCACTTCACCGAGGAGGTGCGGGCCCGGATGCCGTCACCCCGCGAGATCGCGATGCTCGACCTGCCGGGGGGCACGCCGGTGATCGTGATCGCCAGGACCGCCTACACCTCGGGCGGGGTGCCCGTCGAGCTCAACGAGATGGTGCTCGACTCCGCCGCGTACGTACTCCAGTACGACTTCGATGCCTAGTTTGTCAAGGAAAGGTGACCCTGTCCGGCACGATCATTGTGTTCTCTAGAGAAGTGCCGCATCGTCGAAGGAGATGGAAACCTCGCCTGGGGCCCGGGAAAGGCGAACAGCGATGTCCTTTGATCGGCATCTTGCCGAGATTGCCCGGGAGTACCCCCAATGGACCATCTGGCGGAGCGACGCGGGCCGCTGGTGGGCCACGAGACATCGTCCGCTCGACGCGGCGCAGCGCGATGCCGGATGTGCGATGACCATCGACGCGGACGACCCGGACGGCCTGCGCGGCCGGCTCCGGGACCAGGAGAAGCGGGCCGGCGGGCAGCACCCGCGGGCCGGCCCCGCACCTCCATGACGCCGGCCGTGGCGCGTCCCACGGCCGGCGCACAAGAGCAGCCCGGTGCCGTGTCCAGCGTCTCGGCGGCCCCGGCACCGGGCCACCAGGACAGGAGGGGCCACTGACGCGGAAGCCTCCGACCCAATCGGGGGCGGGGGCTTCCGCTCCGTGGACCGCCTGCACCGCCGGGCCGCGCACCCCTTCCCCAATCGCGCGGCCCCGCGGCTCTCACCGCCCGCTCGGCTGTGGGGCGGTCCCAGCCGGGCGGGCACGCCTCCAGCCGTGCCCGCCCGGGGTGTGGACTACTTGTGCACCTCGGACAGCCGGACGACGTGGATGTCGGTGTCGTCGGAGACGCCCGCCTCCTCCAGGGGCTTCTTCTCCTCCTCGCTCTCGTCCACGATGACCCGCACGTCCTCCTGCGGCGAGACCGGGGACGCGACCGCGTCGGGGATCAGCGGCCCGGCCGCCGACTCGGTGCGCATGAGGTCGCCGAGCACCGAGCTGATCTCGGTCAGCCGCCGCACGACCTCCGAGTGCGTGTTGGTCAGATAGTCGACCCGCCGCCCCGTCTGCTCGTCGAGCGCGGCGGTGCGCTGCTGCGCGGAGGCCAGCATCGACTCCGAATCGTTCCGCGCGCCCGTCACCAGCTGCTCGGCCTGCGCGTTGGCGGCCTGCATGATCTGCTCCGACTCCGACTGGGCGGCCGTGACCAGCCGCTCGGACTCGGCGCGCGACTCGCGCAGCAGGTCCTCGGCCTCGGTGCGGGCCGCCGCGAGCTGCTCCTCCGCGTCCGAACCCGCCTGGGCCAGCATCCGCTCCGCCGCCTGAGTGGCCTCGTTCACGCGCCGCTCCGCCTCCGCCTGGGCGGAGGTGAGGATCTTGTCGGCGGTCTCCCGGGACGACGACTGCAGCCGGTCGGCCTCCGACTTGGCCGCGTCGCGCACGCTGGCGGCCTCGGCCTCGGCGTCCTCCCGCTTGGCCGCGGCCTCCTCCTCGCCGAGCCGGAGGATCTGGGCGAGTCTCGGGCTGAGGTCGTCGTAGCTCTGCGGCGCCTCGACCATGCGCCGCCTGGCCTCCGCGAGCTCGATGCGGCCCTGCTCTGCCTGGTCGATGGCCCGGGCCAGCCGCTCTTCCAGATCCCTTACCTGGTTACGGGTACGGATCATGAAGTCGTGAACCTGACGGCGGTTGTAGCCGCGCATCACGACCTCGAAGGTGTCCTCTTGCATCAGATCGGGAATGCTCTCGTGCTGGTTCATCATGGGGGTACCTAAGGGTGGTTTGCGTGAGGCGGGGGAAAATTGCGGGTTGTGAGGGTCTGACAACGAGACGTCAGGAAACGACTTTCCTGCCATCTGCCCACGTCCGCAACCGGAACGCCACAGCCGGACGGGGAATTACGATGGCTCGGATGTACATCGCATCTTTGGATAACGGGGCAGTCCCGGACATACACCCTGAAGCCTTCATAGCCCCTGGCGCCGTCGTGGTCGGCAGCGTGCGGGTGGGCCGGGCGTCCAGCATCTGGTACGGCTCCGTTCTCCGGGGGGACGACGAGCGGATCGAGATCGGCGAGGAGTGCAACGTACAGGATCTGAGCTGCTTGCACGCCGATCCCGGCGAGCCGGCGATCCTGGAGGATCGGGTCAGCCTGGGCCACAAGGCCATGGTCCACGGCGCCCATGTGGAGACCGGCGCGCTGATCGGCATCGGCGCGATCGTGCTGGGCGGCGCCCGCATCGGTGCGGGCACCCTGGTGGCCGCCGGTGCGCTCGTCGGACCGGGCAAGAAGATCCCGTCCGGCGTGCTGGTGGCCGGTGTTCCCGGAAAAATCGTACGCGAACTCACCGACGACGACCGGGCGTCCTTCGCCCGCACGCCGGACAACTACATGGCCAAGGCGCTCAGGCACCGGCAGGCGTCATCGCTTTGATCAGGACTTCGTCCGACACCGAGGCGGTGTTGAGCGCGTCCGCGTACTCGGGCAGCTCGGGGCGTAAAAACCGGACGAAGTCGACGGTCATCTTCAGATCGGGCACGCCCTTGACCTGCTTGGCGTTGGCCTTGGTCGCGTCCTTCTTGAGCAGGTTGTAGCTGTCCCAGTCGGTGTAGGCGGTGATGCCCCACTGGAGCACGTCGGGGAGGTTGGACGGCCAGCGCCGGCCGACCTTCCACTTGCCGCCGTCCTCCCGGTAGAGCGCGACGAAGACGCGGCCCACCCGGCCGAGCGCCAGGTCCACCCAGCCTGTCTTGACGGCCAGCTCCTGAGGTTTGGAGCTGCCGTCCTGGGTGTACTTCACCTCGACCTGGCCGCTCTGGTCGGCCGTGCCGGTGGTGACCGACACCCAGTTGGGCTTGGCGTACGAGCCGGGCTGGCGGGCCATCAGGCCCCCGAGCGAGAACTTCCGCTTGGGCTGCCCGCCCTTCATGCCCTCGACCTTGACCCTGGCGTACATGAGGACGTCGCCCGCCAGCTCCTGGTACACGTAGGGGCCGCGGAAGCCGTCGAACCACGTCGAGGTCCTGGGCTCCAGATACAGGGAGCCCTTCACTGTCTTGTTGATGTCGAGCTTGCCGATCCGGTCGACGTCCTTCTCCGTCTCGCTCAGCTTGGTCCACATGGACATGTCCGTCGCGTTCTGGAACTCCGTGGACGCCTCGCCCACCTCGCCGCCGGGCTCCGGCGCCGTGGCCTTGTCCAGCGTGAGCACGCCGGGCCCCGTCGGGGACGGCTGCGCCGTCGTGGTCGTACCGCATCCGGAGAGCGCACCGACCACCGCCAGCACCCCTGCAACCTTCGCCCTCATAACGGTCATTCTGCCGTGAAATGCCGATGGATGATTTGGGCGCTCCCAGTACGATGGCGCCCGTGCGACCCTGGGATGCGTTCACCTCCGCCGAGGCGGAGGTCCGAGCGATGGTCGCGGACCCGCGCTGGCAAGGGCTTTCCGTCCCCGATCGGGCCCACGTGCTGGCCGCCAGAATACTTGTGACCCCAGATGGCGACAGATGGCTCTTCGGGGTGCACGCGCGCTGGCATCTGCACGATCCGGCCGACGGCCGCTGGCGCCTCGCGCCGCCGCCGAGGGGCACCCGGGCGCGCCAGGTGCAGCATCCCGCGGCGGTGCTGCCGGAGGACGTGATCCCGTACGGGCCCGACTTCCACGCCGAGCCCGGCTCCACCCAGGCGTTCATCGGCCCGGACGTCTCCGAGGGCCTCACCGAGCGGCTCAGGGTGCTGCTGCGGTCCAGCGGGCTCAAGTCGGAGCTGGACTACCCGCTGACGGCGTTCGACGAGATCTTCGGCTCCGACGTGCCGAGCACGGTGGCGGCCGTCTGGGGCGCGATCATGTGGTGCGCGTACGCGCCCGCGTTCGACGGCAACGAGCGGCTGATCACGGTGTTCGGCGAATACCTGCGCCGCCCGCTGCCCGGCGACGAGTGGGTGCGCTGGCTGCCCGCGCCGCCGCTGCTCGACCTGGCCACGCTCGTCGCCGAGCGGCAGCGGGCAGGGCAGCCGCGGGCCGCGCTCAGGCTCGCCGCCACGATGGCGGACGCGGCCCAGATCCTGATGTCCGACACCCGCTTCAGGCCGCGGGCGCTCGCCCTGCTGACGATGGTCGAGCCCATGCTGCGCCGGCAGGGGCTCGACGACCCCCACACCGACGCCGAGGCCCTGCGCGCGGCCTGGCTGGAGCGTTGCCCGCGGCGGCTGTGCCGGGCCCTGCTCGTCGAGAACGACCTGGAGGCGGACTTCTCGCACGCCGTCTACGACCTGGTCGAGGCGCTGGCCTTCATGCCCGACCCGCCCATGGCCGCCGCCACGTTCCTGGCCGACCTGTCGGACTCCAAGGGGCGGTTGCCGGCCCGGCTGGACCACCGGCTCAGGCGCGCGTACGAGGAGCTGGAGCGCGCCGGGCTGACCGGTACCTCAGCGAGCGAGTCGACCGAGCCGGACGGCTTCCCCGTGCCCGGTCAGGTGCTGACCAAGCCCGCGGCGGTGCTGGAGGTCTCGCCGCCGGACCGGGCGAGCACCGCGGCCGTGCTCGGGGCCGCGTACGCGACGGGACTGGCGTGGGGCCGGCTGACGGGGGCCAGGGTGCCGGAGCGGGGGCTGGCCGGGCAGACCGCGCTCGTGCACAGACTCATCCACGAACGCGACGACAACCACACAGACCACACCTAAACCACAAATATCGTTATTTAACCCTTACTTCGCCTATATGGTTCTAACGCTCAGGTAACAGGCAATTCTCCGAATTGTGATCTCCGATTCGGGAAATGATCGTTCCCGGGCCCCGCAGTTCGGAAAGGAATGACTCCGATGGGCCATGTTGCCAGAAGGGTCTCCGCCGTAACCTCGTAGAGGGTGTGGGCTGCGGAAGGAAGGACGACGCGGTGGGGCACGATGACCTGGACTCTCGGGTCCACGACCGTGTCGCGTTGGACGAGATTGCGCTCTACGCCGAGGTGCTCACGGCCGTGGCTGTCAGCGAGCGGCGGCTGACCTTGGACGAACTCGACGACGCGCTCGGATTGCGGACTTCGGCGAGCCGCTGAAGGATCAACTCGATTACTAGCCCCGGAGACCTAGTTAGAAGGTTTCCGGGGTTTCTCATAACTAGTTAATCCCTCGGAATGTCCTCCTTCTGGAGGATGACCGCCCCGCCTATGAGCGGACGAGGCGCGCGATGGCCGCCGAGGCCTCCTTGACCTTCGCGTCGGCCTCCGGCCCGCCACTGTTGATCGCATCCGCCACACAGTGGGAGATGTGCTCCTCCAGCAGCCCCAGCGCCACCGCCTGGAGCGCCCGCGTGGCCGCGGAGACCTGAGTGAGCACGTCGATGCAGTAGGCGTCGTCATCGACCATGCGCTGCAGGCCCCTGATCTGACCCTCGATCCGCCTGAGACGCGTCAGATACGCCTGCTTGTCTCCGCTGTACCCATGCATGCTTCTAAGGTACCCGTAACCGGTTGGGGGTGCCCGGGTCGTTCAGCGGAGGTCGCCGATGAGCTTCTCCCACTGCTCGGCCACCTCACCGGCCGCGTGGCGCACCGCGGTGTCCAGGGCGCCCGCCGCGAGCGAGCGCCGCCTGCGCTCGTCGTCGATCAGCGCCAGCAGGGCCGCCGCGAACAGCTCCAGGCCGCCCTCGTTCTCCGGCACCAGCACCCCGTTGTAGCCCGTCGCCACGAACTCCCTCGGCCCCCTGGCCCCGTCGAAGGCCACCACGGGCACCCCGCAGCCCATGGCCTCCAGCACCGCCATGCCGAGGTCCTCGGTGAGCGAGGTGCTGGCCACGATCGACGCCTTGGCGAACTCGCCCGCCAGGTCGGGCGTCGTGCCCATGAAGTAGACGTGGTTGTGCAGGCTGAGCTCGCGGACCAGCGCGCGCAGCCGCCGCTCCTCCGGCCCGCCGCCGTACAGGCGCAGCCGCCAGTCGGGGCGCTTGTCCACCACGATCGCGAACGCCCTGATCAGCCGGTCGTACGCCTTGACCGGCACCCACCGGCCGCCGGCGGCCACGATCCGGTTGTCCATCCGCGAGCGCGGCCACGGCCCGTCGGGCAGCGCGTCCAGCACAGAGGCCACAGGGGGCCCGTCGGTGAGGAGCTTGCTCCACTCCTCCTGGGCCGACTCCGTGGCCGTCACGACGGCGTTCAGGCGCGGATAGAACCGTTTCACCGGCCCGGGGACGGCCGGCCGCCCCCACTCCCTGGCGATCTTCAGGGTCTCGCGCGGCGCGTGCCTCGCGGCCTGGACGCCGAGCCCCGGCCGGGTCGTGATCAGCACGTCGGACTTGAGGTTGCGCAGCAGCCGCCACAGCGCCACCTCCGCGCGGACCTGCCCGCGCGGGAACAGGTGCCGGACGCCCGGCCTGGCGTCGATCAGGCTGCGCATGGTGACGTTGGGCCCGACGGGGAAGAACGGCTTCTCCTTCTGCCGCCTGACGCTGACCACCTCGACGTCGTGCCGGTCGGACAGGGCGGTGGCGAGGTTCAGCATGGCGCGGACGTCGCCCCTCATCGCGTACGCGGAGGCGAGGACCAGGCTGACCTTCATCCGCCCACCTCGATCCGCAGCTCGTCGTCGGCGGTGTAGCAGGGTCTGATGGGCACGCCGTCCACCGTGGCCGAGGGATAGTGCAGCCGGCGTCTCTTGCCGTCGACGTCATCGAGCCGCGAGCCCAGCTTGAGCGGCGTGGACACGCCCTCGACCTCCAGCGCGGGCTCCCAGGTGCCGGAGCTCGCCACGGCGTCGGGATCGGCGCCCACCACGTCCACGAGCGACACGGCGGCGTGGAAGCGCACGCCCTGCACGGTGGCGGTGGCCGAGAGCCGCGCGTTGGTCTGCCTGCGGTCCAGTCTCAGCACGGCCTCATGGCGGGAGTCGTCGTCCTCGAGCCCGGTGTACGCCAGCAGGCCCATCACCTCGAAGCGCCCCTCCCTGAACCAGATCGAGCGGACCTCGGCCACCGGCTCGGCGTCGGAGATCTTCAGTGCCAGGAACCCGTTGCGCGTGCGGTACGAGCGGTAGGCGAGGGTCCGCCTGCACAGCGCGTACGCGTCGAGGTGGTCGAGCGAGAAGCCCGGATCGACGCTGCGCAGCCTGCTGCGCTTGCCGCCCGCCCCCCGCAGGTAGGCGTCCCAGCGCCCGGCGCTGAGCTCCAGCGGCGCGAGCGAGACCGCGACCGTGGCCTCGCGCGCCCGAGCGCCCGGTGTGCCGAGCCGCACGTCGCGTTCCACCCCCGTGGTGCGGTGCCTGAGCACGAGTTCGGTGCCGTCTTCCAGTGGTGCGTCGATGGCGAGCCGGAGGGCGAGGACGTCGGCCAGAGTGACTTCGGCGTCCGTGACGACGACGCCCATCACGAGCCCCCTCCCCGTCGAATAGAGCCATGCGACGTTGAGGTTACCGTGATTTTCCCGTTATGTGGATGCTGGATTTCTTGCACTTGACCCGCTGACGTGCGGAACTCCTCCACAGAAGCTGTGGAGGAGTCCGACAATCCTCGGTCAGGAAGCGCCCTTGACCGATTTGATCAACAGCTGGGCGACGTCCACGACTTCGAGCGATTCCTTGGCCTCGCCGTTGTTCTTCTTCTCGTTGATCGCGTCGCCGAGCATGACCATGCAGAACGGGCAGGCGGTGGAGACGGTGTCGGGATCGGTGGTCAGCGCCTCGTCCACGCGTTCGGTGTTGATGCGCTTGCCGATGCGCTCCTCCATCCACATGCGCGCGCCGCCGGCGCCGCAGCAGAACCCGCGGTCCTTGTGGCGGTGCATCTCCTGGGTCTGCACGCCCGGCACCTTGGACATGATGTCGCGGGGCTGGGAGTAAACCTTGTTGTGGCGGCCCAGGAAGCACGGGTCGTGGTAGGTGATCTTCTCCTCGATCGGGGTGATCGGGGTGAGCAGGCCCTCGTCCACGAGCTTCGACAGCAGCTGCGTGTGGTGCACCACCTCGTACGTGCCGCCGAGCTGCGGATATTCGTTGGCCAGGGTGTTGAAGCAGTGAGGGCAGGTGGCGACGATCTTCTTGACGCCGGCCTCGTTGAGGGTCTCGATGTTCTGCTGGGCGAGCATGTTGAACAGGTACTCCATGCCCAGGCGGCGGGCCGGGTCGCCGGTGCACGCCTCCATCGGGCCGAGCACCGCGAACTTCACGCCCGCGATGTGCAGGAGCTCCGCCACGGCCTTGGTGGTCTTCTTGGCCCGGTCCTCGAGCGCGCCCGCGCAGCCCACCCAGAACAGGTATTCGGCGTCCTCGGGCATCTTGTCCTCGACGAGCTCGACCTCGAAGTCCAGCTCCTCGATCCAGTCGGCCCGCTTCATCTCGGACATGCCCCACGGGTTGCCCTTGTTCTCCAGGTTCTTCACCATCACGCCCGCCTCGGACGGGAACGACGACTCCACCATGACCTGGTAGCGGCGCATGTCGAGGATGTGGTCGATGTGCTCGATGTCCACCGGGCACTGCTCGACGCAGGCGCCGCAGTTGGTGCACGACCAGAGCACGTCGGGGTGGATCACGCCGTCCTCGCCGACCAGCGGCTTCTCCAGCAGCGCGAGCACGTCGGTGTCCTTGTGCTCGACGCCCTGCTGGGCGGCCAGCAGGTACGGGGCCACCTTGAAGGCGTGGTCACGCTGGTCGAGGATGAGCATCTTCGGCGACAGCGGCTTGTCGGTGTTCCACGCCGGGCACTGCGACTGGCAGCGGCCGCACTCCGTACAGGAGTAGAAGTCCAGGAAGCCCTTCCACGTGGTGTCGGCGATCTTGCCGCGGCCGAGCTTCTCCGGGTCGAGGTCCTCGTCCTCGAAGTCGACGACCTTGCCGGCCACCCGCATCTCCGGCGCGCCGCCCAGGCCGTCGGGACGGCGCGAGAAGAGCACGTTGAGGGGGGCGGTGAAGATGTGCAGGTGCTTGGAGTTCACCACGATGACCAGGAACACCAGCATGAAGCCGATGTGCAGCAGCAGCGCGATCTCCTCCAGCAGCGCGCTGTCCGGCAGCACGTCGCCGAGCGCGAGCGAGACGAACGCGCCGGAGGAGTAGGGGAAGTTGCCGTTGGCCGCCGACGCGCCCCTGGCCAGGAACAGCGTCCAGATGATGTTGAAGATCATGAACAGGACGAGCCACGCGCCGCCGAGGTGGGAGCCGGAGAAGCGGGAGCGGCGGCCGAGCTTGTCGGGGGAGTTCTTGAGCCGGATGACCGCGAAGGCGACCAGGCCGAGCACGCAGGCGACCGCGATGAAGTCCTGCAGGAAGCCGAGCACGGCCCAGGTGCCGATCAGCGGGATGTGGAAGTCGGGCGTGCCGGTGATCGCGCCCTGGATGATCGCGCCGTACGCCTCGATGTAGACGGTCAGCAGGATGAAGAACGCCCACATGACGAAGAAGTGCGCGACGCCGGACGGCGTCCACTTCAGCAGCTTCTTCTGCCCGAACACCTCGACCAGCTGCGCCTTCGCCTCATCGGCCGCATGAGACTTGGCGTAGTCGATCCGCTCGGGCGCGGGCGGCCCCACGGTCGCCAGCTTGAACAGGAACAACGCCCTGCGGCCGGCGACGGCCACCGCGAGGACGGTCATCACGAGCCCGATGATGGCTACCCAGAGCACAGGGTCCTCCCACAGACGACGTTGGCTGTCAGCGTACGGTCACCCGTCGCTCAGACCGCTACCCGGATCCTACCCGCGAGTAACATTTCCGGCGTACGCGACATACCCTATGGTCATCGACTTTGGCAGAACAATGCTCTAGCCGGTGAAGTACCTCTGGATGGTCGGCGCGAGCACCTCCACGAGCTCGTCATGACCGGCGCTCGCCAGCGGCTCCAGCCTGATCACGTAACGGGCCATGACGATGCCGAACATCTGCGCGAACGCCGCCTCGATCCGCAGGTGCGGCACCTCCATCCGGTCGGCCACCTGGAAGAGCAGCGCGTTCGTGAAGAACTCGCGGACCATCGTGACGGCCTGCTCGTTGGTCATGGCCGAGCGGATCAGCGCCAGCATCGGCTCGCGCGTCTCCGGGGAGGCGGTGACCTGCAGGATCATACGTACGAGCCGCTCGCCGACCTCCTCGCGCGGGCCCTCGACCAGCACCTTGACGATGGTCTCGGGAGAGAACGGCAGCCGCATGGCCGCCGCGAACATGCCCTCCTTCGTCTCGAAGTAGTGGTGCACGAGGGCGGGGTCGACCTTGGCCTCGCGGGCGATGCCGCGCACGGTCGCCTTGTCGAACCCCTTCTCCGCGAACACCTTCCTGGCCGCGGCAAGGATCTCCCCCCGCGTGTCAGCCGACCCGGGCCTGCGCCCAGGCCGCTTCTTATCGACCGTCACCCGTCACCTACCCACCGCCAGGTAGACGCGCATGGGGACGGAGAGCACGCCTTCGGGGAACTCCCTGCGCAGCTCGGCGCGCTGCCGCTCGACCAGCTCGTCGGCGGCCTCCGGCGGCAGGGCCGCCATGTAGGAGTGGGAGCGCAGGTCGAGCAGGAAGTCCTCGATGCCGACCAGCCGGGTCCAGGGGATCCAGCGCTCCTCGACCACCTCGAAGGCCGCGGCGATCGGCGGCGCCGACCACTGCTCGACCGCCGGCCCGTAGTAGGTGGGCACCGCCTCCGCCAGGCGGGCCTCGTAGGCGGCCAGCCATGCGGCCTGGGCCGCGTGGTTGAAGTTCCAGCAGCCCACGATGGCCCCGTCGGGCCGCAGCACCCGCCGGGCCTCGGCGATCGACGCCACGGGGTCGAGCCAGTGCCACGACTGCGCGTACGTCACCAGGTCGGCCACGCCGTCGGCCAGCGGCAGCGCGTTGCCGTCGGCCAGCACGGCCGCGACGGAGGGCGTCCCGCTCTCCGATCGGGAGACCAGGCGGGCCAGCATCTCCGCGCCCGGGTCGACCGCGATGACGTGGGAGCCGCGGGCCCTGAGCGCGCGCGTCATGATGCCGGTGCCCGCGCCGACGTCCACCGTGGTGGCGCCGTCGAGGTCGACGCCGGTCACCTCGGTCAGGGCGCGGTACAGCTCGTCGGGATAGTGGGGCCGGCCCGCGTCGTACGCGTCGGCCACCCGCTCGAACATCCTGCCCAGACCCCTGATCGGCCCTATGTTCATGAGGTGGCCGCCAGGTGCAGCCGGGCGAACGCCAGCGCCTCCGCCAGGTCGTCGATCCGCTCGGTGCGGCTGGCCGCCTTGCGGGTGTTGATCTCCAGCACGACCAACCCCGAGTAGCCGGTGTTGGCCAGGCGCTCCAGCATCGGGGCGCACGGCTGGTTGCCCCTGCCGGGCACGAGGTGCTCGTCCTTGTTGGTCACCCCGAGGCCGTCGGCCAGGTGGAGGTGGGCCAGCCGGTCGCCGAGCTTGACGGCCATCTCCATGGCGTCGGAGCCGGACACGGCCGTGTGGGACAGGTCGAGCGTGACCTGCGGGAAGTCGTAGTCGATCGGATTCCAGTCGGGCGAGTAGGGCACCACGTCGTTGCCCCTGGCCTTCAGGGGGAACATGTTCTCGACGGCGAACGTGACGTCGGTCTCGTCACGCATCCTGGCCAGCCCCGTCTCGAACTCGCGGGCGTACTCCCGCTGCCAGCGGAACGGCGGGTGGACCACGACCGTCGAGGCGCCCAGCCGTTCGGCGGCCTTCTGCGCCTTGACCAGCTTGGCCCAGGGGTCGCGGCCCCAGACGCGCTGGGTGACCAGCAGACAGGGCGCGTGGATGGCCAGGACGGGGATCTTGTAGTGGTCGGACAGCCGCTCGATCACGTCGATGTCCTGACTCACGGGGTCTGCGCCCACCATGATCTCGACACCGTCGTAACCCAGGCGCGCGGCCAGCTCGAACGCGTCGGGAGTGCGTTCCGGATATACCGAAGCAGTGGACAATGCGATCTTCGCATTGGGCACGCGGATGACATCAGCCACGCTGCCAGCCTAAGCCGGTGGAGCCGATCTGGCGCGAAAGCCCCTTTGGTGAGCCGCGCCCGGCGGCTGGCTTAACTTTGGGGCATGCCACGGATAGCGAAAGGTGCGATCCCCAGCCCGAACATCTGGAACACGCCCCAGATCTACGAACTGGAGAACCGCGCCGTCGACCCCGAGGGCGCGGCCGACGCGGCGATGCGCGCCCTGCGCCCCTGGAACGGCGCCACCGTGCTCGACATCGGCTGTGGCACCGGGTTCCACCTGCCCGCGCTCGCGTCCGAGGCCGCGCAGGTGGTCGGCGTGGAGCCGCACGGCGACCTGGCCGCGGTCGCCGTACGCCGCTGCGCCGCGCTGGCCAACGTGGCCGTCCACGCCGCCACGGCCCAGAACCTGCCGCTGCCCGACGCGAGCGTGGACGTGGCCGTCGCGCGCTGGGCGTACTTCTTCGGCCCCGGCTGCGAGCCGGGGCTGCGCGAGCTGACCCGGGTGGTACGCCGCGGCGGCGCGGCCTTCGTCCTCGACCTCGACGCCACGCGGGGGGCGTTCGGCCGCTGGTTCTCGCGTACGGTGCCGACGTACTCCGTCCGGGAGGTCGAGTCGTTCTGGGACCGCCAGGGCTGGCAGCGGCGGCCTCTGGACCTCAGGATGGCCTTCGAGCGGCGGGCGGACCTGGAGGCGGTGCTGCGCATCGAGTTCACGCCCGAGGTGGCCGAACAGGCCATCGCCGAGACGCCCGGCCTGGAGCTCCCCTACCCGAACGTGCTGCGCTGGCGCTACTACTGAGTTCGCGGCGGTGCTCCCTCGCGGCTTGACATTGACGTCGGTGTCAACGTTTACCGTGAAGGCATGCGCATCGGAGAGCTGGCGGAACGTACGGGGGTGAGCACCCGCTCACTTCGCTATTACGAGCAGCACGGCCTGCTCAGAGCCCGTCGCGGGTCCAACGGCTACCGTGATTACAGCGAGGACGACGTCAGGCTGGTGTCCGAGATCCGGGCGCTGCTCAGCATCGGGTTCACGTTGGAGGACACCCGGCCGTTCATCGACTGCCTGCGCCGGGGGCACAGCTCGGGAGGCTCGTGCGCGGAGTCGGTCGAGGTCTACGAGCGCAAGCTCAACGAGATCGACGAGGAGATCCGCGTCCTGCTCGCCCGCCGTGCCGAGGTCGCCGCCCAGCTCGCGCAATCGTGCCCAGGTTGCTTCGTAAGGGGATAGACATGATCACGTTGACCACCGAGAACTTCGAGGAGCAGGTGCTCAAGAGCGACAAGCCGGTGCTGGTCGACTTCTGGGCGGAGTGGTGCGGGCCGTGCCGCATGGTGGCGCCGGTGCTGGACCAGATCGAGGCGGAGCACGGGCTGACCATCGGCAAGCTCAACACCGACGAAAACCCGGAGATCATGGCCCGTTACGGCGTGATGGGCCTCCCGACGATGCTGCTGTTCGAGAACGGCGAGCCGGTCAAGCAGATCGTCGGGGCCAAGCCCAAGCGCATGCTGGTCTCCGAGCTGGGCCTGGCGTAACACGGGGCTCCGCCTCTTACCTGTCGAAGATTGTCGGCACGTCCCGCTAGCCTGCTCGACATGGCCAAGACTGCCCAGAAGCCCGGATACCGCTGCGCCGAGTGCGGGTGGCGCACCACCAAGTGGGTGGGCAGGTGCGGCGAGTGCCAGGCGTGGGGCACGGTCGAGGAGGAGGGCGCGCGGGCCGGCGCCAATGTCGTCCAGGCGGGCGCCACCACCGGGCCCGCGGTGCCGATCGGGCAGGTCAAGGCCGAGGTCGCGGCTGCGCGCACGACCGGCGTCGGCGAGCTCGACCGGGTGCTCGGCGGCGGCCTGGTGCCGGGCGCGGTGGTGCTGCTCGCGGGCGAGCCGGGCATCGGCAAGTCCACGCTCCTGCTCGAGGCCGCGGCCCGCATGGCCGAGCGCGAGAAGGTCCTCTACGTGACGGGCGAGGAGTCGGCGGCCCAGGTGCGGCTGCGGGCCGACCGCATCGGCGCGATCCGCGACCACCTCTACCTCGCGGCCGAGACCGAGCTGTCGGCCCTGATCACCCATGTGGAGAAGGTCGAGCCCACGCTGCTGGTGGTCGACTCGGTGCAGACGATCGGCTCGGCGCAGGCCACCGGCGTGCCCGGCGGGGTGACGCAGGTGCGCGAGGTGGCCGCCAACCTGGTCCGCCTGGCCAAGGAGCGCAACATGGCCACCGTGCTGGTCGGCCATGTCACCAAGGACGGCTCGATCGCGGGCCCGCGCACGCTGGAGCACCTGGTCGACGTCGTGCTCAACTTCGAGGGCGACCGCCACTCCAGGCTGCGCATGGTGCGCGCGATCAAAAACCGCTTCGGGCCGACCGACGAGGTCGGCTGCTTCGACCTGCACGAGCGCGGCATCGAGGGCATCACCGACCCGAGCGGCCTGTTCGTCTCGCGGCGCAGCGAGCCGGTGCCCGGCACCTGCGTCACCGTCACGGTCGAGGGCACCCGCCCGCTTCCCGCCGAGGTCCAGGCCCTGGTCGCCCGCACCGAGGCGCAGCAGCCCAGGCGCACGTCGTCGGGGCTCGACACCTACCGCGTGCAGATGATCCTCGCGGTGCTGGAGCGTCGGCTCAACGCCCGGCTCGGCGGCTGCGACGTGTTCACCGCGACCGTGGGCGGCATCAAGCTGGCCGACCCGGCCGTCGACCTGTCGGTCATGCTCGCCGTCGCCAGCGCCGCCGGCGACAAACCGCTGCCGCCGGGCCTGGTCGCGCTCGGCGAGGTGGGTCTGGCCGGCGAGCTGCGCCCGGTCAAGGACGTACGCAGGAGGCTGACGGAGGCGGCCAGGCTCGGTTTCAAGCGGGCCCTCGTGCCGACCGGATCGCTCGAAGAAGCCGGCCGCAAGCGTAACGGACAGCGTGCTCTGGTGCCCGTGGGGCCGGTGGCGTTCGCGCCGGGGTTCGAGGTGGTGCAGGCGGAGAACGTCTGGGACGCCCTCACGCACGTGACCTAGCGCGGCTAAGCTGAGCGTGACCGATCGACACGGGGGTCAGGTGGATAGGAGTCTGGACGACCGCCGTCGCGAGGCCTTGGCCGCGGTGGCCCCGGGCACACCTCTGCGCGACGGCCTGGAGCGGATCCTGCGCGGGCAGACCGGCGGGCTGATCGTGCTCGGCTACAACACGGTCGTCGAGGAGCTGTGCAGCGGCGGTTTCGAGCTCGACGTCGACTTCTCCGCCACCAGGCTGCGCGAGCTGGCCAAGATGGACGGCGCCATCGTGCTGAGCGGCGACCACAAGATCGTACGCGCCGCCGTGCACCTGGTGCCCGACCCGTCCATCCCCACCGACGAGTCCGGCACCCGCCACCGCACCGCCCAGCGCGTGGCCCGGCAGACCGGCCTGCCCATCATCGCCATCAGCAAGTCGATGCGCATCATCGCCCTCTACCTCGACGGCATCCGCTACGTCCTGGAGGAGTCGGCGGCCATCCTCTCCAAGGCCAACCAGGCCCTGGCCACCCTAGAGCGCTACAAGCACCGCCTCGACGAGGTCTCCGGCACCCTGTCGGCGCTGGAGATCGAGGACCTGGTCACGGTCAGAGACGTCTCCGCGGTGGCCCAGCGGCTGGAGATGGTCCGCCGGATCTCCGACGAGATCAAGGGCTACGTGGTGGAGCTGGGCACGGACGGCCGCCTGCTGTCCCTCCAACTGGACGAGCTGGTGGCCGGGGTCGACTCGGAGCGGGAGCTGGTCATCCGCGACTACCTCCCCGCCCCCTCGGGCCGCCGCCAGCGACGCCTGGTCGAGGCGATGCACGACCTGGACAAGCTGTCGGGCAGCGAGCTGCTCGACCTCTCGGCCGTCGCCCACGTCCTGGGCCACACCGGCGCCGACAAGCTGGAGAGCCCGGTCAGCCCCCGCGGCTTCCGCCTCCTGGCCAAGGTCCCCCGCCTCCCGGCCACGGTGGTCGACCGCCTGGTCAACCATTTCGGCGGCCTGCAGAAGCTGCTGGCGGCGAGCATCGACGATCTTCAGGCGGTGGGCGGGGTCGGAGAGTCCCGCGCCCGCAGCGTCCGAGAGGGCCTCTCCCGCCTGGCCGAGTCCTCCATCCTGGAGCGCTACGTCTAAAGCAAGCCGCTCCGCTCCGTCGCCTTCAGCCGGCTGCCTTACGGACGAGCCTGCGTTCGCCCTCCAGGAGGAGACGCCGGAGGGCCACGGACAGGGGCTCGCTCGACCCAACCAGCGGCAACCCCGACCTCGGCGACAGGCGCGATCGCAGCCGGCCAGGGAACCCCCAGAACCGGTTCTCACCTTCCTCAGGGCCAACCCACGGCGCCCAAGCTGCGCTCAGAGCTCCTGACACAATGAGGTGGTTCGGAGCTCTTAACAGGCAGGAATCGGCACGGCCGACGGCTGCCACTCTCGCCTGATCAACCCGAACACCCATGAGTCGGACACCTCGCCGTTGACGATGCAGTCTTCCCGCAACGTCCCTTCACGTACGAATCCGATCTTCTCCAGAACCCGGGCAGATGCCACGTTGCGCGTATCGGCCTCGGCCTGAACACGATTCAGATCCACTGTGTCGAATGCCCACCGCAGCAACGCGTGCGCGGCCTCCGTCGCGAAGCCGTGGCCCCACATCGCCTCATCGAGGCAGTAGCCCAGTGATGCGCTGCGGTAGTCCGGGTTCCATCGGGTCAGACCGCACCAGCCGACGAAGGCCCCGTCAGAAACACGGTCGATGGCCACCCGCGCCCCGGTGCCTTCGTCCGCCATCTTCCGGCAAGCCGCGATGAAGCGCTCGGCGCGGGCCCGTTCGGTCCACGGCGGGGAGTCCCAGTAGCGCAGCACGTAGACGCTGCTGTGCAGCGCGAAGAGGGCGTCCGCGTCGGCGTCGGTAAAGGGGCGCAGTCGCAGGCGAGCGGTGTGCAGTATGGGGGTGGCCAGAGTCATGCGCCTCATCTTGCGTCCTCAGGAGGCGGGCAGACCACCGAATATCCGAGCCCGGTCCGGTCCTCACGACTAAGGACCTCCAACACAATGATCAGCGGGCCGAGGGCCATGAAAGCCTCGTGGATGTCATCGCGGATCTCCCAGCGGATACGCAGAGGACCGAACCAGTGCGGCGGTGCGATGGTCTGCTCGATCATCCAGCGGTGGACGCCCAGGCCGGAGCCATGCCCGGCACCTCGGCGGGCGATCATCGGCTTCACGCCGGTGGCCCAGACCAGCCGTCGGTACTTGTCGTGGTCGTAGCCTCTGTCGGCGTACAGCACCTTGGGCCGTCGGCCGGGGGGCGGCCACGCCGCCCGCGCACGGGCGGCATCAGCTGGGTGACGTCGTTGCGGTTACCACCGGTCGATCACAACAAGAGGCCCGACAGCACCTTGTGGTCCTCCAGGCGCTTGCGCCCAGGGTGATCGGCACGACGAGGCACCACCGGCAACACATCCGGAACTGCCCATGGCGGCTGCGTGCCCTTCGTCACGCCGCGATCGACTCGGGAGCGATCACCCGTGTTCCTAGATCATTCTGTTAGAAGTTCTCAGTTGACCCTGAGGCAGTCCTGCTTGGCCAGCACCAGGCTCATCTCGACCACTTCGCCCTTGCGCTCGTTGAAGACGTAGTACGCCTTCCTGTTGCCGGGCACGGTGGCAGCGGGGTAGCCGCCCGGGCCGCGCCGCAGCCTGGGGTAGGCGGCCTTGAGCTGCGTGCTGGTGGAGCCGATGCCGATGCCCTTGGGGGTCCTGGCGCCGGCGGGTGCGACGATCACGACCACGCCGAGCTTCTTCGAGATGTACATGCCCACGCGGTACTCGTTGTACGGGCTCTCCTTGAGGTCATACGTCGTGCACCTGGCGGAGTCCCCGTCGGGCTTGTGCACGATCCTCCCGGTCGCTCTCGCCTTCGCGGCGGTCATCCCGAGCTTCAGGTTGCCGTACCCGAAGGGCCCGAAGGCCGGCCTCTGCACGGCGGCGGACGCCGAGGAGGCGACGCCGACCGGCACCAGGCCCGCCGCCAGCGCCACCAGCAGAACCGAACGGCCGATCGTCTGCCTCATAACGACTCCTCCATGATCACATGACCGGGTCACTCTACTGTGAGTCCAGATCAGGTGTGGAGAAATCGCGACATATGCGCAACCGCCTCAGCGGAGGTGGAAAACGCCCTTGACGGTGCGGAGCTGGCCCATGCGCACGGTGGCCACGTACGTGCCGGGCAGCGCGGCGGCCGGGGTGGAGCGGCAGTCGGAGCTGGAGCGGTGCCGGTTCCACACCAGGGACCGGACGTACGGCACCCCGCGCTGCAGTTCCTTGACCTCCGAGCCCGCCCCGCTGACGCAGTCGGCGGTGGACCAGATGCGGTCGGCCCCCGAGGTGATGCGGATCTCCATGGCGCGCGGTCCCACGTCGGCGGTGCACATCACGGAGCCCGTGTTCACCAGGGTGACCAGGAACGTGGGCTGGCTCTCGCCCGTGTAGATCGGCTCCCTGCCGCCCTGCATGCTGAGCACCAGGTCCTGTTCGGTGCAGGGGTCGCCGGGGTGCCTGGGGAGCGCCGGGGGGGTCGGCCTGGGGGCGGAGGGGGACGGGGACGGGCTGGCCGTGCCCATCGCGAGCGTACGCAGGCCCGCCAGCAGGGGATCGACGGCGGGGGTCGCACTCGGTGACGATTTCGCGCTGGATGTGCGTTCCGGCCCGCTGCCCCCGCTGGAGCACGCCCACGCCACGACGGCCACCACGACGAGCACCGCCACCAGCACGCTCATCCGGCGCCGCCAGTAGACGTCACCGCCGTCGCCGCGCATAGTATCCGGATCCATAGGCACAGGATGGTAGCCATGCGGCTACAACGAGTGACGACACGCCGAGGGGCCTTCTTCTCCGAATACGCTTGACCCCGTGGTTGAGCCGAACCTCCTGCACATCCCCGTTCTGGACTGGTACGAGGACAACGCCCGAGACCTCCCGTGGCGCGCCGCCGACGCCACCCCGTGGGGGGTGCTGGTGAGCGAGATCATGCTCCAGCAGACCCCGGTCGTACGCGTGCTGCCCATCTGGCACGAGTGGATGGAGCGCTGGCCCATCCCCGGGGCGCTGGCCGCCGAGCAGCCGGGAGAGGCCGTACGTCATTGGGGGCGGCTCGGTTACCCGCGCCGGGCGCTGCGCCTGCACGCCTGCGCCAGGGCCATCACCGACGAGCACGGCGGCGAGGTGCCGTCCGATCACGAGACCCTGCTGTCCCTGCCCGGCATCGGCGAGTACACCGCCGCCGCGGTCGCCAGCTTCGCCTACGGCGGCCGCCACGCCGTCCTGGACACCAATGTCCGGCGGGTCTTCGCCAGGGCGGTACGCGCGGAGGAATACCCTCCCACGGCCACCTCAGCGGCCGAGCGGCGGCTGGCGGAGACCCTCCTGCCCGAGTTGGGCGCGCCCCGCTGGGGCGTGGCCGTGATGGAGCTGGGCGCCCTCGTCTGCACGGCCCGCGCCCCGCGCTGCGCCGACTGCCCGATCAGCCAGGTGTGCGCCTGGCGTCTGGCGGGCAAGCCGCCGCACGCCGGCCCCGCGCGCAAGGGCCAGACGTACGCGGGCACCGACCGGCAGTGCCGGGGCCGCCTCCTGGAGGTGCTGCGGAAGGCCCACGGCCCCGTCCCCAAGGCGGCCCTGGACGTGGTGTGGGACGACGCCGTCCAGCGCGAGCGCGCCCTCGACGGCCTGATCACCGACGGCCTGGCCGAGCACCTGGACGACGGCACCTACCGCCTCCCCCACGCGACTACCTGACCCAGAGCGGCACGATGCGCTCCACGTCCTTGGGCGCGAGGTCGCAGGCGTCCGGCTCCGACACCCCGCTCGGGTTGTAGGCCCGCGCCCCGGCGGGGGCGACCACGATGGACACGAACCCGCGCTCCGGGTCCGCGAACATCTGGCGGCTCACGTCGGCCGGCAGCACCATGGTGTCCCCCGGGCCCACTTCGAACCGCTCGCCGCCCAGCTCGACGACGGCGGACCCGTCGAGCCAGGTCCACACCAGCTCGACGTCGAACGCGTGCACCGGCCCGACCATGCCCGGCTTGGCGTCCACCCGCCACATGGCCTGGCCCACCGCCCCGCCCTGGGTCGGGGAGGCGAGGGTGGTCATGACGCCGTTGGGCGTCTCGGTCTTGCGGGAATCGGCGGCCATGACAACAGACATCGATGAACTCCTTTAAGATGGGCAACTACGTTGTCTATATAGTTAACCAGGTTGTCTATCATGTCAAGTCCAGGCTTCGAACTTCCGCTGCGCCTGCTGCTCGCGTTCAGGATGCTGATCGACGAGCTCCACGCCGAGCTCGCCCGGCAGGGGCATCCGGACATACGGCCCATGCACGGGTTCGTCATGCAGGCGATCGGCCCGGGCGGCACCACGGCCGTCGAACTGGGCCGCACGCTCGGGGTGTCCAAACAGGCGGCGGGCAAGACCATCGACACCCTGGAACGCATCGGCTACGTGGAACGCACCGCCGATCCCCACGACACCAGACGCAAGATCGTCCGGCTCACTCCGTACGGGATAGACGCCCTGGACCGGTCGGCCCGCATCTTCGACACACTGCGCGCCCGCTGGGCCGCCGAGCTCGGAGAGGACCGCCTGCAGGCCCTGGAGTCGGACCTGCGCAGAATGACCCCGGCCAACCTCTGGCGCCTCGACACCCCGGGCTGGTTCGGCAGCCTGTGACGCGCCCCCGTCCCCGGTCGACCGCCAGCCCCGCGATCCCCGCCGGTCAGACCGCCCTGCGACGCCCGCTGTCTCCGACCGCTGTCATACGGACCCCACCCGGGCTCATTCGGCAGCCGTCGGGGCAGGGCTCAGGTGGCCACCGTCCAGGCGCCGGGCGTAGGCATCGGGCTTAGGCGCCGGACGCAGACTGCGGGCGCTCAGGCGCGGCGCTGAGACGGGCAACGCCTAGCTCGGCAGCGCTCGGCCCGGGCGGTGTTCAGCCCGGGCGGTGCTCATGCAGGCCGTGCTCAGGCGGCCAGCTGGAGGCCCAGGCTGGTCAGGTTCGTACGGGCCCAGGCCAGCTCTTCGGCCAGCAGCGACACCAGGGCACCCGGCCCCTTGGCGCGCCCCGGCACGGTCAGGTTGTGCGTCTCGACCTCGATGTGCGCACTGCCGCTCACCGCGCCCGACAGCATGGCCATCAGCGTGTCATGCAGTACGGCCCCCGTGCTCGGCGTCTCCCCCGTGTGGTTGTGCACGTGCCCCAGCTTGACCACCGGCGCGCCGGCCGCGGCCAGCCCCTTCAGGGCCGCGCCCGGCTCCTCGGCCCCGCAGGCGAGGTGACAGGCGTCCAGGCACACGCCCAGGTGCTCGGAGTCGATGCCGCCGACCCGCTCAAGGGCCTGCTCGGTGGTCTCCAGCACGCATCCGGGCCACGGCTCGAACCCGACCCTGATGGTCTTCCCCGTCACGCTGTAGATGCCGCGCAGCTCGCGCGCCAGGCGCTCCAGCCGGCGGGTGGCGATCGAGTGCAGGTCGGCGGGCCAGTCGCGGCGCCACCCGATCGGGATCGTCGAGATGCTCCCGAACCGCACGTCCTCCGGCAGCAAGAACGCCAGGATCTTGGCCAGGGCCATGGTGTAGCGGTAGCGCTCGGGCTTGGCCCAGTCGGGGCCGGGGACCTCCTGGTTGCGGCCGCCGGTGCCATTGAGGCTCACGACTTCCAGGCCGCGCTCCTCCAGGGAGCGGCGCAACCGTACGAGCTCGATGCGGTCGGCCGTGAGGTGGTCGGCGACGCTCGGCGAGAGCCACAACCCGATGCCCATCCGCTCCACGCCCAGCCGCTTGCGCACCGGGACGGCGTAGCGGGTCAGGTGGGCGATCAGGTTCTCGAGGTCCTCGGCAGGGTGGATGCCCGCGTTGTAGGCGAGGTGAACGAGCGTTCCGTCATTGTGACGCAGGCGCATCGGTTTCCTCCACGGCTTGCTCTTTGTGTTCCGTCGCCCGCCCTGGACGATGCTGACCCTTGAGAGCATGGCTGCTCGTTCGGTGGTCACGCGTCCGCCCCGAGTTGATTTCGCGCTACTCCCCAAGGAGCAGGCCTCAGCCTAGGAACACGATCTTGTGATTCGCTTGGATGCGACTTGGCGGTGCTCTACGCAGTGTAGTACTACTCGCGGTGGCGGCACACCCGGTATCCCAACAATTACGCAACGACCGAGTGTGCTCATCTCACAGCCCGCCACGCCACGGCCCCACGCGGGTGCAGCGTCGAAGGAGCGGCATCGGCATCGCTCGGGCGACGGGTGCGCGATGAGGCAAGGGTCGAGGTCGGCACCCCGACGGTGGAATGCACCAACCCACCGGCGTAGAGCGTGGCGCGGTGGGTGCCACGGTCAGGCACCACCCCAAAGGCGGCTCCGTGGCGCGGCGGGGGTCACGATCAGCAGCACCTCGGCGGCCGGGGCACGGTCGCTCACCCCGTGACGGACGCGAGAGACGCGAGACGGTCGCTCACCCCCTGACGGACGCGAGGGACGCGAGGGACGCGAGGGCCACCCCCGAGGCGTGGGGCGCAGGAGGTGGAAATGGAAAACCCCCGTGTGAAGGGATTCACACGGGGGTTTTCGGGATCCGTCAGTGCTGGATCGGGGCCGCGATGGCGGCGGCCGAGTCGGGGACCTTGGAGGCGGACTCGCCCTTGAAGATGAACTTGGCGTTGTCGCCTTCACCCTCGATGGTCACCTTCACGACCTGCCCCGGCCGGAGCTCGCCGTACAGGATCTTCTCCGACAGCGAGTCCTCGAGCTCGCGCTGGATCGTCCGGCGGAGCGGACGGGCGCCCATGACCGGGTCGTAGCCCCGGTCGGCCAGCAGTTGCTTGGCCTCGGGCGAGACGTCGAGCCCCATGTCGCGGTCCTTGAGCCGAGCGTCCACCTGGGTGAGCATCAGATCCACGATCTGGATGATCTCCTTCGGCGTGAGCTGGTGGAAGACCACGATGTCGTCGACACGGTTGAGGAACTCGGGCCGGAAGTGCTGCTTGAGCTCCTCCTGCACCTTGGACTTCATCCGGTCGTAGTTGGAGTCGGCGTCGTTCGACTTCGCGAACCCGACCCCGATGCCCTTGGAGATGTCACGGGTGCCGAGGTTGGTGGTCATGATGATGACCGTGTTCTTGAAGTCGACCACGCGGCCCTGGGCGTCGGTCAGGCGACCGTCTTCCAGGATCTGCAGCAGCGAGTTGAAGATGTCGGGGTGGGCCTTCTCGATCTCGTCGAAGAGGACCACGGAGAACGGCTTGCGCCGCACCTTCTCGGTGAGCTGACCGCCCTCCTCGTAGCCGACGTAGCCGGGAGGCGAGCCGAACAGCCTGGAGACGGTGTGCTTCTCCATGAACTCCGACATGTCCAGGCTGATCAGAGCGTCTTCGTCGCCGAAGAGGAACTCCGCCAGAGCCTTGGACAGCTCGGTCTTACCGACACCGGAGGGGCCCGCGAAGATGAACGAGCCACCGGGACGGCGCGGGTCCTTCAGACCGGCGCGGGTGCGCCGGATGGAGCGCGACAGGCCCTTGATGGCGTCGTCCTGGCCGATGATCCGCTTGTGGAGCTCGTCCTCCATGCGGAGCAGGCGCTGCGACTCCTCCTCGGTCAGCTTGAAGACCGGGATGCCGGTGGCGGTCGCCAGGACCTCGGCGATGAGCTCCTGAGTGACCTCGGCCACGACGTCCATGTCGCCGGCCTTCCACTCCTTCTCCCGCCGCTCGCGCTTGAGCTGGAGCTGCTTCTCCTGGTCGCGGAGGGCAGCCGCCTTCTCGAAGTCCTGCGCGTCGATCGCGGACTCCTTGTCGCGACGGACGTTGGCGATCTTCTCGTCGTACTCGCGCAGGTCCGGCGGAGCGGTCATCCTGCGGATGCGCATCCGGGAACCGGCCTCGTCGATGAGGTCGATGGCCTTGTCGGGAAGGTAGCGGTCGCTGATGTAGCGGTCGGCCAGCTGCGCGGCGGCCACCAGCGCGTCGTCGGTGATGGACACGCGGTGGTGCGCCTCGTAGCGGTCGCGCAGACCCTTGAGGATCTCGATCGTGTGGCTGAGCGAGGGCTCGGCCACCTGGATCGGCTGGAACCGGCGCTCCAGCGCCGCGTCCTTCTCGAGGTACTTGCGGTACTCGTCGAGCGTGGTCGCGCCGATCGTCTGCAGCTCGCCGCGCGCCAGCATGGGCTTGAGGATGCTGGCCGCGTCGATCGCGCCCTCCGCGGCACCCGCGCCGACGAGCGTGTGCAGCTCGTCGATGAACAGGATGATGTCGCCGCGCGTGCGGATCTCCTTGAGCACCTTCTTCAGGCGCTCCTCGAAGTCACCGCGGTAGCGGGAGCCGGCGACCAGGGCGCCGAGGTCAAGCGTGTAGAGCTGCTTGTCCTTCAGCGTCTCGGGCACCTCGCCCCTGACGATCTTCTGCGACAGGCCCTCGACGACGGCGGTCTTGCCGACGCCGGGCTCGCCGATGAGAACCGGGTTGTTCTTGGTCCTCCGGGAGAGGACCTGCATGACCCGCTCGATCTCCTTCTCGCGGCCGATGACCGGATCCAGCTTGCCCTCGCGGGCCGCCTGGGTCAGGTTGCGGCCGAACTGGTCGAGCACCAAAGAGGTCGACGGGGCCGACTCCTGCGGGCCGCCTGCCGCGGCCGGCTCCTTGCCCTGGTAACCGTGGAGCAACTGGATGACCTGCTGCCGGACACGGTTGAGATCAGCCCCAAGCTTGACCAGCACCTGGGCGGCCACACCCTCACCCTCGCGGATGAGCCCGAGCAGGATGTGCTCGGTGCCGATGTAGTTGTGGCCCAGCTGCAAAGCCTCACGGAGCGACAGCTCGAGGACCTTCTTGGCCCGCGGGGTGAACGGAATGTGCCCCGACGGAGCCGACTGGCCCTGGCCGATGATCTCCTCGACCTGCTGGCGCACACCCTCAAGGCTGATCCCGAGGCTCTCCAGAGCCTTGGCGGCCACGCCCTCACCTTCGTGGATCAAACCAAGAAGTATGTGCTCAGTGCCGATGTAGTTGTGGTTGAGCATCCTGGCCTCTTCTTGGGCCAAGACGACAACACGCCTCGCTCGGTCGGTGAACCTCTCGAACATCTCGTCGCTCCTCACAGAGCGGTCAGTCAGGTCCGGTAAATCCGGGCCCGTCATCCCGCATGCTAGCCCTGGCTCGGCGAACCGTGCCCACTGCCACTGACACGCTCTATAGCAGAGACGTTCCCCGGGAGCAGGGCGTTCACCCTCCATCCAACTACTGTTCGGGGGTGACGTGTTCCCGATACGCCGCAAGCGAACGATGTTTAGGACGCTTCGCGGAAGCGTCAAAAAATTGCCCTCTGCGGCGCACGCGGTACACACGGATCGGCCATCGGACGCGCCGGGGCGGAGTCAGCGTTGGGGCGCCACTTCGCCCGCACATCTCAGATGCCGCGTCCGTATCGTTACGTAATCATCCTACGTAGCGGAGGGCCGCCGTCCAAACGACCGCTCTACGCCCTGAGCACAACGCGGCACGGGCGGCACACCAAGGGAATCTTGCATCCGGTCAGCCCGGTTACCAACTTCATCTCGCATGATGAGACCACGTCTCGCTCGGCGCCCCGGATTCGCGGCACTTCCGCGCAGTTGAGAAGGCACGGCATTGTGTGCAGATGCCGGGGAACGGGGATTGTCCGAGCCCTGCTCGGGTTCGCGGGTTTTGCCCGCCGGCGGGGATCCGGGCGCCCGCGGTATTGCCCGCCGCCGCGCATCCAGCCCGGCACCGCTTTACCTTCGCGCCGGTCGCGGGTTTACGCTCAGTGAGATCACCCGTATACACCCGCCGCCGCCCCGTAGATCGCCTCCGGGCTATACGGCGCCGGGTTTTCCGTCATGGCGCGTTCCATGAGCGCGGAGATCGATCGTGACGTACGGACGCGAGCGTACGTTGAATGAGGTATGGCCGCCTCACACGGCTTTCGGCGCGCGACTACGACGCCGCCACATATGTGGACGACCGCCGGTGAAACAGCGCCACGGGCGAAGCCGAACACGCAGCCAAAACGCCCGCATATGTGCACACAGAAGATCACAGTCCGGGCGGTCCGGCTTTCGAGTTCCGGCCCGGATAACGATCATGCGCTTATGGCGGCCGCCGGGGTCCTAAGCGAACGGCATAAGCGCATGGTCGATCGTCGGCTTGCTCAGTGGGCCGCTTCGTACTTCTCGACGACCGTGGAGGCGATCCGCCCGCGCTCGCTGACCGGCAGGCCGTGAGCCTTGGCCCACTGCCGGATCTCCGAGCTCTTCTCGCGGCTCATCGCCCTGCTGCCGCCGCGACCGCGGCGACGTGCGGTGACGGCGCCTGCCCTGCGCGCATGCTGCACGAAAGGCGTGAGCGCGTCCCTCAGCTTCTTCGCGTTAAGGTCGCTGAGGTCAATCTCATAGGACGAGCCGTCAATAGCGAAGCTGACCGTCTCATTGGCCTCGCCCCCATCGAGGTCATCGATGAGAATCTCCTGGATCTGCTTGGCCATCTACGCAATCCTTTCGCGGAGCATTGTTTCATTCGCCTGCCCAAACATATACCCGGAAAGGCGTGGAGACAATTCAGCGCAGCGGGGATTCGGCTGACTGGCCGATCAGTTCTGCCCGTCGACCGGATCCTCGCGGTTTCGGCGGCCTCCCAGGGCCTCGGACCGGACCAACTTCACTACGCCAAAGATGAAGGCACCCCCGACCACCGCCGGGGGGATGAGCGCTGACAATACGTCTGTTAGGGCTTCCATTCGTCCTCGCCTCCACGGCTTGCGGGGTTTCAGGGGCGCATTTTGCGGATGGGAGCGCGCCCAGGAGGGGCGTTGCGGCCCTCACGACGCGCCAGGTGACTACCGTTCGCACCCGACCATAGCGGCGCACAGATGCCCTGCGCCTCGCAGGGCACCAACTCCGGCGACCCGGATGCCCCATAGCCTAATGCCAGTCTCTCCAGGCTCCTTACCGGATCAAGAGAAAATTTTTGGAATTGGCTTCCTGCCAGGCACGGGATGGGTCAGCGAAGATCTTTTACCACACGCGTTCCGGCCAGCCTGTCATGCGGCCCGCGTTCCAGGGGCTTGTCGATCAGGATGAGCAGCCCCACGCAGAACAGGAGCATTCCGGCCACCAGATTGGCCACGGGAATGCCCATCAGCATGACGGGGCCCGGATAGACCAGGGCCCGTTTGAGCAGCGCTCTGGAGGCCACGTGGGGCGGCGCCAGGCGAATCCCCATGATCGCCTTGCCGAACGTCCTGCCGCGCCGGTAATGAGCCCACCAGTCGTAGCCGGTATAAGCCAGCCCCGCCGCCAGCCACGCGAACACACCGGGCAGCCGGCCCTCGAACGCCTCCAGCATCCCTACAGTCCGGAAGACGCCCCACAGCGCGATGAACAGAATGTAATAGAGCACCCCGAAGACGAACGCCTCAATCGCCCGGGCGGCGAGCCGTTCCCACCATTCCGCGGGCGGCGCGTCCGCCCGCGGCGGCGACCCGGCCATAACCCCCACCTCGCGTCATCAGCGGCTCAGGTTCCCCATTTTGGTACGGCCTGTGCACACAAAACAGGGGCCGACGCGAAGCCGGCCCCTGCTTTTACCTGACGCTTGGACTACTTGATCTTCACCACCACGGTGTTCGCGAACTTGTCCGCGAACGTCTGCTGCAGCGGCTTGTCCCAGAGCTGGGAGGCGCCGTTGACGCCCACGGCCGCGTAGGCGAGCAGCGTGCCGATGAAGCTCAGCGGGAGGGCGCCGAGCACATAGCCGCCCCAGGTGACGCCGGCGCGCTTGAGCGCCACGTCGGTCGGCAGGCCGCCAGGCGGTATGCCCTGGCCCACGGGGACGACCTTGATGCCCATGACCATCTTGCCGACAGTCTGCCCCTTCGCCTTCAGCAGGAAGAAGTCGTAGAGGACCCATATGACGGTCACGATGATCGTTATCAGGATGCCCACGACCAAGCTCGAGAAGAAGCCGCTGCTGCTGCCGCTGCTCGAGACGTAGCTGGCCACGAGGATCGCCGTCAGGATGGCGCTGATGACGAGGTTCACGATGAAGAGGATGACTCCGTCGATGAGCCTCGCCACCAGGCGCTGCCACCACTCCGCCAGCGGTGCCGGCGCGCCGGGCGGCTGCACGCCCACGGGCCCGGGCTGGCCGTAGGCCTGGCCGTAGCCGGGCTGGCCGTACTGCTGCGCCTGCCCGTAACCCTGCTGCCCGTACTGCTGCTGGCCGTACTGCTGGTCGCCGTAGCCCTGCTGTGCGTAGCCGGGCTGGGACTGCTGCTGCTGGCCGTAGCCCTGCTGGCCGTACTGCTGCTGGCCGTAATCGGGCTGCGACTGGGGCTGCTGCCCGTACTGCTGCTGGCCGTAGTCCGGCTGGGACTGCGGCTGCTGGCCGTACTGCTGCTGGCCGTAGTCCGGCTGCGACTGGGGTTGCTGGCCGTACTGCTGGCCGTAGCTCTGCTGGCCCGACTGCGGCTGCTGGCCGTAGCCCGGCTGGGACTGGGCCTGCTGGCCGTAGCCGGGCTGGGACTGCTGCTGCTGGCCGTACTGCTGGCCGTAGCCCTGCTGACCCGACTGCGGCTGCTGGCCGTAGCCCTGCTGGCCGTACTGCTGCTGGCCGTAGTCCGCCTGGGACTGCTGCTGCTGGCCATAGCCCTGCTGCCCGTAGCCCTGCTGGGACTGGGCCTGCTGGCCGTAGTCAGGCTGGGACTGCTGCTGCTGGCCGTACTGGGGTTGCTGGCCGTACTGCTGCTGTCCGTACTGGGGTTGCTGACCGTACTGCTGTTGCTGTCCGTACTGCTGTTGCTGGCCATAGCCCTGCTGACCGTACGGGGGCTGCTGCCCATAGGCGTCGTCCGCCCGGTAGCCGATCACAGTCGCGTCCGGGTCGGGCTCGCCGGGGTGGCGGCCCTGGTTCTGCTGCCCGTAATAGGGAGGCGCAGAGTTGTCTCCGGATTCGTCCTGTGGATACGGCGGCTGTCCGGTGCTCACCGTGTCACCTCGCTTCGAGTGCGCATGTGGCACGTGTCAGGACACATGCCTGTGCTGCCCAACGTATCGACATAGGTATCAACAATCACCTTTCCATCTGGTCAAGGTCCACGTCACCCGATGTCAGGTGGAGCAGCATGCGGGTGTTTCCCAGCGTGTTCGGCTTGACGTGTTCAAGATCCAAAAACTCGGCAACACCCTCGTCGTACGAGGCCAGCAGTTCGGCGTAGACCTCAGGTGAGACCGGCGTGCCCTGAATCGGGCGGAACCCGAGTCGCGCGAAGAAGTCGACCTCAAAAGTAAGACAGAATACACGTCGCAGACCCAAATCCTTAGCCTGCTGGATCAGCGCGGAGACGATCCGGTGGCCGACGCCCATCCCCCGGCACTCGGGATCCACCGCCACCGTGCGGACCTCGGCGAGGTCCTCCCAGAGCACGTGGAGCGCGCCGCAGCCGACGACCTGCCCGCCTCGCTCGGCCACCCAGAACTCCTGTACGTCCTCGTACAGCGTCACCGTGGCCTTCTCCAGGAGCCTCGGCCCCGCCCCCGCGTAGGTGTCCACCAGGCGTCTGACCATGCGCACGTCGGGCGTGCGGGCACGCCGGACCACCACCGCGGTCTCGGGCACTGTCAGCTCGGCCACCTGCTCCATGGTTCTCCAGGGTACAGATCTCATTACGGCTCAGCCCTAACTCCCATGTCTCGGCCCATCTTGTTACATCTTGTGGTCAGATCGGCACGGGACCGCGCGGCCAGCTCGCACCCGCCGAAGGCGCGGACAAATAGGGCGTAGGGCCTCTTCTGCACGGGTGCCCACGAGATCACCTTGTGACCCTTCGGTTGTGAAACCTCTACAGACTTGGCAGTTCTGGTTGAGCACGAACCCGGAGTGCATTAGTGTCCAGCGACAATGTTTCCCGCGTGTCGCGCGGGAGGCACGCCCAATTCTCGCAAGAGAAGCCGGGGAACCGCCGGTGGCGACCTCCGACGCCACCACGGGGTGAATCCGAGTCTTTCGGTAGGGCTGCTCCGGCCCGAACCCGTCAGCTAACCCGGTAGGCGTCGACGAGAGGAGCTGGTTGGTGAAGCCCACGCTCAGCGGTGGGGGGAAGTCGGCGGGCAAGCACGCCCGCCCTCCGGAACGGGCCCGGCGACCACGCCGCGTAGGTGTGGTGAGTCTCACAGTCGCCGCGCTGCTGTTCGCCATCCCCGTCGGTTCGGCGTCCGCGGATCCCGAGCCCTCGCTGAAAGAGCTCGCCGACCAGGCCACGAAGTTGCACACCGACATCGAGACGCTGAGCGAGCAGTACAACGGCCAGCGGGAGAAGCTCAAGACCGCCAAGAAGGCCGCCGAGGCCGCGGAGAAGACGCTGACGAGCAGCGAGACGGATCTCGCCGCCAAGCGCTCGAAAGCCGTCGCGCTGGCCCAGAACGCCTACATCACGGGCGGTCTGAAGACCCTCGCCTTCGCCACCTCCGACGACCCCGAGGGCTTCCTCAACCGCGCCGCGACCTCGTACGCGCTGCAGACCGAGCAGGGCGAGGAGATCAACCAGCTCACCAAGGCGATGGACACGGCCACCCGCGCCAAGGAGAGCGCCACGGCCCGCATCGACGAGGTCCAGAAGCTCGTCACGGACCTCGAGGCCAAGCGCAGCAAGATCACCAAGCTGGTGACGAAGGTCGAGAGCAGCCTGTTCAGGCGGGCCCTGGGCGAGGCCGGGCGCCCCGGCACGCGGGCCGTGCGCGTCAACCTGCCGATCCCGGGCTCGGGGAAGGCCGCTGAGGCCGCGCGGTGGGCGCTCACGCAGCAGCTCAAGCCGTACGTCTGGGGCGCCGAGGGCCCCGGCTCGTACGACTGCTCCGGGCTCGTCATGGCGGCGTTCCAGCGGGTGGGCATCTCGCTGCCGCACTACACCGGCGACCAGTGGACGGCCGGCCGGCACGTCTCGCGCGAGGAACTCCGGCCGGGCGACCTGGTGTTCTTCTACAGCGACCTGCACCACGTGGGCATCTACATCGGCGGCGGCATGATGGTGCACGCCCCGCAGACCGGTGACGTCGTACGGATCGCGTCGATCGCGAGGCGGCCGTTCGCCGGCGCGGTGCGCATCGCCGACTGAGCCCGCACCCCGGCGGTCCGCCGCGGCTAGATCAGCTGGCGGCGGGCTGCCCAGGCCACGGCCTCGATCGCCGTGGCCACGCCTATGCGGTCGCAGATGCCGCGCAATCTTCGTCGTACCGTGCGCCCGCTGATATCCAGCCGCCGCCCAACCCGATCGACCGTGACTCCCTTGGCCAACTCCGCCAGCAGCGCCAAATCAGCATGGCTGAGCTCAACGCCTTCAGTGAGCACATCCATCGGGAGCCCTCCCCCCAACAGCAGAACTTGGACCTCACAGACGGGCCAAAGCCGCTCCTCGCAGACGGTAAACGCATCGTGGAAAGGTCGTCAAGCATGACAATCGCCGCACTTGACGAGCGCTATTGACATGATCCGCTATATATGACGCACTCGCGATATGTCAGAACGTAGAGTGATCACATTGGGGCTTCCGGAATGGCCCTGACCAGCGTTCCGGTTTTCGATCAGTTCGCCATGGATATTCCGCATGATCGATACCCGCGTTATCGCGGGACACGCGTCCGTGACGCGATCTTTCCGGCGCACGGGAAGCCACCAATCGCTCGCTTTGTGCTGCGCTCCCACATGATCCGACAACCCAGGTCAGGCAGTTGATTAAGGCAATTGGATCAATCCGCCATGGCAATTGCCGCCGCGGGTTCAGGTCGGCGGCCCGCCGGGTGGCGGGCGTTCTGCTCTGACCGCCGGGCCGGGCGGCCTCGTTTCCGGGTGCGCGTGCCCGGCGGGATCACAGGGGTGGCCGGGGCACCACGGACGCTCCCTGACCCGCGCCTCCGCGGCCTTGACGCGATGCTTACAAGCGGCTTCGGATCGGAAACCGGGCGGCCCGGAAGCCGGATTCGCGACGGCGATGATCGCTCAGGTGCCGGCGGCGTCGTAGCGGTCCCTGGCGGCCTCGACGTCCTCCATGTGCGCCTCGGCCCAGCTCTTGATCGCGGCCACCAACGGCATCAGGCTCTCGCCCAGCGGGGTGAGCGCGTAGTCCACCCGTACCGGCACAGAAGGGGTGAGCGTGCGCGAGACCAGGCCGTCACGCTCCAAGCCGCGCAGGGTCTGCGTGAGCATCTTCTGGCTGACGCCCGCGATGCGCCTGGACAGGTCGCTGTAGCGGCGCGGGCCCTGCGCCAGCGCGGTCAGCAGGAGGGTGACCCATTTGTCGCTGAGGGTGTCGAGCAGCTTCCTGGAGGGGCATTCGGCGAAGTACGCGTCGAAGACCTGTCTGGCCTCGTCCCGCTGCTCCGCCGCCGTCTTCGTGGCCATCCGCGCGCCCCTTCCCGATCGCTGCTTACCAGGAGAGGGTAGAGCGCCCCGGGCGGGCGCTCTACGACGGCGGCGGGACGCGGGTCAGTGGGTGGGCTTGACCAGCGGGAACAGGATGGTCTCGCGGATGTTCTTGCCGGTGAAGGCCATGATCATCCGGTCGATCCCCGCGCCCATGCCCCCCGTGGGCGGCATCGCGTACTCGAGGGCCTGCAGGAAGTCCTCGTCCAGCTGCATCGCCTCGAGGTCGCCCCCGGCGGCCAGGAGGGACTGCTCCACCAGGCGGCGGCGCTGCTCGATCGGGTCGATCAGCTCGGAGTAGGCCGTGCCCAGCTCCGTGCCGAAGCCGATCAGGTCCCACTTCTCGGTCAGCAGCGGGTTTTCCCGGTGCTGGCGGGTCAGGGGCGAGGTCTCCAGCGGGTAGTCCATCACGAACGTGGGCTGGACGAGCGTGTGCTCCACCAGCGCCTCGAAGAGCTCCTGCACCAGCTTGCCCTGGCCCCACTTCGGGTCCCAGTGGATCTCGCGCCGATCGGCGATCTTGCGGAGCTCCTCCAGGCCGGTCGCGGTGGTGATCTCCTCGCCCACGGCCTCCGACACCGCGCCGTACAGGGTGATGCGCGGCCACCGGGCGATCCCGAGGTCGACCTCCACCCCGTCATGGACGACCACCGTGGTGTCCAGGGCGGCCACCACGGCCTTCTGGTACATCCGCTGGGTCAGGTCGGCCATGTCGTTGTAGTCGAGGTAGGTGCCGTAGGCCTCGAGCATCGTGAACTCGGGGTTGTGCGTGGAGTCGGCGCCTTCGTTGCGGAAGTTGCGGTTGATCTCGAAGACCTTCTCGATGCCCCCGACCACGAGCCGCTTGAGGTAGAGCTCGATCGCGATGCGAAGGTAGAGCTCCATGTCGTAGGCGTTGATGTGGGTCTTGAAGGGCCGGGCCGCCGCGCCGCCGTGGATGGGCTGCAGCATGGGCGTCTCGACCTCGAGGTAGCCCTCCTCGTGCCAGAAGTCGCGCACGGCGCGCACCGTGGCGCTGCGCAGGCGGGCCATCTTCCGCGACTCGTCGTTGACGATGAGGTCGACGTAGCGCTGGCGGACGCGCGCCTCCGGGTCGGTGAGCCCGACGTGCTTCTCCGGCAGCGGACGCAGGCACTTGGCGGTGATCTGCCAGCTGTCGGCGAGGATGGACAGCTCGCCGCGCCGCGAGGTGATGACCTCGCCGGTCACGCCCACGTGGTCGCCCAGGTCGACGTCGCGCTTCCACGCGGCCAGCGAGTCCTCGCCCACCTTGTCGAGCGAGATCATGACCTGCAGATCGGCGCCGCCGTCGCGGAGCGTGGCGAAGCAGAGCTTGCCACCCACGCGGTTGAGCATGACGCGCCCCGCGACCGCGACCGTGTCGCCGGTGGCGGTGTCGGGCTCCAGGCCCTGGTATTTCTCCCGGACCTCGGCGTTGGTGGCCGTACGGGGGAAATTCACCGGGTAAGGGTCGACGCCTTCGCTGCGAAGGCGGTCGAGCTTCTCCCTCCGGATGCGCATCTGCTCGGGAAGTTCGTCGCTCACAAGAACAAAGGGTAGGGGATATGGCGACCTGCAAGGGTTCGTCGGCACGCTGCAGGACCGCTGCAAGAGCCCTCTTCTATCAATGTCTCACGAGCTCAGGGGGGAACCGGTAGGGAGCCGGTCCAAGGGGAGCTCAAGGAGAGAAGATGTTGAAGAAGATCGCGACAGGCTTCCTCGCCGTCGCCGCCACCAGCGCTCTGGCCCTGTCGCTGCCTTCCGCCGCCAACGCCGCCACGGCCGGCGCCGCGAACCACGACGACGACTACTCCGACTACTGGAGCCCCGTCTACTCCAAGAACGGCCTGGCGAAGTCGCAGGGCTGGATCGGCGTCAGCTGGGACGAGGACGGCGAGTCGAACGAGGTCACCGTCAAGGGCCGGCTCTACGACCTGGACAACCGCGACGAGGACGAGGGCGGCAAGTGCGCATTCGTGAAGTTCGAGGCCAGCGACTTCGACCACGACTGGTCGCCGGTCTTCTCCAAGAAGTACTGCGGCTTCCCCGGCTACAAGAAGTTCACCTTCTCGGAGAACGACGTCTTCAGCGTGCGGGTGAAGGTCTGCCAGATCGGCCAGTACAGCAACTACCCCACGAAGTGCAGCCCCTGGGACTACATCTACACCGCCGAGAGCGAGTGACGAGTCGTCCCCGGACGTGCGAGCGGCCTCCCACCCGAGCGGGAGGCCGCTTTTTCCTGTCGGGGCTCAGGCCGTGTTCCGCTTGTAGATCAGGCGCAGGCCGATGAGCGTCAGCCACGGCTCGTGCACGTCGATGGAGCGCGACTCGCCCACCACCAGCGCCGCGTGCCCGCCCGTGGCCACCACCGTCACCTCGTCGGGGTCGTCGGCCAGCTCGGCCGCCATCCGTTCCACGATCCCGTCCACCTGGCCCGCGAAGCCGTAGATGATGCCGGCCTGCAGGGCCTCCACGGTGTTCTTGGCGATCACCGAGCGCGGCCTGACCAGCTCCACCTTGTGCAGTTGGGCCCCGGCGGCGGCCAGCGCGTCGACCGAGATCTCGATGCCGGGCGCGGTCACCGCGCCGACGTACTCGCCCTTGGCCGACACCGCGTCGAACGAGGTCGCGGTGCCGAAGTCGACGATGACGCAGGGGCCGCCGTACTGCTCGATGGCCGCCAGCGCGTTCACGATGCGGTCGCTGCCGACCTCTTTGGGGTTGTCCATGCGTACGGGCACCCCGGTGCGGATGCCCGGCTCCACGATCACCGCCGTCACGTCGCCGTAGTAGCGGCGGCACATCTCACGCATCTCGTTGAGCACGCTCGGAACGGTCGAACAGATGGCGATGCCGTCAATGTCGGCCCCCTTGAGCAGCGGCGACTGCGCCAGCAGCCCCTGGAGGACGACGGCGATCTCGTCGGCGGTGCGGCGGGCGTCGGTGGCCAGCCGCCAATGCTCGATGACGTCCTCGCCCTCGAACAGCCCGAGCACGGTGTGCGTGTTGCCGACGTCGATCGTGAGCAGCATCAATTACCCCCGCAGATCCAATGCGATGTCCAGAGCCGGCGCAGAGTGCGTCAGCGCTCCCACCGCCAGATAGTCAACGCCAGTTTCGGCCACGCGACGAGCCGATTCCAAGGTCAATCCCCCGCTGGCTTCGAGCGCAACCCTGTTCCCTGCCCGATTTTTCACGACATGTACGGCGCGGTCCGTGTCCTCGATCGTGAAGTTGTCCAGCAGGATCTCCTCGGCCCCCTCGTCCAATACGGCCTCCAGTTGATCGAGCCGGTCGATCTCCACCTCGATCGGCAGGTCGGGGTAGCGCTCCCTGACCGCCCTGAACGCCGCGGCCACCCCACCGGCCGCCACGACGTGGTTGTCCTTGATCAGCGCGGCGTCCGACAGCGACATCCGGTGGTTCACGCCGCCGCCGCAGCGCACCGCGTACTTCTCCAGCGCCCGCAGCCCCGGCAGCGTCTTGCGGCTGTCCCGCACGCGCGCCGCCGTACCGCTGATCGCCTCCACCCACCTGCCGGTCAGCGTGGCCACCCCGGACAGGTGCGTGAGCAGGTTGAGCGCGGTGCGCTCGGCCGTCAGCAGGGCCCGTACCGGCCCCTCGACCGTCATCAGCACGTCTCCGGCCCGCACCCGCTCGCCGTCCTTGGCCCTCCTCTCGGTACGGGCGGCGCCCAGCCGGACGAACACCGCCTCCGCGACCGCCAGCCCGGCCACGACGCCGTCCTTGCGGGCCACCACGTCGGCCACCGAGCGCTGCTCGGCCGGGATCGTGGCCAGGCTCGTCACGTCGCCGGCCTCCTGCAGGTCCTCGGCCAGCGCCCGGTCGATCAGCGCGTCCACCTCGGCCGGGTCCAGCCCGGCGGCGGTCAGCTCCTGCGCCAGGCGCGGCGGAGTCGCGTCGCCGTGGGGCGTGTACGTCATGCGGGGGCCCTCCTCGGTCAGGGTCACGTCCAGGTGGCCCAGCCATTCGTTGTCGTCACGGGTGCCGTAGTCCTCGCGCCAGTGCGAGCCGCGGGTCTCGAGCCTGGCCGCCGCCGCGCCGGTGAGCACGGTGGCGACGGTGAGCAGGTTGGTGGCCTCCCAGGACTCGGTGCAGGCGGGCACCTCGACCGGCGTCCAGCGGGCGTCGCGCAGCGCCCTGGCCGTGGCCAGCAGCGACTCGCGGCTGCGCAGCACGCTCGCCCCGGTGCTCATGTGGCCCTGGATCCTGGGCCTGACCCTCGGGTCCACCAGGCCGGAGGCGGCGCCGCTCTCGACCGGCTCGCCCGGCGCGGGGCGTACCGCCTGGATGTCCTCGGCGATGCGCTCGGCGAAGACGAGCCCTTCGAGCAGGGAGTTGGAGGCCAGCCGGTTGGCGCCGTGCACGCCGGTGCAGGCCACCTCGCCGCACGCGTACAGGCCCTCGATCGAGGTACGGCCGCGCAGGTCCGTCATGACGCCGCCGCTCGCATAATGGGCGGCCGGGGCCACGGGGATCGGCTCGGTGGCCGGGTCGATGCCGTGCTCGCGGCAGACGGCGTAGATCGTGGGGAAGCGGGTCTCCCACTTCTCGCGGCCGAAGTGGCGGCCGTCGAGGTACATGTGGTCGCGGCCCGTCTCGCGTATCCTGCGCATGATCGCCTTGGCCACGATGTCGCGCGGCGCCAGGTCGGCCAGCTCGTGCGCGCCCTGCATGAACCTGACACCCTCGTGGTCGACCAGGTACGCGCCCTCGCCCCTGACCGCCTCCGAGATCAGCGGCTGCTGGCCCGTCGAGCCCTCGCCGAGCCACAGCACGGTCGGGTGGAACTGGACGAACTCGATGTCGCGCACCACGGCCCCGGCCCGCAGCGCGAGCGCGACCCCGTCGCCGGTGGAGACGGCGGGGTTGGTGGTGGCCGAGTAGACCTGGCCCATGCCGCCGGTGGCCAGCACCACCGCCCTGGCACGCACCGCGCCCACCCCGTCGCGGGCGCCTTCGCCCATGACGTGCAGCGTCACTCCCCTGGCCCGGCCCCGCGCGTCCTTGAGCAGGTCGAGCACCAGCGCGTGCTCGATCACCTCGATCTCCGCGGCCCGTACGGCCTCGACGAGCGCCCGCTGCACCTCGGCGCCCGTGGCGTCGCCGCCCGCGTGCACGATCCGGTCGCGCCGGTGCCCGCCTTCCCTGGTGAGCTGGAGCTCCCCGTCGGGGGTGCGGTCGAAACGGGCGCCGCGGCCGATGAGCCGCCGCAGCGCGCCGGGCCCCTCCGTGACGAGCGTGCGCACCGCCCGCACGTCGCACAGCCCGACGCCGGCGATCAACGTGTCGTTCAGGTGCTCGTCAGGGGTGTCGCGGGGGTCGAGCACGGCCGCGATGCCGCCCTGGGCCCACCGGGTGGAGCCCGCCGACAGCACGTCCTTGGTGACGACCAGCACCTTGGCGGACGGTTCCAGCTCCGCGTGGCGCAGGGCCACGGTCAGGCCCGCGACGCCGGAGCCGATGACGACCACGTCCGCCTCGACGGTCCAGCCGGCCGCGGGCGCGGTCAGCCGCAGGGGAATCGCCGGTGCACTCATCAGGGATCTCCTCACTGAGGGATTTCGTCAATATGACGATAACGCCTCGTGCGGAGTGAGATGTCAGCGGCCCTCTGTTTTCCGGATGAACGCCTCGTACTCGGCGAACGGCTCCAGCCCCACGGCCGCGCGACGCTCGTCGAGCAGGCCGGGGTCCTCGATCGGCATGGGCTCCAGGCCGCCTACGCCGTCGTGGAACTGCGTCCCGTAGAGCTGGGGACGGCCCGAGCGGACGCGTACCCGGTCCTCCAGGTACGCGAAGTCGCGCGGCGAGGCCTCCTCGCGCTCGACCGCGTCGGCCATCGCCTCGTGGAAGACCCGCTGCGCCCGGCGGGAGGTGGCGTGCTGGGCCAGCAGCCAGGCCGCCCGCGCGGCCCGGTGCCCGACCTGCGAGACCAGCGGCCAGCCGCGGGTGGCGACCACGGAGTAGAGCCAGGCGGTGTTTCCCTCGTCGAGCTTCTGCAGCCGCGCCAGCTGCCGGTCGTCGGGAAAACCCTTGGCCGGGTCGCGCATCGCCTGGTCCATCTCCATGCGCCGGAGCAACTCGTCCCGCAGCTCCTCGTCGGTCATGACCCGACGGTAAACCGCCTCAGGCGGGATTCAAGGTGAGGGTGACGTTGTCGATCAACCGGGTGGTGCCCACCGTGGCGGCGACCGCGAGCACGGCCATCCCCGCGTACGACTCGTCGACCTCGGCGAACGTCGCCGGATCGACCAGCGCCAGATAGTCGGTCGTCAGCCGGGGCCCGGCCGCGTCGAGCACCTCCTGGGCCACCGTACGGACCCGGGCCGGGGTGAGCTCGGCCGCGCCCGCCCGCAGCGCGCGGGAGAGCGCCAGCGCCACCTGGCGGTCGTCGTCGGACAGGTAGCGGTTGCGGCTCGACAGGGCCAGGCCGTCGGGCTCGCGTACGGTCGGCGCCCCCAGGATCTCGATGGGCAGGTCGAGGTCGGCGACCATGCGGCGGATGAGGGCGAGCTGCTGGGCGTCCTTCTGCCCGAAGACCGCCAGGTCGGGCTGGACCAGGTTGAACAGCTTGAGCACGACCGTCAGCACGCCGTCGAAGTGGCCGGGCCGGAAGGCGCCCTCGACGATCGAGCCCATGTGGCCCGCCGAGACGCTCACCTGGCGGTCGGACGCGTACATCTCCGCGGCGTCCGGATGGAAGACGACGTCCACGCCCTCGGCCCGGCACACGTCCAGGTCGGCGTCGAATGTACGGGGATAGCGTGAAAAATCCTCGCTTGGGCCGAATTGCAGGGGGTTGACGAAGATGCTGACCACGACCTGATCGGCGCGGACGCGGGCCTGCCTGATCAGCGACCTGTGCCCCTCGTGCAGCGCACCCATGGTGGGCACCAGAGCCACTGCACCACCCCGACGCCCCTTGACCAGGTCTTCCCGGCCCTTGGCGACGATCAACTCCATAAGATGCCCCTTACCGTCAGGTCCATATATTGCCCCCCAGCGCGTCGAGGAGCCGCTCCGCCTCCTCCGGTTTGAGCAGCCCCGCGGCCAGCGCGCGGTCGGCCGTGAGGCGGGCCAGCGCGATGTAGGCGTCCGCCGCCTCGGGAGCCGCCAGGATCAGCGCGTCCACGTGCCTGCGCACGGTGCCGGCGTCGCCGCGGACGACCGGGCCGGTCAGCCCCGTGATGCCCAGCCGCAGCACGTTGTCGAGCGCGGCCCCGAGCAGCGGGCCCAGCATCCGCCCCGGGTGCTCGACGCCGATGCGCCCCAGCAGCTCCTGCGACTCGGCGATGAGGGTGACCATGTGGTTGGCGGCCCCGGCCAGCGCCGCGTGGTAGAGCGCGCGGTCGGCGTCGGCGATCCAGACCGGCTCGCCGCCCATCTCGATCACCAGGGCCTCGGCGATCGGCCGCAGCACGTCGGGGGCGGTCACGCCGTACGAGATGCCGGTGAGCTTGTTGAGGTCGTCGTCCCTGCCCGTGAAGGTCATCACCGGGTGCAGCGCGAGCGGCAGCGCGCCGGCCTTGGCCGCCGGCTCCAGCACAGACAGCCCGTACGCCCCGCTGGTGTGCACCAGCAGCTTGCCGTGGAGGTCGGCACCCGTCGTGGCCAGCCCGTTGACGAGGTCGGGCAGCGTGTCGTCGGGCACGGTGAGCAGGATGAGCTGGGCCTGCGCGACCACCTCGTCGGGCCTGGACGGCTTGACGCCGAGCCGGTCGGCCGCCCATCGCTGTGAATTGTCCGAAACGCCGCTCGCGGCCGCGATCCGGTGGCCCGCCTGAGCCAGTGCGGCACCGAGGGCCGAGCCGACCTTGCCCGCCCCGAGTACGCCGACAGTCAGCCGTGCCGGGCGATCCCCTGCGTCCATGACGTCACACCCCTGTCGACCTGCTGATGAGAAGCCTGCCGGTCGGACTGCCGCCCTGGCCTCAACCAGGCACGACGAGCTGGACTCCGGTCCGACGAGCAGGCTTCTGTTGTGGCACTGCCGACCAGCGTAACGGCCTCCCAAGGGCTGCGGACTGTCGGGCGCGTCTCGCGACTCGCCCGAGGGCTCCTACGTGACCGCGGTTTTGCCGCCCGTTGAGTTAACGACAAAAGCGACAAGGGCATACAAAACGTGCACCCCCTGTCGGAAGAGATGAGGAGAGGGGTTTCATCGCATGGCAGCGGGCGCCGAGTCCCCTCATCCAGGACCCGACGCCCGCAGGATGTGACCTCTTGGAGGTGCGACCGGCCGGCCGCTCGCCGACCGACCAGCCGGAGTCGGAGCCCGGGCCGGACGAGTGCCGGCCCGGACTCTCTTCTTTCAGTGGTGGCTCGGCACGTAGGCGGTGGCGCCGCCCTGGCAGCCGGCGAACGCGGCGCCGATGACGGCCACGGCGTTGCCACAGATGTTGATCGGGATCGCGATCGGAAGGTGCAGCTGGTTGCCGCCGAGCACACTGCCGTTGCCGCTGGTCGTGTCGGCGTGCGCCGGGGCCGCGAGCGACAGCATGGCGACGGCTCCTGTGACGACCATGACCTTCTTCAGCACGAGGGCTCCTCTCGGTTTCGCGGCCTGGGGCCGCTGGTGCTTGCTCGGGAGCGGTCGGTCGCGCCAAATGGGGGTGACGCAACGCGCACGCTCGATGACATTAGGTAAACGTACCGCAAGTCGGCGACAATGAGTAGCCAAACGATGACGATGCGTGTCACCCGAAAGTCATGAGATAGTCCTGACATGTGGCTCACCTGGCGCGCCGCAATGGAGCGCGCGCTGTACGGCGAGGAGGGCTTCTACCTTCGCGAACGCCCTTCGGGCCACTTCCGGACCTCGGTCAGCGCCTCCCCGGCGTTCGCCGACGCGGTGCTGGCGTTGCTGTCGGAGGTGGACACCGAGCTCGGCGGTCCTGACGTGCTCGACCTGGTCGACATCGGCGCGGGCGAGGGCACGCTGGTCGCCCAGGTGCTGGAGGCCGCCGAGCCCGCGCTGCGCGACCGGCTCCGCGTCACCGCCGTCGACCTCTCCCCCAGGCCGGACGGCCTGCCCGAGCGGATCGCCTGGCGGCGGAGCGTGCCCACCGGCATCACGGGCCTGGCCATCGCCAACGAGTGGCTCGACAACGTGCCGCTCGACGTGGTGGAGCAGACCTCCGCCGGGCCACGCCTCATCATGGTGAACGTCCGCACCGGCGAGGAGCGCCTCGGCGGGCCGCCGCGACCGGACGACTGCGCCTGGCTCGACCGGTGGTGGCCGCTGGCCCGGGTGGGCTCGCGCGCGGAGATCGGCCGCCCCCGCGACGAGGCGTGGGCCTCCGTCCTGGGACGCCTCACAAGGGGCCGAGCGATTGCCGTGGATTATGCACACCCTGTGGATAACCGGCCGCTCTGTGGCACGTTGACCGGTTACCGCGACGGCGCGGTCGTTGCCCCGATCCCCGATGGGACCTGCGATATCACGGCTCATGTCGCGCTTGACGCGTGCGCCGAGGCCGGGCGCCAGGCCGGCGCGATATCCACAGCCTTGTCCACACAGCGCGACGCGCTGAGGGCTTTGGGGATCACCGGCACCAGGCCCCCGATCGACCTGGCCCGCACCGAGCCGCGCACCTACATCCGGGCGCTGGCCAGGGCGTCGGAGGAGGGTGAGCTGATCGACCCGGCGGGGCTCGGCGGGTTCGGCTGGCTCAGCCAGCGGCGGTGACCTCCAGCGACCGCAGCCCCCTGATGATGTAGCCGGGCTTCCAGCTCGGCTCCTCCCGCAGTTCGAGCTTGGCCGCCCGGTCCAGGAGAGCGCCGTACGACTCGATGAGCTCGATGCGGGCCAGCGGCGCGCCCAGGCAGAAGTGGATCCCGGCCCCGAACGAGATGTGCGGATTGTCGGCCCGCCCCACGTCGAGCCGGTCCGGGTCCTCGAAGACCGCCGGGTCGCGGTTGGCGGAGCCGAACAGCAGCGCCACCTCCGACCCGCGCGGGATCTCCACCCCGTGCACCTCGATGTCCTCCAGCACCCAGCGTTCGAACATCTGCAGCGGCGTGTCCCAGCGCATCACCTCCTCGACGGCCGTGGGCAGCAGCGAGCGGTCCTCGCGCAGCCGGGCCAGTTCGGAGGGGTTGCGGAGCAGGGACCACCAGCCGTTGCCCGTCACGTTCACGGTGGCCTCGTGACCGGCGTTGAGCAGCAGCACGCACGTGCCGACCAGCTCGTCCTCGGTCAGCTCGTCGATCTGCGCCAGGGCGCTGATCAGGTCGTCGCCGGGAGCCCGGCGGCGCTCCGCGGCCAGGGTCTTGAGGTAGTCGGCGAACTCCGACGCCGCCCGTACCGCCGTGTGCTGGGCCTCAAGGCTCGGGTTGAGCTCGTACATGCCGCAGATCTCCGCCGACCAGGGGCGCAGCAGGTGGCGGTCGGCGTGGGGGATGCCGAGCATCTCCGCGATCACCGTCACCGGGAGCGGCTCGGCTACCTCGGCGAGCAGGTCGCCGCCGCCCTTCTCCACGAACGCGTCCACCAGGCCCGCGGCGATGGCGCGCACCCGGGGACGCAGCGACTCGACCATGCGCGGAGTGAACGCCTTGGAGACCAGCCGGCGCAGCCTGGTGTGCACCGGCGGCTCCACGTCGAGCATGCCCGCCCTGATCACCCGCCAGAACGGCTCCTGGAACTCCGGCTCCGCCGGCCTCCCGAACTCCTCGTTGGTGGCCACGTGGAGGTGGGACCGCCCCAGACGGCGGTCCCTGAGCAGGGCGTTCACGTCGGCATGACGTGAGATCAGCCACTGGTTCGTCGGCTCGAAGTAGCTGACCGGCGCCTCGCGCCTCAGCTCGTCGTACACCCGGTACGGGTGCGCCACGAAATCCGGATCCCAAGGGTCAAATCGCACTATTTCATCTTAAGGAGTGAGGTCCTCCTGTGGCGCCGTCCGCTTGCTCCGCATCCGGATGTTCAGCAGCTCGACGACGAGCGAGAACGCCATCGCGAAGTAGATGTAGCCCTTGGGGATGTGCTGGCCGAAGCCCTCGGCGATGAGCACCACGCCGATCAGCACGAGGAACGACAGCGCCAGCATCTTGATGCTCGGGTGCCGGTCCACGAACCTGCTGATCGGTCCCGACGCGAACAGCATCACCAGCACCGCCACCACGACCGCCGCGATCATCACGCCGAGCGTGTCGACCATGCCGACGGCGGTGATGACGGAGTCGAGCGAGAACACGATGTCCAGCACCATGATCTGGATGATCACCGAGGCGAAGGAGGCGGCCGCGGCCTTCTTGCCGTCCTTGCCCACGGGGCCGTCCATGCTGTGGCCGATCTCGGTGACGCTCTTGCCCAGCAGGAACAGTCCGCCGAGCAACAGGATCAGGTCGCGTCCCGATATTTCGTGACCGAAGACGGCGAACAGCGGCTCGGTGAGCTGCACCACCCACGACAGGGCGAGCAGCAGGAGCAACCGGGTGATCAGCGCCGCGCCCAGACCCAGCACCCGGGCTCTGTCCCGTTGTTCGGGAGGTAGTTTCCCGGCCAGGATGGAGATGAAGATGATGTTGTCGATCCCCAGCACGATCTCCAGGGCGACCAGGGTGAAGAAACCGATCCAGATCTGCGGGTCGGTTACCCAGTCCAACATTTACGCACCTCCATGACACATGAGCGGGATTTCCGGTAGCAACGAGTCAGCCGCCGGATAAGTTCACCGACTTGCGATCGATGGAGGGGATTGGGTTATAGTCTCCGCCGTAGGTCATGAGTGCCAGCGACAAGCCCCGGCTAGCTGGCCGGCAACCCTCGCGTCCGCGGCGGGGTGCCCCGGGTGAAGACCTGGTCCGTCACGAAGTGTGGCGGGCAAGCGCGGGCTCCGTGGCTGCTTCCAGGGGTCCGATGACCCTGAGGGAGATGTGCCGTGTCCACGTTGACGATCTTCAGCTCCGTCCCCGCTCGCGCCGCCGAGGCCGAGGCCGTTCCGGTCGCCACGGGCAGGCCGATCCCCGCCGTGCTCGGGGCCGACCTCGAGGTGCCGGTCAAGGGCGGCCGGCTCGTCGGCTACGCCAACCTCGACTACGCCGCCAGCGCCCCCTGTCTCGAGCCGGTCAGCGCCGCCGTCACCGCCGCGCTCCCGGCCTACTCCAGCGTCCACCGGGGCGCGGGCTACGCCTCGCAGCTCACCACCGCCCGCTACGAGCAGGCCCGCCACACGGTCCGGGCGTTCGTCGGGGCCCGCCCGGACGACGCCGTGATCTTCACCCGCAACACCACCGACGCCACGAACCTCCTGGCCCGCTGCCTGCCCGCCGGCACCACCACCGTGGTCTTCGACACCGAGCACCACGCCTCTCTCCTCCCCTGGGAGAAGTCCGTACGGCTGGCGCCGCCCGCCTTCCCCGGCGAGGCGGTCCGCGCCGCCGACGCGGCCCTGGCCGGCATCGACGGCCCCAAGCTGCTCGTGGTCACCGCCGCCTCCAACGTCACCGGCGAGCTGTGGCCCATCGCCGCCCTGGCCCACGTCGCGCACCGGCACGGCGCCCGCATCCTGGTGGACGCCGCCCAGCTCGTACCGCACCGGCGGCTCAACCTGACCGCGCTCGACCTGGACTACGTGGCCTTCTCCGGGCACAAGCTGTATGCGCCGTTCGGCGCCGGAGTGCTGGTCGGGCGGCGGGACTGGCTCGCGGACGGCGAGCCGTACCTCAAGGGCGGCGGCGCGGTGCGCTCCGTGGGCGACGACACCGAGTGGCACGACGACCCGGAGCCGCGCCACGAGGCGGGCACCCCGAACGTGCTGGGCGCCATCGCCCTGGCCGCCGCCTGCGACGCGCTCACGGCCACCGGCTGGACCGCGCTGGTGCGGGAGGAGGAGCGGCTGATCGCGCGCCTGCGGTCCGGGCTGGCCTCGATCGAGGGCGTACGGGAGCTGTCGCTGTGGGGGGACGACCACCCGCGCGTCGGCATCGTGTCGTTCACCGTGGCCGGCTACTCGGCCCGCGAGGTGGCCGAGGTGCTGTCCGGCGAGTACGGCATCGGGGTGCGCGACGGCAAGTTCTGCGCGCACCCGTTCGTCCGGCACCTGTTGGGTGAGGCCGACGGCGGATGTGAGGACGGCACCGCTTCCGCGGTGCGGGCCTCCATCGGCATCGGCTCCACGCAGGAGCACGTGGACCGGCTGGTCGAGGCCGTGCGGGACCTCGTGAATCGCTGAGCCGGCCGCCCAATGAGCCGCCGAGTGAGCCGCTGGGTGAGCCGTTAGACGGCGTCGGAGCGGTTCGGCGGCTTGCGGTGCGGCGGCGGCTCGTCGGAGACCAGGGCGTCGATGTCCCTCATGTCGTCGTCGTTGACCCCGCCGGCCCGGTGCTCGGTCGGCTGCCTGGGCACCCGAGGCGCCTCGGCCGGCGTCGTGAGGCCGGCGGGCCTGGTCGTGACGTTCGACGGCTCCGGACGCTGTGGCCGCGCGGCGCTTTCCTCCTCGGCGGCCCGGCGTTCCGAGCGCCGGCGGAACATCGCGGCGAAGATCCCGTCGATCCCGATCCGACCGCCCCCCAGCGCCAGGAACAACAGGGCCAGTGCCCCGAGCGCGCCGGGCAGCTCCCAGCCGCCGGCGCTGGACAGCACCCCGTGCCCCGCGTGCACGTACGTGATGGCGCCCAGCATGTTGATCAGCAACAGCAGCCCCACCAGGCGCACCAGCAGGCCCAGGATCAGGAAAATGCCGCCCGCCATCTCGATGAGGGTCGCGAACATGGCGGCGAGCTCCGGCATCGGGATCCCCATCCCCTTGAACGCCTGCCCGGTGGCCGCAAGGCCACCCTCCCACTTCTGCGCGCCGTGGACCAAGAAGATCACGCCGGTCACCACCCGTGCGATCAACGCCGCGACATCAAACACAACTCTCTTCATGGTGTTATCTCCCCCCGGTTCCTTGTATTCCTCCCCGTGTCCGAGTTAGGGATGCGTTTCCGTACCATTCCTTGACCCGGCCCCGCCCTGGCCCAGCAACCGGCGCGGTGGCAGCATTGCCATATGACGGAACGTGTGGTCGGGATCGGCGCGGGTGCAAAAGAGCTGGCCACCGAGGACATGATCCTCAACATCGGCCCGCAGCACCCCTCGACCCACGGGGTGCTCCGGCTCAGGCTGACGCTCGACGGCGAACGCATCACCGCCGCCGAGCCGATCATCGGCTACATGCACCGGGGCGCGGAGAAGCTGTTCGAGGTCCGCGACTACCGTCAGATCATCATGCTGGCCAACAGGCACGACTGGCTGTCGGGGTTCGCGAACGAGCTGGGTGTGGTGCTGGCCGCCGAACGCCTGCTCGGCATGGAACCCCCGGTCCGGGCCGTGTGGGCGCGCACGCTGCTGGCCGAGCTCAACCGGGTGCTCAACCACCTGATGTTCCTCGGCTCCTATCCGCTGGAGCTCGGCGCGATCACGCCGCTGTTCTACTCGTTCAACGAGCGCGAGCGCATCCAGGCGGTCATGGAGGAGATCTCCGGCGGCCGCATGCACTACATGTTCAACCGGGTCGGGGGCCTCAAGGAGGACGTGCCGCTCGGCTGGCTCGACCGGGTGTCGGAGGCCGTCGCGGAGACCCGCCGCCGCGTGCCCGACATCGAGAACCTCATCCTGCACAACGAGATCTTCATCGCCCGCACCAGGGGCGTCGGCGTGCTCTCCCGCGAGCAGATCACGCAGTACGGCGTCAGCGGCCCCATCGCCCGAGCCTCCGGCGTGGACTTCGACCTGCGCCGCGACGACCCGTACCTCGCCTACCCCGAGCTGCCCGTGAAGGTCGTCACGCGGCAGGCCGGCGACTGCCACTCCCGGTTCGAGGTGCTGTTCGACCAGCTCAAGGTCTCACTCGACCTGGCCGAAGCCTGCGTCTCGCGGCTGCGCTCGCTGCCTCCCGGGCCGATCAACCAGCGCCTGCCGAAGGTGCTCAAGGTGCCGGAGGGCCACACGTACGCGTGGACCGAGAACCCTCTCGGCATCAACGGCTACTACCTGGTCTCCAAGGGAGACAAGACCCCGTGGCGGCTCAAGCTGCGCTCGGCCTCGTACAGCAACGTCCAGGTGCTGCGGGAGATGCTGCCCGGCCACCTGGTCGCCGACATGGTGGCCATTCTCGGCTCGATGTTCTTCGTCGTGGGTGACATCGACAAGTGAAAGTCGAGCGCGACAAGTACGTCGACTGGCTCCGCGCCCTGAGCCTCTGCGTCGTGGTGGTCTGGCACTGGGCGTTCACCATCCTGGAGTGGAAGCCGAGCGGCCCCGAGCCCACCAGCCCCCTGGGCTTCACCTCGGGGCTGTGGATCCTGACCTGGCTGCTGCAGGTGCTGCCGCTGTTCTTCTACGTCGGCGGCCACGTGCACCTGCTGTCCTGGGAGCGGGCCAAGGAACGCGGCGTCGGCATCGGCTCGTTCGTCTGGCGGCGCATCCGCGCGCTGGCCTTACCCGCCCTGTTCCTGTCCGGGGTGTGGATCGCCATCGGGGCGGTCGTGACGTACACGTTCCAGGTCGACTGGATGTGGCGGGTGGTGCTGCTGGTGCTCAGCCCGCTGTGGTTCCTGGGCGTCTACCTCGTCCTGATCGCGCTGCTGCCCGTGGCGCTCTGGCTGCACCGCCGCTACGACGTGCTGGCGCTGATCTGGCTCGGCGGCGCGTCGCTGGTGGTGGACGTGGTGCGCTTCCGGTACGGGGTCGACTGGGTCGGCTGGCTCAACATGATCATCGTCTGGGGGCTCGCCCACCAGGCCGGGTTCTTCTACGACCGGATCGTCATCCTGCCCAGGCGCTATGACGTCGCGGTGCTCTGGACGGGGCTGTTCGCCCTGTTCGGCCTGGTCTATTCGGGAATCTACCCGGGCTCGATGGTGGGCGTGCCGGGCGACAAGTGGTCGAACATGGCGCCGCCCACGTTCGTGATCGTCGCCCTGCTGCTGTTCCAGGTCGGGCTGGTGGAGGTGCTGCGGCCGTCGATGGAGCGGGTGCTGGAGCGTCCGGGCTGGCGCCGGGTGAACGAGTTCATCAACCGGTACTCGCTGCCGCTCTTCCTCTTCCACACGACCGGGATGGCCATCGCGCTGGGCCTGTCGTGGTGGCTCTTCGGCAGCCTGGGCACCGAGATCCCGCCGGACCTGAAATGGTGGCTGGAGCGCCCGATCGCCATCCTCGGCCCGCTGATCTGCACCGCCCCGGTCATCTATCTTTTCGGCAGGCGCTCGTCTTAGTCCGGTTTGTGCTCGTCCTGGTCCTTGGGGATCCGGCAGGCGTGCTCCAGGTAGAGGGCGGCGCAGATCAGCGCCACGCAGGCCACGAACGACCCCGCCGCGACGAAGAACTCCGCCCGCGGCGTCTCCCGGTCCAGGATCTGCACCGTGTAGAGCCCGAACCCGGCGAACAACCCGCCGAACACCGCCCCCGCGTACGCCGACGCCTTGGCCAGCGCCGCCAGCCGGGCCACCGACAGCGGCTCCACCGGCTTGGTGCCCGGCTTCCTGGCGATCCTGGCCTTGGTCACCCAGGCGCTGTAACCCTCGCCGATGGCCAGCAGCAGCACGGTCGGGATCGCCGTCCACGGCATCAGGGGCAGGTCTGAATAGAAGGGCCTGACCGCCGCCCACGCGATCAGCGCGACAACAGCGATGATGCCGACCAGGCGGCCCGGATGGGTGGGCTTCAATCGGGCCTCTGCAGCTTCAGGTCGTCGCGCAGGCGTACCCCCTGCTGGTCGATGCCCGCCAGCAGCTCCGCCACCCGGCCGCGCCCGGGCACCACCGCGTCGGGGTCGGCCTTCGCCCACGGCACGAGCACGAACGCGCGCTCGTGAGCGAGCGGATGCGGCAGCGTCAGCTCCGGCTCGTCGCAGATCGTGTCGCCCACCACGATCAGGTCGACGTCGAGCGTACGCGGACCCCAGCGCTCGGCGCGCACCCGCCCGAAGGCGTTCTCCACGCTCTGTGCCCGCTCCAGGAGCGTGCGCGGCTGCAGGGTGGTCTCCGCGATCACGATCGCGTTGAGATACGGCTTCTGTCCCGGCGGACCGCCCACAGGGTCGGTCTCGTAGACCGGCGACGCCTGGACGAACTCCAGCCCCGGGGCGTCGAACAGGGTGTCCACGGCGCCTTGCAACGTCTGGAACCGGGGCCCCAGATTGCTGCCGAGAGCGAGGACGACTTTCATACGCGGCTCCGCTCAATGGTCACGACCACGTCGTCGAACGGCAGCGGGATGGGCGCCGCCGGTTTGTGCACGCTCACCTCGACCCTACGCACCAGCTCACTGGCCAGGCACACATCGGCCAGCCGCTGCGCGAGCGTCTCTATCAACGCGACCGGCTCGCCCTCCACGACCTTGACCAGCGCCTCGGCCAGCTCTCCGTAGTGGACGGTCTTGGTGAGGTCGTCGCCGGCCGCGGCCGGCGCGGTGTCGAGGAACAACGTCGCGTCCACGACGAACTCCTGCCCGAGCTCCCGCTCGGCAGGGAGCACGCCGTGCCTCCCCCTGGCCCGCAGGCCCTTGAGAGCGATGCGATCAGGGCTCAAGCTCGCCTTCCTCCTCCTCGTCGTCATCTCCCTGGAGCACCGGCGAACCGTGGTGCATCCACAGCCTCCAGCCCTGCGGGGTGCGGATGTAGACGTTGCTGGCCACCACCTTGCCCGCGGCGAAGCTGGACTCACCCTCCTCGCCGGCGGTGAGGATGTTCTCGACGCAGGTGAGCACGGCCACATCGCCCAGCACGGTCGTGTCGACGTCGGTCAGCACGAACTGGATGTAGGTGGTGTTGGCCATGATCAGGGCCCACGACCGCAGCACCTCGGACCGGCCGCTGAGCAGGGTCCAGCCCGGGTGCACGCAGCTCACCTGGTCGTCGGCGGTGTCCTCGGCCCAGATCTCGGTCATCTTGTCGAGATCCGCGTTCTCGATCGCGGCGTAGAACTCCTGGTTGATCGTCTCGATCGCGACGGTGTCGACGCTCATGTGTTGGCTCCGGCTCTCTTCCATGCGGCTGCCACGCGTACGGCATCGGCGTTGGGACCCACCTCGTGGACGCGCACGCACCAGGCGCCCGCCTGGGCGGCCAGTGCGGTCACGGCCAGCGTCGCGGCGTCGCTGCGGCTGAACGGCCGGGGTGTGCCGTCAGGACCTGCCAGCAGGCGCCCGAGGAAGCGCTTGCGCGACGCTCCGATGAGCAATGGGTAGCCGAGCTCGGCCAGCTGGGGGATCCCGGCCAGCAGTGCCCAGTTGTGCTCGGCGTTCTTGGCGAAGCCCAGGCCGGGGTCGAGCACGATCTGCTGCTCCGTGACGCCTTCGGCCAGGACCAGATCGACCCGCTTGCCGAGCTCCTCGCGGACCTCGGTGACCACGTCGGCGTAGACCGCGCGGTTGTCCATGTCATGACTGTGGCCGCGCCAGTGCATCACGACGTACGGGACGCCGGTCGCGGCCACCACGCGCGGCATCTCCGGGTCGGCGAGACCACCGCTCACGTCGTTGACCAGCCGCGCCCCCGCCTCGACCGCGGCCTTGGCCACCTCGGCCCGCATCGTGTCGACGCTGACCGCCACTCCCTCGGCGTGGAGTGCCCTGATCACGGGGACGACCCTGGCCAGCTCCTCCTCGAGGGACACCCTGGCCGCGCCCGGACGGGTGGACTCGCCGCCCACGTCGACCAGGTCGGCCCCCTCCTGGACCAGCTCAAGGCCATGCTGGATGGCGGCCGCCTCGTCGAACCACAGGCCGCCGTCGGAGAACGAATCGGGGGTCACATTGACCACACCCATGACGAGGCACCGATCCGCACCTCCCGGCACGCTGATGGGCACGCTAGTCATGGGCCAAGCCTAGGCGCTCCCCCACACATGTTGACATCGTGGGTCCCCGTTCGGTCATCAACGACCCAGGATCAGCGCCATCGCCTCAGATCGGGTCTTGTCGCTCGTGCGGAAATCGCCGCGAACCGCCGAGGTGACGGTCTTGGCGCCCGGTTTGCGTACGCCGCGCATCGTCATGCACAGATGCTCGGCCTCGACCACCACGATGACTCCGCGCGGCTCCAGAACCCGCATGAGAGCGTCGGCGATCTGGGACGTCATGCGCTCCTGGACCTGGGGGCGGCGGGCGAACACGTCGACCAGCCGGGCCAGCTTCGACAGGCCCGTCACCTGGCCGCGGTCATTGGGGATGTAACCCACGTGGGCCACACCGTGGAACGGGACCAGGTGGTGCTCGCAGGTCGAGTAGACCTCGATGTCCCGGACGAGCACCATCTCGTCGTGATCGACGTCGAAGACCTTGGTCAGGACGTCTTCGGGCTTCTGGCCGAGCCCCGAATACTGCTCGGCCATGGCGCGGGCGACCCGGGCCGGCGTGTCGAGGAGGCCGTCGCGGTCGGGATCCTCGCCGATGGCGTAGAGGATCTCGCGTACGGCCTTCTCGATCCGGCCCAGGTCAACGTCGTACTGAGTCACACACTGTCCCCGGACGGGAGGGCGTCCTGGTGGCCCGCGGTGAGCGAGCCGTTGGCCGACTGCTCCTTGGGGGTCAGGATCGGCGGACGGTCGGAGGGGAGCCGCTTGCCGTAGCCTGCGTAGGACGGGCGGTGCGCCCTGACCACGACCGAGGCGAAGATCTCCAGCACCTGCTCGCGGGAGAGCGTCTCCTTCTCCATGAGCTCGAGCACCAGGTTGTCGAGCACGTCGCGGTATTCGACCAGGATGTCCCACGCCTGGTCGTGCGCCGTCTCGATCATCCGGCGGACCTCCTCGTCGATCGTGGAGGCGATCTTCTCGGAGTAGTCGCGCTCGTGGCCCATCTCGCGGCCCAGGAACACCTCGGCCTGGCCGGTGCCGAACTTACGGGCGCCGAGCTGCTCGCTCATGCCGTACTCGGTCACCATACGGCGGGCGACCGCCGTGGCCTTCTCGATGTCGTTGGAGGCGCCGGTGGTGGGCTCGTGGAAGACGAGCTCCTCCGCCGCGCGGCCGCCGAGCAGCATCGCGAGCTGGTCCATCATCTCCGACCTGGTGGCCAGGAACTTGTCCTCCATCGGCAGCGTCATCGTGTAACCGAGGGCGCGTCCGCGGGACAGGATCGTGATCTTGTGGACCGGGTCGGAGTTGGGCAGCGCGTGCGCCACCAGCGCGTGACCGCCCTCGTGGTAGGCGATCATCTTCTTTTCCTTGTCGGACATGACCCGCGACTTGCGCTCGGGCCCTGCCATGACGCGGTCGATCGACTCCTCGAGGACGTCCATCGTGATCAGCTTCTGGTCGGCCCGCGCGGTGAGCAGGGCGGCCTCGTTGATCACGTTGGCCAGGTCGGCGCCGGTGAACCCGGGGGTGCGGCGCGCGATGACGTCGAGGTCGACGTTGGGGGCGAACGGCTTGCCGCGGCCGTGGACCTTGAGGATGCCCTTGCGGCCCTCGAGGTCGGGGCGGTCGACGGTGACCTGCCGGTCGAAACGGCCCGGGCGCAGCAGCGCCGGGTCGAGGATGTCGGGCCGGTTGGTCGCGGCGATGAGGATCACGCCGCCCTTGACGTCGAAGCCGTCCATCTCGACGAGCAGCTGGTTGAGCGTCTGCTCGCGCTCGTCGTGACCGCCGCCCAGGCCGGCGCCGCGGTGGCGGCCGACGGCGTCGATCTCGTCGATGAAGATGATCGCCGGGGCGTTGGCCTTCGCCTGCTCGAACAGGTCGCGCACACGCGAGGCGCCGACACCGACGAACATCTCGACGAAGTCGGAACCGGAGATCGAGTAGAACGGCACGCCCGCCTCACCGGCCACGGCACGGGCCAGCAGGGTCTTACCGGTGCCGGGCGGGCCGTACAGCAGCACGCCCTTGGGGATCTTGGCGCCGATCGCCTGGAACTTGGCCGGGGCCTGCAGGAACTCCTTGATCTCCTGGAGCTCCTCGATGGCCTCGTCGGCGCCTGCGACGTCGGCGAAAGTCGTCTTGGGGGTGTCTTTGGTGATGAGCTTGGCCTTCGACTTGCCGAAGTTCATCACCCGGGAGCCGCCACCCTGCATCTGGTTCATGATGAACAGGAAGATCAGCACGATGAAGACGATCGGCAGGAAGCTCACCAGGATGCTGACCAGGAAGTTCTCCTGGGGCACCTCGGTGGTGAAGCTCTTGGTCTTGCCGGCCTCGTACTGAGCCTGGAGTTCGTCGGTCAGCTTGCTGCCGTAACCGGTGACCCAGTTGGACTGGATCAGCTTCGTCGGGGCGTCGCCGGCCTTGACCGTGATGGGGTTGGTCAGCGTCACCTCGATCCGGTTGTCCTTGTCGACAATCTTGGCGTTGCTGACGTTTCCGGCGCGAATCTGCTGGAGAACCAGTGACGTGTCGGCCTGCTTGTAATTACCGCCGCCACTCCAAAGCTGAGTGACGAGTAGGAGCAGCACGACGATGCCCAGGATCCACAGCAGTGGCCCACGTGTAAATCGCTTGAGATCCATCCGATGCGGAACCCCTTGCGGGCCCGTCCCTTCCTGACCATGGCCTGGAACCCCGGGCTGGCCCGGGGCCGCGGCATCCGGCACCGCGACTTCTGACTACCCGAGGGGGACACGCGGTCACCCTCCAGGAGTCTGAAGGTACACCGGCAGAGCGCACGGGGGGACCCGCCCGCTGCACCGGCCTTGCCCTATCAACGTACGTCACGGTGCGCGGTGTTCCCGGCCGAGGTCCAGATTGCTACTTGTAAACGTGTGGGGCGAGTGTGCCGATGAACGGCAGATTCCGGTATCGCTCGGCGTAGTCGAGGCCGTAACCGATGACGAACTCGTTGGGAATGTCGAACCCCACGTATTTCACATCGATCGGCACCTTCACCGCGTCGGGTTTCCGCAGCGCGGTGCAGATCTCAAGTGAGGCGGGATTACGCGACTTCAGGTTTTCCAACAGCCAGTGCAGGGTCAGGCCGGAGTCGATGATGTCCTCGACTATCAGCACGTCGCGGCCCAAGATGTCGGTGTCGAGGTCTTTCAGCACGCGTACGACGCCGGATGACTTCGTGCCCGCGCCGTACGACGACACCGCCATCCAATCCATTTGCACGGGCACGTGCAGGGATCTGGCCAGGTCGGCCATCACCATGACGGCGCCCTTCAGCACGCCCACGAGCAGCAAGTCTTTACCCGCGTAGTCCTCGTCGATCCGCCCGGCAAGCTCTTTGATCTTGGCCTGGAGCTTGTCCTCGGGAATGAGGACATTTTCCAGGTCATGGCCCATGTCGGCAGCGTCCACCTGTGGTTCCTTATGCGATGGGACTGATGGCGAGTATCAGGGTGCCATACCGCCGGACAGCGGACAGACCCCCGGGCAGGTCCACGGCCTTCTGCCCGCGCCAGCTCGTGACCAGCCGGTCCACGGCCAGCACGTGCGTGGCCGAGAGGGCCCCTGACGGGGTTCCCGCCGCGATGGCCGCCCGCCGCAGCACCCGCCGCCTGACGGCGTCGGGGAGCTTCTCCAGCTCTGGCAAGGCCAGTGTCACCGATCCCGGAATATCGCTAAGAGCGCAATTTTGGTACGCCGATTCGGCCCATTGATCGAGAGCGTCGGCGTCCTCCCGCGCCATCCCCGCGGTCCTCGCGAGCGCCTCGGCCACCCCGGGGCCCAATTCCGCCTCGAGGACGGGCAGGACCCTCCTTCGCACGCGGACCCTCGTGTAGCGGGGGTCCTCGTTGTGGGGGTCGTCCCAGGGGTCGAGCCCCATGGCCTCGCAGGCCTTGACGGTGGTGGCCCTGGGGATGTTCAGGAACGGCCTGCGGTAGCGCCCGCTGCGTGCCGCCATCCCGGACAGGGACCTGACGCCGCTCCCCCTGGCCAGGCCCAGGAGCACCGTCTCCGCCTGGTCGTCGCGGGTGTGCCCGAGCAGGACCGCCTCCGCCTGGAGCCGGTCCGCCGCCTGGGCCAGCGCGGCGTACCTCGCGTCCCGCGCCGCCGCCTCGGGGCCGCCCTCGGCGCCGACCGTGACGGTGAGCACCTCGGCCGGGCTCAGATCCAGCCGGCGGGCCCCGATGTCCGCGACCGTCCGGGCCCGCTCGGCCGAGCCGGGCTGAAGCTGGTGATCCACGGTGAGCAGCCCTGCCCTGAGGCCCGTCCTGGGCGCCACGAACGCCAGCGCCGCCGCCAGCGCCAGGGAGTCGGCCCCGCCGCTGCAGGCGGCCAGCACGAGCGCGCCTTTCTCGACGTCGGCCAGCGCCTCACGCACTGCCCGGCGCACGTCGGCTACGGCTGGATGTGGACCCACGGGTGCCATTCTCACCCCCCGCCGCCCACCCCAGCACCACGCGCGCTGCCCGTTGCCTGCGCCACCCGCGCCCGCCGCCAACCGTCCGCCGCCAGCGCCGCCCACCAACGCCCGCCACCTCCGCGGCCCGCCACCTGCGCCATGCCGCTCACCGGCGCGGGGCGCCGAACTCCCCCGCACCACGCCCTATCGGCGCGGCACCCCAAGGGGACGGAGCGTTGGCCTCATGCACCTGCATCACGAGGCACTTGCGCCACCCGCCCACCGCCGGCCGCCTTCGCAGCCCGCTGGGCGGTCGCTGGCGTAAGGGGCCGGGGCGGGCCGGGAGGGTCAGGCCGGGAGGGCCGGGGTGCCGATGACGCGGCTGATCCAGGCGTCCGGGTCGGAGATCTCCGACGTCGTCGGAAGCGTCTCGGGAGAGGTCCAGATCTTGTTGAAGCCATCCATCCCCACCCGGTCCACCACCTTCCGCACGAACGCCGACCCCTCCGCGTACTGCTTCATCTTGAGGTCGATCCCCAGCAGCCGCCGCACCGTACGGTCGAGGCGGGAGCCGCCCTCCCGGCGCTGGGCGAACTTGGCGCGGATGTCGCCCACCGAGGGCACCACGGACGGGCCGACCGCGTCCATGACGTAGTCGCCGTGCCCCTCCACCAGGGTCATCACGGCCGTCAGGCGGTCGAGGATCTCCTTCTGCCCCGGCGACTGGATGGCGTCGATGAGGTTGCCCTCCCCGCCGCGCACCACGTCGGCCACCGTGTCGGCGGCGCTGCGGAGGCGTTCGAGCAGCGTGGGCAGGTCGAGGTCGGAGGCGAGCAGGAACTCGGTCATCTGCGACCGGACGTATTCGCGCAGCCACGGCACACCCGTGAACTGCACCCGGTGCGTCTCCTCGTGCAGGCACACCCACAGACGGAAGTCGTGCGGGTCGACGCCCATCTCGCGCTCGGCGTGGACGATGTTGGGGGCGACGAGCGTCAGCCGGCCCGCGGGCTCCTGGCCCGTGGGGTCGGGCGGGAGGAACAGCTCGTACTGCCCGAGGACCCGCGAGGCGAGAAAGGCCAGGACGGCCCCGACCTCGACGCCCGTGATGCGGGAGCCCACGGCGGTGACGATGGCGGGCGGCTGGTTGTCGCCGCTGCCCATGCGCTCCGTCAACGGCTCGAGCACCACGCGGAAGCCCTCGACGTTCGCCTTGATCCAGCCGGGCCGGTCGACGATGGTCGCGGCCTGCGGCGCGGCCTCCGCGTGGATCTTGGTGAACTCGCGCACGTGGCCCTCGGCCTCACGCGACAGGGTACGGAGCTCGGTGACGGCCTGCCTGGCCTCCTCCCGGCTCACTTGAGGACCGGGGCGCACCAGGCGCGTGCCGGTCGTGACGGCCAGATCCCAGTCGATCACCTGCATACCGTCCACCGTACGTGCTCGATGCCCAACCTGCGAAGGAGCGACCATCCCAGGGATCGCCGATCAGGACCTTGCCACGGTGGCGGCGAGGCGGTCGAGTACGGGTTCGGCCGTGACCGGGACGCGGTCCGCCATGAACGCGAAGGTCACCAGCCGCCCGTCCTTCGTGGTCGCCATGCCCGCCAGCGTGTTGACGTTGTTCAGCGTGCCGGTCTTGGCGCGTACGAGCCCCACCTGCCCCCTGCTGTCGCTGCCCGTGAACCGCCGGCCGTTCCCCAGCGTGCCGGAGAAGCCCGCGATCGGCATGCCGGAGGCGACGGCGTGCAGGTTGGGCTGGCTCGTGGAGCCGGCCATGGCGATCAGCTTGGCCAGGGCGCTGGGGCTGATGCGGTTGCGGGTGGACAGGCCGCTGCCGTCGGAGAGCGAGATCCCCTGCGCGGCCCCGAGCCGCTGGAGCACCGCCACAACCGCCTTGTTGCCCCCTTCGAACGACGCCTCCTGGCCTTCCTTGATGGCCACGTGCCTGGCCAGGGCCTCGGCCATGTCGTTGTCACTTCGGGTGAGCGTGTGCTCGACGAGGGAGTAGATCGGGGCGGAGTCCACCCGGCCCAGCTCGGGGGCACCTGCCGGGGCCTTGTCGGGCTTCACGGACCTGGAGACCGTGATCCCCTGCTTGGCCAGCAACTTGGCGAAGGCCGCGGCGGCGTACTGGGGCGGGTTGGCGACCCGGGGCTGATGGAAACGGGGATTCTGGCGGCCTTCGTCGATGGTCAAGGCGTAGACGGGAGCGACCTCGCCGTCCGGGACGTAGTTCGGCTTCCAGCCGGGCGCGATCGGTGAACCGACGAACAACGAGGTGTCGTACGAAAGGGTGATTTTTCGAACGTTTTGCGACTTGAGGGTGGCGGCCGTGCGGGCCGCCAGGGTGGCCAGGCTGGCCTGCTTCGGGTACGTCGGTTTCGCCGACGGGCCGGCCAGCATCGGGTCGCCGCCCCCGACCAGGATGGCCGTGCCCGGCTTCGCGCCCTGGACGACCCTGGTGGACAGACGCGTGTCCGGGCCGAGGGAGGCGAGGGCCGCGGAACACGTGACGATCTTCGTGGTCGAGGCCGGGACGATGGGGACGTCGGCGTTGGCGGCGAAAATCCGTTCGCCGGTGGCCGCGTCGAGCACCACCGCACCCACATGAGAGCCGAGCGCTTCGTCACCCAGGGCGCTGGTGAGCTGGCGCGTCAAAGTACCCTTAGTCGGGAGAGGTCCGCCCCCTGACTTCACCGAAAGCTGGGCCAGCACAGGCCCTGAGGTGACCACGGGGACGGAGGAAGACCCTTCCGGCGGGGACGCCGTCGGCTTGGTCGGTGGAGACTGCCTCGTCAACGCGCCCAGGCTGAAGTCGGTGGTCATCGCGTAAACGCCGATGACGATCGTCAGGGCCTGCAGCACGGCGAGAGTGGTCAACATCACCCACCGGTCGTGCCGCGCCACGTCGTCTGCCTCTCTCCTGTGTTCGCCTACGAGACATTAACGCCCAACCGGGGGTCCCCGGGGGCTTGAGTGCGGGAGACGAAGCCGAACCAGGCACTGCCCGGTGAAGCGGAATCGGCCCATGAGAAAGGACCGCGGTGGAGTTCGACGTCGTCGTTGAGATTCCGAAGGGGAATCGGAACAAGTACGAAGTGGACCACGAGACCGGGAAGATCAGGCTCGACAGGCTCCTGTTCACCTCCACGCAGTACCCCGCCGACTACGGCTTCATCGAGAACACCCTCGGCGAGGACGGCGACCCGCTGGACGCGCTGGTGCTGCTGCAGGAGCCGACCTTCCCCGGGTGCTACATCACCTGCCGGGCGGTGGGCATGTTCAGGATGACGGACGAGAAGGGCGGAGACGACAAGGTCCTCTGCGTCCCCTCGACCGACCCGCGGATGCACCACATCCAGGACATCCATCACGTGTCGGAGTTCGACCGCCTGGAGATCCAGCACTTCTTCGAGGTCTACAAGGATCTGGAGCCGGGCAAGTCCGTCGAGGGCGCCAACTGGGTCGGCCGCATCGAGGCCGAGGCCGAGATCGAGCGTTCCTTCCGCCGGGCCAAGGAGGAGGGTCACCACTGACCCCCTCAGCGGGGCCTGGTGGCGCCCACCAGGTCCCCGCGCCAGATCGAGGCGACCCGTACGACGTCGCCGGTCTGCGGCGCGTGCACCATCTGACCGTTGCCGACGTAGATCCCGACGTGGTGGATGGTGCCCGGGTCGCTGCTGACGTAGCCGAAGAACAGCAGGTCGCCCCGTCTGAGCTGGTCCAGCGGCACGTGCGGGCCCGACGTCCACTGGGTGCCCGTCCAGTGGTCCAGCTGTATGCCCACCTTCTCCCAGGCCCGCATCACGAGCCCTGAGCAGTCGTACGTGTCCGGGCCCGCGGCCGCCCACACGTACGCCTTGCCCAGCTGGGTCAGCGCCCAGTCGGCCGCCACGTCCCCCATGGCCGAGCCGCCGGTGGCCATGCTCTGCAGCGCCGCGGCCCGCTGCCTGGCCAGCAGCTCCGCGCGGGTGCGCGCCGCGTCCACCCGGCGCTGGAGGACCACCGTACGGGCCTGCAGCTCCGTCGTCTCCTGCCGCTGCCGGGCCACCGCCTGCTCGGCCACGGTCTTGGCCAGCGCGACCCGCTCCGAGAGGACCCGGTGGGCGGCGTAGGCGTTCGCGGCCTGCGTACGCAGGATGGCGGCCACCTCCTGCGCGTCGCGCATGCTGCCGAGAGTCGCCGACTGCTCGCTCCTCATCTGCGCCAGCAGGCCCGCTCTGCGCAGGACGCCCTCTCGGTCGCCCTGATCGACGATCATGCTGACGACCGGGGTCATCAGCCCCAGCCCGCCGTAGCTCTGCGCCGCAAGCAGCGCGACGGCCTGCCTGGCCCGCTCGACCTCCGCGTCCGCCGACGCCAGCCGCGCCCTGGCCTGCGCGTAGGTCTGGTCGGCCTGCTGCAGCCTGACCAGCTCGCCGTTGTACGCCTCCACCAGCCGCTCCACCGCGGCCGCCATCCCGTCCAACCGCGCCTGCGCGGTGGCCAGGTGGGCGCTGGCCGCCCCCAGCTCCCGCGAACGGTCCTGCGCGGCCTGCCGGGCCTTGCGCACCTCCCGCGAGGAGGGGACGGGGTCGGCCACGACGGGCGGGCACAGAGCGACGACCAGGCAGCACACGAGGAGCCCGGCCCGGAATGCGCGCATTGGTCCCCCCGGAAACACATGGTTACTCTATGCACACAGTTCCCGGCAATTCACTCACGTAACGTGATCGCGGCTCGCAGATTCAGACGAGGGCGGCATCAAGCCCCCGGTGGACCGGTCAGCCGGTGGTGGTGGGTGAGGGGGCTTCGGTGGGGGTGGTCGTGGTGGGTGGGGTGGGGGTCTGGGTGGGGGTTTGGACCGGGGTGGGGGTCGGGGTGGGGCAGGGGGTTCGGGTGCCGGGGGCGGAGGGTGGCGGGTTGTCCTCATGCGGTGGGCCGCCCGCCGGTGGCCGGTGCGTCGGCGGGGACGGTGGAAGCTGGGGGACGTACGTCGGGGATTGCCAGTCCGAGGGCGGAGGAGGGTCGGAGGGGTCGTGGGAGGCGGGCGCCTCGGCCTCAGGCGAGGAGCGTACGGAGTCGCGGACCGGCGCGACGGACGGCACCAGCATCGGGACGCCGGTGACGCCGATCGGACGGGTGGTCCTGCTGTCCAGGACGGGATCGCCCGTCACCACCACGTCCGGGGAGTCGGAGCGCCAGGGCAGGTGGATGGCGGGCGGTTCGCCCGTGGCCGGGAACGCGGCCGTCGCCACCCCCGACACCCCGCCCTCCTCGGTCTCGAACTGGTGGAAGATCAGCGCTATCGCCACCACGGCCGCGACCGCCGCCAGCGCGCCTGCCAGCGCCTTAGGCCACCCTCGAACGTTCCTGTCCGCGGGAACGGGAAATCCGGCGGCGCCCAGGTTGCCCGTACGCCTGGCGACGTAACGGCGGTACGGCAGGAGTTCGGGGTCGACGAAGCAGCTCATCACCCGCAGGCGGAGCGTGTCGGGCAGGGTCTGCTGGGGCAGCAGGCCGAGGACCTTGGCGGGCGACACCTCGCGGGTGCGGTGCGGCGCGCAGGTCTCGCAGCGCCGCAGGTGCCGGACCAGGCGCTCGCGCATCTCCTGGGTCAGCTCGCCGGAGAACCCGGCCAGGATCGCGGCCCGCTGCGGGCAGTCGTACGGGCCCTTCAAGGCGAGGATCTCGGCGGTGATCGCGTCGCGCAGCCGCTCGCGCGCCCCCTCCAGGACCTGCTCGACCTGCCGCGTCCCCAGCACTTGGGCCAGCTCCGGCGCGGGCAGCGAGTGCCGGTACGTGAGCTCCAGGGCCTCGCGGTCGGCGACGGGCAGGCTCTGGACGGCGTTCCAGGCCATGACCCGCAGGTCGGCGTCGGCCGCGTCGTGCGGCGGCGGCGCCTTGGCCAGGGCCTCGGCGGACCCCGGCAGCGCGGCGGCCCGGCGGCGCAGGCACTCGGCGCGGGCCAGCGCGTACAGCCAGGTGCGCAGCCTGTCCGGGTCGGCCAGCGCGCCCGCGTGCGCCTCCGCCGCGATGAGGGTGTCGCGGAGCGCCACCTGGGCGCTGTCCGCGTTCAGCAGGAGGGACCAGCAGTAGCGGTAGACGCTCTCCGCGTACGTGTCATAGAGCGCGGCGAGCGCGCCCGGGTCACGGGCGCGGAGTGCTTCGACCAGGACGCGGTCATTCATATGACCGAAGGTAATTGATTGGTAACTAGTAGTTCTACCGCTTTCGGGGTGTCGGTATAACAACGCCTTTGGATTTTACCCAATTCATTGTTTATGCTCCGACACGACCTGTGTGCTCCGATCTACCGAGAACGGCTCGGTCACCGGCTTGACGGTATGGACCGGTGCGGCTCCGGCGAGCGCCAGCTCCTCGTAGGGACGGCCGGTCGAGCCCCAGGTCCTGGCCGTGATGTCGGTCCTCGCGACCTTTGTCCCTTGGGGCAGCCCTGACACGGTGAGGATGAATCGCGGCGGGCTTCCGGTTTTGACGTCGTCCACGAATGTGCTCCCGCCGCCGAGGAGTTTGCCCGCTTTGTCGCGCAGCAGCGCGTTCACGACGAGACTGCTGGCCGACATTTGATAGGGATTGCCGACATATCCAGTAATAAGGTATGAGCCGTCTTTCTGGGGCAATGTCTGGACTCGGCTCACAGGGAACCGCTGGAACGCGGAGGGAATCCGCGCCGCCGCCCGCCAGCGCGCGGGACGGTACTGGATCGTCACCTTCGCCGGCTTCTCGGATGCGGTGGCCTGGCCGGTGAAGGCCAGCGAACCGCCCGGCGGCACGGCGTCGAGCGGCTGGTCCATCCTGACCACCTCGGTGCCCTTGGCGTCGTGTCCGACGATCGTGGCCACCACGTGCTCGCCGAAGTGCCACGGGTTGGCGTTGCTGAGCACACCCGCCCAGGTGACGGCGTACCCGTCGGCGGATTTGACGATATTGGAGACCTGCTCCTTGAGCGCAAGGGGCTTGAGCTCTTGCACGGGTCGCTTCTCGCTCGCGCACCCGGAGAGGCAGATCGCCCCGAGTGCGCAGAGTGCGAGCAGGCTGACGGTTCGGCTGCGCGGGATCACTTTGCCGTGATAACCCGTGCATGGGCACGGCTGGCAGAGGACACGCGCCAGGCGTACCAACTCTTTAACGGGGACGTACGACCCTGGCCTCGTCCCAAACGGGCTCGGACGACTCGTAGACCGTGCCGTCGGAGCCGAAGACCAGGTAGCGGTCGAAGTCGGCGGCGAACCAGCGGTCGTGGGTGACCGCCACGACCGTGCCGTCGAACGCGTCGAGGCCGGCCTGCAGCGCCTCCGCACTGGCCAGGTCGAGGTTGTCGGTCGGCTCGTCGAGCAGCAGCAACGTGGCCCCGGACAGTTCGAGCAGCAGGATCTGCAGCCGGGCCTGCTGCCCGCCGGAGAGCGTGTCGAACCGCTGTTCGGCGATCAGCCCCGCCAGCTCGTAGCGGGCCAGCGTCTTCATGGCCTCGTTCTTGAGCTTGGCGTGCTCGGTCATGACGATCTCGACCGGGGTGCGGCCGAGCAGGTCGGGCCTGGCGTGCGTCTGGGCGAAGTGGCCGGGGACCACGCGGGCGCCGAGCTTGGCGACCCCCTCGTGGTTGACCGGCTCTCCGGCCAGCAGGCGCAGGAAGTGGGACTTGCCCGAGCCGTTGGAGCCGAGGACCGCGACGCGTTCGCCGTACCAGACCTCCAGGTCGAACGGGCTCATGAGACCGGTGAGCTCGAGCACCTCGCAGGTGATCGCGCGCTTGCCGGTGCGGCCTCCCCTGAGGCGCATCTTGATGTTCTGGTCGTTGGGGGGCGTCTCGGGCGGGCCCGCCTCCACGAACTTGCGCAACCGGGTCTGGGCAGCGTGGTAGGGGGCGGCCATGCCGTCGTTGTATCTCGCCTTGTTCTTGAGCATGTTGACCAGGGCCTTGAGCTTGGCGTGCTCTTCGTCCCAGCGCCTGCGCAGCTCGTCGAGGCGTTCGTTGCGGGCCTTGCGGGCCTCGGTGTACGTGCCGAACCCGCCGCCATGGATCCAGATGTTGCCGGACTCGACGGTCACGATGCGGTCGGCCGCGTTCGCCAGGAGCTGGCGGTCGTGGCTGACCAGCAGCACGGTCTTGGGCGTCTCCCTGAGCTGCTGCTCCAGCCACTCCTTGCCGGGGACGTCGAGGTAGTTGTCGGGCTCGTCGAGCAGCAGCGTCTGGTCGGGGCCGCGCAGCAGCGCCTCCAGGACGAGCCGCTTCTGCTCGCCGCCGGACAGCGTGGACACGTCCCGATATTTCACCCTTTCGTACGAGACGCCGAGCGCGGCCACCGTACACGTGTCCCACAACACCTCGATGTCGTAGCCACCCGCGTCGGTGTAGTCGCTGATGGCCTGCGCGTAACGCATCTGCGTCTTCTCGTCGTCGCGCTCCATCATGACCAGCTCGGCCGCGTCGAGCCGCTCGGCCGCCTTGCGCACCGCCGGCGGGGCGACGCCGAGCAGCAGGTCGCGCACGCTGCTCCCGTCGCGCACGCTGCCGATGAACTGCCGCATCACGCCCAGCCCGCCGGAGCTCGCCACGCTGCCGTCGACCGGCTGGAGGTCACCGGCGATCAGCCGCATGAGCGTGGTCTTGCCCGCGCCGTTGGGCCCGACGAGCGCCGCTTTGACGCCTTCGCCGATCCGGAAGGACACGTCGTTGAGCAGGGGCCGCCCGTCGGGCAGCACGTACGTGAGATGTCCTACTTCGACGTGGCCCATCCCGGCAGGCTACCGGGCCCCTTCCGGCGCGGTCACCACATTTTCCGCCGCTCAGCCGGCCGCGACACCGCGCAGAAGGGCCGTCTCCTCAGGCGCACGGCCGCCACGAGCTCGCGACCTGCCCGCGGAGCAACGCGACCTGAACCTCGCGTCATTCGATTTCCGTCGCCGCGGACGCGGTCTGTTCCTCAGACGAGGGCGGACTTGTAGAAGATGCTGGCCTTGCGGGCCCCCGCGACGCCCGAGGCGAGGCCGAGGCACAGCCTGGGCCGTCCCGAGACGATCTGGATCGCCATGCCCTCCGGCTCGCGGTAGTCCAGGGACTTGCCCGCCTGGCTGAGCGAGCGCTGGACCTTGGCGCCCGTGCGCAGGTCGACGCAGGTGATGTACGTGTTGCCCGGCGCGGGGTTGGAGGGGCCGTAGGCCGTGCCGTCGAGCAGGTAGAGGTAGTTGCCGTAAGCCGTGTAGCCCTGGAAGACGCCCAGGCCGGACGGCTGCGCGACGTCGTACAGCTTCTTGGCCGTGCCCGCCTTGACCGCCGCCAGCGAGTACGCCACGAACCGCGCCTGGCCGCCGACCCGGCAGCGCATGATCAGCCGGTTGGTGGACGGGTCGATGGCGCAGGTGGTGCTGGTCGCGCCCGAGATCAGGGTGTACTTGGTGAGCGCCGAGGACGACGGCGTGAGCGTCTGGCCGTTGACGAACTTGAACCTCGCCAGCCTCCGCCCCCACGCGTTCCCCGAGCCGTCGGCGACCGCGTCGGTCTCCGTCCACAGGTAGGCGGAGCTGCCCGACGGCTCGACGCCGATCTGCACGCCGTGGCCGAAGCCCTTGAGGTACATGTGGCCGAGCACCGATCCGGACAGGCTCAGCTTGGTCACGCAGAGATCCCCGGCCGCCGCCGAGCCCGAGCCGTTCTTCAGCTGGGCCAGGTAGATGTGCCCGTGGGCGTTGTCGAAGGCGAACGACTGCAGCACGGTCTCGTCGTACAGCGCCTTCTTCCAGATCAGCTGGCCGGCGGGCGCCGCCAGGTCGAACCGGCCCGCTGCGGAGGCGGCGGCCGCCGCCGTCTCCGTGCCTGCCAGAGCCGCCGCCGCGGCTCCGGCGCCGACCTTGAGCAGATCTCGGCGAGTGACCGGCATACGACCCCCATAACGGATATTTACGGATATTTCAGGAAGTCACTCACCCTAGTGCAGCTCGCTGAGGATCACCTCCGAACTCCAACGATCTGATTCAGCCGAGTGTGAGAGGGCCCTAGACAGTAAGTGATCTAATGACTAGAACTGTAGGGAACTTCCCTCCCCCAAGGACGAGTGATGACGCGATTCCGCTCCGCCTTAGCACCCCTCGCCATCGCGTTGGCCGGCCTGACGGCCGTACCGCAGCAAGCCTGGGCCGCCCCGCCCAAACCCGTCCCCTCGGTGGCCCAGCAACAGCAGCCACCGGCCGCACCGAAGGCCGCGTGCGGCCCGACCGTCAAGGCAACCACGACCGACGCCCGCCTGACCAGCCTTTTCACCAACTACGGCAACGACAACAGCCGGCTGGACGACTGGACGGGCGCCGACGGCACCTACTCGGTCAAGCTGCCGAACGGCAAGGAGCTGTGGATCTTCTCCGACACGTTCCTCGGCCGGGTGAACGCCGACGGCTCGCGCCCGCCCGTGGTCGGGGAGGGCGGGGACACGGTCTTCCTGAACAACTCCTTCGCCGTCGAGCGCGACGGCAGGCTGTCCACGATCCACGACGGCACCGCCGCCGCGCCGACCGCCGTCATGCCTCCGCGCGACCAGAACCACTGGTACTGGGCCGGCGACGCGACGGTGGCCGGCGGGCTCGTGGAGGTCACCTACCAGGAGTACGAGCGCTACGGCACCGGCGCGTGGGACTGGCGCTGGCACCGGAACGTGGTGGCCAGGTTCGCCCCGGGCCGGCTGAACGCGCCCGTCAGCGTCACCGACCTGCCGTCCGGGCACGGCGTGGCGTGGGCCTCCGCGATCCTGAAGGACGGCGGATACACCTACGTGTACGGCGTCGAGGACCTCGGCTCCCCCAAGTACATGCACGTCGCCAGGGTCAGCGGGCAGAGCCTGCTGGGCACGTGGGAGTTCCTGAAGGCGGACGGCACCTGGTCCCCGAACGAGGCCGACTCGGCGCGCGTCATGAGCGGCGTCGCGAACGAGTACAGCGTCACCAAGGTCGGATCCGGATATGTCCTGATCACGCATGACACGACCGAAGTGCTGAGCCCCAACATCGTGGCCTACACCTCGTGCTCCCCGTTCGGCCCGTTCACCGGCAAGCAGCACGTCTACACGACCCCCGAGACCAAGGGGAACATCTTCACCTACAACGCCCACGCTCATCCCGAGGTCGCGGGCAACGGTCTCGTGATCTCCTATAACGTCAACAGCTTCGTGAACACCGACCACTACCGGGACGTGACCATCTACCGGCCGAGATTCCTGGATGTGACCTTCCAGTGAGGCGTAACTGGGCGGCCCGCCTGCGGCCCGTCACGATCGACGGGCTGCGGGCGGTCGTGCTGGAGAACGAGCGGATACGCGTGACCGTCCTGCCGGACAAAGGCGGCGATGTGCTGGAATTTCTGCACAAGCCCACCGACACGGACTTCGTCTGGCTCTCCCCGCAGGGCCTGCGCAACCCGCACGACCACCTCCAGGGTGCGGCCGACGACGTCGCCCAGTTCATCGACCACTACGAGGGCGGCTGGCAGGAGGTCTTTCCGAACGGCGGCGCGCCCAGCGAGTATCGGGGCGCGCGGCTGGCGCAGCACGGGGAGGTCTCCGGGCTGCCGTGGCGCTGCGAGGTCGTGGCCGACTCCGAGGAGGAGGTCGCGGTACGGCTCAGCGTACGGACGCGGCGGCTCCCGTACCGGATGGAGAAGGTCTTCAGGCTCAGGTCGGGCACGGCGGCGCTGGAGATCGAGGGCCGGGCCACCAACGAGGCCGATCTCCCGCTGCACGCCATGTGGGGGCAGCACATCGTGTACGGCCTGCCGTTCCTGCGTCCCGGCGCCCGGATCAGGCTGCCGGAAGGCGTCAAGGTGATCCCCCACGAAAGCGCGATAAATCCGGCGGGCCGCCGGGTCCGGGCAGGCGGGCCGTGGGAGTGGCCCGTCGTCCCGGCCGACGGCGGCGGCGAGACCGACCTGAGCGTGGTGCAGGAGCCGGGGTCGCCGAGCGACATCGTCTACGTGACGGGCTTCGACGAGGGTTGGTACGAAATTTCGGGGGATATCGGTATGCGGGTGGAGTGGGATGCGACTCTCCTGCCGTACCTGTGGATGTGGCAGGAGCTCGGCGCGTCCACCGGCTACCCCTGGTGGGGACGGGCGTACACGCTGGGGCTCGAACCGTTCTCCAGCATGCCGACCGACGGCCTGGCCGCCGCGGTGGACAACGGCACGGCCCTCGTCCTGGGCCCGCACGAGACGAAGGTGTTGAGAATGCGCGCGGAGGTTCTGGCGTGAGTGAGCGTAGCGAACGAACAATTAGACGCAGTAGTGAATCACTCATGCGCCCGACGAAGGAGGGCGCATGAGTGAGTTCAGCGGGAAAGTGGCGCTGGTCACGGGTGGTTCGATGGGCATCGGGCGGGCCGTGGTGGACCGGCTGGCCGACGGCGGGGCGTCCGTGGTGTTCTGCGGGGTCGACAAGGACGCGGCGCTCGACACCGAGAGCGTCACCGGCGTGGTCGCCGACGTGCGCCGGGCCGGCGACATGCGCGACCTGGTGGACCTGGCCGTGACCAGGTACGGCGGGCTCGACGTCGTCGTCACCTGCGCGGGCGTGCAGCGCTACGGCACGGTCGAGGACACCCCGGAGGAGGTCTGGGACGAGGTGCTCGACATCAACCTCAAGGGCGTCTACCTCACCTGCAAGGCGGCCGTCCCCAAGCTGAGGGCCCGCGGCGGCGGCTCGATCGTGATCATGTCGTCGGTGCAGGCGTTCTCCTCGCAGGCGCAGGTGGCCGCCTACACCGCGAGCAAGGCCGCGCTCAACGGCCTGACCAGGGCCATGGCGCTCGACCACGCCGCCGACGGCATCCGGGTAAACGTGGTCTGCCCGGGCTCGGTGGACACCCCGATGCTGCGCTGGGCGGCGGACCTGTGGCGGGGCGACCTGTCGCAGGAGGAGCAGGTCGCGCAATGGGGCCGCTCCCACCCGCTGGGCCGGGTGGGCCGCCCTGAGGAGGTGGCCGAGCTGGTGGCGTTCCTGGCGGGGCCGCGCTCGTCGTTCATCACCGGGGCCGAGCACCGGGTGGACGGCGGCCTGCTCGCGCAGAATCCGGCCGCCCTTCCCGAATAGCCCACAGGTTCCCCTGGGGGCCTACCAAAGCTGGCAAGTGTTGTGTCAACGCGAGGAACTTGCAGGTCGTACCACTGATACCAGTGGTCCTCGGCGTGCCGGGCACGCGACCCGATCCACGGGCGCGCAGCCCTTGATCGTGCGGCGAGTCATAGCGACTCGTGATCGATCTTGCACGTTAGGTTACGAGGTCGAAACGACTCACCGAGGAGAGACCTGTGAGGCTATCGAGAAAGGCCGCCGGCATCGTCGCCGCGGCCGCGCTGTTGACCGCGGTCGTGCCGGCCACCGCAGCGGTGGCCAGCCCCCGCTCGACCTGCTACGGCGGTCGAGTCTGCCTGTACGCCAGCTTCGACTACAACCGCGGTCAGGTCGACCACTGGCGTGACTTCATCGAGGACGACTCGGACTTCGCCGACAACAACTGGCTGAACTGGGACTTCAGCAACTCCTGGGAGACCATGGACAACGAGACCAGCTCTGTCAGGAACCGCATCGGCTGCAGCGCCACCCTCTGGCAGCACCCGGGGTACACGGGAGCCCACAGCACGTTCATGCACAACTCGAACGACGGCTTCCTGGCGAACAACGCCATCGGCAACAACCGCGCCAGCGCGCTCGACATCTGGTGCCGCTGAGCAGTAACGGGAGTGCCGGTTTCCGGGCTTGGCCGCCGGAAACCGGCTGTCGCGGACTCCTCGCGGGCGCACTGCTGCTGACCACGGTCACGGCCTGCGCCGCCGACGAGCCCGCGCCGCGAGCGCCGGTGAAAGGCGTCTCCTCGGTGTCGGAGCTGGTGCTGCCGTTCGACGCCTACAAGACCACTCCCGAGCAGCGGGCCGTCCTGGGCAACGCCCACAACCAACTCGTCGTGCAGTGCATGCGCAAGCAGGGCATCACGATCGACCCACCCGCGGAGGACGCCGCCGCCCTCGCCGCGGTGGACCCCGGCAACTCCCGCCGTTACGGCGTGGCCGACATCGAGGCGGCCAGGACCTACGGCTATCACCTCGCCCGGCCGCCCTCGCCCGACACCACGGGCGCCTGGGCCGGCAAGCTCCCCAAACCCGCCCGGCACCGCCTGTACGGCACCGCCGCCGACCGCGGCTGCCTGGACCGGGCCACGCTCACCCTGGACAAGGGCTCGACGAAGGCCGACTGGCCGTGGCTGGCCCTCCAGGACTCGCTCACGCTGGAGCAGGCCGCCAAGGATCCGTCCGTGACGGCGGCCGCCAAGCGCTGGGAGACGTGCATGGGCCAGGCGGGCGAGTCCTACCCGGCTCCCGAGGCCGCCATCGCCGACAGCCGCTGGGACCTGGACAAGCCTGCCGTCAGCGAGGACGAGAAGCAGACCGCGACCGCCGACACGACCTGCAAGTGGTCGTCGGGCCTGGTGGCGGCCTGGTTCACGGCCGACGCGGAGCTCCAGCGGGCGGTCGTCCGGGACAACCCCGACCGCTTCGCCGCGCTCCGCGACAACCTCAAACAGCGCCTGGCCCGGGCCTCAGCCCTGCTGACCGAGCACGAAGGCGGCCAGGTCGGCTGACTGCCGGAGCCTGCTCGGCTCGTGGACGTACATCATGTGGCCGGCCTCGTAGTACCTGAACTCGACGTTGGCGGCCAGCTCCGCGGGCACGGGCAGGTGCGCGAACGCGTGCTCGGCGGCGTAGTACGGCGTCGCGCCGTCGTGGTAGCCGCAGGCCACGTGCACGCGCAGGTGCGGGTTGGCCCGCATCGCGTCGGCCAGCTTGTCGACCACCGCGACGTGGGCGCCCTCGAACTCCTTGAACGACCACGGGTGCACCCGCGACGTGAGCACCTCGTACGGCAGGTCGTTGGCGTAGCCCAGCTCGGCGCGCAGGTAGTGGTTGAGCGCGGCGCTGTAGGGGCCCATGATCGCGTTCATGCTGGGGTCGGCGGAGAAGTGCTCGCGCCCCGAGTCGGGGTCCCAGCCGGTGAACCGGCCGTCGAGGCGGCCGACCACCTGGCGGCGCGAGCGCAGCACCTCGGTGAAGAACCTGATGTGCTCGATCCGCAGGTCCACGCGGTCGACGTAGTCCTCGCTCAGCCCGGTCAGCGCGGCGACCGTGGAGACGGCGGCCGAGCGCTCCTCGCCGGTGAGGCGGTTGCCGCGGGCCAGCGCCCACGGGTAGTCGCGCTCGGCGTACGCCTCGGCCTCGCGCAGCACGTCGGGCAGCGGCCGGTCACCGTGCAACCCGTGATAGTGCGCAATAGCGGCATAAGTCGGCAAGTAGAGGGCGTAGGACAGGTCGTTGCCCTGGTTGAAATCCCCGGTGATGAAGTCGAGCACCGAGGAGATCAGCATCACGCCGTTGAGGTACATGCCATACCGCGACTGCAGATGGTCCGCCAGCCCGGCCGCCCTGACCGTCCCGTACGACTCCCCCGCCAGGAACTTCGGCGACATCCACCGCCCGTTCCTGGTGGTCCACAACCGGATGATCTCCCCGACGGACTCGATGTCGCCGGTGAAGCCGTGGTACGGCTCCGGCTTCTCACCCTCGGCCGCCCGCGAGTAGCCCGTCGAGACCGGGTCGATGAAGACCAGGTCGCTCACGCTCAGCAGGCTCTCCTCGTTGTCGGCCAGCCCGTAAGGGGGAGGCAGGAGCGCGCCCGCGTCCCCCATCACGACCCGGCGCGGCCCGAGCACGCCCAGGTGCAGCCACACGCTCGACGATCCCGGGCCGCCGTTGAACGCGAACGTGACCGGCCTGCTCAGCGGCTCGGCCCCGTCGAGCGTGTACGAGGTGACGAACATCTCGGCCTTGGGCCGCAGGCCCCCGAACTTGCCGTCGTCGATCACCTCCTCGCGCAGCACCATGGTGCCGGTGGTGGCGGTGTACGCCTGCCCGGACGGCAGCGTGTGCGAGGTGGTGACGAGATTGTCAGCCGGCGGGGCCGGCTGGGTTTCTTCCGACATGTCGCCCAATTATGGAGCTATATCGAGGGACACGGTGGGGTCGGCGAACCGTTCGTTCGGCACAGTGGCGTACCAGCCGGGCCGCCCGGGGTCCCGGTCGTACGGATAGCCGCCCGTCTCCCGGTAGAACTCGGCGTACTGAGCGACCCGCTCGGGATCCAGGCGCACCCCCAGCCCGGGGCCGGACGGCACCGCGATGGCGCCCTCCGAGTACGCCAGCTTCCCGCCCTCGATCACGTCGTCCCTGAGCTGGTGGTAGTGCGCGTCGGCGGCGTAGGTGAGGTTCGGCAGCACGGCGCCGAGGTGCAGCATGGTCGCCAGCTGGATGCCCAGCTCGCCCGAGGAGTGCACGGCCACCCCGAGCTGGAACGTCTCGCACACCCCCGCCGCCTTCACGCACGGCCTGATGCCGCCCCAGAACGTCGTGTCCAGCAGCACCACGTCGGCGGCCCTGCGCATGACGTTGGAGGCGAGCTGCTCGAAGTTGACGACGACGGTGTTCGTCGCCAGCGGCACCCTGACCTGCTCGCGGATGGCCCTGAGCCCTTCGAGCCCCCAGACGGGGTCCTCCAGGTAGTCGTTGTTCAGCCCCTCGATGGCCCGGCCGAAGCGCAGCCCCTCGGCCACCGACAGCACGGCGTTCGGGTCGTACCTGAGCCGGTCGCCGGGGAACGCCTCGGCCAGCGCCCGGTAGCACTCCAGCTCGTGGTCCGGCGGGAACACGCCGCCCTTGAGCTTGTGCACGGTGAACCCGTGGTCGGCCTTGAGCTGCTTGGTGTGCTCGACGAGCTGGTCGGGCGTGCGGATCTCGCCGTACCCCTTGGCCGCGTACCGGAAGAACAGGTACGAGGCGAACGGCACGGCGTCGCGGATCCGCCCGCCGAGCAGGTCGTGCGCGGGCACGTCCAGGTGCTGCCCGATGAGGTCGATGCAGGCGAACTCGATGGCCGCCAGGAGCTGCGTCCTGTTGTTGTAGAGCGAGGCCGTCGGGTTGGCGATCTTGAAGCGCAGCGCCTCCAGCTGGAAGGGATCATGGTCCTTCAGGTACGGCACGAGCGCCCGGAACGCCGCTTCCGCGCTCTCGCCCCCGCCGCCCATCTCGCCGAGCCCGACCAGCCCGTTGTCGGCCTCGACCTCGACGATCGTGCGCACGAACCGGCCCCAGTGGGCGCCGTTGCTGTGCCGCAGCGGCGCCTCCAGCGGGACCGCGACCGTCGTGGCCCTGATGTCAACGATCTTCACGAACACGTCCCCCAAACAACGGCCACCCCGCACGCGGGCAGCCGTACCTTGACCGTCTCGTCCACGACATCGAGCCCGCGGGCCGAGCGCAGGCCCGGCAGGCCGACCGTCACCTCGACCGGCTCGGCGGCCAGCGACTGCAGCCGCACCACGCGCTCCTCACCCGTCCGACCGAGGGACGTGACGAGCACGTCGGGGTGGTCGACGGACACGTAGGTCTCGGTGACGTCGGGGCTGTCGGTGACGAGCGCGCCGACGAACGGCTCGGTCAGCCCCGAGGCCACCGCCGCGCCGAGCCGCCTGCCCTGTGCCCCGGCTTCCGAGGTCACGGCGTAGCGGAACGTGGTCTCGCCCTGCTGCTGGGCCGGGAAGTTCGTGTCCCAGATGTTGTTGAGCGCCCACGAATAGACCGTGCCGTCCTCCTGGTCGAGGGTCGGCGGGAACGGCGCGTACGGCATGTGGATGGTGCCGAGCTGCACCAGCGGCGCTTCCAGCGTGGCCCAGGCGACGGTCAGCTCAGGGTCCTCGAAAGCGATCCAGTGCCTGATCGGCAGCATGTACTCGGCCGAGCCGGGCACGCGCGGCACGTCAGGACCGCCGATGCCGCCGGTCAGCTCCCAGGCGGTGGCCGGCCCGGTGGCGAACGGGAAGGCCAGGAAGACGGCCTCCTTGGCCGGGGTGCCCTGCTTGGCGAGCTGGTAGGTCAGGTCGACCCTGGGCACGCCGGCGTGCAGCTCGATCGTCGTGCGGATCCAGTCGACGCCCTTGCCATGCAGCTCGACGACCAGCTTCTCGCCGACGGCCGTGCGCTGGACCTTGGTGATCGTGGCGCCCTTGCCGATGGCCCGGTCGCCGAGGAGCGTGCGGTCGTGCGCTCCGACGTGTCCCGACAAATGGTTGAAATGCGGGGCGGTGGCGTACTGGTCGTAGACGTACTGGCCGAAACCGGCCGCCGCGTCACCGTTGACCAGCTCGCGGCCGGCCCGCTTGTCGAAGATCGAGCCGACGTAGCCCTCGCGGACGTCGTAGGCCACCCGGTAGAACTCGTTCTCGATCACCCCGCTCGGGTCCAGCTCGACCGGCTCGGGGGCCTGGTTCACGCCGGGCACGACGTCGAGGCGGGCGTAGCTGTAGCCGGGCACGCCGGGGACGACCGCGTGGACGTGCCGCCCGATGGGCCGGGTCGGCCAGTCGTCCGGGTGCACCAGCTCCTCGTGGTGCGGGAGCGTCTCGCCGGTCCGCGAGTCCACCAGCGCGATCGGCACGTCCACGCCCACCACGTCCCTCGGCAGGAACGCGCGGACCACGTCGGTCCGCGTCCAGGTGCCGGGGTTGAAGACGGCGAACGAGGCCAGCGCGCCACCCTCGGTGCCCGCCTCCGACAGCGCGGCGCCGAACCTGCGGACCGCGGCGTGCAGCAGGTCGGCCGCGTCGTCCTGGGCGTCGTAGGCGCCGGACGACTTGCGCGTCCACTGCAGGCCGCCCGAGTCGCCCGCCTCCTCGGCGTCCTCCCACGGGTTGGCCGCGCCCCAGGTGTGCTCGTTGAACAGGGCGACCTTGTCGTAGGCCGCGTCCACCTGCTCGGTCGCGTCCACCCCGGCCAGCGTGTGCAGCGTCTCGGCGACCCGCAGGGCCGACTGTGCCCGGCGCACGTAGCCGAGCGGGCGCGCGCCCGAGCCGAGCCCGTCGGCCCACCAGTCGGTCCAGTCGCCCTCGTGCACGGCCAGCCGGTCGTGGTAGCGTTCCTCGACGTGCTCGAAGAAGTCGCTGTTCACGGCCGAGCGCAGGCGCGGGTAGGCCCATTCCTCGTTCCACCGGCGCGCGATCGACGCGGGCACGATCGACGGGCCCGCGTTGTCGGCGTGCGCTCCCTGCACGCGCAGGTGCAGCACGTCCAGCTCGTACGGCTCCTTCGGCGCGTCCGGCCCCTGCCAGCCGAACGTCCCCGGCCCGTACGGGTAGCCGCGCGTGGCCAGCGCCGACAGGTAACGCGGCAGCAGGTCGTCGGCCAGCTCGTAGGAGTCGGTCAGCCCGACCGTGTTGCCCTCCATGTACGCCATGCCGTGCGGCGTGTCCGTGAACCAGACGATGATCTCGTTGCCGCTCGGCGCCCGCCAGCGGAACGGCCTGGTCAGCTTGTCGCCGCCGTGCAGGTAGGGCACGGAGCGACCGGCCCAGTTGTGCGCCGCGGCCAGGTAACGCACGCCGTGCGAGTGCAGCGCGTCCACCAGGCCGACGACCGCACCCGGCACGTCGGTGTGCATGGCGGACTTGGTGGCGAAGCCGTACTTCTGCTCCAGCTGGGTGGTGAAACGGAGCTGGCGGTGCAGCTCCTCGGTCGAGCACGCCTCCGTGTGGAGCTGGAACGGCAGCGCGGTCACCTCGATCACGCCCTCGCGGGCCTTCTGCGCGAAGGACTCCACCATCTCGGCGGGCCGCGCGGCCAGCCACTTCAGCGCCGGCATCGACGACTCGACCGACCAGCGGAACTTCGCGTCGTCCGGCCAGGACGCGGTCTCCTCGGCCAGCCGCAGCGCCGCGTCCAGGTAGTCGAGGTGGTGGCGGAGCACGGTGCCCTGCGGGTCGGTGTAGCCGATGTCCAGGTGCGAGTGGTGGACGACGAACACGCTCCACTTGCGCTGCGGGGTCACCGTGACCTGCGCGGTGCCGACCACCCCCGCGTCGTCGCGGCACTCCAGCGTGAACGCGCGCGGCGCGTCCACCTCGGGCACCAGCAGTGTCACGTCGCTGCCCGACGCGCTGTCCACGCCCACCAGCACGTGGGTCAGCGGCTCGGTGCTCGACACCCTGACCGCCTGCCGGCCGTCATGGGTGAACAGCGGCAGCACCGCGACCCGAACCTCCAGCCCGCGCACGCTGATCACCGGTGTCGAGGTGTCGTCGCGCAGCGCCTGCCTGATCCCGTCATAGTCGGGACTGCCCAGGCTCCGCTGGAGCAACCGGCTCGTCATCAAACACTCCCTAGAGACAGGCCCCTGGCGAAGAGGCGCTGGGTGGCGAGGAACAGCACGACGGTCGGCAGCGAGACCACAAGGCCCGCGGCCAGGCCGACGGGCACGGGCGTCCCGGCGTACACGTCGGTCATGAGGCCGGCGATGGCGGTCATCACCGGCCGCACGTCCTCGGTCTGGGACAGGGTCAGACCGAAGATGAGGTCGTTCCAGACGAAGGTGAACTCCAGGATGAACACCGCCGTCAGCGCGCTGAGCGAGATCGGCAGGTAGATGCCCCAGAAGATGCGCCAGGTGGAGGCGCCGTCCATCCTGGCCGCTTCGAAGATCGAGAACGCTACGCCAGTGTAGAAGTTGCGCAGCACGAAGGCGGCGAGCGGCACGCTGATCGCCGTGTAGATGAGGATCATGCCGAGGCGGCTGTCGTACAGGCCGGCGTCGCTGTAGCCGACGAACAGCGGCACCAGCAGCATCTGCGAGGGGAAGACCGTGCCGCCGAAGATCAGGATGAACCAGAAGAACCCGTGCCGGAGCCGCAGCACCACGATCGTGTACCCGGCCAGCGCCCCGATGAGCACGCCGAGCAGCGGCGAGACGACGGCGTAGAGCGCGGTGCTGGCCAGGCTCTGCGTCAGGTTGGCGCTGTCGAGCGCCCGCGCGAAGTTCTCGAACAGCGCGAAGTCGGACGAGGGCGCCCACGCCCGGCCCGGATCGTACGAGGCGGCCGGGCGCGAGGCGTTCACGAGCAGCAGGTACGTCGGCCCGAGCCAGACCAGCCCGAGCACGACCAGGACGGCTCGCCGGATCACTGGGACACCTGCCGCTTGAGATAGAGGTAGGACGCCAGCCCCGTGACGACGGTCAGCATCACCGCCACGGCCGAGCCGTAACCGTAGTCGCTGGCCACGAACGTCTCCTTGTACATGGTCACCGCCAGCGTCTCCGAGTTGCGCCCCGGCCCGCCCTGCGTCAGCACCCACACGATGTCGAACGTCTTCAGGCTCGCCACCAGCGCGAGCCCGACCACGACCGCCGTCAGCGGCCTCATGAGCGGCCAGATGACGTACCTGAACAGCCGCCACCCGCCGGCCCCGTCGAGCCGGGCGGCCTCGATCGGCTCCTTCGGGATCGACTGCAGCCCCACCACGAACAGCAGCATGTTGACGCCGAGCTGCTGCCACGTCCAGACCAGCAGCATCGCCAGCGTGTTGACCGGCGCGTCCTGCAGGAACGCGGTGTCCACGCCGAGCAGCTTGTTGGCGATGCCGTCGTGCGACAGGATCGGGCTCCACACCATGGCCAGGCCGGCGCCGCTCAGCGCGTACGGCAGCAGGAACGGCACCCGGAACCACACGCCGCCCTTGATGTCGTACGACAGCACCGCGACCAGCAGGCCGAGCCCGACGGGCAGCACCATGGTGCCGATGACCCAGAGCAGCGTGTTGCGGATCGAGGTGAGCAGGGCGGGGTCGTCGAGCAGCTTGCCGAAGTTGTGCGCGCCGATCCACTGGGCCGGCTCCAGGCCGTCATAGCGGGTGAAGCTGAGGTAGGCCGTCCACAGGAACGGCGCGTAGAGCAGCCCCGCGACCAGCAGGACCGCGGGCGCCACATAGCCGAACCCGAACCGCCCGAGTATAGGTGCGCGCATCACTGATGCGTGCTCCAGTACTCATCAGCGGCCTTCTGGATGGTCTCCAGGACCTCCTTGTAGCTGCCGGGCTCCGTCACGAACTTGCCGAACCCGTCCAGCGCGGCCGTCAGGACCGGCGGCGGCGTGGCCTCGAAGTACCGGTTGACCAGGCGGTACTGGCCGCTGCCCGCATCCTTCGTGACGGTGCCGAGCGCCTTGTCCGAGATGCTCACCTTGGGGTTGGCGCTCACGTCTCCCCTGCTGCTCGCCCACTTCTCCTGCGCCTCCGACGTGGTCCACCACTTGAGGTACTTCTGGTTGGCGGCGGGGTCGGCGCCCTTGGTCAGCGAGCAGAGCGGACCGCTCTCGAAGATCATCGAGGTCTTGGGCAGCGAGGGGTTGACGTTGGGGATGACGAAGAAGTCGTAGTCCTCGCCGGCCTTCATGTTGCGCTGGGTCATGCTGGTGTTGAACCAGGTGCCGAAGGAGACCATCGCCGCCTTGCCGTTCTTCAGCACGTCACCCGGGTCCGTTTTGTCGCCAGGGTTGATGAAATATCCGGCGTCGATGAGGGACTTCCACTTCTCCATCACCTGGACCACGCCCGGGTCGGTGTACTTGGCCTTGCCGGTGGACAGGCGGTCGTACAGGTCGGGGTCGGAGCCGGCCATGAGCTGCTCGAACCAGACGAAGGAGAACAGCACGCTGGTGTGGTAGAAGGCCTTGACGCCGTTCTTCTTCAGCGTGTCGGCCACCTTGACCAGGTCGTCCCACGTCTTCGGCGCGGTGAGCCCGTACTTGTCGAAGATCTTTTTGTTGTAGAACATGCCCCAGTACGCAACGTTCATCGGCACGCAGTACTGCTTGCCGTCGATCGTGTAGTACGGCGCGAGGTCCTTCGACAGGTCGCCGGCCTGGATCGCCTGCTGCCAGATGTCCGTGGTGTCGGCCACCTGCTTCTGCTTGACGATCTCTTCGAGCATCCCCCCGGTCTGCCAGGTGAACAGGTCAGGCTTGACGTTCGTGCGGAACGACGCCTTGATGAACGCCTGGTATTGGGCCGAGTCCGTGTATCCCGTCGGCTTCATGCCCAGGCCGATGCTCTGCTTGGACAGGGCGCCCATCTGGTCGAAGTACTTCGTCCAGGCGCCCTTGTCGTTGTACAGGGTCAGCTCGCTCTTCTTCTGCGTCTCGGCGCCGTTTCCGCCGCAGGCGGTCAGGACGAGCGCCGCCACGCCGAGCGTGACCACACGTGACCGGAACATGGACCGGCCTCCTTGTTTCTTCAGGGGTCTTACGTCAGGGGTGATTGCAACCTGTGCTCTATAACCGTCTTGACGTCCACCAGGTGGGCCCGCATGCGCTCCTCGGCCTGCGCCGCGTCGCGTGCTTCGATGGCCTCCAGGATCGCCAGGTGCTCGTCGTAGTCGCGGCGCCGGTCGTCGAAGATCTGCAGGATCTCCTGCTGCTCGGGTCCGTGGACGGTGAGCAGCGAGTCGACGACCTCGTGCAGCACGCTGTTGCCGGCCAGCCGGGCCGTCGCCCGGTGGAAGGACATGTTCGCGTCGTGCAGGAGGGCGTCGTGGCCGCGCAGGTGCCTGCCCGCCTCTTCGAGCACCCGCTTGAGCGGGGCCAGCTCCTCGGAGTCCGCGTTGTGCGCGGCCATCGCGGCGAGCGGCGGCTCGATCACGATCCGCGCGCCGAGCAGCTCCAGGAGCTGGGCGGCGTGCATCTCGCGCATGTTGGGGTTGGGCAGGACGACCCGCTCGATGTCGGTTCCGACGTAGATGCCGGAGCCGTGCCGCATCTCGATGGCCCCGGTGGCCTCGAGCCTGCGCAGCGCCTCGCGCAGTGTCGGGGTGGTGACGGCGAAACGCTGGGAGAGCTCCCTGGTCGAGGGCAGCCTGTCGCCCGGCCGGTGCCCTCCCGTACGGATGAGCTCCAGCATGCGCTCGGTCAGAGCGTCGGACAGCGTCGGCCGCGTTACCTCGGACATATCAAGTGATCTAATCACTTATTCGTGTGGCCGTCTATGATTTCGTCATGAGACGTGTGCTGGCGTGGATCGCGGCCGTCCTGGCGGTCCTGGCGCTGGTGGGGCTGGGTGGCGCGGGCTGGTATTACTCCGGGCTGGTGATCGACCCCTCGCACGGGGGATCGTACCCGCTGGAGGTGGTGGCCTTCGACGGCTCGAAGGTCACGCTGAAGGGCGGCTCCGACACCGCGGCGCCCGGCACGTACGGGCTGACCTGGCGCGACGGCAACGCCACGCTGGGACCGGTGGTCTCCGTCGCCGGCTCCACGGTCGTCAGGAAGGTGACCCGCGTGCGGAGGGGCACGCTCGCGCCGGGCGTCCACGCGTACTTCGACCGCTGGATCTGGGGTCACGAGGACCCGCGCTCGGCGCTCGACCTGCCGTACGAGAGGGTGTCGATCCGCGGCGAGTTAGGCGACTTCCCCGCCTGGCGAACCCCCGGCACCTCCAAGACCTGGGTGATCGCCGTGCACGGCCGCAACGCGAACGCCTCCGAGACCCTGCGCTTCCTGCCCGTCCTCCACTCGCTGGGGATCCCGGTGCTGGCGATCAGCTACCGCAACGACGAGGGCGCGCCGGCGAGCGAGGACGGCACGTTCCACCTCGGCGCCACCGAGTGGCGCGAGGTCGCCGCGGCCATCTCCTACGCCCGCGGCCAGGGGGCGACCGGAGTGGTGCTGTACGGGTTCTCGATGGGCGGGGGCATCGCCCCGATGGCGGCCAGGATGTTACCCGGCGAGCCGATCAAGGGCCTGATCCTGGACAGCCCGGTCATGGACTGGAACGCGCCCATCGACCTGGGAGCGCGGCAGCGGGGGGTGCCGGGCTGGCTGGCCTCGGTGGGCAAGTTCGTGGTGGAGCGGCGTACGGGGATCTCGCTCGACGACCTCGACCACGTGCGGCACGGGAAGGAGTTCAGACAGCCGATCCTGCTCTTCGTGGACGACGACGACACCAGCGTGCCCGTCGAGCCCTCGCTGCGGTTCGCGAAGCTCAGGCCGGACCTGGTGACGCTCGTACGCACGAAGGGCGGCGGCCACGTGGGCTCCTGGAACGTCGACCGGGCTCGCTACGAGGGGGCCCTCCGGGACTTCCTCACCGCTTCAGCAGCTTCATCATGATCTCGATCTGCCCCTTGCGCGAGGTCCGCACCTGCCCCGCCCACTGCTGAACGGCCGGGTTGGCCCCGCCCGCCACCTCGGCGGCGGCCAGCTGCACGGCGTCGTCCTGATGCGCGATGAGCAGGTTGAGCAGGTCGTGCTCGAAGCTCTTGGACTTCCGCAGCGCCTGGATCCGCTTGACGTCGGTCTCGGGCATGCCTCCGTGGTGATCGTGCGCACCGCTCGGGGGCGTGAGCGGCTGGTCCCAGGAGTGCAGCCAGCGCAGCATCCGCTCGACCTCACTCTGCTGCGTGCCGGCGATGGCCGCGACCAGCGTCCTGAGCTCCGGCGTGGTGGCACGCTCCGCCCCCACCTTGGCGATCTCGATGCCCTGCCGGTGGTGCGGCACCATCATCTGCACGAACATCACGTCCTCGGCGTTGACCGGGGCCTCCTGGGTCCGGGCCGGGCCGCAGGCCGTGATCAGCAGCAGAGCCGCTAAGGCGGGCAGCGCGCGCATAATCGATAGGAAACCTTCCTAAGGGTTTCCTGTCAGGCTACGTGACTTCGTAGCGAAGGTAAACGATGCCCGAGGGGAACGCCCGGGTTTCCAGCAGCCGGGTCCTGATGGAGGCGTCGAGGTGGGGGAAGAACGGCTTGCCCGCGCCCAGCACGAGCGGGTGGACGAAGATGCGGAACTCGTCCACCAGCCCGAGCCGCAGCACGCTCCACGCCAGCGTGGCCCCGCCCAGGTCGAGGTCGCCGCCGTCCTGCCGCTTGAGCCTGGTCACCTCCTCCTCGAGGTCGCCGGTGACGAGCGTGCTGTTCCAGCCGACCTGGTCGAGAGTCTTGGAGAAGACGTACTTGGGCATGGCCCGCCAGATCCTGGCGAAGTCGACCTCGAGCGCGTGGGCGTCGGGGCTCTGGTCGGCGGTGGGCCAATAGGCGGACATGTTCTCGTAGAGGCGCCGGCCGTACAGGGATCCGCCCATTTCGCGGGACATGTCGTTGATGAACGCGTGGACCTCTTCGTCGGGCGCGGACCAGCCGATGTCGCCGTTCGGGGACTCCACGTAGCCGTCGAGGGAGATCAGCATCGAGTAGATGATTTTCCGCATGCCCTTAAGACTGCTCCGGCCCGCGGAACTCATCGCCTTCCCGCGAGGAACTCCAGCGCCTCCCCGCTGTGGAACTTCGAGATCCCCAGCATGAACTCCCGGTCCGGGAAATCGCCGTCGAGCAGCCGGAGCGGCCCCGCGGTGAGCGACAGATGCTGGGCCAGCTCGTACAGCCTCATCCGGCCCTCGTCCAGCCCGTCGACGCGCAGCCGTTCGTAGTGCTCGTGGAACCGGATCCGCAGGAAGACGTGCTCCCATTCGACGTCGAAGAACATCGTGCCTTCGATGTCGATCAGCACCGGCGCGTCGTGGTCGTCCACCAGCACGTGGTCGGGCCCGAGCTCCCCGTGGATGAGCCCGTGATCCGCCCGCGGCCGCACGCCCGCGGCCATCTCCCGCAGCGCGCTCTCGAACTCCTCCCGGACCGCGCCGATCCGCCCGACCCGGACGGCCGCCTCGTCCAGGTCCCGCAGCGCGTGCTCCAGCACGACCTCGACCGCGGATCGCCGTCGGATCCCCTCGATCTTCCCCACCCACGGGGCCCGCTCCCGCCCCATGGCCTCAAGGTTCTCCGCCAGCCGATCCATCACGCCGCCCGCCCGCGCCGGGTCGTCGCGCAGCAACGCCTCCAGCGTCCCGCCGCGTACGTCCTCGACCACCACGACGTCGCCCGGCCGGTCCACCAGGTAGACCTCGGGCACCCGCACCCCGAGGCCGCTCAATCGCCCATGGGCGACCTCGAAGAACCGCAGCCCGGACGCATGACCGAACGGGGTCTCCGCGTCGGCGTTCGCCGCGGCGGGCCAGAAGTCCTCCTCCTGGGACCAGACGTAGACGATCGCGCCGGGCCCGTCGTCGTCGAACGAGAGCCGATAAACGCCCTTCTTGCTCCCGCCCTTGAGCCGCTTGACCCCTGCCGGCCGGCGCCCCTTCCCGAAGGCCGCACGCGCGATCTCGGCGAACCGCTGACCATCCATCACATGCCCTTCATCGCTGTGCCGTGGATCCTCAAGCGCCCAGACTCCACACCCGGATGGTCTTGTCGAGGCCGCTCGAAATGGCGACAGGGGTGCCGTCGGTGCGTTTCCCGATCGCCAGCGCGAATGTCGCGCGAGTGTGTCCGGTGAAAGGTCCGCCGATGCGATCTCCCGTGTCCAGGTCCCACACCGACAGGCTCCCGTCGCCATCGCCGGAAACGATGACCGGGGAGCCGTCGCCTTGCTGCCCGACCGCGACCTCCATGGTGGTTTCGCTCCGGGCGGTGATGGATTCGCCGATGGGCTTGCCGGTGTCCAGGTTCCAGATCCGGATAGAGCTCTTGGGGGTGCTGCCTTCCTCGGCGGGGCCTGGCGGGATTTCACTGGTGACGGCCACCGGAGTGCCGTCGCCGCGCTTGCCTACGGCGAGCCCTTCCACCAGGCAGGTGCCACATCGGCTGAGAGATTTGCTGAGGGGCTTGCCCGTGTTCATGTTCCAGATGCGCGCCCTGCCGTTGGTCGCGCCCGTGACGAACACAGGGGTGCCGTCGCTGCGATTACCGGTCACCAGCTGGGTGACCGTGAACGCGAAGGGGTTGACGGACGGCTTGCCGATGAGTTTTCCCGTGTCCAGGTTCCAGATTTCGACGTCCCTGGTCAGGGCGTCACCGCTGGAGATGATGACCGGGGTGCCATCGCTGCGCCTGCCGGTCGTCACCGCCCAGACAAGCCCGTTCCGAGCCTTGAGGGGCTTGCCGATCGGCTTGCCGGTGTCCAGGTTCCAGATCCGTATGTCATCGGCGGCACCGGAGACGATGACCGGGGTCCCGTCGCTGCGTTTGCCGACGGCGACATCGTAGATCTCACCCTTGTGGCCCTTGAGGGGCTTGCCGAGGGCCTTTCCGGTGTCCAAGTCCCAGATCCGCACGGTCTTGTCGTAGCCGGCGGAGACGATGACCGGAGTGCCGTCGCTGCGCTTGCCCACCGCCACCGCCTCCACCTGGGCTGTGTGCCCTTTGAGGGGCTTGCCGACGGGCGTGCCGAGGGGAGGGACATCGGCCCGCGACGAGGCCACGGCAGCCGTACTGACCTGCTCGCCGGACGCGAAGTCGCTTCCCGCTGCCGGATCAGACAATCCGACGATCATCAACGCGCCCATGGCGATCGCTCTGGCCGACACCCTGCGGATTCCCCTCATGTTCCTAAAGCTGATCATCCAGATCGCCGCAACGTCAGCGACTGGAACCGGAGTTTGTCAGATCCCACGACGTGGAAATCCACCACCTCGAAAGTCTTTCGTGCGTACTCCTGGAGCTGCTCATCGCTGCGGAAAGAGAAGAACCGAGGAGGATGGTGATCGTCCCCTTCGAAGGGACCCTCACCCGTCACGCTGCCTCCGCCATACACGCCGAGAAAGAAGAGGCCACCGGGCCGCATGAGCGTGTGGATCGTATCCAGTACCGCTGGAAGGTCGCTGTTGGGCACATGCAGCAAGCAGTTCAGCGCGTACACCGCGTCGAACGAACACGGTGCGAAATCGAGGCTCAGAAAGTCCATGACATGCGCTTCAATGCCCTTCTCCCGGCAGAGAGCCACCATGGCAGGCGACAGATCGACGGCCACGACTTCCAGGCCGTTTTCCTGGAAGTACGCGCTGTCCTGGCCCGTTCCGGCGCCGACCTCCAGCAGTCGCCCGCGACGGTCGCCCTGCAGACGGCTCAGGAACGCCTCCCGCTCCGCCAGCTTCCACGGGGCTTTGCCGCTGACCTCACGTCGCTCGGCGCCATCGTCGTATGCCGTTCGGAGGGGGCCGATCACGTCGTCGTAGCGCGCGCTCATCGCGCCATGATGCCCTACGAAGGATCTTCGACGACAGGCACCCGTTGGCCTGGAGCCGCCTTGGGGACGGCAAGACCTGCGACCGCCAGGGATGCGGCTCAGCGCGGCTTCGCCGGACGGCGGCACGAGGCCGGAGCGAGCCAGCCGGCGCTGTCCTACGAGGCGTCGTGGACGACCAGGGCCAGCTGAACGCGGTTGTCCAAGCCTGCCTTGGTGAGGATGCGGGAGATGTAGCCCTTGACCGTGCCCACGCTCATGTGCAGCTCGCCGGCGATGACGGCGTTGGTCTTGCCCTGCCCGACCGCGAGCGCCACCTCCCGTTCGCGCTCGCTGAGTGCCGACAATACCCGCCGGGCGTCGGCCCGCCGCCGGTTGTCCTCCTCGGGCACCAGGTGGGCGATCAACCGCCGGGTGACGCTCGGCGACAGGCTGGGCTCGCCGGCGGCGACGCGCCGGATCGCCTCGACGATCCCCTCGGGCGGCGTGTCCTTCAGCAGGAACCCGCTGGCTCCCGCGCGCAGCGCCCGGAACACGTGCTCGTCGGCGTCGAACGTGGTCAGGATGATGACCTCCGGCGCGTCCTGGCGGGCGCGCAGCCTGCGGGTCGCGTCGATGCCGTCGACGCCGGCCATCCGGATGTCCATCAGCACCACGTCGGGAGAGTACTCGCCGACCGCGGCCTGGACCTGCGCACCGTCGGCCACCGCGCCCACCACCTGGAGGGCGGGCGCGCCCTTGAGCATCAACGTCAGCCCGGTACGGACGAGCGCGTCGTCGTCCACGATGAGCACCCGGATCGCGGCGGACGCACCCCCACCTCCGCCAAGGGACGCACTCGCAACCTCACCCCCGGCCGCACTCGCAGACCCACCCCCGGACGGACCCGCACCCCCGGACGGACCCGCAGACCCGGACGGACCCGCAGACCCACCCCCGGCCGCACCCGCAGCTCCGCTCACGGGCGGATCCGTGGACCCGCTCACCGGCTCACTCATGGGGCCGCTCACGTGGCCATGGTAGCCGCGCCGCCAGCCGGAACCCGCCGCCTTCGGTACGTCCCCGCTCCAGGCGCCCGCCCGCCAGCGAGACCCGTTCCTCCAGCCCGGCCAGCCCGGCCCCGCCCCCGGTCGTGGCCAGCTCCGCCGCCTCCCGCCCGGCGGCCGGCGGGTTGCGCACCTCGACCGTCAGCTCCCCACCGGCCGCGCCGGAGACCACGACGGTGACGGGCCGGCCGGGCGCGTGCTTGCGCGCGTTGGTCAGCCCCTCCTGCACGACGCGGTACGCCGTGCGCCGCGTCGTCTCCGGCAGGTCGGCGAAGCGTACGTCGTGCTCGTACAGCTCGATGCGCATCCCGGCCCGCCGCGACTCCTCCACCAGCGGCGCGAGCCCGGTCAGCGGGAGCTCGGCCGACGGGCTCTCGCGCAGCACGGAGATGACCGCGCGCAGCTCCTGCAGGGCCTGGTGGGCGCTGGTCCGGATCACCCCGGCCGCCTCGGCGACCTCGTCCGGCCTGGCGCCGGCATTGAACTCCAGCGCCCCGGCGTGCACCGCCAGCAGCGACAGCCGGTGGGCGAGAACGTCGTGCATCTCGCGGGCGATGCCGAGGCGTTCGGCGCGGCGGGCCTCCTCCGCGCGCAGCCGCTGGTCGGCCTCGGCGCGGCGGGCCCGTTCCGCCAGTGACGCCAGCAGCTCCCGCCGGGTCCTGGCCAGGATGCCCCAGCCGGTGATCGCCCCGCCGAACAGCACGCCGACCAGCGCCCACACCGGATACGGCGCCAGCCCCGGCGGCCGCCAGGCGAACCTGACCAGCGTCGCCGCCACCCACGCCACCCCCACCGCGACGGCCGCGGGCGGTCGCCGGTAAAGCGCCGCGACGAGCGTGGCGATCCCCGCGGCCACCGACGCGGCCGCGGCCGGGATGGACAACGCGATGACGACCAGCGAGGCCGCCATTGGCCACCGCCGGCACAACCACAGCCCCACGCACGCCAGAGCCCCGCCGGCCACGTCGGCCCACAGATACCAGCCGGGCATCCCCGGGACCAGATCACCCCAGACCACCGCCCCGGCCCCGGCCACGGCGAGCACGATGCCACCGGCCCCGACCGCCCAGTCACGCCGCGACCGCCCCGCCCTCGGCCGCCCACCCGCCCCCGATCCCCAGCCACTCCCGCCCTGGCCACCACTCCCGGCTGCGCGATCCCGTCCCGAGCGGTCATCGCCTGCGGCTTCTCCATGCCTCCAGGGTTCGCCGTCGCGGCGGCCCCCGTCCTGGCCCTGTGCTTGTGCTGCGAACACAACCGCAGATCGTATCCACCAGCCTTACACCTGGTAAGCAACCAAGGTCACCATCACCGCCCCGCCATGGCAACCAAAGTCACCACCCGGAAGCGACCGAAGAGGCCAAGGACCGGCCTGGCGGCAGCAGCGCCCCGCGCCCGCCGCGGGAGACCGTAGGCGCATGGTCACCTCACGAGCACGCGGCCGGTGGGCCGCGCTCCTGCTGGCCGGGCTCACCCCGGTCGTCGCCGAGCTCACGCTCGGCAATCCGCCCCTCCGCCAGGCGTGGCTGCTGCTGCTGTGGGTGCCGATCTACGGCGCCGGCACCGTACTGATCCGCGAGCTGGTACGCCGTACCGGCCGGGGCTGGCTCGCCATCCTGCTGCTCGGGGCGGCGTACGGGATCGTGGAGGAAGGGCTGGCGCTGCAGGCGCTCACCAGCCCGACCATCTACGGCGTGGCCGACTGGGCGCCCAGGATCCTCGGCCTCAACAGCGCCTACACCGAGCTGAACATCCCCTACCACGCGGTCTTCAGCGTGGCGCTGCCGATCCTGTTGGTGGATCTCATCGTCCCGGATCTTCGCCATCGTCCCTATCTGGGGCGGACCGGGCTGGTCGTGGCGGGGGTGGTGTTCGTGCTGGGCGCCCTGCTGCTGCGGTGGACGACGGCCTTCATCGACCCCGGCTACCAGGCGCCGCCGGCGGTACTGGCGGCGTTCGTGCTGGCGATCGCGGTACTCGCGGTGCTCGCGCTGCGGTTCGTCCCCCGCCCGACGGACGTGCCGGCCGCCGCGCCCCGGACGCTTCCCGCGCCGCCGGTCGTCGCGTGCCTGGCCGGGGTGATGGCGTTCGGATATCTCGCGCTCCTGTTCCCCTTCGGCGGCGCCCAGCACCCGGCCTTCACCCAAGGCGGCTGGGTGGCGGTCCCGATGCTGGCTGCGGCGCTCCTGGCGGTGGTGGCAGCGGTACTGCTGCGCCGATGGACGGCACACGGCGGATGGCGCGACCGGCACAGCCTGGCGCTGGCCGGCGGGGCGCTCGTGGCGCACACCGTGTTCGGGGTGATCGCCAACGGCGAGAACACCGCCGACCGCCTGTCGCTGGCCGCGCTCGGACTCGTCATGACCATCCTGCTGGCCCTCCTTAGTCGGATCAATCGCCCTGCTTGACCAACCCAGACCGTGGCCGGGTACGTGTGCGCGGTGGCGCGGTTGTGTCAGCGTGGGAGCGCCGCAGGTTGATCACGAGAGGATCCCGGATGGGGGATCCGATCCTCTTCCAGATCTTGGGGATACATACTGGTGCACACCTCGATCCCCCCTTCCGAAGGCCTCCAGGTGATGCAGCTCTCTCAAGGGCGATTGCGCCCGGTCGGTGGCGTCGCGCTCTTCGCCATCGCGGCCGTGGTGTCCGATTCCCTCGTCGGGGCCGCCACAGTGGGGATCAACCTCTGGTACGCGTCGCTCGTGGATCGTATGAGCAGTGATTTCGAATCCGTCTCCGAGGCGGCGATGCGAACGGGGGAACTGCTCCTCCAAGGGTCCGGGGTCGCGCGATTCTTCATCTTCCTCGTGGCCGTGGCCGGGTTCCTGGCCTGGTTGTTCCGCGTCAGAACCAACGCCGTGAGCCTCTCGCTGAACGGTCACCGGCACAGCAGGGCCTGGGTGATCGCCGGGTGGGTGATGCCGATCAGCTGGTTCTGGATTCCCAAGCAGATCGTGGACGACATCTGGCGCGCCTCCACGCCCCCAGGCTCTGCCAAGGGGCTGATCAACGCCTGGTGGGCGGCCTGGCTTGCCGCCTGGGTGATGACGAAGGCGACCTGGGGCCTGCTCAACTTCTCCATCAACCTGGAGGGAATCGCCTTCGCCCTGCGCTTGGAGGTGGTCGGCCTCGGGCTGATGCTGATCGCGGCCGTTCTGGCGATCGGCGTCATCCGCAAGATCACCTCGGCCCAGGAGACGCTCCGCTCAACGCCTCCAGCCAACCCCGCTGCCGGCTCGGGTGCGCCTCCGGCACCCGGCGGCGCACCCGAGCCGGCCGCGGCGTCATAGGGCTTCGCGCCAGTACGGCGTCTCCGGGTCACGTCCACGGACGCGGTACGTGAACCGAGGATCTCCCGGCGGCCGTCGGCGTTGATGATGCGGCCGCCCTTGCGCACCTTCTGGGTCAGCACGTCCAGCCAGACGAAGGTGTCCTTGCTGCTGGGTAACCCCAATGCGAGTTACGCCGAGACGGTTGGCCTGAGCGCTCGCCCTCTCGAAGCGACCGAGGACGTCCATGATCGAACGCCTTCGTTGTCAGCCACTTCGTCACCCGGTCGGGTCGGCAAGACCTTCGAGCGCCAGGCACAAGGATGCAGCTCAGCGCGTTCTCAGAAGAGCGCGCCTGCAGGGATGGCCCGCAAGCCTGCACGCATGGGCCACAGCGAGCGAAGAGAAGCCCGTGGTCAGCAACAGTTGGCCGAGGCGCTGACCGGCTCGGTGGCCTGCTCGCCGGCCGGGGTGCAGCAGGCCGAATCGGTTTCCTTGGTCAGCATGCCGGCGTCGCCCTTGACCACGTACACCTCCCATGGCTCGGCGCCAGGACCGTGTACCCAGACCTTGTCCTGGAGGGCGTAGCAGCAAGAGGTGTCGTTCTCCTCGAAGGTGGCCAACCCGGCGTCCTTGAGCCGCTGGGTGGCGGCGTTGACCTGGGCGGTGTCCTCGACCTCGACGCCGAGGTGGTCCATGCGGGTCGGCTCGCCCTCCTCCCCCTCGATGAGCACCAGCTTGAGCGGGGGTTCGGCGATGGCGAAGTTGGCGTAGCCGGGGCGGCGCTTGGCCGGTTCGGTGCCGAACAGCTTGGAATAGAACGTGATCGAGCTCTCCAGATCGGCGACACGGAGGGCGAGCTGGACACGAGACATGACGATCTCCCATCGTTGCTTCGACGGATGTCTAAGTAGTGTTGAGTTTGCGCCGCTGCTTAGGAATCTGTCAAATTAGAGATATGTCGAAACAGGAGCTGCCGGTGCTCGCCTCCGAGTGCTGCACACCGTTGATCGCCGAGCCGATCGCTGAGGACGAGGCCGCGGAGATGGCTCGCGTGTTCAAGGCGCTCGGCGACCCGATCCGGTTGCGGCTGCTGTCCCTGATCGGCGCGCAGGAGAACGGCCGGCGGATCGGCGACGGGGTGTGCGTGTGCGAGTTGACCGGCGCCTTCGAGGTCACCGCGCCGACGATCTCGCATCATCTCAAAGTGCTGCGTGAGGCCGGCCTGATCGACAGCCAGCGGCGCGGCACCTGGGTCTACTACTGGATCATCCCGGCCTCACTGAAGCGCCTGACCAGTGTTCTGGCCCTGCCCGAGACGCTTGCCGCGGACGCGCGGTGAACCTGGCACGCCGGTCGCTTGCCGAGTTCGCCGGCACCGCCGCCCTGGTGGCCGTGGTGGTCGGCTCCGGCATCATGGCAACCGATCTTTCGCGTGACGTCGGCGTACAACTGCTGGCCAACAGCCTGGCCACGGCGGCAGGTCTGGCGGTGCTCATCCTGATCCTCGGACCCGTGTCCGGCGCGCACTTCAATCCGGTCGTCTCCGTGGCGGCCTGGGTACTCACCCGACGCGACGCTGCCCCGGCGATGCGCGGACGGGAAGTAGCGGCCTACCTGCCCGCCCAGGTCACTGGAGCCGTCGCGGGGGCAGTCCTGGCGAACGCCATGTTCGCGCTCCCGGCCGTTCAGATCTCGGCTCATGACCGGTCGGCCCCTCACCTGCTGCTGGGTGAGGTGGTGGCCACCGCGGGGCTCATCGTGGTCGTCTTCGCGTTGGCCCGGCAAGGCCGCGCCGCGCTCGCCCCGGTCACGGTCGGCGGCTACATCGGCGCCGCCTACTGGTTCACCAGCAGTACGAGCTTCGCCAACCCTGCTGTCACCCTGGGCCGGGCCTTCACCGACACCTTCGCTGGGATCGCCCCTGCTTCGGTGCCCGCTTTCATCGTCGCCCAGTTGGCCGGAGCCGCGCTCGGCGGCCTGCTGCTGGTCGCGCTCTACCCGAACAGCCCGCAGCCCGCTGCGGAGCCCGTCCCCGGCTCCGCCTACCAGCCTCGATAGGAGGAACCCGTGCCGGACCAGATCGACGCGCCGCCGCAGGTGTTGTTCGTGTGCGTGCACAACGCGGGCCGCTCCCAGATGGCCGCCGCCTTCCTGACCCACCTGGCCGGCGATCGGGTACGCGTGCGTTCGGCCGGTTCCGCGCCCGCCGATCAGGTGAACCCGGCCGTGATGGAGGCGATGGCAGAGCGTGGCATCGACATCTCCGCCGAGATTCCCAAAGTGCTCACCGTCGATGCCGTCCAGGCCAGCGACGTCGTGATCACCATGGGTTGCGGCGACGCCTGCCCGATCTTTCCCGGCAAGCGCTACGAGGACTGGGTGCTGGACGACCCGGCCGGCCAGGGCGTCGAAGCCGTACGCCCGATCCGCGACGCGATCGAGGCCCGCGTACGTGCGCTGATCTCCGACCTCACCTCCACTACCGCGGACACGGCGATCAGGTGAGCGTGGACGGGACGGCCCATGGCCGCTCGTCGAGTCCATGCGTGCCGCTCATGCCGATCAGGTTCTGGCCGTCTACCAGCTCGGCATCGACGAAGGCCAGGCCACCTTCGAGACCACCACCCCGACCTGGGCCCAGTTCGAAACGTCCAAGCTGCCCGACCATCGCCACGTCGCCCTCGCCACCCTCGACGGCCCGCCTGATCGGCTACTCGGCTGGATCGCCGCATCGGCCGTTTCGGCCCGCAGCGCCTACGCCGGGGTGGTCAAGCATTCGGTCCACGTGCACCCCGGTGCCCGCCGCCGTGGCGTCGGCCTGGCGCTGCTGCGGGCACTGTTCGCCTCCACGGCCCGCGGGCATCTGGACGATCCAGTCCGGCATCTTCCCCAAAGACGCCGCCAGCCTGACCCTGCACGCTCGCGCCGGGTTCCGGGTGATCGGCGTCCGCGAACGCATCGGCCGCCACCACGGGATCTGGCGCCAAGGCCCGCGAGTGGTTCGACAGCGGCTATTTCGGAGACAGTAACGTCAACAACCTAAGCCGCTCCATCCTGGAGTTCGCCATCGCGCTCGGCGAGGAGCGCTACTTCTTCGATGCCATGGACAAACAGCGACGCAGCGCACTCGCCGCCGCAACAGCCCGCGTCACCGCGCCGCTGATCGGTCTTTAGGCTCCGGACGACGGCTGAACTTTCGGCCAGCACCCTGGTCATCTCCACCGCCGCGGGGACGGGCATCGACGGCTACGGCGAGGGACGGCGGCCCGGCCGCCAACGCCAAGCTGCACAGCCCTGAGGGTGGCATTGGTAGGCAGGGCGCGGTCTGGCCCACCAGCCTGAGAACGCTGGATAAGCACAGGTGAGGGGCGTATCCGTTGGATCCTGCGCCATTACTACCGGGACCCCTAGAAGCTCACGTAGGTGGGCACCCCGGCGATTGCCTGTCTAGTCGCTGTCCTGGGCGATGAACTCGGCGTAACCGTCCGCGTCCCAATTGAAATCGGACTTGGGCTTGTGGTCATGGATCTCCATCTCAAACAGCCAGCCCTCGCCGTAGGGGTCCCTGATGAGTAGCTCCGGAGTGTTGGCGAGCTCGGTGTTGACGGCGACGACTTTCGCCTCGACTGGTGCGCAGAAATCGCTCCAATCCTCGTCAGGAGCAGCATCCCCGTCCTCCCAATCCTCGTCAGAATCCCCCTCCTGACTCCAACTGACCCGACCGAAGTAGTCACCCAACTCGACGTAGCTACCTACCTCAGGCAACTGCACCCGCAGCCCTCTGTCGGGGATCTGACCTATGAAGAAGGTGGTGAAGCCGACCCTCACCCGGTCGCCAGGCGTGTCCAGCTTCCTGTTGCGCTTGAACCACTCCCCGTTGCCCCACATGTGCAGCTCGCCGGCGTACAGGCGATCCTGGGGATACTCGCTCACTTCTTCCTCCCGTAGAAAGGCAAACCGAACTCTTCTGATCTTCACCGGCGGCGGACATAGTGTCGAGGCCCCCGGACGGAGCGGTGCTGGACGACCGCCTTGGCGACCCTGTAGCAGAAGTAGGTCGCCCACCCGCATAACATCCGGGTCAGACTCGTGATCGCTCGCCTGGCGGGCCGTCCCTTGAGCAATAGTCAAGACCTGTGGATCGTGAGTTCCTAGGCGGCTGTGGGGACGGGCGAGTCTGCGGGACGTTCGACGAGCTTGCCGTCGATGAAGG
>NZ_JBFAOQ010000014.1:0-377380 GCF_040675285.1 Nonomuraea sp. NPDC049625 | reverse complement strand
GTGGGCGACGGGGTCAACGACGCCGCCGCGCTGGCTCAGGCCGATCTGGGGCTGGCGATGGGCACCGGCACGGACGCCGCGATCGAGGCCGCGGACCTGACGCTGGTGCGGGGCGATCTGCGGGTGGCGCCGGAGGCGATCCGGTTGTCCCGCAGCACGCTGAAGACGATCAAGGGGAACCTGTTCTGGGCGTTCGCCTACAACGTGGCCGCGTTGCCGCTGGCCGCGCTGGGGCTGCTCAACCCGATGATCGCGGGTGCGGCGATGGCGTTCTCAAGCGTGTTCGTGGTGAGCAACAGCCTGCGGCTGCGCCGCTTCAAGTGACCGCTGTCCCCATCTGACGGCCGGCGCCATCGAGGCGCCGGCCGCCGCGAACGCCGCGCCGAGCAGCAGCCAGCCGAGGGTGCCGCCGCCGAGCACCAGCGTGGTGAGCGCGACGGGCCCGAGCATCCTGGCCACGGCCACGCCGGTGCCGAAGAAGCCCTGGTACTGGCCCTGCTTGTGGTCGGGGGCGAGCCCGAAGCTGATCTCCCAGGACCCGGAGGCCAGCAGCATCTCGCTGAGGACCTGCAGGCCGGCCGCCACGAGCAGGAACAGCCACCCGTACGGGCTCAGTGCGAACACCGCGCAGGCCGCGAACATCACCAGACCCGCGTACCGCACCGACCGGGCGGCGGACTGCAGTCCCCTCACGCGCCGGGCCACCCGCACCTGGAAGAGCAGCACGGTGACGGTGTTGAGCAGCAGCAGGACCGAGACCATCCAGGTGGGCGCACCCGTACGTGAGGCGATCCAGAGCGGCACGATCAGGCTGAGCAGCGGCATGTAGAAGAGCATCACCGCGTTGATCAGCGTGATCAGCGCGTACGGCCGGTCTCTGAGCACCGCCAGCCGGGGGCCGGGCGCGGCCGGCGGGACCCGTACGGAAGGCAGCTTGAGCAGCAGCCCGGCGGCGACCAGGAAGCTCACGGCGTCGAGCGCGAACACCGCCAGATAGGCCGGCCGCGTGCCGAGGTGCAGGGCGAGCCCGCCCAGGGCGGCGCCGACGGCCAGGCCGCCGTTGAGCGTGGACTGCAGGACCGCCCGAACGACCGTGCGCTCCTCGGGGGCGATCAGCCCGGCGAGCAGGGCCTGGCGGGCGGCCGACAGGCCTGTCTGCGCCGTCCCGTACAGGCAGGCCACCAGCACGAAGAGCCCGAACGAGCGGACGAACAGGAACGAGGCGACCGCCGTGGCGGTCGTGAGCGCGAGCAGGACGGCGACGCCGCGCGGCCCGCGCCGGTCGGCGAGGTGGCCGAGCGGCACGCCGGCCACCATGCCGACGGCCCAGCCGAGGGTGAGGCCGAGGCCGATCTCGGTGGCCGACAGGCCGACGATCCTGGTGAAGTAGAACGCTGAGGTGACGAGATAGACGCCGTCGCCGATGGAGTTCGCGAGCTGGGCCTGAGCCAGGATGCGCCGGGGTGCCATACCCTCATCTTCGATCCCCCATTGTCCCGATATAAGATCCAATTTCCGGCAAAGTGATTGGGCCAAGTTGGACGTTCACATAAGCCTTCAAGGGCGGGGTGACCTGGCCGCACAGGTCTACCGGCAGCTGCTCGACGCCATTCTCGACGGCCGGCTCAGATCGGGCGAGCGGCTGCCTCCGACGAGGGAGCTGGCGCGCAGGCTGGAGATCTCCAGGAACACGGTCGCCGTGGCCTATGACCGCCTGGTCGCCGACGGGTTCCTGTTGGGACGGGCGGGGGCGGGCACGTTCGTGTCGGGGGAGTCGGTGCGCGGCAGGGCGGCCCCGAAGGGCGTGGTGCGGCCGAGGGCGTTCTGGCAGGGGATCGAGGCCCCGCGAGCCATGCGGGGAGCCCGGTACGACTTCCGCGTCGGCATGCCGGACCCGCACCTGTTCCCCATGGAGACGTGGCGCCGGCTGGTGGCCCGCGAGCTGCGGGTGAGCGCCGCCGCGTACAGCAGCCCATCCGGATATGAGCCGCTGAGAGAAGCTATTTCACGGCATATAGGAATCAGCCGCTCGGTCCACGCCGGCCCCGACGACGTGCTGATCACGAACGGCGCCCAGCAGGCGCTCGACCTCATCGGTCGCGTCCTGATCGAGCCGGGTACCTGCGTGGCCGTCGAGGAGCCCGGCTACCCGCCCGCCCGCCTGCTGTTCCGCTCGCTCGGCGCCCGCGTGGCCGGGGTGCCGGTGGACGAGGAGGGCATCGACGTCCGCGCCATCCCCGGCGCCGCCCGCATCGTGTACGTCACCCCCTCGCACCAGTTCCCCCTGGGCACGCCCATGTCGCCGGCCCGCCGCGCCGCCCTGCTGGCCTGGGCCGAGCGCCGCAGGGCGGTGGTGATCGAGGACGACTACGACAGCGAGTTCCGCTTCGGCGAGCGCCCGCTCGAACCCCTCCAGAGCCTCGACCGCGCGGGCCGCGTCATCTACGTGGGCTCCTTCTCCAAGACCCTGCTCCCCATGCTCAGGCTCGGCTTCCTCGTCGCCCCGGCCTCGCTGGCCCCGGCGCTGCGCGCGGCCAAGCAGCTGTCCGACTGGCACAGCGACGTGCCCGCGCAGGCCGCCCTGGCCCGCTTCATCGACGAAGGGCTCCTGTCCAGGCACATCAGGAAGGCGACCCGCGAGTACGCCGCCAGGCACGCCATGATCGCCGAAACGCTGGCGGGCGACGAGCGGCTGCGATTGGTCCCGTCCACCGCAGGCCTGCACCTGTGTGCCCGGCTCGCCCCGGATATAGAGGTACGTGCCGCGCCGGATCTCGCGGTGGAGCCGCTGGAGGCGTACTGCGGTGAGAGCCCGGCCCAGCCCGGCGTGGTCCTCGGCTACGGAGGCATCACCAGGGACGACATCCCCGAAGGACTCAGGCGCCTACGGATGTCGGCGGCTCCAGAACCGGCGGGCCCGCTCCCCTGACAGCTCAGGGTCGTCGGGCGGCGCCGGCTGCTGCACGATCACGACCGTGGTCCGCGCGTGGCGGGCACAGTACATGCTGGTCGAGGGCAGGAAGATGCGGCTGAGCAGCCCGCGCCGGCTCCGCCCCAGCACCAGCAGGTCGCCCTCGCGGGCCAGGTCGACGAGATGGTAGCCGGGATCGCCGACCCGGCCGATCACCGCCGTTCTGATGTCGTCGGGCACGCCGCCCGCGACGTCGTCGAACACGCCGGCGATCACCTCGCTGCAGCGCGCCTCCTCGCCGGCCCGGAGCGCGTGCTGGACGGGCAGAGCCTCGGGGAATGGGTGGACGGGCGCGCGGCTGACGTGTACGGCGACCAGGGCCATCCGGTGCAGCCTGGCCGCACCGATGGCCCAGGCAAGCGCCCAGCGCGAGGCCGGGGACTCGTCCACCCCCACGATCAGCCTCGCACCGCCGGGCAGTTCCTGTTCCACGGTGCCTCCTGTTAAGAAGTACGACCATAGTGCGCCCGCCGGTCTGTTACCGGGAGGTGGCACTTTTCGAACTATGGAGTCCCCCCGCGAACCCCGGCGTAGCATGCGGGGGTGGAACGAGGGTGGGTGCGACCCCGTCCCGCCCTCGACCGGCGGCTGGACGCGGCGCTGACGTACAGGCTCACCTCGCTCGTCGCAACTACAGGCTACGGGAAGTCGACTGCCCTGGCAGGGTGGAGCCAGGCCGTCGGCGCGGTGCTGCACCTGCTCGGGCCCGCTGACCGTGATCTTCCCACGCTGGCGGGAGCCGTGGCATCGGCTCTGTCGGAGCGGGTGGCCGGGTTACCCGCCGACCTGGTGACCGCCGCGGACGCCCCGCTCGGGCCCGACGCCGACGAGGTGTCCAGGGCCGCGGCGCTGGCGGGCGCGCTGGCCGAGGCGCTGGGCAGGCGGCTGCGGCGCGGCCTCGCGCTGGTCTTCGACGGCATCGACGCCATCGCGGGCGCCCCGGGCTCCGTGCGGTACGTGGAGACGCTGGTCCGCGTCGCCCCCAGGCACCTGCACCTGGTCACCGCGTCGCGGGCACCGCTGCCGTTCCCGACCGCCCGGCTGCGCCAGGACCACGAGGTGCTCGACCTCGACGCGACCGATCTCGCGCTCACCCCGGACGAGACGGCCGCCTGGGCGCGCGACCGGCTGGGCGAGCAGGGCGCGGCCGTCGCCGCCACGCTCCACGACGCCTGCGGCGGCTGGCCCGCCGCCGTGCAGGCCGCGCTCGACGCGCTGGCCCGCGAGGACCCGTCCGGCTGGCCGCGTACGGCCGCCGGGCTGGCCGCCAACTCCGCCACGCTCGAACGCCTCACGCTGGCCGCGTTCAAGGACCTGCCGCCGGCGATGCGCGAGCTGCTGCGGGCCGCCACCGTTCTGCCCGTGCTGACCTCCGGACTGGCCGCCACGCTCGGCGTGCCGCCCGACACGCTCGACTCGCTCACCAGCCGCGGCCTGTTCCTCGAGGCCGGTCAGGACGGCCACCGCCTGACCTTGACCAGCCGCCACGTGCTGGCCAAGCACGCGCCGCTCGACCGGCACGAGGCCCACGACGTGGCGGCGGTTTCGTCCCGCTGGTACGTCGAGCACGACCAGCCCGAGCTGGCCCTGCGGGCCGCCGTCGCGACCGAGCATCCGAGCCTGGCGGCCGCGCTCCTCGACTCGTACGGCCTGCGCCTGGCCGAGCGCGGGGACGTGGTCGCGGCGCTGGAGCTGCTGCCCGAGGCCGCCAGGAACGCGCCCACCATGATCAAACTGGCCGGCGTCGCCGAGCAGAACCGCGGCCAGTGGACCCGCGCCCGCGACCTGCTCGCCCGGGCCGCCGAGGGGCCGGCGTTCGACGCGTTCGTGGCCAGGCGGCTCGGCCTCATCGACCACCTGCGCGGCGACCTCGACGCGGCCCTGGCCGGGTACGCCAGGGGATACGAGTACGGCCTTCCGCCCGCCGACGCCGCCATGTGCGCCGCGTCCATGGCGTCGGTGCTCTGGCTGAAGGGCGACCGGGCAGGCTGCGCCGAGCTCGCCGACAAGGCGCTCGAACAGGCCGGCAGCCTGGGCGACCCGAGCGCGCTGGCCATGGCCAACACGGTCCTGGCCATGCTCGCCGCGCTCGACGGCGACCGCCGGGCCAACGACGCCCACTACCTGCGCGCCCTGGAGTACGCCGAACGCGCGGGCGACATCGTCCAGCTCATCCGCATTCACGCCAACCGGGCCTCCCGCCACGTGGACGAGGGCGCCTACGCCGAGGCGCTGGCCGAGACGGAGGTCGGGGGCCGGCTGTCCGACCTGGTGTCGTTCGCCCCCTATGCCGCCCTGAACGTCTCCAACCGCGCCAAGGCCCTGATCGGGCTCGGCCGCCTGGAGGAGGCGGCCACCGAGGCCGCCGACGCGGTGGCCAGGTGGGAGGCGATGGGCTCCCGCCTGGTCGGCACCGGCCTGAACCGGCTCGCCGAGATCAACGTCCTGCGCGGCGAGCGCAGGACGGCGGCGGCGATCTACCGGCGGATCATCGCCGACTCGGCGCCGTCGGGCGAGGTGCAGTCGCTGTCCAACGCGCTCAACGGCCTCGCCGAGCTGCTGGCCGACGACGATCCGGTCGAGGCCGCACGCGTCGCCGAGCAGGCGCTCGAACACGCCGAAGGCATCGCGGGGGTGACCGCCAGGGTCGTGGCCGCCCGCGTGGCGCTGGCGGGCGGGCGGCACGACGACGCCAGGGCGCTGCTCGACGAGACCGAACCCGTCGCGGTGAGCCGCAGGGATCACGCCTCGCAGGCCGCCATCGCCGAGCTGCGGGCCGAGCTGGACGGCGACACGCGGCCGGCCGACGAGGCCGTGCGCACGTGGACCATGCTCGGCGACCCGGTGGGACAGGCCAGGGCCGAGCTGGTCAGGGCGGCCCTGGCCGACCCGGCGACCGGCGGCGAGCTGGCGGCGGGGGTGCGCGAGCGCATGCACGCCATCGGCTGCCGGGCGCTCGACGACCGGATCGACGCGCTGATCGCCCGCGCCGCTCCCGCGCCGGGCGTGAAGGTGATCGTCGAGACAATGGGAACGTTCCGGGTGCTGCGGGGCGGCGTGCCGGTCCCGCGTACGGCCTGGCAGTCGCGCAAGGCACGCGACCTGCTGAAGATCCTGGTCAGCCGGAGGGGGAGTGGGATCGGCCGGGAGCGGCTGGTCGAGATCCTCTGGCCGGACCAGGAGGGTGAGGCGGTCGGGCTGCGCCGGCTGAACGTCATGGTGTCCACGCTGCGCGCCGTGCTGGATCCGGCGCACGAAAGCCCGGCGGACGAGATCGTGGTCTCGGACGAGGGCGCGTTACGGCTTGACCTGTCCAATGTGGACGTCGATGTCGAGAAATTTCTGGACCTGGTGGCTCAGGCCGTACGGCTGGATCAGGCAGGACGTACGGCCGAGGCGCTGGAGCGGTGGACGGCGGCCGAGAGCGCGTACGGCGGGGAGTTCTGCGAGGAGGACCCCTACGCGGACTGGGCCGTGGGGCTGCGCGAGCAGGCCCGGCTGGCCTACACGCAGGCGGCGGCCAGGCTCGCGGCGGCGCGGGCGGGCGAGCGGCGCTACGACGAGTCCGCCCGCTACTGGCTGCGGCTGCTGGAGCGCGACCGCTACGACGAGCGCGCCCACCTGGGCCTGGTACGGGTGCTCGACCTGGCCGGCCGCCGCGGCGACGCCCGCAGGCGCTACCACCTCTACGCCGAACGCATGCGCGAGCTGGAGGTCGAGCCCGCCCCGTACCCCACCTGAACCAGACCTGAACCGCCCGGCGAGATGGTTTCCAGATGAGAACGGTCATCGTCCGGCTGGTCGAGCCCGAGCAATCCGGCGGCCAGCTCCGCGGGCTGCTCGAAGAGGTGGGGGGCGAGCCGGTGCCGTTCAGCGGCACGGAAGCCCTCCTCGACCTCCTGCGTTCCGCCGCCGGATTGAGCAGCAACCCGACTTGAACCTCGCGCGAATCTCCGTGACGACGATGGGTGTCGAGAGGAGGCGCGATGAGCGAGCAGGGGAGCGGTTGGCCGTTCGTCGGGCGAGGGGGGCCGCTCACGACTGTGCGGGCGGCGCTACGGTCGGGAGCGGGCGTGATGATCGCCGGTGAGGCCGGGGTCGGGAAGAGCAGACTGGCGGCGGAGGCGCTGGCCGGGTTACCGGGGTACGCGGTGGTGCGCGCGCTCGGCACGGAAACCGCGTCGATGATCCCGTTCGGGGCGTTCGCGCACGTGCTGACGGGCCCGCCGGCGGGCGGCGAGAACCTGCTGAGCTGGGCCGCCCGCCACCTGCGCGAGCGCGCGCCGCGGGGCGAGCTGCTGGTCAGCGTGGACGACGCGCACCGGCTGGACCCGGCCTCGGCGGCGCTGGTGCACTACCTGGCGGACAGCGGCGCGGCGCGCGTCCTGGTGACGGTGCGGTCCGGGGAGCCGCAGCCGGCGCCGGTGGCCGCGTTGTGGAAGGACGAGCTGCTCGACAGGATCGAGCTGCCGCCGCTGACGAGGGCCGAGGTCGGGCAGGTGCTCGCGGGCGCGCTCGGCGGCGAGGTGGCCGCGGAGACCGTACGGCACCTCGCGCGGGTCAGCGAGGGGAACGTGCTCTACCTGCGCGAGGTCGTGCAGGCGGGGCGCAACGCGGGCTGCCTGACCGAGCGGGACGGGCAGTGGCGCTGGCGGGGTGAGCTGTCCATGACGACCAGGCTGCGCGAGCTGGTGGGCGACCGGATCGGCCACCTCGACGAGGACGAGCGCGAGGTGCTGGAGCTGGTGGCGTTCGGGGAGCCGCTGGGCACGGAGCTGCTGGTCTCGCTGACCTCGGCCCGGGCGGTCGAGCGGGTCGAGGACCGCGGCCTGGTCGTGGCCGTCAACGAGGGCAGGCGGGAGCAACTGCGGCTCGGCCACCCTCTCTACGGCGAGGTCGTCCGCGGCGGCTGCGGCACGCTGCGGACGCGGCGGCGGCTGCGGATGCTGGCCGACGCGCTGGAGGCCAGCGGGCTGCGGCGGCGCGAGGACGAGCTGCGCGCGGCCGTGTGGCGGCTGGACTCCGGCTCGGTCACGGCCCCCGAGATGCTGGTGTCGGCCGCCCGGCTGGCCTGGGGCAGGCAGGATCCCCACCTGGCCGAACGCCTGGCCAAGGCCGCGATCGACGCGGGTGGGGGCGTGGCCGCGGTCGCGGTGCTCGGCGAGGTGCTCATGGTGCTGGGCGACGCGGACGCGGCGCTGGCGGCGCTGCGGCGGGCGGCGCGCGACGCGGTCACCGAGGCCGACCGCGCCCAGCACGCCTTCAGCCTGGGGATCAACCTGGCGTGGGCGGGCGCGGACGCCGAGGCGTGCGAGGTGCTCGACCTGGCCGCCGTGACGCTGACCGAGCCCGTCTGGCTGCAGGAGGCGCACATCTACCGCGCCGTGACGGACTGCTTCGCCGGCCGGCTGACCGGGGCGGCGCGCTCGCTGGCGCGGTCCCGTTCGTACGGGCCGATGTCGCGGCGCGCCGACGCGCACGCGGCGGCAATGGAGGCGTGGGCCGCGGCGTACTCGGGGCGTACCGGGGAGAGCCTCGCCATCGCCGCGCGAACGCTGGAGAGCGTGGACAGCTGGCGGGACGAGGCGCCGCACGCGCTGCCGAGCTTCCTGGACGCGCTCTGCGCCGCCCAGACGTTCGCGGGCCTGCTGGAGGCGGCGGACCGGTCGGCGGAGCAGGGGATGGAGCTGCCGGCCGCCGAGCTGTCGGTGTCGGGGTTCGCGGCATATCGGGCGATGGTCGGCCGGTTGCGCGGGGACGTCGCGGGGGCGCTGCGCTGGTGCCGGGACGACCTGGCCAGGATGCCCGGGCGGGAGCCCTACCTGGGGCGGGTGCTGGCCGAGCAGGCGCACGCGCTGGCGCTGCTGGGCCGTACGGAGCAGGCTCGGGAGGCGCTGGCGGAGGCCGGCGCGACGGCGTCCAGGTGGGCTTTCACCCGGCAGCACGTGCTGCAGGCCGAGGTGTGGGTGGCGGCTTCCGGCGGCGAGCTCGACGAGGCGGTACGGCTGTGCCTCGCGGCGGCCGACCACGCCGAGCGGCACGAGCTGCACGGCGGCCTGATGTTCGCGCTGCACGACCTGGTACGGCTCGGAGCCCCGGACCAGTCCGCCAGGCTGGCCGGTCGGGTGGACGGCCCCCTGGCCGCGCTCCTGGCCAGGCACGCCCGCGCGATAGGCGACCCGGTCGAGCTCCGGGCGGTGGCCGGGGAGTTCGAACGGCTCGGGATGCTCCTGTACGCGGCCGAGGCCACGGCCCAGGAGGCGGCGGCGCACCGGGACGCGGGCCGCGGCACCCTGGCCAAGGGCGCGCAGACCAGGGCGTGGGCGCTGGCCAGGCGCTGCCCGGGTGTGTCGACCCCGGCGCTGGTGGAGCTGGCCACGCCCGAGCTGACGCCGCGCCAGCGGGAGATCCTCCAGCTCGCGGCCGCCGGGCTGACGAACCGGCAGATCGCCGACCGGCTCACGCTGTCCACGCGTACGGCCGCCAATCACCTGCAGGCGGCCTACGAGAAGCTCGGCGTGAACGACCGCACCCAGGTGGGCCGCCTGCTGGCGGCGCTTTAGATCAGTTTCAGCAGGCCGTCGTACAGCGCCCGCCGCTCGTCCTCGGCCAGCACCTGGTACGGCCGCGCGGCCCGCAGGTTGGTCTCCACCTCGATCCGCGCACGGATGGGCCCGTCCCGCAGGCCGACGATCTCGGCCGCGGACAGGCCCTCCGCCTGCCAGGCCCGGGCGTGGGCGTCGGCGCGGTGGTAGCGGAGGACGGCGAGCCGGTTGAACAGGAGCAGGCCCGGCCCGCTCCCCTCGGGCTCGTAGGGAGGTGCGACGAGTTCGAGCGCGCCGCCCGGCAGCCGCTCGGCTCCGTCGAGCACCCTGCCGGCCAGGTGGGCCAGCCGTGGCAGGTCCTGCCCTGCCCAGCTCCGCCCGGCGGCGGCGCCGTGCGCCTCGTACAGCTTCCGGATGAACGCCAGCCCCGAGGCCGTCGCCCTCAGCACCCCGTCGCCGTCCTCGGCCAGGGTGCCCTCGCTCAGGTGCTCCCGGATCCCGGCCTCTCGCTCGGCCGCGTCGCGGTAGCGGTAGAGGGCGCTCAGGCCGGCTCGGGTCAGCGGGCGCAGCGGCAGCACGAATCTGAGGTCGTACAGCAGCCCTGTGCTCACGCCGGTGGTCTCGGCCAGTGCGGTGATCGCTCTGCGGGCGGAGGCGTGCACGTTGACCTGGGCCGCGTCGATGACGGGCGCGATCGCCGCCGCATACTCAGATAGTTCCCGAATTTCCGGCATTGTCCGCCATTATGCCCGCGTTCGTCGGGTCGGGGCCCGTCATCTTCAGCCCTGCGTACGTCCTGCTGCTGACCCCGGCGGCGGGCCGCTGGTTCGATCGCTGAGCCCGGTGTCGCGCGTTCCGGCGATCAGACGAGTGTGTTCGCTGATCGCCGGTGCACGGCACCACGATCCGGGTCTTAGCCCTTGCTCCAGATCGCCGCGATGGTGCTGCCCTCGGTGTCCAGGACCTCGGGACGGTAGCCCAGCGCCTTCAGCTCGGTGGCCTTGAGCGTGTAGGTCAGCTTGGACAGGTTCAGGTACTCCTTCAGGCCGGTCGCGCTGCCCTTGCTCCACACGGTGGTGTAGAGCTTGCCGGGCTCGACGGCCATCAGGACGGGACGCAGCCCGGCCTTGGTCTTGGCAAGGAGCTCCTGGCCGCGCTGCGTGACCGTCTGGCCGGTGGTCACCTGCACGGCGCCGGTTGCGGCCCCGGCGACCCAGACGGCCGCGTAGAGGGGCTTCTCGACCGTGCCGTAGACGTCCAGCGAGGCGACGCTGAAGCCGGCCGCGCCGAGCTTGGCGTTGGTGGACGCGAAGACGTCCTTGGTCATGCCGAGCTTGGACTGGACCTTCTCGGTCGTCTTCTCGAAGACCGCCGCGAAGATGGCGCTGGGGCCCGTCCCCGTGCCGGTGATCATGGACGGCACGAAGCCGCTCTTCGCCTGCTCGGCGATGCGCGTCGGCAGGTCGGTCGCCGACAGGCCCTGCAGGACGCTCACCTTGCGGGTGGTGTCCTTGATCCAGACGGACGTGTACTGCGGGTTGGCGGCGTTGGTCACGCTCAACGCCTCGGGCACGTAACCGGTGCCGAGCAGCTCCTTGACCTTCTTGAGCTGCTCGGTCGGGTTGAGGCTATCGAGGGAGAGCCAGTCCAGCAGCGGCAAGCTCTGGACGCTCTTGGTGGTCTCGGTGGACTGCTGGGCGCTCGCCGGGGTCGCGATGGCCAGCAGGGGAGCGACTGTCGCCGCCACAGCCGCAGTGATGGCGACGGTCCTCGGGGTCCTCATGATCCTCCTCGGGTAAAGGGTGTCCGTTTCTGGACAGTGAGTGACCATAACAAAGGATGAGCGAGAGTTCACCGGATGTGACCACATACGCCGTAATCTGCGTCAGAAAGCTGGGGGCCCAGGTGTCAGGATGGCTGTCAACCCGGGGGTGGCAGGGATCGTTCCAACATCGTGAGGGTCCGGTACGGTTCCAGGCGTGAATGCGGGCATCATCGGGCAAGCCGCCGGTCTGTTCGCCGTGACCAACATCGACGACATCGTCATCCTGGCGCTCTTCTTCGCCCAGGGGGCCGGGCACCTGCGGATCGTCCTCGGGCAGTACATCGGCTTCGCCGGGATCCTCGTGGTCGCCGTCGCGGCCGCCTTCGGGGCCACGTTCCTGCCCGAGCCCGCCGTCCCGTACCTCGGCCTGCTCCCCCTCGCCCTGGGCCTCAAGGCGGCCTGGCAGGTGTGGCGCGACCGCGCCGACGGAGGCGACGACGACCCACCCGCGCGGAGCGGCGGGCCGAAGGCGCTGGAGGTCGCCGCGGTCACCTTCGCCAACGGCGGCGACAACATCGGGGTCTACGTCCCCGTCTTCGCCACGTCCGGCACCTCGGGCATGACCGTGTACGTGGTCGTCTTCCTGATCCTGGTCGCCGTCTGGTGCCTGGCCGGCAGGTTCTTCGCCACCCGCCCGCTGATCGCCGGGGCGCTCAGCCGATGGGGGCACATCCTGCTGCCCCTCGTCCTGATCGGGCTCGGCGTGGTCATCCTCGTGGAGGGCGGGGCTTTCGGCCTCTGAAGCCCGCTGAAGTCCGCCGAAAGCTGAAGATCGCGTGTCCTGGCAGCCCCGCGGCTACGCTCGCACCATGACAGCTACCTGGGAGCCCACGGCGGCGGGAGTGCTGCGGCTGCCCTCGGGCCGGCTCGTCCGCGGCCGAGGGCTGCGCCGCCCCCTCCCCGAGGGGCCGCTCCCCACGTTCGCTCTTTACCTGCTGGGCCGCCGGCCCCCGGCCGTCGACTGGGAGCACCGGTGGGTGCGCTGGCCCGACTTCTGGCTGCCGTCCGACCGGGGCGCGGCGGCCGGCGCGTTCCGCGAGGCGTGGGCCCGCGCCGAGTCCGAGCGGGTCGAGGTCGCGTGCGGCGGCGGCCGGGGCCGCACCGGCACGGCCCTGGCGTGCCTGGCCGTGCTCGACGGGGTGCCCGGAGACCGGGCCGTCGCCTACGTACGCGAGCACTACGACTCGCACGCCGTCGAGACCCCCTGGCAACGCCGCTACGTCGCCCTATTCGACGGTTCTTAGGATCTGCTCGATCGAGGTGGCGCGGGCGCGCAGCTCGGCCAGGTCGGCGGCCATCCGCTGCTGGGCGTCCATGGTGTTCTCGGCGAGCTGCTCGAACCGGCGCACGAGCTGCCGCAGGTCGTCCGCCTGATGGGCGTCGAGCTTGGCCTTGCGCATCTCGAACATCCCCACGGCGAAAAGGGCGATCAGGAAGCCGACCACGAGCAGCACCCCTAACGAGAAGATCGCCGCGGGCCAAGAATCGATCATCAGGAGTGCTCCTTGGGTCCTGGACCCTTCCCCGGGTCCGGCCTGGTGAGGGTCTTGGCCGCCTCGGCCAGCGCCGACGCGGTCAGGTGCAGGCTGAAATCCGCGACTTCGTAGTACTTCATGGCCTTGCCGTCGTCGGACAGCTCCAGGGTGCCGACGATCAGCCCGGCCGCCTCGAGCCGTTGCAGGTGCATGTGCAGGAGCGGGCGGCTCACCCCGATCTCGCGGGCCAGGTGGCTGACGTAGTCGCGCCTGTCCGCCAGCACCGCCATGATGCGCAGCCGCAGCGGGTTGGCCAGCGCCGCGAAGATCTCGACCAGGTCGTCACCTGTCGGCCCCGGCACTGTCATGGCTTCCCGTCACGTGTAATAATTTCCTTACACATGACCCTAGCACTCAGGTGGCGGTCCGGGAAAGCTCAGGGCTGGGGGTCCCCGCGCGTTCCTGCGGGGACGGCGACCGGGCGCCGAGGGCCAGTCCCAGGGCCAGGCAGACCAGCGGGATCGCCGGGATCACGTACCGTACGTCGAAGGCCGCCAGGAACGGCGGCGAGCAGACCAGCGCGAGCGCCGTGACCCCGGGCAGCAGCGCGTCCCACCGCCGCCGCACCAGCGCCGTCGCCAGCGCACCGACCAGGGCCAGCATGAGCAGCGGGAACGGCACGTACCCGAACCGCTGGTACGCCCGCAGCCACCCCGCGAACGGCTCCACGACCCGGGTGGCGGCCGGCCCGGCCTCGTACGACTCGGCGATGCCGCGTACCGACTCGCTCAGCGGCCGCTCCGCGGTGGGGAACTTGTACGGCGTCTTCTCGTCCACGGCCGTGCGCTCCCAGCGCAGCAGCTGCGTGAGGTCGGTCGCGACCGCCGCGGCGTACTCGCCGGGCTGGGCGAGGATGGCCGCCCTGGCGAACTCCCCGGCGAGCTGGTTGCGATTGGCCGTCCCCGGCACCTTGAGCAGGGGGGAGAAGCTCTCCCACAGCCAGTACGGCGGGTACGGGCGCTGCTCCACCGGCATGTTCGGGCAGAGCACGGCCAGCCGCTCCGGAGGCTTGATCACCGAGCAGTCGGCGAAGCTCATGGTCCTGGACCACAGGAAGTTCCCGTCCGCCTCGGTCAGCGCGAACTTCCCCTTCTCCACCTTCGCCCAGGTGGCGTACGCGCCCAGCGGGATCGCGCCCGCCACCACCAGCGCCACGAGCGGGCGCCAGCCGTACCGCCGGATCAGCAGGTAGGCGGCCGTGAGGATCAGCAGCGGCAGGCCGACCGTCCTGGTGATCCCGGCCAGGCCGAGCAGCAGGCCGCCGACGGCCGCCGTGGTGGGGGTGACGCGCCAGACCACGAGCAGGATCGCGACCGTGACCAGCACGACGAAGACCGCGTCCGCCATGATCATGTGTTCGAGCAGCACCAGGAACTCGTCGTACAGCAGCGGGGTGACCAGCAGGGCGGCGCCCCAGCCCGGCAGGCCGCGCCGCCTCAGCAGCGCGTACACCGCCACGGCCAGCGCCAGCATCAGCAGGTGCTGCAGGACCGTCACCAGCGTGAGGCTGTGCGCGGGGCGCAGCAGCGCCAGCAGCAGCGAGTATCCGGAGGGCCTGGTGGTGCCGGGGGTCAGCTCCTCGCGCAGGAAGGCGAACGAGTCGCCGTAGAAGAGGATCGACGGAGGGTATCCGAGCACGGCGAGCGCCCGCAGCGCGATCGCGGGCAGCAGGGCGATGACCAGGGCGCGATGTGCCAAGGTGGATCCGCTTCCTCGTGTGTCCGGGCCCCCACAATAGTGGGTGAACCGGGCATCAGCCTGGCCTGATAGGTCAGTTCTGCTCAGGCAGGGGATCGACGAGGATCGCCGGGTCCAGATTTCGCAGGATGCCGGGACGGTCGGTGAGGATCGGCCACTGGGTGGCCCGCCCGCATAAGATCACGTGGCCCGCGGTGATGTCGCTCGATCCGTCGAGGATCTCGGCGATGTCGGGCACCTTTCCCGCGGTGAGGTCGTCGACCTGGACGGCGGAGCTGCTGATCAGATCGAAGAGTTCGACTTTCGTGGCGAGCGGGACGATCGAATAGACGAGGGTGAGTGCGGTCGTGGGAATGCACAGCCCGCCGCCCCGATAAAGACACAGCGCCGCGATGCTGCGCGAATGATTCGTTTTGGCGACCGCGATGTCGACGAGCGCTCCCACGTCGAGAACGCGCCCAGGAAGCATGGTCAATCCTCTTGATTCCGATGCAGGCCGAGCCTGAGCATCATGTCGTCCGAAATCCGGTCCACCTTGAGGGCGTCGGCCGCTCTGTCGAGGTCGTCGCACTGCAGGTTCCAGCGTTGGATCAAGATGGTCGCGTGCGTCATGTTGCCCACTTCGCGCTCCACCGCGGCGCGAATCACATCGGAAATCATACGGCCATCGGAGCGCGCTTTTTGATGAACCGCATCAAGTGTCGCCTTGTCTAAATTTACGATGATTGATGCTGTTTCCCCGGATTGCGCCCTGGGTTCGGCGGAAAGGAGGGGAGCCGACATAGGCCAGGACGGTGCGGCGGGGGTGTCAGGGGCCTTGTCGTTGTCCGCGGAATTCCGCCGTGATGGAATGGGGATCGCCATACGCACGACGGTAGTCCCATAACGCCGCCGCCGATAGTCACCCATCGAGATCGGGTGGTCACAAGGGCCTCCGGAGGAGTCACATGTACCGCGTCACGGCGAAAGACGGCACGTCCATCGCGTTCGACCGGCTGGGCGTCGGCCCCGCGATCGTCCTGGTCGGCGGCGCCGCGGCCGACCGCTCGGCCAATGCGCAGCTGGCGCACGAGCTGGCGGAGCGGTTCACCGTCTACAACTACGACCGGCGCGGCCGGGGCGAGAGCGAGGACACCCTCCCGTACGAGGTCGACCGCGAGATCGAGGACATCGCCGCGCTCATCGCCGAGGCGGGCGGGGCGGCGCACCTGTTCGGGATCTCATCGGGTGGCGCGCTCGCGCTCGAAGCCGCCGCCACGGGGCTGCCGATCGCGAGACTGGCCGTGTACGAGGTGCCCTACGACGTGGCGCCGGACGGGCCGCGGCGCTCGCGGGAGTACACCGACCGGCTCCGCGCGCTGCTGGCCGCGGGTCGTCGCGGCGAGGCGTTCGCGCTGTTCATGGTGACGGCGGGCGCCACCCAGGAGATGGTGGAGCAGGCCCGCGAGTCGCCGATGTGGCCGGGCCTGGAAGCCATCGCGCCCACGCTCGCGTACGACGCCGCCTGCCTGGGCGACGGCCGCCCGCCCGCCGACCGCCTGCCCGGCATCGCCTGCCCCACGCTGGTGGCCACGGGCGGGGCCGGCGCCGACTCGTTCGTGGGCGGGGGCGGCGACTTCTTCGCCCGGGCCGCCGACGCGATCGCGGAGCTAGTCCCGGGGGCCGTGCGCGAGACCATCGAGGGCCAGACGCACATGGTGGACCCGAAGGCGCTGGCCCCGGTGCTCACCCGCTTCCTCGGACAGTAGACCCAGCACTACTGCCTGGCCCGCCAACCTGCGGATACCGTCAGAAAGTGCTCAACCGGACCGCGCTGGAGGCGCTCACGCAGCGGCCGCTGCCTTTCCTGGGCTCCGCGTGGCCCTGGCGGTGCGCGGCGTACCTGCTGGCCAGCGCCGTCCCCGGCGTGGCCGTCGGGGCCGCGGTGTTCGCCACGATCCCGCTCGGCGTGGTCGCGGCCCCGGTCGTGCTGGCGCTGTGCCTGCCGCTCGTCGCCTGGTTCGAGCGGCGCAGGCTGCGGCTGGTGGACGGCGTGCCGCTGCCCGAGGTGCCCGGCGGGCGCGGGCGGGAGGCCGGGCTGGCCGTCATCACGGTGCTCGCGCTGTGGTGGATCGACCTGATCATGCTGGGGTTCACGGTGGGCGGGCCGGTGGTCCTGATGCTCTCGCCGGTCGTGCAGCCCGAGGCGGAGCCCGGTGTCGCCGCCGTGGGCTCCGTGGCGGGCGTGCTGCTGCTGCCCGTCGCCGCGTACACGATCACCGCCTGGGGCGGCGCCCGTGGGGCGATGGTACGCGCGGTGCTCGCTCCGCAGGGCTCCGAGCTGAACGAGGTGCTGCGGTCACGGGCTCGGCTGGTGGACGCGTTCGAGACGGAGCGCCGCAGGATCGAGCGCGACCTGCACGACGGCGCGCAGCAGCGGCTGGTCTCCCTGTCGATGGCGCTCGGCATGGCCCGGCTGGACCTGCCGGACGACTCGCCCGCGGGGCGGATGGTCGGGCAGGCACACGAGGAGGCCAAGCGGGCGCTCGCCGAGCTGCGCGAGCTGATCAGGGGCGTGCACTCGCAGGTGCTCACCGACCGCGGGCTGGGCGCGGCGGTACGCGACGTGGCCGGGCGCTCGCCCGTGCCCGTGGACGTGGACGTGGAGCTGGCCGGCCGGTTGCCCGCGCCCGTTGAGGTGACCGCGTACTACGTGGTCAGCGAGGCCCTCGCGAACCTGGCCAAGCACAGCCGGGCCACCAGGGGCGCCGTCACCGGGCGGGTCGAGGGCGGCACGCTGGTCGTGGAGGTGCGCGACGACGGCGTGGGCGGGGCCGACCCGGCCAGGGGCACGGGGCTGACCGGGCTGGCCGACCGGCTGGCCGTGGTGGACGGGAGGCTGTCCCTGTCGAGCCCGATCGGCGGTCCGACCCTGATGAGAGCGGAGATACCGTGCGCGTAGTGATCGCCGAGGACGCCGTCCTGCTGCGGGAGGGCCTGGTCGGGCTGCTGGAACGCTTCGGCCACACCGTGGCCGCCGCGGTCGGCGACGCGCCCGCCCTGCTCGCCGCCGTCGCCGAGCACCGCCCCGACGCCGTGGTGACCGACGTGCGCATGCCGCCCGGCTTCGCCGACGAGGGGCTGCGGGCGGCGCTGGAGCTGCGCGAGCGGCATCCGGACCTGGCCGTCCTGGTGCTCAGCCAGTACGTCGAGCAGACCTACGCCGCCGAGCTCCTGGAACCGGGCGCCGGCGCCGGGATCGGCTACCTGCTGAAGGACCGCATCGGCGACGTGCGCGAGTTCGTCGACGCGCTCGACCGGGTGGCCGCCGGGGGCACGGTCGTGGACCCGGAGGTGGTCCGCCAGCTGCTCAGGCGGCGCCGCGACCCGCTGGCCCGGCTCACCCCGCGCGAGCAGGAGGTGCTCGGCCTGATCGCCGAGGGCCGGACGAACGCGTCGATCGCCAAGGAACTGTTCGTCACCGAGGCGGCCGTGGCCAAGCACATCGCGAACATCTTCGCCAAGCTCGACCTCCCGCCCGCCGCGGACGGGCACAGAAGGGTGCTTGCGGTGCTCGAATACCTCAAATGACGCGGCTTGAAAGTAGGGTTCGTTGGCATGAACGAGCAATGGCAGGAGGTCGGCGACCGGGTCTACGTCCGGCGCCACAAGTCGTACGACATGAACGTGGGTCTGGTCGTGGGCGACGGGCACTGCCTGGTCCTCGACACGCGCGCCTCACACCGGGAGGCCGGTGACCTGGTCGAGGCGGTCAGGAGGATCACCGCCAGCCCGTGGACGGTCGTCAACAGCCATTCCCACTTCGACCACTACTTCGGCAACGCGATCTTCCGCCCCGCCGAGATCTGGGGCCACGTCAGGTGCGCCGAGGAGATCGAGCAGTACGGCGAGGAGCAGCGCGCCGTAATGATCAAGGGGCGGCCCGAGCAGCGTGAGGAGTTCGAGGAGATCACGATCGTGCCGCCGGACCACACGTTCACGAGCGCGGCCAGCCTCGACATCGGCGGGCGGATCGTGCATCTGCAGCATTTCGGGCTCGGGCACAGCAGCAACGACGTGGTCGTGCACGTGCCGGACGCGGGCGTGGTGTTCGCGGGCGACCTGGTGGAGGAGGGGGCGCCGCCGGCGTTCAGCGACTCGTACCCGCTCGACTGGCCGCTCACCACGGCGGCGATGCTGGCCGAGCTGCCCGACCAGGTGATCGTGCCGGGGCACGGCGCGGTCGTGGACCGGGCGTTCGCGCAGGCGCAGCAGGCCGAGCTGGCCCTCGTGGCCGAGCTGGCCAGGCGGGCCCACGTGGAGGGGCTGCGTGACCTGATCAAGCTCTTCCCCTATCCGGAGGACGTGGCCAGGCAGGCGATCGAGCGGACCTTCCTGCAGCTGGATGTCTGAGTTATATTGCAAAGTGCAATATGGATGGAGGCATCATGGCGCAACGCCACAGCTTGGTCGGCCTGACCGTGCTGGCCCTGCTCACCGTGCGCCCGAGCCACCCGTACGAGCTGCACCGGTTCATCATCGACACGCACAAGGACTACATCACCGGCCTGCCGCGCAGCCTCTACCACGCGGTGGAGCGGCTGGCCAAGGACGACCTGATCGTCCCTTCGAAGACCGACCGCGAGGGCCGCAGGCCCGAGCGCACGGTCTACGAGATCACCGATGAGGGCCGCAAGGAGCTGGTCACCCGGCTGCGGCAGCTCCTGGAGAAACCCGATCCCGACCGGCGCGCCTTCGTCGCGGCCGTCTCGCTCATCGGTTGCCTGCCGCTCGCCGAGGCCCAGCGGGCGCTGCGCGGGCGCGCGGCCACGATCGAGGGCGTCCTCGCCGGGATGGAGGCCCACCTGCGAGCCATGGCCGACAGCGGCCTGCCCGCGATCCTCATGCTGGAGGTGGAGTGCGAGCAGGCGCTCTACACCGCCGAGCTGGGCTGGATCAGGGGGCTGCTCGACCGGCTCGACAAGGGAGAACTCGACTGGGAGACCACAGTCGAGATGTGAGAAGGCCGCCGAGGTGCGCCAACACCCCGGCGGCCGGAAATCCGAACAAGGCGCCTGCCCTGCCCGAACTCGCATTCACAGGATAGGCGCCGCGACACAGGGAGCAGTGCCATGTCCACAGAGATCGTTCGGCTGCTCGCGCGGATCGCGGAGACCTGGAACTCCGGGGACGCCGAGGGTTACGCCGGTCTCTTCACCGAGGACGCCGACTACATCACGTTCTTCGGTCAGCACCTGGAGGGCCGGCAGGCCATCGAGGAGGCCCACCGCGAGCTGTTCAAGCTCGACATCAAGCTCGAAGGGGGCGGCGGCGAGCCGCTGATCAAGCCGCTCACCGACGACGTCGCGCTGGTGATCGTGGGCGGCGGCTCGTCCGTGAACGGCGCGGCCGACCCGAGCCGCCGGTCCGTCATCACGCTGACCGCGCTCCGCACGGCCGAGGGCTGGCGCTTCGCCTCCTTCCAGAACACGCGGGTGAGCGCGCCGTGAGCAGGCGGCTCATCGTCGAGGTCACCGGAGTGATCGAGGCTCCGGTCGAGCGGGTGTGGCCGGAGATCGTACGCGCCATACCGAGGACGGAGCTGGGCGAGCACGTCCTGGCCTACCAGGGCGGCTGGTGGTACCGCGGCGAGTGGTCGGTCACCCCCGACCACGGGGGCACGCGCCTGGTCCACCGCGTCTACGACGTGGCCGGCCACCACTGGGCCGTCGCCCTGGCCAACCGGCTGTTCATCGGGTTCCGCGAACGTACGCGCCGGTCGTTCGCCGAGGGCCTGGCCGACATCGGAACCCGGTTGGGGTGCGCCACCAGGCTCGCCTAGGCTGCCGGTCATGGAATGGGGACCGCTGACGGCGGACGACGCCGAGGCTCTGGCCGAGCTCTGGGCCGCCATGGAGGCCGAGGACAGGACCGGCGAGGTCCACGACGTCGACGACGTGGCGGAGCAGGTCTCCAGCCACCTCATCGATCTGGACACGGGCACGCTCGCGGCCAGGGACGGCGACCGGATCGTGGCCTTCGGCTACCTCCCCGTCAGGCAGACCGCCGACGACCTGCACATGATGCGCCTTTCGGGCGGCGTGCACCCTGCCTACCGCGGGCAGGGGCTCGGCAGGAACATCATGGACTGGAGCATCCGGACGGCGCCGGGGGTGAGCGAACGGGCTCACCCCGGCGTCCCTCTGGAGCTCCACGTCGACGTCCCCGACGGCCGGTCCGACCTCGCCGCGCTGGTGGAGGGGGCCGGACTCACGGCCGTACGGTGGTTCGCCCGCATGGAGCGGAGCCTGCCGGGCGACCTGCCCGCGGTGCGGCCGCCGGACGGCGTCTCCATCGTCGCCTGGTCGCCCGAACTGGACGAAGGCGCCCGCCTCGTGCGCAACGAGTCGTTCCTCGACCATTGGGGCAGCGTGCGGCACACGTCCGAGAGCTGGCGCGCCATGATGACCGGCTCCAGGAACTTCCGCCCCGAGTCGTCGTTCGTGGCCCTGGCCGGCGGCCGCCCGGTCGGGGTGCTGATCACGCACTTCTTCGAGGCCGCCGCCCGGTGCGGCGAGCGCCAGGCGTGGATCCAGATCATCGGCACGCTGCGGGAGTGGCGCGGCAAGGGCGTGGCGAGCACGCTGATCGGGCACGCCCTTGCCGCGTTCGGAGATCAGGGCTACGAGAGTGCCGGGCTCGGGGTGGACGCCGACAACCCCACGGGGGCCGTGAACGTGTACGCCCGCGCCGGCTTCGAGATCACCAAGCGCAGCACCACCTACGCGTTGCCGATCAAGCCAGCCTGATCTTCCCCTTCGAGACCTTGATCTTCTTGCCGGCGAGCGGCTTCTTGGCGGGGCCGTTCACCACCGCGCCCGTCGAGGCGCTGAACTTGCTGCCGTGGCACGGGCAGTTGATCGTGCCGCGGCTGACGCTCGCCACCGTGCAGCCCTGGTGGGTGCACTTGGCGCTGAAGCACTTGTAGACGCCCTTCCTCGGCTGGGTGATCACGTACTTGCCCTGGACGATCTTCCCGCCCCCTACCGGGATGCTCTTGGTGGTGGCGAGGACGGGCTTGGCCGCCTCCGCTTCCGCCTCTGCCGGGCGCGGCCACAGGAACACGACTCCTGCGCCCGCGGCGCTGCCTCTGGTGATCAATGCGCGGCGTGTGAGCATTGTTGCCTCCTTCAACCACTCACACGTTTGCAGATCTTCAGTGGTTCAGGGGAAATTTGGCGATAAATCCGGAATCTGCGTACACGAGCGTGCCGCCGTGCAGGTGCGCGATGTCCCGCGCGATCGGCAGCCCCAGCCCGGCGCCGCCCGCGTCCCTGGCACGCGCCTCGTCCAGCCTGGTGAACCGGGCGAACACCGCCTCCCGCTGCTCCGGCGGGATCCCGGGCCCGTCGTCCCGCACCTCCAGCACGGCCTGGTCCTCCTCGGCGCGTACGAGCACCCGCACGGTGGAGGCGGCGTGCCGGACGGCGTTGTCGGCCAGGTTCGTCATCAGGCGGTCGAGGTGGGCCCGGGAGCCCTTCATGACCACGTCCGGCTCGATGTCCAGCTCCAGGCGCACCTCGGGCCGCCGCCTGGCGCGTACCGACTCCTCGGCGGCCACCTGGCCGAGGTCCAACTCGGCCGCGCGCAGCGGCTCACCCGCGTCCAGCTTGGCCAGGATGAGCAGGTCGGCGGCCAGGGACTGCAGGCGTTCGACGTCGGCCAGCGCCTCCCTGGTCAGCTCGCTGGGCTCGGCCAGCTCCAGGCGGGCGCGCAGGGTCGCGATGGGGCTGCGCAGCTCGTGCGCCGCGTCCGCGACGAACCGCTTGTGCGTGTCCACGGCCGTCTCCAGGCGGTCGAGGGTGCCGTTCACGGTGGTGGCCAGGGAGGCGATCTCGTCCTTCGAGCCGGGTACGGGCACGCGCTGGTGCAGGTCGCGGGCCGTGATGTCGGCGACCTTGGCCCGGATGGCGGCCACGGGGGCCAGCGCGCGGCCCACCGAGATCCACGTCATCCCGGCCACGACGAGCAGCACGGCGGGCACGCCGGGCAGCAGCGCGCTGTAGAGCGTCTGCAGCGCCTTCTCGGTGCCCTCCAGGGGGACACGCGACCAGAGCATGGCGGGGCCGCCCACGGTGGCCACCTCGACGCCGGCGACGGCGTACTTCTGCGGCGCCGCCCACTCGGTGGCCGAGGCGCTCTTGTCGTCGGTCAGCAGGACGTCGGGGTCGGCGATCGCGGCCGTCGTGCCGTCGCGCAGCTGGACCGTGCCGCTCTTCCCGACGATCGCGAGCGGCTCGCCGTGCTTGGTCACGTCTTTGGTGATGGCGATCGAGCTCTTGTCGAGAGTGTCCGCGGGCGCCGTGACGCCGGGTGAGAGCGGAGTGGCGCGCGCGAAGTCCAGCGTCTGCGCGTACGGCGCCGCCGCCACGGCCTTCCTGGTGGCCTCGGCGTCGGCGTTGTTCTCCAGCGTGCCGCGCAGCACCGCCACCAGCGCCAGCGCGGCCAGGCCCAGGGCGAGGGCCACCACCAGGGTCGCGGCGGCGGTCGCCCGCAGCCGTACGGACGAGAGCGCGGCCGACGCTTTGCGCAGTGGGCTCATGCCGCCTCCAACCGGTAGCCCGCGCCGCGGACCGTCATGAGCGTCGTCCGCCCGAAAGGCGTGTCGATCTTGCGGCGCAGGGCGCTGATGTAGACCTCGACGATGTTCGGGTCGCCGTCGTAGGAGAAGTCCCAGGCCTGGGCCAGCAGTTCGCCCTTGGACACGACCTCGCCGGGGCGGCGGGCCAGCGCGTGCAGCACCGCGAACTCCTTGGGCGTCAACCCGATCTCCACCTCGCCCCTGCGGCACTTCAGCGCCGCCGGGTCCACCACCAGGTCGCCCACGGTGATCGACACGGGCCGCTCCCGCCCGCCCCGCCGCACCAGCGCCCGTAACCTGGCCAGCAGCACCACGTACGAGAACGGCTTGGCCAGGTAGTCGTCGGCCCCGTTGTCGAGCGCCTCGGCCTCGTCGTAGATGCCGTCCTTGGCCGTGAGCATCATGATCGGCGTCCAGTCGCCCGCCTCGCGCAGCTTGGCGCAGACGGCGTAGCCGTTCATCCTGGGCAGCATCACGTCCAGGACGATCACGTCGTACGTGTTCTCGGTGGCCATCCACAGGCCGTCACGCCCGTCGTGGGCCACGTCCACGGCGAAGCCCTCGCCCGCCAGGCCGCCCTTCACCAGGTCGGCCAGCCGCTCCTCGTCCTCCACCAGTAGCACTCGCACACCGACCAGGGTGCCTCAGGTCACCTAAAGCCAACCTGAAGATCATTTAGGGCCTCTTCAGGATCACTTCAGGTACGCCGGGCCAGTCTCGGAGGCGTTCGACCGATCTCAGTGAGGAGAACCCATGTTCAAGCGTCGTCTCGCGCTGCTCGGCGCGGTCGCCGTACTCGCCATCACCGGCCTGACCGGCTCCGCCATGGCCGACGAGACCCCGGGCACCGCCGGCGCGAAGGTGACCTGCAAGACGGCCGACGGCAAGACCGTCGAGTTGGCCGAATTCGCGCGGACGGCCCCGGCCGGCAAGATCGTCGGTCCTGACGGCAAGGTGCGCGAGTTCAAGCCCAGCGACACGGTGAAGGTCGACGCCCTTCCCGACGGCGAGGCGCCGCCGCTGGACGGGGCCCGGGCCGGGACCGTCACGCAGGAGGGCGAGGGGCTGGCGGTGACGAAGGCCGTGCCCGTCCCGGAGGACGGCGAGATGCTGGAGGTGACCAAGACCGTGCCCCTCCCGGAGGACGGCAAGCTGCCCGACAGCGTGCAGGCCATGCCCGCCCAGCCCGCTCAGCCGGCGAAGCCCGGCGAGAAGCTGGACGCGCCGTCGGTCGGTATCAAGGCGGTAAAGATCATCTGCGAGAAGACCGACTAGGTCATTCCGAGAAGGACGGGTGCGGTCCGAGCGCCCAGTACTCGTAGAGGCCGTGGCCGACGAGCCCGTCGTACTCGAAGCGCCCGACGGCGTCCACCATGCCCCACATTCTGGCGGCGTCGTCGGGCAGCCGGTACGTCACGCCCTGCACGACCGGCCCCTCACCCTGGTACATGCCGTGCTTCCAGTCCGGCTCCAGGCCGTACCCGGTGCCGACCATGAGGTGCACCGGCAGGATCGGGGTGCAGCGCACGTCGAACGGCTTGCCGCCGGGAGGCGAGAAGGTGATCGTGGCCTCCACGACGTCGCGGGTGCCGGGGGCGTAGACCGGGCGGTAGTCCGGTCTGCCGAGGTATTCCTCCTCGCGGCCGTCGGGCCAGACGCGTACGGCCTCCTCCAGCATCCGGCGGCCGCGCTCGTCCTCCTGGATGATGCAGAGGATGGCGTGGTCGTCGAACTGCATGGGTGTGTAGAGCCAGTAGAACGTGCCCGCGTTCTTGGTCTGGATGCCGGGCGGCTCGGGCTCGCCGACCGGTCTGATGCCCCAGGAGCGGTCTCTGGTGCCCTGCCAGCGGTCGGGCGTGACCGGTATGTCCTGCTCGCCGATCCTGATATTTCCGGACCAGCGCCCCGTCTGTGCCAGGCGTACCGAGTCGAACATGACCCGCTCCTGCCACCGCAGGAAGTGCCGCGGCTCCAGCGTCGCCGGGATCGTGCCCTCCCAGAGCAGGTCGAAGGACAGGCCATGCTCGTTCGGCTCCAGGACCACCCTGAGCCGCTTGAGCCCTTCGAGCACCTCGACGCGGAAGGGGCCGATCTCCGTGTTCATCCGGTCGGTTCCCAGCTCGCGGGAGGCCCGTACGACGCGGTGCAGGTCTCCGTGGCGTACGCAGGCGAAGGCGTCGGTGACGCCCAGGTTGGGGTACTGGCCGAGGCCGACGATCAGCATGAGCTCGTCGGTGCCGGGGTGGCAGTTGAAGTAGTAGCGGTCGTAGAAGTTGCGGTCGGAGGTGGCGACGTGCCGCATGACCTGCGCGGCCTGGTGGACGGGGTAGTCGTCTAAGGGAGACAGCGCCATGCCGGGTTTGTAGCAAGCGCTTGGTGGTTCGTCAACGGGGGTCCGGAAACGGGAAGCGCGCCCTCGGGATCAACCGAGGACGCGCTTCCCTTCCGGCAGCACCGGATCAGGACATCTTGCGAGATGCCTCATCTGCCTTGTCGGACACACGGCCCGCCATCCGCTCCGCAGACTCGGCGGTCCTGTCGGCCTTCTCACTGGCCCAACGTGACGCATCGGAGGCGGAGTCCTTCATATGCTCGGTCCACTGCTGGGCGTTGCGGCGGTAGAACATGTAACCGATCGCCCCCACCGCGAGGCCGGTCAGCAGAACGAGCGTCGGCCATCGCCGCGACCGCGTGGGCGTGGGGTCGATCTTCCTGGCCGCCGTGATCAGCATGGAGCTGACCCTGGGAGCGACCTGATCCTCGAACCCGTGCGCCGCGGAGTGAATCCGTGGCGCCACCCAGTAGCGGGCGTCCTCGAGGCGCTGGGCGGCGGCCATCTTGGCCTGGTCCGCCACGGGCGCCATCAGGTGGCCGGTTCGCACGGCCCGGGCCTTCATTCGGCCCGTCCACGTGGCGGGTACCTCTATGACCACGCGGCGTCTTTTCATTGTCAGGGACACGACAACCTCCCCTGTCGTTGGGGCCCCGAGCCTGACCTTCCCTGGACAAGGCGGCTCAATCATGGCGAGCCGTGGGAGGATGGCTCTGGAGGCCTTACGGCCATAGTCCTCAAAACATCACAGAACTAACCCTGTACATAGAGGGGGCGGCTGTCTCGTGGCTGAGAAGCTGATCGCAAACCTGCAGACCAATCGTGGAAATATCAAGGTGGAGCTCTTCCCCAACAGAGCCCCGAAAACGGTGCGCAACTTTGTCGAGCTCGCGGAAGGCTCGCGAGAGTGGACGCACCCGGGCACCGGGGAGAAGAGCACCGCGCGCTACTACGACGGGACGATCTTCCACCGGGTGATCTCCGGATTCATGATCCAGGGCGGCGACCCGCTCGGCCAGGGCACCGGCGGCCCGGGCTACGAGTTCGACGACGAGATCCACCCGGAGCTGTACTTCAACCGCCCGTACCTGCTGGCCATGGCCAACGCGGGCGTCCGCTTCGGCAAGGGGACCAACGGGTCCCAGTTCTTCATCACGGTCGTGCCGACGCCGCACCTGAACGGCAGGCACACGATCTTCGGTGAGGTGGTCGAGGGCCAGGACGTCGTGGACGCCATCGCCAAGACCCAGACCGACCGCCGGGACCGCCCGGCGGAGGACGTCGTCATCGAGTCCGTCACCATCGACCGCGTCCCCGCCTGACCCACCACCCACCCCCGCCCCACCCACAAGGCCGTGGGGCGGCCCCACCCATGCCCCCACCGGCCGGCCCTCAGGCCGGCCCGGGGTCATATCCCGCCGGGCGCTTATCCGTCCGGCCGGGGCCACATCCCACCGGGCGCTTATTGGGTCGGCTAGGGGCTACATCCCCATCGGGCGCTCATTGGTCCGGCTTGGGGTCGTATCCCCCTTCGGACGTTTCTCGGGCGCCTCGGGGCCGTGTCCCCCTTCGGACGCTTATCGGGCGGCTCGGGGTCGCGCCTGCGGCGGCGTCCTCGGGATGGGACGGCCCGGTCGCGCTCCGGCCCGGCCGTCCTCCCTCCCGGTCGTCCCCCCGTAGGAGGCACTCCGCCCGCCCAGGAGCGGCGGACATCGGCACCCCAGCCCAAGCGGGGGCACCACACGTGCACCAGACGCCTACACAGCCGACGTGGCGCCATGAACGAGCCGGCGCACTGGCCGCCGCACGATGGCGCCGGACTCCAACGCACCCCACCTCGCCGATGCGGCGCGGTGAAGGCGGGTGTGGCGTCTCGATGGTGGGGGTGTGGTCGTCGCCGTGCGGTGGCGCTGGGCTACGCCGCGCTCCGTTTCGCCAAAGCGGCGCGGTGAGGGCGGGTGCGATGCCGTGGTCGGGCCCCCGCATGATGGTCCTGGGCCTTGGGGCCGCCGCGTTCCGTCGCCCAGCCGCCGTCGCCCAGCCGCCGTCGCCCGTCCGCCGTCCACCGGCGACCAGCCGCTGTCCGCCATCCGCCATCCGCCTTCCGCTGTCCGCTGCCCGCCGTCAACCGTCCGCCGCCCGCGAGCCGCCGTCCGTCAGTCGCCAGCTGCGTTCCGCTGGTCGGTGGCGGGGGTTCGGGGTGAGGGGCGAGGGGTGAGGACACGCGGGTAGGGCGTGTAAGCCATAGGCTTTCGGTCATGACCAGCCAGCCGCCCAGCCCGCCCCCGCAGCCCGAGCAGCCCGCTGAGGCGGTGCCCACGTGCTACCGGCACCCCGAGAAGGAGACCTGGGTCCGGTGTCAGCGGTGCGAGCGCCCCATCTGCCCCGACTGCATGCGCGACGCCGCCGTGGGCTTCCAGTGCCCTGAGTGCGTGGCCGAGGGCAACAAGGGCATCCGCGAGGCGAAGTCCACCTTCGGCGGCAGCGTCGTACGCACGCCGATCGTGACGTACACCATCCTGGTCCTCAACGTCCTGGTCTTCGGCGCCCAATACCTCACCGGCGAGCGCGTCACCGCGGAGCTGGAGATGTTCCCGGCGCGGGTGGCCGTGCTCGGCGAGTTCTACCGGCTGATCACCGTCGCGTTCGTGCACGGCAGCATCTTCCACATCCTGTTCAACTGCTGGGCGCTCTACGTCGTCGGCCCCTACCTCGAGCGCGCCTTCGGTCACGTCCGCTACCTCGCGATCTACGTCATCAGCGCGATCGGCGGCTCGGTGCTGAGCCTCTGGATGGATGCCCTCAACCAGCCGACGGTCGGCGCGTCAGGGGCCATCTTCGGCCTGTTCGGCGCAGTGTTCGTGGTCGGGCGCAAGCTCAACATGGACGTACGCGGCATCGCCGCGCTCATCGCGATCAACCTCGCGATCACCTTCATCGTGCCCGGCATCAGCTGGACGGGCCACATCGGCGGCCTGATCACGGGATCGGTGCTGGCGGGCGCGCTGGCCTACGCTCCCAAGAACAGCAGGCCTCTGTGGCAGGTGCTGGCGATCGTGGGAGCGCTGGCCGTGCTGGCCGTGCTCGTGATGGTCAGGGTGTCGGCCATCATGAGCGCGGTGTGACTTCCCCAGGCTGTGGAAAAGGCTGTGGAAAGAACTAACGCCAGCGGGTGGAAAGCACCACCCCGAAGATGATGAAAACAAACCCGATCAGCAGGTTCCAGTTCTGGAGGTCGCTGAAGAAGGGCGCCCGTGGTGCGACGTAGTAGATCGCGATCCACAGGATGCCGATGATCCACGCCGCGACCATCGTGGGTGCCAGCCAGCGAGGGCTGACCTTGACCTGCTGTGATCTCTGCGGCGGGGTGTAGACCGCCTTCTTGCGAGCCTTGGACTTGGGCACTGGTAACTCCTGCTGAGGGCCTGGGCTTCCGGATCGTCCACAGGCTCTTCGGTAAGCCTAATTGAAGTGTGGTCAAGGATAGCCGCCACGCGCGGGACATGGCGATCCCCGGTTGCGGCTTCTGACCCGAATACGCTGATCGCATGCGGGCCACGCTGCGGGCCGTGGGAGAGACGAGCATCACCGCGGGCCTGATCATGATGCTGTTCTGCGCGTACCTGCTCTGGGGCACCGGCGCGTACACCCAGAGCCAGCAGCGGCTGCTCCAGCGCCAGTTGGCGACGCGGAAGGCGGTCAAGCCCGAGCCGGGCAGGCCCATGGCGCTGCTGCGTATCCCCAAGCTGGGCCGCGACTACGAGTACGCCGTGGTCGAGGGTGTGGACACCGAGCACCTGAAGAAGGGCCCGGGACATTACCCGGACAGCGCCCTGCCGGGCCAGGTCGGCAACTTCGTGGTGTCGGGGCACCGCACCACGTACGCGGCCCCGTTCAACGAGATCGACGAGCTCGAACGCGACGACGAGATCGTCGTGGAGGCCGGCGGCACCACGTACACGTACCGGGTGACCTCTCAGGACATCGTGAAACCCGATGAGGTCGACGTGTTCGCCCCCGTGCCCGGCAAGCCCGACATCCGCCCTATCCGGGCCTTCATCACGCTGTCCACCTGCCACCCCGAATACTCGGCCGCCGAGCGCCTGATCGTCTACGGGGTGCTCAAGGACGCGACCGAGGACGAGGAGTGACATGTACGCCTGGCTCTGGCGCAAGCTGCCCGGCACCGCGCGGACCAAGCTGCTGACGGCCGCCGTGATGGTCGCCGTCGTGGGGGTCGTACTCTGGTATGTCGTGTTTCCGCTACTCGAGCCCATGGTGACACTCGACGAGGTGAGCGTGAGGAAATGAGCCGCGTGCTGGTCGTGGACAACCACGACAGCTTCGTCCACACCATCGTGCAGTACCTTCGCGGGCTGGGCGCCGACTGCGACGTACGGCCGCGCGACGACGTACGCGTGAGCGACGCCGACGGCTTCGACGGCGTCCTGATCAGCCCGGGCCCGGGCACCCCCGAGGCGGCCGGGGTGAGCGTGCCCCTGGTCCACCACGCGGCCGAGAGCCGCCGGCCGCTGCTCGGCGTCTGCCTCGGCCACCAGGCCATCGCCGTCGCGTACGGCGCCACCGTGTCCCGCGCGCCCGAGCTCGTCCACGGCATGACCAGCCCCGTCACCCACGACGGCAAGGGCGTGTTCGAGACGCTGCCCTCGCCCGTGCGGATGACCCGCTACCACTCGCTCGCCGTGCTGCCCGAGACCGTCCCCGACGTGCTCGACGTGACCGCCCGCACCGGCGACGGCGTCATCATGGGCCTGCGCCACCGTGAGGCGCCCATCGAGGGCATCCAGTTCCACCCCGAGTCCGTGCTGTCGGAGCACGGCCACCGGCTGCTCCAGAATTGGCTGCGAGGAATCTTGTAACAAATGTCCCCCGGCGAGCGACTACCAAGTGAACGTCCCCGCCGTTGCCCCCGAGCGGCGGGGGCGTTCTTGTGTCAGCGACGACATGAAGAAGGGCCGCCCGTTCCCGGGCGGCCCTTCTTCATGTCTCAGTTGCCGTTGCCTCCGAGGCCGTCGTCACCGATCGGGTTGTCGTCGGTCGGCTGGTCGCCGTCGGATGGGAAGTCCGTCTGGTCGTCCGTGGGCGTGTCCGTCGGAACTTCCGTGGTGGGCTGCGGGTTGTTCGTGTCCAGGCCGGGACCTGTGGACACCACGATCGTGATGGTCGTGCCCGGTGCCTGCTTGGCGCCCTCACCCGGGTTCTGCTGGATGACCGTGCCCTCGGGCTGCTCGTTCGCCTGCGGGACGACCCTGGCCTTGAAGCCGGCGGCCTTGATCTGGGCCTTGGCGTCCGCCTCGGTGAGCCCGATCACGCTGGGCACCTCACCGAGCTCCTTGGGCACGTAGAGGGTGACCGCGCCGCCCTTCTCGATCGCCTCGCCGGCCTTGGGACTGGTGTCGATGACCGTGCCCTGCGACTTGCTGGAGACCTTGGTCTTGACCGTGCCGCGCAGGCCCGCGTCCTCCAGTGTCTTCATGGCGTCTTCCTGCGACTGGCCTATGAGGCCGTCGGGCACCTTGACCTTCTCCGGGCCCTTCGAGATGACCAGCTTGACCGGGGAGCCCTTGTCGACCTTGGAGTTCTCGGGAGGGTCGGTCTTGATGACGCTGCCCTTGTCGACGTCGTCGCTGTTCTCCTGGACCACCTGGACGGTGAGCCCGAGGTTCTTGAGCTGCTCTTCCGCGTACGCGCGCTCCTGGCTGGCCAGCGACGGGATCGTGACCTGCGTGGCGGCCGGGGTGCCCTTCGACCCGAACACCGAGTAGCCGACCCCGATGAACGCACCGATGATCGCCAGCGGGACGATGATCCACAGCGCGGTCTTGACGGCGTTGTTCCCGCCGCCGCTCGCCCTGCGGCGCCCGCCACGGCCGCCGCCACTGCCACCCTCGTCGTACTCGTAGGGTGGGACCGCGGTGGTGCGCTGGGTGGCCGGGCCCTGTCCCGCCTGGGTCGCGGTCATCATCCGCGTGCCCTGGTTGAAGTTGCCGTTCATGGCCATCGTCTGCGCGTCGGTCGGCATCCCGGACATCGCCCGCTGGATGTCGGCCCGCATCTCGCCCGCGCTCTGGTAGCGGTGGGCGGGGTCCTTGGCCATGGCCTTGAGCACGATCGCGTCGGCCCACGGGGGGATGTCGCGGTCGATCTGCGACGGCGGGATCGGGTCCTCGCGCACGTGCTGGTAGGCGATCGCGACGGGAGAGTCGCCGGTGAACGGTGGCTGCCCGGTCAGCAGCTCGTAGAGCAGGCAACCGGTGGAGTAGATGTCGCTGCGCGCGTCGACCCGCTCGCCCCGCGCCTGCTCGGGAGACAGGTACTGGGCGGTGCCGATCACCTGCGCCGTCTGCGTCATCGTGGCCGCGGAGTCGGCCATCGCGCGCGCGATGCCGAAGTCCATCACCTTGACGTCGCCGGCGCGCGTGATCATCACGTTGGCCGGCTTGATGTCGCGGTGCACGATGCCGCCGCGGTGGCTGTAGTCGAGGGCTCGCAGGATGCCGTCGACCAGCTCGACCGCGCGCTCCGGCAGCAACCGCCGGTCCTGGCGCAGCAGGTCGCGCAGCGTCCGGCCGTCGACGTACTCCATCACGATGTACGGCACGGGGGTGCCTTCGGTACCGTCTTCGCCGGTGTCATAGACCGCGACGACGGCCGGGTGGTTCAGAGAGGCGGCCGATTGTGCCTCGCGGCGGAAGCGGGCCTGGAAGGTGTGATCGCGCGCCAGGTCGGACCGGAGGGTTTTGATCGCGACTATGCGGTCCAGCCGGATGTCTCGGGCACGATACACCTCGGCCATGCCGCCGCGCCCGACGACACCGTCGAGCTCGTAGCGACCTCCGAGTAGCCGAGGCTGAGTCATTTCCTGCACTGTCCCTTACCGTTCATCTTGGGTACCGGCCTGCTCGGGGGGCCGCCGGTGTCCATCATCGACCCCAAAGCGCATCACGTCTCCTCCTTGGGCGGGTTTGTATCACCCGGGTCCGGCGAGGCGGTGGGTGTCGGAGTTTTGGGTGTAGTGGTGGGCGTTGGGGTCGGTGTGGGCGTAGGGGTACGGGTGGTCGGGGTCGGTTTCGGTGTCGGCTTCTTGGTGGGTGTTGCCGACTTGCTTACCGTAGCTGACCGCGAGGGTATAGGCCTCGGTGACTTCACCGGAACTACGGAAGGCCGCTTGGTACGTCTTTTCGTGGGCGAGGGTGTCGCCCGGTCCGGCGGCGCCACCGCCGACTTGGTCGGCTCGGCCACGTCCGGCGTCGGCTGCGTGGGCTGCCGGTCGGCGAACGTGATGGCGCTGAGCCCCACCGCGGCCGCGCAGCCCGCGGTGGCCACCAGGGCCAGCGTCCTCCTGTGGCGCTTTCCCACGGCCGGCTCCTGCGGCGTGGTGGCCGAGTGGAGGTGGTCCGTCTCCTGCTCGTCCTCCGGAGCCGGCTCGCGTACCCGGAAGCCTCCCGGGTCGGTGAGCATGCTGAGGTCGGCGCCCTGCTCGGCGCTGGCCAGCGACTCGCGCAGCAGGTAGGCCCGGTCGGCCACCTCCAGCGCCGAGGCCGGGCGCCGCGCGGGGTCCTTCGACAGCAGCGACATGACCAGCTCGCGCACCGGCGCGGGCACGTCCACCCCGAGAGGCGGCGGGTGCTCGTTGAGGTGCTGCAGCGCGATCGCCACCTGGCTGTCGCCGCGGAACGGCGTGCGCCCGGCCAGACACTCGTAGGCCACCACGCCCAGCGAGTAGAGGTCGGTCGCGGGAGTGAGCGGGAACCCCTGGGCCTGCTCGGGGCTGACGTACTGGGCCGTGCCCAGCACCGTGCCCGTCTGCGTGACCGGAGCCGCCTCCAGGGCCCGCGCGATGCCGAAGTCCGTGACCTTGATGGTCCCCTCTGAGGTGACCAGCAGGTTTCCCGGCTTGATGTCGCGGTGGATGATCCCGGAGGTGTGCGCGGCGTGCAGCGCCTTGGCCGTCTGGCCCACCACGTCGAGCGTCACCTCGGGCCCGATGGAGCGGTTGCGCGCCAGGATCGCCGACAGCGGCTCGCCGTGCACCAGCTCCATCACGAGATAGGCCAGGTCGCTCTGCTCGCCGTAGTCGAAGATCTGCGCCACTCCCGGGTCGGCCAAAGCCGCGGTGATGCGCGCCTCGTTCCTGAACCGCTCACGGAAAGTGGGGTCGGCGTAGATGTGGCTGCGCAGGATCTTCACCGCCACCTCGCGCCCGAGCAACTCGTCACGGGCGCGCCAGACCTCCCCCATACCGCCTGTGGCGATGCGGGAGATCAGGAGATAGCGGTTACGGAGCCGCATGACCCAGCAGGTTACCGTCACTCACTTGTTCAGCACCGCCTCCAGCACGGCCTTTGCGATCGGCGCGGCGGTGTGGCCGCCGGTCGCCTCCGCACCGACGTTGGCAGCACCGGACTCCACGATGACCGCCAGGGCCACCTTCGGATCCTCGGCAGGCGCGAAGGAGATGAACCAGGCATGCGGTGGCTGGCCGTCGGCCGTCTCCGCGGTGCCCGTCTTACCCGCTACTTGGACGCCTGGGACCTGCGCCAGGTTTGCGGTGCCGTTCTGGACGACGCTGACCATCATCTCACGCAGCTTGCCCGCCGTCTCGGAGCTGACGGCTTCCGACAGCTCCTCGGGGTCGGCCTGGTTGATGGTGTCGCCCTTGGCGTCGGTGATCTTGTTGACCAGGTACGGCTTCATCACCTTGCCGTCATTGGCGATGCCCGCGGCGATCATGGCCATCTGCATCGGGGTCATGCGGTTGCTGCGCTGCCCGATCGAGGCCATGGCCAGGGCCGCCTTGTCCTCTTCCGGGCCGAAGTCGCTGGCGGTGACCGACATCGGCACGGCGACCGGCTGGCCCATGCCGAACTTCTCGGTCTGCTCCTTCATCTTGTCGTAGCCCAGCTCCATGCCGATCTTGCCGAACGGCGTGTTGCAGGACTTCTCCAGCGCGTACGTCAGCGTGACCGAGCCGGAGCCGCAGGCCGCGCCGCCGTAGTTGGGCAGGCTGATGTTCGTGTTGGGCAGCGGCAGCCGCTGCGGCGCGTCCACGGTGGTCTGCGGCCCGCGCGAGGAGTCGTCCTCCAGGTAGGCCGCCATGGTCACGACCTTGAACGTCGAGCCGGGCGGGTAGGTCTGCGCGATCGTGCGGTTGAGCAGCGGCTGGCCCTTTTCCTTGGCCAGCTCGTCGAAGCGGGGGAAGACCTTGCCCTTGTCGGTGCCGGACAGCTCGGTCGGGTCGTAGGTGGGCAGTGAGACCATCGCCAGGATCCCGCCCGTCTTCGGGTCTAGCGCCACGAGCGCGCCGCGCTTGCCGCTCTGCCGCAGCGCGTCGTAGGCCGCCTTCTGCGCCTTGGGGTTGATCGTGAGATCGACGTTGGCGCCCCTGGTCGGCTCACCGGTGAACAGGTCGATGCTCCGCCGCAGCAGCAGGTCGGCGCTGGAGCCGTTGAGCAGCTGGTTCTCGGACCTCTCGATGGCGCTCTCGCTCTCCGGCGAGAAGAACCCGGTGACGTGGGCGTAGAGCCTGGCCTCGGGGTATTGCCTGAGGAACTTGAACCGGGGGTCCTTGGTCTCGACGGACTGCGCGAGCACCTTGCCGCCCGCCGTGATCCGGCCGCGCTCGATGGCGTAGCGCTCGTAGAAGTTGCGGGTGTTGCGGGCGTCGCCGCGCAGGCCCTCCGCTTTCACCGCCTGCAGGTAGTTCACGTTGATCATCAGGAGCGCGAACATGGCCAGGCAGGCCACCGCCACGCGCTTCAGAGGGCTGTTCATCGCTGGAACACCTGCGTCAGTCCTTCGTTCTGGATCGCCTGGGGCGGAGGCCGCCGGGCCGCATCTGACATGCGTACCAATAGCGCGATAAGGATCCAGTTAGCCAGCAACGCCGAGCCACCCTGGGACATGAACGGGGTGACCAGGCCGGTCAGGGGGATGAGATTCGTCACACCGCCGACGATGATGAAGACCTGCCAGGCCAGGATGAACGACAGGCCGCCCGCCAGGAGCTTGGAGAACGGGTCGCGGGCCGCCAGCGAGGTGCGCAGGCCGCGCTCGACCAGCAGGGCGTACATCATGAGCAGCGCCATCAGGCCGGTCAGGCCCAGCTCCTCGCCGGTCGCGGCGAAGATGAAGTCGGAGAACGACAGCGGGATCAGCTGGGGGTTGCCCTCGCCGAGCCCCGTGCCCAGGATGCCGCCCGCGCCGAACCCGAACAGGCCCTGCATGATCTGGAAGCTCTTGCTGCACATCGGGTCGCCCGGCGGATCCTTCAGGCAGACGGGGTCGTTGCCGTAGTAGATCGGGTTGCTCGGATCGAGCCAGGCGTCGAAGCGGGCGCCGACGTGGTCGAAGACCTGCCCGGCGAGGAAGGCGCCGCCGACGAAGAGGAGCACGCCGATCAGCACCCACGAGGTGCGCTGGGTCGCGATGTAGAGCATCGCGATGAACGTCCCGAACAGCAGCAGCGAGGTGCCCAGGTCCTTCTCGAAGACCAGGACGAGCAGGCTGAGCCCCCAGGTGATGAGGACGGGGCCGAGGTCCCTGGCCCTGGGAAGGTCGATGAAGAGCAGCCGCCGCCCGGCCAGCGCCAGCACGTCGCGCTTGGCCACCAGATAGCCGGCGAAGAAGACGACCAGCGCCAGCTTGGCGAACTCGCCCGGCTGGATGGAGAAGCCGCCGATGCGGATCCAGATCTTGGCGCCCTGCACCTCGCTGAGGCTGCCCGGCAGCAGCGCGGGGATGGCGAGCAGGACCAGGCCGACGGCGCCCGCGGTGTAGGTCAGGCGCTGGAGCATGCGGTGGTCACGCAGCACGACCAGGGTGATCGAGAACATGACGACGCCGAGACCCGTCCACATGATCTGGTTGGTGGTGGACGCGCCGCCCATCTTGGCGGCCTCCAACCGGTAGATCATCACCAGGCCGAGACCGTTGATCAGGGTCACCAGCGGCAGGATCAGGGGGTCGGCCCAGGGGGCGAACTTCGCCAGCACGAGGTAGGCGGCCAGCATCAGGCCGCCCAGACCCAGTCCGTACGCCAGCATGCCCGCGGGGACCTTGCCGTCCACCGCCAGGCCCACGTTGGCGTAGGCCCCCATGACGATCAGCACCGCCAGAGCGAGCATGACGAGCTGGGCCATGCGGCGCTTGGCCGGCATCGGGACGGGGGAATCTGCGACTTCGCTCATTTACCGTTGCTTCGTCTTGGTCGCGCTCACGGTTGGCGTGGGCGACGAGCTGGCGGTCGTGGCGGGGGTGTCGCTGCCGTCCTTGTCGTCCTCCTGGGCGAACTTCAAAGCGTTGATCTTCGTCATGCCCTCGTCGACGTTGGTGACCGGAATGCCGCCCTTGATCATCGCCTGGTCGGCATCGGACAGCTTGGAGAGCTGCCGGCCCGTGGCCTTGGAGACCTTGAAGAGCTGGAAGGGACCCAGCTCTCTCTGGACCCCCTGGAACACGACCACCTCGTCGCCCCTAGCACCGACGAAGAACTGGTCCTGGGTCCACTGATATCCAAAATAACCGCCGACGCCGACGGCGACGACGCCTATGCCGAACACGGTGACCAGCACGGGCCACACACGACGACGCCTGCGCCGGGGCGCCTCGGCGACCGGCTCATCGAAGTCGTCGTCGGTGAGGACCGGCTGGGGCGCGGTCACCGCGCTGGCTCGCCCCGGATGGGTCTCCTGGGGGTTGCCATGCAGCCGGGTCATGCCGGCGGCCCCGACGATGGCGGCCTCGGCGGGCACCTGCTGCCCGTCGGTGATCTCCACCACGTCGGCCAGCACGCAGGTGATGTTGTCGGGCCCGCCACCTCTGTTCGCCAGATCGATGAGCTGGCGCACGACCTCTTCAGGATCGTCGATGTTGGTGAGCGTGGCGTGCAACGTCTCCGCGCTCACCACGCCCGACAGGCCGTCGGAACACAGCAGGTAGCGGTCGCCGATCTGCGCCTCGCGGAGGGTCAGGTCGGGATCGACCTCACCACTGCCGTCGAGCGCGCGCAGCAGGATCGAGCGCTGCGGATGCGTGGCCGCCTCTTCCGGCGTGATGCGCCCGTCGTCGACGAGCTGCTGCACCAGCGTGTGGTCATGGGTGATCTGGTAGAGCTCCCCGCGCCTGAGCAGGTAGGCGCGCGAGTCGCCGACGTGCACCAGAGCGACCTGGGTGCCGTGCCAGAGCATGGCCGTCAGAGTCGTGCCCATGCCTTTGAGGCTGGGATCCCGCCCCACCATCTCGTGCAGCTTGCGATTGGCGTCGCGTACCGCTGCCTCGATGGCGTTGAGCAGGTCACCCCCCTGTTGGGCCTCTTCCAGAGAGGCCATGGCGGCGATGGCGACTGAGCTCGCCACCTCGCCGTGTGCGTGCCCGCCCATACCGTCTGCGACGGCGAGCAGGCGGCCGCTAGCGTACGCCGAGTCCTCGTTTCCTTCGCGGAGGAGGCCGACGTCCGAGCGGGCGGCGTAGCGGAGTGCGATGGTCATTTGCGCAATTCAATGACTGTCTTGCCGACGCGGATCGGAACACCGAGCGGCACCGGGGTCGGGCGGGTGACTTTCGAGCGGTCGAGATACGTGCCGTTGGTGGACCCAAGATCTTCCACGATCCATTGACCGTCCTGGGGAAAGAGCCGGGCATGCCGGCTGGAAGCGTAGTCGTCGGTGACTACCAGCGTGGCGTCATTGGCCCGGCCAATGGTGATGGGCGTCTCCGTGAGGTTAATGGTGGTGCCCTGCAAGGGGCCACCGGTAACGATGAGCTGGCGTGGCTCGCCCTTTTTGTTCTTGGGCTTCGCCGCCGGTTTGGTGGGTTTCACGCCTTTGCGTGGACCCGCGGGAGCCGTGCGTGAACCGAACAAGTCAGTCCGGATCACGCCGACTGCGGCAATGACGAAGAACCACAGCACCGCCAGGAAGGCGAGCCGGATCAGCAGCAGCGTGAGCTCGGACATGGACCGCTTGTCTACCCCTAATCGCGCCGGAACACCAGAGTCGTGCGCCCCAACGTCACTCGCGTGCCGTTCTGGAGCTCGATCCTGCGTACCGGCTGGCCGTTGACGAAAGTGCCGTTGGTGGACCCGAGATCGACGAGGGCCACCGTCTGGCCCTCGACCCGCAACTCCGCGTGGTGTCGCGAGACTCCCGGATCGACCAGACGAAGATCGCAGTCGGTGCCCCTGCCGAGCAAGGTCACCGGAGTGGTGAGCTCGTAGGAACGGTCGCCCTGCGGGTCGTCCTGAGTGGAGACGAGCAGCCTGGGCCGCCCGTTGAAAGCGTTCGGCCTCGACGGAGGCAGGTCGCTCGCCGGCTGGCGAATCTCGTCCTGCTCGACCGTCGCGCCGCGGATGACGCCGGACCTGATGCGGAACAGCCCCACAGCCAGATCGCCGGCGGTCTCGAAGCGGACCCGGACCGGTCCCACAAAGGAGTAGCCCTGTTCCTTGGCGTACTCCCTGGCAAGGTTGGCCAGCTCGTGACTGATGCTGTCGGCGTAGACCTCAAGCCGTTCGCTGTCGGTCGTGGACAGCTCAACCACGAAGTCGTTGGGCACAAGCGTGCGACCTTGAGCGACGATCGCCGCACGCTCATCCATCTCCCGCTGAACCGCGCTGGCGACCTCGACCGGCTGAAGGTCAGATTTGAACGCCCGCGCAAAGGCCCCCTCAACCAAGCCTTCGAGCCTTCGCTCGAAGCGCTGAAGGACTCCCACCGGGTACCTCCCTTCCTCCGTGCATATGATCGCGGCCCCCAGACGCGTCCGGCGCCCGGTTCCCGCTCGTTCCACGTCACGGCATCCCTGGCGCTCGTCGGCTGTCGCGCCCAGCTCCTCCGCTCCCGTGTCTTATGCGATCGTATCCGGGTTCAGTACCAGTGGCTGTTCCGTGCTAGTGTTCTTTCCGCACCCACAAGGGCGGGTGGCGGAACGGCAGACGCGCACGGTTCAGGTCCGTGTGTCCGAAAGGACGTGAGGGTTCAAATCCCTCCTCGCCCACTCGGTGACTGGGGACTCTTGGCCGCAAGCTTTTGGCTTGCTCCCGTGGGTCCCCTCGTCATTTATCCCGGGGGATAACCCCCGGACCCCCAGCGTTTTTCCGGGGGAGGTCCCCCGGACCCCCCTATCCGGGAGTGGGCTCCCGGACCCTCCATCGCCGCTGGCGCTTCTGTCTTCTGTCATGGCAGACCCACACTGGCGAAGTGTTTGATGGATCGCAAGGGGGGCTGTCTCTCTTTTCAAGAACCTGTTGGTAACGGGCGTGCCGTGTTTTGACGGTACGCCCGTTTGGTTGCAACCGGCTTTCGGGTGACTTGTCAGTGTGTTTTACGTCACAGTGGCTAGGGTTCTGGTGTCCAGGAGTTCACCCAAGAGGTCTGTGAGGCTCACCATGCCGATTACATCGCCAGGTTGAGCTGTTACCAGGGCCAGGTGGGCTCTTGCCTCCTGTAGGGCCGTCACCGCCTCCGGGACCTGGGTTACGCACGGGAGCTTCGGTAGCGGGCGGCAGAGGTCTTCTGCCTTGCTTGTGGGCTGCAGGAGGGCGTCTCTTGCGTGGAGGGCGCCTCTCACGTCGCCTGGCGTGCCTACCAGGAGTCTGAGGTGGCCGCTCCTTGCCGCTGCTTCCTTGATCTCCTTCGCGTTCGCCTGGGGTGGGACCATGACCGCTTGGCCTATGGGGATCATCAGGCGTTCAATGCCCTCGTCGTCCAGGCGGAGGGCGCGGGTCAGGAGGTCGTGTTCGTCGCGGTCCAGGAGACCCATGCGGCCTGACTCGCCCACCAGCATGGCCAGCTGGCGGGGGGTTCTGGTGGTGGCCAGCTCGTTCCTGGGCTGGACGCCGAACAGGCGCAGGATGAGGTTGGTCAGGCCGTTCAGGGACGACAGGAGCGGGCGCATCACCCAGGTGAAGGCGCGGAAGGGGACGGTCAGCAGCAGGGCCGAGCGCTCCGGGTGGGTCAGGGCCCACGACTTCGGCGCCATCTCGCCCACCACCATGTGGACGAAGGTCACCAGGGCCAGGGCGATCGTCAGGGCGATGGGCATGCGCAGGGCCTCCGGGACGCCGAGGGCGGCGAAGACCGGCTCCAGGGTGTGCTCGATCGCGGGCTCCGTCACCTGGCCGAGGCCCAGGGTGCACAGCGTGATGCCCAGCTGGGCGCCCGCCAGCATGAGGGAGAGCTGCTTGGTGCCGCCGACCGCAGACCTGGCCGCCAGCCTGATCAGGCGGTTGTTGCGGGAGGCGATCTCCTCCAGGCGGTGGCGCCTGGCGGAGACGAAGGCGAACTCCGCGGCCACGAACAGCGCGTTGAAGACCAGCAGGGCGAGGCTGACGACGAGCATGGTCATCGGGCCGCCTCCGCGTGCTGGACGGGGGCCACGCGGACCCACTCGGGCACTCTGCGGTTGAGAGATATCACTGTCAGCTCTGCCAGGTGTTCCTGCTCGTCCTCTGCGAAGGGGTCGGTGTCCTGTTCGATCGGCACCGTCACCGTGTCGCCCTCGTCGGGCATCCTGCCGAGCTTGGCCAGGACGAGGCCCGCGAGGGTGTCGTAGTCGTCGCTCTCCGGGAGCGCGACGCCCGTGGCGCGCTCGACCTCGTCGAGCCGCAGCGTGCCCGGGACCTCCCAGATTCCGCCCGGGTGCTCGACCACGCCGGCCGGCTCCGGGTCGTTCTCGTCGACCAGCTCGCCGACCAGCTCCTCGGCCAGGTCCTCGACCGTGATCACGCCGGCCAGGCCGCCGTACTCGTCGATGACGCAGGCGATGTCGTCCTTGGCCACGCGCATCCGGTCGAGCACGGCGGGGAGCGGGACCGAGTCCGGGACCAGCAGGGCCGGGCGGGTGATGCTCGCCATCTCGCCCTCCTGCAGGCCCGATGAGAGGAGCTCGCGTACGCCCGTCACGCCGATGACGTCGCCGTCCTCGTTGATGACCGGGTAGCGGGAGTGGCCGCAGCTGCGCATGATCTCGATCAGGTCCGAGATGGGCTGTTCGGAGCGCAGCACGACGACGCGCGGGCGGGGGACCATGATCTCCTCCGCCGTGCGGTCGCCGAACTCCAGGGCCCGTTCCAGCAGGTCGGAGAGTCTCGGCGGGAGTTCGCCCGCCATGGTCGACTCCTCGATGATGCGGGAGAGCTCCTCCGGCGTCGCGCCGTGCTCCACCTCCTCCACCGGTTCGATGCCCACGCGCCTGAGCAGGCCCGTCGCCGCCGAGTCGAACAGCTTGACCACCGGGCCCACCACGGCCAGGTAGACCAGCGTCGAGCTCGCCAGGAACTTGGCCACCGGCTCCGGTCTGGCGATGCCCAGGTTCTTGGGCGCGAGCTCGCCCAGGACCATCTGGACCACGGTCGCCACGAAGACCCCGATGGCGACCGAAAGTCCGGTGATCACGGTGTCGGACAGTCCGGTGTCCGCCAGCCATGGTCGTACGATCGTGGCGATCGCGGGCTCGGCCAGGAAGCCGACCAGCAGTGCGGTAACGGTGATGCCGAGCTGTGCGCCGGAGAGCATGAAGGAGAGGCGGGACGTGACCTGGAGCGCTTTTTCGGCGGCCTGGTCACCCGCCGCCGCCTGCTCGCGGAGCAGGGCGCGGTCGGCGGCCACGAAGGCGAACTCCTGAGCGACGAAGTAGCCGGTCGCCGCCGTGAGGAGGATGAGGGCCAGCAGGCCCAGATAGGCGCTCACCATGGTGAGCTCTCAGAGGAACCCGTGCTGGCGCACGGGCAAAGACTCCACGGGTCCGGAGCGGACACGATCTTCCCTTCGATAGAGGTCGTCCATAACCGTAACGATGCTGGTGGCATCTATGTTTCCGTGGTGACTCTTCCCTGGTTCTGCGTACTTTTCCATGGGAAAACCTTGGCCGAGTGTCTTCACTGGTAAGGGGTTCGACGTAGCGTTTATGACACACCGAAGGGAAGAAGGCGAAGTGTCTGAGGACGACCGTACGCGGGCCATGCGCTCACCAGGCGACGGCCGCCCGCTGCCGCCGAGGCCAGGTGACGGCCTGCGCGCCGGGGGCGCGCCGGCCCACCAGGTCCCGTCGGCGCCCCCTGGGGGGCCGGGCGCGCCCACGCACAAGCTGCCTGTGGCCCCGCAGTACCCCGAGCCGGGGTCAGGCGCCGCCTCTCCCGGCTCCGCCCCGGACGAGCCGGCCCAGGGGCGTTCGCGCGTGTACGGCCGGGCTCGCTCCGGCGGCGGCGGCGGTGGCCCCGTCAAGCCGCTGCGGTCGAGGAGCGGCCCCTCGGACCCGTCGAAGCCCCGCAGGCGGGTGTCCGGCAGGACGATCCTGAAGATCGTCGGCGGGCTCCTGGTCGTGCTGCTGGTGGCGGGCGTGGGCATGCTCTTCTGGATCAACTCCAGGATCGCCGGCATCGACGGTGTGCTCGACGACTATCCGGGCCGTCCCGCCGACACTCCCGGCACCAACTGGCTGCTCGTCGGCTCCGACAGCCGCAAGGGCCTGTCGGCGGCCGAGCGCAAGAAGCTCGCCACGGGCCGGGCGACCGGCGGGAACCGTACGGACTCGATGATGCTGCTGCACATCCCCGAGGGCAGCGACAAGCCGACGCTGGTCAGCCTTCCGCGCGACCTGGCCGTCGACGTCCCGGGCAAGAGGCGCGACAAGCTCAACGCCGCCTACAACGGCGGGCCGCAGCTGCTGGTCCGCACCGTGGAGTCGGTCACGGGCGTGTACATCGACCACTACATGGAGATCGGGTTCGCCGGGTTCGTCGGCATCGTGGACGCCATCGGAGGCGTCGAGATCAACGTACGGGCCGCCGTGGACGACCCGAAGGCCGGGCTCAAGCTGAAGAAGGGCACGCAGGTGCTCAACGGCGCCCAGGCCCTGGGGTACGTACGGACCCGCAAGGGCGGCGCGCTGCCCGACTTCGAGCGGACCAAGCGGCAGCGGCAGTTCCTGGGCGCGGTCGTGAAGAAGGCGGCCAGCCCCGGAGTGCTGATCAACCCGTTCACGTCGATCCCGCTGGCGATGAGCGCCACGGACGCGGTCTCGGTCGACGGCGGCACGGGCGCCTTCGACCTGCTGTCGCTGGGGCTGGCGATGGGCGACAGCCCGGTGACGACGGTGGTTCCGTTCGGCGGCACCGAGCGGCTCGCGGACGGCGGCGAAGCGATCAAGTCGGACCGGCCCAAGGCGCTGGCCCTCTTCAACGCCCTGAAGGAGGACAAGCCGGTGCCCAAGGACGTCATCGACACCGGCAACTAGAGCGGCTCACCCGGAGGTGGAGGTCGTCGCGGCGATGGTCGCCGCGGTGACCGCCGCGATCATGGCCGCGTTGATGGCGGCGATGGTCTGGGCGACCGCGTCGGCCGTCCAGGCGCCCTCCGCGATCTCCTTGACGCGCTGCCTGCTCGCCTCGGGAAAGGCCTTGCGGTCGAGCTTGGCCGCGTGCGCGATGGCGATCAGGACGGCCGTGCGGGCGTCGGGGTCGGCGCCCGCCAGCGCACTGGTCACCCGGTCCCTGACCGCGGCCTCCACGTCGGAGTCGGCCTCGGGCCAGCGCGTCGTGGGGAAGATGCCCAGCACCTTGCCGCGCTGCTCGGTCAGCACGCCCGACTCCGCCAGCCTGGTGAGCAGGCGCCTGCGCAGCTTGGCCGACTGCAGCCGCTGGACCCACCAGGCGGGCTTGCGCTCCTTGCCCTCCTCGGTGATGCGGGCCAGGGTGGCGTCCAGCTCGGAGTCGCCGAGCGGGGACGGGTCCATGACCGTCACCTTCTTGTCCGACAGCTCCAGCCGGCCGTTGACGGCCAGCTCGGCGAGGAGCGCGCCGGCGAGGGCCGGGTCGAGCTGGGTCCCGGCGACGAGCGGCGTGCCCTTCTCGTCGTCGTGGGCGAGCAGGAGCAGCTCTTCGGCGATCGTCACAGTCATGCTTCGACACTAACCTCCCAGCCATGACTGTCTCGGAGAAGTTGCACGCCGTCGGCCGCCCGCTGCTCCGGGCTCAGCTCGACCATCCGACCGTGGCCGGCATCGCGCGTGGCGACCTGCCCAAGGCGGTGTTCAGGTCGTGGCTGGAGCAGGACTACCTGTTCCTGCTCGACTACGTACGGGTGTTCGCGCGGCTGGCCTGGCAGGCGCCCGACGGGCATCTGGGTGATCTGGTGGACCTGGCGCACACCACGTACCACGACGAGTTGAGCCTGCACAGGTCGTTGTCGGCCGAGTTCGGCGCCGATCTGGAGGGGGCGGTGAAGGGGCCGGCGTGCGCGGCGTACACGGCGTTCCTGCTGGAGTCGGCGGCGTCGTACGGGGAGGGGCTGGCGGCGCTTTATCCGTGTATGTGGGGATATTCGAGTCTCGGACGGATATTGGCGGAAATTTCCCCTGTTGAGTCGAGATATCGGGCGTGGGTGGACACGTACGCGGATCCGGCCTTCGCGGCGCTCACCGCGCGGATCGCGCAGATGATCGACGAGGCCGCACCGGACCCGGCGCGGGCCGAGGAGCTGTTCGCCGAGGGGATGGCGCACGAGCTGGCCTTCTGGAGCGTGCCGTAGCCGTCCACAGGCTGTGGACGGCCGGACGCGCACGTACCCTGGGGACATGCCGGAACTTCCCGAAGTGGAGTCGCTCACCCATTTCCTGCGCGAACGGGCCGTGGGCCGCACGGTCCTGGGGATCGACGTGGTGGCCATCCAGGCGCTCAAGACGTTCGACCCGCCGGTGACCGCGCTCGGCGGGCTGACCATCACCGGGGTGTCGAGGCACGGCAAGTTCCTCGACCTCGACTGCGACGGCCTCCACCTGGTCATCCACCTGGCCCGGGCGGGGTGGCTGCGCTGGCGCGACGACCTGTCGGGCGCGAAGCCCGTACGTCCCGGCAAGGGCCCGCTCGCGGTACGGGTCCGGCTGGCGCCCGACGAGGAGGGCCTGGCGCCCGGGTTCGAGCTGACGGAGGCCGGGACGCAGAAGCGCCTGGCCGTCTACGTCACCAAGAACCCGGACGACGTCCCCGGCATCGCCGCACTCGGCCCCGACCCCCTCGACGAGTCCTTCACCGTCGACGCGCTCAAGCGCATCGTGGGCGGCAACCGCACCCAGATCAAGGGGCTGCTGCGCGACCAGAAGATCATCGCCGGCATCGGGAACGCGTACTCGGACGAGGTGCTGCACGCCGCCAAGATGTCCCCGTTCAAGATCGCGGCCACGCTGACGGACGCGCAGATCGCCGACCTGCACGAGGCCATCATCGCCACCCTGGGGGAGGCGGTGGAGCGGGCGCACGGGCTGGCGGCCAAGGACCTCAAGGCGGAGAAGAAGTCGGGACTGCGGGTCCACAACCGGGCCGGGCAGCCGTGCGACGTCTGCGGCGACACGATCCGCGAGGTGTCCTTCGCGGACTCCTCGCTGCAGTACTGCCCCACCTGCCAGACCGGCGGCAAGCCCCTCGCCGACCGCCGGCTGTCCCGCCTTCTCAAGTGAGCTCGACGGAAGAAGGCACTGTGGAACCGCTCGACGACTACGACGTGCGCCAGTGGGACACGCGCGAGGACTGCGAGGTGCGCCAGATCCTCGACCGCATCGCCGACAAGTGGTCGCTGCTCGTGATCGCCCTGCTCGACTGCCAGAGCCTGCGCTTCTCCCAGCTCCGCCGCGAGATCGACGGCGTCAGCCAGCGCATGCTCAGCGTGACCCTGCGCCAGCTGGAGCGCGACGGCCTGGTCAGCCGCACGGTCCATCCCGTCGTGCCGCCCAGGGTGGACTACGCGCTCACGCCGCTCGGCCGTACGCTGCACGAGACCATCAAGTCGCTGGTCACCTGGACGGAGACGCACCAGGAGGAGATCGCCGCGGCGCGTGCGGCCTACGACGCCAGGCGCGAGATGATGGAGTCATGACCGTTCCTGAGATCGAGGCCAGTGCCGTTCCAGCAGACGCTTACCTGCTCGACGTCCGTGAGCAGGACGAATGGGTCGCGGGGCACGCCCCGGAGGCCGTGCACATCCCCATGACCCAGATACAGGGGCGGGTCGACGAGGTGCCCGGCGACCGCACGGTCTACGTCGTCTGCCGGGTGGGCGGCCGGTCCCTGCAGGTCGCGGCCTGGCTCAACCAGCTCGGGCGCGACGCCGTCAACGTCGGCGGCGGCATGCAGTCGTGGGAGTTCGCGAGCCGCCCGATGGTCAGCGAGACCGGGCAGCAGCCGTTCGTGGCGTAAAAAGGCCCCACTGTGGCGGTTTCGCCGTCGCTGAGGCATGATGAGGGCGCCAACTGCAGATTGTCGCGGGAGCTCGGGGTGCGCCGGGCTGAGAGGGCAGCCATAGATCCGCTGCCGACCGCCTGAACCTGTCCGGGTAATGCCGGCGTAGGGAGTGTGCGATGACGCATGTCGTCGACGAAGTTCCGCTGACTCTTGAAGGCAGGCCGCCGAAGACCCTGGGCGTGCTCGATCAGGGCGCGCTCTGGGCGAATCTCGGAGTCAGCCTCCTGGGCTTCTCCGGCGCGTTGCTCCTGCTCAACCCCCTGTCCAACGCTCCCCTCAGCCTGACCGCCGCGCTCCTGGCGACCGTGGTCGGCAGCCTGATCGGCACCGCCATGGTGGGCCTGTCCGCCGTCCCCGGCACCCAGACGGGGCAGCCCGCGATGGTGCTGCTGCGGGGCCTGTTCGGGGCGCGGATCTCGTACGTCCCCACGATGCTGAACATCGTCCAGATGCTCGGCTGGGCCGCGTTCGAGCTGTGGGTGATCGCCAAGGCGGCCAGCGCGATCTTCGGCGCCGTGCCGTACCAGGTGTGGGTGATCGCGGCGGGGGTGCTGACCACCGCGCTCACGATCTGGCCGCTCGGGTCCGTCAGGCTGCTGCGGCGGTACGTCACCATCGGCGTGATCGTGTCGATGGTGTGGTTCGCCTGGTTCTTCCTCACCAGGGCGCCCGCGCACACCGGCGGGTCCTGGACGGCCTTCGCGCCCGCCGTGGACTACGTGATCGCGCTGTCGGTGTCGTGGGTGCCGATGGCGGCCGACTTCGCCCGGCACTCCAGGTCGAGCAGGGCCGCGTTCACCGGCGTGGTCGGCGGCTACACGCTGGCACAGGTCGCCTGCCTGGGCCTGGGCGTGTTCGCGGTGGCCATGGCGGGGGCCGACAAGGTGGCGGCCGACGGGACGTCGGTGTTCGGCGCGTTCGTGGCGGTGCCGCTGGGCGCGCTGTTCTTCGCGATCCTGGTGCTGCGCGAGACCGACCAGTCGTTCGCCAACGTCTACTCCACCACGGTCTCGCTGCAGAACCTGATGCCGCGGGTGGACCGGCGCGTCTTCTCCGTCGCCATCGGCGTGCTGAGCGTGGCGATCGCCCTGGTCGTGGACGTCAACTCGTACGGGGCGTTCCTCGGGGTGATCGGGGCGGTGTTCGTGCCGATGTTCGCGGTGCTGGCCGTGGACTACTTCGTGCTCGGCGGCTCGCGGAGCTGGAACACCGCTGAGAACGCGCCCTCGCGCTGGTCGAGGCTGGTGCCGTGGGCCCTCGGCTTCGTGGCGTACTGGCTGACGACCTCCGCGCCCACGCTCAAGCCATGGGACCGCTTCTGGCAGGGGGCCCGCGACGCCATCGGCTTCACCCGGCAGCCGTGGATGAACGGGGCGCTCGGCGCGGCCGTCGTCGCCGTGCTGGTCACCCTGCTGATCAGCTGGTCGATGCGCGCCTTTCGACGTTGAGCAGGTGCTGCTTGGCGGCCGCGCCGCCCGCGTAGTCGCCGAGCGCGCCGTCCTCACGCACCACCCGGTGGCACGGCACGATCACGCACACGGGGTTGGAGGCCAGCGCGTTGCCGATCGCCCGCAGCGCGCGCGGCCTGCCGATGCTCGCGCCGATCTCCTCCAGCGTCGTGGTGGTGCCGTACCGGACCGCCATCGTCTTCTGCAGCACCGTGCGTGCGAAGGACGTCGCCAGCGCCAGGTCGACGGGCGTGGTGAACGCGCGCAGACGGCCGGAGAAGTAGGCGTCCAGCTCCCTGCGCACCGGGTCGAGCCGGCGCGGATCCGGTCCGATGAACCTGCCCACGTGCCTCGTGAGCAGCTCGTACACGGCGTTTTCCGGCTCGAAGCTGCACGCCGCGATGCCCTTGCCGGTGACCGCGAGCATCAGCCTGCCGACGGCCCCGTCATAGGGGCCGAACGCGATGTCAGGAGGCGCCTCACCTCGATAGGTGCTGGAGGTCACGCGCAACAGGGCATCGAGATCGTTGCTCGACATGCCGCCAGCCTCCCCGCCGCCGAGAATCACCGTGACCGCAGCGTATCGGACGGATCGCCCGACGCACTCACCACGCCACGTGCACTATGGAGGAGTGGGGGACGAATGGGCCGGTAGTGACGACGAAATAGCTCGCGCTGCCCTCGCCGGTTCGCCCAACGCCGTCGTGGTCGTCGACCGTGATCAGAGCGTACTGGTCTGGAACGAGGCGGCCGAACGGCTGTTCGGGTGGACGGCGGAGGAGATGCTCGGGCGCCGGGCGCCGATCGTGCCGGGCGAGCTGACCGCCGAGCACAACGCCGTGCTCGAACGCGTGCGCACCGGCGGCCAGGTCTCGGTCCGCACCAAGCGCCTACGCGACGACGGGACCGTGCTCGACGTGCGCGTCGACATCAGCGCGCTGCGCCTGGGCAGCTCAGTGGCCGGGTACGTCTGCGTGCACCACCTCGCGCGGGCCGACCAGGTGGCCAAGGATCGCATGGCGCGCCGGGCCAGGCTGGTGCGCCGGCTCACCGACGTGGTCGGCGACATCAACTCCGAGCTGGAGCTGTCGGCCGTGCTCGACCGGATCTCGGCCAGCCTCACGGAGCTCACCGGGGCGGACGCGGGCGGGTTCGTGCTGATCGAGGATGAACGGTTGCGGCTGGTCAGCACGTACCAGCTCCCGGAGGCCATCAGGGGCACCACCACGGACCTGCGCACGAGCCTCGTCGACAAGCTCTTACGCACCGGCAAGACCGTCATGCTGGAGTCGAACGGGCTCGAGGACCTGGTCTGGGCCCGGCTGAAGGGGCTGCACACGATCGCACTGGGCCTTGCCGCGGTCGGAGGGCGCCCGTACGGGGCCCTGTACGCGCTGTTCGCCCAGAGCACACCCGGACACCTCGAACTGGAGCTGCTGGAGCTCCTGGCCGGCCACGCGGGCATCGCCGTCGGCAACGCGGTGGCCTACCAGGAGGCGGTGCGGCAGCGGGCGCACGAGCAGGCCGTCTTCGACGCCAGCGCCGACGGCATCGCCGTGCTCGACGGATCGGGGCGGGTCGTCCGGTGGAACCCGGCCGCCGCCGAGCTCACCGCGTTCCCGGCCGACGCCGTCATCGGCGGGCCGCCGCCGTTCCCGCTGCCCAAGCCGGGCGAGAAGGTCACGTTCCAGATGGAGACCGGGCGGTGGCTGGACGTGGTGAGCGCGCAGATCGAGGAGACCGGCGAGGTGGTCATCGACTTCCGCGACGTGACCACGGCCAAGGAGCTCGAGGAGGCCAAGGACCTGTTCCTGGCCACGACCAGCCACGAGCTGCGTACGCCGATCACGATCGTGCGGGGGTTCGCCAGCACGCTCGACCGGCGCTGGGACAAGATGAGCGACCCCGAACGCCGCTCGGCCGTGCACACGATCTCCGAGCGGGCCAGGTCACTGGGCGAGCTCATGGACCACCTGCTGCTCGGGGCCAGGGCGGGGGCCGACGAGCTCAAGGTGCGGATCGAGGAGTTCGACCTGGCCGAGCGGATCGACGCGGCCACGCTCGGGCTGCCCGCGCTGTCGGACAAGCACCGGGTCGAGGTGGCCATCCAGGACGGGCTGCCGAACGTGCTGGGGGACGCCCTGGCCACGGACATCGTGCTGGGGCAGCTGCTGGAGAACGCGTTCAAGTACTCGCCCAAGGGCGGGCTGATCAGCGTGGAGGCCTGGGCCGAGGCCGACAACGTCGTCGTGGTCGTGGACGATGAAGGGGTCGGTATCGCCCCTACTGACCGAGAGAGGATCTTTGAGAGGTTCGTCCAGGTGGACAGCGGCGACCGGAGACGGTTTGGTGGAGTGGGGCTCGGTCTCTACATAGTCCGCAGCCTCGCCAGGGCCCAAGGCGGAGACGTGAGCGCGCACCCGAGACCCGGAGGCGGCACACGGATGCGTCTCGAACTGCGAGCGTCGGGGGCCTAGTTTCACTATCGGATCCGACACACCGAGGCGGTAACGAGGTGGTCACAGTTGAGCTGATCTATCGTCCAATGTGTACAAGCTGTGATCGAGATGCGGTTTCTGGGATCGAGTAACGGGGCATTTCGGTCGTACCGGGGAGTGTTCCCGCGGGGGGCACAGGGAACGGGGAGGTGGGTGTGTCAAGCGTGGTGCTGCTGCCGTACGCGCCGTCCAGCGTCGCCGTCGCCCGCCAGCGCCTGAGCACTGAGCTGCAGGACAGCGGGGTTTTTTCGACGGCGATCGATGACGCGGTGCTCGTGGTGAGCGAGCTGCTGAGCAACGCGCTGAGGCACGCGCATCCCCTTCCGTCGGGGATGGTGAGAGTGGCGTGGCTTCGGAGTGACGATCACATCGAAGTGGCGGTGAGCGACGGGGGTGCGGCGACCGAGCCGCGCGCGGGCCGCCCGACCCTGTCGTCGCTCGGGGGCCGGGGGCTCGGCATCGTGGAATACGTGGCGGAGAGCTGGGGGGTTCGGCACGACGGTGACACGACCACGGTGTGGGCCATCCTGCCCGCTCCTTGCGGGTCGATGAACGGGCAGGTCACAGCCCTCAGAGAGGCCGGCTAGCCAGTACCGCCCGCTCGGTCGTGGCCCATGCCATGGACACGAGCAGGTAGAGCCCGGCCGCGAGCGGCATCACCAGCGTGGCGAGCACGGAGCCGTACGGCATCCATGGCAGGAGTCGCTTCAGCCAGTCCGGCTGGTCCTCGGTCACCTTGATGTTCCTGGCGGAGAACCATGCCACCACCGCGACCAGCGCGATGACCAATACAAAGACCAAAACCGGCGCACTGACCAGACCGAAATTAGCCACTGTCCCGGCGACCTGCTGACCCAGCGGAGCGCCGAAAAGGGTATGTCCGGCCAACGCGGTCGGATGCGTGGCCACCCGGTACATCAGCCACATGAACGGAAACTGCGCCAGCATCGGCAAGAACCCGGCGAACGGCGAAGTGCCTTCCTTGGCGAACAGCGCCGAGGTCTCCTTGGCCAGCCGCTCGGGGTTGCGCGCGTGGCGCTTCTGGAGCTCGCGCAGCTTGGGGGCGAGCCGCTGGCGGAGCTTCATGGTCCGGGACTGGCGGACGTTCAGGGGCAGCAGCAGGAGCCGTACGGCCAGAGTGAACAGCACGATGCCCAGCGCGGCGCTGCCCCCGGACATGCTGATGACGAACGTGACAAGAGAATCGATCATGAGCCCTACTTGGAGTGAGATGAGGGAAAAGGGCTCACTCGTACGAGGAGCCCCGCTTGACGATGAAGCGGGGCTTGCCTAAGGGGCTCGTGGACGCGAGCGACCGGCCGCGTCAGGGTCGCGCTGCCGCTGGAAGGCGGTACGGCGCGCGTAACTCAGCGGAAAGCTCGGCGGCCCCCCACTGAGGATGGGCAGGAACGTGGCTGCCCACGTGGCCAGCAGCAGGATCGCCAGCATGGTGATCCCGACCAGCCACGGGTCGAACAGGAAGAACGTCAATGCGATCGGGAGGACTTGCCCACCACGGTGACCGCGACGAAGACGAGCAGAGCGATCACCCCGATGATCAAAGCGATCTTGACCAGGCCTACCAGCATCGGCAGCAGGAAATTGAACAGCACGAAGAGACCCAGCAGGGTCCCCAGCACAAGCATTACGACTCTACCCATGCAGCAACCGTACGTCCTCCGGACATGATCCGCGAGGCTTACGAAGCAATGACGTCCCTGACACTTACGTGTTCCCCGGCCGTACCGTGAAGTCGTGAACACGCGCATCCTGGTGGTCGATGATGATCCGACCGTTTCCGAGGTCGTCGCGCGCTACCTGGAGCGCGACGGTCACGAGGTCGAATGCGTCGGCGACGGGGCGGAGGCGCTGCGCAGGGCGCTGGCCCATCCGCCCGACCTCATGGTGCTCGACCTGATGCTGCCCAAGCTCGACGGGCTGCAGGTGTGCAGGAAGCTCAGGGAGCGCTGGCCCGTACCGGTGATCATGCTGACCGCGCTCGGCGAGGAGATCGACCGGGTGGTCGGGCTGGAGACGGGGGCCGACGACTACGTGACCAAGCCGTTCAGCCCGCGTGAGCTCGCGCTGCGCGTGCAGTCGGTGCTGCGGCGGGCGCGGGGGGCGTCCGTCACCGGCGGCACCGGGGTGCTGCGCGACGGGGATCTGGTGGTGGACGTGGGGGCGCACGAGGTTCGGCTGCGGGGGGACGAGGTGATGTTGACGGCGCGGGAGTTCGATCTGCTGGCACACCTCATGCGCAATCCGCGGCAGGCCTTCAGCCGCTCCGCGCTGCTGAACCAGGTGTGGGGGTGGTCGTTCGGCGACTCCTCCACCGTGACCGTGCACGTCAGGCGACTGCGGGAGAAGATCGAGCCGGATCCGACCGAGCCGCGGAGGATCGTCACGGTGTGGGGGGTCGGATACCGGTATGAGCCGATGGAGGGCGGTTCCTGATGCCGCAGCCCGGTGACCTGCCCATGGTCGTGGCGGTGGCGGCCGGGCTCGGGCTCGTGGTCGCGCTGCTCGGCATCGGGGTGATGTGGCGGCTGCGCACCAGGTCCATCGGGGTGATGATGGCCGTGGTCGTGGTGGTCGCCGTGGCGGCCACGCTGGTCGGGGTCGTGGCGATCATCATGAAGATGATCATCGAGGGTCCCGTCAAGGACTTCGTGCTGAGCGTGGTGGCCGTGGGCGGGCTGGTGGGGCTCGGGGTGGCGTTCGTGCTGGCCAGGCGGGTGGTCGCGGAGAGCCGGCGGCTGGTGGCCGCCGTACGCGACGTGCCGTTCACCGCGCCCCGGGGGCTGCCGGCCGAGCTCCAGACCATCGCGAACACCCTGGAGGAGGCGTACGCGCGGGAACGGGCCCTCGAAGGGGCGCGGCGGGAGCTCGTCGCGTGGGTGAGCCACGATCTCCGTACGCCGCTGGCCGGGATGCGGGCCATGGTCGAGGCCCTGGAGGACGGGGTGGTGTCCGACCCGCTCACGGTCGCGCGCTACCACGCCCAGATCAAGCTGGAGGTGGAACGGCTCTCGGGGATGGTGGACGACCTGTTCGAGCTGTCGCGGATCCACGCGGGGGCGCTGCGGCTGTCGCGTTCGCGCATCGGCCTGGCCGACCTCGTGGCCGACACCGTCGCCGGGGCCGAGCCGCTGGCCAGGGCCAGGGGGGTGGTCCTGACGGCCGAGGCGTCGGCGTCCCTGCCGGTGGAGGCCGACGCGGGGGCGCTGGGGCGGGCCCTGCGGAACCTCGTGATCAACGCCATCCGGCACACGCCGTCGGACCGGACCGTGGTGCTGCGGGCCGGGGTGGATGAGGAGGGGATGGCTTGTCTGTCGGTGGCGGACTGCTGCGGGGGGATTCCTGAGGAGGACCTGCCCCGGGTGTTCGAGGTCGCTTTCCGGGGGGAGGCCGCTCGTACCCCTACGGCCGACGGCGGGGCGGGGCTGGGGCTCGCCATCGCGCAAGGGATCGTGGAGGCGCACGATGGGATGATCGGGGTGGTCAACGACGGGCCGGGGTGCCGGTTCGAGATCCGGCTCCCCCTGGTCGCCGGCTGACCGGCCCGCTCGTTCCTGACCGGGCTCCTCGGCTGCCTCCTGCTGATGTACGGCGGCTCGTGCGCCCCTGCCACCCGGACCCTGCCACCCGGACCCTGCCACCCGGACCCCGCCACCCGGACCCCGCCACCGGGCCGCTGCCACCGGGCCGCTGCCACCAGCCTCCTGACGCTTGGCGCTGGGGTGCTCCTGCTATCGGCCTCCTGGCGCGGCCCTCAGACGCTCTCCGGGAGCTCCGGCTCGGCCGGATCCCTCGAGGCGCCGAACGACTCCGACATCGCTCGAAATGTCGGGCAGGGCCAGCGCCACATGCAGCTCCGGCACCGCAGGATCGGATGGGCGGCGTCGCTGGTGATGCCTCCCGCGTCCCTCGGCTGGTGGAGCTCGAGCAACCTCAGCCCGAGCTCCAAGAACCTGAGCAGATCAGCCCGGGCGCCGCCCAGGAAGTCAAGGTCCTCGATCGCGAGCCGGGTGCGGATGGGGACGTAGCCTTCGCGGTTCACCAGGCTGCGGAGGCGCTCTGCTTCGTCATGCCATGAGGTGGCCTTCTCCGTGCGGATGAGGATGTTCTCCAGGCGCTCTCGGAGCCCTTGACGCTGAGGGTCTTCAGGTTTTTCTGCTTTCATCGTCGCGGGACCCGTCTGTCGTGCCCCAGCCCCTCCTTCGCCGTGAAGTCGTGCCGTGTCCGGTGTCACGCTGTCAAGCTTCGCGTACTCTCCGTTTCCATGGAGCCCAAACGGAGGACAAAAACCTGTGGTTGCCCTATCGGCGTGACAACGTGACCGGAAGCCTCCGCGCCGCTAGCCTGCCCATGTGGAGCTCAAGGTCTCGACTCGATCACATGCCGGGTGCGCACTGGTTGCCATCACCGGGGAAATCGACCTCTATACGGCGCCTCACCTGCAGTCCGAGTTCACTCGGCTGCTGCAGGAAGGGCCCAGCCGAGTGGTCATCGACATGTCCGCCGTGGATTTCTGCGACTCCACGGGGATGAACGTCCTGCTGTCTGCGCTCAAGCGGATGAAGGAGCAGGGAGGGGCGCTCGACGTGGCCGCCCCACGTCCTGCGGTCCGCAAGATCCTGCAGGTCACCGGGCTCGACTCGGTGTTCACCGTGTACGACGAGGTGCCGCAGGAGTTCCTCATAACCGAGGGCTCATGACGGGATCCGTGCTCGGATCCGAGAACGTGCAGAGCGGGGTCGCCTCGACCCTGGCCGCAGGGGCGGCGCGCTGGACAGCGGCGCCGCTGCTCGCGCATGCGGCACACCGGGCACCTGCGGCGCGCTCTGAGAACGTGTCGCGCAGGACTCGGGCAACGCGACCTGGGGACATGCCGCGCAGGACCTCAGCAGCGCGTCCTGCGGGCGCGTCGCCGTCGCGCGGGACATTAGCACCGCGACCTGCCGAGACGTCCTGCGTTACAGCAGCACCCCGGCCGGCACATGGGACATGCAGGACGGCTGTGCCTCAGCCTGCGCATGGGACGTCACTCGTGGCAGCACTCCCGCCTCTGCATGAGGCCCTGCCTGAGGTCGTGCATGCGCTCCGGCACGAGGCCCTGCACGCGGCCTCGCAAACGCCTGTCCTGCACGAGATGGTGACGGCGACGGTGGCGGTGAATGCCACCATGCGCGGCACGTTGCAACCGCCTCACAACGTGCCGTGCTGCCGCTGCCGTACCGACCGTGGCTGGAACGTCGGCTACGGTGGCAATAACGGCCCGAGTCGGGTCGCGAGTCACGGCCCGGGTCGAGTCGCCGGCTACGGCCCGGACGTCGTTCCCGGCCCCGGCGCTCGGCTGAGGAGAAACGGAAGCGTCGTGTGCGGAGGTGGCGCTCGGTGAGCAGCAGCGGCGACACAGCGGTCATCATCCCGGCCGCCAACGAAGCCGACCGCATCGCGGCCACCGTCACGGCTGCCGCGGCCCTGCCAGGCGTGGATCTGGTCGTGGTCGTGGACGACGGCTCGCGGGACCAGACCGGCAGGGTGGCCCGCGCGGCCGGCGCCAGGGTGGTGCGCCACAGCCGCAACAGGGGCAAGGCCGCCGCGATGGAGACCGGCGCAGAGGCCGTCCGTCTCCTCGACGAGGATGCCACCCCCCGCCACCTGCTCTTCCTCGACGCCGACCTGGGCGAGACGGCTCATGCCGCCGCACCCCTCATCGAGCCCGTACGCGCGGGCAAGGCCGACATGACCATCGCGGTCTTCACGACCAGGGTGAAGCTGGGCGGCCACGGCCTGGTCGTACGCCTGTCGAAGGAAGGCATCCGCCGCGCCACCGGCTTCGAACCCGCCCAGCCGCTCAACGGCCAGCGCTGCCTCACCAGAGCCGCTTTCGAGGCGGCCCGTCCGCTGGCGCACGGGTTCGGGGTGGAGACGGCGCTGACGATCGACCTGCTCCACAAGGGGTACCGGATCGTGGAGGTCGAGGTCGACATGGCCCACCGTGCCACGGGGACGGACTGGCGAGCCCAGCTCCATCGAGCGATCCAACTCCGGGACGTGGCCCTTGCGCTAGCCACGCGAGAGCCGCTAATCGCCCAAAACCTCAACAAAGTCCGCCCCAATCGCTGACCATCTCCACACCTGGGGACGACCACAAAGCCGTTTTCCCTCCTCGGGCCAGGGCGGCGGCCTTTCCCTCCACAGGGACCCGCAGTCTGATCCCGCTTATCCACAGGAAGGTCCCGTCCGGCCGAAGCCCCCTCGCGAGTGTGCTGGAATTTGCCGGTGACTTCGGAGAAGCGGCACGAAAAGGCACGGGGCCGGCTCGCCGGGCTGGCCACGGCGGCGATCGGCGCCTCGATCCTGCTGACGATCACCATAGGCCTCCTCGGCCCATCCCCGATGGTGCCCGCGCTGACCGGTCCCAGCTGGCAGCCGCCGTACTCTCTCGACGTCCACCCCAACCCTTACCTGGTGATCGCCTTCGCCGCCGCCGCGATCACCCTGGGCGGCCTCGGCCTCCTGACCGCCCTAACCCTGACCCGCCCCCCAAAGCTCCCCCACCCACCCACAGCCACCCCACCTACAGCCGCCCCAGACACCCCAGCCACACCCACAACCACCCCACCGCCCACCGGCCCGGACCACACCACCTCCCCACAACCAACTCCGACGCAACCCGATGAGCCGCAGCCACCTGCGCCGGGAGCAGCCGGTCCTCTGACCGACATGACGGGGACCGACGTGCCGCAACCCCCTGCGCCGGGGACAGCCGGGCCCGGGACCGACACGACGGGGACAAATGCACCGCGTGGGGCACTGTCGGGCAAGCTTTGGAGGCTGCCGAACGCCCGCCTCCTCGTCCTAATCGGCTGCGCAGCCGCCGCAATCCTGGCGTTCCTACCGCCATCCGGCTCCGGCGACCACCTCAACTACGCCGCCTACGGCCGCATGGTGACACTGGGCCTCAGCCCGTACACCCATGGCGCGGTGGACCTGCCGGGCGACCCCATCGCGGACGTGGTCGAGGAGCCCTGGCGCGAAGAGCCGAGCGTGTACGGCCCGGTGGCCACGGCCGTACAAGCGGTGGCGAGCTGGATCGGCGGCGACTCCCTCCGCCTGACGATATTCGTGCTGGCCCTTTTCAACGCCGCCGCGTTCATAGCGACGGGCCTGCTCATCGACCGTTTCACCAGAGACGACCCGACCAGACGCCTGCGCGCCGCACTCCTGTGGACGGCCAACCCCCTCCTGCTCTACCAACTGGTGGCAGGAATGCACGTGGACACCCTCGCCATCGCCTGCATGGTCGCCGCCCTCCTGGCCAGAAGCCGCCCCACAGGATCCGGGGTCCTGCTCGGGCTGGGAGTGGCGATCAAGGTCAATGCCGGCCTCGTGGCCCTCGGCCCCGCCTGGGAGCTAAGACGCCGCCCTGCCCGCCTGGCCCTCATGGCGGCCTGCGCACTCGCGGTAGTGGTCATCGGGTACGCGATCGTCGGCCCGGAAGCGATCGCCCCGATGACGCGCACCAGCAAGTCGATCTCCCACGCCTCGTTCTGGAAGCTCGTCCAGGGCTGGCTTCAGTCCATCGTGGGCACAGGCAGCGCCTACCGAGGAGAGATCCAGATCGGCTCACTCCTGGTGCTCGCACTCCTCGCCTGGTTCCTGCTCCGCCTGGCCTCCCGCTCCCGCCAACCCGGCCTCCCCCCAGCACCCACCCCGAGCAACGAGGCAACCCCCCTCCCATCGAACGGACCTGGCCACCACACGACCTCCACCACGAGCTACCGGGCAGCCAGCGAGCCAAGCAGCGCCACATCGAGCGCAGTGACCCACCTACCGGCAGGTGGACCAGGCAATGCCACCTCGAGCGGAGTGAGCCACCACTCGACGAGCCGGGTGAGTGACGCCCCATGGAGCGGACCGAGTAACGACGCAGGAAGTGGGACAAGTAACGACGCAGGACGTGGACCGAGTACCGACCCAGGAACTAGGACAAGTACCGACCCAGGGAGTGGGACAAGTAACGACGCGAAAGGTGGGACGAGTAACGGCGCAGGTCGCTGGTCGAACCGCTGGACAGCGCTGCACGGCAACGGCGGGCTTGAAGCACCGGTCGTGGCGGCCGGGCTGATGGTCGCCTACGTATTCGCCACGCCGTACATCCTGCCCTGGTACGACGGACTGGCCCTCGGATTGCTGGCACTGGTGGCGGCCTCCGCAGTGGACAGGTTCGTGGTCGCCCACCTGCTGGTCCTGTCGTTGGCATACCTCCCGGCCAGAGTGAACGGGCAGCCAGAGGATCTCGACTGGCTCAGAGAGGTGGTCCGGCCCCAACTCGCTTGGGTGCTGCTGGCCCTGACGGTGGCATTGGCCCTTTGGGCGTGGCGAACTGCCAGACGCGAGCGCCTCCCATCGGTGTCGGCTCAGGCGCGGCGCGTCGCAGGGTGAGCGCTGATCGTTGCCGTCGGCCGGGTGGGGCTTGGGTGCTGGTGGTTGGCGTCTGCTGGACGCCGTTGTCTACTGGCTGACCCTCGTTGCCGGCGTGTGTTGGGTGGGCGGATCGTAAGGCTGGCGCTGGTGCTGGTAGCCGCCGTGGTGATCGGCAGACGGGCCCAGGGGCACCCGGTCCGGCGTCGGACGCCACCGCCCCTTGCTCACCGGGAGCGACGGGCAGGGGCATCCGGCCGTCCAGGCCGGACCGGACACCTGCGAGAGTGAGGGACCCGACCCCGTTTCCCCGGACCCCGGACCACGGGCCACGGGCCACGGGCCACGGGCCACGGGCCACGGGCCACGGGCCACGGGCCACGGGCCACGGGCCACGGGCCACGGGCCACGGACCCCGGATCACGGGCCACGGACCCCGGATCACGGGCCACGGACCCCGGATCACGGGCCACGGACCCCGGATCACGGGCCACGGGTCACGGAGCCCGGGTCACGGAGCCCGGGTCACGGAGCCCGGGTCACGGAGCCCGGGTCACGGAGCCCGGGTCACGGAGCCCGGGTCACGGAGCCCGGGCCACGGAGCCCGGGCCACGGAGCCCGGGCCACGGAGCCCGGGCCACGTATGCGATTTGTGCTGCCTGGGCGCGGTGGGTATGCGGGCGACCAGAACGCTCAGCACCGTTCGGAGCGTTCGGCTGAGCGTGTGCTACTCATGCTCACTCCATAGGGACGGTGGTGAGCTGGAGGGCACGGACGCAGGCGGCCAGGGTCAGGGGAACGGCCACCGTCAGGGCCATGGCGGGGATGGCGATGCCGGAGTCGTTCATGAGGAAGCCGACGAAGGCGCACGTGAGGGCGCCGAACAGGCCGGCTCGGAGGGTGGGGGCCAGACGGTAGGCCTGGCCGAGGGTGGAGGCGCCCCATCGCGAGGGCCGGTCGAGTATCAGGAACAAGAAGGCCAGCGCGACCAGGGAGAGGAGGGTCAGTGACCAGTTCCCGACGGTTACGCCGATCATGGCGCTGAACTTGCGCCCGACGACGGTCCACGCCTGGCCGTCGATGATCTGCTGGACGAAGTTGCCCAGGTGGGTGCGCTGGGAGTCGGGGCGCAGCCAGTCGAACACCGAGAGGGCGCCCACGAACGCGGCCCCCACGAGGCCGACGAGCAGGAGTCTCAACAGCGATACGCGTTTGCCGGAAAGCAGAATGAGGAAGACCGCCAAGCCGATCACGAACGCCGGTACACCGCCGAAGTCAGCTCCCCACGAAGGCCATCCATCCGCGAAGACCGCAAGTCCCCCGTACAGGGCGCAAGCTGTCACGACCACGACCCTGGACACGCCTCTGCTGAGCAACCACTGCGCCACGCCTGCGAGTCCGAGGATGGTGCCTGTGGCGTAGACGGCGAAGGCGATGTTGCTGAAGCCGTAGAAGCGGCCTCCGGTCACGGGCTCGTAGCCGGTTACCGCGTTCACCTGGAGCTTGGAGCCGGTCATGACGTCGATGAGGAGCGCGAGGGAGGTGACGGCGGCGACCACGGTGAGCGGGCCCAGCACGTGCGCCCGCCACGGACCGGCGAAGGCCAGGGCGGTGATCAGTCCGGCGATGGCCACGATCGTCACGATCACCGACAGCATCGGTACGGGCAGGGTCCACCAGGGCACCAGTTGGGCCAGGAATGTGGAGACGGGGATGGCTCCGCTGATCACCGCGACGATCTGGACGGATTTGAGGAGCTTGGAGCTGCTCGCGAAATCGCCGCCCGGGGCGCCGGGGGCTGAGGTGCCTCCCTGCGCAGTGGGCGAGGGCTCGCTGGATGGGTGTTCGGCGGACGAGGGCCCGGTGGGCGGGAGGTCGGTGGGCGGGAGGTTGGTGGTGGAAGGTGACGTGGATGGGTGTTCGGCGGCGGATGGGGATTTCGCGGATGGAGGTTCGGTGGCTGAGGGGTCGGTGATCGAGGAGGCGCTGGGCGAGGGTTCGGTGGGTGGGGGGTTGGTGGAGGGGGGCCTGGTGCCGGGAGGGGTGGGGGAAGTGGTGTCTCGGCGGCGGCGGAGGGCCAGGGCGGCGAAGGCGTAGAAGAGGAGCTGGACCGTCACGAGGACGGCGAAGAACGGGCCGCGTACCTCCCGGAGCACCTGGCTCGCCAGGTCCCCGTCCGCCAGTTCGGCCACCGTTTCGGCCGGTGTGGCGGCGGTCGGGCCGTTGGGTTGCCAGAGGCGGCCGACCACTTGGCGTGGGGCGGGGAGGCCCAGGAGTTGGATGGCGGTGGCGGTGAGGTCGGTGATGGTGACCAGGGCGTCCTGGCGGGTGGAGGTGGCCGTGAGGTAGCCGTGGTCGTACGGTCGGCTGTTCGGCGACGGGCCCTTGGCGATCGCCACGTGGAGGTGGGCGATGGGGGACACGTCCGAGATGCCGGCCACGAGGGTGGTGGCGTTGGGGGACAGTTTGGCGATCAGGGCGCCGATCTGCTGGTCCGCCTTGGTCGCGGCCGCCTGGCGGGCCGCGGCCGGCAGCGGGGTGGGGACGCCGTACTCGTCCAATGGCTGCGCGGTCCAGGCGGTTGCCAGGTCGGCGGCTTCCATGACGATCAGGTTGTACGGGGTCAGGTCGCCGGCGGCGTCAAGGGTGGGGGCGTATTTGGCGATATTTCCGGACTTGTCGGCTCCGGCCAGTGCAGCGCCTGGGCCGATGGCGGCGACCTTGCCTCCGTTGTCCGTTACCAGCTGGCCCAGCGTGCCGAGTTGGGCGTCGAACCCGGTTTCGGACTGGTACGCGGCCAGGGCAGGCCAGTCCGGGATCTTGGCCGCTTCCCCGGTGAGCTGGGGGGTGGGGGGTTGGAGGCAGCCCTTGCCTGCCGTACCGGCTCGCTGGCCTGCTGAGATGGTCAGCCAGCCCGCCGTGGGGCAGGTGATGCCGCGGTCCGGGGGTGGTACGGCTCGCGTGGAGAGGGAGGCGGAGGCGCCCTGGCCGAGGAGGGACCACAGGTGGGGGGTCCGGGACGGGTTGAGGTCGCTCCATTCGAGGCCGGGCACGCCGATGAGGGCTACGTGGGCTTGATCGAGCACTTGGGCGGACTGCTGGTGCTGCCGTGCAGCGGTGGTGGATGGGCTTGCGGACGTGCCGGGGGATGTCGCGGCGGCGGCGGAGGCCGGAAATGGGGCCAGCGAGAGGCAGGTTGCGGCGGCCAGGCCGAGGGTGAGGACGAGGGTGCCGAGAGTGCGCCTGCTCGCATGGGTGCGCTTGGGTGCTCCTGCCTTGGAGGCGGGCTGGAGCACCGACCTGGCGGAGGCGCGCGCGGGCGTGGGCCTGGTAGCGGCGTGGGTGGCCGGGGTTTGATGTGGTGCCGCGATGGGGTGTTCTGATCTGGGCCGGGGGGCGGTGCCATCGGCTGTGCGCGTGGGCGTCAGCCCGCTGGTGCTGAGGGCAGGGGTGGGGTCGGCGCCGTCCCGATTGGGCGTGGCGTGTGGCATGTACGGACCCCCATTGTTTGCCCTCGATCAACAACAGCCACGGTAACGTGCCACATCGTGACAAGTGGCGAGGTGCGAGTGGTACGGCGGCAGTGGTGGGCGTGGGCGGTCGTGGTGCTCGTGGTCGCGGCGGCCGTGGCGCCCCTGGTGGCCGTGTGGCTCACCAATCCGGATGACCAGCGGCTGGTCGACCTGGACGTTTACCGTACCGGGGGCCAGATGCTGCTCGAGGGCCGGCCGGTGTACGACTATGTCACACCCGCCCCGCAGCTGTTGCCGTTCACGTATCCGCCCGTCGCGGCGATGCTGGCGGTGGCGCTGGCCGAGATGTCGTGGGGGACGGCCCAGTGGGTCTGGACGGCCGGGATATTCGCGGCGCTGGCCGTGACCGTGTGGCTGTCGTTCAGGCAGGCGCTCACGAAGTACGTGCCCTGGGTGTTCGCGCTGCTCATGGTGGCCTGCACGTACCTGATGCCGATCAGGGACCAGGTGCGGTTCGGGCAGGTGGACATTCTGCTGGTCGCGTTGTGCCTGGCCGACTGCGTGGTCAAGCGGCCCTGGTGGCCGCGGGGGTTCCTGATCGGGCTGGCCACGGCCGTGAAGCTCACCCCGGGCGTCTTCCTGATCCACCTGCTGGTCACGCGGCAGTGGCGGACGTTCTTCATGGCGGCGTTCACGACGGCGGTGCTCACGCTGCTGCCGTTCGCGGTGATCCCGCGGGACGCGTCGCAGTTCTGGTTCTCGGCACTGCTCGATCCCGACCGCCTCGGCTCGAACGCGGGCACCACCAACCAGTCGATCCGCGGCATGCTGATCCGGCTCTACCTGCCCGAGACGGCGACGTACGCGATCTGGCTGGTGATCGTGGCCGTGGTCGGGTGGTACGGGTTCCGCGGCGCGCGGGCGGCGTACCGGGCGAATGACCAGCTCACCGCGGTCGCGCTTGTCGGGCTCATGGCCGTGCTGCTCTCTCCCGTCGCCTGGATCCACCACCTCGCGTGGGTGGTCGTGGTGCTCGGCGCGATCGTGGGCGACGGGCGCGATCCGGTCAGGCTGCGGGTGGCGGCGGGCGTGTGGCTCTATTACGTGCTGCCGATCCCCTGGTGGGGCGTCTCGTTGAAGGCGGCCGACATCCCGGGGGTCAGCCTGGTGCTGGGCAAGATCGTCCAGAACGGGTTCGGGCTGGGCGCGCTGGTCCTCGTGTGGTTGTTGGTGTCCTGGTTGCCGAAACGGCGTCAGATCGCATGACCGAGCCATTACCCTCTGTGCCGTGCTCGTTACCACATGGGTCATCGTGGGCGTCGTCGCCGGGGTCAGCGGCGTGTTCGTCGGGTATCTGTCGCTCCGGCAGGCCAGAGCGGCGGTGGAGGACTGCCAGCGGATGCTCGCCCGGCAGACCAGCGAGGGCATGGGCGATCTCAAGGCCATCAGGGACGTGGCCGTCTGCCGGTACGACGCGCTCTCCGAGATGACCGGGCGGCTGTCGTTCTCGGTGGCGATGATCAACGGGCTGGGCGACGGCATCGTGCTGACCTCGATCAACGGGCGCAGCGAGACCCGTACGTACGTGCGGCCCGTGGTCGGCGGGAAAGGGCGGGAGCCGCTGTCGCCCGAAGAGGAGGAGGCGGTGCGGGCGGCCAGGCTGGGGCTCGGGCCGATGATCCTGTCCCGGGCGTCGGGCCCGCTGTAGGCCGGTGTGTCGCGGGCCGGGGCATCGTGCTCGTTGAGCAGTCGGGCCGCCGTAGGCGGGCAGTTCCCTGGGTGAAAGAGGCGCGCGGCGCGCCCACCTGCGGATACTCTGGATGCATGCCCAGACTCGCCTATCTCGGACCGGAAGGCACCTTCACCGAAGAGGCCCTGCGGCTCCTCGACCCCACGGCCGAGCGCCTGCCCTGCGCCAACGTGCCCGCCGCGCTCAACGCCGCCCGCAGCGGCGAGGCCGACGGCGCCGTCGTGCCGCTGGAGAACTCCATCGAGGGCGCGATCACCACGACGCTCGACGAGTTCGCGTGGGGCGAGCCGTTGCTGATCACGGCCGAGCTGCTGCTGCCGGTGCAGTTCTCGCTGCTGGCCCGGCCCGGCACCGAGATCCCCCACATCAAGCGGGTCTACACGCATCCCGCGGCCATCACCCAGTGCCGCGCCTTCATCGCGCGCGAGCTGCCCGACGCCGTCGTGGTGGCCGCGCCGTCGACCGCGGCGGCGGCCCAGGAGGTCTCGCTGCCCGGCTCGCCGTACGACGCCGCCATCGCCGCCCGCATCGCCGGCGAGCACTACGGGCTGGTGGAGCTGGCCACGGACATCGGCGACAGGTCCGACACCGTGACCAGGTTCGTGCGGGTGGCCCGGCCCGGTCAGCTGCCCGAGCCGACCGGCTCCGACCGCACCACGCTGGTCGTCTTCCTCGCCGACGACCACCCGGGCGCGCTGCTGGAGATGCTGACGGAGTTCTCCGTACGCGGGGTCAACCTGACGCGCATCGAGTCGCGGCCGACCGGTGACGGCATCGGACGCTACTTCTTCCACTTCGACTTCGAGGGACACGTGGCCGACGCCCGGGTCGGGGAGGCCCTCGCCGGGCTCCACCGCATCTGCGGCGAGGTGCGTTTCCTCGGCAGCTACCCGCGCGCCGACGGCATCGCGCCGCAGATCAAGCGGGGCACGTCGGATCCCGAGTTCGCCGAGGCGGGCGGCTGGCTCGCCCGGGTCCGCGCGGGTCAGGTCTGAGGCCACGGCGGACCGAGTCGGCGTGTACGCGCGGGTCAGGTCCGAGGCGACGACCGATCGGGTCCGCGTGTACGCGGTAATACTGGGGCGGGCTGCTGCCCAGCGCCGGTAGCCTTTGGCTTGTGATTGACCTGCGTACCCTTCGTGAGGATCCCGACCGGCTACGGGCGTCGCAGCGTGCCCGCGGTGAGGACGACTCCGTCGTCGACACGCTGCTCGACCTGGACGAGCGCCGCCGATCCGCGCTGACCTCGTTCGAGTCTCTGCGCGCCGAGCAGAAGAGCATGGGCAAGTCGGTCTCCAAGGCGCAGGGCGAGGAGAAGGCCGCGCTGCTCCAGCGGGCCAAGGACCTCGCGAGCCAGGTCAAGGCCGCCGAGGCCGAGGCGGAGAAGCTGACGGGCGAGCTCGACGAGCTCGTCCAGGCGGTGCCCAACATCGTCGAGGAGGGCGCGCCCGAGGGCGGCGAGGACGACTACGTGGTCCTCGAGACCCATGGCGAGCCGCGCCAGTTCGACTTCGAGCCCAAGGACCATCTGGAGCTCGGCGAGGCGCTCGGCGCCATCGACATGGAGCGGGGCGCCAAGGTGTCCGGCTCGCGGTTCTTCTTCCTCAAGGGCGTCGGCGCCCGCCTGCAGCTCGGCCTGCTCAACATGGCCATGCAGCAGGCCATCGAGGCCGGGTTCACCCCGATGATCACGCCGGTGCTCGTCAAGCCGGAGACCATGCAGGGCACCGGCTTCCACGTGGCCCACGACAAGGAGATCTACCGCCTCCCCGAGGACGACCTCTACCTGGTCGGCACCTCGGAGGTCGCGCTGGCCGGCTACCACGCCCAGGAGATCCTCGACGGCGGCGACCTGCCGCTGCGCTACGCGGGCTGGTCGTCGTGCTTCCGCCGCGAGGCCGGCTCGTACGGCAAGGACACCAGGGGCATCATCCGCGTCCACCAGTTCGACAAGGTCGAGATGTTCTCGTACGTGCGCCCTGAGGACGCCCACGAGGAGCACCTTCGCCTGCTCGCCTGGGAGAAGGAGATGATGGCCAAGATCGAGGTTCCGTACCGGATCATCGACACGGCGGCGGGGGACCTCGGCATGTCGGCGGCCCGCAAGTTCGACTGCGAGGCGTGGATCCCGACCCAGGGCCGCTACCGCGAGCTGACCTCGACCTCCAACTGCACGGAGTTCCAGGCCCGCCGGCTCGCCGTCCGCTACCGCGACAAGGACGGCAAGCCGCGGCACCTGGCCACGCTCAACGGCACGCTGGCCACGACCCGGTGGATCGTGGCCATCCTGGAGAACCACCAGCAGGCCGACGGCTCCGTGGTGGTTCCCGAGGCGCTGCGGCCCTACGTGGGCCTCGACGTGCTGGAGCCGTCCAAGTAAGCGCGGCGGGCGTCGTTCCTGATGAGGACGGCGCCCCCGAGCACGACCAGGCCGGTCAGCAGCACGGCCAGGGCGACGGCGACCCAGTACGGGCCCGGGGTGCCCTCCGACCAGCCGTAGAAGGGCGTGTAGACGGTCAGGTAGACGAGCGGGGCCGCCAGCACCCCTACGGCCGCGGGCGTGGGCCGTGCCCGGCCGGCGCCCGCCAGCACGAGGCACACCACCGCGCCCACCACGGTCGCGAGCACACCGAACAGGATCAGGCCCGCCGCGTACTCGCCGGCGAAGAACGGATCGGGGCTGCTGAGCGCGGTGAAGAGACCGAGGCTGGCGGCCGCGGCGAATCCGATGTACGCGCGCTGGTAGCGCTGCAACCCCGCTGCGGCGCCGCCGAACAGCATGCACACCGCCAGGAAGATCGCCACGTTGCGCTCCGGCGACAGGTCGGCCGCGGTGGGTTCCGGCGAGCCGGGCAAGCCGACGTGTCGCCACTCGCCGGACACGTCGCGGACCAGGATCCCGTCCACGCCGTTCGCGACGACCACGACGTGCCCGCCCGGACGGGCCTGTACGGCCAGTGCCATCGAGTGCCGTTCGGCCCTGGACGGGTGCCGCCGGGCGAGTCGTTCGCGGTCGTCCGCGGTGAGCGCCCATGAGGGGCCCCAGGTCTTGCCGCCGTCGTCGGACTGCTCGACGGCCACCCGGTCGGGTACCACCCGGTAGCACCGCGTCGGCTGCCGGGGCACGCAGGCGGCGCTCTGCAGCGGCCTGCTCTCCCACGCACCGCCGTCCTCCTCCCAGATGACCCCGCCGTCGTCGGAGATCTGGGTGAGGCCGTCCTGCACGTGGACGACGATCGAGTCCCCGTCCACATTGACAGAGCTGGCGCGGGGCACGGGCGCGGCCGATGTGGCCGTCACCGCCAGTACGGCCAGCGGCATCGTGACGATCACGCGCCAGCGCGCGGAGTACGACTCCAGGCTGCGGCGGCGTACCCACCAGGCCAGGGCGAGCGCGGGCAGGGCGAGGAGGTCCGTGGGATCGGCCAGGACGCGCGATGGGCCCGCCACAAGGGTCCAGGCATGGGAAGCCAGCTCAGCGCCCGTCTCCGTGGTTTTCACGAGCGTGAAGAGCGCCCCGGTCAGCACGGTGGCCGCCAGATCGGCCCGCCGCCAGAAGAGCAGGGCCACCAGCGCGGGGGCGACGACCAGCCCCGCCACGTCGCTGAGCTTGCCCGTGAGCGGCCCGGGCCAGGCCTGCTTGAGCAGGTGGTCGTTGATGAAGAGCACGAACACCCCGGCAACGGTCACGGGGTGACATAACCAGGCGTACCTCATGTAGGGGTGGATGGCCGCGAAGCCCAGAAGGTTCGCGGCCGTGACCAACCCGGAACAAGCAAAAGACCGAGGCCCGCTGGAAGCGAACCCCGGCCTGTCTCGCTGCTACAAGGTCAGATGGCGCGGACCTGGGAGGCCTGCGGCCCCTTCTGGCCCTGCGTGATCTCGAACTCGACCCGCTGACCGTCTTCAAGGCTGCGGTAGCCACTGCCTTGAATCTCGGAGAAGTGCACGAACACGTCCGGCGCACCGCCGTCCGGGGCGATGAAGCCGAAGCCCTTCTCGGCGTTGAACCACTTGACGGTTCCCTGAGCCATAAAAGCTCTCCCTCAGGATGTGAATCTATGGGACCCACACCTCGTGGGTCCCGGTGTGTCGTACAGCAAGCACCCGGGGTGGCTCAGACAAAGTCATGCTGGTTTTCACTACGGGATCAGCTAATACAACGCCATCACATCTAACACCATTCTGGCGCGTTGGTGTTCCCGTACCAACGAAGATTTCTGTCAGGCGGCATCACCCGGCAAACTGGAACCTGTTATGCAGAGCCTTCCCGCGCCCCGTCTTGTGGCCACCGACCTCGATGGCACCGCGTTGCGTACTGACGGAACCGTGTCTCCCCGCACAGTGGCAGCCTTCGGCAAAGTCGAGGAATCCGGTGCTGTGCTCGTGTTCGTGACGGGGCGTCCGCCCCGGTGGATGGGCGGGGTCGCGGGTGCCGTACGTCACCGTGGGCTCGCAATCTGTGCGAACGGGGCACTGATCTACGATCTCCATACCGAACAGATAGTGGAATCTCACCTGATCACGGTCGATGTACTCGAGGAAGTCGTGGATCAGCTAAGAGCGAACGTGTCCGATCTCGTATTTTCGGTCGAGTATGAAGCGGGTTTTGCGCATGAGTCAGAATTCCTCCTGGGTGGCCTGGACAGGGGGGCCCTAACGGCACGCGTCGACTCGGTAACGGCGCGTCCGTGCGCCAAGCTGCTGGCCCTGCACCCCGGAATGGACGCGGACGAGCTGCAGGCCACCGTCGAGGGGTTGGTGGGGCATCTGGTGACCGCGACCCACTCCAGCCCGAGGGGCCTGATCGAGATGAGCGCCCAGGGTGTGACGAAGGCCACGGCGCTGGCGGCGCTGGCCGGGCAGCACGAGATCAAGCCCTCGGAGGTGATCGCGTTCGGTGACATGCCGAACGACCTGCCCATGCTGGGCTGGGCAGGCACGTCGTACGCGGTCGCGAACGCACATCCGGACGTGCTCGCGGCCGTCGACCACGTGACCGCGGCCAACGACGACGACGGCGTCGCTCAGGTGATCGAGCGGCTCTACGGATAGCCGGCGGCTGCCCGGAGCAGGCGCTCGCGCCCGTTACAGGTAGGGGCCGGAGCCGCCGGGCGGGCGGTGCTGGTCGTCCCCCTGGGGCACGCCGGGCAGCGCCCTGCGCATCTGCTCCAGCTGGGCACGCGCGGCCATCTGCTGCGCGAACAGCGTGGTCTGGATGCCGTGGAACAACCCTTCGAGCCAGCCGACCAACTGGGCGTGCGCGATGCGCAGCTCCGCCTCGCTCGGCGGCGCGCCGTTCTCCTCCGTGAACGGAAGGGACAGCCGCTCCAACTCGTCGACCAGCTCAGGAGCCAGGCCGTCCTCGAGCTCCTTGATCGAGGACGCGTGGATGTCCTTCAGCCGCTTGCGGCTGGCCTCGTCGAGGGGCGCGGCCCGGACCTCGTCGAGGAGCTGCCGGATCATGCTGCCGATGCGCATCACCTTGGCGGGCTGCTCGACCAGGTTGGTGACCGATCGATCCTCTTCGCCACTATCGCCCTGACCTTGGAAGTCAGGGCCCACCACCACGATGTGAGGGGTGTTGTTGTCCTCAGCATTCATAACACTCACCGTACTAGCAGGATCTTGCCGACGTGCTCCCCCGAATCCAACAATCGGTGGGCTTCGGCGGCCTCGGACATCGGTAGTTTCGCGTGCACCACAGGACGCACGGCCCCGGCGCTGACCAGGGGCCAGACGTTGTCCACAACACTACGGACGATTGCCCCCTTCTCGTCCACCGGACGTGAGCGGAGCGCGGTCGCGTGCACGGAGGCGCGCTTGGCGAGCAGGGCCCCCAGGTCGATCTCGCCTTTGACGCCGCCCTGCAGCCCGATGATCACCAGTCGGCCGCCGGTGCGGAGCGCCCGGACGTTTCCGGCAAGGTATTTGGCGCCCATGATGTCGAGGATGACGTCCGCGCGTACTTTGTCGGCGAAGTCTTCCTCGCGGTAGTTGATGACCTCATCCGCGCCCAGCTCCCTGACCCGCTCGCCCTTGGCCGCCGAGCCGACCGTCGCGACGACCTGCGAGCCGAGTGCCTTGGCGAGCTGCACGGCGAACGTGCCGATCCCGCTGGCCCCGCCGTGCACCAGCAGCGTCTCGCCCCTGCGCAGCCGCCCGACCATGAAGACGTTTGACCACACCGTGCACGCCACCTCCGGCAGCCCGGCGGCCTCCTCCAGCGGCACGCCGTCCGGCACCGGCATGACCTGCTCCCACGGAACGGCTACGCGCTCAGCGTAACCGCCGCCCGCGAGCAGCGCGCACACCTGGTCACCAGGCTTGAACTGCTCGACGTCCGCGCCGACCTCGGCCACCACGCCGGAGACCTCCAGCCCCGGGTACGGCGACGCGCCGGGCGGAGGTGCGTAGAACCCCTGCCGCTGCAGGACATCGGCCCGATTGACCGCCGAAGCGGTCACGTCGATGAGGACCTCTCCCCGCTCGACCCGGGGATCCGGCACCTCACGCCACTGAAGTACCTCTGGTCCGCCCGGCTCGGCGATCTCAATGGCTCGCATGCGAACTACGGTAGCCGGGCAAAGAAGTTGTGGGTTGCCGAGCTGTGTGGTTGCCCATGGCGTTAATCTGCAAGGTATTTGCTGCCCCTTTAGACCCACCCGAGGGGGAACACGGTGGCAAGACACGATCGAGAGGAATCGCTCGAGGAGCAGCTGGCGTGGCTCGACGCGATCAAGGAGACGGAGGAGGCCCCCGTCTCTGTGAGCGCCTCGACCGCGGCTGCCGACGAGTCGGTCGCCTCGCCGTACCCCCAGGACCCGTGGCGGATGGTCCCCACGCAGCCCGACACGCCGACGCCGCCGCTGTTCCGCGCGGCCGTCGACTCCGTGTACGGCGCCGCGGCGGCCGAGGACCTGCCCGACGGTGAGATGGAGGCCGCGGAGTGGCTCGGCACGGCCAGCGCGGCCACGAAGGAGCCCCCGGCCGCCCCACCGAGCGCCCCGCGCGAAGAGGACCCGTTCCACGCTCCGTTGAAGCCGCTGCCGCGGCCCGACGACACCGACACGTACGCGCTGTCGTTCACCCCGCCCGAGCCGTCGGGGCCGCCGGAGCCATCGGATCAGGAGACACAGGACACGTCCTGGTCGTCCGTGCCCGAGTGGGCCCGGGCGCCTGAGCCGCCCCGCGAGGAGCCGGAGAAGGAGAGCGCCCGAGCGGAAGCCGAGCCTGCCACGGAGAAGGACGACGAGTCCGCCTCCGAGGAAACCTCTCCGAAGACCGAGCGCCCGCAGTGGTCGGAGCCGTTCGACACCCTCCCGACGATCCAGCCGCCCAAGTGGGCGGAGCCGGCCGCCACGCAGGAAGCCGAGCCCCAGGAGCGGCCGGCGGACGAGCGCGCCGAGCCCGCGTGGCCGAAGGACGAACCCGCGGAGCCGTCGTGGCCCAAGGGCGAGCACACGGAGCCGCCGTGGGTGAAGAACGCGGAGCCGTCGTGGTCGACGGACGCCGAGCTGTCATGGCCGAAGGACGCGGAGCCGTCGTGGCCGAAGGCCGAGCCCGCGGAGCCTGAGGAGCGGCGTGAGGAGCGGCGTGAGGAGCGGCCTTCGTGGTCGGAGCCGACTCCGCAGGAACGGTCCTCGTGGTCCGAGCCCGCCCAGCAGGAGCGGTCCTCGTGGTCGGAGCCGGCCCAGCAGGAACGGTCCGAGCCGGCCCCGCAGGAGCGGCCCTCCTGGTCGGATCCGGCTCAGCAGGAGGAGCCCCCGCAGTGGACCGAGCAGCACGAGTGGCGTCCCGCGGAGCGCGAGATCCCTCCGCCCGCGGAGCGGCGGCGCCGCCCTGCCCCGATCCCCGTGTTCACCGCATCGCCCAGGCCGCCGATCACCGGCCGGCCGACCGCCGACAGCCTCGACCCGGAGTCCCTGCTACGCGGACGGCGTAACGCCCCCTCCAAGGGCTGGCGCCGCCTGATCTACAAGGCGTCGGGAGGCTGGATCAAGCCGGGCGAACCCCCGGAGGTCCGTCGTCGCCGCCAGCTGGTGAGCAGGGCCCGCACCCCGGTCACCGCCGGCCACCACCGCGTGGCCGTGCTGAGCCTGAAGGGCGGCGTGGGCAAGACCACGACCACGGTCGGTCTCGGCGCCACCCTGGCCCAGGTCCGCGGCGACCGGGTCATCGCCGTGGACGCCAACCCCGACCGCGGCACCCTGTCCGACAAGCTCGTCCTGGAGACCTCGGCCACCGTGCGTGACCTGCTCAACGAGCGTGACCAGGTCAAGCGCTACGTGGACATCAGGGCGTTCACGTCGCAGGCGCCCTCACGGCTGGAGGTGCTCGCCTCCGACCGCGACCCGTCGGTGTCCGAGGCGTTCAGCGGCGCCGACTACCAGGCCGTCTCCCAGGTGCTGGAGAACTTCTACTCGATCTGCATCACCGACTGCGGCACCGGCCTGCTCCATTCCGCGATGGGCGGCGTGCTCGGGCTGGCCGACCAGATCGTGCTGGTCAGCTCCCCGTCCGTGGACGGCGCCAGGGCGGCCTCCGCGACGCTCGACTGGCTGGAGGCCCACCACTACGGCGACCTGGTGAAGAACGCGACCGTGGTGCTGTGCAGCGTGCGGCCGCGCTCGAAGTCGGCGGTGGACATCAAGAAGCTGGAGGCCCACTTCGCCGCCAGGTGCCGCGCGGTGGTCCGGGTGCCGTACGACCCGCATCTGGAGGAGGGCGCGGAGATCGACCTCGACCGGCTGCAGGAGCCGACCAGGGACGCCTACCTGCAGCTCGCCGCCTGCGTGGGCGACGGGTTCGCGGGCATCCGCGAATGAGGGGAGTGAGCGGAGGGTGTGGGATTCGAACCCACGAGGCCATCGCTGACCTGGCCGCTTTCAAGGCGGCTGCACTCGTCCACTATGCGAACCCTCCTGTGCGGAAACCACGATAGCGGCTGCGGTGACAGGGGTGTACGTTCAGGAGGTGGCGGATCTCAACGTCGAGGTGGAGCGCGGCCGATCGGCAGCGCTCGTCCGCCTCGACGGAGATCTGGACAAGCTCACCGCGCCGCAGCTCAAGGAGTGTCTGGGCAGGCTCCTCGCCGAAGGGCTCGTGCGGGTCGACATCGACGCGAAGGCGCTGGAGTTCTGTGACTCCAGCGGCCTTTGGGTGCTCGTGGAGCACCAGCGCCGGGTTACCGCCCAAGCCGGTAGGTTACGCCTGGTCGGAGTCCACGGCGTGCTTCAGCGCGTGCTCGACGTGACGGGCCTGAAGGCCGCCTTCGACGCCGTGCTCGCCGTGGAACGCTGACGCCGTACTCGCCGCGGAACGCTGAGAGCAGGTCAGTCGCTGAGGACCTGAGGGAGGTCAGTCGGCCAGCTGCGAGAGCAGCCACTTCGGGCCCACGGTCTCGGCGCCCAGCTCGTGCACGCGTTCCTTCAGCCCCCGGTCCGCGGTGACGACGAGCACCCGTTCCCACGGCTTGGCCTGGCGCACCACGTCGACAATCGCGTCGTCGCCGCTCCCGGTGGCCGCCACCACCTGAACCCCCGGCGGCTCCGGCGCGCTCCTGGCGGCGCCCTCCACGACCGCCACGACGCGCGGATACCACTGCGCCAGCACCGGATGCGTCAGTCTGAGCCGCGACACGGCCTCCAGCAGCCGGGTCGCCGCGCCGAGCCGGTCGCGCCACCAGCCGTGCTCGGCCCGCGCGCCCACGATGTTGGCCACGTCGAGCACGAGGGTCTCCGGCCTGATCTCCCCCTGGATGTCGTCCCAGGTGGCGGCGAAGCCGGGATGCAGCTTCCGGTCGGTCACCTTCGGCAGCGGGAGCCAGCGCATCTCGCTGCTCTCCGCGTTGGCGGGTGCGGCGGCCAGCAGCTCGGGCGACGCGGCGATCACCGTCTCGAACGCCCACCCGCCGTGATCATCGCGGTAGACGCCCTGCACCCGTAGCCCGTCGCCGGCCAGCGCCGCCTCCTCGCGGGCCTCCCGCAGCGCGGAGGCGACGGCGTCCTCGTGGCTGTCGCGGGCCCCGCCCGGCAGCCCCCAGGTGCCGCCGTGGTGGCTCCACCAGGAGCGTTTCTGCATGAGCACGTACGGCGTGCCGAGCTCGTCATGGTGGACGACGAGCAGCCCCGAGGCGCCGTGCAGCCCCCAGTGCCTGTGGCCTTGGGAGCATTCGATCCAGCCGTCGCCGTCCTTAGCCGCCATGGGAGATTCTCTCAGCCTCCGCCCTTGCTGAAATGCTGCAGGTCCTTGGCTCCTGACCAGTAGCCGCCCCACTCCCAACCGACCTGGTCAAAGGCCTTAACTACCTTGTCGCCAGGATTTATTACGCCCTTTCCCTTCATGGGGCGTTTTGTGAACTTTTTGGATGCTTGGTGCGCTGTGCTACCACTTGCGGTGACATATGGGTTCTGGATGGGATTGACGTCTATCGCTTGCCCGTACGCGTGCTTGGACCAATGAGTGGACCCGGTCGCTTGGCGGCAATTGAAGGCCGAGGTGTTGTTGGCCTCGATCGAGTCGAAGTCGTCACCCTTGTACGCGTCCACCAGCTTCATCCGCTCGATCGGCCAGCGCCAGCCGTACAGCTTCTTGAAGACCGTCACGATGTCGTCGGTGACCGCCTTGTTCACCACCAGCTGCCCGGTGTGCGGCTTGTCGTCGAAGCCCCAGTACGTCATCGTGACCAGCCGCAGGTCGCGGTAGTGGACCGGGCAGCCGGGCCGCCACGAGTACGGGAGCTGCTCGCGGGAGAGCCGCGAGATCTTGGCGCTGAAGGCCGGCGGGGCGGTCGAGCCGGGCGCGCCCGTGGTGGGCGAGGGCGTGGGCGAGTCGAGGCTCTCGAAAGCGGGAGCGGTCTCCTGAGGGACGGAACCGGTGGCGGCAGGCTTGCTCGTCCCGCACGAAACGGACGCGAGCACCACGAACGCCATGGCGGCAGCACGTTTCATCTCGCCACCATATGCGACGTCCCACCAGCTCAGGGCACTATCAGCACAGTACGGCGAGCCCGTTTCGCCAGCCCGACCGCCACCGAGCCGTGCCAGGACGAACGCGAGCGCCCCACCACGATGGCGTCGGCCATGTATGAGCTGGCCAGCGTCTCCAGCTCGCGCGCCGCGTCACCGCGCATGCTGACGAACTGCCACGGAACGCCCGCGCCTCTCAGCTCGTCCCGCAGATCCTCGGTCAGGTCGGCCGCCGCGTCGGGAATGATCGGCGACCCGGCGAAGAACCACAGCGCGGCGCTGTTGAGGGACTCCACGAAGGCGATGAGCAGCGCCGCGTTGTCCCGCCGGGCGAGCCCGGCCGCGTACGCGAGCGCGTTGCGGCTCGGGCCCGATCCGTCGAAGCCCACCACGAGCAGGCCGGCACCGTCCTTGCCGATCTCGAACTGCCCGGCCGGGAGCCTGCCGGTCAGTGGCTCCCGTCCGGGGTCTGTGTCACCGCCGAACACGGCACGTCTCGTCTTAGCTGTCGGCGTGCCGTGATGGAGCCGCAGCGGAGCGAGGACGTCCATCACGGCTTCCCGAGCGGTGCTCGGCAATCAGCACGTCGCGGAGGGCCAGCTCGCGCAGGGCGTCGGCCGCGTAGATCACCAGGGCCACGAACGAGACCGCGGCGATCGAACCCCCGAGCCACAGATCGTTGACCGTCGCGTCGACGTAGGCCGCGCCCCTGCCCTGGTAGCCGACCGCGAACGGCGCGGCGACCAGCCACAGGCCACCGAGGAACAGCAGGACGAGGGCGGAGACGCCCAGCTTGGCCTTCATCGGTTGTCCTCCACTCCGACCAGGGAAGCCTTGCCGTTACGGCGGTGCTCACCCGAGTTGTTCATGTCCTCGCGCAGCGCCTCGACGAGGGGGGCCAGCAGGCTCGCCAGCTCGGCGGACGACGCCTGGGGCGCGACCGGCACGGGCTCCGGCTCGGGCTGCCGCTGCCGGACGGCCACGAGGCCCCGCACCACGAGCTCCTCGTGGATGGCCAGCACGAAGCAGATCGCGCCGATGAGCCCCACGACGGCCACGCCGAGGCCGGTGAAGAACTCCGACTGGGTGGTGTTCGTCCAGTCGGCGTCCTCCGGCTGGGAGCCCAGGGCGAAGGGGGCGATCATCAGCCACAGCCCGGCCAGGACGGCCAGGGCGGCCGCGACGGCACCCACGAACTTGCGAATCACTGTGAGATTCCTCCTGATACGAGGTCTTTCTGCGGGGGTGCGGCCTGCGCGATGAGGGCTCGCGAGGTCGGCCGCAGCACGTTCTTGGCGACGGACCGGGCCCGCTCGCGTTCCGGGCGGTCGTCCGGTGGCGCCATCTTGGCGACCGCGGTGAGCAGGGCGGACGGTTGGCCGTTGGCCCGCTCGACGCGCTGGGCGATCAGCTCGAGCAGCAGCCCGGCCAGGACCAGGTCGTCCTTGTTCAGCGGCGTCGGCGCCGGGGCAGCCGGCGTCGAGGAGCCGCGCAGCGGCAGCTCCTTGAGGAAGATCGTCGCCACGAACCCGAGCAGCGCGATGGGCACGCCCACCATGAACACCGTCTCCAGGCCCCTGGTGAACGCCTCCAGCACGATGTTCTTGATCGGCGTGGGCAACTGCTGGATGGCGCTCGGGCTGCCGAGCTTGACGTTCGAGCCGCCGGGCAGCGCGATGTGCGCGGCCCTGAGCATGTCGGCTATCTCGTCCTTGAGGCGGTTCGTCAGGATCGCGCCGAAGGCCGCCACGCCGACGGCGCCGCCGAGCGAGCGGAAGAACGACACGCCGGACGTGGTGGAGGCCATGTCACGCAGTTCGGAGCCGTTCTGGGCGGCCAGGATGAGCATCTGCATGGACAGGCCGAGCCCGGTGCCCAGCACCGCCACGTCGAAGCCGATGAGCCATTCGCTGGAGTCCACGTGCAGCCGGGACAGCAGGAACAGCCCGACCGCCACGACCAGCAGGCCCACGACCGGGAAGATCTTCCACCGGCCGGTCTGGGTGACGATCTTCCCGGAGATCACGCCGGCCAGGAACAGCGCCAGCACCATGGGCAGCGTCATCAGGCCGGACTCGGTCGGGCTGAGGCCCTTGACGATCTGCAGGTACTGCGGCAGGTAGATCATCGCGCCGAACATCGCCATGCCGACGAACAGCGAGGCGAGGCCGGTGAGCACGAACGTACGGTTGCGGAACAGCCGCGGCGGCAGGATCGGGTTGCGCGCGGTCCGCTCCGACAGCACCGCCAGGGCCAGCATCAGCAGGCTGAGCGCCGCCAGGAAGTACGTCCAGATCGAGTTCCACTCGAACTCGACGCCGCCCAGCGTCAGCAGCAGCATGAGCGCGCTCGCGCTGGCCGTGATCGTCGTCGCGCCCCAGATGTCGATCGAGGTGCTCCGCTTGATCTTCGGCAGTTTCAGGACCTTCTGGATCACGATGAAGGACACCAGGGCGAACGGCACCACGACGTAGAAGCACCAGCGCCAGCCGAGCCAGTCGGTGTCCACCAGGAACCCGCCGAGCAGCGGGCCCGCGACCGTGGAGATCCCGAAGACCGCCCCCATGTAGCCGGAGTAGCGGCCACGCTCGCGGGGGGACACGATGTCGCCCAGGATCACCTGCGCGAGTGCCGACAGACCACCCACACCAAGGCCCTGTACGGCCCGCGCCGCGATGAGCTGCCCCATGTTCTGCGACAGACCGGCCACCAGCGAGGCCGCGACGAACAGCCCGAGCGCGGTCTGGAAGAGCAGTTTCCGCCCGAACACGTCGGACAGCTTGCCCCACAACGGCGTGGACACCGTCATGGTCAGCATGGTCGCGGAGGCGACCCATGAGTACTGGTCCTGACCGCCCAGCTCACCCACGATCGTCGGCAGCGCCGTGCCCACCACCGAGGTCGAGATCATCGACGTGAGCATGGCGAGCATCAGCCCGGACATGACCTCGAGGATTTCGCGGTGGGTGTACTGCCGCCTCGCGGGGGCTGCGGCCTGAGCATGCGCCACCAAGGCTTCATCATCCCCTTACTACAGTTTTGCGAACTTGAGTATACGCCCGTTTACTAGCCGCGCGGCAAGTGGGGGTGCGTTCAGTAGAGTTCGGTGTGTGGATGCTCAGGTGTCTGAGGCGAGGCCCCGCGACCGCGAGGCCACTCGCGAGCGGATCCTTCGTGCGGCCCGCACGCTCTTCGGCGAGCAGGGGTACGAACGCGTGACCGTTCGCATGATCGCCGCTGCCGCGGACGCCAACATCGCCCTGGTCGGCCGCTACTTCGGCTCCAAGGCCGGCCTCTTCGGCGCGGTCCTGGACGGGGAGCCGACCATAAGGGACCTGTTCGGCGGCGACCGCGGGAGCCTGCCGCGCCGCCTGGCGGAATATGCGGCCGAGCGCATGGAGCACCCGCCGGAGAGCCCGATCCTGCGCACCCTCGAACGCTCCGCCGGCGATCCGGATATCCAGGCCGTGGCCCGCGAGCGCCTGATCACGGCGCTGCTCGACCCGCTCGAGGAGCAACTGGGCGGCCCGGACGCCCACGCCAGGGCCCGCATGGCCACGGCGGTCTTCCTCGGCATCGGCGCCATGCGCCGCCGCCTCGGCCCCGAGGCGCCCAGCCCGGCCGACGTCGACCGCCTGACCGCGGTCTTCGAGGCCTGTCTGCGCTGAAAGTTTCACCCCCTGTCAAGGTTCTGGCCTGGGAAGACGTGGATGGCAGCGATCGGATGTCTTTGAGCGGGCACTGACGGTTACCTACGATCCGAGGAGCTGGTGGGAGCGCTCCCACATGACGGACGGAGTGAATTTCATGTCTCGCAGAAGGCCCGTCCTGGCGGTGCTCCTCTCGGCGGCCGCCATGGCCGCGGCGGGGGCGATCGTCCTGTCCTCGTCCACCGCCGAGGCCGCCGACTCCGCTTTCTACGTGGATCCGCAGACGAACGCGGCCAAATGGGTCGCCGCGAATCCCAACGACAGCCGCACCCAGGTGATCAGGGACCGGATCGCCGCCGTGCCCCAGGGCCGGTGGTTCGCCACGTACAACCCCGCCACCGTGCGCAGCCAGGTCGACGCGTACGTCGGCGCCGCCGCCTCGGCGGGCAAGATCCCGATCATGGTCGTGTACGACATGCCGAACCGCGACTGCGGCGGCGCGAGCGCGGGCGGCGCGCCGGACCACGCGTCGTACCGGGCCTGGATCGACCAGATCGCGGCCGGTCTCGGCGGCCGGCCCGCCACGATCGTGCTGGAGCCGGACGCGCTGGCGATCATGACGAACTGCATGAACGCCTCGCAGCAGGCCGAGGTCAAGGCGTCCATGGCGTACGCCGGGAAGAAGTTCAAGGGGACGTCGTCGCAGGTCAAGGTCTATTTCGACATCGGACACGATGCCTGGCTGTCCGCCTCGGAGGCCGCGTCCAGGCTGACCGGCGCGGACGTGGCCAACAGCGCCGACGGCATCGCCGTCAACACCTCCAACTACCGCGCCACCTCGGGCCTGGTGTCGTACGCGAAGAGCATCATCGCGGCGACCGGCGTGTCCAGGCTGAAGGCGGTCGTCGACACCAGCCGCAACGGCAACGGGCCGCAGGGCAGCGAGTGGTGCGACCCGGCGGGCCGCGCCACGGGCATCTGGAGCACCACGAACACGGGTGACTCGGCCGTCGACGCCTACCTCTGGGTCAAGCCGCCCGGCGAGGCGGACGGGTGCATCGCGAGCGCGGGACAGTTCGTGCCGCAGCGGGCCTACGACCTGGCCGTCGCCGCCCCGCCGCCCACCGTCGGCCCGACCGTCACACCCACGGTCACTCCGACCGTGACGCCGACCACCGGCCCCGCGGGCTGCGCGGCGACGTACAAGGTGACGAGCCAGTGGCAGGGCAGCTTCCAGGGTGAGGTCACCGTGAAGAACACGGGCTCGGCCGCCATCGCCGGCTGGAAGGTCGGCTGGACGTTCCCGAACGGGCAGTCGATCACGCAGCTCTGGAACGGCAACCTCTCGGGCAGCGGCACCGTCACCGTGACGAACCTCAACTGGAACGGGACCCTCGGGGCCGGAGCGAGCACCACGTTCGGCTTCGTCGCCAACTGGAACGGGCAGAACGGCGTCCCGTCACCGGTGACCTGTACGGCCTCATGAGACTCGATGGGCCCCTGCGCCTGCCAGGGGCCCATCGGTGAAATAACGGCGCCTTCGCGGCTGTTGTCCACAGCCAGGTCGAACCGCTCTGCGAAAGGCGCGTACTCATGACTCTGCCGCTGTCCATCCTTGATCTGGCGATCATCGGCGAGGGCGAGACGGCGGCGGACAGCTTCGCCGCCAGCGTGGCCCTGGCCCAGCGGGCCGAGGACCTGGGCTACCGGCGGATCTGGTACGCCGAGCACCACAACATGGCCAGCATCGCCTCCTCGGCGACCAGCGTGCTCATCGCCCACGTCGCCGCCCACACCCGGACGATCCGCCTCGGGGCGGGCGGCGTCATGCTCCCGAACCACGCCCCGCTCACCATCGCCGAACAGTTCGGCACCCTCGAAACCCTGCATCCGGGACGCATCGACCTGGGCCTCGGCCGGGCGCCGGGCAGCGACCAGCAGACCATGCGCGCCCTGCGCCGCACTCCGTCGGCCGCCGACACGTTCCCGCAGGACGTTCTGGAGCTGCAGGGTTACCTGTCGGGTGAGTCCCGGATCCCGGGCGTGGACGCCACGCCGGGCAAGGGCACGAACGTCCCGCTCTACGTCCTCGGCTCGTCGCTGTTCGGGGCCCAGCTCGCCGCCGCGCTGGGGCTCCCGTACGCGTTCGCCTCGCATTTCGCCCCGGCCGCCCTGGAGGAGGCCGTGGCGCTCTACCGGCGTGACTTCCAGCCGTCGGCGCAGCTCGACCGGCCCCATGTCATCGCCGCGCTCAACGTGATCGCGGCGGACACGTCGGAGGAGGCGCAGGAGGAGTTCCTGGCCTCGAAGCGGCTGAGGGTGAGCAGGTTCCTGGGGCGGGGGCGCACGTTCACGACCGAGGAGGCGGACATGATCCTCGGGTCGCCGGCCGGGCAGCAGATCGTGCAGATGGCCAAGTATTCGGCGGTCGGGGACGCGGCGGAGGTCAAGGAGTATGTCGACCGGTTCGCCAAGCTCGCCGACGCCGATGAGCTGATCGTCGCCTTCTCGGCCGCCGACAGGAAGGTCTGGCTGCGCTCGGCGGAACTGCTGGCCGAGGCACACGGGCTCTGATCAACAGGGGCGGCGGAGGAAGCGGGCGGGCGTGGCGGTGGAAGCGGGCGGGGGGAGCCCGATCGTTCGGCCCTGAGATGGTCGGCGGTCAGCGCCGAGGGCCGGTCTTCTATCCTTCGCCGAGCAGGCGTCTGCGCAAGTAGGGGCCGGTGGCCTCGGACGTGGGCACGGGAGCCATCCCCGCGGCGATGAGCTGGGCGCGCAGGGCGACGACGGTGCGTTCGAGCGCGCGGATCTGGGCCTGGAGCTGGCCGATCTGGTCGCGCATCGCCGTGGTCGTGCTCTGCTCGCCGATCAGGTCGGTGCTGAGCTGGGAGGCTTGATTCTGCACCCTGTTCAGCTGTTTCTCCATCTGGCTGAGCGCGTCCTCGTAGATCGTCTTCGCTCTGAGGAAGGCCTCGGCGTCCACCTTGGAGCGTTCTAACTCGGCTTGGCGCTCGGCCTGGAGGATGGCGGTCTGCTGGGTCTTCTTGTTGGCGTCGGTGGCGGAGCGGAAGGCCAGGTACGCCACGCCGAGCGGGACGATCCCGACCGCGACCTGGATGAGGATGTCAGTCAGCGTGGCCTCCTTCCACTGGGCGTATCACGCCGGTGTACGTGATCCCGTCGTCGCTGTGCCAGGCGTTGACGGTCAGCGCGATGGCGAACTCCGTGCCGTCGCGACGCAGGCCGACCAGCGGAATGATCCGACCGGCCAGCTCGGAGTGGCCGTTGACGCGGACCTTGGTCAGCCCCATGTCGTGCCTGTCGCGGAAACGCGCTGGCATGAGCATCGTCAACGGCCGCCCGACCGCCTCGTCGGTGCTCCAGCCGAACATGGTGGCGGCCTGCGGATTCCAGGACTGGATGATCCCGGCGGCGTTGGCGACGATCACCGCCGAGCCGGAGCCCGGGAGCCGGTCGAGCGTGACGGCCTCCGGCCAGGTCGCGATCAGCGTGATCCAGCCGCCGAACGCCAGCCACACCGCACCCCCGACCCAGCCTCGCGGATTGTCTCCGGTGAACGTCGAGGCCAGGAACACCAGGCCGTACAGGAGGACCAGCGCGGTGGCGGCGGCGAAGGCCATCCGGTCGGAGCGCAGGAACATCTGCACCAGGCACAGCACGCCGGTGGCGAGCCAGAGCACCGCCCAGACGTCAAGCGGCGCGATGGAGGCCAGCACGGCATAGGAGGGGGTGGCACGCTGGCTCGCCGGCGCGAAGGCCAGCGAGGCGGCGATGGCCAGAGATAACAGGCCGACGAACGCCAGGGACGCGCCGCGCCGCCCGATCCGCCGGAGGACTCTGTTACTCACGGTGGCAAGACTAGTGCAGAGGGTTAATGTTTCGCGGGATTGTCAGCCCTGAGCCGAAGCGCAGGCACAATGAGGCCATGCCAGGCTTCGAGAGGCTCACCGTCGAGGAAGCACGCACCCTCACCCGCGCCGAGCTCCTGCCGCGGATCGAGGAGGAGCAGAAGTACTGGTACGAGCGCATTCACCACTGCCAGATGAAGCCGGGTGACGACGAGGCGTTCAGGACCTTCAACCGGATCCTGCACGTCACCGCCGACCTCGGCCGCACCCACGACGACACCGAGGCCCTCCTCCAGAGCAGGTCCCTCGACGAGGACTACTGGCGCAAACCCCTCGGCGAGCTGGGCCTGCTCTGAGGCTTACGCCGGGGGCCGGCAGACGGTGCCCTGCGCGGGCAGGCGCAGGCTGGTCAGATAGCGGTTGACGTGGGCGATGATGCAGGAATCGCCGCTGTTGTACAGGCCGTGGCCGTTCCCCTCGTAGCGGACCGCGGCCGAGCCGGGCACCCGCCGTACGATGTCCGCGGCCCCGTCGAAGTCCGTCCAGGAGCCGACGCCCAGGTAGGGCGGCAACCCCTCGGCAGGCAGCGGCGCGGGCGGGTTGGTGACGGGGGCCGGCCAGCCGACGCAGGCGAGCGGGTGCCAGAGCTCGGTCCCGGCGAGGTTCGGCAGCAGGCGCTCACCCAAGCGGCGCTTCTTCCGGTACTCCTCGTAGTCGCGGAATCCCATGCCGTCGAGGCAGTGGGTCATGTTCACCCCGGTGTACGAGGGGACCTTCAGGCTTTTCGTGCTCTGTCGGACATAGTCGGCGAACCCTGAGGCGTCACCGGCGGCGGCCCGCTTGATCGCTTCGGCGAGCTCCTTCCACCGGGAGTACTCGGGCTTCGGACCCGGTGAGATGACGCTGGGGGCGGCGGCCTCCTTGATGTCGAACCCGCTGTAGGCGGACCGCTCTCCCCTGACCGGCACAGGGGAGCGGTCGGCCCGCGCCACCAGCGCCCGCCAGACCTCGCCGACGTCCTGGCCATGCAGCGCGCAGGCGGTGGTCGCCGCGCACCAGGCCGCGAAGCGGGCGAAGGACTCCTCATGCGGGAGCCTGCCCTGCGCGCGGTCCTCATAGGGGTTCGCCGGGCCGTCGAACACCATCGCGCGCACCCGGCCGGGGAACAGCCGGGAGTAGGCGATCGCGGGGACGCCGCCGTAGGAGTTGGCGATGAAGCTCAGCTTCTCCTCACCCAGCGCGACGCGGATCGCCTCCATGTCCCGCGCCAAGGAGGCCGAATCCATGTGGTCGAAGAACTCGGGATCGGCGGCGCGGCATCGCTCTGCCGCCGCCCGGTTGCGCCTGCCCAGCTCGGCGTACTCGGCAGGGGTGTCGGGCAGGGCGATCCACGGGCCGGAGACGAGGCAGTCGTACGGCAGCACGCCCTTGTCGATGGCGTTGCGGGGCTCGACGCTGACCACGTCGAAACGATCCCGCAGCTCGGCGAAGCTGCCCGCGGCCTTGCTCAGGTCCTTGACGCCCGAGCCGCCCGGCCCGCCGGGGACCGCGAACACCGTGCCGATCCGGCGTTCGGCGCCGGTCGCGGGCAGCATGCCGACGGTCAGCCGGATCTTCCGCCCGGACGGCCTGGCCCAGTCCAGCGGCACCTCGATCGAGGCACACCGCATGTCCTTGGAGACGTCCTTACAGGCCGCCCAGGCCGGCGACGACGGGCCGGAGCCCGGCGAACCGGCCGCGGCGGCGGGAACCGCCGACACCAGGACGGCGGCGGCCGTTCCCACCGCCAGCACCTTGATCCTGCGCCCCTTCAACGCGATCGTCACCGCGCCCGCCGTCAGCGCGGCGACCACGTACGCGACCAGCAGCCCCGCCGCCACGGCAGGCGGCAGGATCCCGCCGCCGACCCCCGCGATCTGGAGCGGCAGGTTCTCGATCATGAACGAGGCGGCCTGGGCGCGCAGCGGCATGGGCAGTGTCCTCGCCACCACCGGCAGCACCACGATGATCACGATCAGCGCGACCAGGGTGCCGGGGGTGGAGCGGACGGCCGCCCCGACGCCGAGCCCGATCAGGGCGACCGCCGCCATCGACAGCCCGGCGAGCACCACCGAGGCGAGCACGCCCGGCTCCGACAGCGGCGTGCCCAGGGTCTGCCCGTCGCGGAGCAGCTGCCCGGCCCGGTCGCCGAGCACCATCATGGCCCCCGCGTGCATGCCGAACGCCAGGACCTGCCCCGCCACCAGCGCGACCGCGGCCAGCCCCGGGACCTTGGCCAGCAGCAGCGCCTGCCGGCGCGGCACGGCCACCAGGCTCGTCTGGATCATCCCGGTGCTGTACTCCGAGGTGATCGCGAGCGCGCCCAGCGCCGCGAACACGAAGTAGGCGACCGCGATCCCGTTGCCGAGGCCGTCCCCATTGCCGGTGAAGGCCATCTGCTCATGGAGCGACAGGTTGTCGAACCCGCGTCCGATCATGAACGACACCCCGGCGCAGGCCAGGACGGCCGCCACCGAACAGGCCAGCAGGTAGAGGTTCGAGCGGAGCGACCGGAGTTTCTGCCACTCCGAAGCGATCACGTCGATCATCGGCCGCCTGCCTTGTACTCGGCGCTGTCCTCGGTGAGCCGTACGAACGCCTCCTCCAGGGACGCGCCGCGCGGCGACAGCTCCGCGAGCGCGATCCCCTCGGAGAGCGCGAGCACGCCGATCCGGGCCGCGTCCAGGTCGTGCACCGACAGGGCGCCGTCGTCCTCGAAGGTCACCGCCGCCCCGTGCGCGCGCAGGACGCCGGCGAGCCGCTCCGGGTGCGGCGTACGCACCAGCACGTCGCGCTGGAAGTGCCCGGCCAGGGCCTCCATGTCGGTGTCGGCGATCAGCCGTCCCCGCCCGATGACGACGACGTGGTCGGCGGTGAGCGCCATCTCGTTCATCAGGTGGCTGGACAGCAGCACGGTGCGGCCCTCGGCCGCCAGGGAGCGCAGCAGGTCGCGGAGCCAGCGGATGCCCTCCGGGTCCAGCCCGTTCAGTGGCTCGTCGAGCATCAGCACTCCCGGGTCCCCGAGAAGCGCCGCGCCTATCCCCAGGCGCTGCCGCATGCCGAGCGAGAAGCCGCTGATCCGCTTGCCGGCGACGGCGTTCAGGCCGACCTGGTCGAGGACGGCGGTCACCCGGCGGCGGCCGATGCCGTTGCTGCGGGCCAGGCAGGCGAGGTGCGCGTAGGCGCTGCGGCCCCCGTGCACCGCCCCGGCGTCGAGCAGCGCCCCCATCGAGCGCATGGGCCGGCGCAGCGACACGTACGGGTGGCCGTTCACCAGCGCCTTGCCGGCGGTGGGGACCTCCAGGCCGAGGACGGCGCGCATGGTGGTGGACTTGCCCGCGCCGTTCGGGCCGAGGAAGCCGGTCACCAGCCCCGGTTTCACGGTGAACGTCAGGTCGTCGACGGCGACCTTGTCCCCGTATCTCATGGTCAGTCCGCTCACTTCGATCATGGTCTCCCCCCGGTCGTCCGGCTGACGGCCGCCAGCCTGCCGGTCCGGCGGGCGGATCTCGATGGGGGTGCGCCCACCACGGAGGTAGGTCCAGGCCTACCGCCCGCGCGCCGCGCGTCGGGCAGACTGCAGGCGTGACCGGGATCCGCCGAGCGTTCGCCGCCGGTGGCGGGCTGTTGCTGAACGCCGCCACGGGCGTGGCCGCGCCGGCGCTGATCGGCATGCTGCTGGTGAGCGTCGTGCTGGTCCCGGTGGCCGGGCTCGGCGCGCCGCGCGCTCGCGCTCGTCCGGTCCCTGGCCGGGGTGCAGCGGGCCTGGGCGGGACGCGTGCTCGACCCGGGTCCGCGGCCCGCTCCGCACGAGGCCGGCACCCGGCGGGAGCTGGTCTGGCTGGGCGTGCACGCCGTCACGTGGCCGGTCCCCGCGCTCGTCGTCTGGGGGCTGCTGGCCGCCTTCGACTACATGTTCTTCCGGGTACGCCCGATCGAGACGAGCACGCTGAACACGTTCTCCCTCAGCGTCTCCATCGCGGCCATCGCGGCCGTCATCCTGATGGCCCTGCCCCTGCTCATAACCGGACAGGCGCGGCTGTCGGCGCTGCTGCTCCTCCCGGAGGCGACTCCGGCCGCGCGGATCAGGCAGCTGACCGAGTCGCGGGCCGTGGTGGTCGACGCGCAGGCGGCCGAGCTGCGCCGGATCGAACGCGACCTGCACGACGGCGCGCAGGCCAAGCTGATCGCGATCCGGATGAACCTGGGGCTGGCCCGCGACCTCCGCGATCCGGCCCAGGTCCGGATGATGATCGACGAGGCCCGGGAGGTCGCCGGCCAGGCCCTGACCGACCTGCGGGACCTGGTGCGCGGCGTCCATCCCCCGGTGCTGGCCGACCGCGGCCTGGCCGGCGCGGTCGAGGCCGCCGCGCTGCTGTGCCCGGTGCCGGTCGAGGTCGAGATCGACCTGCCGGGCCGCCTGGACGCGCCGGTCGAGTCCGCGGTCTACTTCGCCACCGCCGAGGCGCTGACCAACGTGGCCAAGCACAGCGGCGCGTCCCGTGCGTGGCTGCGGGTGTCCCACACGGGCGGCCTGCTCCGGGTGGCGGTACGCGACGACGGGCGCGGCGGGGCCGACCGGGCCGCCGGCAGCGGCCTGCGCGGCATCGACAGACGCCTGTCCGCCTTCGACGGCCGGCTCGTCCTGCGCAGCCCGTCCGGCGGCCCGACCGAACTCACCATGGAGCTCCCGTGCGCGTTGTCATAGCCGAAGACCTCGCCCTCCTCCGCGACGGCCTGATCCGCCTGCTGACGGCGAACGGTTTCGAGGTGGCCGCGGCGGTCGACAACGGCCCGATGCTGCTGGACGCGCTCACCCGTGGCCGCCCGGACGTGGCCGTGGTGGACGTACGGCTGCCGCCCGGCTACTCCGACGAGGGGCTGCGCACCGCGCTGGAGGCCCGCCGCCTGGTGCCGGGGCTGCCGGTGCTGATCCTCTCCCAGTACGTGGAGCAGCTGTACGCCCGCGAGCTGCTCTCCGACCGGTCCGGCGGCGTGGGCTACCTGCTCAAGGACCGGGTCGGCGACGTCGACCGGTTCGTGGACGCGGTACGCCAGGTCGCCGCGGGCGGCACCGTCATGGACCCCGAGGTCGTCTCGCAGCTGCTGACCCGCCGCAGCCGGGACGAGCCGCTGGGCGGGCTCACGCCGCGGGAGCGGGAGGTGCTGGCGCTGATGGCGGAGGGCCTGTCCAACCTCGCGATCGCCGCCCGTTTCCAGGTCACGGACAAGGCGGTCGGCAAGCACACGAACAACATCTTCGCCAAGCTGGGCCTCCCACCGTCCGACGACCACAATCGCCGGGTGATGGCGGTCCTCACCTACCTGCAGCATGTGACGTAATGGGGGCCCTGCCACACCCCGGAACAGCTCGCCCTCCCATGCGGCGTCCGGCGACGGCACAGTGAGTGTCGACGACCGGAAAGGAGCCATTCATGGAGTACCGACGTCTGGGACGCACCGGCGTCTCGGTCAGCAAGCTGTGCCTCGGGGCCATGATGTTCGGCGACTGGGGCACCAAGGATCACGACGAGAGCATCCGGATCATCCACCGTGCCCTGGATGCCGGGATCAACTTCATCGACACCGCCGACATCTACTCCGACGGCGAGTCCGAGATCATCGTGGGCAAGGCCCTCGCCGGCGGCCGGCGCGACGACGTCGTGCTCGCGAGCAAGGCCCACATGCCCATGGGGGAGGACCCCAACCAGCGCGGCAACTCCCGCCGCTGGATCGTCCGCGAGGTCGAGAACTCGCTGCGGCGGCTGGGCACCGACTGGATCGACCTGTACCAGATCCACCGGTACGACACCGAGACGGACATCGACGAGACCCTCGGCGCGCTCACCGACCTGGTCCGGGCCGGCAAGGTTCGCTACGTCGGCCACTCGACCTGGCCGGTCTCGGCGATCGTGGAGGCCCAGTGGACCGCACGCGAGCGCGGTCGTGAGCGGTTCGTGTGCGAGCAGCCGCCGTACTCGATCCTCACCCGCGGGATCGAGGCCGACACGCTGCCGACGCTCGCGCGCTACGGCATGGGCGTGCTTTCGTACAGCCCGCTGGCCGGCGGCTGGCTGACCGGCCGCTACCGCGCGGGCGCGGACGCGGAGGCGCCGTTCTCCGCGGCTCGCCGGCGCCTGGCCAACCGGTTCGACCTGTCGCTGCCGGAGAACCAGCGCAAGCTGCAGGCCGCCGAACAGCTCGCCGAGCTGGCCGACAAGGCGGGGATGACGCTGGTGGAGCTGGCGATCGCGTTCGTCCTGCGCCACCCCGCCATCACCTCGGCGATCATCGGCCCCCGGACGATGGAGCACCTCGAGTCCCAGTTGCCGGCCGCCGACATCGAGCTGCCCGACGACGTGCTGGACCGCATCGACGAGATCGTGGCGCCCGGGGTGACCATCAACCCCGCCGACAACGGATGGGTCAGCCCGGCGCTCCTGCCCGCGGCACGGCGCCGGCCCTGATCCGGTGCCGGCGCGCATCGAGGCCCAGGCGGGGTGAGCGATACTGAGCTGATGGCCATCCTCACCGTTGGCCGGGCGGCCGCGCTCGTCGGGGTCAGCGTGAAGACGCTGCACCACTGGGACACGATCGGCCTCGTACGCCCGAGCGGGCGCACCTGGGCCGGATACCGGGTTTACTCCGACGACGACGTCGCCCGGATCCACCGAGTCCTCGTCTACCGGGAGCTGGGATTCCCGCTCGCCGAGATCGGCCGGGTCCTCGACGACCCGGACGTCGACGCGCGCGACCACCTGCGCCGGCAGCGGTCAGAGCTCGTGGAGCGCATCACCCGGCTGCAGAAGATGGTCAGCGCGGTCGACCGCATGCTGGAGGCGTCGAAGAAGGGGATCCGGTTGACCCCGGAGCAGCAGGTGGAGATCTTCGGCGACGACTGGCAGCCCGCCTGGGTCGAGGAGGCCGAGGACCGCTGGGGTGACACCGTGCAGTGGGCACAGTACGCCGAGCGGGCCGCCGCGATGACACCGGAGGACTGGAAGGGCATCGCGGCCACGACCGAAGCTCTGAACGCCGACCTCGCCGCCGCGATGCGCGCCGACGTCGTGCCCGGCTCCGGCGACGCCGACGCCCTGGCCGAGCGCCACCGCGCGCTGATCTCGACGTACTTCGACTGCACGCACTCGATGCAGGCGTGCATAGGGCGGATGTACGCCGCCGATCCCGGGTTCGCGGAGCACTTCGAGGCGGTCGCACCGGGTCTGGCCGCCTGGCTGCGCGACGTGATCTTCGCGAACGCGAAGGCGCACGGCGTCGACCCGGAGTCCGCGGTCTGGGAGTGACCTCGCCGCGGCGTCAGCCGCGGGGGCTGTCGGTGGGCGGCTTGATCCGGACCCGCTCCTCAGGGTGGCTGTCGATGTCGTCGAGCTGCTCGCGGATCGTCCTGCGCAGGTCGTCGTAGTCCTCGAAGCGGTAGTCGTTGAACAGCGTGTAGCCGGTCCACATCAGGTTGGCGCACACCTTCGGCGGCACCTGGCCCGTCGCCGCGCCCATGCCGACCAGCGCGACCGACGTGATGCTGCCCGGCTCCTTCTCGTTCTGCATGTGGATGGCCTGGAACGCGGCGGCGCACGCCATGGCCACGTTCAGCGTCTCGCTCACGTCCTGCGCCGACTGCACCATCGTCGGCGTCGAGATCAGGAATTTCGGGTTGGTCGCCCCGGACGGCACGCACACGGCACTGCCCACCGGCAGCGACCCGTCGAACCGGTCGCGGATCGCCCGCTGGACGCGTAGCTGGATCCCGGCCCCGAGGTGCCGCTTGATGACCGCGTCGACCCCGCCGTCCATCCGCCCGCGGGAGTTGGTCGGGCTGACCCAGGCGTCGGCCTGCTCCGAGACGATCGAGCCCTTGTGGATCTCGACCTCAGGGGTGTCGGCGAACGCGGCCAGCCACTCTTGCACCACCTTCGCGTTGACATCCACCAGGACCACCTTGAGCGGCGGCTGCACGGGATCGACGGTCATGGCTCACTCCAGGCGAGGGGGAGGGACGTTTCCAGCGGACACGAACATACAGCTCCACAACGACAAAACTGGATCTTGCCTGGGATGTGTGAATGATCTCCGCGTATGCGAACGCATCACATTCGGGATCTTCACGCGGCACAATGCCTCCACCTCAGTCCCCTGTGCCGCCACCGGCACGCCTCGCCGACCCGGGAGCCCATCGATGCGCGACGCCAACACCCCCACGTCACCTGACGCCAACCCCACGTCGCCCGGACCGGATGACGCGAACAGTCCGGATGACCCGCTGGCCTTGGCCGACCTCTTCAAGGGCGGCGGCGAGCCGTGGCTGCCGCTCCTGAAGCCGGTCATCGAGGCACAACCGGCCGCCGCCACCTTCATCGGCCCGAACCGCAGCCCCCAGGTCGTGCCCGTACGCGAACTGACCTTCCAGGCGCTCAAGCCCAACCCGCCGCACAAGTGGAAGGTCGTCGTCTTCGGCCAGAACCCGTACCCGCGGGCCGAGAGCGCCACCGGCATCGCGATGTTCGACAACACCTTCCACGACTGGGCCGACAGCCAGTTCGGCAAGGTCATCACCATCCGCTGCATCATCAAGGCGGCGGCGATGTGGAAGCACGGGATCCCCAAGAAGACGCCGATCGCCAACATCCGCGCGCTGCTGAAGCAGCATGACACCGTGCAGCCGCCCGAGTGGTTCCAGGCGATGCTCACGCAGGGTGTGCTGCTGCTGAACGCGGCGCTCACCGCCAGCGGCGACGGGGCCATGGGGACCGACCAGCACACCGCGTTCTGGCGGCCGGTCGTCGAGAGGCTCGTCGAGGAGATCCTCAGGGCCAAGCAGAACGCCGACGAGGCGGACCGGGGCGTGGTGTTCGCGTGGTGGGGGGCGCACGCGCGCAGCCTGAAGGAGGTCGTACTCCGGCTCCAGAAGAAGTACCCGGAGGTCGAGGTCCGGCACATCGACCACCCCAACCCCGCGGCACAGGGCGACATCTTCTGCGACGGGAACCACTTCGCCGACGTGAACGCGGCACTCGCGGCGCTCGGCGCCGACGAGATCGACTGGCTGCCCAGCAAGGGGTGGAACAAGCTCGCCGCGCAAGGGGGCGGGGCGGACGCGGACACCGCCGACCGGATGGGGGCGTTCATCGCGTCCACGATGGAGCTGCACAAGCTCTACCTGGAACGGCTCGCCAGCGTCAAGGACGAGGGCCTGGACCTGCCGGCGATCACCGGTGTGTTCGACACCCCGCTCATGGACTTCCGCGAGGCCGTCTCCCCGGTGGCCAAGCTGCTGTCGGGGCTCGACTGGCACACGGAGCAGTCGTACCGGTTCGGCGAGAAGCAGTCGGCCGGTGCTGTGGATGGCCTGTCCGCCGACGAGATCGCGGCCCTCTACCTCTACACCTGCGAGTCGGCGTTCTACCGGCAGATCAACGCCACCCTGCGCAATCCGGACCGGACCCGCATCGTTCCGTACCTCCCTTACCTGCGGCTCCTGTTCTCGGCCGTGTCGCGCCTCCCGGTCCGCAAGAAACCGCTGTGGCGCGGGGTGTCGCTGGACCTGCGGGCGCAGTACCCGCTCGGCCGGACCGTGACGTGGTGGGGCGTGTCCTCGTGCACGTCGGAACTCGGCGTGGCCCAGGCGTTCCTCGGCCGCCGCGGCAAGCGCACCCTCTTCGAGGTGCACCCCGCCCGGGCCGTCGGCATTCGCAGCTTCTCCGCGTTCACCGGCGAGGAGGAGTTCATCCTGGCGCCGGGAACGCAGCTCAAGGTGACCGACGTCAAGGCGGAGCGCGGCGGCCTGTGCACCGTGACGCTCACCGAACTGGCCGAGCAGCACCTGGTGGCCTGAGCGACTCCGACCATCGATCGCCCGGCATGCCGTGCCGCCTGCCGTTTTACGTATGAGAGAGCCACCCGGTGGTCCCGGGTGGCTCGGGGAGCGGATGGACCGGTCAGAACACCGTTTCGGCGTTGGCGGAGCGTACGGTCCACGGCGGCCCGCACGTGCCGCGTCCCGTGAACCGGTTCTCGGCGAAGATGATCGGGCTGGCGAACTGGTAACCGTCGGAGCAGGTCACCAGGATCCTGATCGCCCCGGTGAACACCGAGCAGTCGATGTCGATGTAGTACGCCGGGATCGGGACGCTCCGGGAACATGAGTAGGTGGCGGTCAGCGCGGCCCCGCCGTCCTTGCCCTGGGCGTCCTTGAGCGTCGTGGTCGACTGGTCGGTGAACCCGCGTTCGGGCGCCGCGGCGGCCGAACCCGTGTGAAGCGCGACAGAGAACAGCAGCGCCGTGATCGCGGCCAGCACGCCCACGAGCATTCTTCTCGCATGTACTGCCATGTGATCGAACCTTTCGCTGGATTTCCCTTTCGGCCCGGCCGAGCCTTACCAGTGATACTTTCGCCAAGCCAGGAGCGCCGGTCATCGTCACTTCGGGAGAATCTCCGCCATGGCGCCGGGCAGGTGTTCATCACTAATGTCAAAATGGCGGTCAGACAAAGCCGTGCTCGTTCCACGCGCCGGCCAGCAGCCGGGTGACGGTGGTGCTCAGCACCCGGACGCCGTGCGTGGAGCCCGGCTCGATCCCCACCAGCTCCCGCACCCGCCGCAGCCGATAGTCGAGCGTGCGCGGGTGGATGTGCAGCGACTCGGCCGTACGCAGCCGGTTCATGTCGTTGCGGTAGTAGGCGTCCAGCGTGGGCACCAGGTCGGGCCCGTCGCCGAGCCGCCGCGCCGTCTCCCGCAGCCACTGGTCCACCTGCGGCGTCTCCACCGCTCCCAGCTCCGCGAACACGTCGGCCACCCCGTACGGCCGGCGCGGCACCCGTTCGATCGGCGCCACCCGGCTGACCTTCCGCGCCAGCGCGGCCGCCTGGACCAGCGCGCGGCGGCGCCCGTGGGCGGTGCCGACCGAGCACGGCCGCCCCACGACCTCGGCGACCGCCCGCGCCAGCGCCAGCCCGGCCCCCTCGGCCGCCGCCCGGTGCTCCGGCCGCGTCCCGTGGTACGGCACCAGCGCCACGAACTCGTCCGGTTCCTGCCATCCGAACGGCATCCGATGCCGCTGCAACAAGGTGCCCATGACCTCCTCCCGGCACTGCTCCGGCGGCTCCGGGGCCACCCGTACCACCGTGACCAGATAGTGCTCGGTCATCGGCACTCCGAGGCTCCCGGCCAGCTCGCCGGCCATCGGGTCGTCGTGCAGCACCATGGTGGCCAGCAGGTGGACGCGTGAGGCCGTCGGCAGGAACCGCTCGTACCCCCGGAAGTAGCCGCGGGTGTAGACCGCCTGCGCCGCCGTGCCCTGCTCTGCCAACCAGTCGATCATGCGCATCGTGTCGGTCAGATCGCCGGGCCCGGCCGCCTCGGAGATCTCGCGCAGCGTGAAGGCGGCATGCAGCGCGAGCGCGCCGCGCTGACAGCCCGGTGCCACGCCCTGTGCGCCGCGCTGCTCGCCGACCGACTCGATGAAGGCCAGGTCGCTTTCCAGCAGCGGCTCGCCGGAGGCGGCCAGCTCGGCCGTCCGACGCCGTACGACGACCGCGAACTCCATCATCGACGCCCGTGATCCGGACTCGATCGCCTGGAAACCGGCGATCTCGCCGGCGCAGGCGTCCACCACTCTCCTCGCGTTGTCGTCGGCCCTGCTTTTGAGCATGCCGAAGAGGTCCCCCATGTCGAATTCTCCCCGTGACGTCGCCGTCGTTCATGTCTCTTCTGGAACGCGCAGTGCGATATTCGTCGGCGGGGTGGTTTCGTATCAGTGGGCTTTTCCGGCGTTTTCGGTCACCCGGCAGAAACGGGGGTGTGGTCAGGTATGAAAGGAGCGTTCCTGGATTTCGGGCCGCCGAGGGCCGGTGAAAGTTTCATGACGACGGACTATCCCGCGGTCCAGCGGGATCCGGAGCTCAGGATGCGGTCCAGAGTGCGTCGGCCCATCCGGCTCATGGGCGGGTTGGTCTCGAGGTAGTACCAGACGACGCCCATCGCCTGCTGGAAGGCCCACGCTTTGCCCCGCTCCCATTCCAGGTCGTCGCACCCGAGATCCAGGCGGAGCACCTGCCGCGGCCCGGCCTCAAGCAGATGCCAGGCACTCACAAGATCCAGAGCGGGGTCGGCCGGTCCGAAGCCGCCGACGTCGAGGACCCCGGCCAGCCGACCGGCGGACACGAGCACGTTGCCCGGAATGAGATCGCTGTGGCTCATCACGTCGGCGTCCTTGCGCGGCAGGCTCCGAAAGTCCTTCCACAGTCCGCGAAGCCGGGGGACGTCGAGGAGTTGTTCGCTCTGCTCGAAACAGGTCTCCATCCACCCGTCATGGGCTTGCAGGTCGCCTCCCCGGCCTTGGCCGGCGAACGTGCGGCCACGCGTGTCGATCGCGCGCAGGTCATTGATGAGATCGGCCAGGTCGTGGGCGAACGCGACCGATTCGCCCGGGTCCTCATCGGTGGCCACGGCGCCGGGCAGCCAGGTCTGCACCGACCACGGGAGGGGGTAGCCCGCGCCGGGCTCACCGAGCGCGACGGGCTCGGGCGTGGGAAACCGCGTGCGACCTGCCAGCTCCCGGGCGGCTTCCGCTTCGGACTCCAGCCAGCCGCGAATCGAGTCGACGTGCCCGTCCTGCAGAGGGAACCGAGCCGCGAAGCGGTCGCCGATGCGAAAGATGGCGTTGACCGTCCCGTGGGCCGCGATGCCGGTGATCGGCAGGCTCCGCCACTCGGGGAACTGTTCATCCACCAAGGCGCGTACTGTCTCCGGTGACACCGTCAGCTGGTTGGCGTGCATATCCACGCCGGAAGCGTTCCGTGTCCCAGCCTTCTCCCGCAACGGCTTTTCGGCGAATGCGTCGTACCTGAATGCGATGATCACGGCACTGTTCTCCGAGAAAGGCAGCAGATGAACTACTGGTTCGAGAGCGAAGCCGTGTCCGTCACCTACGTTCGTGATCTGTCCGCGGAGCAGGCCCTCCTCCGCATGGGCGCCACGATCAGCCCCGAAGCCGAGGCCGAAGGGGAGGAGGGTGAGATCGCCGCCTTCGAAGTCGATGGCGGAGTCGTTCTGGCCGAGCCGAACGGCTTCGCCGCGACCCTGGACGAGGTGATCACACGGCTGTCCAAAGACACCGTGGCGGCCACTGTGTTCTACAACGTCAATCTGGATCAGCAGTTCGTGTATGCCGAGGGCGGCGTGGTCGTCACCACGTTCGAGCCCGACCGGCCGGACAGCCGCGCCGGCAGCGACCCTGACCGCCTGCTCCCGCGCATGCGCGAACTGGGCATGGAGACGGAGAGTGACCTGGTCAAGGCCGCCGAGCTCGCCCAGATCGTCACCGGCCTGGAACTGCCCGGCGATGACGCCGATCCCACCTTGATCGGCATCATGCCGGACTACTGACGGGACCTCGCCGCTAACGGTGCCGGGAAGACCACGACGGTGAACGTGCTGACCACGCTGCTGACCCCCGACGCGCACGATGCCCCACCGCGATCGCGGTGAGTTCCGACATGACGACCGGATTCATCAACCGGCTTCGTGTGATGAGCGTGTCCCGGGCCGCGGTGCTGAACGCGCACGTGATCGGGACCATGCTACGGAGCCTGTTGGCCGTCGCGCTGGTCACCGGGGTCGCGTTGCTGATGGGATTCCGGCCGTCGGCGGAAAGCGCGGGCCTCGCCGGTGTCCCGCTGATGATCCTTCCCTTCTTGAGCAGCGCATTCGTGCCGGCCGACAAGATGGGGCCGGATGCGCGGCAATTCGCCGAGTACCAGCCGTTCACCTCGATCATCGAAACCCTGCGCGGGCTGCTGACCGGCACGCCGTCGACGGGCTCGGCCAGCACGGCGATCGCCTGGTGCGGGGATCATGTTGATCGGCCACCTGTGGGCGCGCGCGTCGTTCACGAAGCGAGCGTGATCTCGGCCAGCTCGCGCCAGTCCCTCCGCGCACCGTCATGGGTCGCCTCGGTGAACAGGGTTTCGCCGAGGCGATTCCGCGTGTCCGCGGCGATCCTGGAAGCGTCCGGCAGCGAACGATCCGGCGTGCCGCGCACGCTGTCGCTCGCCCCGAGCAGTCGCGCGGCCTGCTCGTACTGTCCCTGGCGCAGCGCGAGATCCGCGATCCCGATCAACAGCTCGGCGACCGCCGGTAGGTACGCATGCTCCACAGTCGTGCGGAACGCCTCGGTCCGGTGTGCGCGGGCCGTCTCGAGATCCTCGGTGAGGTAGCCGTACAGGTCCATGGTCTTGGCAAAGATGGAGCCGACCCTGTCCGAGCCGCCCAGCACCGCCTGCACCGTGGCCAGGTGCTCGTGTGCCTGTTCCTGCTCGCCGCGCCAGCGCGCCAGCACCGCCTTCGACAGCGCCAGCTCGGCAAGCGCGTCCGGCCACGCGATCCCGCCCGCGCACCGCTGCGCTTCTGCCATGGCGGACGTGCTGGATCGCTCATCGCCGAGCAGCCAGTACAGCTGGGCCTGCCGCGCCCGCAGGCCGATCACGTCCTCGGTCGCGCCTATCTCGGTCAGCGCCACGGCCGCCTCTTCGTAGTGCTCACACGCGCGCGTGAACTCGCCGCGCATGGCGAGCCGTTCGGCCAGGAAGGTCAGCGCCAACGAGATCCCCCACCGGTCACCCAGCGTGCGGAACTCGGCAAGGGCGATCTTGGCGTCGACGTCCACGTCGGTCTCGTCGCCGCCGAGCGTGAGCCGGAACCGGCCACGAGTGAGCCTGGCCTGCGCGCGCACCCATGGATCATCATCGGTGATGAGCGGCTCCAACGCGGGCAGGAAGTCCGTCGGACCCTCCAGAATCCGCTCCAGCAACCCGACGAACCCGAGCAGCGGGTGGTGATACCCGCTGCGCTGGGACAACCGGTACGCCTCCTGGATCCACTCCCGCGCCTGATACTGATCGCCGCCGACCCCGGAGCTCACGAAGATGGTCACGAGCAGGCACGCCAACGCCCGCACCTCATCGGGCACCTCACCGGGCAGCGAGACCGCCGCGATGCTCAACTCGGCGCCCTCGACCCGGTGCCTGCTGAAGTAGTACCAGCCCGCGGCCCCGACCAGCCGCGTCGCCTCCTCGGCCCATCCCTCGGCGATCGCCCCGCGCAGGGCCGCGCTGATGTTGTCGTGCTCGGGCTCGAGCGTGGACAGCCATTCCAGTTGCTCGGCCCGACGCAGGTGCGGATCGGCCGTCTCGGCCAGCTCGGTGAAGTACGCAAGGTGCGCCCGGCGCGCCTGCTCGGTCTCCCCGGCTTCGGCGAGCCGGTGCGCCGCGTACTCCCTGATGGTGTTGAGCATCCGGTAGCGCGGCGTGTCCTCGCCGTCGGCGAGCAGCAGCGACTTCTCCATCAACGCGGTGAGCACGTCGAACACCTGCTCCCCGGCGAACGCCTCGCCCCCGCACACCCGTTCGGCCGCCTCCAGGCTCGCCCCGCCGGAGAACACCGACAGTCGCCGCAGCACGCCACGTTCGGCCTCGGTCAACAGGTCCCAGCTGTAGTCCACGACCGCGCGCAGCGTCTTGTGCCGGGAAAGCGCCGTACGGCTGCCGCCGGTCAACAGACGGAAACGGTCATCGAGCCCGCGTGCCAGCTGATCGACGGACATGGTGCGCAGCCGTGCCGCGGCCAGCTCGATCGCCAGCGGCATTCCGTCGAGCGCCCGGCAGATCCGCGCCATGGTCGCCAAGGTGTGCGCGTCGGAGCCGATGTCCTTGCGCACCAGACCCGCGCGGTCCCGCAGCAGCCGCACCGCGGACGAGGACGCGACCTCGGAGGGGTCGGCTCCCTCGGCGGGCAGCGCGAGTGGCTCGACCCCCCAAAGGACTTCCCCGAAGATACCGAGCGGTTCCCTGCTCGTGGCCAGGATCCGCAGCCTGCGGCACTCTCCCAGGAGCCGATCCGCGAAGGCCGCGGCCTCCTCGATCACGTGCTCGCAGTTGTCCAGGATCAGCAGGATCGTGCGCTCCCGGACCGCGGTGATGAGCCGCTCCATCGGGTCCCCGGCCCGAGCGCCACCGAGCAATGCCTGGTCACGCAGGCCGATCGCGGTGAGAACGGCCTGCGCCAGCTCACCGCCTGCCCCCACCGAGGCCAGTTCGACGAGCCACGCCCCATCCGGCAGCTCGGTGAGCATCGTTCGCGCGGTCTCCGTGGCCAGCCGGGTCTTGCCCGAGCCGCCCGCCCCCGTCAAGGTGACCAGCCGGTGCTTGACGGCCAGTTCGGCGACCGCGGAGACGTCGTCATCCTTGCCGACGAAACTCGTCAACTCGGCGCGCAGGTTCGTCCTGTGGTTCTCCGTTCGCCGGCCCAGCTCGCCGCGGAGCAACGCGGTGTGCAGCGCGGAGAGCTCGGCCGACGGATCGGCGCCCAGCTCCTCGGCGAGCCGCTCGCGCGTCCGCTGGTACAGGGTCAACGCCTCGTTCTCACGCCCCGCCTCGGCGAGCGCTCGCATCAAGGCCGCCACGAACCCCTCCCGCAGCGGGTACGTGGCAACCAGGTCGGTCAGCTCGGAGACCAACTCCGAGCCGTGGCCGAGGCGGATGTCGGCATCCACCCGATCCCCGAGCGCGGCGACGTAGAGCTCGTTCAGACGCGCGACCGCGGAGTCGAACGCGTCGCTGCCCTGCAGCGCGATGTCCGCCATGGCCGTACCACGCCACAACGCCAGGGCCGGGCGCAGCAGATCCGCCCGCGCCGCAGGCTCGGCGGCACGGGCCTGACCGACCAGCTGCTCGAACCGGGACACGTCCACGGCATCAGCAGCCAGGGCCAGCCGGTACCCGCCGGAATCCGCCTCGATCACACCGGCCGGCAACACCCTGCGCAGCCTGGAGACCAGCGCCTGCAAGGCGTTCACTTCGTCCGCGGGCGGCTCTTCCCCCCAGATCCAGTCGACCAGCCTCGCACGCGTGACGATCCGGCCGGGTTCGAGGGCGAGCGCCGCCAGCAGTGCGCGCAGCCGAATCCCAGGAACCTCCACCACGGCCCCGTCATGGTTCCTGACCTCGAACGGTCCGAGCAATCCGACTCGCATATCGGTAATTGTGCCGAACCGCGGCGGCGACTACCGCCACCGCATGCAATCCGAAGGCGTTGTCGCAGGTCAGGCGAACGTGTTCGGTCTTCAGCTTGGGTCTTCAGCGACCCTTGCGGCAGCGGCGGATGCCCGCGGCCTGAGCCCCGCCGGCAGCCAGGACCGGCCCGTAGCCTGCCTGCTGGACTGGACTGGTCGGCCAGCAGGTCAAACCTGGGCGCCTCGATCCCCGCTGCCGCAGCACTACGTCATGCCGGTGCTCTGAACCTCCTGCGCTTCGGCCTCTTCGCGGGCCACCCGTTTGTGACGTTCTGAGCCGTCAACCCCGGCGGGTGGATCAGGCTCAGGAGGACGCCGATCTGGGCGGGCGACAGCGGCATGCCGTTGAGCAGCTCTTTCATGGGGATCATGGGTCCACCCTGACGGAGATCACGACGCCGGGTCCAACACCGGAAAAGCCAGGATTAACGCGGATCTGTTGTTAATGTTGCCGCGTGGACCTGCATCCCCGGCTGCTCAGGGTGTTCGTGACCGTCGCCGAGGAGCTGCACTTCGGCCGCGCCGCCGCCCGCCTGTACGTGGCCCAGCAGGCGCTCAGCCGCGACGTGCGGCGGCTGGAGGAGCAACTCGGGCAGGCGCTGTTCACCAGGACCACCCGGCGGGTGGAGCTGACCCCTGCGGGAGCGCGGCTGCTGTCCGGGGCCAGGCGGCTGCTCGCGCTGCATGACGAGCTGGTCGCGGAGGTCGCCAGCGCCCGGGGACCGCTGCTCGTGGACGTCAACATGCAGGGGCACGAGCCGCCACGGCCGCTGGTCAGGGCCAGGGAGCTGGCGCCGGGAGTGGAGATCCTCGCCCGCTTCCACGGCGGGCTGGCCTCCGGGGCCGCCGCCATGCGGGAGGGGCGTCTCGACGTGTCGTTCGGCCGCTTCGCCGGACTGCCCGCTTCCGTGCGCAAGGGGCTGGCTCAGGTGCCCGTACGGCTGGATCCGCTCGCCGTGCTGGTGTCCGAGGACCATCCGCTGGCCGCGCTGGAGGAGGTGCCGCTCGGCGTGCTGGCCGATTTCCCGCTGGACGCCATGGCGGGCAATCCCGCCACCACCGAGTGGACCGACCTGGGCGAGCGCCTGGCGGAGGAGTTCGGGCTCACCCTGGCCACGCCACACGCGCCACCGGTCGGATCCCACGAGATGGGCCTCTACCTGCAACGGCACCGCGAGCCCGTGCTGGCCACGGCGAAGGTCGGCGGGATTCCGGGCGCCGTGGTGCGGCCGCTGGTCAATCCCGTACCGCTCGCCCTGGAGAACCTCGTCTTCCCCGAGGGCCTGCGACATCCGGGTCTGGACGCGCTGCTCCAGGCCGTGACGGAGATCCGAAGCGTGGAACGCCGGCTGCGCCGGCCGCCGCACTCCTGGCTGCCCGAGGCCGACGAGGCGCTGCTGAGGCGGTCGGGACGTGGTCACGGGATGGCGTCTCCGAGGCGGGCCCAGGGTCGGGACGGCGGCCGGCATGACAGAGGCGACCCGCCACGACGTGGACGAGCAGCGCGCCCGTCGATCACGCACCGCGTAGATCGTCCTGAAAAGCACGAAGGCCCGCTCCAGGTTTTCCCTGGTGGCGGGCCTTTCTGCTGTGCGCGGCCGACAGGAGTCGAACCCGTAACCTTCTGATCCGTAGTCAGATGCTCTATCCATTGAGCTACGGCCGCTCGCTGCGTAAGCAAGCATAGCGGGTTCTGCGGAGTACCTCGAACCAGATATGGCAACCGTGGGGCCCGCTCCCTCCATCTTGCCCGTGATCTCGCTGGTTGGCCGGGGGTGGCGGTACATCGAAGGGTGTATCCACAGGCGGGTCCCGCGCAGGAGGGAACAGGGCGTGTGGGGTGGTGAGATGGGGACATGAAACGGGAGGCGTTGGGGGCCGGGGTGGCCTTTGCGATGGGGGTGGTTCTCATCGCGGGTGGGGCCGCGCTCCAGCGGGGCGTGCCCGTCTGGCTGCTGTGCGTGCCCCTGGCGATCACCTGTGCCGGGGTGCTGGTGCGGCAGCGGGCGCCCCTCGCCTCGCTGGGGCTGGGGGTCGTCGCGATCACGATCGATGCGTTCGTGGGGCCTTCGCTGGCGACGGTGCTGATTTTCACTGACAACCTCTATGCCGCGGCGCTTTACGGGCCGGCTCGGTTCGCTCGGTGGCTGCTCGGGATCACCGCCGTGCTGGCGGTGGCGGCCGGGGCCGTGGCCGGGTTCCTGGCCGCGGACTGGCGGCTGCTCGCTGTCATGGGGGTGCAGGCGGGGCTGGTGCTGGTGACGCCCGTCACCACGGCGCTGGTGCTGCGGGAGCACCGGGATCGGGCGGCGGCGGAGCGGGAGCGGGCCGAGCAGGTGGCTCATCTGGCCGAGCTCGACCGGCAGGCGGCCGTCGCGGCGGAGCGTACGCGGATGGCGCGCGAGCTGCACGACATGATCGCGAACCATTTCAGCGCCATCGCCATCCAGTCCACCGCCGCGCTTTCGCGCAAGGATCTCGATCGGGCGACCGTCCGGAAGGTCATGGAGTCCGTACGGGAGAACAGCGTGAAGGGGCTGGCCGAGATGCGGACGATGATCGGGCTGCTGAGGCAGGAGGGTGACGATCCCGCTGAGGCCATGCGGCCTCGGCTGGCCGATGCGGAGACGTTGGTGGAGCGGGTCACGCGGGCCGGGCTGGTCGCCGAGCTGCGGGTCGAGGGGGAGCCGCGGGAACTGCCCGCATCGGTTGATCTCGCCGGATACCGGATCCTGCAGGAGGCGCTCACCAACGCGCTCAAGCATGGGGACTCGCCGGTCCGGGTCGTCATCGCGTACGAGGCGGGGCGGGTTCTGATGAGTGTCGAGAACGCGGTCGGCGGGCGTGGGGCGCGGCTGCCCGGTGCTGGGGCAGGGCTGATCGGGATGCGGGAGAGGGTCTTGCTGGTCGGTGGTTCTTTCGAGGCCGGGGCTTCGGGGGACGGTGATCTGTGGCGGGTGTCGGCCGAGTTGCCCACCGGTGATGAGCAGGCGGTGCCGTACGCGGCCGTCCTGGGCCTTGGTTCGCGGGAAAGGGAGTCGGGGGTCGAGGCGCGGTGACGATCAAGGTGCTGGTGGCCGACGATCACGCGGCGGTCCGGGCGGGGATCGTGCTGATTCTGGACGGGGCCGAGGACATCGAGGTCGTCGGCGAGGCGGCGGACGGGGAGCAGGCCGTGGCCATGGCCCGGGAGGCGCGCCCGGACGTGGTGCTGATGGACGTGCGGATGCCGCGGCTCGACGGCATCTCGGCCACGCGGGAGCTGGCGGGGGTCAGCGACGTGCTGATCCTGACCACGTTCGATCTTGATGAGTACGTCTTCGGGGCGCTGCGGGCGGGGGCCGCCGGGTTCCTGCTGAAGAACACCGATGCCGAATCGCTGGTCGAGGCCGTGCGGCTGGTGGCGCGCGGGGATGGGCTGATCTCGCCGGGGGTCACGCGGAAGCTGATTGCGGCGTTCGCCGGGCAGGCGCCGCGGAGGGAGCCGGCGGCCGATCCGGGGAGTTTGACGCCTCGGGAGCGGGAGGTGCTGGCCTGCATCGGGCGGGGGCTGTCGAACGCCGAAATCGCCAGAGAGCTGGACATGGCGGAGGCCACGACGAAGACGCATGTCAGCCGGGTTCTGAACAAGCTGGGGTTGAAGAGCCGGGTGCAGGCGGCGATTTACTACTCGGGAGAAGGGGCGTAGAGGCTTAATCTGGGCGTTGTGAGCACGCCGCCGCCCCCGCCCCCGGAGCAGCCCGGAGAGCCCACCCCGCCTCCGGAGGAAGGGTCGTCCGAGGGGCAGGCGGGTTGGGTGCCCCCGTCGTCGTCCGCGTCTCCGGGGGGCGGATCCGGGCAACCGCCGTACGGGCAGCCCCCGTACGGGCCGCCGCCCTATCCTCAGGGGGCGCCGGCGGCTGGGCGTACGTCTACGGGGGTGTTCGTCGCGTTGGTGTTCGCCGGCGTGGCCATCTACAGCGTTTTCAACATCGTCATCGGGCTGCTCGTCTTCGTCGCCGCGTTCGGCACATCCGACAGCGCCACCACCCCATACCTGGCGGTCGGCGCGATCTTGCTCGCCCTCATCGGCCTGGGCGCCGGCGCGGGGCTGCAGTTCGTCCGCAAGCCGTGGACCAGAGGCATAGGCCTCGGCCTCATGATCGGATGGGCGCTCTGGTCCATCGTGACCGCCGGCTTCTGCACGGGCCTCAACCCCGGCCTGTACACCTGACATGCCCTACCACGAGATATTCGTCGGCCTGGGCGTGCTCGTGGCCTCCGTCGTCTTCGTACGGGAGGCGCGGCGGAGGGGCGCGCTCAACGAGCAGTCGCTGACCGCCGTCGCCGGCGCGCTGGTCGGGGGAGCCATCGGGATGCGGCTGGCGGGCTGGCTGGAGACGCTGGATCTCAAGGACCTCTGGCTGTACGGCTCCCGCAGCATCCTCGGCGGCCTGACCGGCGCGTACGTGGGCGTGCTGCTGGCCAAGAAGATCATCGGCTACAAGGAGCGGACGGGAGATCTGTTCGCCCCGGCCGTCGCGCTGGGCATGGCGGTCGGCCGGATCGGATGCCATCTGACCGAGGCGCCGGGCAGGCCGACCGAGCTGCCATGGGGAGTGCACGCGCCCCCGACCACTCCCGAGTGCCCCGGGTGTCTCACTGGGCAGGCCATGCACCCGTCGTTCCTCTACGAGATCATCTTCCAGCTCGCCGCCTTCGCCGCGCTCCAATGGGCGCGCAAGCGGCTCACTCGGCCGGGCGAGCTGTTCACGCTCTACGTCGCCGCGTACGCCGTCTTCCGCTTCCTCGTCGAGTTCACCAGGGCGAACGAGACGGTCTGGCTCGACCTGACCAGGCCCCAGTGGTTCCTCGTCCCGAGCCTGCTGCTGCTCGCCCTCAGGCTCGGGTACGGCTGGCGGCGCGGCTATTACGATCCCCTGTTCGAGCGAAGGGTCATGGCATGAGTGCAGGTATGGGTTTGCGGGGCGACCGCATCCACAGGTACGTCAATGCGTTCTGCCCCCACTGCCACGGCCAGGACCTCGACAAGGTCGAGCGGCTGAGCGGCTATCTGGCTGAACGCGACGGCAGGATCTGGCTGGAGCGCGGCTGCCGCGAACACGGCCTAATCAAGACGTTGTACGACGAAGACCCAGAAATCCTGAAATATCTCGAAGAGTGGACCGCTCCGACCAAGCAGCACGTACCCGATATTTCCGGGAACTTCCTCCCCATCCCTTCCGCCTACCTCCACGGCCTCCCCGAAATGCAGACCCAGCACACCTGCATTCTCCTTGAGGACATCGCCGAAGCCTGCAACCTCCGCTGCCCCACCTGCTTCGCCGACAGCTCCCCCGACCTGACCGGCATTGTCCCCGTCCAGGACATCCTCGCGAACGTCGACCAGCGCCTCGAAAGGGAGAACGGCAAGCTCGACGTCCTCATGCTGAGCGGCGGCGAGCCCACGCTCCATCCCGAGCTCAAGATCCTCCTCACCGAGCTCGAACAGCGTCCCGTCACCCGCATCCTGATCAACACCAACGGCGTCCTCGTCGCCAGGGACGACTCCCTCCTCGACCTGCTCACCGAGCACAGGGATCGGGTGGAGGTCTACCTCCAGTACGACGGCCCGTCGGCCGAGGCCTCGAAGCACCACCGGGGCGGCGACCTGACGCGCATCAAGGCTCAGGCCGTGAGCAGGCTGTCCGAGCGGGAGATCTTCACGACCCTCGTCATGACCGTCGCGCTGGGCGTCAACGACGGTGAGATCGGCGACGTCGTACGCCTCGCCCTCGACACGCCGTACGTGGGAGGCGTGTCGATCCAGCCCCAGTTCGGGTCCGGCAGGTCGGGCGCCATCGACCCCATGGACCGGCTCACCCACACCGGCGTGCTCAAGCGCCTCGGCCCGCAGACCGACGGCCTCGTGACCTGGCGCGACCTGACTGCCCTGCCCTGCTCCCACCCCCATTGCTGCTCGGTCGGCTACCTCCTGCGCGACGACTCGAGAAGGTGGCGCTCGCTCACCGCGCTGATCGGCCACGACCGCCTCAAGCAGAACCTGGGCCTGGTCTCCAACCGCATCGCCGACACCGAGCTGCCGCGCGAGCTGCGCCTGGCCGTACAGGAGTCGCTGCTCGGCCTGCTGTCGGAGCAGTCGTCACTGTCGCACCCGCAGATCGGCGACCTGTGGCGGACCATCAGCGAGAACTGCGACCTGGGCATCTCCACGCTGCTCGCCCTGACCGTCAGGCGGAAGAAGCTGCGCAGGATGCTGGGGGAGCGGGTGGTCCGGATCACGATCAAGCCGTTCATGGACATCTCGACCATGATCGAGGAACGGCTCGCGCAGTGCTGCGTGCACGTGGGGACGCGGGCCGAGCAGGACCAGTGCGCGCCGTTCTGCGCCGTCCAGGCCTGGCCCCAGCTCTCCCGCCAGCGCCTGTCGGCGGTGGCGGCCCGGCCGCGCGCGCCCTTCGAGCCGGTACTCATCGAGCAGCCAGGTTCACCACAGTGAACTCTTGTCCGCCTCCTGTGCCGGTGTCCCAGAAGGGCGTGTCGGAGGGCGAAGAGGATCTTCCCGGACCTTTCGCCCAGGGACCGAGGCGGCCCATTGTCCCGGTGGACAGGTCGTAGAGCACGACGGTGTCCGTTCCGCCGCGCAGCACGAAAAGGGCGTACCGGTCGCCGATGAGCGAGTCCTGTCTCCACGGAAGCAGCTCAGGAGGCAGAGTCCGCCGTTGGGAGCCGTCCACACGCTGCACGATCACGCGCCTGCCCTCCACACCGACACACCATTGTGGATGGCACCGCATGAAGCTCACATCGCGCGGCAGCGGCACGTCGACGGCCTGGCCGGTCTCCAGGTTGACGAGCCGGTTCTCGTTCATTTTCCGCTTGTCGCCGACCTTCCGGGCCGCCCAGGGCCAGGAGGTCAGATGGAGGCCGTCGGTGCGTGGCATCCGCGCAGGCGTCCCGCCGGTGATCGGCATGCGGTAGACGCCGCCTTCCGCCGGCGACCACACGAGGGAGTCGCCCACGATGCCGATCGCAGCGACGTTCGCCGCGACCTCGCCCACCCGCCTGGCCGTGCCCCCTGCACGGGGCATGATCCAGAAATCTGACCATTTGCCCCCATTCCAGGTCCCACCGAACCAGGCGATGTACTGCGCGCTCACCGCTATCTTCGCCAGGTGATACTCCTTACGCGGAGCCGGGACGTCGCCGAGGACGCGCGTGGTCTTCGTGGTCGAGTCGTACGCCTCCAGCCGCACAGTCGACTTCCCTGATGCGGATACCGCGGCCAGCAGCACCTCGGTCGCGCTCAGACTGGTCACTGGTTCCGTGGTCAAGCCCAGGGCGTTCTTGGCCGGCACTTTGACGATGGCTCGCGGCCACACCTCGGTGACCGATCTGACCCCTTGCGAAGGGGTCACAGGCTCGCGGCGACCGTCCATACGTGAGACGACCGCCGCCGTACCCGCCACGACCGCCACCACCGCCGCGGCGGCGAGCACCACCCGCACGCGCTTCCTGGTACGCCGGGCGCGGCGCCGGTGGGCCACGCCGCCCGCCAGATCTTGGCCTTCGACCTGGACGGCGGCCGCCCGCAGGGTCCGGACCAGGTCGCGCTCGTCCCGCACCGCGTCACCACGCCTTCCCGAAGCCCCGTTCATCGCGCCTCCTGCAGCACTCGCGTGATCCGGAGCTTGTCCAGGGCGCGGGCCGCCTGGCTGCGCACGGTTCCGCGGGAGACGCCGAGGATCTCGGCGATCTCTACGTCCGAGAGGTCCTCGTAGTACCGGAGCACGAGTACGGCCCGCTGCTTGCGGGGCAGTTCCTGGAGCTCGGCCCAGAGGTCGGCGTCGCCGTACCGATCGAGTTCGCCGCGTTCGGGGACGGTGGCCACCAGGTCCTCCCGGCGCCGCCGGCGCCACGACCTGATGTGGAGCCTGACCATGGTCGTGCGGACATACCCCTCAGGGTCGTGCTTCTTGCGCACGCGGGGCCAGGCGTCACCCAGCCGGGCCAGGGCCTCCTGTACGAGATCGGCCGCGTCCTCGGAATTTCCGGCCAGCACGAAGCCGTACCGGAGCAGCGCGTCGCCCCGGGCTCGGACGAACTCGTCGAAATCCTCCACGAACCCAGGGATCACACGGGACGCGCTTCTGTTGCAAACCTACTCGGCGGGAACGTACAGGCTCAGCGTCTCGGCGATGCAGGCGGGCCGCTTCTCGCCCTCGATCTCGATCGTCATCTTCAGGTTGGACAGGTAGCCGGCGGGGGTGCCCTTCACGTCCGTCAGCTCGCCCACGGCCCTGATCCGGGCGCCGACCAGGATCGGCCGGGGGAAGCGGACCTTGTTGAGGCCGTAGTTGACGCCCATGGCGATGCCCTCGACCTTGACCATCGAGAACATGAACGACGGCAGCAGCGACAGGCTCAGGTAGCCGTGGGCGATCGTGGCACCGAACGGCCCCTCCTTGGCCCGCTCCACGTCGACGTGGATCCACTGGTGGTCGTCGGTGGCGTCGGCGAAGAGGTTGACCTGGTCCTGGGTGACGGTGCGCCACTCGGTCGGGCCGAACTTCTCGCCGACGGCCGCCTTGAGCTCCTGAACATTCGCGAAGGTCCGCATGGATCCGAACGCTATTGCGCAGGCGGGACGGGTGCCAAGTTCGGCGCCACCGCGACCTGTTGCGAAGATCTTTACTCGAAACCATCGCATAGGTGTTCGAGTCCGCGCTACAGTTCTGTGTACCGCAATCGAACAAGGGTTCGGCCTGGTGAGAGGGGGTGTGTCCGATGACGGTGCTCGCGACCGCCCCTGCTCGGACACGCCGTAGCACTTTCTTCCCAAATCTAAGACGGCCGCTATATCCGGCAATAAAGTCCGAGAGCGTGGACCCTGTGCGAAACCCCTACGCCCCCGGAGCCGGCCAGCGTCCGCCGGAGCTCGCCGGGCGCGACCGAGAGCTGCAGCAGTTCGAGGTCGTGCTGGAGCGGGTGGCCCGCGGCCGTCCCGAGCGCAGCATGGTCGTCACCGGCCTGCGAGGGGTCGGTAAGACCGTCCTGCTCAACACGTTCAAGTCCATGGCCATGCAGCGGCTGTGGGGCACGGGCAAGATCGAGGCCCGGCCCGACCAGTCGATCCGGCGCCCCGTGGCGGCCGCGCTGCACATGGCCATCCGGGAGCTGGCGCCGCGCCACCGCGCCCCCGAGCGCATCGAGGAGTTCCTCGGCGTGCTCAAGGCGTTCGCGATGCGCGATCCGGCGGCGGCCAAGGGCACCTCGCACTGGTCGCCCGGCATCGAGGTGCCTGCCAGCCGCGGGCGCGCCGACTCCGGCGACCTGGAGATCGACCTCACCGAGCTGTTCGTCGACGCCGCGAGCGTGGCCACCGACCTGGCCGTGGGCATCGCGCTCTTCATCGACGAGATGCAGGACGTCCCGGCCGCGGACGTCTCCGCGCTCTGCGCCGCCTGCCACGAGCTGTCCCAGACGGGCGGGCCGCTGATCGTGGTGGGGGCCGGGCTGCCGCACCTGCCGAGCGTGCTGTCGGCCAGCAAGAGCTACTCCGAGCGGCTCTTCCGCTACGCGCGCATCGACAAGCTCGACCGCGAGGCGGCCGATATGGCGCTGATCCTGCCGGCGCGGGAGGAAGAGGTGGAGTTCACCCAGGAGGCCCTCGACGCCCTCTACGAGGCGGCCGACGGTTATCCCTACTTCGTGCAGGCGTACGGCAAGGTCGCCTGGGACCTGGCGCCGCGCAGCCCGATCACCATCGAAGACGTCAAGGTCTCCGCGCCGGAGGCCGAGGAGGAGCTCGCGGTCGGGTTCTTCGGCAGCCGCTACGAGCGGGCCACCCCGGCCGAACGCGACTACATGCACGCCATGGCGCAGATCGGCGACGAGCCGGTCGCCACCGCGGAGGTGGCCGACGCCCTCGGGCGAAAGCCGTCCAGCCTCTCACCCGCCCGTGACAGCCTCATCAAGAAAGGGCTCATCTACAGCGCCGAGCGCGGCCTGATCGCGTTCACGGTGCCGCACTTCGGGAAGTTCCTGCGCGCTCAGCCGATCTGAGCGACGCCCCTAGACCTCTATTGGGCTGTCTAGTGGGGAAGCTAGACAGCCCAATAGAGCTATATCGCCATGCCTGTCGAGCGGAATCTAATGCTTTCTAGTGTCAGGCCGATACTGGCGTATATTCCGGCAGAGTCCCGTTGCCCGCCGCGCTGACCACGGCCATCCGCACCGCCGGGCGCCGACCGCTGAGGTAGACGGCGAAGACCACGTCGTCCGCGTCGTGGTTGCGGAAGGCGTAGAAGCGCCAGCACAGCTCGCGCCAGTTGTCGTACGGCTCGGCCGAGGTCAGCTCGCCCGCGTGGGCCCGCCAGGTGCCGCTCGACCTGAGCCTGGCCAGCGTGACCGACTCGGCGGGGCCGCGGCGCTGCTCGCAGGGGGCGCGGAACCGTACGCGGTCGATCAGCTCCTCGATCTCCGGGGAGAGGAGCGCGAGCACGGCCACGCCCGCGACCGTCAGCCACTGCGGGTGGACCACGGCCACCCACCCCGGCACCGGTGCCCACACCGACAACCCGGCCATCCCGGTCAGCGCGACCGTCCGGCCGACCGAACGCAGTCCGACCGGCGCCGAGCTCACCTCACCGAAGCAGCCGCAGCCGGCGTCCGGCCGGCGTCTGCGCAGCTCCAGCAGTACGTACGTGGACAGGGCGAAGAAGGCGACCGTACCCCACCGGAAGAACGGATGCGCCGTGACCAGTAGCCCCACGGCGAGGAACAGCTCACCCGCCGCGCAGACCAGCAGCGCGACGGCCTGCATCCGCCCCGGCACCAGGACGGCGGGCCCCAGCCTGGACAGCGAGCCGGGTTCGCCTCCCGTGCGCACGGTGATCAACTTGGCCACCATGCCCAAGAGGAGCACCGCGATCAGAAGCGGCAGCTGCGATTCGAACACGTGCCCGTCACCCCAATCCGATCTGAGCGTTGAAACAGCCTTTGACCAGGTCGCCGCCGAGCTCCACATAGGAGAACGGCGACAGCTCCACGACCCGCCCGCGCGGCGACGTGTCGCACTCGACGCAGCGGTCGCAGAAGCGCCCCGCCACGCACCCGCACGCCACCACGGGAACGTTGGCGTTCCGCTGCGAGCACAGGTTCCTGACCTGGAGCAGCGACCCGACGGCGAGGTACGGTAGCCCGGTGCACGACACGCCGGCGTCGGGGCAGCCGGTGTCGGAGCGCTCCAGCATCGGGTACGCGGCGCCGCGCTCTTCCTCGTCGAACGTGTCCGACCAGGTGGCGGGGCCCGAGATGCGGGACTGCAGCCCGGCGTACGCGGGCGGCGGGGTGGGCACCGCGCGGGCCGGGTAAGGGGGCTGCGAGGTCGCGGGCAACATGGCCAGGCTCGTCCCGTTCTGCCTGATCCCGATCGCGTCGAACAGGTAACCGGGCTCGAACTTGGGATGCCGCACCTGCAGTCGCCCCGACGCCCGGTAGGGGATGACGACCGTACGGTGGCCCCGGTGCGGGCCGCAGTCGAGCTCGACCGTCAGGTCCCTGCGTCCGCTGATCGACAGGATCGTCCCGGTGATGCGGGTGGTGTCCGCCCAGATGCGCTCCACCACGCGTCCGTCACGCGTACGCATGACGACCATGGAACCCGCGGGGAGATCGGCGGGCGCGGCGTCCTTCCCGTGCCAGGCGGTGGCCCAGGGGGCGATCACGAGCCGCTCCTCGGCGCCGTCGGGGGTCTCGATGATGATCAGATGCGGGCTGACGTCCTTGATCTCGCCGGCGACGGCGCGTAAAGGCTCCCCATTGTCCGGGTCAGGACCGGGAACGCCGGATTCGCGACCGAGCGCGGCCGCGGCGAGCACCCGACGGCGCTCAACGCTCGGATACCCCATCGGCCCCTCCCTCGTCGGTACTAGATTCACACGACTTGGGCGTAGCTCACACCGTAGCGGCGCAGACGGGATCAAAATACGCATCCCCGGGGAAGTGAGATGACACCCGGCGTCGAACAAACCGCCACCGACCTTGACCTACCTTTATCGTCGGCGGGCCGAAACCTGAATTCTGGTTCAAGCTCAATAGAGCATCAGGCTGCGATTCTGGCCACGATGCAGACCACCGGTTGGGAAGACGAGTTCCGCGAGTACGTGAGGGCGCGCGGTCCTGCTCTGCTGCGCGCGGCCCACCAGCTCACCGGACACCCGCTGGACGCGGAGGATCTGCTGCAGAACGCGCTGACCAAGACGTACCTGGCCTGGGACCGTATCGAGGACCGGGGGGCGCTCGACGGGTACGTGCGGCGGGCCATGGTGAACATCAACATCTCGCAGTGGCGGCGGCGCAGGCTGGAGGAGTACCCCTCGGACGATCTGCCCGAGGTGTGCTGCACCTCCGAGGAGCCGCACGGGGACGTGCACGAGCAGCTGGAACAGGCTTTGGAGGAGCTGCCGGAGCGGATGCGGGCGGCGATCGTGCTGCGGTATTACGAGGACATGACCGAGCCGGAGATCGCCAGGACGCTGGGGATCAGTGTGGGCACGGTAAAGAGCACGGTGTCGCGCGCGATGGCCAAGCTCAGGAACGCGCTGGGCCTTCCATCGCACGGGCACGGCTCATGACCTTCGATCTACGACCTCGGCCTCATGGGGCTTCGGCTTGCACGCGCATGGCGGCTTGCGCCAGGGCCGTGGCTTCTTCCGGCTGCTGTGCGGCCATCTCCGCGCACGCTGCCGCGGCCTGAGCCCCAGTCGCCCCACTTGCCCCTGCGGTGGCGCAGGGCCGTACCACGTCCCTGATCTTCCGCAGCGTGGCCAGGAACGCCTCCAGCTCCTCCGCGCCCAGCAGCCCGGTGAACCAGTCGTCGATGTCCTGCACGTGCTGCGGCAGCACCGACTCCAGCCGCGCCCGCCCGGTCTCGGTGAGTACGGCGTAGGAGGCTCTGCGGTCGCTGGGACACGCCTCCCGGGTCACCAGTCCTTCCCGCTCCAGCCGATCGACGACCCTGGTCACCCCACTCGTCGACAGCTCGGTCTGCGCGGCCAGATCGCTCATCCGCAGCCGCTGTCCCGGGGAGCGGCCCAGCCGGAGGACGGTCTCGAAATCAATCTCCGACAACCCCGCGCCGCCGAGCACTGGCTGAAGCCTGGCCAGTAGCCCCCCATGCACCTCCGTCAGAAGCCCAACGGCCGTCAGCCGGTGGTCGTCAAAGTTCATCACCCTCATAGCGTAACCGACGATAGTTGACGCGCGGAATATTCCTCGTGTAGAAATTTGTTGCCGCAGACATCCGCACAGCAACGAACCCCCAATCGAGGAGAACCCCGATGACCACCACCCGCACCTGGGAGTCCCTGACCATCCCCGCCGCCGGCACCTACAATTTGGACGTGGCTCACACCCGCATCGGTTTCGTGGTCAAGCACATGATGGTCAGCAAGGTCCGTGGCCACTTCGGCTCCTTCAGCGGCTCGGTCACGATCGCCGAGAACCCGCTCGAGTCGACCGCCGAGCTCACGATCCAGGCCGACAGCATCGACACCGGGGTCGCCGACCGCGACGGCCACCTGCGCAGCGACGACTTCCTGGCCACGGAGAAGTTCCCGGCGATCACCTTCAGGAGCACCCGCGTGGTCGGCCACTCGGGCGACGAGTTCACCGTCGCCGGCGACCTGACCGTCCGCGACGTCACCAAGGAGGTCGAGCTCACGGTCGAGTACGGCGGCGCCGGCACCAACCCGTGGGGCGCTCCGGTCTGGGGCTTCTCGATCACCACGGAGTTCGACCGCGAGGAGTTCGGCCTGACCTGGAACCAGGCCCTGGAGACCGGCGGCGTTCTGGTGGGCAAGAAGGTAAAGATTGAGATCGAGGGCGAGGCCAACCCGGCCGCGTAACCCGGTTATCCACAGCCCCGAAGCCCGTCCACGCTCTGGGCGGGCTTCATCCACAGGCAGTTACCCACAGGCTGTTGATAACTCTTGGCGAAGGACGGGGATCAATCACTTTGCCGCCTCGCCAGAAGGCCGGTACGCTGTCCTGAGCCGCGAAGGCTTCCAGGAGGATTCGCCTAGTCAGGTCTATGGCGCCGCACTGCTAATGCGGTTTGGGTTTACCGCCCATCCGGGGTTCAAATCCCCGATCCTCCGCAGGCGGAAGGCCCTCTCCCTTGATCGGGGAGAGGGCCTTTTTGATCTTCTGTGGGCACCAGGGTTGCAGTTTGGGTTGCAGTTGCCCGTCAGGGCTGTCCCCAGAGGGCCTGGTCCATGCGGTTGCTGGCATCCTTCATCTGGAGCGTGGCCACGTGTGTATAGCGCTCTGTGGTGGTCACACGGGTGTGGCCGAGGATCTCCTGTGCGACTCGGATGTGGACGCCCTGTTCGATGAGCAGGGTTGCCGCGGTGTGGCGGGCGTCGTGAACGCGGGCATCTCGTACGCCGGCCTGCTTGAGGATGGATTTCCACTGCTTCCAGTCCTCCGTGCGCTCGATCGGGCCGCCGAGCTGCGTTGTGAAGACCAGATCGTGATCGGTCCACTTATCCCCAGCCTTGAGCCGTTCGGCGGCCTGGAGCTTCTTGTGGATTCGTAGAAGGGCCAGAAGCGCCGGCGGGTACTGGAGGGTGAGCTTGCTCTTGCCCTTGCGTTGCCGAAGATCAGCCCGCCGCCGGTGCGCTTCGGGCACTTGTCCGCGTGACTCGTACAGTCCTTGAGGCATGGGCGCCTGAAGCAGCGGTGCGAGCGCTTCTTGCAGTCCGGCTTGCAGTCGCGATCATGCCGGTGCTCCTTGCAGTTCTTCTGGCACGCCTTGCGGTGCCACTTCTCTCCACAGGCGTGCGGATTGTTGCAGCCGTGCTGCCACTCCGACCGCTGGATCTGGACGGAAGGCGCGTCCACCAACGTGGCTACGTTTCGTGCGAGGCGTCCCCGCCGTACTGCGATTGTGAGGGCACGAGACAGGATGCGGTGGACCTTGAGAACGCTGCTGGGGGAGAGGCCCTCTTCGAGTATCGCGGTATAGGCGGTGTCCAAGTGCTCAGGGGCGAGCCGATCGAGGCGATGCTTGCCGAGGAGCGGCACGATCCAACTCCTCGTCTTGGATCGGTAGTCCGTCAGCGTGCGCGGCACCAATTTCTCGAAAAGAACCAGGCGCTCGCAGATCACATCGAGGAACTCCGCCATCCATTCGGCAACGGTCGGAGCACGTCACGCCTTGCTCACGCGCCCTGACTCTCGCTGGGTTTCGAGCTCGCGGACCTTGCGCGTCACCTCCGCCTCTGCCTTGCCCTTACGGTGGCGGCGATCAGGTGACCCGTCCGGCTTGATACCGACTCCCCGGCCCTCCGCCCGCCCGCCCGCCGTCCGGGCGTGCGGCCTGGGGGCCGGTCCCGGACGGCGCGGGACGCCGGGCCGGGCACCGCACGCCGCCCCCGCCGTACCGACCGAACGCACCGGCCGGGGTTGCCACACCGCCGCACCCAAGTAGCCCTTACGATCGCCGCGGCATGGCTGGTCGCCGTACACGGTAGGGTTCGTTCCTTACCCTGGCTCACCGACTAACGTGGCTGATCGCCGAGCTTGACCCCTGAACCGGCGGATTGCAGGGTGACGAGCTATGGGCAGAAGGCGCTACGTCGCCAGAGGCGTTCCCGGCGGCTACCGGATCTGGGACAACAAGGTGCGACGCTGGTGGGGCGACCTCTACGAGTTATGCCCCGACGATTTGCTCGACGAGTTGAACGGCGCGCGTGACTACGACAAGATCACGGCTCTCCTCAAATGTTATCGAGCTATGAAGCGGTAGGAGGTGATCCGCTCCGGGTGAAGATTTTGCGAGGTGGCGCCTCATACGCCATCCATGGCTTCCAGTCGTACCAAAGGACCAGTGGGTAGCTGTAGTCGTCGTCCATGTTGCCGGGCGGAACGGACCGTTGGGCAACCATAAGCGGCCAGTCGGTCGTAGGGCTGGCGTGCCGACGTGGCATGTCGTCAGGGACCAAAGCTCCAGACGTTGCCGACGGGGCGCCCGCCGCGCCGCAGCACGGTGCCGAGAAGGCCAGTGAGGTCATCGTCTACGTGGGCGAGAAGTTCGTCGCCGAAGACACATAAAGACGCTTCCCGCCAGTTGCCGAACGTGCCCATCCGGAGGTCCTCAGTGACTTGGATGACGTGTTCATCGATGAGATAGGCGTAACTCATCCACGGGGGTTGCCCCGGCCCGCCGACGCGGGTTGGGTCGATGCGAGAGCCGCTGATGTACCACTTGAGGCGGTAGAGCCGGTCGCCGGGCCGAGCGCTGGCACGTAATCCGCGCGCGACGATCTCCTCTACCTCGGCAAGCAGGGGGTCGTCCGGGCGGTCGACGGCCTCGAGGTGCCAGGTGGCGGAGGCCGGAGGTTCGGCGAGACCCCGATCGGCGGTCTCGTAGGTCACCTCGAACCGGGTCTCGAACCGCTTCCAGATCTCGTCATGCTCAGGATCGGACAGAAGCTGTTTCGCGGGGCGCTCCCGGGCCGGTTCACCAGCAGGCGCCCAGCGGTAGGTGCTCACCCGGGCGATCTCATGGAAGCCCGCCGCGAGGTAGGCAGGGATCAAGGCGCCGGTCGCCTCGGCAGTAAGGTGACGCGGCGTCCGAGGCCGATACACGTGCCGAATATCGCGCCATTCCGCCCAGGCGGCCGCGGCGTGGAGCAGTTCGGGGCGTGGGCCGGTGATTCCACCGATGGCCGCGAAGTCGGTGTCGGCCACTCGTTCGATCCAGATTGCGTCCAGGATCCGCCCGTCGTACTCCAACACCAGGATCTGCATCTCTGATCCTGTTCCGCGGGCCGTCCCGTCGGCCTCCAACTCCGTAAGCGGCCTTCGCTGCTCTGGCGCGGCCGCGGCCATGCGACGCAGCCGCTCTCGTTCCCCACGGAGATAGGGCCGTATGCGCATGCCAGATCGCAGGACTTCGGGTGACGGGATGTCGGCGATATCGGCCGCCAAGAGGGTCCGCTCCAGCCCCGGGATGAATCCTGCGTCTCGCAGCGATTCAGGGAGCAGGGGTGAGTCGTGGGAGTGGACTTTCCACTCGATCGGTTCGCAGCGTGCGGCGAAGATCTCCTGTTGTCGGCGGATCAGCCCTGCCAGATCTTCGCAGACGAGACTGGTGAGGTCGACGGTCCCGTGGGTGCCGAAGTGGGTTCGTACCAGTGGTCCATCCCGCTCGATCATGGCTCCCCACAGCAACTCCTGCGGCACCCGGCCCCGCAACTGGTTGTCGTACGCAGTCAGCAGCGCCTCAGCCACTCCATTCACGCAGTCCACCCCTGATCAGTCTCGGCGACCATGTGCCACGGCTTGATCATCCCAACTGACCTTGTGCGTTCGTACGTACATGGCTCTGCGTATTCGTCAGCACACCGGCAGTGGCAAGATTCGGAACACGCGCGGAATGATCTTGCTCTTTCGGCTTGCGCCAGCTTGATCGTCCGGGTCATCAGCGGGCCATTGAAGGGGGTGACGAAGGGGAAGCCATGGTCACGCAGGAACGGCTTTTGCCTTGCTCGGCCCCCCGTTGAGCTGTGATCGATACAGTTCCCAAGCTGATAGTGCGGGAAGATGCTCTTGTGGGAGATCTCTGGGGCGCCATTGATGATCACATCGTCCGTGGACGTGTCCTTCCGGTCCTGATGATCATGCGGGACCAGTTCGGTGACACGATCCATGAGGCTATCGACAGGTTCGCCGAGCGCTACGAGTACCTCCGGGAGGTGCGGCCCGATGACTTCACGAAGTCTCGCGAGGAATACGGGCGGGGCTTCTACTCCTAGTACTCCAGTGTCACTTTGAGATCATGGCTGCTGTTCGGATGCGCCCTCCTGGGCGATGAGAAATCGGTAGCCCTCGATCATGGCGTTGAACGCCCATTCACCCCATGGCGCGTGGCGTAGTTCCTGAGTCACCGCTCCGGCTGCCTGGTGCTGCTCGTGGGCCTTCTCCACACCGTCATCGAGCCGGATGTAGACCTCGACACCTGCGCCGCGGTGGTCGCGTGCGGCCGCTGGGAGGAATCGTTCGTCGTCGACGCCCAGCATGACTTGGGCATCGCCGAGGCTCACGCAGGCAAGGCGGTCATCGGAGTCCGATGGCGTGGCGAATACCAGCTCCCAGCCCGCCCGCTTGAAGGACTCGGCGGCGCGGTAGGGGTCGTCGCAGGCGAGGATCACGGAGATCATGCGACATAACCTAGTGTTCCAGCGACATGCGCGATGATGGTTGGGATCTGCGCTGGTAGTGGCAGCGTCGGGCGATGGCTTGGTGGCAGCGGCGCCATCGTGACCAGTGCAGAATCTGCCAGGTGGTCGGGTAGCGGGTCAGGACGAGAACGGCCAGCAGCCGGCGGATCTCGGGCACGGTCAGCGGCATGTGCTCCTCATCGCGGGCAGGCTGAAGCGCGGCGAGGGCGGCCAGGAAGGCCAGGGCGAGCATGGCCAGGGTGATATGCCGGTGCCAGGCCCTCCAGCCGCGGACCTGATAATGGTCCAGCCCGACTTGGCCCTTGGCGCCCTGGCCGGCGCGGTAGCGGTGCCAGTGCCGATCGGACACGCCGACGGCGATGTCGGCCACGCTGAGCTCGGTCCCGTCCAGGTTCACCCGCCGGTTGCCCGCGATCGCCAGCACGTAGCCGATCCCTCGTTGCTCCAGTAGGCCGCGCAGGCGCGGGTCTTGGCTGTAGACCTCATCACCGCTCACCCACCGCGCCGACAGCCCGGCATCCAACGCGGCGGCGATCATCGCTGCGGCCAGGGCAGGTTTGGTGGCGAAGGTGGCTCCCTCGGGCACACCTGCGCTACGGCAGCGTTCGGGGTCGGCCAGCCAGGAATGCTCGGGCAGGTAGAGCCGCCGGTCCGCCAACGCGCGTCCCCGCGCTGTGGTGTAGGCCAGAAAAACGCCGATCTGGCTGTTTTCGATGCGTCCCGCGGTGCCGGTGTATTGCCGCTGCACCCCGGCCGAGCCGATGCCTTTTTGAGAAAGCCGGTCTCGTCCACGATCAGGACCCGTCCTGGCCGAACTGTTCGATGACGTAGTCGCGTACGGCATCGGCGTCCCAGCACGCGGTGCGCAGCAGGCGCTGCATGGACTGATGGCCGGTCAATCCGGCGTGCTCGGCCAGATTCCAGCAGTTCTTGCGTTCGAGATCGGACAGCAGCCCCGGGACGTACGCGGTGGCGGTGCGACGCGACTCGACGCGGCCGAAACGCCCGGCGATCCGCTAGCACGGCGCTCAGGCTCCCGCATAGCTACGCGTCCGATGGCCTCTAGCGTGGTGTCGAGGCTAAGCACGGCTCGGGCGAAGGGAATCACTTCGACACCGAGTACCGCCGCGCGGGGCGCGCTAGTCGTGCCCTTCGGATGCCGGCGGCGCCGTACGGCGCCCCGAGGTTGGCACCTCGGCGTGTGCGTTGTGCCGTCGTGAGCTCGTGGCTCAGGGTGCGCCATCAGCCGTGATCGAGACGGCTACCCGATATGTCCGCTGAGAAAGCGCACGTCAACCGGCACGCATGCGTGCTCGCTCACGCTTCCATCACCCGAGAAGGAGAACCCATGCGTACCCTTACCGTCCTGCCTGGCACCCTGATCGCCGGCCTGCTGCTGGCAGGCTGTGCCCCTGCTGCCAAAGGACTGCTGTCCGCCCCCGCCTCCACGAGTGGCACACCATCGGCAGCCGCGACCACCTCCGCCAGCCCGGCCTCGTTCACGCACACGCCTGACCCTGAGGAATTCAGTCTCCGCGTGAAGACCCTAGAAAAGAAGTGCTACGGCAGCGTCGGCTGCAACGTCACCTACAGCATCCGCGTCAGCTACTCCGGACCGGCTCTGAACCCGGACCAGGAGTACCAGGTCACCTATGAGGTGACCGGCCTCGAGGACGGCCCGGCCGTCAACACGTTCACGATTCAGGGGGATGAGGTCAGCTACCAGGAGGAGGAGTTCGCCTCGACTACGTCCTCGTCCAGGACGCTCAAAGCGAAGGCGACGGAGGTGGAACGCCTCGGCCTTTAGATGGCGCCATATGGCTGCCGCGCCCGCCTGGCGGTGGATCATGCCGGACCTTTGCCGGACCGTCAGGCCCGGCAATCATCGGTTTTGCCGGTCGTCATCAGTAGGGAGACGAGTGGGTTGACCGGGGGGTTTCGGTACTCATCGATCACGACCGGCTCTAGGCGTAGTTGGGAGAGGCACCGAGAGCTGCTCGCCCCGTATTTCTGGAAGGGCCCATGCATTGGATCTTTCCTGAGCGGTGATGCATGGACCATCATTCTGTAGCCTCACCCAACCGAAGGATGGTCGTTGAAGCGCAGCAGCGGAACTCGTCGTAGTGGTGCTCGTGGTCTCGTCCTTCTCGGCTGGTTGTTCCTCGTTGTGGCCGGCTGGGTCGTTCTCACCGGAACAGGGGGCGATGCGACCACGGCGGTGATCGCGCTGGTGGGCGTGGGGCTGGGGTTTCTCATCACAGCCGTCGTGCTGGCGATCGAGGACCTTAACCGGCACTGATCAGGGAGACCCCAGAGGGTGTCTTTCATCTGGAGGGTTGCTACGTGGGGGTGGCGCGCCCGGTGGTGGTCACACGGGTGTGGCCGAGGATTTCCTGAACGCCTTGCTCGATGAGGACGGCATTGTTGACTTGGGGTCCCGTACGTCGGCCTGCTTGAGGATGGACTTCCACCGCTTCCAGTCCTCCGTGTGCGCGATCGGGTCGCCAAGCTTCGTGGTGAAGGCCGGATCATGATCGGTCCACCTGTTCCTAGCCTTGAGCCGTCGTTCCGCGGTCTGGGCCTTCTTGCGCCCGTAGGAGGGCCAGGAGCGCGGCAGGCAGTGTCCCGGGGGCGATCGGGTCGGATGCTGTGTCGGTGTCAGCGGCTGTGTCAGCACGCCAACGGCCCGGTATCAGAGCGGTCGGCGACAGTGAATGCACAGAGCGCGAACCGGGGCACGCCCAGCTCGCCCCCGCCTCTCGTGGAAGCCCATTTCATAACAGAGCCAAGGGAGTACGCCACCATGTCCATCACCCTTTCCGACCAGGACAAGCTCACCCTGCGGACCGCCGCGTGGGGCGCCGTCTCCCTGATGTCCGCCGCCGGCGCCGCCGGCTCGGCCCACAAGGTCGCCACCGAAGGCTCCATCGCCCTGACCTCCGCGACCGGTCTGGTCGGGCACGTGCTCGCCAAGGCGCCCAAGGGCGTGAAGTACGGCAAGTCCGTCGCCGACCTCGCCGACCTGGTGCTGCCGGCTCTGACCGCATCCATGAACCTGCTCAAGCAGCAGGATGCGGCCGAGGCCGACAACTTCCGCAGCACCGTCAGCGTCGCCCTCGAAGCAGCCGCCCACACTCACCAGGGTCGGCCCAGCCCTACCCTGGCCGAGATGACCCGCAAGATCACCGCAGCGCTCGACGCTGCTTGATGGGATGTCAACCTCGTGTCGCGGGGTCCACTCCGGACCCCGTGACAAGGCGGCGTGACGGGTCAGGCACGGGGCGAGTCCCGCCACCGGGCGGCCAAGTTGGTGGGCGCCGAACTTACCGACAGGCCGTGTTCAGACGCTCAGGGGCGTCTCACCGCACCCAGCCGAAGTTTCTCAGAGGGCCGGCGAACGGGAGCTCACGGCGGTGAGACGGGCTTGCAGTGCCGGTTTGACGGTAGGCCAGTCTTCGGCGACCACTGCGAACATGGCCGAGTCACGGATCTTGCCCTCCTCGCCGCGCGCCCACGACATGGACCAGGCGCGCAGCACGCCCTCGAAGGGGATGCCGAGGCGTTCCAAGGCCTGGCGGCACCGGTGGTTGCGGGCGTCGGTCTTCAGGTCGACGCGGGCGACGCCGAGCGTGTCGAACGCGTACGACAGCAGCAACAGCTTCGCCTCGGCATTGATCCCGGTGCCCTGCGCCGAGGCGGCCAGCCAGGTGAAGCCGATCTCGATCGCGCGCAGGTCCGGCCGGTCCGGCCACCTGCGGGGATCCCACAGGCCGGTGCAGCCCACCGCCTTGCCGTCGCTGAGCCGAACCTGCGCGAATGGGGTCAGCCCGTCGCGGACGAGCTGGGCCGCCAGGTAGTCCGGTATCTCGCGAGCGCGAGGCACCAGCGTGAAGTCGTAGGACGACCGATCCTCCTCGGCCGCCTCCGCGAGATCCGGCGCATGTCGCATCGCCAGCGGCTCCAACCGCACCAGATCCCCGGAAAGGACAGGAACATCAAGCCGCACGCTCATCAGCTCTCCCTCATCGTTCCTGGCATTGGCACCTTTCCCGCGGGTTTCCCGCCGGGGAGGTTGCCGGACCGTCACAGGGCCAGGTCCCTCAGATCCTCTGGATGAACTACCGAGTCGAGATCATGCCTGCACAGGCGGACACCGTCAATGCGCTTTCCATGGACCGCACTTGAACGGGGCAGAGGAGCTCTACCCAATGTGGGAAGCGTGGCAGCTGGACACACCCGGCGCGCTCTGGCCTTAAGACTCATGGCGGCCCAGGCGTCGGGAGTGCTCACCACCGGCGGCTACCGAGAACCGGGTCTGCCCGATCAAACCCTAGGCGTTGATCGACTTGCCGAGGGCGCTGCTCGCGAGCCAGTCGTCCCATGACTTCGCCCACGGCGTCGGCCCGTTGCCGAACTCGAGCTTCCGCGACGTCCCTGTGACCTCGATGATGTCTCCCCGCTGCGTGAAGTTGTAGAACCAGCGGGCGTTGGCCATGCTGGCGTTCACGCAGCCATGGCTGACGTTGCTGTTGCCCTGCGCGCCGGTCGACCAGGGCGCGGCATGGAAGAACATGCCGCTGTAGGTCATCCTGACATTCCACTTGGTATGGGCGTAGTACTCGCCGGGCCTGCCGATGGTGGCCGAGTCCATGAGGGTCGACGCGGCTTTCTCCTGGGCGATCATGACGCCGGACCAGCTCTCGTCGCCCTTCTTGCCCAGGCTGACCGGGATGGCCTTGACAACCTTGCCGTTCTCCCGCACGACCGCCCGGTGGGTGGCATTGCGGATCTTGGTGATGTGCTCGTCGCCGACCGTGAACGTCAGGGTGCGGTCCCTGGTGCCCCACAGGTCCCGGCCCGCCCGCAGCCCGGCCAGGTGCGCGACCACCGTGACCTTCTCGCCGACCGGCCAGTACTCGCGCGGCCTGAACTGGACCTCGCGGTCACTCACCCAGCTCCACGCGCCTTCGACCGGCTTCGACATCCGCACCTCCAGCGACCTCTCGACCGCGGCCCGGTCGCTCCTGGCGGTCACGGGGCGCGACAGCAGGAGCTGGACGGGCATGCCGACGCCGACCTTCTCGCCGTCCAGCGGGGACATGCCGCTCTCCAGCACCCGCTTCGGCTTGAGCGTGGTGAACGTGGCCCGCGCGGTGACGGGCTTGCCGTCCGTGCCGGTCGCCTGCGCGCTCACCGTGTACGCGGTCGAGGGTCGCAGCGGCCACGTGGGGTGCCACGTCCCGTCCGCGCCGAGGGTTCCGCGGACCTCATGCCCCTTGGCGTCGGCGACGGTCAGCTTGGTGACCTTGCCGTCGGTGGCCTTGACCCTGACTCCGGCGTCCGGGGGCACCTTCTTCGTGCCGTTCGCCGGGATGATCGACAGCTTGGCTGCGAGGGCCCGCTCCTGTGGGCCGGCGGGCGGTGGTGGGTTCGAGCCACCCGAGGTGCAGCCTGCGGTCAGCAGCAGCGCAGCCGTGAACGTGCTGACGAGTATGGTTCGGCCGTTCCGCATCGTCGATGCCTCCACTCCCCGACAAATAGGCATCTTTCGGACAAGACGGCCTATTAGCGATACGGAGAGCTATATGCCCATAACTGTAGGTAGCAATGCAAAAGTGCCTTGATCGATGCGGCAGGCTGCGAGGCAGGCGTATCCAGAGGGCCTCTGCGAGATCGAGGAGTGGGACCTCGGGACGTGGCACCCGCCCACCATGAGGTGAGGCTGTTCGTGCTTCTCGGCTGTGTGGGGCGGCCCCTGAGCGCGTCCGCCATGCCTCTGGGAGACTGGGTGCCTGTGACGCGCTCTGACCTGGCTCGCAGGATTCATGCCGCAGCCCACCTCACCGGCCACTTCGTGCTCCGCTCAGGACGTACCGCCACCGAGTACTTCGACAAGTACAAGTTCGAGGGTGACCCCGTTCTGCTGGATGACATCGCTCGGGCGATGGCGCCCGTGGTCCCGGGGGACATCGAGGTGTTGGCCGGGCTTGAGATGGGCGGGATTCCGGTGGTCACCGCGCTTGGCCGGCACACCGGTCTGCCGTGTGCGTTCGTCCGTAAGCAGGCCAAGGCGTACGGGACCTGTCGTCTGGCCGAGGGTGCGGATGTGGTGGGGCGGCGGGTTCTGGTGGTTGAGGATGTTGTCACCAGCGGTGGCCAGATCGTCCTGTCCACTGCTGAGCTGCGGAGCCTCGGGGCCCAGGTCAGTGAGGCATTGTGCGTCATCGACCGCGAGCAGGGAGGTGCGGCGGCGTTGGCCGCGGAAGGCATCAGGCTTTCGTCGTTGTTGACCGCGACCGATCTGCGCATGACGGACTGATCCGCCGGGCCCATCGACAAGGGCTTCTCTCTACGATCGTCACCCGTCCGGGCAGGCAGAACAAGACTGTTTCTTTGGTCGGTGCCGTCGCCATGCTGTAACCGTGAACGCCACAAATAGCGAGGTCTGGGATCCGTTCGGCACCTTGCACAACGCCCTGTGGATCGGAGGGGGACAATGGGCCGGCAAATCCACCGTCGCCAGGCTGCTGGCCACCCGGTACGGGCTGACCGCCTATCACTACGACTATCACGACGCACGTGCGCACAATGACCGTCGGATCGCCCGTCGCGTGCGGCTTGGCGAGCCCATCGCGGACCCTGAGCCGGACGCCGTCTGGGTGAACACCAGCCCTCAGAAAATGGCCGACGAGATCCTGGCCGGGTTTCCCGCGCGGTTCGAATGGGTTCTGGACGACCTGCGTGGCCTGGTTTCGGGGCGGCCGGTCCTCGCCGAAGGCTGGGGGCTGCGTCCCGAACTGGTCGCTCCCATCATCGACTCAACCTGGCGAATGATCGTCATGGTGCCGAGCGAAGAGTTCCGCCGGCGTCAGGTTCGCGAGCTGCCCCGGGCCGCCGCCGTCGATCACCGAGTCAGCGATCCTGATCGAGCACAGCGCAACCGACTCGCCCGAGACCGGCTCGTCGCCGACGAGGCCGTTCGGTCCGCTCGCCGTTTGGGCATCCGGGTTCTGGAGGTGGATGGGGCCGATGATGCGGGGGCTGTGGCGGATATCGTGGCCGACCACTTCAGTGCCTATCTGCCGCTTGTGAACGTCTACAGGTCTTGATGACGCCACTGGGTTGCACGCATTCATGGAATCAATGGCGTGACCGTGCCCGTGGAGGTCTCGGTGATGCTGATGCCGGAGACAGTGGCGACCATCGGCTCGTAGCCGTGTATGGCATTCATCGCTTTCGACAACTCCGCGCGGTCCAGGCCAAGGGCGAGGGTGCAGTGGGGTATCCATTTGCCCGGAAGGTAGTACGGCCAGCGTTTGATCTGGGTACTTGGAAGAGCGACGTGGATTCTCTTGTGGAAGGTCAGCAGTTCGGTTGTCGCACCGGCCAGCCTCTTGTGGGAAGGTTGAAGATCGTGAGTAGCGTTGATCAGGGCCCCTGAGGAGACAGTGGCAGTGATCGTGCGCGAGATTCCCGAGATCCACGGCGGGCGTCGTTCTGCCCTGTCGACCGGACATCTATGAGCAGGCAAAGCGTCATTTCGTTGCCGTTCTGACCGGCCCTCGCGTGGAACTGCGTGTACTTGCTGGTCGCCGAAGGGTACGCGGCGCAGTCGCCCGCCTGCGGCGACTCTGCCGTTGACCACACTCCGGAGGATGAACGGCTCCGCCTTTATTGGGTCGCGGTGGCGATGGCGTGGTTCTTATCGTGTCGGCATGCCTTTCTACGCTCACTCGCTGGCCTGGCTGCTGGGGCTGGAAGGAATCGCGCTGTTACGCGCGCAGGCGGGTGATCTGGAGGATGCGGCCTTTGTGGAAGAGCGGATCGCCGAGATCCGCAAGATGGTGACCGACCCGGATCCGGAGCTGAACGCGGGCGTGGTCGTCGGCCAGGCCTCCACCACGGAGGGGTATGCGCAGTGGGCTGAGCAATACGACGGCGAAGGAAACCCGCTGATCGCCGTGGAGGAGCCGCTGGTGCGGCGCATCCTGGAAACGCTGGCGGTGGGGCGGGCGCTGGACGCCGCGTGCGGCACCGGCCGGCATGCCGCGTTCCTGACTGGGCTGGGGCATGAGGTCGTCGGCGTGGACTCCTCGGCGGAGATGCTTGCCAGAGCGGAGGCCAAGGTTCCGGACGGGGAGTTCCGTCAGGGGGACCTGTGTCGCATGCCGGTCCCGTCGGCGAGTTTCGATGCGGTGGTCTGCGCGCTGGCGTTGACCCATCTGCCGGCCCTGGGGCCGCCGCTGGCCGAACTGGCCCGTGTCGCTCGCCCCGGTGGGCACGTGGTGCTGTCGGACATCCATCCGCTGTCGCTGTATCTGGGAGGTGTGCCGCGGGTGGCGGGACCGGACGGGGGCGTACGGGCCATGCCGGCCAGCCGCTTCCTGGCCAGTGACTACATCAACGCCATCCACGAGGCAGGGCTGCGGATCGTGGCCTGCCACGAACCTCGGTGGGGCGAGTCGCCCGGCGGGCACGGTGGCCCTCTCGCTCAGCGGTGGTGTTCGGAAGCGGCGGCGGTGGCCTATCGGGACACTCCTGCCTTGATCGTCTGGCATCTCCGAAAGCCCTGACCCGCTCACCAACTCAGCGCCTTCGGCCGGCCGGTCGTGGTGGGCGGCCGGTCACGGAGCATCCGGGCGCCCAGCGGGATTAGGGCCACGCAGAGCAGGCCGGTGACCAGCACGTCGGGGATGGAGGCGCCCTTCAGCACGCCCATCCACGTACCTCCTGCCAGCAGCAACATCACGGCGCGGGCGGTGCCGAGCAGGCCTGAGCGCCAGGCGGCGATGGCCAGCAGCAGCGAGCCCGCGTACTGGCCGACGGAGGCCCAGACCGGTACTCGCCACGGTCCGTAGGAGATGTCCACATACTCCTTCATGATCGCGCTCGTCGCCTGGTCCAGGCCGATGACCTCGGTGAGCTGGAAGGCGGTCTGGTCGGCGCCGGCGAAGTACAGGCGGGCGAACAGGCCGATGACCAGCAGCGTGGCGCCCCAGTAAGCGAGGTGGCCGCCCACCTGCTGGGCCAGAGCGACGAAGGCGGGGAAGAGCAGCAGCGCCCCCAGCGCGAACACCGCGTAGGAGAGGGTGAGCAGGGCGGGCGCCGACGTGTAGGCGAGGAGCTGGCCGTAGGCGGCGAAGGGCTGTGCCTCGGCCCAGGCCTGCTGCTGAGGGGTGAGGGCGGTGACCGTGCTCAGGTAACGCAGCAGGTATCCGGCGCACATGATCACCGGTCCCACGATGAGCGTCACGCCGCCGATCCATCGTCCGGGGAAGGGAGTGTCCATCGGGGCGCCGGTGAGAGAGGAGGGGGCGTTCATGGGAGCGAGCCTGGCGCCGCTGAGGTGGGCCCGTCATCGGCCGATGGTCAACCGGCGCCCCTGTCGAAAGTCAGGGGCGCCGGGCAGGCGACCGGAAACAAGCCGGGCAGGCGGTCGGAAACGAAGGGGTCAGTCGAGGATGTGGGTGGTGGCGCGGGCGTAGCGGTCGCGGATCGAGGGGACGGCGTCCCCTTCGTACGTCTCCGTCTCCTCCGACCGCCAGTCCGGCGTGGTGACCAGCGTGGCGGCCTGGTACGCGGCGCCGTTGGCGACGTACTCGGCCGGCGGCGGCACCGTGATCGGGACGCCGAAGATCGTCGGGGCGATGCGGCGGACCGCCTCGGAACGGGCCGCGCCGCCGATCAGCAGCACCCGCTCCGGCTTGGTGCCCAGCGCGTCGAGAGCGTCGGCGAGGCCGCACAGCATGCCCTCGATGGCCGCCCGCGCCAGGTGGGCGGGGGTGGAGGTGGCCAGGGTCAGCCCGTGGACGGAGCCCGTCGCGGTCGGGCGGTTGGGGGTGCGCTCGCCCTCCAGGTACGGCACCAGCGTCAGCCCGCCCGACCCCGGCGGGGCCTGGAGAGCCAGATCGCTCAGCGCGTCCAGGCTCACCCCGGCGATGCGGGCGGCGGCGTCCATGACGCGGGCGGCGTTGAGCGTGCACACCAGCGGCAGGAACCGTCCCGTCGCGTCGGCGAAGCCGGCCACCGCGCCCGTCGGGTCGGCGCTGGGCGACTCCGCGACCGCGAACACGGTGCCGGAGGTGCCCAGCGACACCACGACGTCGCCGGAACGGGCGCCCACGCCGAGCGCCGCCGCCATGTTGTCGCCCGTGCCGGGGGCGATCAGCGCCGCGCCCCCTTCGTACGCCGCCTCGTCCGGCCCCAGCACCCGGGGCAGCAGGGGGATCGAGCCGAACGCCAGCTTCAGCAGATCCGTCCGGTACGCGCCCGTCGACGGCGACCAGTAGCCCGTGCCCGAGGCGTCGCCCCGGTCCGTGGCGAGCCGGTCGAGCGGCGGCACCGGGGAGTCGGCCGAGAAGGTCCCCGAGGCGAACGCGCCGGCCAGGCGCCAGGAGAGCCAGTCGTGCGGCAGGCAGACGGCCGCCGTACGGGCCGCGTTGTCCGGCTCGTGCTCGGCCAGCCAGCGCAGCTTGGTCACCGTGAACGAGGCGACCGGCACCGACCCGACGGCGGTGGCCCAGGCCTCCGGCCCGCCCAGCTCCGACACGAGGTCGGCGGCGGCCTGCGCGGAGCGGGTGTCGTTCCACAACAGGGCATCACGTACGACATTTCCGGACTCGTCTAGGCAGACCATGCCATGCTGCTGCCCGCCCACACTGACGGCGAGCACGTCGTCCAGCCCGCCGGCCTCCTCGATGGCCCGCAACAACGCGTCCCACCAGTGCGACGGATGCACCTCCGTGCCGTCGGGATGCGGCGCGCGGCCCTGCCGGACCAGCGCGCCCGTCTCAGCGTCACGAATGACGACCTTGCAACTCTGCGTCGAGGAATCGACCCCAGCGACCAGCGTCACCCACGAACTCCTAACAAGTGCTCCAGCGCAAGCTGGTTGAGATGCGTGAAATGGTATCCGCGCGCGGCGGCGACGTCCGGATCGAAGCCGTCGGAGGCGAGATCGGCCAGCGTCTCACCGCGGTTGAGCGTGGGCAGGCCGAGCCCTTCGACACGGTAGGCCGGCCCGATTTCGGCAAGCGCTTTCCTGAAGGCCGCGATCGCCCGGTCGCGATCGGGCTGGACGGCCGCCAGGTCGTCGTCGTGGAAGGTGACGCCGTAGGCCCCGAGCTCGGTCAGTCGGTGCACGCTCTCCACCGGATCGAGCGGCTGCCGGCCCACCGTCCACAGACCGAAGGTGAATCGGTCTTCAGGGGTTGGCTCGTACATGTCTCGATGCTCCCCTGGCGATCAGCTGTTCACAAGCCCGAGGGGTCACGTCCCACGCTGATCTCCTCGGCGATCTTGCGGATCTCCGCCACCTCGAGGCCCGGAGCCTTGGGCAGGTGGCGCAGCAACGCCTCCATCACCACGGGCACGGGCTGGCCGGCGAACCGTCCCGCGATGCCGTGGACAGCCCTGAACAGCGCCTCATCGGTGTCGTGCATCGGCCTCTCCTTGTTCGGGTACCCGGAGAAACCTACGGCCTCGGCACGACAGTTCGCTCGCTACCCCTCCAGCGTGTTCCGCACTGCGACGCAAATCTCGTCGAGCCGGCGTACCTGCTCGGGCGTCAGCACGTCGAACAGGCTCCGCCGTACCTCCTCGACGTGTCCCGGCGCGGCGGCGGCCAGCGCGGCGAACCCGGCGTCCGTGAGCACCGCGAAGCTGCCGCGCCCGTCGTCGGGGCAGCGCTCGCGCCGGACCCACCCGCGCTCCTCCAGGCGCGCCACGGCGTGCGACAGCCGGCTCTGCGAGCTCTGCGCCCTGGCGGCCAGCTCGCTCATCCGCATCGACCGCCCGGGCGCCTCGGAGAGCGCCACGAGGATCATGTAGTACGTGTGCGGCATGCTCGCGTCCCGCTGGAGCTGGCGGTCGAGCGCCTCGTTGATGAGCTGGGTCGCCGCCAGGAAGTTCCGCCAGGTGTGCTGTTCGTCCGCATCCAGCCATCTCGTCACGGTCCCAATTTAGTTGAACTCTCATATACTTGAGACGGGACTCCGCCCGGAAAGGGGCACATCATGCCTGTTCAGCGACTCAACCACGCGGTCCTTTACGTCCGCGACGTGGAACGCAGCGTCGGCTTTTACCGCGAGGCCCTCGGCTTCGACGTCGTGATGGGCATGCCGGGCGCCGCCTTCCTGCAGGCCCCCGGCTCGACGAACGACCACGACCTGGGCCTGTTCCAGATCGGCCCCAAGGCGGACCCGTCCCCGGCCGGCAGCACGTCCGTGGGCCTCTACCACCTGGCGTGGGAGGTCGACACCCTCGACGAGCTGGAGCGGGTCGCGGTCAAGCTGAGCGAGCTCGGCGCGCTGGTCGGCTCGTCCGACCACGGCACGACCAAGGCGCTGTACGCGAAGGACCCCGACGGGCTGGAGTTCGAGGTGTCGTGGCTGGTGCCGGCCACGCTGATCACCGACGAGGTCCTCGCCGCGCGTTCCAGCATCCGTCCGCTCGACCTGGCCGCCGACAAGGAGAGGTACGGCGCTCAGACCCGAGGCGGAGTAGGCGTGTCCATCCCCGTCTGAAGTACCGTAGGTGTGATACGACCCTTCTTTCACGGGGAACGGTCATGCCAAGCGATCCTGACCACGTGCTCGACGCCATCGACGGTGTCGTCGACGAGTGGGAGACGCTGAGCGCGGACGCCATGCGCTGGTCGCCTCCCGAAACCAAGAGTCCCGACTTCCTGACCGAGGTGACGGAGATCTTCGGTCCGCTGGTCAACGCGTTCGCGCAGGCGCTGCGTCCCGTCAGCGACGCGTTCGAGCGGGTCATGCACACCTTCGACGACGACGATCACTAGCCGGTGCGCCGGCGCCGTGCCCGGCGCGGGTAGGCCTTGGCCGTCTCGGCCAGCCGTACGGCGTGTTCGGCCTGCTTGCGCCAGTGCCCGTAGGCGTCGCCGCGCTGCGCCAGCCGGTCCAGCTCGCTCATGGTCGCCAGCGGGATGAACGCGGGCTCGGCGTCCCGCCACGGCGTGCCGGGCAGCGGCATGAACGTGTGGGTGTGGATGCGGGCTCCCAGCTCGGCCAGGTCGGAGGCGAGCTTCAGCGACTGCTCCTGGTCCTTCTCGGTCTCGCCCGGCATGCCGAAGATGAAGTCGACGTTCGGCCGGAAGCCGTGCTCGACCGCGATCCTGACGGCGTCGCGCACGGGTGAGGTGTCGTGGCCGCGGCCCGAGGCGGCCAGCACCTTGTCGGAGCCGGACTGGGCGCCGATGATCAGGTTGTCGTTGGCCACGTAGCGCTTGAGCATCCGCATGGCCTCTGGGCTGACGTGCTCGGGCCGTACCTCAGAGGGGAAACTCCCGAAGAACACCCGGCCGCGCGCCGGCAGCTCCTCCTTGACCCCGGCCAGCAGCTCCTCCACCTTGCCCAGGTCGGGATCGGGCCCGGGGGAGCCGTACGAGAGCGAGGTCGGCGTGATGAAGCGGATGTCGCGCAGGCCCCTGTCGACCATCCCGCGCACGTGCTCGCGCACGCTGGCGACCGAGCGGTGGCGGAACTGCCCGCCGAACATGAACGGCGTCTGGCAGAAGCGGCAGGTGTAGCGGCAACCGCGGGTGATCTCGATCGGCCCGTTCCTGCCCACGAAGGAGGGGAACGCGTCGAGCGGCAGCTGCGGCGCCGGCCTCGTGCGCAGGGCGACGCCGTCGGCGTCCTTGATCGCCAGCCCCGGCACCGAGGTGAGTGGCTCGTCCTGCTGGAGCGCCCGGACGAGGGAGATGATCGTGGTCTCGCCCTCGCCGATCCCCGCCAGGTCCCAGCCCGCGTCGATGACCTGCTGCGGCTCGGCCGTGGCGTGCACGCCGCCCGCGATGTGCAGCCCCCGGCCGCCGCTCAGCGACCTGACCGTGGCCAGCTCGGCGGCCATGGCCTCGGCGTCGGGCGAGTAGAACGACCAGAGCACGAGCACGCGGTCGGCCTGGCTGGCCATGATGTGCTCCGCGGTCTCCTCAGGGGTGGTGCCGAGTCTCAGCTCGTGCTCCACCCCGGCGCTCTCCAGCGCGGCGAGCAGCGCGTGCACGCCGTACGTCACCGCCTTGCGGTAACGGACCACCACACCTACAGCCAGTGCCACGTCCGGCAGCGTAGCTCAGGCGGCGCGCATCGAACGCAACGCGCCGGTCAGCTTGGCCAGCTCGGCGAGCATGGCGTCGGCGGCGGAGTCCATGACGTCGTTGGCGTGCACCTTGCCGTCCTCGCCGATGAACTGGGAGTGGAACGGGATGTTCACCGCCTCCAGCACCGGGATCATCCTCAGGGTGCTGGTGACCTGGCGCAGGCTGTTCGCGGCGCGGGTGCCGCCGGAGACGCCGCCGTAGCTGACGAACCCGGCCGCCTTGTGCTGCCACTCGTGGTGCAGGTAGTCGAGGGCGTTCTTCAGCACGGCGTTGAAGCTGTGGTTGTACTCGGGGGTCACGAACACGTACGCGTCGCCCCGCTCGACGGTGGCGCTCCACTCCTTGGTGTGCGCGTTCACATACTGCTTGAGCCGGGGGTGGTTGGGCTCGTCCAGGAACGGCAGCGCGACCTCCGCCAGGTCGACCAGCTCGACCTCGAACAGTCCCGACTCCACGGCCTTGCCGTGGAACCACTCGGCGATGGGACGTCCGGCACGGCCGGGACGGGTGCTGGCGACGACGATCTGCAGGACCGGCTTGCCCATGGCATGCTCCTTCACTCAGGCGGTGTAGATGCTCAACATTATTGAGCTACTACATATTTCTGAGCAAGCGCTGATAGGATTTGTGGCATGAGTCTCGATTTGGTGTGCGCGCGCTTCCACATCGCCTTAGAGCTGATCGGCGCCCGGTGGTCGGGCGCGGTGATCCACATGATCTTCAAGGGCGCCCACCGGTACGCCGACCTCAAGGCGGCCATCCCCGGCATCAACGACACGATGCTGGCCCGGCGGCTGCGCGAGCTGGAGAGCGCTGGGCTCATCGAGCGCCGCGTGCTGCCCACGTCGCCGGTGCGCGTCGAATACCACCTGACCGAGATGGGACAGGAGCTGCGGCCGGTGCTGGACGAGCTGGTGACCTGGGCGCACAAGTGGATCCCGCTGCCGGAGGCCAGGTCCGCCTAGCGATCCCGGCCCTCAGCGATGGGAGGACGGGATCCGCTTGGGCAGTGGCGGCGGCTCCGGGGCCTCCCGCGGAGGCGGCGGGGGCGGGTCGGTCCTGGCCGCCCGCCAGCGTGAGGGGAAGAGCGAGGGCGCCGCTCCGATGAAACCGAGGAAGGCCAGGCCGGGCAGCAGCGAGGCGAGCGGTGAGATCCTCGACCCGGCCAGGATCCCGATGAGCACCACCGTGCCGACGTACGCGGCCGGCACGACCCAGTCGACGGTCATGGCCGCCGTGTGGCGATAGCGTTCGATCCCCACGATGAAACCGGTTGCAATCAGCGGGGTGGCCAGCAGTCCCGCGCCGGCGCCGAGCAGATGGCGAACACCGTTTCGCAAAGAGAACACCTCCAGCAACGGGACCATACCGACCTACCAGACCGCTCACCTTTTAGGCGATAAATCGGTCCATAGCCTGTGTCCGAAAAGACCCCATAACACCGAAATAGAGGCTCTTTGGCATGCTGGCAGGCGCCTTAGCAACCGTTAGCTTGACAGCACCCCCACCCGAGGAGTGCACATGTCGAGTAAACGCTGTGCGTTGGTTGGCGGCGTCATCCTCGCCGCCTGCCTGGCCACCCCCCTCAGCCCCGCAGCAGCCGACCCGGCGCCTCAATCCGCCTCCCCATCCCTTCCCCCGCCCGTCGTGGACGCGCTCGAACGGGACCTCGGACTCTCCGAGCAGCAGGTCAACGCCCGCCTGGCCAACGAGGAACGCGCCGCGTCCACGCAGGCCACGCTCACCTCCCAGCTCGGCGCGTCGTACGGCGGCGCCTGGCTGAACGACGACGCCTCCAAGTTCCTGGTCGCCACCACCGACCCCAACGCCACCGGCACCATCAAGGCGCAGGGCGCCGAGCCGGTCGTGGTCGCGCGCTCGCTCGCCCAGCTCGACGCGGTCGTGCAGCAGCTCGACCAGGCGCCGAAGAAGGCCCAGGCCGGGGCGGCGCTCTGGTTCGTGGACGTGAAGACCAACAGCGTCGCCATCCAGGCGCCCACGGTGGAGGCCGCCGAGGCCCTGGCCACGGCCGCGGGCGTGGACAGGAGCGCGGTCAGCGTGTCGGCGACCGCCGAGCGGCCCGTTCCGCTCATCAACATCATCGGCGGCGCGCCGTTCTACATCGGCTCCAGTCGCTGCAGCGTCGGCTTCTCGGTCACCAGGGGCAGCACCCCCGGCTTCGTCACCGCCGGGCACTGCCGCGTGGCCACCAACACCACCAACCCGACGGGCACCTTCCAGGGCGCCTCCTTCCCGGGTAACGACTACGCGTGGGTCGCCGCTCCCGGCAACACCGCGCAGCCGTGGGTACGCGGCTCCGGCGGCGCGAACGTGATCGTCCGCGGCTCCACCCAGGCCGCGGTGGGCTCGTCCATCTGCCGCTCCGGTTCGACCACCGGCTGGCGCTGCGGCACCATCCAGCAGCACAACGCCACGGTCACGTACCCGCAGGGCACCGTCACCGGCCTGACCCGCACCAGCGCCTGCGCCGAGCCCGGCGACTCCGGCGGCTCGTTCATCTCGGGCAGCCAGGCCCAGGGCGTCACCTCGGGCGGCTCCGGCAACTGCTCCGTCGGCGGGACCACGTACCACCAGCCCGTCAACGAGATCCTGAGCGTCTACGGGCTCACCCTCCGCACAGGCTGACCCACGGCGCCGAACTCCGCGCGGCACGCCCGGCTGGGCGCGCCGCGCGGAGGTTTTTTGCGTTCACAGCGATGAGTTCTCCCGCCCTGTCCGGTCTGTCTGATGGAAAGCACGTCAACACCATCGGAGGAGCTCGCGATGAGGCGACCCGTTCTCGGCAGCCTGCTGCTCGCCAGCACGAACCCCGAGCGTCTGCGCACCTGGTACGTCGACGCCCTCGACCCGGAGGACAACTCCGACGTCGGCGGGTACGGGGTGCTCAAGTTCGGCGAGTTCTACCTGTTCATCGACACGCGGACGGATGTGTCGGACAAGAATCCCGAGCCCGGCAGGGTGGTCCTGAACTTCGACGTGGCCGACGCCCGCGCGGTCGCCGCGCGCATGGACAGCGCGGGCGTGACGTGGCTGGCGGAGGTCGAGGACCGCGACGGCAGCCTGTTCGCCACCGCGATCGACCCGGACGGCAACTACGTCCAGATCATCCAGCTCAGCGAGGCCCATCGCGCAGGCATGTGACCTCAGGGTCGGGTCAGGGTCGGCTCGGGGACGGAGCCCGATGTGAGAGGGCTGCCCCCGGCGGGAGAGTTGCTTCATGACCGCAGTGAAGAGGCTCTCCCCCCTGATCGCCTGTGCCGCGATCCTGTTCTCGGTGGTCGCCGTGCTGGTCGGGCAGTTCGGGCCCGATCCCCAGTTCGACCCCATGAGCACAACCGTCAGCGAATACGCCGTGTCCGACCGCGGGGGCGTCACGGAGGTCGCCATGGCGGTGCTCGGGTTGGGATCCCTGGCGCTGCTCGTGGGGTTGCGGGCGGCCGGGGCGCCGGTGCGGGGGATGCCTCAGTGGTTGCTGGGGGTGTGGTCCGGGGCTCTGGTCGTTGCGGCCCTGGTCCCGACCACACCCCTCGGGGTGGATCTCGACCTCGCGGCCCAGATCCACCGGTACGTGTCCGTCGCGGCGTTCGTGAGCCTGCCCGCCGCCGGGCTGTTGATGGTGCCCAGACTGGGCTCAGACGCCCGCTGGAAGCCCGTGGCGCGGGTGGTGGAGTGGGTGACCCTGGCCGGGGGGTTCGGGCTGCTGGCGATCACGTACGTGGCCCTGCCCGGCGAGCGGGTGATGATCGGTCTCGTCGAGCGGTTGCTGCTGGGTGCCGAGGTGACGTTGCTGGGCGTGCTGGCCGCGTGGCTGGCGTGGCTGACCTGGCGTCCGGTCAGCCGGCGGGCTGCTGCGCAACATGCGGATTTCCTGACATATCACAGATTTATCGCAAGTCGATCTTAAAACCACCTGTTTCGATGCTATTCTCTCCCGCGATCTTCTATCCGGGAGCGGGTGTCATGGCATCGGGCAGATCCATCAGATTCAAGATCTCGACGCTGCTCGTCATCCCCTTGGTCTCCCTGGTCGCACTCTGGGGCTTCGCCGCGAGCACCACGTCGGGGGACGCGCTCAACCTGCTCAAGGTCGAGACGATCTGGACGGGCGTCATCAACAACGCCGACGGCCTGATCTCCAACCTCCAGACCGAGCGCCTGGCCTCCGCCGAGCGGATCGCGGGCACGGTCACGGACCCCGACGCGCTGAACAAGGCGCGGGCCAAGGTCGACAACAACCGCAAGACGCTGCGTGAGCGCGCCATGTCCGAGGACGTGCAGTCGGCGCTCACGCAGGACATGAAGACCCAGCTCCAGAACGTCTTCGAGGCGATCAACCGGATCCCGGACATCCGTCGCAAGGTGGACGACCGCAAGCTCACCCCCGGCACCCTCGTCACCGAGTACGCGAAGGTCTCCGACGAGATCCACCTGCTGTACTCCAGGATGATGGTCAGCACCGACCTCCAGATGGCGCTCCAGGCGCAGGGCCTGATCGCCGCCGACGAGGTACGCGAGCTGCTGAGCCGGGAGCACGCGCTGATCGTCGCCGCCAACGGCCGGATGACCATGCACGCCGACCTCCACCTGCTGGCCGGTTTGGACAACACCCGGACGTACCTGTTCCCCAAGGCCCTGGCCAACCTCGACACCGAGCTGCGGGCCCCGTTCGAGAAGCTGTACTACTCCCCGCGCTACGGCACCATGGAGAACCTGCTGGAGAGCTACATCTCCGGCCAGCCGGTGGACGTCGAGCTGTGGCGGGGCGTCTCCGAGCAGGTGCAGAAGGAATACCGCGAGGCCGTCTGGCGCACCGGCGACAAGCTGCTGGCCAGGATGGAGCCCGCGGGCATCGGCATCGTGGTGCGGGCCGCCATCGCGGGCGCGCTCGGCCTCATCGCCGTCATCTTCTCCATCGTCATCTCGATCAAGGTCGGCCGCAGGCTCACCCGCGAGATGAGGACGCTGCGCCGTACCGCGCTGGACCTGGCCGAGATCAGGCTCCCGGACGTCGTGACGAAGCTGCGCAAGGGCGAGAGCGTGGACATCGCCACCGAGGCGCCGCCCATCACGGTGGGCCGAGGCTCGACCAGCGAGGTCACCGACCTGGCCACGGCGTTCGACAGCGTGCAGAGCACGGCCGTGGACGCGGCCGTCGAGCAGGCCAGGCTGCGCGAGGGCGTGTCGCAGGCGCTGCGCAACCTCGCCAGGCGCAGCCAGTCGCTGCTGCAGCGCCAGCTCAAGATGCTCGACGAGATGCAGCGCCAGACGGAGGACCCGGAGGCGCTGGAGCGCCTGTTCAGGCTCGACCACCTGACCACCCGCATGCGCCGCCACGCCGAGGGCCTGGTGCTGCTCTCGGGCGGCGCGGCGGGCCGCAGGTGGCGCGGCGTCATCCCGATCGAGGACGTGCTGAGCGGCGCGGCGGCCCAGGTCGAGGAGTACACCCGGGTACGCGTCTACCCGATGAACGAGTGCGGCGTCTCGGGCGCGGCGGTGGCCGACCTCATGCACCTGTTCGCCGAGCTGATCGAGAACGCCGCCTCCTTCTCCTCGCCCAGCAACGAAGTCTCCGTACGCGGTGAGATGGTCGGCCGGGGCTTCGCGGTCGAGATCGAGGACCGCGGCCTGGGCATGGACGATGCCGTCCGCAGGGGCATCAACGCGCGCCTGGCCAGCCCGCAGGAGTTCGACCCCTCCCAGACCGAACGGCTGGGCTTCGCGGTGGTCGGCATGCTCGCGGCCAGGCACGGCGTCAAGGTGACGCTCAAGCCCTCGCCGTACGGCGGCACCACCGCCATCGTGCTCGTGCCCGGCTCCCTGGTGGAGCCCATGGCGACCCCGGTGCAGCCGCTGGAGTTCGAGTCCGTCTCGGTCTCGGTGCTCGGCCGCGGTGAGGTCCGGCAGGAGCCCACGGGGCCCGGCGAGCTGCCGCGCCGGGTCCGTACCAGCAAGCGGGGCCAGCAGGCGGGCGGGACCGGCCCCGTGGCCGTGCCCCAGCAAGTGTCACAGCAGGCGTCACAGCAGCAGACGGGCAGCGGCCCGGTGGCCCTGCCGCAGCAGCAGGAGCCCGACCTGCCGCGCCGCCAGCGGCAGCGGGAGACCGGGTTGCCACAGCGTGACCGCCAGAGGGAGACGGGGCTCCCGCAGCGCGAGCGGCAGCGGGAGACCGGCTTGCCGCAGCGCGAGCGGCAGGCGGACCTGCCGCAGCGGCTCAAGCAGACACCGCCACCAGCGCCGCCGGCCGAGGAGCGCTCACCAGAGGAGACCAGGGCGCTGCTCTCCTCGCTCCAGTCGGGCTGGCAGCGCGGGCGGCAGGACGCCAGTGAACAGGATGGGGGATCTCAATCGTGAGCGGCGAGCACGAGTGGGTCGATGAGGAGGCGGGGCCCGTCGTGCGGCCGTACGCGGTCGCGCGTGGGCGCACCAGGCCCACTTCCTCCAACGCGCTCGACCTGCTGGCGACCGTCGCCGGGACGGGGCTGCCCGTCCCGGCCAAGGCGGAGCTCAGCGCTCAGCACCGGCGGTTGCTGGGCGTCGTGGCAGGTCAGACCAGGCCCGTCGCCGAGGTCGCCTCGGATCTGGGCCTGCCCGTCGGCGTCGTGAGAGTGCTGCTGGGCGACCTGCTCGACCACGGACTGGTCACGGTCCGCCCGCCGCGCGACAAGGCCGCGACGCCCACGGAGAGCCTGCTCCGAGAGGTGATCAACGGCCTCAGGGCGCTCTAGTTCGCTGAGGTCAGTGTCCGCAGGGAGTGCTCCACGAGGGCGATCATGACTTCCTTGGCGGAGGTGCGCCGCCGCACGTCGCACAGCATGACCGGCACGTCGTCGTCCAGGTCGAGCGCGATGCGCACGTCCTCGACGCTGTGCCGCGCCGCCCCCTCGAAGCAGTTGACGGCCACCACGAACGGCGTGCCGCGCTGCTCGAAGTAGTCGACGGACGGGAAGCAGTCGGTCAGCCGGCGCGTGTCCGCGATGACGACGGCGCCCAGCGCGCCGTAGGACAGCTCGTCCCACATGAACCAGAACCGCTCCTGCCCGGGCGTCCCGAACAGGTACACGACCAGCCCGTCGCGGATCGTGATGCGGCCGAAGTCCATCGCCACGGTCGTGGTGTTCTTGGCCTCCACGCCGTCGAGGTCGTCGATCCCGATCCCACGGTCGGAGAGCACCTCTTCCGTGCGCAGCGGCTTGATCTCGCTGACCGCCCCGACCAGTGTGGTCTTGCCGACGCCGAACCCCCCTGCGATGAGAATCTTCAGCGCGACGGGGTCCTCAGAGAGCACGGAGTCCATTGATCACTTCCTTGAGAATGCGCTCATTCGACCGCGACCCTCCGGATGAGGGCGACGACACCGAGATGAGCCCGTGGTCACGCATGTCGCCCAGCAGGACCCGGACGACGCCGACGGGCAGGTCGAGCTCGACGGCCAGGTCGGCCACCGAGATCGGATTGCGTGCTGCCCGCAGGATGAGCTGCTGTTCGGGACCGAGCTCGCCAGGCGGGTCGCCGACGGCGCGCACGGTTGCCACGAGGTCGAACGTGTCCCCTGAGGAACGCGTACGGCCGCGGATGAGAGCATAGGGCCGAACGACGGGCCCCGCGTCCTCATCGAACCACTGCGGGCTATCGCTCATGACGCTCCAGCGCGCGGATTGGTGGTGATGTGCTGGCCAACCCGCTTGACCAGCATCGCCATCTCGTAGGCGATGTGGCCGACGTCCACGTTCGCATCGGCGATCACGGCCAGGCAGGTGCCCTGTCCCGCCGCTGTCACGAACAGGAAGGCCGACTCCATCTCCACAATGGTCTGACGCACGTCGCCACCGCCGAAATGGCGTCCGGTGCCACGGGCCAGGCTCTGGAACCCGGCCGCAACCGCCGACAGATGCTCGGCGTCCTCCCGGATCAAGCCCTTCGAGTACCCAATCGCGAGGCCGTCGGTCGACAAGATGACCGCCTGGCGCACTGCGGCGACCCTGGTGGCAAGATCGTCCAGCAGCCAGTTGAGCTCACCGGTGTTGGTGGTCGGCAAAGTCATGCATCCCCCTTACTCATGGCCCCTCCTCAGAGGCTTCTTCTCGGGCGCGTTGGGTCCCCCGCTGGAACGCGGAGAACAAGTCCCTTACCTCGTCAGGAGAGCGTTCGGGCGGCGGCTCCTGGCCACGCGGCTCCTGGCCACGCGGCTCCTGCTCGGGAGCCCGCTCCTGCCCGAGCGGCGGGCTCTCCTTGAGCTGCGGCGCCAGGTTGGTCTGGCGCACGCGTCTGGGCAGTCCCGCGTGCGTGCCGGAGGTCACCACGGCGAGCGCCTTCTTCCGCGTACGGCTCGGCAGATCGGCCTTGCCGTCGATGTCGCCCGCCTCCAGCGCCGCCTGCTCGGTCACCATCGAACGCGGCACGAGCACGATGGCCGTCGTCCCGCCGAAGGGCGACCGCCGCAGCAGCACCTTGATCCCGTACTGTTGCGCCAGCTTGGCCACCACGAACAGGCCCAGCCTGTCGCTGTCGGCCAGGTCGAACTCCGGCGGCGCGGCCATCCGCGTGTTGAACGCCGAATACTCGGCGACCGACAGCCCGAGCCCGCGGTCCTCCACCTCGATGACGTATCCGTTGCTCACCAGGTCGCCGCGCACCTGGACCGTGGTGTCCGGCGGCGAGTAGATGGTGGCGTTCTCGACCAGCTCGGCCACCAGGTGGGTGAGGTCGGCGGCGGCGGTGCCGTCGACCGCGGCGACCGGCATGCCCTCGACGGTGACCCTGGTGTAGTCCTCGATCTCGGCGATGGCCGCGCGGACGATGTCGATCACGGGCACCGGCTTGCGCCAGGCCCGTCCCGGCGCGGACCCGGAGAGGATCATCAGGCTCTCCGCGTGCCGGCGCATGCGGGTGGTCAGGTGGTCGAGGCGGAAGAGCTCCTCGAGCCGGTCGGGGTCGTGCGTACGGCGCTGCATGGCGTCCAGCAGCGACAGCTGCCGGTGCAGCAGGCCCTGCTTGCGCCGGGCGAGGTTGAGGAAGACCTGGCCGACCCCGCGCCGCATCGCGGCCTGGCCGACCGCCGCCGTCACGGCGGTGCGCTGCACGGAGCCGAAGGCACTGGCGACGTCGCTGATCTCGGCGGAACCGTGCACCTTGATCGCCTTGGCCTCCTTCCGCACGTCGACGTCCTCGCCCCTGCGCAGCCGCTCGACGATGTCGGGCAGCCGGCTCTGCGACAGCTCGATCGCGGCGGTACGCAGCCCGGCCAGCTCGCCGGCCAGGCGGCGACCGAAGCGTACAGAGATGATGATCGACGCGAGCACGGCGATCAAGCCCACGCCGCCGGCGACGGAGATCTTGACGATGGTGGAGGTCGCGGCCTCGGACGTGCGCGTGGCCAGCACGCCGGCGGAGGAGGAGCCGAGCTGGTCGAGCCGCGAGGTGAGCTTGTCGACGGCCTCGGTCCACGCCTCGGCGGTGGGGGGCGGGCTGCCGGTCTTGATGATCCGCGCCTCCGTGGTGGCGAAGGTCTGGAACGGCTCGGTGGCGAAGACCTGCTCGTACGGCCGGCGCAGCGTCACGTCGAGCCCGGCCAGGCCGCGCGCGTGGAGGAACTTCCTGGAGGCCGCGTACTCGGTGAAGGCGGAGACCTCGGGCGCGGTGAGCCGGCGGTCGGCCAGCGCCCCGATGATGAGCGCGTGCTCCCTGGCGATGTACTCCCTGGCCATGCCCATGGCCTGCAGCGAGGACGCCTGCTGGAAGATCGTCAGGTCGGAGACGGAGACCAGGTGGTCGTAGAGGGTGAAGATCCCGTCGAGGATGCGGTTGTACTCGTTCAGCCCGGCCAGCCGGGAGCCGAGGCCGCCGTCGATGTCGGCCCTGATCGCCGCGAGGCGGCCGAGGGCGGATTCGAGGGTGCCGAGCGGCAGTCGCAGGTCGTCGCCTACCGAGCCGCCGGCCTCCATGACGGCCAGCTTGAAGTCGGTGACGGACCGGTCGGTGCGGGCGCGCTGGGCGCTGAGCACCGAGGTGAGCTTACGCGTAGTGAGCGTCTCGGCGGAGCGCACCCGCTCGGCCTGCAGCTGTAGTCCCAGGTCCGTGGAGGTGACGCCGATAGTCCGATAGAGCGTGTTCGCGCGGAGCAGTGACTGGGCGTCGCCCATGGTGAGGTTGAGGACGAAACCCCAGAGCGCGCTCAGAGACAGAAGGGGTAGCAGCAACAATAAGAAGATCTTGAACCGAATTGACCGGTTTCGCGAGCCCATGTCCCAACCTCGAGTCGGGGGCATTTCCACACCTTGTGTAAATACACCTCCGGAAGATCGCATAGGAGACTAGCACCGTTTATGGTTCCGGCGCAGTGGGAGGAACACGTTCATTACCGTGATTATTGGGACAAGATCTCGCGATCGCGACGTGCCCTGGCGGCGATCGTCCGCAGCCACAGCAGCGCTACCAGGGAGATCGCGATGAGCCCGGCCCAGTTGACCATGGTGTACACGTGCACCTGCCACGCGGTCACGTTCGGGACCCGGCCGATACGCAGGAGCTCCCACTGCCACGGCTGGCCGGTCAGCACGAGCGTGATCGCGATCGCGATGGCGGTCATGGAGTCCCAGAGGGCGTGCAGCAGCGAGACACCGAGGTAGGCCAGGACGACGGAGCCGGTGATCCGGCCGCGCGCCGCGAACAGCACGCCGCCCGCGATGGCCGTCCACAGGCCGTGCCCGACGGGCGACAGGATGCCGCGCAGCACCTCGGTCTCGACGAGCTGGGACAGCGACAGGCCGTCGGCGGTGAAGAGGGCGTTGAAGGCGTACCCGGCGCTCTCGAACGCGGCGAAGCCGAAGCCGACGGTGGCGCCGAGCACGATGCCGTCCCGGGCGGAACGCCGGGCCATCCTCCTGGTGACGAACATCAGCGCGCCGAGCTTCACGCCCTCCTCGATGAGGCCGACGAGGATGTACATGACGATCGATGGGCGGATCAGCAGGCTCTCGAGGAGGGAGGCGCCGAGCACGCCCAGCACGCCGCCCACCACGAAGGCCACGAACAGCAGCTCGACCGTCACCTGCGGCGAGCGGTCGCGGCCGTACGCCCAGACCACGAACGTCACGGGCACCAGGAAGCTGCCGAACAGCACCACGGTCGGCACGAGGTTGGAGTTGGCCGTCCAGGCGGTGACCGCGACGCTGGCCAGCCACAAGACGAACCCGATCAGGAAGACCCGCGGCCACAGCTTCACAGCGCCTTCACCTCCACAGCGCGGAGGGCTGCCGTGACGGCGCCGCCAGGCCGAGCCCAAACCGTCGAACCGCGCATACCCCGTTCCTCAGGCGTCAATCGTCGTCTCAGGGGTCGATCGTCCCGAATGTCCGAGTATCCGGGCCCGCCGGAATCTTTCGTGCGGCCTATTACCGCGCATGCTCGTTTGGAGTAGCGTCCGGAATATCGCGAGCGGGGGGAGTCAGGTGGTCGGCAAGCAGGGCAGGGTCACGGGAAAGATCGGCCCAGGGCTCGTCGGCGAGGTCATGATCCCGGTCAGGGGCGGCGTGGAGGCGTTCTACGCACATCCCAGCGTGCCCGACGAGGAGTTCCTGACCGGATCCATCGTGGTCGTGGTCGAGTACTTCCCCCCGCGGACCGTCTACGTGGTCAGGGCGCTCGTCTAAGGGAGGCCGCTCCGATGTCCCCCGAGTTCTACATCGCCGCCGGCGGCATCGTCGCCGCCGCAGTCATCATCATCCTGCTGTTCAAGGCCGTGTGGCGGGTCGCGGAACCCAACGAGGCCCTGATCATCTCCGGGCTGGGCGCCCGCCGTCGCGGCGAGGGCGTGGACAGCCTGGGCTTCAAGATCATCACAGGCAAGGGTGCGGCGGTGCTGCCCGGGTTCCAGGCGGCCAGGCGGCTGCGGCTGGACACCAGGGCCGCCAACCTCCAGGTCTCCTGCGTAACCCAGCAGGGCATCCCCGTGCACATCCGCGGCGTGGTCATCTACAAGGTCGGCGACGACCTGTCCTCCATCGCCAACGCCGCCCGCCGCTTCCTCGACCAGCAGGACTTCATGACGAGCGCCATCCACGAGCTGTTCACCGGCCACCTGCGCTCGATCATCGGCAACCTCACCATCGAGGACCTCATACTCAACCGCGAGCGCCTGACCAGCGAGACCAGGGCCTCGGCCGCCGACGAGATGAGCAAGCTGGGCCTGATCGTCGACTCCCTGCAGATCCAGGAGATCGACGACGAGACCGGTTACATCGTCAACCTCGGCAAGCCGCACGCCGCCAAGGTCGCCTCCACCGCCCGCATCGCCCAGGCCCAGCGCGACCAGGAGGCCACCGAGGCCGAGCAGATCGCCGCCGCCAACATGGCCGCCGCCCGCCGCGACTCCCGCATCAAGGAGGCCTCCTACCAGGCCGAGATCGACCAGGCCCAGGCCACCGCCCGCCAGGCCGGCCCGCTGTCGGAGGCGACCGCCCGCCAGGAGGTGGTGGTCCAGGAGACGAGGGCCGCCGAGCTGGAGGCCAAGCTCGCCGAGCAGCGGCTGCAGTCGCAGGTGCGCAAGCCCGCCGACGCCAAGGCGTACGAGACCGTCACGCTCTCCCAGGCCGAGCGTGACGCCCGCATCGCGCAGGCGGAGGCCGAGGCCAGGGAGACCGAGCTGCGCGCCGCCGCGCAGGCCTCCCAGGTCAAGCTGGCCGCCGCGGCGGACGCCGAGTCCGTACGGCTGCGCGGCGAGGCCTCCGGCGCCGCCACGAAGATCGCCGGTGAGGCCGAGGCCCAGGCAGCCCGGGCCCGCGGTCTGGCCCAGGCCGAGGCCGCCAAGGCGCTGGGCCTGGCCGAGGCCGAGGCGTCGGAGGCCAAGGGCCTGGCGGAGGCGCAGGCGATCAGGGCCCGTGCCGAGGCGCTGAAGGAGAACCAGGAGGCGGTCATCGCCCAGCAGCTCGCCGAGCGCTGGCCGGAGGTCGTGGAGGCGGGCGCGAAGGCGTTCGGGAACGTGGACCACATGGTGGTGCTGAACGGCGCCCAGGGCGTCGAGGAACTGCTGGCCAAGGCCCTCACGCTCGGCGGCGCCGGAATCGGCCTGGCCAGGGCCCTACTTAACGGCGCCGCTCCCAATGGGACTCCCAATGGGACGGAGCCGGAAATATCTAGTAAAGCGCCTTGATCGGGCGTACCTTCTAATTGGGGCGAGCCGGGAAGTCTGGTCGGCAACTTATACGACGACGTCCTCCCGGGAGCAGGTCATGGACTTAATGCTCGCAGGCATCATCGCCCTCATCGCGTTCATCTGCGTCGTGGCGTTCAAGCTGGTCTGGCGGGTCGCGGAGCCGAACGAGGCGATCCTCATCTCGGGCCTGGGCGCCCGCGGCCGGGAGACGCTCGGCTTCAAGATCGTCACGGGCAAGGGCGCGCTGGTCGTCCCGGGGTTCCAGACCGCGCGCCGCATGTCGCTCGACAGCCGCGTCTCCCAGCTCGAGGTCAAGTGCGTCACCAAGCAGGGCATCCCGGTGCACGTGCGCGGCGTGGTGATCTACAAGGTGGGCGACGACTTCGTCTCCATCGCCAACGCCGCCCGCCGCTTCCTCGACCAGCAGAAGACCGTGGACGAGAAGACGCACCAGCTCTTCTCGGGCCACCTGCGCTCGATCATCGGCAACCTCACGGTCGAGGACCTGATCGTCAACCGGGACGCGCTCACCAACGAGATCCGCACGTCGTCGGCCGACGAGATGAGCAAGCTCGGCCTGAACGTGGACTCCCTGCAGATCCAGGAGATCGACGACGCCACCGGCTACATCTCCAACCTCGGCCGCCCGCACGCGGCCGCCGTGGCCTCGCTGGCCAGGATCGCCGAGGCACACCGCGACCAGGAGGCCAACGCCGCCGAGCAGGAGGCCGCCATCAAGAAGGCCGCCGCGGTCCGCGAGGCCCGCATCCAGCAGGCCGGGTACCAGGCCGAGATCGACCGGGCGTCGGCCGCGGCCAAGCAGGCGGGCCCGCTGGCCGAGGCCACCGCCCGCCAGGAGGTCGTGGTCCAGCAGACGACCGCCGCCGAACGCGAGGCCCTGCTCGCCGAGAAGCGGCTGGAAGGCGAGGTGCGCAGGCCCGCGGACGCCAGGGCGTACGAGCAGGTCACGCTCGCGGAGGCGGCGCGGCGCGCGGCGGTCGCCGAGGCGCAGGCCGAGGCCGAGGGCATCAGGCTGCGCGGCGAGGCGGAGTCGGAGGCGACCAGGCTGCGCGGCATCGCCGAGGCCGAGGCCGCGCGGGCCAAGGGTCTGGCGCAGGCGGAGGCCATCAAGGCCCGCGCGGAGGCGCTGGCGAGCAACCAGGAGGCGGTCGTCGCGCAGCAACTCGCCGAACGCTGGCCGGAAATCGTCGAGGCCGGCTCGAAGGCGTTCGGAAACGTCGAACACATGGTGGTCCTGAACGGCGCGCAGGGCGTCGAGGAAATGCTCGCCAAGGCGCTCACGCTCGGGGGTGCCGGATTGGGCCTGGCCAGAGCCCTGCTCAACGGCGGATCGCCAAACGGCAACGAACCGGAAATCGCTCGTAAAACCACTGAATCCCGCGAATAGCGACGTTACTCGGCTGTCCGGCCTTCCATTCCTCTAGCGTTTTGACAATACCGCTGGAGCGAATTGGAGGACGAATGCTGAAGCCCATTTCCGGTATATTCCTGAGTTTGCTGGCTATTGCCGGATGTTCCGCCGACAACGCCCCGTCGGCGGCGCCGGCGGCCGCCGCGTCGTCCGCGCCGCAGGCGTCCGCCGAGACGGCCCGGCTGCGCGCCGCCCTGCTGCCGGTGCCCAAGGGCATGCACGTCGCGTACGGGCCCGAGCTGGGCGCGTTCGGCTCGCTCAAGTCCACCCAGCAGGGCCTCGCGGCCGTCCGCGCGGCCAAGCTGCAGCGGCCGGAGTGCGCGGGCGCGGCCCAGCTCGACGCCGACACTCCCGACGTCGCCCAGGCGCCGGCGGCGGTGATCGCCTTCGCCGCCGACCGCGGCTCGATCACGCAGGCCGTGGTGGCGCTGCCCGGGAAGGCCTTCCCGGCGCCGCTGCCCAAGGAGTGCAACTCGTACACCGCGGACGTGAGCGGCACGCAGGTGACCTACAAGACGCGCATGCTGGCGATGCCGGCCAAGGGCGACGAGTCGCGGGCCTACCTCACGACGGCGGCGGGGGGTCAGAAGAACGCGCAGATCGGGTCGGTCATGATCCGGCGGGGGACGCTGATCATGAGCATGCTGGTGGTGGGGCAGCGGGTGAAGCCGCAGGGGCTCTACGAGCTCGCCCGCCTCGCCGACCAGAACCTGGCCCAGATCACCCACTGACCCGCCGCACTTCGGCCGGGGTCCTTCGAGGACGGAGGGCGGCGCCGCCCGCACCACCTGCCCGACGCTCCCAAAGGGACGCCCGCCGATGCGCGTCGGGAGCGGGCGTCGCGGAGGGGCGCCGGGCCAACGGGGCCGGCCACCGTCCGCAGGGGGCGCGTGCCGCGGACCTCCTCCGCGGCGCTCTCCTCAAAGGGACGCCGGCCTAGATGAGGACGTGGTCGTCCGGGCGGCCGACGAAGGAGAACTGGGCGTTGCGGGTCAGCTTGATGTGGTCCGCCTGCCAGGTGTGCATCGACGCGTCCGCGCTGCGCCAGTAGACGAAGTTGAAGCGGTCCGCCGAGTAGATCTTGACGGAGTCCTCCTTCAGCCGCCGCACCAGGTGGGTGTCCTCACCACGGGTGATGTCCGCGAAGCCGTACGAGCGGAACATGTCCGCCTTGCCGAGGAACGTGCCGCCCTGGACCAGGAAGGAGTAGCGGTGCTCCAGCCCCGGCAGGCGGAGCATGGTCGTGTTGCTGCCCTCGAAGTACGCGTAGTGCGCCCCCTTGCCGACCAGTTCGGCGTCGGAGTAGTCGAACGCGCGCACCAGGTCCGACAGGTAGTGCTCCCCGTACAGGTTGTCGTCGTCCATCTTGGCGATCAGGTCGCCCTCGGCGGCCGAGATGCCCAGGTTCATGCAGGCGCCGAGCGACAGGGACGCGTCGGCGGGCAGGACGACGACGTCCGTGATGCCCGCCATGCGGGCCTTGTCGGCGACCACGACCGGGTCGATGTCCAGCCCGTGCAGCACCATGACGAGCTGGAGCGGCCGGTGGATCTGGCGGGCCACGGAGGAGATGGCATGTTCGATCTGGGAGGCGCGGTTGGTGGGCAGCACGACCGAGATCGAGCGCGACCTGGGCTGCACCTGGTGCCCGAGGTCCTGGAGGATCTGGTCCACGCGGTGCGAGAACAGGTGCTTGTCGAAGACCTCGCGCATCGCCAGGTGCCCCATCCTGGCCCGCAGCTCGGGGCTGTTGATCAGGTGCAGGACCTGGTTGTACGACTCGACCGGCTCGCGCGCGATGGGGACGAGGTCGCCGAAGGTCTCCTCGACGGCCCGTGACCACCCCGACACGACGGGCGTGGCGCAGGCGGACAGCTCGAAGACCCGCCGGGCGCACATGGTCGGCGAGTCGAGCACCGAGTTGACGTTGAGGAAGACCTTGTACATCCGGTACGCGGCCAGCATCTGGTCGTAGGGGAGCTCGCCCACGATGTGCGGCCGGTACTTCTCCGGCCAGGCGTACTTCTCGTCCACCTCGCCGTTGCGCGCGAAGATGTGCAGACCCAGCTCCCTGACCGGGTCGATGACGGTCTCCATCTGCTCGCGGCGCTCGGGGTGCTTGTCGCGGAAGTACATCCCGGCGAAGACCACGTCGTGCAGGCGCCCCTGCCGCTGCTGGATCGGGTTGTGCACGCGGGGCTGGGCCGCGAACTGCAGCACATCAACCCGATCGTGTCCCAAAATTTCCCGATATTTCGGCACCATGTCACCGTCACAGGTGAACACGTAGTCGAACAGCTTGGCCGTGTCGATGAAGAAGTCGAAGTTCGGCGGGTCCTCCTTGTTCCAGAAGACCGTCGGGATGCCCTCCCGCTTGCACCAGGCCACCAGCTCGCGCAGCGGCTCCTTGGGCGCGTTGGTGCCGGTCATCTGGTAGCGCCAGCGGCCCTGGTTCCCGTGCCAGGCCGACTCGCAGAACAGCAGGTCGGGCCGCTTCTCGGCGAAGATCTCCGGCCAGTCCTTGAGCCCGAACTCGATCTGGTCCCACTCGTACTTGAAGGCCATCCGGGAGAAGTCGTCCAGGATCACCGCGACCTTCAGGTCCGGCCGGTTGACCGGCCCCTTCGGCCACTTCACCGCCGGCACCTCGACGAGCGGCGGCCGGTGGTTGGCGAGCTCGGTCGCCTCGGAGACCGGTACGGGCGGCTTCGGCGCCTTCTCCTTCGACCGGACCGCCTCGACGATCTTCCCCGGGCTCTTCGAGCCCAGGGCCTCGCCCAGCTTGTACGTCCGCTTCGCCTGCGTGGCCTCCAGCTTCCAGCTCGCGTACGCGGCCTTGGCCTCGGCGATCTCCAGCCGCCGCCGCAGCTCCCTGACCTCGGCCTCGAATCGCTCGACGAGCTTGCGCTCCTCGGGCAGCCAGTTGACGGGCCCGAGCCGCTGGTACGTGGGCTCTTCAGGGGTTTCGGCCATGGTGATACGCCTATCGCTTAGCGGAGGTACGTCATGTTACGGCGGATATGGCAGCTAAACGGGGCGTTTGGCCTGAGAGGCGGGAGCGAGGTTGTCGCCCTTCAGCCAGGCGGAGATCACCCGCGCGATCCGCATCCCGGCCTGGCCGTCCCAGAGCACCGGCAGCTCGCCCGCCGGCGTGGCGGCCCCGTCGGCCAGCGCCTTCTCCGCGGCGGCCGGCAGGACGGTCGGCGTGACCAGGCGGTTCGTGCCGTGCGTGATCGTGATCGGCCGCTCGGTGTTGGGCCGCACGGTCAGGCAGGGGACGCCCAGCACGGTCGTCTCCTCCTGGACGCCGCCGGAGTCCGTGACCACCAGCGCGGCGCCACGTACGAGTGAGAGAAAGTCCACATAGCCCAGCGGGTCGACGACCTTGACCGACTCCCCGTCCACCAGGCCCGCCTCGGCCAGCCGCGCCTTGCCGCGCGGGTGGATCGGCACCACGATCGGGATCTGCCGCGAGACCTGCAGCACCGCGTCCACCAGCTCCTTGGCGGCCTCGGGGGTGTCCACGTTCGCGGGCCGGTGCAGGGTCGCCACGGCATAACGAGCCGGTATGGCCAGCCGTTCCACGACGGGCGCCGGGTCCAGCGACGGCAGCGCCGAGTACAGGCTGTCGATCATGGGGTTGCCCACCAGGTGCACCTTGGACGCGGGCACGCCCTCGTTCGCCAGGTAGGCCAGGGCCTCGGGGGAGGTGGCGAAGAGCACATCGGCCAGCGCGTCGGTGACGACCCGGTTGACCTCCTCCGGCATGCCCCGGTCGAACGAGCGCAGCCCCGCCTCCACATGCGCGGTCCTGATGCCCAGCTTGGAGCAGACGAGGATCGCGGCCAGCGTCGAGTTCACGTCGCCGTAGACGACGACCAGGTCGGGGTCCTGCTCCTGGACGACCTCCTCCAGGCCGACGAGGAGCGCCGCGGTCTGCTTGGCGTGGCTGCCCGAGCCGACCCCCAGGTTCGCGACGGGCTCGGGGAGGCCGAGGTCGGCGAAGAAGACGTCCGACATCAGCGCGTCATAGTGCTGACCAGTGTGGATGATGCCCTGCCGCACGCCGAGTTCACCGAGTGCCCGCACCACCGGGGCCGCTTTCACGAAATTGGGGCGAGCGCCCAATACGTGCAGGACCAGGGGGTTCTCCCTCATTGACCTCGCCTTTCATAGCGGAAGGGGAAAAACGTTGCCTATGGTACGGTCACCGCGTGGCATCCGACGCCAGTCGTCAAGACTCCTCCAAGGTTTCCGCGAAGTCCGCCCGAGCCGGCGTCGGTGGACTTCTCAAAGGTTTCGTTCAGCACCCGATCATCGTTTCCCGTGTCGTCGTGACGAAGGTCAAATCCGACCCCGTCCGGGTGGCCCAGGCCGCCGCCGACGCGCTCCCGCCCCGGCTGCGTCCCGTCGTGGGCAGCGTCGCGTGGCCTGTCGCCCGGCGCGCCCGGCGCATCGTGCGCAAGTTCGGCATGCGCGTGGTCAAGGGGCCGTGGAACGAGGCCAAAGAGCTGTGGGACGCCGGCAGGGTGACCGAGGCCGCCGAGGTGCTCGAAGCCCACACCAAGTACCCGTTCGTCAAGCGCAGGGCCGCCTACTACCGGGGCGAGCTGGCCGCGATCAGCCCTGACCCGATCCCGCCCGGGCCGAAGGTGGCCATCACCGACCGCGTCGCGGGCCGGGTGCTGCACATGGTCACGAACGCGTTGCCGTACACGCAGGCCGGGTACACGGTGCGCACGCACCGCATTGTCACCTCGCAGAAAGCCGCCGGGCTCGACCCGCACGTGGTCACCAGCTGGGGCTGGCCGATGCTGCAGGGGCACGCGGACGCGGCGCCGTTCGAGGAGATCGACGGCATCCCCTACTACCGGCTGCTGCCCGACGGCCACGGCGAGATGCCGTTCGAGACGCGCGGGCGCATCATCAGGGGCGCCGACGCGGTCACCAAGCTCGTCACCGAGCTCAAGCCGCAGGTCCTGCACGCCGCCACCGACCACCGCAACGGCTCCATGGCCCACGCGGTGCGCGACAGGACGGGCACGCCGTTCGTCTACGAGGTACGCGGCTTCCTGGAGGAGACCTGGGCCTCGCGCGACCCGATCCGGGTGGGCAGCGAGCGGCAGGTGCTCCAGCGCGAGCGCGAGGCGTTCCTCATGCGCGAGGCCGACGCCGTGGTCACGCTGGCCGAGACCATGGCCACGGAGATCGTCGAGCGTGGTGTGCCGCGGGAGAAGATCCACCTGGCGCCCAACGCCGTGGACGACTCGCTGCTGACCGCCCACTACGACGGCGCCTCGTTCAGGAACGCGTACGGCATCGCCCCCGGTGAGATCGTCGTCGGCTCGGTGTCCAGCATCGTGGCCTACGAGGGCTTCGCCACCCTGCTGCGGGCCGCCGCGCTGCTGCGTGACGACGGCACCCCCGTAAAGGTCCTCATCGTGGGCGACGGCACCGAGCGCGAGAACCTCCTGGCGCTGGTCGACGAGCTGGGCCTCGGCGACGCCATCCTGCCGGGCCGGGTCGGCCCCGACGAGGCGTTGCAGGCGCAGGACGCCATCGACATCTTCGCCTGCCCGCGAGAGGACCTGCGGGTATGCCGACTTGTTACGCCATTGAAACCCGTCGAGGCGATGGCGCTCGGAAAGCCCGTCGTACTCAGCGATCTGCCTGCTCTGTCCGAGCTCGTGGGCTCGGACGGCGCCGGGATGCTCGTCCCTCCGGGCGACCCGGCCGCGCTCGCCAAGGCCATCGCGGGGCTCCGGGAGGACCCGGCCCGGCGCGCTGAGATGGGTGAGGCGGGACGGGCGGAAGTGGCGGCGAAGCGGACTTGGAGCCGCGTTGCCGAGACTTATCAAGCCCTATACCGGTCGCTTGCCTAATGTTGACCTTCGCGTTGGCTGTCACTTCTGACGTGTTCGGTCGCATTAGGCGTGAGCTAGGTGGACTTGAGATAACCTTTGCGACCATGAAGTGTTGTTTCCGGCTCTCTAAGGCGCTGCTGTGACAGAAATCGACTTGGCTGTCATCGGCCTGGGCTATGTCGGCATGCCGCTGGCCAAGGAGGCGGTCGCCGCCGGCCTGCGGGTCGTCGGCCTCGACGTCGACCCCGCCAAGGTCGACGCGCTCAACGCCGGGCAGTCGTACATCGATGACCTGGCCGACGCCGATCTCGAGCACATGCTGGCCAACGGGTTCAGCGCCACGCTCGACGAGACCGTGCTGGCCAGAAGCAACACGATCGTGATCTGCGTGCCCACCCCGCTGGACGAGGACCACCGACCGGACCTGTCCGCCGTGGAGGGCGCCACCAAGGCCGTCGGCCGCAACCTGAGCAAGGGCACGCTCGTCGTGCTCGAGTCCACCACCTGGCCGGGCACCACCGACGAGGTGGCCAGGCCGCTGCTGGAGAGCTCGGGGCTCGTCGCGGGCGAGGATTTCCACCTCGCCTTCTCGCCCGAGCGCATCGACCCCGGCAACCCCAAGTTCGGCCTGCGGAACACCCCCAAGGTCGTGGGCGGCTACACGCCGCCCTGCCGCGACCGCGCCACGGCGTTCTACGGGCAGTTCATCGAGCAGGTGGTGCCGGTCAGCGGCACCCGCGAGGCCGAGATGGCCAAGCTGCTGGAGAACACCTACCGGCACGTCAACATCGCCCTCGTCAACGAGATGGCGATCTTCTGCGACGAGCTCGGCATCAACCTGTGGGAGTCGATCGAGGCCGCGGCGACCAAGCCGTTCGGCTTCCAGAAGTTCCTGCCCGGTCCGGGCGTCGGTGGGCACTGCATCCCCGTCGACCCGTCGTACCTGTCGTACACCGTGCGCAAGCTCGGCTACCCGTTCAGGTTCGTGGAGCTGGCGCAGGAGATCAACGAGCGGATGCCGTCGTACGTGGTGGCCCGCGTCCAGCGACTGCTGAACCGGCATAAGAAGGCCGTGAACGGCGCCCGGGTCGTTATGCTCGGCGTCACCTACAAACCGGACATCGCCGACGAACGCGAAACTCCGGCCCTCCCGGTGGCGCGTGCGCTGCTGGAGCTGGGCGCCGAGCTCTCGTTCGCGGACCCCTATGTCAAGGAGTGGGCGGTTGACGGCACCCCGGTGCCGCGTGAGGAGGATCTGGCCAAGGCCGTGATCGACGCGGACGTGACGCTGCTGCTGCAGCAGCACGCCGCTTTCGACCTCGACATGGTCGAGGAGAACGCCCGGCTCGTGCTCGACACCCGCGGTGTGCTCACCGAGGGTGAACGCGTCGAGCGGCTGTAGCGACGGAGGGCTGCGCGCAGTGCACGTGCTCGTCATGACGGTGGTGCATAACCCCGAGGATGCTCGAATTCTGCACAGGCAGATTCGTGCCCTTGTGGATGCCGGTCATGAGGTCACGTACGCCGCCTCGTTCACCGCCCACGGGGTCGTCCCGCGACCCTGGGTGACCGGCGTCGACCTCCCCCGTGCCGCCCAACGCAAGCGGATGTCGGCCGTGTGGGCCGCCCGGCGGCTGTTCAAACGCATGCGCGACAAGGTCGATCTCGTCCTCATCCACGACCCCGAGCTGCTGTTCGCCATCTGGGGCGTGCGCAACCGGCCGCCCGTGGTGTGGGACGTGCACGAGGACACCCCTGCCACGCTCTCGCTCAAGCCGTGGCTGCCGGCGCCGCTGCGGCCTCCCGTGCGGTTCTTCGCCCGCATGCTGGAAGGCACCGCCGAGCGCCACATGCACCTGCTGCTGGCCGAGACGGCGTACGCGGGCAGGTTCAAGCACGCCCACCTGATCGTCCCGAACGAGACCTGGGTGCCCGACTCCGTGACGCCTCCCGGCGACGACCGGGTGGTCTACCTCGGCTGGCTGTCCAGGGCCAGGGGCGTGTTCGAGGCCGTCGAGGTGGCGAAGCTGCTGCAGCCGTACCGGGTGGCCGTGGAGCTGATCGGGTACGCCGACCCGCAGAGCCGCCCGATGCTCAACCAGGCCGTCACCGAGGGCCTGCTGGAGTGGCGCGACTTCATGCCCAACGACGAGGCGCTCAAGCGGCTCGACGGGGCGCTGGCGGGGCTGTCGCTGCTGCACGACGAGCCGAACTACCGCCACTCGATGCCCACGAAGATCGTGGAGTACATGGCGCACGGCATCCCCGTCATCACGACCCCGTCGCCGCGCGCCGTCGAGCTGGTGGAGCGCTATGACAGCGGCGTCGTGGTGCCCTGGGAGGACCCCAAGGCCGTGGCGCAGGCCGTCCTGACGCTGCGGGACGACGTACGGGAGCGGCGGGCGCAGGGCGCGCGCGGCTACGCGGCGGCCCGGGCGAACCATCACTGGCCCAACTCGGCCAAGCGCTTCGTGACCCAGCTTGAGTCCTGGGCCGGGGTCAAGCGGGGGTAGGTTCCTGACCGTGCGCTGGCTCTTACTCGTCGTGGGCGCAGCGATCCTGGCAGTGGTCGCCGCCGTGGTCATCGTCATGCCGCCGTCCGACGAGCCGGCGCCCACGGCCTCGTCCTCGACGCCCAAGCCGTCGCCGTCCGACCCCACGCCGAAGGTGTCGAAGTTCACCGACCCCTGTGGAACGTTCGAGACCAGAGAGCGGGCCCCGTACGCCGTCACCGGCTACTGGATCACCCCCAGGTCGAACCCCTGCACCTGGCGCAGCCAGCTGGAGGAGATCCACAGCGTGGGCGGCGACACGATCATCCGGATCGGGTACGGCCTGCAGTTCCGCACCGTCTCCGACTCGGGCGAGATCCTGACGAGGGACGGGGAGCTCGACTCGCTCTACAAGGCGTGCGAGGAGGACGGGCTCACCTGTCACGACGCGGCCGAGCGGGATCTGCGCGAGGCCAACCCCGGTAACCGGATCGGCCGCACGTACGTCTACCGCACGGACGAGTCGTTCGGCACCAACCTGTTCCGCTGCCCGCAGATGGAGCACCCCGTCAAGGCGGGCAAGCGGATCTACTACCGGCTCCTCACCCAGCCGGACGGCTCGGACGACGCCACGTGCGACTTCTCCGGCAAGGCCACCTCGTACGACATGATCCTGGTGGCCGGGTCGGAGGAGGACAGCCTGGCCAAGCTCCTCGACCTGGGCGACCAGTTCGGCATGCGGATCTTCCCGGCGTTGCCGCTGGCGCCGCGCGACCCCAAGACGCCCACCAGGGCGTACAAGAAGCATCTCGGCACGCTGACCACGCTGACGCGGCGCATCCTGCAGGACTACGGCGTGCGGTTCGCCAACCGCGACTCGCTCGGTGGCGTCTACCAGCCGTTCGAGGTCCAGATGGCGGACACCCTGGCCACGAACCCGACGCTGGAGGTGTACGCCGACCAGCACACGATCGTGGAGCAGGAGCTCGGCAAGCCCATCCTGATCAGCCCCTACATGGACGCGCGCAGGAGGGTGCCCTTCGGGCAGTCGCCCAAGCAGGTGGCCGAGGCGTTCAAGGCGCTGGCGAAGACCGGGGTCGGCATCATCGCGCCGCAGGACAGCCGGGGGACCGGCAAGGTGGGGCTGTTCTGGCCGGACCAGCGCGACGACGAGGTGGACGAGCGGCTGCGCCCGGTGGTGGGGGAGTCGACGTACGGGACGGCCTACTACGGCTCCACGCGGGACTACTACCGGGAGATGGCGGCGGCCCGCGCGGAGATGGTCGCGGCCGGCTTCCAGGTGGACCTGTGGGCGAACGTCGAGGCGTTCGAGCCCTCCGGCAAGGAGCCGTGCGCCCCGCAGGGCACCCGCGGCAAGACGGACAAGAAGCGCCTGGACCAGGCCGTGACGATGGCCGGGCGTTACGTACAGAAGGTCGTCTCCTACATGTGGAGCGACTTCATGACGTGCGGCACGCCGTCGCTCGAGAAGGAGATCACCACCGACTGGCGGCGGCCGATCGCGGTGGACGCGATCAGGAAGGCCCGCGACGTCCAGGACGGGGTGGAGGTACGCGGCTACAACTTCAAGGACAGCACCGTCACGATCACGTGGTCCGGCGGGACGAAGGACCTGTCGGTGCCGGCCGTCGGCTGGCTGGACGAGACCCGGCAGGAAGGGCTGGCCGAGGGCATGGTCACGGCGTGGGTGCCGTTCGACTGGACGCAGGTGCCGGCCGGCGACTGGGTGCAGGTCACCGTCAAGGGCCCGTCGGGCCAGGCCACCACGGAGCCCTTGCACGTTCGGATTGTCACGTAGGCACGGTTACCTGCCGACTACTGACAACGTGTAGCGTGCCTGCATGGTCCCGAGCATCCCGGTCAGCGTCGACCTGGTCGTGCTCACCGTGCGAAACCACGCCCTGAGCGCCCTGGTGTGGCGCCGGGACAACCCCCCGTTCCTCCGGCGCTGGTCCCTGTCCGGCGGTTTCATCCAGCTCGACGAGGACCTTCCGGCCGCCGCCCACCGCATTCTCGCCGAACGGGCCGGTCTCCCGGGCGCGCCGGTCCACCTGGAGCAGCTCCAGACGTACGGCTACCCCGACCGAGACCCCCGCCAGCGCGTCCTGAGCGTCGCCTACCTGGGCCTGGCCCCCGACCTGCCGGCCTCGGAGAAGGCCCACATGAGCTGGCAGCCGGTCGACTCGCTCACGGTCATGGCCTTCGACCACCGCCGCATCATGCAGGACGGGATCGAGCGGGCGCGGGCCAAGCTGGAGTACACGCCGCTGGGGGCGGCCTTCTGCCCGCCGGAGTTCACGGTGGCGGACCTGCGCCGCGTGTACGAGATCGTCTGGGGCCGCCTTCTCGACCCGCGCAACTTCCACCGGAAGGTCACCAAGGCCGAGGGCTTCCTGGTGGAGACGGGCGCCACGACGACCAGGGACGGGGGCCGCCCGGCCAAGCTCTACCGCCGCGGCCCCGCCGAGCTCCTTCACCCGCCGATGCTGCGCAGCCTCAAGGAGTAGGGCTCCTCAGCACGGCGGCGGTCATGGGGGTGTGCAGGGTCCAGCCGAGGGTTTCGTAGAGGGCCTGGCCTTCCGCCGTGGCCACCAGGACGCCCGTATGAGCCCCCCGCGACGCCGCCGTGCTCGTCAGCGTACGCATGATCACGCTGCCGAGCCCGCGGCGGCGGTGGTTGCCGGCCGTCTCCACCTGGTCCACCACGGCCGTGCGGCCCGCCAGGGCGAACTGGCCCCTGGCGGCGACCTCGCCCGCGGCCGTCAGCAGGCGGGCGGCCGTGACCCCGGCGCGGGTCGTGACGGCCAGCGTGTAGCCGGGGGGAGCCTGGAAGGTCCCGCGGGTCAGGGGCGCCGTCATCATGAACTCCGGTTCCTGGACCGCCCACCGCTCCGGCAGGAGGGGGCCGACGTCCGCGGCGGAGGCGCACAGCTTCAGCCAGGTCCCGGGCGTCATGAGGGTGGCGGTCAGGCGGTGGAGGGCCTCCGGCGTCGGGGCGGCGACGATGTGGCGGGACACGTGGCCGGGCAGGCCCACGTCCACCCGCAGGCCCCACGGCACCGGTACGGGTCGGGGGGCGTTGCGGGAGATCACCCAGCCGTCCACCCAGGCCCGAACTGTTGCGGTATGGGCAGTTTTGAGAACCTCCGTCATGATGTCCAGCTTATGGTCTGGCCTCTACCACTGACCGGGGCGTAGCAGGATAAAAAGGACACGGCGTGGCACCGCCGAGTCGTGACCCGGGCCAGGTAGGGTCCCCGGTGTGCGCGTTGAGATACATGGTCACAGGGGAGCTCGTGGCCTCTGGCCGGAGAACACCCTGCCGGGGATGAGCCGCACGATGGAGCTCGGCGTCCACGCGCTCGAGCTCGACGTCGCCCTCACCGCCGATCGGCGGCTCGTGCTCACGCACGACCTCACGGTCTCCGCCGTGACCAGTGCCGACCGGCGGCCGCTCAGGGCCGACGATCCGCTCTACCCCTACGTCGGCAAGCCGATCAACGCCCTCACGCTGGCGCAGCTGCGCATGCTCGACGTGGGCGTGCGGCTGCCGCGCCACCCCGACGACCCGTTCGCGCTGACGCAGGTCGCCATGCCCGAGACCAGGATGCCGACGCTCGGCGCGGTGCTGGGGCTGGTGAACGCCTACGAGGCGGAGGGCGTACGGCTGCACGTCGAGCTGAAGTCCGACCCCACCAGGCCCCACCTGACGGCCGACCCCGAGATGTTCACCGAGCTGGTCGTCGAAGAGCTCGACCGGCACGGCAGGCTGGACAACGTGGCCGTGCTCAGCTTCGACTGGCGGATCATCACCCATGCGGCCAGGCTCGCCCCGGGCGCGCGGCGGTTCGCGCTGATCGAGCTGGACACCCTCCACTGGCACGACGACCTGGGCGACGACATCCCCGCCGCCGCCCACGCCGCCGGGGCGACCACGCTCTCGCCCGAGCACGCCATGGTGGACGAGGCGCTGATGGCCCAGGCCCGGGCCGCCGGCCTCGACGTGGCGGTCTGGACCGTCAACGAGGCCGGCCTGGCGGCGCGGATGCTGGACCTGGGGGTGGCCGGGATCGTCACCGACTACCCCGATCGGATGCGGGAGCTCTGGCGGGAGCGGGGGATGGAGCCGCCCGAGCCCGTGGGCCCGCTGAAGCCGGTGGGGGTCTAGAGCCAGCCGTTCCTGCGGAAGCCCCGATGCAGGAACACGCAGGCGGTGACCATGACGGCCAGCACCGCGGGGTAGCCCCAGGCCGAGTGGAGCTCCGGCATGGAGTCGAAGTTCATGCCGTAGATCCCGGCGATCATGGTGGGCACGGCCAGGATGGCCACCCAGGAGGAGATCTTGCGCATGTCCTCGTTGGCCAGGGCGTTCGAGCGGGCCAGGGCGGCCTGGAGGATCGAGCTGCACAGCTCGTTGGAGGACTCCACCTGCTCGCAGACCCGGGAGAGGTGGTCGCCGACGTCGCGGAAGTATTCGCGCATCTCCGAGGGGATGACGCGACGCTGCGGCAGCGCGGCCATGGGGGACTGCAGCGGCATTATGGCCCGCTTCATCTCCAGCATCTCCCGCTTGAGCTGGTAGATCCGGTTGATGTCGCGGGAGCTGACGTCGGCGAACACCGTCGCCTCGACCTCTTCCAGCTCCAGCTGCATGAGGTCGGCGACCTGGAGGTACTGGTCGACGACGTGGTCGGAGATGGCGTGCAGGACGCCGGCGGGGCCGCGGTTCATCAGCTTGGGCTTGTCCTCGAGGCGCTCGCGGACCGCGCTGAGCGGGCAGTGATCGCCGTGCCGCACCGTCACCACGAAGTCCGGGCCGATGAACACCATGATCTCGCCGGTGGCGATGATCTCGCTGGTGGCGGTCAGCTCGTCGTGGTCGAGGTAGGCGATGGTCTTGAGCACCATGAACAGCGACTCGCCGTACCGCTCGACCTTGGGGCGCTGATGGGCCTTGACGGCGTCCTCGACGGCGAGCGGGTGGAGGTCGAACACCTCGGACAGCCACTCGACCTCGGGGGCGTCGGGCTCGTGGAGCCCCACCCAGACGAACGCGTTGGCGCCGTCGGACTCCTTGTTGCGCTCGCGGACGAGGTTGAGCGCCTCGACGATGCCGGTGGTGGCGACCTTCTTGCCCTGGACGTAGGCGCCGTACTCGACGATGGAGTCGACGGGGGGCACGCACATGTCACGCACCGGCTCTGCGAGCTGGAGCGCGGTGCGCGTCTGAAGAGGGTGACGGTTGATGCGACGGAAAAGCGTGGACGAGCGCATGGCAGTCCCTTTCCGCCCGACCTGGCACGCTCCACGCGCGATGAAACTTCACCTCACAGAATGCGTGGAGGCACGATCAGGCTGCCGGATTGGAGTGGTCGGGGGTATACGAGGTGTACGTGGGCGAGCACGTACTGCTGGGATCACCAGGATTCATCCCGGACCACCTCCAATCACATGGGGACGCCGCGAAGCCGCCTTAACTTACCACAGCCGGGTGAACTTCTTTGACGATACTCGCCAGGACCGTCTCGACTCAGGTAGAACTCCACAAAGTTATGGCCCTATTCCGGCGATTGGTGTAGCCGAGGCCCTAGCCTGTGCCAGGCTGCGGGCCTGCGACAATGGACCTCGTGCGCGTTCTAGTCATTGGTTCCGGAGGGCGTGAGCACGCCCTGTGCCGTTCCCTCAGCCTCGATCCCCAGGTCAGCGAGCTCCACTGCGCCCCGGGCAACCCGGGCATAGAGCAGGTGGCGGCCCTTCATCCCGTCGATCCGCTCGACCCCGGGCAGGTGGCCGAGCTGGCCGTGCGGCTGCGGGTCGATCTCGTGGTCGTGGGGCCCGAGGCGCCGCTCGTCGCGGGGGTGTCCGACGCCGTGCGCGACGCGGGCATCGCGTGCTTCGGGCCGTCGAAGGACGCCGCCATGATCGAGGGCTCCAAGACCTTCGCCAAGGAGGTCATGAAGGCGGCCGACGTGCCGACCGCGCGGGCCAGGACGTGCGTCACCGAGGAGGAGGCGGCCGCCGCGCTCGACGAGTTCGGGGCTCCTTACGTGGTCAAGGACGACGGGCTCGCGGCCGGCAAGGGCGTGGTCGTCACCGACGACAGGGACAAGGCCCTCGCGCACGCGCGCGCGTGCGAGCGCGTGGTGATCGAGGAGTTCCTCGACGGGCCGGAGGTGTCGCTGTTCGCGCTGTGCGACGGCAGCACGGCGGTGCCGCTGCAGCTCGCGCAGGACTTCAAGCGGGCCTACGACGGCGACGAGGGCCCCAACACCGGCGGCATGGGCGCCTACACGCCGCTGCCGTGGGCGCCCGACGGGCTGACCGAGCAGGTCATGCGGGAGATCGTGCACCCGACGATCGGCGAGCTGACCCGGCGCGGGCTGCCCTTCCAGGGCGTGCTCTTCGTGGGGCTGGCACTGACCTCCAAGGGGCCGAAGGTCGTGGAGTTCAACGCGCGCTTCGGCGACCCGGAGACGGAGGTGCTGCTCGACCGGCTGGAGACGCCGCTGGGCGGGCTGCTGATGGCGTGCGCGACGGGCGAGCTGGGGCTCGACCCGGTGTTCAAGGACGGCTCGGCCGTGACCGTGGTGATCGCTTCCGAGGGCTACCCCGAGGCGCCGGTCAAGGGCGACGTGATCAGGGGGCCGCAGGAGAGCGGCGACGCGTACGTCCTGCACGCCGGGACCGCGCGGCAGGGTGACGAGGTGGTCTCCGCCGGCGGGCGGGTGCTCGCCGTGGTCGGCCACGGGCCCGACCAGGAGAGCGCGCGCCGGGCGGCCTATGACCTCGTCGGCCGGATCGAGCTGCGCGGCTCCCACCACAGGACGGACATCGCCCGATGAAGCACGTGCACTCCGGCAAGGTACGCGACCTCTATCAGACCGACGACGGCAAGCTGCTGATGGTCGCCTCCGACCGCCTGTCGGCCTTCGACTACGTGCTGGAGCCCGATATCCCCGACAAGGGGGCCATTCTCACGCAGATGTCGTTGTGGTGGTTCGACCAGCTCAAGGACGTCGTGCCCAACCACGTCCTGGGCGAGGGCGACGACTCCCGCAGCGTGCTGTGCAAGCCGCTGACGATGGTGCAGGTCGAGTGCGTGGCGCGGGGCTACCTCACCGGCGGCGGGCTCAACGAGTACCGCGCCGACGGCACGGTCTCCGGGGTCCGGCTGCCGGAAGGGCTGGAGGACGGCTCCCGGCTGCCCGAGCCGATCTTCACGCCGTCCACCAAGGCGCCCATGGGGCAGCACGACGAGCCGATCTCGTACGAGCAGGTCGTCCAGGAGGTCGGCAAGGAGACCGCCGAGGAGCTGCGGCGGATCACCCTGGCCGTCTACACGCGCGGCGCGGAGATCGCCGCGGAGCGCGGCATCATCGTGGCCGACACCAAGATCGAGCTCGGCTGGGACGCCGACGGGGTGCTGACCCTGGGCGACGAGGTGCTGACCCCCGACTCGTCGCGGTTCTGGCCGGCCGACGAGTGGAAGCCGGGCCGCTCACAGCCCTCTTTCGACAAGCAATTTGTACGCGATTGGCTGCTATCGCCCGAATCGGGATGGGACAAATCCTCCGGAAACCCCCCACCTGCGCTTCCTGACCACATCGTGGAGCGCACGAGGCAGCGATACCTAGAAGCATATGAGCGCATCACGGGGGCTTCCTTTAGCGGATGATTCGGCTGGGCCAGTTGGTGTTACCGACTACTGTTGGCCCGATCGAGCCTCACCGTTGATTTCAAGGAGCCGCACGAATGGTCCGTTACCGCGTGCGCGGTGGCAACGCACTGCGTGGAACCGCGTTCATCCAGGGCGCGAAGAACGCCGTGCTCCCCATGATCGGTGCGGCTCTGCTCGCCGCCAAGGGCCGCACCGTTCTACGCAACGTGCCGATCATCGAGGACGTCCGCCGCGCGGTCGAGCTGGCCGAGGCGGTCGGCGCGTACGTCGAGCTGCACGAGTCGGAGCGCACGCTGGTCATCGACGCCTCCAGGCTGACCAGCGCCGTTCTGCCGGCAGAGATCGCCAGGCGCTTCCGCGGTTCCGTGCTGTTCACCCCCGCCCTGCTCCACCGGCTGGGCGAGGCCATCATCGAGGGGATCGGCGGCTGCAACCTCGGCAGCCGCAACCTCGACTTCCACTACCTCGGCTACAAGCGGCTGGGCGCGCTCGTGGACGAGGGCGAGACCGTCATCCACGTCAAGGCGTCCGGCCTGACCGGCGCGACCCTCTACCTCGACACCCCGTCGCACACCGGCACCGAGAACCTCATCATGGCCGCCGCCCTGGCCAAGGGCACGACCGTGATCGAGAACGCGGCCCTGGAGCCCGAGGTGCTCGACGTCATCGACATGCTGACCAAGATGGGCGCGCGGATCAGCGGCGGCGGCACGGGGTTCATCACCGTGGAGGGCGTGGAGGAGTTGCACGCCGTCGAGCACACGGTGATGCCCGACCGGCTCGACGCGGGCGTGTTCGCGATGGCCGCGGCGATCACCGGGGGCGAGCTGAGCCTGGTGGGCACGGGCCTCGACCTCGGCGTCGTCCGCTACAAGCTGGAGCAGATGGGCGTCGAGTTCGCCCGGCAGGGCGCCGTCCTGCACGTGCGGTGCGAGGGCCCGCTGCGCCCGATCAACATCATCACCGACACCTACCCCGGCTTCGCCACCGACCTGCAGTCGCCGATGATGACCGTCGCCGCGCTCGCCGACGGCACCAGCTACATCCACGAGCGCATCTTCGACGGCAGGTTCGCCCTGGCCGGAGAGCTGAACAAGATGGGCGCGAACGTCGAGGTCGAGGGCAGCCGGGCCATCGTGCGCGGCCGGACGCCGCTGATCGGCACCCAGGTGACGGCCCACGATCTCCGCTCCGGCATCGCCCTGGTGCTCGCCGGCCTCGCCGCCGAGGGGGAGACCCACATCGACTCCGGATACCTCATCGATCGCGGCCACGCGCATCTCGCCGCCCGAATGCGCGCTCTCGGTGCGGACATTACACGAGAGATTTCAGAGCGCTAAAAAACGCCAGAAAAACCTCGTTGAGCTGCTAGGACATCTTGTCGGGCGGTCAACCTGAACGACTTTCCGGAAAAGTCGGGCGTGACATTACGGCCCCCGCGAGCGATCGTTCCAAAAGAGAGCACTGCAACGGACGGCAGGATGGGACGAACATTGGTCGAGAGGGCCGAAGAAACTCCCCGAGTGTCACGCCCGGGCGCTATGACACCGGACCTCACCATCGGCGTGGTCGGACCCCACGACCTGGTCGAGCGAGTCATGCTGATGGGTCATGCCGCGGCTCCGCTGCCGTGTCGCCTGGTCGCGGCCGCATACCGCGACGAACAGGAGGCGCCCGACAAGGTGACGCGGCTCGGACCCGGAGTCGACGCATGCTTGTTCGCCAGCCCGGTCCCTTATGACCTGGCCAGGCGTTCCGGTGTGCTGACGATGCCGGCGACGTACGTCCAACTCGGCGGAGCAGCACTGGTGGCGGCGTTGGCCAAGGCCGCGCTCGACACTCGCATCGACCCCCAGCGGGTCAGCATCGACGTGGTGAGCAGGGCCGATGTCGAGGAGGCGTACACCGACCTCGGCATCCCCGCGACGGACGTGCACAGCCGCGACGAGCCGGGAGCCACCGGCACGATCGCGGCCTACCACGAACGTCTGGCCAGGCAGGGGGCCACCTCGGGAGCACTGACGTGCCTCCCCGCGGTGGCCGAACGCCTGCACGCCGCGGGCGTACCGGTCATCAGGATCAGGCCGACCTCGGCGGCGGTCCGCACGGCGCTGCACACCGCGGCGTTGCTGGGGGCACACCACCGGCTGGAGGAGTCACAGCTCACCGTGGTGCTGGTGGAGGTGCCGACGCTGCGCGAACCCGTGCGCCGCGCGGCCCCCCGCTACTGGCGCGACGAGCTGCGGCTGTCACTGCATCGGCTCCTGGTCCAGGAGGCGAACCGGATCAACGCCACCGTCTGGCCCATCGACGATCACAGCTATCTGGTTACCGCTACCAGAGGCTCGATCGCGGCGGCGACGGACGGGTTCAGGGTGTTGCCGTTCGCGGCCAGGATCAGGGACGAGCTGGGACTGGCGGTCGAGGTCGGCGTGGGCATGGGTCGCACGACGCATGACGCGGAGTCGCACGCCCGGGCGGCACTGGCCCGCACGCAGGCGGGCAAACAGGCACAGGGATTCGCGGTGGATCGCGAGGGGCGGGCACTCATCCCGGCCCCCCGGATGCCACCGACCGGGTCCAACGCACTCAAACCGAAGGGGGTGGAAGTACTGGCCCGGCTCGCGGCCAAGCTCGAAGGCGGAGACACCGTGGTGGACGCCGAGGGCGCGGGCAAGATGCTGGGAGTGACGCCGCGTACGGCTCGGCGGTTGCTGCGCACGTTGGTTGACGAGGGACTCGCGTGGCCGCTACCGCCGAACCGCACACCGCAGCCTGGCCGTCCGCGCCAGCTGTACCGGCTGATCGTGGAGAAGCTCGGGCCCCGATGAGGGTCCGGGACTGAGCGTTTCGGTGCCGGGCCGCCTCTCGGCACCGAGCGTCACGGGCGGGGTCCGCGCCCGCGGGCACTTCGTGCTGCCCGCCGTACGGGCCTGAGGCGTCTCTTGAGGCTGGAAACGCTCCTGGGGCTGGTCTGATGCCCGGCGGGGAGCCGCCGCCCCTCTGTGTGCATTACGGAGTCGTGTGTGACTGTTGTGGGCTTTCGTATGACCTGGGGAACAGGATGGCATTGACAATCGATGTCATCTTTGCGAACTCACGCATTGACTCTTGTGAACTCATTGGTTGACCCGTGTAGATCCGGGTATGTTCTCCAGTGCCCCCGATCGACGGGATTCGGACGGGGGCGCCAATTCTTTCAGGCGTCGATCTTCCGCCCTCGCGCGCGTTCTGGCTGTGTGTTTCTGGCCGAGGCGTCGCGGTTTCGTCCAACACCACGTGGCTCGGCGCGTTTCCGCAGGTCGGAGGCCGGAAGTCGTGGTAGGGAAGCGGCCGGTTTCGGGCTGATTCGTCCGGTGTTGCGGGCCGTGCGCCGTCAGCAGGCGCAGGCGGCGCCGGACACCGGCGCCGTGAGGGCGTCCACGGGGCGCCGGGTGACGCCCGAGGCGGTCTCCACCGGGAAGCCCTCCCTCGCCCAGTACTCGAAGCCGCCGATCATCTCCTTGACCCGGTAGCCCAGCTTCGCGAACTCCAGGGCCGCTCTGGTGGCGCCGTTGCACCCCGGGCCCCAGCAGTACGTCACGACCATGGCCTCACCCGGGACCAGGCCGGGCGCCCTCGTGGCGATCTCGGCGGTCGGGAGGTGCACGGCGCCCTCGATGTGGCCCTGGTCCCAGCTCTCCCGGCTGCGCGAGTCGACGACCACGACGCCGGGAGCCCCGGCGGCCAGGTCGGCGGCCACGTCCGAGACGTCGGTCTCGAAGGCGAGGCGGGCGGCGAAGTGGGCGAGCGCGGCGGCGTTGTCGGACATCGGGGGATCGTTCCCTTCGTAGCGGGTGACTGCGAAGGATCGTGTCACTTTCCGCAGGTAGGAGGACAGTGGCGTGAATGCCGCTGATCGCTAATATCCCGCCAGAGTGCGATGTCTGATACCTGCGAGAGTTCTGTCGGGGTCGCCCGGTACAGTCATGAGCCATGCGTACGGACACCACTGACAGCCGGCCCACAGTCCTCGTCTGGGGCGCCCTGGCGGTCGTCTACGTGGTCTGGGGTTCGACGTACCTCGGGATCGGCGTCGCCATCGAGTCGATCCCGCCGATGCTCAGCGGGGCCCTGCGGTTCATCACCGCCGCCGCCCTGCTCGCCGGTTTCCTGCTGGTCCGGTCGGGGCCGTCGGCCTTCAGGATGTCGCGCCGGCAGTTCCTGGGCGCGGCCGTCGTGGGCGTGCTGCTGCTGACCACCGGCAACGGGCTGCTGGCGGTGGCCGAGCAGTACATCTCCACGGGCCTGGCGGCGCTCCTGGTGGCCTCGGTGCCGCTGTGGCTGGTCGTGTTCAGGTTCGCCGTGCGCGACCGTCCCAAGACGCTCACGCTCGCGGGCGTGCTGGTCGGGCTCGGCGGGGTCGCGGCGCTGTCGCTGACCGGCGCCGACGGCGGCAGCGGCGTCGGGATCGTGGTGGTCCTGCTCGGCTCGGTGTCCTGGGCCGTGGGCTCGTTCCTGTCGAGCAGGATCCAGATGCCCGCCAACGCGCTGGCCACCAGCGCGGTCGAGATGGTCGTGGGCGGCGCCGGGCTGCTGGTGCTCGGGACCGGGGTCGGCGAGCGGCTCGACGTGTCGGCCGTCACCACCAGATCGTGGGTGGCGCTGGCCTACCTGGTGCTGGTGGGGTCCCTGATCGGGTTCACCGCGTTCTCCTGGCTGCTCGGCAACGCCCCCATCTCGCTGGTGTCCACCTACGCCTACGTCAACCCGGCGGTGGCCGTCGCGCTCGGCGCGCTCATGCTGGACGAGCCGATCACGACCCAGGTGGTCGTCGGCGGCCTGGTCATCCTGGCCGGCGTGGCGCTGGTGATCTCAACCGAGCGGAAGCGACCGAAGCGCGTCCTCGAAGACGTCGACGGTGGCGGCGACGTCGGCCTCGGTGTGGGCGGTGGACAGGAACCACAGCCCGCGCGGCACCATGTTGACCCCGCGGTCGAGCAGCGCGGCGTGTAGGCGGGTCATCATGGCGCGGTCGGTCCCGGCGAAGTCGCGGTAGTCGCGTACGGCGGGCGCGTCGGTGAAGTACGTCTGGAAGACCGGCCCCGGCCCGTCCACCAGCATCGGGACGCCCACCTTGGCCGCGGCCTCGCGCAGGCCGGTCATGAGCTGCCGCCCCCGCGCGTAGAGGGTGCCGTAGACCTCCTCGCGCTCCTCGTCCAGGATGCGCAGGGTGGCCTCGGCGGCGGCGATGCCGACGGGCTGGGAGTTGAACGTCCCGGCGTGCGCGACCTTGCCCGAGGAGATGGCGTCCATCACGGCCGCCCGCCCCGCCAGCGCGGACACCTGCATGCCGCCCGCCATCGCCTTGCCGAAGACCGACAGGTCGGGGCTGACGCCGAGGTACTCCTGGGCGCCGCCGGGGGCGAGCCGGAAACCGGTGATGATCTCGTCGAAGATCAGCAGGCTGCCGTGGCGGTCGCACAGCGCGCGCACCCCCTGGAGGTAGCCGGGGTCCGGCTCGATGGCGCCGGTGTTGCAGAGCACCGGCTCCGTGACGACGGCGGCGATCTGTCCCGCGTGCTCGTCCATGAGGCGGGCGAGCGCGTCCAGGTCGTTCCAGGGGCAGATCACCAGGTCGGCGGCGGGCGGCTGGCCCGCGGTGCCGGGGACGGGGCGCGGGTGGTCCTGCGGTCCCGCGTCGTCCAGGGACGGGTGCACGCTGTAGAGGACCGGGTCGAGCCAGCCGTGGTAGTGGCCCTCGAACTTGAGGATCTTGGGCCGTCCGGTGAAGCCGCGTGCCAGGCGCCAGGCGGCGTGCGCGGCCTCGGAGCCGACGGTGTTGAAGCGGACGCGCTCCGCCGAGGGCACCATCGCGCACAGCCGCTCGGCGACGCGGGCCTCCGCCGCGTGCTGGGCGGAGTAGACGATGCCGCGGGCCACCTGCGCGGCCACGGCCTCCACCACGGCGGGCGGGCAGTGGCCGAGCAGCGCCGGGCCCTGGCCGAGCACGTAGTCGGTGTAGACGTTGCCGTCGACGTCCCAGAGCCTGGCTCCCGATGCCCTGTCCACGTAGAGCGGCACGCCCGCGGTGCGGCGGGCGTCGCTGGAGACGCCGCCCGCGATGTAGCGCTGGGCATTGGTGTAGAGGTCGCGGCTGACGTCCAGAGTGCGGGTCATGCCGACCATCAAACGGGGGCACCTCGCCCGGCCACAAGAAAGAGAGCAAGAAGCGGGTCTAAGCGCAAATTTCGGTGCTTGTGGAGGTCACAGGGCCTTGATGGGCTTACGGACATGTTTCTTGGACGCATTCGGCGCACCCCTTCCGGTCCCGTCGAGCTGGTGGCCCGGCGCGCGCCCGGCGAGCTCGTGAGCCTGGCCGACCTCGGGTCCGACCCGGTGGCGGCCCTGGACTCGTACGGGCTCGACCGCCTGACCGAGCTGGTGGCCGGCCACGACGGCCCCGCCTTGGACGAGAGCGCGGTGATCTTCGAGCCGCCCGTCGCCACCTGCACGAAGATCTGCTGCCTCGCGCTGAACTACCAGGAGCACGCGGACGAGAGCGGCCTGGAGGTGCCGCCGGAGCCGGTGCTGTTCTTCAAGCCGCCGTCCGCGCTCGTGGGCCACGGCCACCCGGTCGTCGCCCCCGCCCGCACCCGCCACCTGGAGCACGAGGTGGAGCTGGCCGTGGTCATCGGCAAGGTGACCAGGGACCTGCCGGCCGAGCGGTGGCGTGAGGCCGTCGCCGGATACACCGTGATCAACGACATGACGGCCCGCGACCTCCAGCTGGCCAACATCGCCCGCAACGTGCCGTGGGACCAGTCGAAGGGGTTCGACACCTTCGCGCCCGTGGGCCCGTACCTGGCGACGGTGGACGAGGTGCCCGATCCGCAGGAGCTGGAGCTGACCTTGGAGGTGGACGGCGAGGTCAGGCAGCGGGCCAACACCCGGCAGATGGTCTTCGGGCTGCCCCGGCTCATCGCCGACCTGTCCGACGGGATGACGCTGATGCCCGGGGACATCGTCGCGACCGGCACCATCGCCGGGATCGCCCCGCTCAAGGACGGCGACACCATGCGGGCCACGGTGGAGGGAATCGGGACGCTGGTGAATACGGTCAAATTTCGGTCCGCCTAAAGTAGAGGCATGACCTACGCCGTGGCTGCCCTGGTGGACATCGACGACTTCATGGTTTCCGAGAAGACCCGTGGCCGGCCGTGGGCGCTGCGCCAGCTCCAGCGCGCCGACCACGCGGTGCGCTCCGCCGCGAGCGCCCGCCGCGACGCGACCTGCCACCCCCGGCCCCCGGAGGAGTGGCTGATCGTGTTGTCGGGCGCCGACCCGGGCGCGCTGATGTCCGACGCGGAGGAGCTGGCCGAGGAGCTGCGGGCCAGGATCGTCCGCGAGACGGCGTGGACGGCCACGGTCAGCCTGGGCGCGCCCAGCCTCGAACACCTCGCGGCGGAGCGGGACGCCAGGCGGGTCAACGACTACAAGCTCGTGCTCGGCGGCGACCGGGTGATCGCGCCACCCGCGCACGAGAGCGCCGCGCCGGCGCCTCCGGTGCGCATCGAGCAGGAGCTGACCAGGCGGGTCCGCGCCGGTGACCGCAACGGCGCGGCGGGGCTGCTGGCCGGGTGGGTGGACAGGTGCGCCAGGGAGCCCGGGGTCGACCCGCGCACGCTGCGCAACTGGCTCATCGGCCAGCTGCTGTTCGTGGTGGACGTGGCCAACCGGAGCAGGCTGGCCGACGGGTCGACGGACTGGGTGGAGGCCTGCGCCCGGCTGCCGATCGAGGACATCGTCATGGTCGGAGACATCCACGAACGCTCCTACCTGCACTTCTGGCTGCGGGAGACGCTGGGCCGTCTCATGCCGGCCGCGCCCCGCCGTGACGTGCTCGCGCTGGCCGAGGCGTACCTGGCGGAGCACTACACCGATGCCGGGCTGCGCCTGGCGACCGTGGCGGAGGCCGTGAGCGCGAGCCCGTACTACATCTCGCACCTGTTCGCGGAGGAGCGGCGGACGACGTTCCTGCGGCACCTGACCGGGCTGCGGCTGCGGCACGCCCGCCGGTTGCTGGCCACCTCGGCGCTGCCGGTGGACGTGGTCGCCGCGCACACCGGCTACCCGACCGCGAAGGCCCTGCGCAGCGCGTTCCGGCGGTACGTCGGCTGCTCCCCCACGGAATACCGCAGGGCCGGGCTCCGGCCCGAATCGTGACCAGGAGGACGCGCATGGACCTGGCGATCGACGGCGGGCAGACGGGCCTGCGGATCGGCCTGGCCGAGTCGGGGCGGATCCGGGAGATCCGCGAGCTGCCCGGCCTGTCGTACGCGGAAGGCTCCCCGGCCGAGGCCGTGCTGGAGCGGATCGGGACGGGATGGGGGCCACTCGGCACCGTCTGCCTCGGGCTGACCACGATCCTGGACGACCCCGGCAAGCTGGCCGCCCGGCTGCTCTCCATGGCCCGCCGCGTGCTGATCACGACCGACGTGGTCACCTCGCACGCGGGGGCGTTCGCGGGCGGCGACGGCGTCGTGCTGGCCGCGGGCACCGGAGCGATCGCACTGGGCGTGGGTGACGGCATCCGGCAGGTGGACGGCTGGGGCTACCTCTACGGCGACGCGGGCAGCGGCTTCTGGATCGGCCGCCGCGGCCTCGACGCCGCCTTCCGGGGCTTCGACGGGCGCGCGGAGCCCGGCCCGCTCACCGAGCGCGCCCAGGCCGTGTTCGGCGACCTGGCCGGCCTGCCCGAGCGCCTCTACCTGGCTCCCGACGCGGTGGCGCGGATCGCGCGCTTCGCCGTCCACGTCCTGGAGCTGGCAGGAGACTCGGGCCGCGTCCTGGAGCCGGCGGGAGACTCGGGCCGCGTCCTGGAGCCGGCGGAAGACCGGAGCCGCCCAGATCCCACGGCCCGCGCCATCGCCGAGGAGGCGGCCCGCGAGCTGGCGGGCACGGTGGTGGCAGCGGCCCGCTGCCTCGCGAAGGAGGCGGCGGTGCCCGTCGCGTGGACCGGCCGCCTGCTGCGCGACCCCGGACTCCGCGCCGGCTTCGAGGCGGAGCTGGCCCGGCTGCTCCCTCAAGCGACCCTCCGGCCTCCCGCGGGCGACAGCCTCGCGGGCGCCGCCCTGCTGGCCGGCTCCACGGGGCCGAGCCGCTACGAGACGATGATCAGAACGGCGGAACGATGAGAGTGGGACACGGCACCGCCGAGCTGCCCGTGCCGGACGGCACGCCGATGGGCGGTTATATCGACCGGCCGGGGCCGTCCACGGGCCTGGCGGACCCGCTGTCGGTCAGCGCGGTGACCTGGTCGGACGGCGGGAGACGGTTCGCGCTGGCGATCGCCGACGTCATCTGCGTCAACGAGGACCTCGCCGCGCGGGCCAGGCAGGCGGCCGGGTGCGAGCTGTGGCTGGCGGCGAGCCACACCCACGCGGGGCCCGAGACCGGCTGCGTACCGGGCGGCGGGCCGACGCCCGAGCCATGGCTCGGCCGGCTCACCGAGGCGGTCCGCACGGCCGTGCGGCGGGCGATCGAGGCGGAGCGGCCGTGCGAGGGCATGGCGTACCGCGGCGAGCTGCACGGGGTCGGCGCCGACCGGAGCAGGCCGGGGGCGCCGGCCGTGGTGCCGCTCGACCTGATCGCCGTGCGCGACGGCGGCCTCGCCGGGGTGCTGGCGGTGCTTCCCGTGCACCCCACCGTGCTGCCCGCGGCCAACCGCCTGGTCAGCGCCGACCTGGTCGGAGCCGTACGCGCGAGCCTGCGGCGGCGGCTCGGCGAGGACGTCTGGGTGGCGGTCGCCACCGGCGCGGCCGGCGACATCAGCACCCGCCACACCCGGCGCGGCCAGGACGCGGCGGAGCTGCGACGCCTGGGCGAGCTCGTCGCGGACCGCTGCGCCGAGCTGCTGGCGGGTCCGGGCACCCCGCTCTGGCGGGCCGGACCCACCGGCGTCTCCTGGGCCACGCGACGGCTGACGCTCGAACCCGCCGCCACGACGGCCGACGAGGCGGCCCTCCTCGCCGGGTACGAGCAGGCCGCGGCGTCGGGTGACCCGGTCGCCACCCGCCTGGCCCGCAGCAGGCTCGAAGGGCTGCGGGCGCGCACCGCACCCCCCGTCCGGACCGGCGTGGACGTGAACGTCGCCCGCCTCGGCGGGCTCTCCCTCGCCGGGCTGCCCGGCGAGCCGTTCCTCGCCGTCGCCGAGCGCGTCGCCGACCGGCCGGGTGAGCCGACCGTGGTCCTGGGCTACGTCAACGGCTACCCCGGATACCTGCCGACGGCCGCCGCCTACCGGCGTGCCGAGTACGAGGTCCTGGCCAGCCAGGTGGCCCCGGGCAGCGCCGAACTCATCGCCGAGACCGCACGAAACCTGCTGGAGGATCTGTGATGGACCAGAGCTCGTACGCGCTGATCGCCGGATCGGCCGTGGACCGGCTGCTCACCGCCGAACGCGACGCGATCCGACAAGCAGGCGCGCTGGTCTACGCCTCGTTGCGCGCGGGCGGAGTGCTCCAGGCGTTCGGCACCGGCCATTCGAGGTCCGTCGCGCTGGAGCTCACCGGCCGGGCGGGCGGCCTGGTGCCGGTCAACCAGCTCGGCATCCGCGACCTCGCCTACTACGGTGACGCCTCGCCGCGCGACCTCCTCGACCCGAAGATCGAGCGTGAGCCCGGCCTCGCCGCACGCGTCTGGGAGCTGGCCGACATCCGGCCCGACGACGTCTTCGTGATCATCTCGAACTCCGGCGGCAACGCGGCGATCGTCGAGATGGCCCGGCTCGCGGTCCGGCACGGGCACCCCGTGATCGCGATCACCTCTCGCGCGCACACCGCCGCGGTGGCCGTCGAGGAGCGGCTGGCCGACCTGGCCCAGGTGGTCATCGACAACGGGGCGCCGTACGGCGACGCCACGCTGCCGCTGCCGGGCGGCGGCAGCGCCTGCGGCGTCTCGACCCTCACCGGCGTGCTGGTCGCGCAGCTCCTGGTCGCCGAGGTCGTCGGCCGCTTCCTCGCGGCCGGCGAGCCGCCGCCCGTCTTCAAGTCGGCCAACACCCCGGGCGGCGACGCGCACAACGCCCTGCTGCTGGACAGGTACGGCCCGCGCGTGCGCCTCGGCGACGCCTAACTCCGCACGAGCCGGTACGGCTGGCGGGGCCGGCCCGCCTGGGTGCCCTTGACCGGAGGCATGGGCCAGGCCAGGCCCTCCTCCGCGAGGCTCTGCAGCACCCGACGGGCGCTGCGCGGGGAGATCGACAGCACCTCCGCGACGATCTCGGCGTCGACCACCATCGAGTCGCCGTCGTGCAGGCCCTCCACCAGGCGTTCGAGCAGCTTGGCCGCCTTGGTGGCGACGATCGGCTCGGTGTCCTGCCGCTTGCGCCGGCGTACCGGCAGGGACAGCACGGTGCCGTCGCCCCCGACCAGGTACGCGGCGGTCGCCCCCGCGTTGCGGGCCTTCTCGACGGCCGCCATCGCGTTGGCGTCGGCGTCGCGGGCCGTGCTGCCGAGCCCGACGCCGACCTCGACGTCGACCCCCACGTCGGAACGGATCCGGTCCATGAACGGCGCCATCCTGAACCCCTCGGTGGCCTGGCCGAGCGCGCCCACGGTGGCGGTGACGACGTAGCCGTTCTCGTCGCGGGGAGCCACGGTGGCGCCCATCAGCCGCGCGTCGGCGAGCAGCGAGCGGTGCAGCGACAGCTTCAGCTCCTGCTGCCAGTAGTTGCCCGGCCCGGAGTAGCTGGGCTTGGCGGAGGCGGCGAGCTCGACGACCACGATGGCGATCTGCGCGTCCTCCAGCCTGCTGCCGGTGCCGAGCAGGGCGGCGGTGTTGAGCGCGAGGCGCAACGTGTGGGAGGTCGGCAGCAGGCGCAGCACGGGCACGCCGGCGGCGCTCAGCTTGTTGGCGACGCTCCTTATCGTGGTGAGCGCCGCGGTGGTCTCGCCCTGGCGGTAGAGCTCCTCGTGGAAGGCGCCGAAGCCGCGCGCCGACTCCGGCCGGTCGTACTCGGAAAGGTGCACGCCGGCCGTGCTCACCCCGATCTCGCCGTACGCCTCGTCCACGTCGGCGGCGGGCAGCGAGTCGATGCTCACCCTGGCCGGGTCGATCCCGTGGGTGAGCACCCCGCGCAGCAGGCTGGCGTACAGGCTGGCCCCGCTCATGGGCACGAACGTGGCGGGGACGGTCAGCTCGCCCGCCTGCCTGGCCAGGTCGTGCTGGAGGGGCCCGGTGAACAGCACCACGTCGATGCTGTCGGCGATCCGCGAGAACTTGTCGTAGGTCTCGTGCTCCTCGGCATGAGGCGCGCCGAGCAGCCGCCAGTCGGCCGCGGCCGGCAGGCCGGCGCCGATCATCATGATCTGTTCGACGAGATCGTGCGGTCCCACGACTCCGATCGTCACCCTGGGCCGCGACTCCGAACGCAGCCGGTCCATGATCTTGATCACCCCAGTCCGGATCTCCACTGCAGCAAGCGGGTCATCGTCGCACCGAGCACCGCGGCCTGGTCCCCCTCTGCGAGGCCACTGAAGATTACCCTCCCCAGCGAGATCCGAAGATCGATGAAGGGGAAGTCGGACCCGTAGACGACCCGGCCGGCACCGAGCTCCCGCACCATCCTGGCGATGTCGGGCCCGGTGTTGAAGGACCCGCACACCTCCAGGATGACCCCTGGGCGCCGGTGCGCCACCTCGATGGCCCGCTCGATGCCCAGCGGGGTCGCGCCCGCGTGCCCCGCGATGATCACCACGTCGGGGTGCTCCGACGCGACCGCGTCCACCGCGGCCAGGTCGTTGTAGGGGGAGCCGTCGTAGGTGTGGGTGAGCACCGGGCAGCCGGTACGCTGCGCGAACTCCCACACGCCGGCGTAGCGCCTGCCGGTGAGCGGGTAGTCGTGCAGGTCGGGGTGGAGCTTGATGCCGCCGAAGCGCGGATCCGCGCTCCACCTGGCCAGCTCGCCGTCGGGGTCCTGCCAGGGGTTGATCGTCAGGTATCCGGTGAAGCGGTCCGGCGCGCGCTCCACCGCCTCGGCGGTCGCGGCGTTCCCCGCCGCCGCGTCGAGCTGGATCGCCAGGTGGCTGGAGATGACGGCGTGCGCCACGCCGCACCTGTCCATCACCCGGACCATCGCGTCGGGGGACGCCTCGGGGATGAAGAACAGGCTGTAGGGGCCGGAGTGCGCGTGCGCGTCGACGATCCGGACGCTGGTCTGCGGGCGGCGCTGCCACAGCGCCGAGGTGATCGCGTTCACATCGCCCCCACGGGCAGCAGTTCCAGCAGGGTGCCGGCGCCGATGGCGGCCACGGCCGCGTCGTCGAGCTCCGCCCACAGCAGCCGGGTGACCGCCTCGGCGGGGTCCCTGAGCGGCGCCCCCGTGCCGAAGACGAGGCGGCGCTCGCCGTACCGCTCGACGAGCCATTCGAGGCCGCAGTGCGAGGACAGGTTGGCCAGCCCCAGGTAGACGTTGCCGGTGCGGGAGAGCACCCCGGCCGCCTGCCTGAGCTGGCGGTAGCCGATCGCGCCGACCACGACCCGCAGCTTCGGGTGCGCGGCGGCGACGGACTCGACTGCGGCCCAGCCGGTCTGGGCCGCGTCCACGAGCAGCGGCAGCCCGGCCTCGGCGACGGCGGCGAGCATGGCCGCGCAGTCGCGGCCGGCGAGGTCGTAGCCGTGGTCGGCGGGGTAGGCGCGGACGGCGCACACCCCGCCCTCCAGCGCCCCGGTCACGAACTCGTCCGGCGTGCCGGTCTCGCCGCAGGTGCCGGGCAGCATCACCCAGCAGGGGCGCAGCCTGGAATGGTCGGCGACCAGGCCCAGCAGCTCCCTGTTGCCCGTCGCGGGGTCGTGCAGCCACGACAGGGTGTGGCTGACCACGGCCTCCGCGATGCCGAAGCGGTCCATCCTGTCCAGCGCCTCCGTGATCGAGCCCGTGCCCACGTCCCTGCGGGGATAGCGGCCGAGCATCGCGTCAGCGTCGATCAGCATGAACCGTCCAATCTTCGGGGACACAGGGGGGTTGGTCGCGGTAGGGGAAGATGCCGACGGTGAACCTGCCGTCGGCGCGCCGCAGGCCGAGCGAGTGGATCTCGCCGTACTCGGCGGTCCTGGTGGCGGGGTCCGGGATCCTGGCCGGGCCCGTCCCGTACACCACCTCGTCGGGCGGTTCCAGCGGCACCACCAGGATCCCCGGGCCACGGGTGCCCGCGAACCCGCCGTCGCGCTCGACCCACGGCGACAGGCCGTGGATCTGCCAGATCGCCTCCGCGTCGATCCGGTCGGTGACGATCCAGTACGGGTTGTCGCCCTTGACGAAGACGATCTCCCGGTCGTGCCGCGCGCTGTAGCCGTGGTGGTGCCCCGCGAAGACGTCGGCCCGCGCGGAGACGGAGAACAGGTCACAGGCGGCGCGGCGGTCCTCGGTGTAGCCCTCGCCCGGGACGAGCAGCGTGTTGTGCGCCCTGGTCGCCTGGTACCAGTCGTAGTAGCCGGGGTCGTCGTAGGACGGCGGGCCGCCCCCTTCCCAGGCCAGCGGCACGCCCCAGCCCGACAGCACGAAGTCGAGCGCCGCGTGGTGGCTGTGCGGTTCGAGCTCGTGCCCGACATAGGGGCCGTAGTTGACGACGGTGTGGAAGTCCCCGTGGCGGAAGGTGGCGTAGCCGCTGGCCTCCAGGTTGTGCGAGCCCTCGGCCGGCCCGACGTCCTGCGGCCAGATCAGGCCGCTGTCCTGCAGATGGGGCACCCAGCCGCCGGACGTCGTCAGGACGCTCAGCCAGCGGTACATGGCCTGGCGGCGGGGGTGCCGCGCGAGCGCGGGCTCGACGGCCACGGCCCGTTCGAGGTTGTCCAGGCACATGAGGTGGTAGCTGGGCGAGCGCTCGTGGTGGCCGCCGTCGGCGCGCACGTCCTGTTCGAGGTGCTCCAGGATGCGGGCCATGGCGACCTCGGCCCACTGCTCCGCCTCGGGCAGGTCCGCGAACACCCTGGCCGTGTGCAGCAGCTCGCACGCGTTGACGAACTGCCAGTTGCCGTGGCGGAACTCGTCGTGCTCCTCGGCCGACCACCTGGCGCCGCCGACGACCGTCTTCATCATCCGCAGCCAGCACTCGTCGCTCAGCGCGGGCTCGTCCGCGAAGACGGCCAGCGCCTCGGTGACGTACATGGCGCGGGCGCGGACGCCGAGCGAGTACCAGACCACGTCGAGCCCCGGCCAGTCGCCCTCGACCCGGTCGCGGTCGTCGTACCACTGGCGGAACAGGCGGTCCCACTCGGCCGCGTAGCGGGGGTCCCCGGTCCCGGCGTAGGCCGTGATCAGCGGGGACATCCAGCGCAGGTAGTGGAAGCCGTACAGCAGCGAGCGGCCGTGGCCCTTGTCCAGGAAGTCGACCTCGATCCCGAGCAGGGCGTCCGCGCCCTCCGCGCCGAGGGCCGCCGGGACCGGCCGCCGCCGGCGCCAGGCCCTGGCCTCGGCGACGCCGCCCGCCCCGAGCGTTTCCAGCAGCGCCTCGTCGGTGATGTGCCGCATGCGCGTGGGATGCACGTGCGGCGGTTTCTCTACGAACATGTCACCGGCCGGCCGGTGCGGGCGGACTCGTGCGCGGCGGCGAGCACGGCGGTCACGTGCCGCGAACTCTCCACGCTGACCAGCGGCTCGGCGCCGGTACGGGCGCAGTCCACGAAGTGGTGGATCGCGTCGCGGTAGGCGCCCGCCGGGATGCCGTGCACGACCCGCTGGAGCATGTTGCGCGGGTAGGAGTAGGACTTCTCGGTGGCGAGCTGGATGTTCTCCTTCTGCCGGTCGAGCTGGATGACGCCCGACTCGCCGGCCACGGTGATGTAGCTGTCGACCATGGTCGGGAAGGTGTTCGGGTAGATCCAGGCCGACTCGAACGTGGCCACGGCGCCCCGGCTGAAGCGGGCCTGGATCTGCATCGCGTCGGGGGTGTCGATGCCCATCCCGCGCAGCTTGCCGTGGCGGGCGGTGGCGAAGACCTCCACGACGTGGTCGTCGTAGAGCCAGGTGACCAGGTCGATGTCGTGGCTCGACAGGAACCAGGCGCAGGTCGTCCGATCGGCCCAGCCGATCATCTCGGTGGGCACGTGGATCGTGTCGTCCTTGCGGGCGTAGCCCACGACCGGCTCGCCGATCAGCTCCATCTGCTGCTTGGCCTGCGCGTACGCGGGCACCCAGCGGTGGTTGAACAGGCACATCGCGGTGACGCCCGCCTGCCGGATCGCGGCCACGGAGCGGTCGGCGTCCTCGACCGTGGTCGTGAACGGCTTCTCGACCAGGATGTGCAGCCCTGCCTCCGCGGCCGCCACCATCACGTCCGCGTGCAGGTGGTCGGGGGTGGTGATCGACACGGCGTCGACGGTGCCGGAGTCGATCAGCTCCCGGTAGCCCGGATAGACGGCCGCCTGCGGGGCGGCGTCGAGAGGACGGCGCGCGACGGCGGTGACCTCGGCGTCCGGGTGGGCGGACAGGACTTCGGCGTGGCCGCGGCCCATGATCCCGGCACCGACGATCCCGACTCTGAGCTTAGGCAAGTGCGTCATTCCATTGCTTCTCTGCGGCGTCGAGCGCCTCCTTGGCGCTCTTGGATCCCTGGAGGAAGGCCCTGATCTCCTCGGACAGCGACTCTCCGAGCTCGGCGTCCTTGGCCGTGCCCAGCGGGACGTACTCCAGCTTCGGCAGGCCCTTGACGATCACCCGGCGGGCGACGTCCATCGGGGAGTCGCCGGTGATGTCCGAGAAGAAGACGTCCTTGGTGGAGGAGATCGTCGAGGGGTAGATCGGCACCAGCTTGCAGAACGCGAGCTGGTTGGCGCCGTTGGTGAAGAACTTGACGAACTCGGCCGCCGCCCGCTGGTGCTTCGACGCCTTGGGGATGGCCACGGTCTGCTGGGCGAGCAGCAGGTACCCGCCGGTCCCGGTCTGGACGGGCTCGGTGACGAGCAGGTCCTTGTAGACGTCGGGGGCGTTCTTCTCGACGTTGACCAGCGTCGCCGCGGACGCGCTCGCCGCCATCGCGATCTGGCCGTTCTCCAGGGTCTGCGGGTAGTTCCGGACGTCCTTGGAGATCGATCCCGGCGCGATGCCGTGCTTGTCGTAGCTCGCCTTGAACGTGTCCAGCAGCTTGGCGACCTCGGGCGTGTTGAACGTCGCCTTCTTCTTGTCGGCGCTCAGCAGTTCGATGCCGTAGTAGCGCAGCACTGAGGCGGCGTTGACGCCGGGGATGTCGTTGCTGCCGTAGACCTTGGTCTCGGCGTAGACCTTGTCGGCCAGGGCGAGGGCCTCGGCGTAGGACTTGGGCGGGGCCTTCTCGTCGAAGCCCGCCTTGCCGACGACGGACTTGCGGTAGATGCCCACGGGCGTGCCGCCGTTGTACCAGGGCACGGCGTACAGCTTGCCCGCCACGCGCAGCGAGTCGACCAGGTTCGGCTGGAAGTCGGCGAGGTCGGCGGGCTTGAGCAACTCGTCGAGAGGGGCCAGCGACGGGGTGAACCGGCCGAGGTCGGAGGAGGCGATGTTGACCGCGTCGGGGACGTCGCCGCTGGCGACCGCGGCGAGCAGCTTGGTCGCGATGTCCTGCCCGGGCACGTCGACCCACTTGACGGTGACCTTGGGGTGCTCCTTCTGGTACTGGGCGATCAGCCCGTCGATGTAGGAGCCGAAGTTCTTCTTCAGGTTGATCGTCCAGAACTCGACCTCCCCCTCGAACGGCTGGTCGTCCGCCTGTCCCCCCGACGTGCTGCCCGACGTTCCGGCCACGCAGCCGGACGACATGAGAGCCAGCGCGAGCGCGCCTGCCCCCAACGCTCTTCTCCTCGACATCGGGGGACCTCCTGAGAATTATGGCCGTCCTTAATAATTCTTTCGGCACAATGACACTCCGGTGCCGAGTCGTCAAGGGTCCCTGCTCAGATCGGCTCTTGACGGTCGAGATCGGCCATCTATAGTCTGCGTCCAAATTCTGGCCAACTCTTATCGAGGCTTTGGGCGTCACTATTAAAGACCGAAGGATGTGAGGCCGGTGGCCGCCAGCCGGATCCCAGGGCAGCGCTGGTACACGCCGTACCTCTTCCCCTTACCGGCCCTGGTGCTGTTCGGGGTGTTCTTCGCCTGGCCGGCCGTCACCGCCGTCCAGCTCTCCTTCACCGACTACGACGGCGTCAGCCCGCCCGTCTTCACCGGACTGGACAACTTCGTCAAGATCCTCGGGGACGCCAGGTTCTGGACCGCCCTGCGCAACTCGCTCGTGTTCCTCGTGGGCCTGTTCCCGCTGCTCGTCGTGCTCCCGCTGCCGCTGGCCGTGCTGGTGAACCAGAAGCTGCCCGGCATCAGGACGTTCCGGATGCTCTACTACCTGCCGGTCGTGACCTCGATGGTCGCGGTCGCGGTGGCCTGGAACTACGTCTTCCACCAGCAGGGCGTGGTCAACTGGCTGCTCACCGGCCTGGGCATCCTGGACGAGCCCATCCAGTACCTCCTCGACCCCGTCTGGGCGCTGCCCGCGCTGATCCTGGTCGAGGGCTGGAAGAACATGGGCGTCTACATGATGGTCTACCTCGCGGGCCTCCAGACGATCCCGTCGGAGCTCTACGAGGCCGCCAAGATAGACGGCGCCAACGGCTGGCACCGGATGCGGCGCATCACCGTCCCGCTGATGGTCCCCTACATCGCGGTCACCGTCACGATGGCCATGCTCGACGCGATGCAGGCGTTCACGACCGTCTTCGTGATGACCAAGGGCGGCCCGCAGGACGCCACCCTGATGCTCGGCTACTACATCTGGGCCGAGGCGTTCGAGAAGTACGACATGGGCTACGCCAGCGCCGTCGGCCTCGTCCTGTGGGTCCTGCTGATCGTGATGGCCCTGCTCAACTATCGGCTCACCAGCGGAAGGAAGGACGAGCGGTGACTCGGAGGCTCGGCTGGTGGGTGCGCCGCGCGGGCATGTACGTGCTGCTCACCGCGATCGCCCTGGCGTTCGTCGGCCCCTTTCTCATCCTGCTGTCGGCGGCGTTGAAACCGGCCGGCCAGGCCGTCTTCTCCTTCCCGCCGGACATCATCCCCCGGCCCCCGGTGCTCACCTGGGCCAAGGAGGCGTGGACGGCCATCCCGTTCCCGCGCTACCTGCTCAACTCCGCGTTCCTGGTGGCCGTGATGGTGCCGCTCTACATCCTGGTGTCGGCTCTGTGCGCGTACCCGCTGGCGCAGATGGCCTTCCGCGGCCGGAGCCTGATCTTCTTCGCGATCCTCGCCACCATGTTCCTGCCCGGCGAGGTGATGCTGCTGCCGAGGTTCCTGGTGGTCTCCCAGATCGGGATGGCCGACGGCTACCTGGGCGTGATCCTGCCCGGCCTGCTGTCGGCGTTCGGGATCTTCCTGCTCCGGCAGACCTTCGCCGGGGTGCCACGCGAGGTGGTGGACGCCGCCAGGACCGACGGCTGCCACGAACTGCGCATCTTCTGGCACGTCATGCTGCCGGCCGCCCGCCCCACCCTGGCGATCCTCGGCGTCTTCGGCTTCATCTCGGTCTGGAACAGCTTCATCTGGCCGATGGTCGTGCTGAAGGACTCCTCCCTGTATCCCATCTCGCTGGGGATCGCCTACCTGGCCGGAATCACCGGCACCGACATCCGCAGCCTGGCGGCGGGCACGATCATCTCGATCCTGCCCGTGGTCGTCTTCTTCATGATCATGCAACGACACGTCCTCGAAGGCATGCGCGGCGCGGTCAAGAGCTGACGCCGCCCGTTGTGAAAGGGTCATCCATGCTTACTCGCCGCCAATTCGGCGTGGGCGCGCTCTCCCTCGGCGCCCTGGCAGCACTGCCCGGCACGGCCCGCGCCGCGGCAGGCTACGACTACACCGCACGCGAGACGTTCGACCTGTTCGACAAGGTGTTCCACGAGAGCGGCAACGCCGGCCAGCCCACCGACACCAACGAGGCGGGCGGTCTCGGCTGGGGCGCCTCCTACGTGATGGCCGCCTACATCAGGATGTACGAGGCCTACCACGACACCACCTACCTGGACCGGCTCATCCACAACGCCGACCTCGTGCTGGGCAACCGCGACTCCGAGCGCGGCGTCACCGACTACCGCGGCCTGTCCCTGCCCGCCTGGCGCAGCCTCGTCTACAGCGCGGGCGGCGTGAGCCTGCTCGACGCGTCGGGGCAGCCGCTCCTGGAGGTGCGCAGCGCGCTCGTCAACGTCAACGACGCGGTGGCGACCGTACGGGCGGGCACCTCGGACGGGCGGTTCACCCTGGAGGTGAACAACCCCGTCAAGAGCAAGGTGTCCACCTTCACCGACCTGAGTATGGACCCCGCCAGCCCCGACTACGCGGTGAAGCGGATCCTCGACGCCTACCCTTCGCCGACCATGGTGACGGCCAAGGACCTGCGTCCCTCGCCGGCGGGGGCGGCGATGCCGGCGCTCGGGACGTTCAAGCTGGCCGCCGCGCCGGTGATCTTCTCGGTGCACACCGGCATGATCACCTACCCGCTCGCGTCGTTCGTCCGGATCGTCCGCCGGGACCCGCGCCTCTTGCGCAACGCCCGCTACCGGGCCAAGGCCGCCGAATACCTGAAGGCGTGCCGGGACGCCGCTGCCGCGCACGACCCCGAATGGGTGGCGGACGGCTACTACATCTGGCCCAAGGGCATGCCCGTCCCCTACGACGGCGTCGAACAGCCGATCAACCAGAGCGTCGCCCTCGGCCAGACGTACGCGGAGCTGGCGGCGGCGACCCGCGACCCGTTCTTCCGCGACCGCACCCGCCGGCTCGCCGCCACGTTCGCCCGCGACCTCAAGACCAACGACAAGGACGCCTACTACTGGCCGTACTGGCCCAGCTTCGGCAAGCTCTACAGCGGCTACACCAAGGCGGACGGCGTCTCCGAGTGGACCCCGTCCTACGGCACCCCGCCCAAGGGCGGGCAGCAGATCGAGGACCTCAGCCACGGCGGCATCGACGTCGAGTTCGCCGCCGCCGCGCACCGGTTCGGCCTCGCCTTCACCGACGCCGACATGGGTCGCTTCGCCCGCAGCTACACCAAGAACATGGCCACCACCGACAACGGCGTGGCGACGACGTTCCTGCGGGTGGACGGCACCGGCGGCCTGGCCGCCGCCGGGCAGTACCTGCAGGCGCCGCGCTACATGCCGGTGGCCCAGTGGGACCCGGCCCTGTTCACGCACGCGCTGGCGGTCTACGCCGACCACGCCGTCCAGTCGCAGTACGGCTCCACGCTGCTGTCGGTCGCCTACCTCAACTGGCAGCCCCGCCGCTGATCAGCCGCTGATCAGCCGCTGATCAGCCGCGGAAGGCCGCGGCGGCGGTGAGGAACGCGTCGTTCGCCTCGGGGGAACCGATGGACACCCGCGCGCCCTCCCCGGCGAACGGCCGCACCGCCACGCCCTCCACGGCGCAGGCGGCCGCGAAGTCGAGGGTGCGCTCACCGAGCCTGAGCCAGACGAAGTTGGCCTCGGTGGGCGGCACCGTCCAGCCCTGGGCGATGAGCGCCTCGCGGACCCTCGTACGCTCCTTGACCACGTGCTCGACCCGCTCCAGCAGCTCGTCCTCGGCCTTGAGCGAGGCGATGGCCGCCACCTGGGCGAGGTGGTTGACCGCGAACGGGATGATCGTCTTGCGGATCGCCGTCGCCACGGGCTCGTGCGCGACCAGGTAGCCGACCCGCAGGCCCGCCAGCCCGTACGCCTTGGAGAACGTGCGCAGCACGCAGACGTTCGGCCGGTCGCGGTAGACGGTGAGGCCGTCGGGGACGTCCTCGTCGCGCACGTACTCCCGGTAGGCCTCGTCCAGCACCACCAGCACGTGCTCGGGCACCCGGTCCAGGAACGCCTCCAGCGCGCTCCGGCGGATCGAGGTGCCGGTCGGGTTGTTCGGGTTGCACACGAACACCATGCGCGTGCGCTCGTTGATCGCCTCCGCCATGGCGTCCAGGTCGTGGTCCTCCCCGGCCAGCGGCACCATGACCGACTTCACCCCGGCGAGGTCGGCCAGCAGCGGGTACGCCTCGAACGACCGCCACGCGTAGACGACCTCGACCCCGGGCTCCCCGATCGACTCGAACAGCTGCTGCGCCACCGTGACGGACCCCGCGCCGAGCGCGATGTTGTCGGCCGGCACCCCGAACCGCTCCGCGATGGCCTCCGTCAGCCCGACGGCGCCGGGGTCGGGGTAGCGGTTGATCTGCCGCGCCCCCTCGGCGATCGCCTCGACCACGGACGGCAGCGGGTCGTACGGGGATTCGTTGGAGGACAGCTTGAACGACCGGCCGTCGGGGGTCGCTACGACCTTGCCCGGCTTGTAGGCGGCCATGGTGTCCAGGATGTGGCGGAAACGAGGCATACCCCAACCATATGAGGCCAGGCAGGCCGAGGCACCACCTGGCCTCGCGGTGTGCCGGGGTCCGGTCTCGCCGGACCCCGGCGCCTGCTCTCAGACGAGCGAGCGCACCACCACGGTCTGGTCGCGGCCGGGGCCCACGCCGATGGCAGAGACCGGGGCGCCGCTCATCTCCTCCAGCGCCCGCACGTACGCCTGCGCGTTCGGCGGCAGATCGTCGAAGTCCTTCGCGCTCGTGATGTCCTCCTGCCACCCCGGCAGCTCTTCGTAGATCGGCACGGCGTGGTGGAAGTCCGTCTGCGTCATCGGGATCTCGTCGTGCCGCACCCCGTCCACGTCGTACGCCACGCACACCGGGATCCGCTCCAGCCCCGACAGCACGTCCAGCTTGGTGAGGAAGTAGTCGGTGATGCCGTTGATCCGGGTCGCGTAGCGGGCGATGACCGCGTCGAACCAGCCGCAGCGGCGGTTACGGCCCGTGGTGACGCCGTACTCCCCGCCCGTCTGGCGCAGCCACTCGCCGACCTCGTCGGTGAGCTCGGTCGGGAAGGGGCCGGAGCCGACCCGGGTCGTGTACGCCTTGAGGATGCCGATGATCTTGGTGAGGCGGTTCGGCGGGATCCCGGCCCCGGCGCAGGCGCCCCCGGAGGTCGGCGAGGAGGACGTGACGAAGGGGTAGGTGCCGTGGTCGATGTCCAGCAGCGTGCCCTGACCGCCCTCCAGCAGCACGAACTTGCCCTCGTCCAGCGCCTTGGAGAGCACCAGCGAGGTGTCGGCGATGTGCGGCTTGAGGCGCTCGGCGTAGGCGAGGTACTCGTCCAGGACCGCCGTGGGGTCGATGCCGCGGCGGTTGTAGACCTTGGTGAGCACCTGGTTCTTCTCGCCCAGGGCGACCTCGATCTTCTTGGCCAGGATGCCGGGGTCGAGCAGGTCCTGGACGCGCACGCCCATACGGGCGATCTTGTCGCCGTACGCAGGCCCGATGCCGCGGCCCGTGGTGCCGATCCTGGCCTTGCCGAGGTATCGCTCGGTGACCTTGTCGAGGGCCTTGTGGTGCGGCATGATCAGGTGCGCGTTCGAGGAGATCAGCAGGCGCTCGGCGGAGATGCCGCGCGCGGCGAGCCCGTCGATCTCGCTCAACAGCACGCCGGGGTCGATGACCACGCCGTTGCCGATCACGGGGACCACGTCGGGCGACAGGATTCCCGTCGGTAGAAGGTGCAGCGCGTATTTCTGGTCCCCGATGACCACGGTGTGTCCCGCGTTGTTGCCACCCTGATAGCGGACGACGTAGTCGACGTCGCCACCGAGCAGGTCGGTGGCCTTGCCCTTGCCCTCATCGCCCCACTGGGCGCCTACGAGAACGGCAGCCGGCATGGTTCAGTCTCCCGTGCACAAAACGAAAACCCCTGGCGCAAGCGCGACAGGGGCTCTTGCGTAGAGAGACTACCCGAACGTGCCTATTCGTCCCAAGACAACGAGGACTAACCCTTGGCGAGCGCCTCGTAGCCCGTCTCGGTGCTGTCCCTGAGGAACTGTACGCATCGCTCGGCCTCGTCCTTCTCGCCGATCGCCTGGGCGGCCCTGGACAGGGCGTACAGGCAGCGCAGGAAGCCCCGGTTGGGCTCGTGCTCCCAGGGGATGGGCCCGTGTCCCTTCCAGCCGCTGCGGCGGAGCGCGTCGAGCCCGCGGTGGTAGCCCGTGCGGGCGAAGGCGTAGGAAGTGACGGCGTGCCCCTGTGCGAAGTACTCTTCCGCGAGCGTTGCCCAGGCCGCCGGGTAGGCGGGGAAACGGGCGGCCACGTCCGCGGCCTTGGCTCCGGAGTCGAGCGCCTCCCTGGCCTCGGGCAGATCCGGCAGTTGAGTCGGGGGCGGCCCGGCGAGAAGGTTATCCATAGGACAAGTCATACCCGCCGGGCCATGAAACTGGCTAGGAGATCTTCGTCCCAGCGCTCTTGAGGTTCTCGCACGCCTCCACGACGCGCTTGGCCATGCCGGCCTCGGCGCTCTTGCCGTAGGAACGGGGGTCGTACGTCTTCTTGTTGCCCACGTCGCCGTCCACCTTGAGCACGCCGTCGTAGTTGCGGAACATGTGGTCCGCGATCGGCCTGGTGAAGGCGTACTGGGTGTCGGTGTCGATGTTCATCTTGACGACGCCGTACGAGATCGCCTCGTGGATCTCCTCCAGCGACGAGCCGGAGCCGCCGTGGAAGACCAGGTCGAACGGCTTGTCCTTGCCGTACTTGGCCGCGACCGCCTCCTGGATGTCCTTCAGCACGCCCGGACGCAGCTTGACGTGACCGGGCTTGTAGACGCCGTGGACGTTGCCGAACGTGGCGGCCAGCAGGTAGCGGCCCTTCTCGCCGATCCCGACGGCCTCGGCCGTGGCCAGGGCGTCCTCGGGGGTCGTGTAGAGCTTCTCGTTGATCTCGCCGACGACGCCGTCCTCCTCACCGCCGACGACGCCGATCTCCATCTCCATGATGATCCGCGCCCTGGCGCACTTCTCCAGGAGCTCCTTGGCGATCTCCAGGTTCTCCTCCAGCGGCACGGCGGAGCCGTCCCACATGTGGGACTGGAAGAGCGGGTCGAGGCCCTTGGCGACCCGCTCCAGGGAGATGTCGAGCAGCGGCCTCATGAAGCCGTCGAGCTTGTCCTTCGGGCAGTGGTCGGTGTGCAGCGCCACCGTCACGGGATATTTGGCGGCCACCACCCGCGCGTACTCGGCCAGCGCCGTGGCCCCCGTGACCATGTCCTTGACGGTCGCGCCGGACAGGAACTCGGCGCCGCCCGTGGAGACCTGGACGATGCCGTCGCTCTCGGCCTCGGCGAAGCCCCGCAGAGCGGCGTTCAGCGTCTGCGATGAGGTCACGTTGATCGCCGGGTAGGCGAATCCGCCGGCCTTCGCCCGGTCGAGCATCTCAGCGTAGACCTCTGGAGTCGCAATAGGCATGATTCATCTCCCTGAGAAGTAACGGCTTCGCGCAGGCCCAGTATCCCGACTCACTACCCCGTGTGGTAGACACAACGCGTTTGTCGCCTCTACAGGTAGGCTCTCGGCGTGGACTGGCTCTGGAATCTCCTCGACCCGACGTGGTGGCTGACCGTGTTGGGGGCTTTCGCGACGATCGGCGTTCTCGCCATCATCTTCGCCGAAACGGGCTTGCTGCTCGGGTTCTTCCTCCCCGGCGACTCGCTGCTGGTGGCCGCGGGGATTTTCAGCTCGGCCTCGGTGGCGCAGGGAATGGGCATCGAGCCGCTCTCCTTTCCCGTCCTCTTGATCGGCACGCCTCTGTGCGCCATTGCGGGCGCCCAACTCGGGCATTTCCTGGGGGCCAGGTTCGGCCGCAGGCTCTTCGAGAAACCTGATTCGCGCTTGTTCAAGAGGGAGCACGTCGTCAGGGCCGAGGAGTTCTTCCAGAAGTTCGGTCCGGCCAGGGCGGTGATTCTGGCCAGGTTCGTGCCGATCGTGCGCACGTTCATGAATCCCGTCGCGGGCGTGCTGGAGATGCCGGCCAAGCGTTTCTTCCTGTGGAACGTCGTCGGCGGCGTCGTCTGGGTCGAGGGCCTGCTCCTGCTCGGCCACTTCCTCGGCAGCAAGGTCGACCCCAAGCAGATCGACAAGTACATCCTGCCGGGCGTCTTCGTCATCGTGTTCATCTCGCTGATCCCGATCCTCGTCGAGGTGATCAAGAAGCGCAGGGAGCACAAGAGCCTTCCTGAGCCCAACGGCAAACACCACCGCGTGCCGACCGACACCCAGTTCTGAGCCGAAAACCGGGGGTTACCCGGGGTACGCTGCCCCCTGTGGGACGCCACAGGTCAGATCCGATGGGCGTCGCCCGTATGGCGCTCGCCGTCCTCGCCGCGGGCGCCGTGGTGACGCTGCTGGTCATCGGCGGCCGCGCGCTGTTCGGCTCGTTCGGCGCGACGCCGCCCGAACGCGAGCGCGCGTCGGCCGTCACGCCCGGCCCCGCCGCGGAGACCACCGCGCGGGTGCCGACCGTGCACATCGAGTGCCTGGCCGATGCCTGCCCCGTCGTCACCGTACGCGTGCCGGGCGGCGACGTGCTGCAGTATCGCGAGATGAGCAGGGGCGAGGAGGTCAGCTACTACGAGCCGGAGCTCGACGTCGTGCTCAGCGACGCGGGCACCGTCCGCGTCACCGAGAACGGCAAGCCGCGCGAGCAGGGGAAGGCCGGCGCCCGGGAGGCGTTCACCGTCAAGTCGTCCGGCGGCTGACGCTCGGCGGCTCCGGAGTTTCAGAGCCCGAGGTCGCCGAGGGTGAAGACCGAGCGGTACTCCAGTCCCTCACCGGTGATGCGCTCGCGCGCGCCCCGGTCGACGATCGTGGCCACGGCCACCACCTCGGCCCCCGCCTCGCGCAGCGCCTCCACGGCCGTCAGCGGCGAGGAGCCCGTCGTGGAGGTGTCCTCGACGGCCAGCACGCGCCGTCCCTTCACCTCGGGCCCCTCGATCCGGCGCTGCATGCCGTGCTGCTTCTGCGCCTTGCGCACCACGAACGCGTCGAGCGTGCGCCCGCGCGCCGCCGCCGCGTGCAGCATCGCGCCCGCGACCGGGTCGGCCCCCAGCGTGAGCCCGCCCACCGCGTCGAACTCCAGGTCGGCCGTCAGGTCGAGCATCACCCGGCCGACGAGCGGCGCGGCCACCCCGTCGAGGGTGATGCGGCGCAGGTCGAGGTAGAAGTCGGCCTCCATGCCGGAGGAGAGGATGACCTTGCCGTGGACGACGGCCTTGCTCTTGATCTCGGCCAGCAGGTTGTCGCGATCCGTCATGCGCCCAAGCTTATGGCTCCGGCCGGAGGGCCCGTCGCGGCGCCCTCGAAACCTCTCGAAGGTAAAGGCGCGGGTGCGGTTTAGTCCCGGCGGGGAGTGCGGAATGAATGCGCGAGGCAACCCCGTGTAATCGTGAGGTCACTATGGGTGGCGTAACTCCGCAAAGCGACGCAGAGCTTCTCCAGGCGGTCAGAGAGGGCAACGCCGCCGCCTACGGGCAGCTCTACGAGCGCCACGCTGCCGCCGCCCGCGCGCTGGCCAGGCAGCTCGTCCGGCGCTCTGAGGTCGAGGACGTGGTCGCGGAGTCGTTCACGAAGATCCTCGACCTGGTCGGCAGGGGCGGCGGGCCCGAGTCCGGCTTCCGCACCTATCTGCTGACGGTGGTGCGGCGCACGGTCTACGACCGCTCCAGGATCGAGAGCCGTCAGGTGGCCACGGGCGAGATCGAGGAGTACGACCCGGGGGTGCCGTTCGTCGATCCGGCGCTCGTGGAGCTGGAGAAGTCGCTGATCGCCAAGGCGTTCCTGTCGCTGCCCGAGCGGTGGCGGGCGGTGCTCTGGCACATCGAGGTCGAACGGTGCAAACCGGCCCAGGTGGCGCCGCTGCTGGGCCTGTCGCCCAACGGCGTGGCGGCGCTCGCGTACCGGGCGAGGGAGGGGCTGCGGCAGGCGTACCTGCAGATGCACCTGGGCTCGCCGCCGAAGCACGACTGCCGGCCCGTCCTGGGCAAGATGGGCGCGTACGTCCGCGACGGGTTGACCAGGCGCGACGCCAAGGTGGTCGACGAGCATGTGGCCGCCTGCGAGGAGTGCAACGGGGTCCTGCTGGAGCTGACCGACGTCAACCGCGGGCTTCGCGTCATGGTCGGCCCGCTGGTCGCGGGGCCGATCTTCGGCGGGTACGCGACGACGCTGGCGAAGTCGGCCGCGGGCGGCGGCGCGGGCGGGCTGCTGCGGGCGTTCCCCCGGCTGTGGCGGGGGCCCAGGCAGCAGCTGGCCGCGATGGCCGGCAGCATGGCCGTCACCGTGGCCGTGGCGGCCGGGCTGCTGCTGGTCACCGACGAGAAGCCGATCGCGAGGCCCACCGCCGCCGTGCCGGTCGCGGGGCCGCCGCCGTTCGCCGGCGAGCCCATGCCGGTGCCCGTGCCGTTGCAGAGCGAGGAGCCCACGCGGGTGCGGCCGCCGGCCAGGAGTCCGGTCAAGAGCCCTGTCACGAGCGGGGAGCCGGGCAAGGCGCGGCTGCGTGCCACCGTCGAGGCGCTGGGCTCGCTCGTACGCGCCCGGCCCGGCATCGTCGGCCTGCGCCTGCGCAACTATGGCGAGGCGCCCAGCGAGGAGTTGACGGCGTTCGTGGACCTGCCCTCCGGCGTGACGCTCGTCCCGCCCGCGCGGCGCGACGACCGCGACACCGTGGGCACCGTGGACGGGTGGGCGTGCCGCCCCTCCGGGCACGACGCGCGGTGCGCCAGGGCGCCGCTGGCGGCGGGGCAGGGCACGGCGCTGTTCCTGCGGGTACGGGTGGCGGCGGAGGCGCCGGAGGGTGCGGGCCCGGCCGTCCGGATCGACTCGGGCCCGCTGCACGTCACGGCGCAGGCGGAGGACGGCGTACGGACGACCGGGGCGCCCGCCAGGTTCGCCACCGACGGGAAGGTGGCCGTCAGGGCGATCGGCAACTCGCTGCTGACCTGCCCCGAGACGGCGGACGGCTGCGCGGAGGCCCGGAAGCGCCGGCGCGGCCAGCGCGACAACGACCTCTGGCCGATGACCGCGCTCGACCAGGACGGCAGCTCCGGCACCGGCGCGTCCAGCGGGGCCGCGCTGAGCCTGCCCAAGGGGAGCAAGGTCGTGTGGGCCGGCCTCTACTGGTCCGCGAGCGCGACGACGGCCGGGCCCATCAAGGTCAGACCGCCGGGGCGGCGCCAGTACACGCTGGTCAAACCCGACGACGTGGCGCTCCGCGAGCTGCCGTCAGGGGCCGTCTACCAGGCGTACGCCGACGTCAGCGAGCTGGTCTCCGCCTCCGACCGCAACGGCACGTGGTGGGCGGCCGACATGCCCATGGAAGAAGGGGTGTCCCGGCATGCCGGATGGAGCCTGGTGCTGATCGTCACGGATCCCGCGGAGCCGTACAGCCAGGCCATGGTGCTCGACGCGGCCACCGTGGTCGGCGGGTCGGCGGGACGGGTGCGCATACCGCTCGGCGGGCTGAGCCCGGCCGCCTCGCCCGCCAGGGTCGAGCTGGTGACGTGGGAGGGCGACGCCGATCTCAAGGGTGACAAGGTCTCGCTCGGGTCCGGCGCGCTCGCCCCCGAGGGCGGCGATCGGGACGCGTCGAACGTCTTCGACGAGTCCTCGACCGGCGCGGCGGAGATGACGTTCGGCGTCGACGTCGACACGGTCGGGGCCGAACTCGGGGTGGATCCGGGGCTGACGATCGCGACGGACAAGGATGTCGTGCTGTTCGGGGTGGCCGCGTTGAGCGTCCGAGCGCGATCATGACTGTGAACGGGACAAACTGGTACGGTCTGCCTGAATGCTCCGGGGTGGCAGCGGGTCGATGCCGAATCGTCGGGATTAACCCTCGCGCGATCACCAGCTTTCATTACCCTGAGAGAGGGCCGCCGAGTCCGGTCTCTGACGGTGCAGAGCCAGCCAGGACGGACCACCAGGAAAGGGGCGGTGCTAAGTGGATCGCTGTGCGCTGTTCGTGGACGCCGGCTATCTGCTGGCCGATGGCGCGATGGCCGTGCACGGCACGCGTCATCGTGAAGCGGTTGCCTGGGACTACCCGGGGCTGCTCCAGCTGATGACCAGCCTGTCGCGCGAGCGCACCGGCCTGCCGCTGCTGAGGTGCTACTGGTACGAGGCGACGGTCGAAGGCCGTCGCACGCCGGAGCACGACGCGCTGGCCGACATACCGGGCCTCAAGCTCAGGCTGTCGCGCATCCGGCCGGGCCGGCGCGAAGGCGTCGACGCCCAGGTCCACCGCGACCTCATGACGCTCGCCCGCAACAACGCCATCTGCGACGCGGTGGTCGTGAGCGGGGACGAGGACCTGGCCCAGGTCGTGTGCGACGCGCAGGACCTCGGCATCAGGGTCAGCGTGATCCACATCGCAGCCGACGGCGGCTGGGCCGTGTCGCGGTCGCTGCGCCAGGAATGCGACGACCTGGTCGAGCTGGGCGCCGTCCACCTGCGCCCTTACGTCAGCCTCGTCGCGGGCATCGCGGAGTCGTCCAACGGGCACCAGCCGATCAGCAACGGGCAGGCCGCCCATTCGCTGCCGCCCGCCCAGCCGGCCCTGCCCCCGTCGCTGCCCCCGCTGCCGCCGTCCAGCGGCAGCCACGCCGCCGGCTCCTCGACGCCGTCCTCGTCCAACGGGTCCTCCTCCGGGCGCGGGCAGTCGTCCACGCCGCCCGTGCTGCCGACGTACGCCAGCTACCAGCCCGAGCAGCCGCCGGTCACACCCCCGCCGGCCGCTCCGGCGACCGGGCCCATCCAGTCGCAGTCGCCCAGCACCGGACAGTTCGCCAGCCCGTCGTCCAGCGGCACCTACCAGCCGGCCCAGCTGGGGCCGTACACGGGGCCGCAGCCCGCGCCCGTCACCCCGCCGTCCGCGGCCACCGCCGGCGCCACCACGCTGGCGGACGCGGTCAAGTCCGCCCACCGGGAGGGGCACGACTTCGGCGAGTCCGTGGCGCGCGACGCGCCCGCGCTGTGGCTGGAGGCGGTGCTGGCGCGCAAGCCGCGAATGCCTTCGGACCTGGAGGCGCGGTTGCTGCAGGGGTCTTCCCTGCCGATCGACTTCCTGCTGCACGACGAGGTACGGCACGCGCTGAGACGCGGCTTCTGGGACGCCTTGGAACGCGCCCGTCACTGACTCACCCCCCAGCCGATCCCGTCCCGCCGGTCACTTCCCCACCTCGTCGGCCGGCCCCGTCGCTCCAGCCTTGTCGCCTCGTTCCCCACGGGACTCACCGGCCAGGAGCTCCCCGGCCACCCCAGCCCTCACTACAGGAATCCCGATTACGGCGCTTCCCGTTACGCGCCCCCGCCGGACTCCTGGCCGAGCCCTTTCGCGGCCGCTCCCACCCACCGACGCCTCGCCGGCGCGGCGCTTGGGAGGCGGCGGTTGCGTGGTGGTGCCTGCCCCGCCGTCATGCCCGGCGGGGGCGGGGTCAGGAGAGGGCGTCGAAGCCGGCGCGGAGGTGGTTGAGGCGGTCCGTGAGGTCGGACAGGGGGACGGTGAGGGCCGGGTCCTGGGCCTTGCGGGCCAGCTCCCGAACCCGGGCCAGCTCGTCCTCCACCGCCGTCAGCCGTCGCGACAGCTCGGGCAGCACCGAGGCTTGGTCGCCGGCCCCCGGCGGGAGTTCGCCGCTCACGCGGTCGCGGAGCAGGGACGCCTGCTCGGCCAGCCGCTTGTTCATGTTGTACAGCTCCGTGAACACCGACACCTTCGCCCGCAGGACCCAGGGGTCGAACGGCTTGGTCAGGTAGTCGACCGCCCCGGCCGCGTAGCCGCGGAAGGCGTAGTCGGGCGCGCTGTCCACCACGGTCAGGAAGATGATCGGGATGTTCCTGGTCCGCTCCCGCCGCTTGATGTGGGCGGCCGTCTCGAAGCCGTCCATGCCGGGCATGCGCACGTCCAGCAGGATCAAGGCGAACTCGGTGTTGAGCAGCGCCTTGAGAGCCTCCTCGCCCGACCTGGCGCGCACCGGCACCAGGTCGAGGGAGCTGAGGATGGCTTCGAGGGCGATCAGGTTCTCCTCGCGATCGTCGACGAGGAGAATCTTGGCGCGATCTGGCATCGATCACGACCCTTCGGCTGCTGAGGCTGACGAGTCGGACATGGACCCGCGCCCGCGGCTCAGCCAGCCGCGCAGGCGTTCGAGCAGGCGGTCCACGTCCACCGGCTTGGGGACGTAGTCGGACGCGCCGGAGGCGATGCTCTTCTCGCGATCGCCCCGCATGACCTTGGCGGTCAGCGCGATGATCGGCAGGTCGGCGAACTGAGGCATGCGCCGGATGGCGGAGGTGGTGGCCCAGCCGTCCATCTCCGGCATCATGATGTCCATCAGCACGAGCGCGACGTCCTCGTTTCGTTCGAGCTGCTCGATCCCCTCCCGACCGTTTTCAGCGTAGACGACCGTGGAACCGTGTCGTTCCAGGACGCTGGTCAGCGCGAACACGTTACGGATGTCGTCGTCCACGATGAGGATCTTGGCGCCGCTGAGCGGGTCGTCGCCCTGCCACTGGGCCGGGGTCTCCACCGGCTCGACCAGTTCGTGCATCGGCAGGTCGAGCGGCAGCGGCGGCTCGGGCGCGACCGCGGCGGCCGACTCCTCCGCCGGCGCCGTCATCAGCTGGCGGCGGGCCACGCCGCCGTCGGTGGCGGCCAGCGGGCCGGTGTAGGAGGCCGGCAGGTAGAGCGTGAACGAGCTGCCCTTGCCCAGCTCGCTGTCCACGTGGATCTCGCCGCCGAGCAGCCTGGCGATGTCCCGGCAGATCGCGAGACCCAGGCCCGTGCCGCCGTACTTGCGGCTCGTCGTGCCGTCGGCCTGTCTGAACGCCTCGAAGATGACGTCCCGCTTGTCGGGCGCGATGCCGATGCCGGTGTCGATCACCTGGAAGGCGAGCAGATCGTCGGCGCCGTGCAGGGTGTCGTCGTCGAAGTCGACCCCGGGCGGCGCCATCGAGACGCGCAGCTTCACCTCGCCCCGCGGCGTGAACTTCACCGCGTTGGAGAGCAGGTTGCGCAGCACCTGCTGCAGGCGCTGCTCGTCGGCGCGCAGCTCCTTCGGCACGTCGTTCTCGACGTCGACGCTGAACGACAGCCCCTTGTCCTGCGCCAGCGGCGTGAACGCCGCCTCCAGCAGGTCCACCATCTTCGGCAGCGACACCTGGATCGGGTGGATGTCCATCCGGCCCGCCTCGACCTTGGAAAGGTCGAGCATGTCGTTGATGAGCTGGAGCAGCGACGAGCCCGCGCTGTGGATCGTGCGGGCGAACTCCACCTGCTGCGAGGTCAGGTTGCCCTCGGCGTTCTCGGTCAGCAGCTTGGCCAGCACCAGCAGGCTGTTGAGCGGCGTGCGCAGCTCGTGGGACATGTTCGCGAGGAACTCGGACTTGTAGCGCGAGGAGACCGCCAGCTGCTCGGCGCGCTCCTCCAGCGTGCGGCGGGCCTGCTCGATCTGGAAGTTCTGGATCTCGATCGCGCGGTTCTGCTTGGCCAGCAGCGCCGCCTTGTCCTCCAGCTCGGCGTTGGATCTGCGCAGCTCCTCCTGCTGGCGCTGCAGCTCGTCGGAGCGCTCCTGGAGCTCCCTGGTGAGCCGCTGCGACTCGGTGAGCAGGTCTTCGGTGCGGGAGTTGGCGATGATCGTGTTCATCGTGACACCGATGGTCTCGACGAGCTGGCGCAGGAAGTCGAGGTGCACCTCGCCGAACGGCGTGAACGAGGCCAGCTCGAGCACGCCGAGCACCCGGCTCTCGAACAGGATCGGCAGCACCACGATCTGCGCGGGCGTGGACTGGCTGAGCCCGCTGTCGATGGTGATGAACTGCGGCGGCACGTCGTCGAGCATGATGTGCCGGCCTTCGGCGGCCGCCTGGCCGACGATGCCCTCGCCGATCGCGAACCGCTGGCGCGGCCCCCGGTCGGGACGCACGCCGTACCCGCCGATCAGTATCAGCTCGTGGGCGCCCTCGGGGTCGATGCCGTAGAAGGCGCCGTAGCGGGCCGAGACCAGCGGCGTCAGCTCGCTCATCGTCAGCTTGGCCACCTCGAGCAGGTCGCGGTGGCCCTGCATGAGCCTGGAGATGCGGGCCAGGTTGGACTTGAGCCAGTCCTGCTCCTGGTTGGCCTGCGTGGTCTCGCGGAGGTTGGCCACCATCGAGTTGATGTTGTCCTTCAGCTCCGCCAGCTCGCCCTGCGCATCGACGGCGATCGAGCGGGTCAGGTCGCCGCGAGCCACGGCGCTGGTGACGGTGGCGATGGCGCGCACCTGCGTGGTGAGGTTGCCGGCCAGCACATTGGTGCTCTCGGTGAGCCGCTTCCACGTGCCCTCGACGCCCTCGACCCGGGCCTGGCCGCCCAGCTGCCCCTCGGAGCCCACCTCCCGGGCGACTCGGGTCACCTCGGAGGAGAACGACGACAGCTGGTCCACCATGCGGTTGATGGTGGTCTTCAGGGCCAGGATCTCGCCCTGGGCATCCACGTCGATCTTGCGGGTGAGGTCGCCGTTGGCCACGGCCGTGGTGACCTCGGCGATGTTACGCACCTGCGAGGTCAGGTTGTTGGCCATGAAGTTGACGTTGTCGGTGAGGTCCTTCCAGACGCCCGAGACGCCGGTTACCCGGGCCTGGCCGCCCAGCTGGCCCTGCGTGCCCACCTCGCGCGCCACTCGGGTGACCTCGTCGGCGAACGACGACAGCTGGTCCACCATCGTGTTGAGGGTGTCCTTGAGCTGCAGGATCTCGCCCTGCGCGTCAACGGTGATCTTCTTCGACAGGTCACCCTGGGCCACCGCCGACGACACGGCCGCGATCTGGCGCACCTGGGAGGTCAGGTTGTTGGCCATGAAGTTGACGTTGTCGGTGAGGTCCTTCCAGACCCCGGACACGCCGCGCACCTGCGCCTGGCCGCCCAGCTGGCCCTCCGTGCCCACCTCCCGGGCGACTCGGGTCACCTCGGAGGCGAACGACGACAGCTGCTCGACCATCGTGTTCATGGTCGACTTGAGCTCGAGGATCTCGCCCTGGGCGTCCACGTCGATCTTGCGGGTGAGGTCGCCGTTGGCCACGGCCGTGGTCACCTGGGCGATGTTGCGCACCTGGTACGTCAGGTTGTTGGCCATCGAGTTGACGTTGTCCGTCAGGTCCTTCCAGACCCCGGACACGCCCTTCACCTCGGCCCGGCCGCCCAGCTTGCCCTCGGTGCCCACCTCGCGGGCGACTCGGGTGACCTCGTCGGCGAAGGAGGACAGCTGGTCCACCATCGTGTTGAGGGTGTCCTTGAGCTGCAGGATCTCGCCCTGCGCATCGACGGTGATCTTCTTCGACAGGTTGCCCTGGGCCACCGCCGTCGCCACGGTCGCGATGCTGCGCACCTGGGAGGTCAGGTTGTTGGCCATGAAGTTGACGTTGTCGGTGAGGTCCTTCCAGACGCCCGAGACGCCGGTCACCTGGGCCTGGCCGCCGAGCTGGCCCTCGGTGCCCACCTCGCGGGCGACTCGGGTGACCTCCTCGGCGAAGCCGGAGAGCTGGTCGACCATCGTGTTGACGGTGTTCTTCAGCTCGAACATCTCGCCCACGGCGTCGACCGTCACCTTGCGGCTCAGGTCGCCCTTGGCCACCGCGGTGGTCACGACCGCGATGTCGCGCACCTGCGCGGCCACGCGGGACGACATCGTGTTGACGGCTTCGGTGAGGTCGCGCCAGCTTCCCGACATGCCACGCAGGTTGGCGCTGCCGCCCAGCCGGCCCTCGGTGCCGGCCTCGCGCGCCACCCTGGTCACCTCGCTGTTGAACAGCGCGAGCTGGTCGACCATGCCGTTGATGGCCTTGCCGAGTCGCCGCACCTCGCCCCTGGCGGACCGGTCGAGGTCGATCCGGCGCGACAGGTCGCCCTTGGCGACCGCGTCGATCACGTCGGCCGCGCCGCTCACGGGGCTCACCAGGGCGTCGATCAGCTGGTTGACCGACTCGACGCTCTCCGCCCACGCGCCGACGCCCGGCCCGGGCGTCAGCCGCTCGCCGAACCGTCCTTCCTTGACGACCTCTTTGCGAACGCGCACCAGCTCGTTCGCCAGGTGTTCGCGGCGGTCGGCCACTTCGTTGAGCAGCAGCCGGACCTCGCTGAGGATCCCGGGAGGCGCGTGGGGGACACGACGCCGGAAATCACCATCACGCCAAGAGAAAAGGGTCTCAAGGATGGGAATGAGATCCGACTCGGTGTAGGTCCTCTCCTCCGGGGTTGGCGCGGCCTTGGCCGTGGTCATGGGGCCTCCTTCACTCGCGGCGGGCTCCGGCGAGTGATACAAGTCTGTCACGATGAGTAGCTCTGAGTCCTGCCCTTGGATTTACCCCAAGTCAGCTGGAAGTGTGGTAGGCACGGTGGGATGACTGCTTCTCCCCACGCCGTGCTCGCTGCGACCTTCGCGCCGGGCGAGACCGCTGTGACGGCTGCGATGAGGTTCACGCGCGAGGTGATGACCGCGTGGGCCACCGGCGGCGTGCTCCATACCGCCGAACAAGTCGCGGGAGATTTGGCCGAACAGGTCGCTGACGAGCCGTTTGAGGTGATCTGGAAGCATCTCGGGGATGCCGTACAGGTCGAACTGAGGCAGCGAAGCCTCTCACAGGGTGATCCGAAAGCTCCTTCCGCGAACGTCGAAGAGTGGGGCGTCACCTTCACGGGCGATTCCCGTGTCCATTGGGCTAGGCTCACGCTACCTGGCTCCCCGGACAGGGTTGCCGCCGAATGGCTGGAGGAGAGCGCCCGAGGTCCGCACTGGCTCGGGTTTCTCGCTGATGCGAGTGACCTGCTCGCGGGCACGCTCGACCCAGACATGGTACCTGCCCTCGTCGCTCAGGTCGTAGTCCCGCGATTGTCCAGCTGGTGCGCCGTCTACACCTCCGACAACTCCGTCGGGCCGATGCGGCTGGTCTACCTCTGGCACGCCGACGAGGCCAGGATCGACGGGCTGCGCGAGCAGCTCGCCGATATAGACGTGGCCGCCGCCGACACCAGGGTCACCTCGACCGTCCACCTGGCCGACTCGCAGGTGCTCGCGGTGCCGCTCACGGCGCGCGGGCGGGGGCTCGGCATGATGTGCCTGGGCCGCCCCGACCGCTTCCCCGACGACGTCATCCAGTTCGCCGAGGACATCGGCAGGCGTGCCGCGCTGGCCATGGACAACGCCCGGCTCTACGCACAGCAGGCCGCCGCCAACCGGGCGCTCCAGCGCAGCCTGCTGCCGCCCAACGAGCCCGAGGTCCCCGGGCTCGACTACGGCGTCATCTACGAGCCCGCCGGCGAGACCAACGAGGTGGGCGGCGACTTCTACGACCTGTTCAAGGCGGGCGACGACTCGTGGCGGTTCGCGATCGGCGACGTGTGCGGCACGGGCCCCGAGGCCGCCGCCGTGACCGGGCTCGCCCGACACACGCTGCGGCTGCTGGCCCGCGAGGGGTACGGCGTGGCAGCGGTGCTCGGGCGGCTCAACCAGGCGATCCTGGAGGAGGGCGAGCGCGCCAGGTTTCTCACGCTGCTGCACGGCGACATCACGCCCGTGGCGACCGGGCTGGAGGTGCGCCTGGTGTCGGCCGGGCACCCCGAGGCGCTGCGGCTCAAGCCGAGCGGCAAGGTGGAGGCCGTGACCACGCCGCAGTCGCTGCTGGGGGTCTTCCACGAGGTCATGTTCGAGGCCGACACCGTGCATCTTGAGCACGGCGACGTGCTGCTGGCGGTGACCGACGGGGTGACGGAGCGGCGCTCGGGCGGACGGCTGCTCGACGACGACGGCGGGCTGGCCAAGCTGCTGGCCGAATGCGCCGGGCTGTCGGCCAGGGCGGTGGCCGAGCGCATCCGCAGGGGCGCGGCCGAGTTCGCCTCCGAGCCGAGCCATGACGACCTGGCCATCGTGGTGCTGCGCGCCCGCTAACACGCTCAATAACGCCTCCCTGTGACAGCGTCGGCACATGCTGTCACCGGGAGAGTCTGACGGTCAAGTCGATCAGTCGGAAAACTTCTTACAGTGTGTCAAATGTCACTGTGATCCAGGTGCTTCCTGGCGAATTCGAGCTGGAGGGCGGTCTGCGCGATCCGCTCCGCCACCACGAGCGAGCCGCCGATGGCGTCGTACATGTAGACCTCGTGCTCGCGCCCGTGCTCGGCCAGCTTGGCCACGTACTTCTCGATCTGGCGCAGCGGGCAGCGCGTGTCGTTCTCGCCCGCGAGGATCAGCAGCGGGCTCTTGACCTGGTCGACGTAGGTGATGGGGGAGCTGGCCGCGTACTGCTCCGGCTGCTCGTCGGGTGAGCCGCCGAGCAGCGCGCGGTGGTAGGCGCGCAGGCTCTCCGCCTCGTCCTCGTACGAGGTCTGGTGGCAGGCGATCGGCACCGCCGCGATGCCGGCCGCCCACAGCTCCGGCTGGGTGCCGAGGCCGAGCAGCGTGAGATAGCCGCCCCAGGCCGCGCCGGCCAGCACGATGCGGTTCGGGTCGGCGATGCCGCGATCGACCACGACCTGGCGTACGGCGGCCACGTCGGCCAGCTCGATGTGCCCGACGTCGCCGTGCAGCGCGTCGCGCCAGGCGGAGCCGTACCCGGTCGAGCCCCGGTAGTTGACCCGCACCACCGCGAACCCCGCGTCCACCCAGGCCGCGACCTCCGGCGAGAACGCGTCGCGGTCGTGCGCCGTCGGGCCGCCGTGCAGCAGGAAGACGGCCGGGTACGGGGCGACGCCCGTCTCGGGCTTGGAGACCAGCGCGTGGATGCGGCCGCCCTCGCCGTCGACGTCGATGTCCTCGACGGGGACGCTCGGCGGGGCGGGCGGGCCGCCGGGATTGACCACGACCTGGCCGCTGCTGGAGCGGATGACCGGCGGGCGCGAGGCGCTGGACCAGGAGTACTCGACGTGGCCGCCGGGCCGGGGAGACGCCTCCTCGATCACGCCGTGCGGCGTGTCGATGAGCGTCAGGCCGCCGCCCGCGAGGTCGTAGCGGTGCAGGTACGTGCGGGCGCGGTGGTCGCGCAGGATGAGCAGGCCGCGGCCGTCGTCGTACCACTCGGCGTTCAGGTCGCCGGGGTCCCTCAGCCAGATCTCGCGCTGCTCGCCGCTCACCGGGTCCCAGACCAGGGGCTCGTGGCGCTGGCGGCGCTCGTGCAGGGCCAGCAGGCGGCGGTCGCCGACGACGGGGGCGAAGTGCAGGCCGGTGACGCCCTTGGTAGGCCCGTCGTACAGCTCGGCCACCGTCTCGCCGCTCGGGCGGACGACGCGGAGCGCGGGGTGGCGGAAGTCGCCGTACTCGCCGTGGTTGATCGCGATGAGCGAGCCGTCGAGGGACATGTCGGCCACCCAGGCGGCCTCGCTGTGCTCGTACAGGAGACTCGCCGGGCCGCCGACGCGTACGACATGGATCCTGAACGTGCCCTCGCTGGCCATGCTGATCGCCGCGACGCCCGTCGTGGACAGGGCGAGGCCGCCGGGCTGGCCCGGCGGCAGGTCGGGGGCGACCGGCTCGTTGGGGCCGCCCGCGAACGGCTGGCGCCACCACACGCCGAACTCGTCGCCGGCGGTGTCGGCGAACCAGTAGATCCACTGGCCGGTGGGGTCGATGGCGGCGTACGCGGTGCCCTTCGGGCGGTCGGTGACCTGGCGGACGGCGCCGCTCACGCGGTCCCAGGCGTAGACCTCCCAGGTGCCGGTGGCGTTGGAGCGGTAGATGGAGCGGTTGGGGGCCTGGCGTGCCCAGGACGGCAGCGTCATGCGCGACGCGCGGAACCTGGCCTGCCAGCGTTCCTCCGCCTTCATCCGGTGCGCCCCCTCCCATTGATGTCCCGTGCCTCCGGGCGCGGGATGCCGTCCAGTATTGCGCGTGTTCCGGGGAAAAACTCAGGGAATGTGGGGGAATTTCGGACTAAATGCCCCATCAGTAACACCAGTCCCACATGCCCGTCAAGGAACGGGTCTTGATCGGGGTACGGGCTCGAAGATAGACAGGTGAAACGCTGCGTGCGTTACTACTTTTTGCTGTCTGTTCATGGCATTTCGGGAGATAAATCCCGCTATTCGCCTGTCGAGCTCGGCCGGGTCGGTATGCCACGCACTCGGGCCCATCCCGACCACCTGGGCGATGCCGTCATGCCCCAGCTCCATCTCGAACTCGACCGAACGTCGCTCCACCTCGGTGAAGCCCTCCAGGCTCCGCGCCAGCCTGCGGTCCTTCTCGTCGTCCACGGAGAGCAGCCCGAGCTCCTCGACCAGCGGGCTCAGATGCCGCGCCGCCGGGGTCACGACCACCGCGACGCCGCCGGGCCTCAGGATCCTGCCGAACTCGGGCCCGTTCCTGGGCGCGAACACGTCCATCACCACATCGGCCACCCCATCCCTGATGGGGAGCGGACGCCACACGTCGGCCACGAATGCCCCTGCCCTGGGATGCACCCGCGCCGCCCGGCGTACAGCGTGCTTCGACACATCGAACGCCATCCCGATGCCATCGTTCACCGCGTCCAACACGGCCGCCAGGTAGTGCCCGGTGCCCGCGCCTGCGTCGACGATCAACGGCGCGGCCCTGCCCTCCGCGCGACGCTCACCGTCGATTTCCGGCTCGTACGCGGGATCCGTTGATCCAGCGCCGTAACCGGCCTCCACTCCCGCCCCACGGTACGCCCTCAGCCCCGTGCCGTCATTCGTTTCGGTGGAGTACTCACGTTTTGCTGGAACGTTCTTGCTGCACGCGTACTTTCGTACAGTTTCTGCTACTGCGTCGTGCAGCGGTGCGTAGTGGCCCGCGTCGAGAAATTGCGCCCGCGCGGCCACCATCTCGGAGCTGTCGGCCGTTCCCGGGGGTTTGTTGCCGACCAGGAGGCTTACGTAGCCCTGCTTGGCGATGTCGAAGGCGTGCCCTTGGGCGCACCGCAGCGCGCCGGCGTCGAGCCGGAGGGTGGCTCGGCAGACGGGGCACGCTAGGTATTCGACGATATCGGCCAGCATGCCGCCCATTCTCGTCCACCACCCCGGGACCCTCCCCACGGGGCGGGGCCTGGCTCCTGATGTGCGCCTCACCACGCCGCCGATCGGAGCGCGCGTTGGGTGGGGGTGTGCGTTCTTTGGGGTGGCGCGCCAAGGGGTTGCGCTCGCGCGTGCGGGTGGCCGGGCGCCGTGCGCGTTGCGCCGGTCTCCGCCGTCCCCCTGCTCGCCGACGCGGCGCGTGGAGGGGGCGTTGAGCGGTGGCGTGCGTCTTTTGAGGCGTAGGGCGGGACATAGCGCCGCCGAGCGGAGCGCGCCGGGGTGGGGGTCAGGCGGCGGTGGTGGCTTCGAGGAGGAAGGCGGCGTTGGAGGGGGTGGCGCGGAGCTTGTCGACGAGGATCTCGAGCCCCTGCCGCTTCTCCAGGGAGGTGAGCATGCGCCGCAGCCGCCACACCACCTGCCGCTCCTCCGTGTGCAGCAGGATCTCCTCCCGCCGGGTCCCCGAGGCGTCCAGGTCCACGGCCGGGAAGAGCCGCCGCTCCGCGAGCTCGCGGACGAGGTGCAGCTCCATGTTCCCCGTCCCCTTGAACTCCTCGTACAGGTTGTTGTCCATCCGCGACCCCGTGTCCACCAGGGCGGTGGCGAGGATGGTGAGGGAGCCGCCGCCCTCGACGTTGCGGGCGGCGCCGAAGAAGCGCTTGGGCGGGTACAGGGCCCCGGCGTCGATGCCGCCGGTGAGGACCCGTCCGCCGCCGGGCGCCAGGTTGTTGTACGCCCGCCCCAGCCGCGTCAGCGAGTCGAGCAGCAGCACGACGTCCCGGCCGGACTCGACGAGCCGCTTGGCGCGTTCGATGGCCAGCTCGGCGACGGCGGTGTGGTCGCGGTCGGGGTGGTCGAAGGTGGAGTAGAAGATCTCGCCGGAGATCGTGGCGCGCATCTCGGTGACCTCCTCGGGCCGCTCGCCCACGAGGAGGACCATGAGGTGCACCTCGGGGTGGTTGCGGGTGATCGCGGCGGCCAGCGCCTGCAGGACCATGGTCTTGCCGGCCTTGGGCGGGGCGACGATGAGGCCGCGCTGCCCCTTGCCGATGGGCGCGAAGAGGTCGATGACGCGCGTGCTGAGCGACTCGGTCTCGATGCGGAGCCGCTCGGTCGGATGTACGGGTGTCAGCTCGGCGAACCCGGGCCGGTCGCGCCACTGCGCGGCGCCGTTGACCGAGGTGACGCCGACGAGTTTGTTGCCGGCGAACGACGCGACGACGTGGTCGCCGGGCCGCAGTTCGAACTGCCGTACCTTGTCGGGCGTGAGGCGCACGTCGCCGGGTCCGGGGAGGTGCCCGGCCCGGAGGAACGCGGATTTCTCGCGTACGTCCAGGAGGCCCTCGACCTGGCGGACGGGCACGTCCGCACGCTGCTCAGGAATGTGTACAGACATGGTGAAACCCCTTTGGGGGAATGCGCCGGACCAGCCCGAAAGCGGTCGGGCGCGGTGCGAAAAGAAAGGAAGCCGGGCCCCTCGAGAGAACCGGGGCGAGACTCAGATGAAGATCAGCGGAGCCGAAGCTCGACGCCTGGTGGCAAGATACCACACCATCTGGTCCAGTCAACGCCTAGCCCTCTTGGGCTATTCCCGGACCGTTCTCGGAGTTTCTCCCACGGACGCGGGCAGGGGGGCATGACAATGTTCTTCTCGGCACCGTACTGCGAGGAAAATTACCGCACCCGGTGTGCCGGAGGGCATAGGGCCCCCGTCGAAGCAGCGCCATCGTGTCAAGTGACATGCAGGACCCCTGCAACTCGGTGAGGGTTCCATAGGACCAACAGAAAACTCCTTGGGGGAGCACCATGAAGACCGTCAACCACTGCCCGCGGTGCCACCACGAGCTCGACGAGGGCCCGATCGTGTACAGGTGCGCGCACTGCTGCCGCGCCGTCTACGCGGCCGACATCGAGAACGAGTTCGTTCCGCGTCAGCAGCAGGTAGCCGTAGCCGCCTAATCTGGGCGAGTGCCGCATACATCTATAACAGTGTCCGGCGTCGAGGTGACGCCGCTCTGCGACGCCGTAGGTCCCATGGGAGCGGCGATCCGCCGCCCGCTCGCCGAGATGTTCCCCGATTCCGGGCTCCAGGACGAGCCTTGGGTCCTGCACTTCCACTGCTATCTGATCCGCGACGCGGCCGGTCGGCTGACCCTCGTCGACACCGGCATCGGTGACGAAGACTCACCGGCCGCGAGCTGGGCCCCCGTTCCCGGTACCCTGGCCGGCGAGCTGGCCGCCGCGGGCGTCTCGCCCGCCGAGATCGGCACCGTCGTCCTGACGCACCTGCACAGCGACCACGCCAGCGGCGTGGTGACCGACGGCAGGCCCGCGTTCGAGAATGCCCGGTATGTCCTCCAGCAGGCCGAGGTGGACGCCGCGCAGGGCCTCGTGCTCGACCGGCTCCTCACCCCGATCAAGGGGCAGTTGCACGTCGTAGAGGGCCACGCCGAGGTCTCACCGGGCGTCCACGTGCATCACGCGCCCGGGCACACGCCGGGCCACCAGATCGCCAGGGTCGGCGACGTGGCCATGACCGGCGACCTCGTGCTCCACCCGGTGCAGCTCGACGACCCGGCCGTCCGGTACGCCTACGACGACGATCAGGAGACGGCCGCGCGCACGCGGACGGAGGTGCTCGCGGCGCTCAGGGCCGAGCGCGCGATTCTCGCGACCGCTCACTTCGGCGAGCCGTTCCTGCGTTTGTGACGTTTTCCAGGCACGATGTGTAATCATGAAGATACGCATTGTGACTGGTGCCGCACTCGGCGCCGCTCTGGTCGTCCCGTCGGCGGCATGGGCGGCGCCCACGCCTGATCTGTCCGGGGCCGCCGTCTACGCGGCGGCAGGCAACCAGCTCAGCCGATACACGGCCGCCGGCGAGTGGCACCAGCTCGCCAGCTTCGGAGCAACGCAGTTCGCCGCGTCGCCCGACGGCACGAAGGCCGCCTGGATCACTGAGAGCGGCAACCTCAACATCAGGCAGCGCGGCAAGACCAGCACGATCGTCAGCGGTCTCCAGGGCAGTACGCCGTGCCTCACCCCGGTCTGGTCCGCCGACTCGACCAAGGTGGCCTACCCGAGCGCGAACGGCACGATCAACGCCGTCCGGGCCGACGGCAGCAACGCCCCGCACAAGCTGGGCGTGTCCAAGGGCGTCTGCCACCTCGCCTGGGCGGGGAACGGGCGCTATCTCGCCGGCTACACCAGCACCGGCGACGCCCTCTACCGGCTCGACACCAAGACGGGCAAGACCGCCATGGTCAAGAACGTCAAGTCCATCAACCACGTGCAGAGCCTGTCGCCCGACGGCAGCAAGGCGGTCGTGGCGTTCCCGGAGGGCGCGCAGGCGTCCGGCACCAGGACCTGGCCCACCACGTTCAAGCCGGTCATCGTCGAGGTCCCGACGGGCAAGAGGCTGAAGCTGCCGGCCAAGGGCAACGCGATCGGCGCGTACTACCTGCCGGACGGCCGTCTCGTGATGCGGATGGCCGCCGCGCCCGCGCAGCCGGGGCACGCGGGCGGCCACACGGCCGCCCACGCGGCCGGCCACGCGGCCGGCCACGCGGCCGGCCACGCGGCCGGCCACGCGGCCGGCCACGCCCACAACACGCTGGTCGTGTTCGACAGCGCGGGCAACGAGATCCAGCGGCTGGCCGAGCCGGCCAAGGCCAAGAACCAGGCGCTGCTCCAGGTCGTGTCGTAGGGGCTACCGCCCGCTCATGACCGGCTGATCGGCCAGGAGCGACGAGGGCAGGGAGGCCATCGCGGTCAGGCCGCCGTACGGGGAGGGCGCGAGAGTGACCTTGATGCCGTGTCTGGCCGCGAGCCTGCTCACCACGAACAGGCCGAGCCGGTCACTCTGCGCCAGGTCGAACTCCGGCATCTTCGCCAGCCGCTCGTTGAGCTCGTCCAGCTCGGCCCTGACCAGGCCGAGACCGCGGTCCTCGACCTCGATCATCAGACCGTGCGGGGTGGTCGAGGTCCGCAGGTCCACCCTGGTCTGGGGCGGCGAGAAGAGGGTGGCGTTCTCGATCAGCTCGGCCATCAGGTGGGCCACGTCCGTGACCACCGCGCCGTGCAGCGCGACCGGCGGCGGCTGGAGGATCTCGACCCGCTCGTACTCCTCGACCTCCGCGACGGCCGCGCGCAGCACGTCGAGGATCGGCACCGGGTTGCGCCAGCCGCGCCCGGGGGCCTGGTCCGACAGGATGATGAGGCTCTCGGCGTGCCTGCGCATGCGCGTGGTGAGGTGGTCGAGCTTGAACAGGTCCGCCAGGGCCTCGGGCTCCTCCGTCGCCCGCTCCATGCTGTCGAGCTGGAGCAGCTGCCGGTGCAGCAGCGACTGGTTGCGCCTGGCCAGGTTCACGAAGACCTGGCTGACGCCGTGCCGGAGCCGGGCCTGGCTCATCGCGGCCGCGACGGCCGTGGACTGCACGTCGTTGAACGCCTGGACGATGTCGCGTACCTCGGAGGTGCGGGACTTGACCTCGATCGGGGCGACCTCGTCGGCGGTGGGCGGGGCGGTGTTCGTGCGCAGCCGCTTGACCAGGCCGGACAGCCGCACCTCGGCCAGCTCCGTGGCGGCGTCGCGGAGCCCGGCCAGCTCGCGCACCAGCCGCTTGCGGAAGCGCAGCGAGAGCATGATCGACGCGATGACGGCGATCAGGCCGAGGCCGCCCGCGACCCCGATCTTGATCAGCATGCCGATGGCCGCCGGGGTCACCCGGCTCACGAGGCTCTTGACGGCCTGGGCCTGGTTGCGCTCGACCGCCGCCCACAGGTTCTGGCCGTCGACGGGCCAGGTGGCGGCCGTGACGGGCAGGCCGTTCGTGGCCGCCTGGCCCCGGATGGCGTCCTCGGCGTCCAGGAACTCCTTGTAGACCGGTGACTCGGCCAGCCGCGCGTACGGGCCGCGCAGGTCGCGGTCGAGGTGCGAGAGCGCCTGCGAGAACAGCAGCCGCCTGGTGGCCACCATCCCCGTGAACGCCTCGTGCTCCGCGGGCTCGACCCGGCCCCTGGCCAGCACGATCGCGACCATGGCCCGCTCCCTGGACAGCACGTCCTTGGCCTCGCCCAGCATGGTCACCGCCCTGGCCTGCTTGTAGAGGGCCATGTCGGGCACCAGCACCATGGCGTCGTACATGCGGAAGGACGCGTCCACGATCTGGCTGTAGCCGTCGATCACGTCGAGCGGCGCCACGGTCGTGCCGTCCACCTCGCGGCGGACCTCCGCGAGCTGGTCGAGCTTGGTGTTGAGCGTGACGAGCTGCGCGGTCATCTCCGGTGACAGGTCACGCTGGTTCTTGGCGAGCGTACGGAACGAGGTCACGGCCTGGTCCGTCTCGCCGCGCTGCTTGGCCATCTTGGCGGCGCCCTGCCCGCTGACCAGGAACTCCACGGAGACCAGCCGCTCGTCCTGCAACTCGATGTTGACGCGCTCGGACGGGTCGGCCAGGTTGGTCGCCAAGTCCTTGATCGACAGCAGGCGCATGCCATCGCCGCCGGTCAGGCCCGCGGCGAACGCCCACAGGCCCACGAGGGACAGCAGCGGGACGAACAGGAGGACGAGAAGTTTCACGGCGATGGGGCGGCCACGCGTGGGGGGCATGCGACCTCCGGGTGCAAGATGAGATCGCCTCGCAGAGTACACCCCCCTTTGGAAGGATTTCTGTGCGTCTTCCGCGTTCTTTCTCCGGCTGGACCATCGCGGTCTTCGGATTCCTCGCCTTCGCGCTCGGCCTGCTCGGGTTGGTCTCACCCGACTCGCTGCTGGCCATGCTGGGTTTCGAGGTGCTCGATGTCCGTCCCGCCGGTGACTACACGCTGGTCTATATGGCCGCCTCGTCAATGGCGGCGGTGAACATGGGCGTTTATTACGTTTTCGCGGCTTCTCACGACTACACGCCGTTTTTCCGGTGGACGGTGCCGTTCAGGCTCGTGACGTTCGCGGTCTTCACCACGCTGGTGCTGACCGGGGCCGCGCCGGCCAAGTTCTTCGGCGTCGGGCTCTGGGAAGGGCTCGGCGCGCTCATCACGGGATTCGCGCTCTGGCGCGAGGGCAAGCTGGTGCCCTCGCGCCAGTGACTCACGGCCTGGCCTCCTCCGAGTCGCGCGCGACCAGTCGGTCGCCCGGCTCGGGGGAGTGTCGCAGGCGCTTCTCCAGCTCGCGCTTCTCGTCCTCCAGCCGGGCCACCCGGTCGGAGGCCTCGGCCCTGGCGCCCTGCAACCGGCGGCGGCGCCTGGCGGACCTGCGCGAGCCCGAGCCGATCAGCCAGAGGCCCAGCGCCAGGACGGCCATGGCCGCCGCCCCGGCGAGGAACATCTCCACCTGATTGGGCTCGAAGGTGTACCCGAACAGGATGTACCTGGCGCTCTCCTCGGTCAGGACGAGGGCCACGGCGCTGCCGGCGAGGAGGACCAAGAGCACTCCAAGCAGAATCATCCAACTCACCCCTTGTCGTAAGAGCCCGTTTCCACTGCCCTGTCGGGGATGAGGTATGCGCCAAGATTGCAATCATGAGACCCGAGCCGGGGCAGGTGCTCCACTTCTCCGAGGACCCGACGATCGAGCGGTTCGTCCCGCATGTGGCGCCGACCTCGATCTTTACGGAGTCGTACGTGTGGGCCGTCGATCGCGACCGCTGCCCCGACTACTGGTTCCCGCGCGCCTGCCCGCGGGCCATGGCCTGGGTCGGGCCGCGCACCACCGAGGAGGACACGGCCCGGATCGTCGGCGCGGGGTGCGGCGATCGCGTGCACGCCATCGAGTACGGCTGGCTCCAGGCGGTCAAAGACGTCCGGCTGTACGCGTACCGGCTGCCGGCGGACGGCTTCGCGCCCATCGGCGACCCGCCGACCGCCGTGGTGTCCACGGTCGCCGTGACGCCGCTCGGCCCGCCGGAACGCGTGGGCGACCTGTTCGAGCTGCACGAGGAGGCGGGGATCCAGCTCAGGGTGCTGCCCAGCCTGTGGCCGTTCTGGGACGAGGTGATCGCCAGCACGCTGGAGTTCAGCGGGATCAGGCTGCGCAACGCCCGTCGATGAGGGCCTGCAGGGTCTCCAGCGGCATCGAGCCGGGCGGCCGCTTCTCCTGCGCGAACTTGTTGGCCTCGCGCCGCAGCACCTCGTTGACCGGGGTGGGCACGCCGTGCAGGCGGCCGAGCAGCACGATCTCGCCGTTGAGGTAGTCGGCCTCGATGGAGCCGCTGCTCCTGGCCAGGCTCTGCCACGACGACCCGCCGCCGCGGACGATGCCCTCGATGGGCCGGACGTCCACCTGGTGGCCGCGCAGGCTCGCCTCTTCCTCCGGCGTGGAGTACGTGATCCCGGCCCGGTCGAGCAAGGCTTTGGCCTCGGTCCTGGCCGCCTCGACGACCTTGTCCCTTCCGGGGACGTGGCCCACGAGCGCCTCCACGGCGTTGCCCAGGTTGCTGAGCAGCTTGCCGTGCTTCCAGCGCATGACGTCGGTCTGGGTCAGGCCCACCAGGCCGTGCTTGCCGAGGTCGCCGGCGATCCGCTCGGCGAGGTCGTCCACACCCTGGGGATAACGTCCGACGTGGAGCAGGCCCGAGTACGGGTGCCCGTGGGCGGCGACGACGCCGGGCTCCAGATGCTGGGCCGGCAGCCACACGCAGATGCCGTAAACGCGGTCGAACCGCCGCAGGACCATGCGCTCGTTGGCGACGCCGTTCTGGGCGCAGGCCACGGGCAGGTCGGAGGGCCAGCCGGCCAGCGCGGAGACGGTGTCCTGGGACTTGGTGGCCAGGATCAGCACGTCGTCGTCACGCGCGGGGACAGGGCCGTCGGCGACGGGGATGTCGAGGGTCTCGGTGGATTCGGGGGTGATCAGGCGCAGGCCGTCACGCTTGAGTGCCTCGTAGTGGGCACCTCTCGCGACGAGGAGAACGTCGTGCCCGCCTTGGTGGAGGCGGGCACCGATGGTTCCGCCGACTGCTCCGGCCCCGATCACTATGTAACGCATTGTCCAAGGATGTCACTTTGCGAGGGCGACCTGGGTCTGCGCCGGCACGCCGGCCCCCCGCATACGCTCCCGCATGATCGTCTTGAGTACGCGCCAGCCGTCGCGCACCGCGTTCAGGTTGCTCACGCCGTGGATGCGGGAGCGCTCGTGGCTGGGGACCTCGTGGATGATGAGGCCGGCCTGGGCGGCGCGGACGTTCATCAGGGTCTCGATCTCGAAGCCGTCGCAGTCGAGCTCGAGGGAGTCGAGGTGACGGGCCCAGAAGGCGTTGTAGCCGTAGCAGAGGTCCGTGTAGCGGGTGCCGTAGAGCAGGTTGGTCATCCCGGTGAGGACCTTGTTGCCGAGCGAGCGGATCGGACTGAGGTCGTCCGAGCCGCCACCAGGGGCGTACCTGGAGCCCTTGGCGAAGTCGGCGCCGTTGAGGAGGGTGGAGACGAAGGAGCGGATCTCCCGGCCGTCGGTCGAGCCGTCGGCGTCGATCATGACGATAATGTCGCCGCGGGCGGCCTGGAAGCCCTCGATGAGGGCGTTGCCCTTACCGCGCCGGCTCTGCACGACGACCCGGAGGTCGGGGCGCAGCCTGCGCGCTACGGCGATGGTGTCGTCGGTCGAGTTGCCGTCGACCAGGATCACCTCGTCGATCCAGTCGGGCAGCGTCGCGAAGACGTGGGGAAGGTTCTCGGCCTCGTTCATCGCGGGGACGATGACACTGACACTGACGCTGGCGGCGAAAGGCTGCTTGTTCATGGAATCAAGATGACTCCCCACGCATGCAAGTCACTTGACACTGCCTTGCATTGGTCCGTCATTTATCGGACCTGCGCCTCCGCGGCCCTCTCGATGATCTCGTCGACGGTCTCCTCGGGGGTCTGGCGCGTGGTGTCCAACCATAGACCAATGCGCGGGGTCTCGGTCCGCAGCGACTCGTCTAGCTGGGCAATCGTCCAGTCGGAGCCGTACCCGACCTTGGGGCGGGCACGTTCGCGGCGATCCACTTCATCCGGATCGGGTGCCAGGACGATTACATGAAGAGGACGAGTATGAATCAATTTCGTAAACCGTTCCAAGTCCGGGCCAAGAATAACGTCCTGGACTATTGGCGTGAATCCGGCATCGAAATACAGGTCCGCGGTGTTCGCCGCTATCCGGTGACGCAGGTGCAGCTGGCGGAGCGCCTCGCCGTCGAGGTCGGGGGTCATCTCGGCGCGGCCGCCCACGACCATGCGCCGGAAGGTGTCGCCGCGCACGTGGGCGGAGCGCGGCAGCCGCTCCGCCAGTGCCTGCGCCACGGTGGACTTGCCGGCGGCCGAGACGCCGGTGATCAGGACGGCGCCGTTCACGTGCCGACGAGCTTCCGCACCCGGTCGGCGCCTATGGACAGCAGCAGCGTGGGCAGCCTGGGGCCGGTGTCGCGGCCGACCAGCAGCCTGTAGAGCAGGGCGAAGAAGGCCCGCTGCGCCGCCTTCAGCTCGGGTGTCGCCTTGGCGTCGGCCGGCAGGCCCGCCTGGAGCTTCGGCACGCCGTACACGAGCGTGGTGAGGCTGTCCAGCGACCAGTCGTCCAGGCCGTCGGACAGCAGCCGCAGCGACTCGCGCTCGGTCTGGCCGAGCGAGTCGAGCAGCTCCTCGTCCGGCTCCTCGCGCACGCGCGTGCGCTCGCCGGCGGGCACGTGGGCATCGACCCAGCGCTGCGCCCGGTCCAGGCGGGGGCGGGCCTCGTCGAGCGTCTCGATCGCGTCGAGATCGCGCAGGATCCGCAGGGTCTGCTCGGCGTCGCCGGTCGTGACGTCCACGATGGAGGCCAGCGTCCGGTACGGGACCGGGTGCGGGGTGGCGGGCAGCGGGCCCGCGGCCGTGCCCACCGCCCTTCTGTACGCGGCCAGCTCGGCGGGCTGCCCCTGTCCATCCGCGATCTTGCGGCCCAGGGCGTCCCACTCGTCGTAGAGCCGCTGGATCTCCTGGTCGAAGGCGATCTTGAAGGACTGGGCGGGCTTGCGGCGGGCGTACAGCCAGCGCAGCACCGGCGCCTCCATGATCTCCAGCGCGTCGGCGGGAGTCGGCACGTCGCCCTTGGAGCTGCTCATCTTGGCCATGCCGGTGATGCCGACGAAGGCGTACATGGGGCCGATCGGCTGCCGGCCGCCGAACACCTCGCCCACGATCTGGTCGCCGACGATCCACGCCGAGCCGGGAGAGTGGTGATCGACCCCGGACGGCTCGAAGACCACGCCCTCGTAGGCCCAGCGCATCGGCCAGTCGACCTTCCAGACGAGCTTGCCGCGGTCGTGCTCGGCCAGGCGCACGGTCTCGCCGAAGCCGCACTCGCAGGTGTAGGCCAGCTCGGTGGTCGCGTCGTCGTACGCGGTGACCGTCGTCAGGTCGCGCTCGCACAGGTCGCAGTACGGCTTGTACGGGAAGTACTCCTCCACCTGCTTCGACTCCACCTGCTTCGACCGGTAGCGGGAGAGCACGGCGTCGATCTTCGCGCGCTCGCGCACGGCCAGCAGGATCTGCTCGCGGTAGGCCCCGCGCGTGTACTGCTCGGTCTGGCTGATGCCGCGGTATTCGACGCCCAGCTCCTCCAAGGCCTGGATCATGGGCGCCTTGAAGTGCTCGGCCCAGTTGGCGTACGAGCTCCCGGGAGGGGCGGGCACCGAGGTCAGCGGCTTGCCGATGTGCTCGGCCCACGACGGGTCGACGCCCGCGGGCACCCTGCGGAAGCGGTCGTAGTCGTCCCAGGACAGCAGGTGCACGCACTCGACCCCGCGCCGCCGGATCTCGTCGGCGACCAGGTGGGGGGTCATGACCTCGCGCAGGTTGCCCAGATGGATGGGGCCCGACGGGCTCAGGCCCGAGGCGCAGACGATCGGTTTGCCGGGCGCGCGCCGCTCCGCCTCGGTGATGACCTCGTCCGCGAACCTGGAGACCCAGTCGGTCTCGGCACTTTCCGCCATCGCGCCATTCTTGCGGCTCCGCGTCACCCAAGCCAACGCGTTACCAACCAAACCCTCCGTGTCGCCAGTCCCGGACGGCCCGCGCCCCACCGCCGACGAGCGGCGGGGCGGCGGGTGGGCAGGGTCGCTAGAGGGTCGCCGCGTGCGGGTCCCAGTCGGCGGGGAGCGGGTCCGGAGCGGTCAAGGTGGAGGCGATGGGCAGGAACTCACCGCGCTCGCCCGACTCCGAGATGGCGCACATGAGCTCGAGCACGTGGTACGCCAGCTCCCCCGACGCCCGGTGCCCCGTGCCCGCCCGGAGCGACCTGGCCAGGTCGAGCACGCCGATGCCGCGCCCGGCCGTGGTGCCCGACACCGGCAGCTTGCGCCAGTCCGCATCGCGCGGTCCCCGGGCCAGTAACGGGCCCTCGAAGGTGTTGGGGTCGGGGAGCGACAGCGCGCCCTCGGTGCCGATGATCTCGATCATCCGGCGGGGGACCGGCGAGTCGAAGCTGAACGTGGCCGCGGCCGTCGCCGTCCCCGGGAAATCGAGCAGCGCGTTGACGTGCGTCGGGACGTCCACGGGGAAGACCAGGCCCTCCTTGGGCCCCGAGCCGACGACGCGGTGCGGCCGCGCCTTGCGCGTGTCGGCCGCCACCCGGGTGACGGGCCCGAGCAGCGACACCAGGGCCGTCAGGTAGTAGGGGCCGAGGTCGAAGAGCGGGCCGCCGCCCGGCTGGTAGAAGAACTCGGGGTTGGGGTGCCAGGACTCCGGCCCCAGGTTCTGGATGGCGGACGTGACGGCGACCGGCTCGCCGATGAGGCCGGAGCGTAGGGCGTGCAGGGCCGACTGGAGCCCGGCGCCCAGGAACGTGTCGGGGGCGCCGCCGACCCGCAGGCCCAGGTTGTCGGCCTCGGCCACGACCTTGGCGGCCTCGTCCACGCTCATGGCCAGCGGCTTCTCGCCGTACACGTGCTTGCCGGCGCGCAGCGACTCCAGCGCGACGGCCGCGTGCGCGGACGGGACGGTGAGGTTGACGACGATCTCGACCTCGGGCACCGCCAGGACGGTGGCGAGGGTGCCTGACACGGGGACGCCGTACTCGGCCGCGACCGCGGCGGCCCGCTCGGTGTCGATGTCCGCGAGGCCGAGCACGCGGACGTCGGGGAAGGAGGTGAGGTTTCGAAGGTATTGGCCACTGATGTTCCCGGCGCCGATGAGGGCGACGCCGATGGGGCCGTTGCTCAAGAGCCCTCCAGGGAGGTGAGGTAGGCGTGGCTGTCCGCGAGAGCGGCGAAGATGTCGGTCGCGCACTCGTCGAGCTCGACGATGCGCCAGGCGTCGGGTGCGGCGTCGAGGATCTCGGGCACCGCCATGACGCCGCGGCCCACCGCGGTGTGCGGCTCGCCCTTGACCACCGGGCCGTCCTTGACGTGCAGCGCCAGGACGCGGTCGGAGAGGCGGCCGAGCAGCGCCGGCACGTCCGCGCCGCCCACCGCCGCCCAGTAGGTGTCGATCTCCAGGAACACCTCGGGAGCGAGCAGGTCGGCCAGCGCCTCGATGGCGTGCCGGCCGTCGATCTCGGGCTCGATCTCCCACCAGTGGTTGTGGTAGCCGATCCGCATCCCGTACCGGGCCGCCTGCTCGGCGAAGCCGTTCAGCAGATCGGCCGTGCGCGACAGGCCGTCGCGCGTGGTGAACTCCTCGTGCTCGATGCCGCCGGGGATGATCACCAGGTCGGTGCCGACCGTGGCGATGGCGTCGAAGACCTCCGACGGGTCCTTGCTGAGCAGCGCGTACGCGTGCGTGCTCGACACCGTCAGCCCCAGGTCGTCCACGACCTCGCGGAAGCCTTTGGGGTCCGTCGTGGGGTCGTAGGGCTCGACGGACCGGTAGCCGATCTCGGCGATCCGGCTCAGCACCGTGTCGCGGTCGGCCGCCAGCGCGTCCCTGACGGTGTAGAGCTGGACACTGATCGGTTTCGTCATCCGCGTACCCCCAGGAGGTGCTCGAGTGCGAGCTGGTTGAGCCGGGTGAAGTGGAAGCCGCGGGCGGCGGCCACCTCGGGGTCGAAGTCGTCCTTGGCCAGGTCTGCCCAGGTCTCGCCCGGCGCAAGCGTGGGCTGGGCGAGTTCGTCCACGCGGGAGGCACTCAGGGCCTCCTGCACTTCGGGGTCGGCGCGGAAGGCCCGCGACTTCTCCTTGAGGATCAGGTAGGTGCGCATGTTCGCGGCCGCCGAGTCCCACACGTCCTGGGCGTCCTCGGTGCGCAGCGGCTTGTAGTCGAAGTGGCGGGGGCCGTCGTAGCCGCCGTTCTCCAGCAGGTCGACCAGGAAGAAGGCGCTCTTGAGGTCGCCGTGGCCGAAGATCAGGTCCTGGTCGTACTTGGGGCCGTGCTGGCCGTTGAGGTCGATGTGGAAGAGCTTGCCGTGCCACAGCGCCTGGGCGATGCCGTGCACGAAGTTGAGCCCGGCCATCTGCTCGTGGCCGACCTCGGGGTTGAGGCCCACCATCTCAGGGTGCTCCAGCTCGTTGATCAGCGCCAGGGCGTGGCCGATCGTGGGCAGGAGGATGTCGCCGCGGGGCTCGTTCGGCTTGGGCTCGAGGGCGAAGCGGAGGTCGTAGCCGCGCTCGCGTACGTACGAGCACAGCATGTCCAGGCCCTCCTTGTAGCGGTCGAGCGCGGCCTTGACGTCCTTGGCCGAGTCCGATTCCGAGCCCTCGCGGCCGCCCCAGCACACGTACGTCTTGGCGCCGAGCGAGGCGGCCAGGTCGATGTTCCTGATCACCTTGCGCAGCGCGTACCGGCGGACGTCGCGGTCGTTGCTGGTGAACGCGCCGTCCTTGAAGACCGGGTGGGTGAAGAGGTTCGTGGTGGCCATCGGGACCTTCATGCCGGTCTCGTCCAGGGCCTTCCTGAACGCGGCGATGGCCTTGTCCCGGTCGGGCTCGACGGCGAGCAGGTCGTCGTCGTGGAACGTGACGCCGTACGCGCCCAGCTCCGAGAGCTTGTGGACGGTCTCCACCGGGTCGAGCGGCGCCCGCGAGGCGTCGCCGAAGGGGTCGCGCGCCTGCCAGCCGACCGTCCAGAGGCCGAAGGTGAACTGGTCGGTCGGGGTGGGGATGAAATCAGTCATTTGTGTGCGCTCCTCGGGATTAGTCCATAATCTGTACATAATCCTGAGGAGGCAGGCATGGCGGCGTCAAGAGGGGTCCGGCATGATTCCATGCGCGCCCGTAACCTGGCCGTAGTCCTGGGCGCCATCCACCGATCAGGACCGCACACCCGGGCGGCGCTCGCCGAGATGACGGGGCTCACCAAGACCACCGTGTCCAGCCTCGTGTCCGACCTGATCGAGGCGGGAGCGGTGGCCGAGGGCGGGGCCGTGCGGGGCGGCGAGCGGGGGCGGCCGGGCGTGGCCGTGAGCCTGAGCGGCGACCGGGTCGCCACGCTGGGGCTGGAGATCAACATCGATTACCTGGCCGCGTGCGTCGTCGATCTGACCCGGGAGGTGCGGCTGCGCCGTACCCGGCCGGCCGACAACCGCAACTCCGACCCCGTGGACATCCTCGGGAGCCTGCGCGACCTGGTGAAGGAGACCACGGCCGAGGCCGAGCTGGCCGGGCTGCGGGTCATCGGCGCCGCCCTGGCCGTGCCCGGGACGGTCGAGGGCGAGGTGCTGCGCAACGCGCCGCATCTGGGCTGGCGGGACGTACGCGTGCCGGACCTCGTCGACCTGCCCTTCGTCATCGACAACGAGGCGAACCTGGCGGCGCTCGGCGAGCTGTGGTTCGGCTCGCGGGAGACGGACTTCCTCTACGTGTCCGGCGAGATCGGCATCGGGGCCGGGCTCGTGGTGGACGGCACCGTGTTCAGGGGGACGTTCGGGCTGGCGGGCGAGCTCGGCCACGTGGTCGTGGTGCCCGACGGGCCCGCCTGCAGGTGCGGCGGGCGGGGCTGCCTGGAGGTGTACGCCGGTCAGGACGCCCTGCTGGGGCCACTTCCCTCGGTGTCCGAGCTGGTCACGCGGCTGGAGTCGGGGGAGCGCCGGGCGCTGGAGGCGTGCGGGCGGGCCGGGCACGCGCTCGGCGTGGCGCTCACCTCGGCCGTGCACCTGCTCGACCCGGGCCGGATCGTGCTCGGCGGGATCTACGCGCCGCTCTTCCCCTGGCTCGAAGGGCCGGTGGCGGAGGGGCTGGGCACCCGGCTGGGCCACATGCGGGGCACGCCGCCCGCTCTCGTGGTCTCCGGCATCGGCGCGGACGCCGCCGTGCTGGGCGCGGCGGGGCTGATCATCCAGCAGGTCATCGCCGAGCCCGCCCAGATGCTCGGCCTGTAAGGGGCGATCTCTACCATATCGGCATGCTGATCGAAGAGCGGGCCGCCGAGGACGGCGAGCTGACCGAACTGCTCGACGCGGCGTTCGCGGAGCTGGTGGCGCGTTACGGGCCCGAGGGGCGCTCGCAGGTCAAGGACGGCGCGAGGTTCCTCGTGGCGTCGGTGGACGGCCGGGCCGTCGGCTGCGGCGCCGTGCAGCCCGTGGACGACCTCACCGGGGAGCTCAAGCGGATGTTCGTGCTGCCCGAGTATCGCGGGCGCGGCATCGCCACGTCGATCCTGGGCGCGCTGGAGGGGCTGGCCTGGGACCTGGGCTACCGGCGGCTGCGGCTGGCGACCGGGCTGCGGCAGCCCGAGGCCATCGCGCTGTACGAGCGGTGCGCGTACCGGCCGATCGAGCCGTACGGGAAGTACGTGGACGCCCCGCTGACCCGCTGCTACGAGAAGCCGCTGGCTCAGTAGTAGCCCTTGGCGCCGTCGAGCAGCTCCCTGACCGTGTCGAGGTGGCCGACGTGCCTGGCGGTCTCCTCGACCATGTGGATCAGGATCCAGCGCAGGGTGGCGGCGTTGGAGCTGAAGCCGGGGAACTCGCCCACGTCGTCGAACGAGTGGGCGGCGACGATCTCGTTGGAGACCGCGCACTGCTGCTCGAACTCGTCGAGGAGCCGGGCCAGCGGGACGCCCTCGACCCGCATGTCGAGGTCCTCCGCCGTCTCGTCGAACTGCGGATTGGGGGCCGAGTCGCGGCCCAGGAAGAGGACCTCGAACCAGCAGTGCTCGGTCCAGCGCATGTGGGAGACCAGGCCCGCCACCGTCATGAGCGGCGAGGTCGGCAGGACCGGCCGGTGGGCGTCCTCCTCCGACAGGCCCTCGCATTTCCACCGCACGAGCGCGCGCTGCAGGTCGAGCCAGCCGATGAGCTGGGTACGTTCGTCTGCGACGGCGGGAGGGCGTACGCGCGGGAGGCTCATGGCCGCCGACGCTACTTCAGTGATCGCCCTGCCCGCACGGCATTTTCCCGGCGATGGGCGGGCCGGGACGGCCCGCCCATCCGCGCCTAGCCGTTGGCCGCGTCCTCCAGGCCCTGGACGTCGATCTTCCTCATGCCCATCATGGCCTTGGCGGCGCGCTGCGCCCGCTCGGGGTCGGGGTCGCCGATCAGCTCCTGGAGGCGGCGCGGGATGATCTGCCAGGACAGGCCGTACTTGTCCTTGAGCCAGCCGCACTGCGACTCCTCGCCGCCCTCGGTGAGCTTCGCCCACAGCTCGTCGACCTCCTCCTGCGAGTCGCAGTCGACGTAGAGCGAGACGGCCTCGGTGAACGTGAACTCCGGGCCGCCGTTCAGCGCGATGAACCGCTGCCCGGCCAGCTCGAACGTCACCACCATGGCCGCCCCGGTGGGCCCGGGCGTGACCTCGAGGACGCGCGAGTCCTTGAAGAGCGAGGTGTAGAACCCGGCGGCCTCCTCGGCCTGGTCGTGGAACCAGAGGAACGTGGTGATCTTCTGCATGGCGTTTCCTTCCTACGAGGTCTCTCGCCAACGCGTCGAACTCCCCTGGGCCGGATCGACAGACCGGACACCGGATTTTCGCTTTTTTTCTGACGCGCCACCCGCAGGCCGCTAACCAGGCGCCGGCGCGGTGCTCTCGCGGATCACCAGGCTGGTCGCCAGCTCGACCCGCGGCGTGTCGGGCTCCTGGCCGTTGATGAGCTGGATCAGCATGCGGGCGGCCATGGCCGCCATGTTGGCCAGGGGCTGGCGCACGGTGGTGAGCGTGGGGGCGATCCACTGCGCGAAGGACAGGTCGTCGAACCCGACCACGCTCAGGTCCTCCGGCACGCGCAGGCCGCGCGCGTGGGCCGCCCGGTACGTCGCCAGCGCCTGGATGTCGTTGCCCGCGAAGACGGCCGTGGGGCGGTCGGGCAGGTCCAGCAGCTCCATGGCGTGGTGGTAGGCCGGCTCGTGGCTGTAGTCGCCGTGCCGGATCAGGGCGGGGTCGACCTCGATGCCCACCTGGTCGAGCGCGGCGCGGTAGCCGTCGAGCCGGGCCCGCGAGGTCAGCCGGTGCGCGGGACCGGTGATCATCGCGATCCGCCGGTGGCCGAGCTCGATCAGGTGCCTGGTCGCGGTGAAGCCGCCGTTCCAGCTGGTCGAGCCGACCGACGGCACGTCGGGGCCCTCGTCCACGGACGGCTGCACCACCACGAACGGGATGCCCAGCCGCCGCAGCTCGCGCTCCTGGTCGGCCGAGAGCTCGGAGATGACCAGGATCGCGCCGAGCGAGCCGCGCGTGCCGAGGTCGTCGAGCCACTGGCGGGCCAGGTTGCTCCGCTTGTGCACGGCCGAGACGACCAGGCCCATGCCCTCGGCCTGCAGCGCCTCCTCGGCGCCGCGGATCAGCTCCACCGCCCAGGGGTTGTCCAGCTCGTTGATGACGAACTCGATCAGGCCGCCGGGGTGCTCGTAGCGGCCGGGCAGCGTGTAGCCGTGCTGGCCGAGCAGCCGCTGGACCTTGCCCCTGGTCTTCGCGGAGACATCCGACCTCCCGTGCAGCACCTTGGACACGGTCGAGACCGAGACGCCGGCCTGAGCCGCGATGTCGGCCATCGTGCTCCGCCGCTCCGTCGTGATGTCGTCCACTGTTCACATCCTCCCGTCCCCTAAGTCTGCCGTCTCCGGCAAGCCCTTGACGACATCCGACGTTTCGCCTACGTTTCCGGCAGGTTGATGTTTCGCAACCTTTCGCAAACCCTTTGGGGGACTCTACATGGCCCTCACCCGCCGCACCTTCCTCACCGCCGCCACTGCCGCGGCCACCCTGGGCCTGGTGGCCCCGGCACGCGCGGAGGACGCCTTCGACGCGGCCCGCCTGCGGTGGACCGGCATGATCGCGGGAGGCGCGTTCGACCCGGGCGACCCCGACTTCGCCGCGAAGGTGGCCGCCGTCGACTCGGCCGCCGCCTCGCTGCGGGCGTCGATGAGTCCGGATCCGGCCCGCCCGAGCCTGTGGCCGGGCCTGCCGCTCGACGACCCGCGTACCGGGAACTTCAGCCGGGCCTACAGCCAGGTGCGCGGCATGGCCCTGGGCTGGGCGACGCCCGGCACGCGGATGCACCGCGATCCCGCGTTCGCCGCCGACGTGGTGAGCGCGCTGGACTTCCTGTACGAGCACGCCTACAACGAGCGGCTCGAACGGCAGAACAGCAACTGGTTCTGGTGGGAGATCGGCGTGCCGCGCTCGCTGACCGACACCTGCGCGCTCCTCCACGAGGGCATCCCGGCCGGCCGGCTGGACGTCTGGTTCAGGCCGCTGCTGCGCTGGTGCCCGGACGCCGACCACCGCATCAGCAACGCGACGATCACCGAGACCGGGGCGAACCGCACGAACAAGGCCATGGCCGTGGCCATGCGCGGCGTGCTCACCAGGGACGCGACCGCGATCGAGCTGGCCAGGGACGGCATCTCGGACAAGCTCGGCGGCGGCAGGTGGAGCCTGCTCAAGCTGACCGAGGGCCCGCGGGACGGTTTCTACCGCGACGGCTCGTTCATCCAGCACGAGTTCTACCCGTACACCGGCGCGTACGGCACCGACCACCTCGACGGCGTCGCCCGGCTGATCACCCTCTACGCCGGCTCCCCGTGGGACATCGCCGACCCCGACGTGGTCAACGTCTTCGACATCGTGGACCGGTCGTTCATCCCGGTGATCTACGACGGGCTGATGATGGACATGGTCCGCGGCCGGCAGATCAGCGTGCAGGGCTGGCGCGACACGGACGCCGGGCAGAAGGCGCTGGAAGGCATCCTGATCCTGCTGGAGGGCGCCCCGCGCGCCTACGCCGAGCGGTGGCGGCCGGTCATCAAGGGCTGGGTGACGCGCAACACCGTGCACCCGTTCCTGGCCAGGGCGGGACTGCCCGCCGTGCGGCAGGCCAAGGCCATCCTGGGCGACGCCGCCGTCCCGACGGGGCCGCGCACGGAGGGCACGTACGTCTTCGCCGACATGGACCGCGTCGTGCACCGGCGGCCCACCTGGGCGTACGCGATCTCGATGTGCTCGGAGCGGATCGGCGCCGCCGAGGGGATCAACCTGGAGAACCTGCACGGCTGGTACACCGGCGACGGCATGACCTACCTCTACACCGAGGACCTGTCGCACTGGAACGCCGACCACTGGCCGACGGTCGATCCGTACCGGATGCCCGGCACCACCGTCGACACCCGGCGGCGCGAGGACATCCCGCACGGCAGGAACTACCTGCCGCCCGCCAAATGGACCGGCGGCGTGGCGCTCGACGGCCTCGGCGCCGCGGGCATGGACCTGGTCGCCGACGGGAGCACGCTGCGGGCGAAGAAGTCCTGGTTCCTGCTGGACGACTCGGTGATCGCGCTCGGCGCCGGCATCACCGCCTCCGACGGGCGGCGGATCGAGACGGTCGTGGAAGAACCGCAACAGCGAGGCCACGCCCGCCCAGGGCAGGGGCTGGGCGCATCTCGGCGGGACCGGCGGCTACGTGCTGCTCGACCGCGCCAGGGCCGAGGTGCTGCGTGAGACGCGCACCGGGACCTGGTGGGACATCGACCAGGGGCCGACCACCAAGGGCGACACCACGCCGCGGACCCGCACGTACACGACCATCCTCCTCGACCACGGCACGAACCCGGTGGACGCCGGCTACGCCTACGCGGTGCTGCCGGGCGCCTCGGCCGCCGCCACCGCCCGCTACGCCGCCGGGCCGGCCGTCGAGGTGCTGGCCAACACCGCTCAGGCACAGGCCGTCCGGTGCGGGCGGCTGCGGCTGCACGCGGTCAACTTCTGGCAGGCGGGCACGGTCCGGACCCCCGACGGCCCGATCACCGCGGACGGCCCGTGCTCGCTGCTGATCCGCCGCCACGGCCCGACCCTGCGCGTCGCGCTGTCCGATCCCTCGCGCACCGCGCAGACCGTGTCCGTCACGCTGCCCTGGCCGGTCAAGTCGGTCGAGAGCGGCGACGACACCGTACGGCTGGTCCGGACGGCCGACGGGCCCGCCCGGTGGGCCGTCTCCGTCGCGGTCGGCGGCACCCGCGGTCACACCCACTCCGCCGTACTCCGGCTCCACACCTAGGAGGAACGCATGGATCACGCACCCAGCCGCCGCGCGCTGCTCGGCGGCACGATGGCCGGCCTCGCCGTCCCGCTCCTCGGCGGCGCCCCCGCCCGGGCCGCCGCCGCCCAGGCGGCGGGCCCCATCGGCTCCGGCTGGACGGAGATCTTCCCCAGCTACTCCGTCCACCAGCCGCCCGACAGGACCCGCCACACGTACGACGCCGCCACCGGCGAGCACCACTTCTGGGTGTACGACACCGACCCCAGCACCTTCCCCGGCCAGGACTCGGGCCCGCGTAGCGAGCTGCGCTTCCACAACGACTACACCTCGGGGGACGCGCAGTTCGAGTGCGACATGAAGATCGGGGCGGGCACGCACCGGATGTGCGTCATGCAGGTCTTCGGCGGCGCGACGTCGGCGACGGCGTTCATGACGCTGGCCATGAACACCGACAGCATCAACTACTACGACTCCACGACGCAGATCTACGCCCCGGTGTACGACAAGTACATCCGGCTCAACGTCGTCCACGAGACCGGCATCGGCAAGATCCACATCTTCGTCAACCGCCAGTACCGCACCAGCTTCAACGACCGCGGGGCGGCCACCCACTACTTCAAGGCCGGCCTCTACGGCCGGGCAGGGATGTCGGCGCGCAGCGACAACTACCTCAAGAACATCCACACCTATCGCAAGTGACACCCGGTCGGCCCGCTCCGTTCCCAGGGGCGGGCCGCCTCGTTAGAGTGCCGATCATGGAGCCGACGACCGCGGAACAGTACCGGCGCTTCGCGTCGAGGGAGGCCCGCGGCTCGTCGCCGCTGTACGAGCAGCTCGCCTCCGGGGTGGCCGACGACCCCGACCTGATCGCGCTGCTGTCCGGCCTCCCGCCCGCCAAGCGGCAGCCCAACCTGCTGTTCGCCGCCGCCCGGTATGTCGCGGGGACGCCCGCCGGCTACCAGGAGTTCCGCCGGTCCGTGCTCGACCACCGCGACGCGGTCGTCGCCACGATGCTCGCCCGCCGTACCCAGACCAACGAGGCGGCCCGGTGCGCCGGTCTCTACCCGCTGCTCGCCTCGCTCCCGCAGCCGCTGGCGCTGCTGGAGGTCGGCGCGTCGGCCGGGCTGTGCCTGCTGCCCGACCGCTACGGCTACGACTACGACGGACGCCTGGCGGGGGACGTGGACAGCCCGTTGCGGCTGCGCTGCCACACCGAGGGCGAGTCGCCCTTCGCCGATCCGCTCGGCGAGGTGACCGTCGCCTGGCGGGCCGGCATCGACCTCAACCCCCTCGACGTCACCGACCCCGACGACGTCCGGTGGCTCCGGACGCTGGTCTGGCCCGGCCAGGACGACCGCCTGCGGCGCCTGGACACCGCCCTCGACGTGGCGCGCCGGGATCCGCCCCGCATCGTGCGGGGAGACCTCAACGCGCTGGTCGGCGAGGTGGCCGCCCAGGCGCCCGAGCACGCCACGCTCGTCGTCTACCACACCGCGGTCCTCTACTACGTGCCGGACGACGGGCGCGCCACGTTCGTGGAGCAGGTCCAACGGCTCGCCGGCCACTGGATCGCCCAGGAGGACCCGGGCGTCCTACCCGGCGTGGACGCCCAGCTCCGCGAGCGGCCGCCGACGGACGTCCTCACCTACGCGCTCGCGCTCGACGGGCGTCCCGTCGCGTTCTCCGCGATGCACGGCGGCTGGCTCCGCTGGCTGCCCGCCTGAGACCTGGCCCTCACTCGCGCGACGCGAGCGTGTCCGCCGGGCGGGAGCTCAGCGCGAACCTGCCCGGGACGGCCGTGGCCACCAGCGCCAGGGCCGCCACGGCGGCGACCACCGCGAGGTACGCGACCGGCGGCACGTACGGCAGCGCCGAGCCCGTCATCCCCGCGCTGAAGGCGGCCAGCGTCACCAGCGAGATCGCCGTCCCGAGGGCCACCGCCACGACCGTCGCCGTCAGCGTCTCCGCGCGCAGCATCCGCGCCGCCTGCCGCCGCGTCGTGCCCACCACCCGCAGCAGGGCGAGCTCCCTGGACCTGGCCAGGGTGGACATGGCCAGCGTGTTGACCACGGCGATCGCGCAGAAGGCGATGATCAGGCCCATGGCGACGTACGTGACCGCCGCGTTGGGGCTCTCCACCTGCGCCGCCCCGGCCCCGTCGAGCACCGGCACGCCGGACGCCCGCCGGAGCGCTTCCCGGTCCCCGCCGGAGACCAGGACGGTGCCCCGCGGGTCGTCCACGTGGCCCGCGACGAGCTCCCGGGAAAGGGTCAGGTCGCCGAAGCCGAGACCGCGGGCGTAGATCGCGACGACCCGCACCTCGGCGGGGGTGCCGTCGCCGAGCACCAGCTTGAGCCGGTCTCCCAGGGCGGCGTCCAGGCGGTCGGCGGCGGTGCGGCTGATCGCCGCCGACGTGTTGCCGAGCCCGTCCAGCGAGCCCGCCACCACGTCCAGATCCATCGTCCGGTCCAGGCCGACGGGCGTGACGGCCTGGACGGCGTACTTCTCGAGGTCGATCCTTACCGACGTGCGCAGCACCTCCGTGACGGCACGCACGCCGGGCACCTGGCGCGCGGCGGCGGCCGAGGCGCCGGGCCCGAGCACGCGGTCGGCCCTGACGCCCGCGCTCAGCTCGCCCTGCGCGGCGTGTCCCATGGTGGTCTGCACGAACAGGATCGTGCACGTCATCGCCGTCATCAGAGTCAGCGGCACGATCACCGAGGCCAGCCGTCCGGTGCCGGCACGCAGGCTCTTGCGCGCGAGATAGCCGGCCACGCCGGGCGCGCGCAGCGGCAGCGCCGTCACCGCCCGCGCGACCACCGGCCCGAGCAGGGCGACCGCGATCGTCCACACCAGCGCGGTCAGCATGGTGACCGAGCTGGAGGCCGCCTCCGTGTTCAGGCCGGACAGCACGATCGTCAGGACCACGCCGCCGGCCAGAGCGAGCAGGCCCGCGACCAGCCGCACCGGCGGGATCCCGGCGGCGGGCATCGCCGTCTCTCCCAGCGCCTCCACCGGCCTGATCCGCGCCGTACGGCGGGCGGAGACGCGCGCCGCCACCCACGCGGCCACCAGCGTGGTCAGGACCGCGACGATCGGGGGGAACGGGCTGACCACCAGCCGCAGGTTCGCCGGCATCGCGCCCAGGTCGACGAACCTGGACCGCAGCCAGAACCCGAGCAGGATCCCGGCCCCGGAGCCGAGCGCCCCGGCGACCGCGCCGATGAGCAGGGCCTCGCCGCCGACAAGCCTTCTGACCTGCCCGGGGAGGGCGCCGACGGCCCGCAGCAGGGCGATCTCGCGCCGGCGCTGCTGCATGGACAGCGCGAACGTGCCCACCACGACGAGGATCGCCACCAGCAGCGAGGTGCCGCCGAGCGCGCCGCCCAGGCTGATGAGCTTGACCCGGGCGTTCTCCGCCTCGGGGAACTCGACCGCGCCGCGCTCGTCGCCGGTGTAGGCCACGGCGCCCTTGACGGCGACCTCGACCCCGGGCCAGACGCCGATCGCCGTCACCAGGCCCTCACGTCCGGCCAGGCGGCGGGCCTCGCCGGTGGCGAAGAAGATCGTGTCCTGGCCGGGCAGCGCCTGCGCGGTCACCCCCACCACGCGGTGGCCGGGGATCGCCCGGCCGGCGTGGCGGGCGTCCACGACCACCTCGTCCGCGGCCTTGGGAGCGCGCCCCTCGGCGAGCGTGAACGGGGTGAGCGCGGCCGACTCCCAGCCGTGGGCGGTGAACCCGGCGTAGGGGAAGGTCACCTCGGTGACCACCTTCGTCACTGCGGGCTCGCGGGCGAGATCCTGCGCCAGGGAGGCCGGGATCCACCTGCGCTCGGACAGGAGCTTGGCCTTCTCCTTGCCGCTCTCCTTGGCCTGCCGGACATACTGGTCGCCCGCCACGATCACGGGGGCGCCGGCGTACCGCTCGGGCGCCACCCCGCCGCGCAGGCCCGTGTCCAGCAGCATCCCGCACGCCGTCACCAGAGCCGCCGCGCACAGCAGGGCCACGAACGCGCCGGCGAACCCGGCCTTGCGGTGGCGGAGCATCCTCAACGCGAAGGAGATCATCAGTTCCACGCCCCCAGCCCGGTCATGCGCCCGGCCACCTTCTCGGCGGTGGGAGCCGCCATCGCGTCCACGATCCGGCCGTCGGCCAGGAACAGCACGTTGTCGGCGTACGAGGCCGCCACCGGGTCGTGGGTGACCATCACCACGGTCTGGCCCAGCCCGGAGACCACCTCCCGCAGGAGGGTCAGCACGTCGCGGGCGGTCATCGTGTCCAGCGCGCCGGTCGGCTCGTCGCCGAACACCACCTCCGGCCTGGTCACCAGCGCCCTGGCGATCGCCACGCGCTGCTGCTGGCCGCCGGAGAGCTCGGCCGGGCGGTGCCCGGCACGGCCGTCGAGGCCCACCCGGTGCACGACCTCCCGCAGCCAGCCCTGGTCGACCCGGGCGCCGGCCAGCATGAGCGGCAACGTGATGTTCTCCGTCACGGTCAGCGCGGAGACCAGGTTGAAGGCCTGGAACACGAAGCCGACGCGCTGCCGGCGGAGCTCGGTCAGCGCGTTCTCGTCCATGCCCGCCAGGTCGGTGCCGCCCAGCCGTACCGATCCCGAGCTGGGGACGTCGAGCCCGGCCGCACAGTGCAGGAACGTGCTCTTGCCCGAGCCCGAGGGGCCCATGACGGCGGTGAAGGTGCCCCGGGGGATGGCGATCGACACCTCGCGCAGGGCCGCCACCGCGCTCCGGCCCCTGCCGTACACCTTGCTCACCGCGTCCAACCGCACTGCCTCTGTCATGCCTCAAGCCTGCTGATCTGCGCTTTCAGCCACCAGAGAGCCGGTCACCACCCCGCCATGACCTCATCATGATCCGGACATAATGGTCAGGTGATCCGCATTCTCCTGGCCGAGGACCAGCACGTCATCAGGGAGGCGCTCGTGGCCCTGATCAGCATCGAGCCCGACATCGAGGTGGTCCAGGCGGTCGAGTCCGGGGACGCGGTGGTCTCCGCCGCCCTGGTGCACAAGCCGGACGTGGCCGTCCTGGACGTCGACATGCCCGGCGCGATCGACGGCCTCGACGCCGCCGGCGAGCTGCGCGCGAAGCTGCCGGGCTGCCGCACGCTCATGCTCACCGGCCACGGCAAGCCGGGCCACCTCCGCCGCGCGCTCGCCTCCCAGGTGGACGGCTTCATCCTGAAGACCGCCTCGCCGGAGGAGCTGACGGGCGCGATCAGGAAGGTGGCGCGGGGCGAACGGGTCCTCGACCCGTCGCTCGCCAGCACCGCGTGGAACCTGGCCGACAACCCGCTCACCTCGCGCGAGGCCGACGTCCTGCGGCTGGTCGCGGCGGGCGCCGAGGCGACCGAGATCGCGGGCCAGCTCTTCCTGACCGCGGGGACCGTCCGCAACTACATCACCGCGATCGTCGCCAAGCTCAACGCCCGCAACCGCACCGACGCCGTACGCATCGCCACCGAGGCGGGCTGGATCTAGATCGGGACCGTGGCGGTCAGCTCGAAGCAGCCGTCCTCCTGGGACACGGCCAGCCGCCCGTCGAGGGCCGTCAGCCGGGTGGTGAGGTTGCCGATCCCGGCCGAGCCGCGGCGTCCCTCCGCGGCCCGTGCCCCGTCGTTGCGCACGCTCAGCCGTACGGCGCCGTCCCGTACGGACGTCGTGATCGTGCACCGGCGGGCCGAGCTGTGCCGCAGGACGTTGGTGACGGCCTCCCTGAGCACGATGCCGAGCGTGGTGTCGGCCTCCCCGGCGAGGGTGTCGTGGCCCAGGTCGAGCAGGACGTCGATGCCCGCGGTCGCCAGCAGCGAACGGGCCGACTCCGCCTCGGTGGCCAGGGACAGCTCCCGGTGCCCGCCCGACACCGTCCGCAGGTCCCGCATCGCCTGCTCGGTCATCGACAGGACGTCGTCCAGCTCCTTGCGCGCCCGCTCGGCGTCGAGGCGGCGGGCGAGCTCGCTCTTGAGCAGGATCGCCGCCAGGGTGTGCCCGAGGAGGTCGTGCAGGTCACGGGCGGCGCGCAGGCGTTCCTCGACGACGGCCGCGCGGGCCGGGCCGTCCTGCGACTCGTGCAGCTCCCTGGCCAGCTGGGCGAGCTTGAGCAGCCCGTACACGACCAGGCCGGTCACGACCGTGCTGATCGGGTAGTTGACGATCAGCGGGACCGGCAGGCCGAGCAGCACGCCGGCCGCCGCGACCACCGCGACGATGGCCGCCACCAGCGGCAGCGCCGCCGCCCACGGGAAGGCCAGCAGGATCGGCCCCGCCAGGAACCCCGCCACACCCAGCCACGCCTGCCCGAACAGCGGGATCGGCGCGAACGTCAGCACCGCCATGATCGACAGCGCCACCGGGTGCCGCCCCTCGACCGATCGCAGCTGCATGAAGACGATGACGGCCAGCGGGATCGCCGGCCACGGCGAGCCGGCCACCAGCAGCGCCTTGGCCGAGAACCCCACCAGCACGGCCGCCAGCAGCGCCATCGGCAGCACGCTGCCACCCGGGTCGGGCACGGGCTCGGTGACCGTGGCGGGCAGCCTCGCCTCCACCGTCACCAGGGCCTCGTCGGTGAGCCCGACGGTGAGCGTGCCGCCTGCCTCCTCGACCTGGGCCGGCAGGTCGCCCAGGCTCTCGTCGCCGGCCGTGCGCGCGCCGTCGTGGGAGACGCGCAGCCGTACCGTGCCCGCCTCCGTGAAGGTCTCGATGCGGCAGGTGGTGGCCGTGCGCCGCCGTACGATCTCCGTCACGGCCTCCCGGAGCACCGCCGCCAGGAGCGCTCCCGCGGGACCCAGCGGCTCGGCGTGCCCGACGCGCACGTCCACGGTGACGCCCGCGGCGGTCAGCATGGCCTTTGCGGTGGTGGTCTCGGGGGCCAGGGACATGGCCCGGTAGCTCGCCGCCGCGGCCCTGGCCTCGGCCAGCGAGCGGCGGGCGGTCTCCACGTCGGGCTCGCCCGTCCGGGCGCCGTCGGCGATCGCGGCCAGCGCCCTGCCCAGGCCCGCGCTCAGCTCGGCGGCGATGCGCAGCCGCTCCTCGGCCGCCGCCGTCACCGCCAGCGCGAGCCTGGCCGCGTTCACCTCGTCGATCCGGTCGATCATCTTCGTCAGGCCGTAGACGACCAGGGAGATCAGCACCATGCTGATCACCGGGTCGGCGGGGCCGAGCAGCGCGGCGCTCGCCGCCACCGCCAGGGCGAGCGGCCACAGCCGGGTCAGCAGCAACGTCCCGCCGACGAAGCCGAGCACGCCGACGGAGGAGCCGGACAGCAGGACCGACCCGTACGCCAGGACGGCCTGGAGGGGGACCAGCCACCACGACCGCCACCGGGCGAAGGCGACCTGCACCCCGAACACGGCCAGCGCCAGGGGCGAACCGGCGGCCACGTAGATGCTCGCGAAGCCCGCGAACACCACGACAACGATCAGCATCGCCCGCTTGTGCACCCGAGCAGCCTAGGAGACGCCGGGTGCCGGGGATCAGGCGGAGGTCCCGACCGCGGCGGCGGGGACGCGCCGCCCGGCCGACGCCCTTGGCCTGCGGGCGGAGACGGCCAGGACGGCGGCCGCGCAGACCGAGACCAGCCCGGCGAGAGCGGCGGCGGCGCCGAGCGTCGACGCGTCGGGGTGGACGAGAGCCTGCCCGCGCTGCGCCTGCCACAGCACCAGCCCCGTGAGCCCCGCGTACCCGAGCGCGGCGACGACCACCAGCGCGGTACGGGTGCCGGCGCCCGCGAGGACCGGGAAGCGCCGGGCGAGCAGGCGCAGGCCGATCGCGACCAGCGGGAGCACCTGCAGGGCGTGCAGGCCGACGAAGTGCGCCACCCGCAGGTCGCCCGCGCCGGTCTCCCACCCGGTGACCGCCATGCCGGCGCCGCCGTCGGGCGCGCCGACGCTGTGCGCGCCGATCGTGGTCAGGCTCAGCCCCCTGGCCAGCCCCTCCGCCTGACCGGGGGTGGGAGCGGTCATCAGGTAGCCGACGGACATGCCCGCGAGCGAGATGGCCAGCCCCAGCGGGATCGCCCACGCCATCGCCCGGTCCAGGCGGCGCTGCGCCATCAGGAGGATCCCCATCGCGAAGGTCAGCAGCCAGCCCAGATACGCGGCGCCACCCATGATCATGAACACCGTCTCGTCCGGCCCGGTGGCGAAGTTGAAGTGGCTGCGCACGCCCCGTGCCGCCTGGAAGGTGATGGCCGTGATCTCCGGGAGGAGGAAGCCGCCCACGGTCACCGTGCCCAGCCACCACAACGTCCGCCGCCACCGCCGGGCCTGGCCGATCATCCAGGCCAGCGTGAGCGCGTAGAGCCCGAGGGAGATCGCGAACTTGATCGGCTTGAGCCACACCCCCTGGCCCATCAGCGTCCGCCCGTCCACCGCGAGCCCGATCGCGCAGCCGACGGCCAGCACCGCCATCGCCGCCGCGCAGTAGCTGAGCGGACCATGCCACGCGGACGTGGCCTTGCGAAAGTCCCGGCGCTGCAGCAGGGCACCCATGACGACTCCTTCACATCGACTGAGTGCAACTCTGCTGGTCAGCGGCCTGCCCAACCAGAGACGTGATCACCGGCCAGGCATGACCTCGTCACGAACCGGGCATCTTGTTACGGCCGGGCCGATAGTGCCGAGACTGTACTGGTCAGTCTCCGATTTATACGTTTTCTTGACGCCCTGACCAGGCTAATCACCTCTTTGGCCTGGATAGTGTGCGATGCGTATTTATGCGGCCATTTCGGAGGGGTGACCGTTATGGTGCTGGCGAAAAGGCCGGCCCCCACGGAAGGGACGCTGCGTTCCTGGTTGCTGGAGGGTTTGCAGACCGACCGGAAGCAGATCGAGCACGGTCCTCATGTGAAGCACCCGTGGTGGCGGGTGATGTGCCTGACCGGCGTGGACTACTTCTCCACGCTGGGCTACCAGCCGGGCATCGCGGCGCTGGCGGCCGGGCTGCTCTCGCCGCTGGCCACGTTGTTCCTGGTGGCGCTCACGTTGCTGGGCGCGCTGCCGGTCTACCGCCGGGTCGCGGTCGAGAGCCCGTACGGGCAGGGCTCGATCGCGATGCTGGAGAAGCTGGCGCCGCAGTGGTGGGGCAAGCTGTTCGTGCTGGTCCTGCTCGGCTTCGCGGCCACCGACTTCGTGATCACGATGACGCTGTCGGCGGCGGACGCGACCGCCCACATCCTGGAGAACCCGTTCGTGCCGGGCTTCCTGGCCGGGGAGCGGGTCATCGTGACGCTCGTGCTGCTGGCCCTGCTCGGCGGCGTGTTCCTGATGGGCTTCACCGAGGCGATCGGCATCGCCGTGGTGCTCGTCTTCGTCTACCTGGCCCTGAACGCGGTCGTGGTCGCGACGGCCATCGTGCACGTGCTGGAGGCCCCTCAGGTGGTCGTCGACTGGAAACGCGCGCTGAGCCTGGACTTCTCCAGCCCGCTGGCCATGATCGGCCTGTCTCTCGTGGTCATGCCGAAGCTGGCGCTGGGCCTGTCCGGGTTCGAGACCGGTGTGGCGGTGATGCCGGTGGTCAAGGGCGAGATCCAGGAGCGGATCAAGGGCACCAGGCGGATGCTCACCACCGCCGCGCTGATCATGAGCGTCTTCCTGATCTTCTCCAGCTTCGTCACCACCGTGCTCATCCCGCACCAGGAGTTCGAGCCCGGCGGCAAGGCGAACGGCCGGGCGCTGGCCTACCTGGCGCACGAATATCTGGGCAACTGGTTCGGCACCGTGTACGACATCTCCACGATCGCGATCCTGTGGTTCGCCGGGGCCTCGGCGATGGCCGGGCTGATCAACCTGGTGCCGCGCTACCTGCCCCGGTACGGCATGGCGCCGGAGTGGACGGGCGCGATCCGGCCGCTGGTGCTGGTGTTCTCGGTCATCGCGTTCGCCATCACGATCATCTTCGACGCCGACGTGGACGCCCAGGGCGGCGCGTACGCCACCGGCGTGCTCGTACTCATGCTCTCGGCCGCGGTCGCGGTGACGCTGTCGGCCGGGAAGCAGGGCCAGCGCAGGGCCATGGCCGGGTTCGCGCTCATCTCGTTCGTCCTGGCCTACACCCTGATCGACAACGTCTTCGAGCGGCCGGACGGCGTCAAGATCGCCTCGTTCTTCATCGCGAGCATCGTCGGCCTCTCGCTGATCTCCCGCGCCACCCGCTCCACCGAGCTGCGGGTCACGGCGGTCCACCTGGACCCGCTGGCCGAGCAGTTCGTCAACGAGGCGGCGTGCGGCGAGATCCACGTGATCGCCAACGAGCCGCACGAGCGGGACCAGGCCGAGTACAACGACAAGTTGCGCGAGGCGTGGGTCACCCACCGGCTGCGTCCCGCGGAGCCTGTCCTGTTCGTGGAGGCGACGGTGCCGGACGCCTCCGAGTTCGAGTCGGAGCTGCACGTCAAGGGGGAGGAGCGGTACGGCCACAAGATCCTGTCGGTCGAGACCTCCGCGGTGCCGAACGCGCTGGCCGCGCTGCTGCTGCATCTGCGCGACCGGACCGGCTCCGTGCCGCACATCTACTTCCACTGGACCGAGGGCAATCCGGCCGTCGCGATGCTGCGGTACCTGGTCTTCGGCGGCGGCGACGTGCCGCCGGTGACCAGGGAGGTGCTGCGCCAGGCCGAGCCGGACCCGGAGCGGCGGCCGCGCGTCCACGTGGGCTGACCATGGGGCGGCGGCCTCCAGGTCCGCCAGCTCGTCCAGGTACGTCACGGCCGGCTCGCTTGCGGCGCCCGCGTACGTACTCGCCGGCTTGCGGCGCCCGCGTACGTACTCGGCGCGCGAGTCGCGCCCAGCCGTCGCTCATGCCGACCAGACTTCCCGGCGCACCGTGCACAAGCAGTACAAGACCGCGCTGCCCGCGGAGGGCATCGGCGTCGTCATCGACCCGGCGGGCACGATGTTCAGGCCCGCGAAGCGCGTGCCTGACCGGCCGCCGCACCGCGTGAATAACGCGTCAACGGCCGTGGCGTGCGCGAAGTAATGCCGTAGAAGATATCGCCCCCGCGGGCCCGGGCGGGTTTTATGAAATTGCTCCCACAGAAAGGATGGTCGATGCGCGGGCGTCCTGTGGAGATGCTGCTTCCGGCCGGGTTCGTGTGGGCGGTCGGCGCTTGCGTCGTCGCCGCGCTGGCTTTCTCCGAGGCCACGGCACGCATCGTCGTCATGGCGGTGGCGGTCGGCGTGTTCGGCGCCTGGGTGCGGCGCTATTTCGCCGCACTGGCGACGGGCGCGATGTCGTGGTGTTTCGCAACGGGCTTTCTGGCGCATCCCCAAGGCCAATTGGCCTTCGGAACCGACGACCTGCTCCGGCTGGCCGCGTTCACCGCCGTGGCGCTCGTGGGCTGCGCCTGGGGATACGTGTGCGGTGCCCGCCGCCGGCACCGCCTGATGCGGGCGGACCTCCGTCGTGCCCCCGTGATCCTCGGGCGATTACACGGGCGTCCCGAGGAGCTGCCGCACGAGGCGCAGTGACGGTTCAGACCTTCTCGATCAGGTCCTGGATGCCCTTCAGGACGGCGTCGGCCCCTTCGATGTGGATCCAGCTGTGCGAGGCGTTCTCCAGCACGCGGTTCTCGCCGCGGGAGACCGAGGCGGCCAGGTCGGTGTACATGGCGCGCTTGGCCTCGTTCTGGCGGCGCAGCATCTCGGCCGGCAGGTACAGCTCCTGGCCGGGGTCGATGCCCTGGGCGGTGAAGGCGATCAGCGGCACGTCGGGCACCTGGCCGCCGTTCCTGACCTCCTCGGCCAGCTCGGCGAGGTTCGCGCGCTCCCGCATGCCGTCGGCGAACGCGGCGGGGTCCAGGTGCCGGGCGACGAGGGCCTCGCGGATGTCAGAAGGCCAGCTCGCGAACATGCCGTTGAGCAGGGCCCGCGCGCCTTCGACCAGCTCGGCCGGGATCTCGGTGACGGTCTCGTCGAGCGCCTGCGCCTGCGTGAGCCGGAACGGCTCGGGCACGTAGGCGTCCCACTCCTCGTAAAGGATGTCCAGGGCGACCAGCCCGGCCACCTCGTCGGGGTGGAGCTGGGCGAAGCGGCGCGCGTGCAGCCCGCCCAGGGAATGCCCCACCAGCACGTACGGCCCCGGAACGCCGGCGACCCGCAGCAGGTCGTACAGCTCGTCGGCGGCCTCGGCGGCGGTGCGCGGCAGCCGGGTGGGGTCGCTCCAGCCGGTGCCGCCGCGGTCGTAGATCACGCTGGTGGTGAACGTGCCGACCTGCTGGTGGAGGTTGAGGTAGTCCAGGCCCATGGCGGCCGCGCCGGGCAGGATGACGACGGCGGGACCGCCGGCGCCGGCGCGGTCGAGGAACAGCCGCCTGCCTCCGACCTCGTAGCGGCGGCCCAGCGGGGGCGTGATGTTCTGGCTCATGAGAACTCCTGTGGTTGAAACGCCAGGTCAGGTGAGAGGGCCGAGGTACGTGCCGCCGGACACGTCGATGGTCTGGCCGGTCACCCACCGGCCCTGCGGCCCCGCCAGGAAGCCGACGACGTCGGCGACGTCCTCCGGCTCGCCGAGCCGCCCGAGCGCCGTGATCGACTCCAGCCCGGCCACCACCTCGGGGATCGAGGTGTAGCCCGCGGTCATGTCGGTCCGCACCGCGCCGGGGGCGACCGTGTTCACCGTGATCCCGCGCCTGCCGAGCTCGTTGGCCAGGGTCGGGGCCATCGACGCGAGCGCCGCCTTGCTGATGGTGTAGCCGATCTGCGTGGTGACCGCGAAGCGGCTGGCCGTCGAGCCCATGTTGATGATGCGGCCGCCGTCGTTCAGCAGCGGCAGCGCGCGCTGGATCACGAAGAACGGCGTGCTGACGTTGATCGCCAGCACCCGGTCCAGCTCCTCCGGGGTGGTCTGCGAGATCGGCTTGGCCGAGCCGATGCCCGCGTTGTTGACCAGGACGTCCAGCCCCCGTCCCGCGAGCCCGGCGGCCAGCCCCTCGAACAGCTCGTCCACCGCGCCCGCCTCGCCGAACCGGGCGCGGACGGCGAACGCCTGGCCGCCCGCCTCCTCGATCCGGCCCACGGTCTCCTTGGCCGCCACGTCGTTCCCGCCGTAGTGGACGGCGATCAGAGCGCCCTCGGCGGCCAGCCGCAGCGCCACCGCCCGCCCGATGCCTCGCGACCCGCCCGTGACCAGCGCCGTCTTGCCCGCCAGAACGCCCATCTTCTGCTCCTTGCCAGCGGCCGGTCCTCGGTGCGGATCCGGCGATGGCTCAACCCTGGCGGCACCGCCTCACCGCGTACTCACCACACGCTCACCACGCCTCACCGCCATTGCCAGCTGGGGTAGCCGCCGTCGAGGGCGCGGGCCGCGTAGCCGTGCTCGCTCAGGACGCGTACGGCCTCCGAGGACACCGCGCAGTACGGCCCGCCGCAGTACGCCACGATCTCCCTCTCCCTGGGCAGCTCGTCCAGGCGTTCGCGCAGCTCGGCCATGGGCAGGGAGATCGCCCCCGGCACGTGCCCGGCCGCGTAGTCGGCGGCCGGGCGCACGTCCACGACCAGCGTGCCGGGGTCGGCCAGGCGGGAGGCCAGCTCGTCGGCGGTCACCCCCTCAAGGGGCCCGAGCCGGGTCCGTACGGCGTCGCGCAGCTCGGCCAGCCGCCCCTCCGCGAACCCCCGCAACTCCGCCAGGAACCGCGACACCCGCTCGTCCGCCAGCCGGTAGTAGACCCGCTGGCCGTCCTTCCTGCTGGTCACCAGATGGACGGCCCGCAGCTGCTGGAGCTGGGCGGAGGTGTTCTTGAGCGCCACCCCCGCCGCCTGGGCCAGCTCCTCGACCGTGTGCTCGCGCTGGCCGAGCACGTCCAGCAGGCGCAGCCGCACCGGGCTGGCCAGGGCCTTGCCGATGCGGGCCAGCTGCTGGTAGATCGGCTCCTCCGGGGACTCGGACATCAGACCATGTACTGGTCGTGACGCAGGTACAGCTCGGTCCACTCCTCGGGGCCGAGCTCGCGGCCGGTGTTGGAGATGTCGGCGAGCTCCTCGAAGTACGCCTCGCGGGGCGCGCCCGGGGTGAAGAGGATCAACATGGAGGCCGGCTCGCCCGATTCGTTGCGGAAGGCGTGCACGCCGCCCTCGGGCACGTACAGGAAGTCGCCGGTCTTACCCTCGGCCCACTTCTCGCCGTTGAAGAGCCTGATGGTGCCGGACAACACGTAGAACGACTCGGTCATCGTGCGGTGGAAGTGCGCGCCGGGACCGGACGGGCGCGGGCCCATCTCCCACCGGTACAGGCCGAACGCGCCGTTCGTCGAGCCGCCCGTGCCGAGGTAGTGCACCTGCGTGCCGCTGGCCATCGACAGGTCGGGCGGGGTGTCCGCCGTGCGCAGGACACCACTGTGCTCGCCGGACTCTGCCAGGTATCGGGGCTCGGGGTAAGACATGTCCACTCCTTCTCATGTTCTAAGGAATTTTAGAATATCCCCTTCACTCCCGGCCGGCCAGATCACGATTTGGCGAAGCGCGCCGCGCCTCAGTGATCACGATCACTAGTTTCTGACCGAGCGCGAGGAGAGGAACAGCGCCCGATGCCGCTCGATCTCACCGCACTGCACGAGGCGGAGCTCCTGCGCGGCGCGCTCCGCGGGCCATGGCCACCGGCCGTCCTCCGCGCCTGCCGCCGGGCGCTCCCGCGCCTCCTCGCTCTCCCCGGCCCCGAACGGCTCGAGTTCCTGCGCGCGACCGCCGCGGCCGAGGAGCCGGAGGCCCTGGCGGCATTGGCCGCGGCAGGGCCGGGGACGTGGGCCCTGGCGTGGGAGACCGGCGAGCGGCCCACGGCCTTCCACGTGTGCCCGGCCCGGCACGACGGCCCGGTCCGGGCGGTGGCGGTGGGCGAGTTCGGGGGCCGTACGTTCGTGGCCAGCGGCGGCGACGACCACGTGGTGCGGCTGCGCGACGCGTTCGACCAGTCGGGGCCGGACCTGGAGGGCCTTACGGCGAGCGTCCGCGCCTTGGCGTTCGGCGTGGTGAACGGCCGCCCGGTGCTGGCCGGTGGCGATCACGACGGCACCATCCGTACGTGGGACCCGCTCACCGGAGCGCGCGGGTTCGCCCGAGAGACGACCGCGGGCCACCCGTCGGCCCTGGCCTTCGTCGCCGCCGAGAGCGGGCGGGTGCTGCTCGCCGTGGCGATCGGGTACGACGATGACGAGATCCTGGCCGCCGACCACGACGGGCGCGTCGACCTGCTGGACCCCGTCACCGGCGAGCTCGTACGCGAGCTGCGTGCGGAGTGGGACGAAACGGTGCTCGACCTCGCGGTGGCGAAGCTGGGCGAGCGTACGGTGCTGGCCTCCCTGGGCTACGACACGCTGTACGTGTGGGACCCGGCCACCGGCGAGCGGTTGGGCACCGCCGGACTGAACGATGTCTGGCCGGACCTGGAGAACGACGGGTTCGCTCCGCCCCTGCTCGTGGGCATGTGGAACGGGCGGCCCGAGATCGGCGTGGTGGTCCGGATCGAACACCCGCCGGACTACACGGTGCAGAGCCGCGAGTCGGTCTACCTGAAACTGGAGAACCTCGGCGATCGGGCCCGCGGCCGGGGGTTCGACCGCGACCAGGGTCCGGTGGCCATGACGACCCACGCCAGGCAGAACGTGATGCTCGTGGCGAACCACACCGACACCGGCCGGGCGTGGGAACGGCCCGCGAAGGCAGTGATCACGTACCTGGGCGACGGGACGGACGTCCATCTGGACGCCGACACCCGCCTGATCACGGCCGCCGCGTTCGGGAGCCTGGAGGGCGGCCTCTGCCTGGCCACGGCCGGGCTCGACGGAACGGTGCAGCTCTGGGACGCGCAGACGCCGCACCGGCACCGGCGGATCGGCTACGGCGGGTCGGGGCTGGCGCTGTTCACCACGGCGCAGGGCGCGCCCGCCCTGGCCGTCGGCACGCACAGTGACACCGTGCTCGTCGTGGACGCGGTGAGCGGAGAGAAGATCGGCTCGGTGGGCTGCCGCCAGAGCGGCCGCGGCCACGACTGCGACCTCTCGCCGTACGACCACTGCTGCCGAGGGCTCGCGGCCGGGAACGCGGCCGGTCGGCCGTACCTCGCGAGCAGCGGCTGCGCCGCGTACGGCACCATGCTGTGGCAGCCGCTGAGCAAGATCCGCGGGATCGCGCGGAAGGACGACGCCACGGGCGGCCGGGTCACCTTCGGCACCGGCGGCCACGCCTCACCCACCGCTCTCGCCTTCGGCGAGGTCGACGGCCGCGTGCTGCTCGCAGCCGGGGCCGAGGTGTGGGACCCGGTCACGCAGGAGTGCGTGGCCAGGCTGCCCAGGTGGGGGTTCGCGCTGAGCGAGAGCGCCTTCGGCAGGGCCGGGGACCAGCCGGTGCTGGCCACCCGGCGCGACAACGAGGTGGATCTCTGGGATCCGCTGACCGGCCGCCATCTCCAGGTGCTCGACGTGGACGACACCGGCGAGGGGCTGGCCATGGGCCGGATCGCCGACCGCGACGTGCTCGCCGTCGCCAGCGGCAGGTACGTGCACCTGTGGGACACCACCGCCTGGGAACGCCGCGAGTGGATATCGCACACCTCGACCGTCACCTGCCTGAGCCTCGCCGAGCATGGGGACCGGCTCCTGCTGGTGACCGGGACCGAGGACGGCACGGTGACCCTCTGGGACGCCGCCTCCCAGCGCCGCCTCGCGATCCTGGGCGCGTTCGCCCGCCCGGTCCGCTCCGTCGCGGCGACGACCATCCGGGGGAGCCTGCACGTGTACGGCCAGTCCCACTACGGCCGCGTGCTCGCCTGGCGAGTCGACGCTCCCTAGTCCTCCTCTTCGTCGTCCTTGTCCCAGTCGTCCCCGACCAGGTGCAGCGCCCATTCCGGGACCTCGTCCAGGTTGTTGCCGGAGGCGTCCAACTCCTCCAGCGAAGTCAGGCCCGCCAGGCTTTCCGGCAGTTCCCCCAGCTCGTTGTCCGCGACGTCCAGGCGCGTCAGCGTCGCCAGGCCGCCGAGGGAGGCCGGGAGGCTTTCCAGGAGGTTCCCGTGGAGGTCGAGCAGCGTGAGGGACGGATACTCGCCGAGCCATTCAGGAACCAGGGTGATGTGGTTGTCGCTCAGGTCGAGCACGTTGAGCGAGCCGAAGCTCCGCAGGCAGGGCGGGACGGATGCGAAGGCGTTCCCGGCCAGACTGAGCTCTCGCAGGGAGGCGAGGCTCGCGAGTGGTTCGGGAAGGTCGCGGAGCCGGTTTCCGGTCAGGTTGAGCTCGCGCAAGGAGCGCAGCTCTCCCAGCCAATCCGGGACTTCCGCGATCTGATTGAAGGGTAAGCGCAGCCGAGTGATGCCGGTCAGCTCCCTCACGGACTCCGGAACCCGTTCGAGCCGGAGGTTTGCGAGGCTTCCTGTCGATCTGACAAAAAGCTATGGTGTCCTCATGCGCGCCGACCAATGGGAACCGCCGGCCGTCCTGCTCGCGGTCGATCTGGTGATCTTGACCCTCCGTGACGCACGCCTGCATGTACTGCTCGTCGAACGCGGGATCGAGCCCTACAGGGGCGCGCTCGCCCTGCCGGGAGGATTTCTCCGCGACGAGCACGAGGGCATCGAGGCGGCGGCGCGGCGGGAGCTGTCCGAGGAGGCCGGGCTGGTCGACGTGCATCTGGAGACGCTGGGGGTGTACGGCGAGCCGGGGCGCGATCCCAGAGGTCGCGTCGTGTCCGTCGCCCACCTGGCCATCGCGCCGCGCCTGCCGGAGCCCGTCGCCGGGACCGACGCGGCCGGCGCCTGCTGGACTCCGGTGGAGGACGCCTTGTCCTCCGGCGTGGAACTGGCGTTCGACCACAGGCGGATCATCGCCGACGGCGTCGAACGCGCGCGCACCAAGCTCGAGTACACCGCGCTCGCCACCGCGTTCTGCGGCGAGACGTTCACCATCTCGGAGCTCCAGCAGGTGTACGAGGCAGTGTGGGGGGTCCGGCTGGATCCCCGGAACTTCTACCGCAAGGTGCAGGGCTCACGTGGCTTCATCGTCGCGGACGGCCCGATGCGGCGCACGGCGAACGGCCGCCCCGCCCGGCTCTTCAGAGCGGGTCCGGTCCAGATGCTGAATCCCCCCATGGTCCGTTCGGTCCATGTCATGCCGCAGAGCGGATCGGCGGTTCAGACCGCAGCCGAGGAAGGCGGGCAGGCATGAACGAGCGTCCCATCGTGATCCTCACCGCACTGGACCTGGAGTATCAGGCCGTCCTGAAGCACGTGGCCGATCCGCGGCCGCATCGCCATTCCGCTGGCACGCGGTTCGAGGTCGGCAGGATCGCGGATGGCGGATGCCGGGTGGCCTTGGGACTGGTCGGCAAGGGAAACCATCCCGCCGCGGTGCTCGCCGAGCGGGCGATCGCGGAGTTTGCCCCGTACGCCCTACTGTTCGTGGGCGTGGCCGGGGCCCTCTGGCCCGACATCGGCCTGGGCGACGTGGTGGTTGCGACCCACGTGTACGCCTATCACGGTGGCACCAGCGAGGACGACGGGTTCAAAGCGCGCCCGCGCGTCTGGGAGATCTCCCACGAGCCGGATCAGATCGCCCGCCATCTCTACAGGAGCGGATCCTGGAGCCGGTGCCTGCCCGAAGGGGCAGCCGTGCCGAAGGTGCGCTTCGGGCCCATCGCGGCCGGCGAGGTCGTGCAGGACTCCAGGATCTCCGCGCACGCCCACTGGGTTCGCCAGACGTACAACGACGCGCTCGCCATCGAGATGGAAGCCGCCGGTGTGTCGCAGGCCGGCCACCTCAACAGGTCGCTGCCGACGGTCGTGGTGCGGGGCATCAGTGATCGGGCGGACGGCACCAAAGTGACCAGCGACGGAGCCGACTGGCAGGTGAGGGCGGTGGCCAACGCGGCGGCGTTCGCCATCGCCCTCGCGCAGGAATTGGCTCTGGAGCCGCACCACGGGCGATCTGCCGATGCGGCGGGGAACGGGAGGGCCGAGAGCGTGCGGATCATCGCCCGCGGCCATGCGCACGTGGGCGTGCAGGCAGCGAACATCTACGGCGACATCTTGATACCGCAGGCGTCAGGAGGTGTTCTCGATCCTGCGGCCCAGCTCATGGAGCTTCGCGACAAGCTCAGAAGGGCATTGAAGACCCACGAGTTGGACGAGGTCACCTTCGCCGCGGCGGAGGAAGAGATCGCCATCGCCACCGCATTTCTGTCAGAGCGCACCGGACACGGCCCGCGAAAAGCAACGATCGCGCTCAAGAGACTGCGCGGTTTGCTGGCGGACGTGTCTCATCTGGCCTCGCACGTGTCGTCCGTCATCGCCGCGCTTTGAGGCCTCCGACGAGTGCCTCTGACGCCATGAACAAGTGGCTGGGATTCCTCGTAACTAGTGTGCAAGGCCCCGTACAGCTCCTTTTGTTTGATGGGTTCATCGACATACAGAGTCGATGAACGAGGCTGGGAGGTAGCCGATGTCGGAGCGGTATAAGAATGTCGCCGAGGGCAACGCTCGCGTCGGCGCACAGATCGGCAAGGTCGTGGGGAACGTCACCGTCGGATCCGCGCCACCCCGTGAGGATGATCTGCGGGCCCGGGTGGCCGAGCTGCGTGCGGCGATGCGCCGATCGGTCGCGTCGGGAGCGCTCGAGGCCGAGGTCCACAGAGCGGCGGAGGCCGAATTGGCCGAGGTCGACTCCTATCTCAAGAGCGGTGGCGATGAACGCCGCGGGAAAATGGTGCTCGCGCTGAAGAAAGTGCGGGGCCTGCTCGGCGACGTCGCCGACGTCGCGTCGATCGCCGCCGTCGTCCTCGCGGCGGGTCAGGGGCTGAACCGATGAACGGCGGCTGGCACGGCGCCACCAACGTCGCCATGGACGACGCGCATGTTGATGCGCAAATAGGCTATTTAAATGGAAATGTCACCATATATACCGTGGCTTCCAGTGATCCTCCACAGCGTAAATACGAGGTCGGGCTCGCGTATCTCAACGGAGACATGCCCCGGAGGGCAGAGCAGCTGATCGAGGAAGCGGCGATGTGCGGCCACGAGTCCAATGAAGTGGCCTATTACTGGGTCCTGGCGACGCTGAGCGATCGCACGCTCGACCATCTCGGGGAGACCGAGTTCGCCCACCTGGCGGCGGCCGGTGCGATGGCCGCGAGGTTCCCGCGCGACCCATGGCGGCAGGCGTTCGAGGCGGTGATGGAACTCACCCACTGTATCGCCGAGGACGATTCCGAGGCGCTCGACGACAAGCGCATGGCTGCCGCGATCGAGGCGTATCAGGCCCTGCCGAGGGAACGGCAGGACGAGATTCACCGCCACCTCGAAATGATCATGGGAGGGTGGATCCAGGACCGGATCGAGGCCCTGGAGAGAGACCATGTGAAGGAGATGCGCGTCAGCGGTAATCGCCGGCACCGTGTCTGGAAGTTCTTCGAACCCGTCCCCGAGCCGCCCAGGAAGACCATGCGGCCCAGGCCCGTCCTGGATCCCAGCAAGCGGTTCAAGGTCATCACCGGCGTCGTGCTCGGCGGGCTGGGAGCTCTCTGGATGGTCGGCCTCATGGCAGCGGACAGCCCGATCGCCCTGGCCGTCGTGCTCGTGCTGGTCGGGGCCTGGTTGATCGCCACCTTCAAGATCGGCCTGCCGCAGCGCTCCACGGACCAGCGTCCACAGCCGACGTGGCGGCACGCAGGCTTCGGCGAGGCGGTCTCGGCCAGCGTCGACCACTGGTTCGACAAGTCAGGGCCGTCCGATCCTGTTGCGGCACGGCAGTGGCAGTGGGCCAGCACACCGGTACGGGCGGCGCTGAAGGCCGACCTGCTTCACCTGTACGGCGGCGACCAGCAGTCGGTGGGGCCGATCAGGTGGCTCATCAGGTGGTACGCCAGTAACGCCGCGCAACAATTCCGCACCGGCGTCCAGCTGACTCCCAGCGGCCCACCGGCCGCCGTCGTGGCCGGCAACGCAGCACTGGTGCTCGCCGGGCTGATCGCGCTCGTCGGCACGGCGACCGCCAGCTTCCTCGGCATGCTCGGAGTCGGTCTTCTGCTGGGCCTGGCCGCGGCTACGGCCTGGTCCGACACGTTCGACTATCTTGCGGCGGTCATCCGCCATCCGCGTGACAACGAGGAGTCGCACCGGCGGTTCATCGCCGAGCAGCAGGAGTACGAACGCTGGTCCGGCGTGCTCGCCGACCGGCCCACCGACATTGAGATGGCCGCGTGGCTGGATTACGACAAGATGATGATCAAGTCGCAGGCCCTGAAGGACTACGGTCTGAGCAACCGCGATGTCATCGCGCACCTCACACTGACCGAGGCCGACGACCCCTGCCTGCGCGCTCGAGTACGATACGGCCCACCCCGCTACTCGGCCTACAAGGTGCTGCTCTTCCTGCTTACCGCGGGCGGCGTGCGGCAGGTCACCGTCAGACTTGACTTCGCCACGGCCACCACGCACAACGAGGAGCGCACCACGTTCAGGTACGAGATGATCGCCTCGGCAAGGGTCGTAGAGGCGAGCGTGCGCTTCGAACACGGCCGCCGGCACGTGCTGGTCCGAGACAAGATCCGCCCGTACGAACAGCCGAACCTGGTCTTCAGACGGGCTTTCCAGCTCTCGCTTGTCAATGCCTCCTCCATCGAGGTCCTCGTGGACAACTACGAGGAAGGCCTGATCGACCGCGTGCAGGAGAACATCAACTACCTCTACGCCCTGGCGCTCGACGTCTCGGGCGTGACAGGAGCGCTCAGGATCCTGGAGGCGGTGTCCGCGGAGGGCAGGGAGTGGCTCGCCCACGAACGCGACCGTCGCCGGCGCAGACTGCGCGACTTCCGAGAAAGCCAGAAACTCCCTGGCGCCGTCGGCACGCAGCAGCTGCCGATGATCCTGCCCGGCATGCGCGACGAGGTCCCCCCGGAGGACTGAGCCCCATACCGCTGAACGGGTACGTCGAAGTTCGGCCACGGCGTAGGCATTGAGCGCCGTGGCGGCCGGGGCGATGTCCAAGGCGGGCTCCGTCGCGGCGACAGTGCTCGGGCACAGACCACCTCCTGGCTAACGTGACGGCAGGTCCACCAGGGCAGGCTGGGACATCGTGCGTCGCTCTGCCGGGAAGAGCCGGTAGAGCGTGTCACGGAGCGCCTCGTCCCGTACGGACGCGACGAACTCCTCAGCCGTGCTCCCGCACAGACGACGCAGCTCAGGGGACTCGTCCAGAAGGCACTGGATGAGCGCCCGCTGATCCGTGAGCCGTCTGGCCGCACCGGTCCCGTCCACCAGGCACCCGTGCCGGCCGACGTAGACGAAGCAGTGCGGGAGCAGAGCTCCGGATTCGAGCGTCACGGGATGGCGCTCGGCGGGCAGGCGGCGGCGCCAGTAGTTCGGTTCGGTGAGGTCGAGCGCGGCGAGCTCGCGTTCGTCGAGCCAGAGCACGAAGAGCCGCGAGGTCTCGCCCTGGGCCTCCACCGGCACGGCCGGCACGTAACCCCACCGGTTGACGTGCGCGGAGAAGCCCGGAGCGATGCCGTCCACCTCGGCGAGTGTCATGGGAATGACCGGCGGGATCCCATGGCCGGCGAACTTGCGGCGCATCTGACCGGGCGAGGCATTGGAGCCCACGGCGACGACCGGATGGCGCTCCGACATCGGGGAGCGGTCGAGGCGCGCCAGGAGCTCGCCCAGCGTCTCGTCTCCGGCCTGCCAGTCGTCCGCCGGGGCGGCCTCCTCTAAGCGCAGCTGCAGGTACGTGTCGTCCACCAGCACGCCGGAGGTGGCGGGGGTGTGTCCCGGGTAGGTCAGCGGCTGCGTCATGGGGTCGCTGTGGAAAAGGTCCACGGCCTCGGCCACGGTCATGAAGCATCGAGTTCGTAGACGAGCGTGTGCCGGTCTCCCGGTGCGACCGTGACCATCACCCGCACCGGCCTGCCTTCGGCGTCGTAGCCGGTACGCATGTGCTCGGCCACCGGCGTGCCCGCAGGCAGCCCCAGCCGGGCGGACTCGTCCTTGGTGGGCATCCGGACCTGGATCTCGTCCACCAGCCGCTGCTGAGGGTGACCGATGGACGCGAGCAGGCCACCGGGGGCGCTCACGCTCTTCGGCTGCATCAGCGCCGTCCCCCTGGCCAGGTCCTCCGGGAAGTAGCTGTCGGCCACCTGGAAGGGAACGTCGTCCACGTACCGCACCCTGCGCCGGACCACCACGATGTCCTTCTCGGCGTCGAGTCTGAGGCGTTCGGCCACCTCTTTCGGCGGGATCTCCAGGCCGACGCTCACCTCCTGCAGGGGGACGCGGCCCTGGTCCTGGACCTCGGTCGCCCACGCGTCCGCGTCGGCACTGTGGCCTCCCCGGTGCTCGAAGTGGGACAGGTGCCAGCGCAGGCGCGCCTGCGAGCGCACGGTACGGCCGCGGCCCCGCCCGCTGCTGAGCAGCCCCTCGTTGGTGAGCTGCTGCAACGCCTGTCGCACCGTCTGACGCGACACACCATGTCTCTCTGCCAATTCCTGCTCTGGCGGCACCGTGTCTCCTGGCGCCAGTTCGCCTCGCTCTATCGACGTGCGCAGGGTGTCCGCGACGCGTTCGTACAACGCGCGGGGGTCGGATCCGGCCGGCACTTGAGTTCTCCTTGGGGACGACTTGTACGTACTCACCGTACCAAGAGACCCTATGGTGACCGCAAAATAACAGAACGTTATGATGACGTCTCGAGCCAGGCGACGATGCTGCGCACGTACCCGTCGACGTTCACCAGCGGACGGCCGTCAAGGATCCCGACGAGATGCCCGACCCCGAACGGGGCGTCGTAGGCGCGGGCGCGCCGGTAGGTCTCGGGGTCCACGGCTAGCCTGATCGTGTCCCAGCCGTGCCAGGCCATCAGGGCCGCGTCGACGGCGGGGTCGAACAGATGGGCCTGGTCCCAGTCGAGAACGCCGACCAACCTGCCGTCCCGGCCCCAGTGCACGTTGGCGCCGCCCAGGTCGCCGTGGACCAGCGCATCCGGTACGGGTTCCAGGGCCGATGCCGCCTCCAGGCGCCTGCGGCACTCATCCCGCCACCTGTCCGGCAGGCGCGGCACCACCTGCTGCGCCAGAACCTCGGCCCAGCCCTGCTCCCTGGGGGCGTAGAGCAGTTGCCTCAGCCGCGGCGTGACGGGCACCTCCCGCACGGCGCGCAGCAACGTTCCGATCTGATCCGGGTCGCCCTGCCCCTCGGGCTGCTCCCCCCCGTCGATCCACGAAACGGCGACCGCCGCGCGCTCACCGAACCGGGTCACGGGTGTGAGCGGCTCCGGCACCGCGAAGGGCAGCCCGGCGCCGGCGATCTCCCGCAACACCTCCATGCGGCGCGGCATCGCCTCCGCCGACGACGGTCGCTTGCTCACCCGTACGGCCGCGGTTCCCGGGAGGAGCACGACGTGATGGAGATTGCCCTCGGTGACCCGGGCGGAGCCGAGGGAGTGGCCGGGGAGGAGGGCGTCGGCGATCTCCAGCAGCTCGCCGGCGGACATGGGGCTTTCGGTCATGTTTCACCAACATCCGTGTCGCGGCGAGGCCGTCCAGAGAAAGGGCCGGATGTCTCTCCAGGCACCCGGCCAACGAGAAAGGCCGCTTCCGAAAATCGGAAGCGGCCTTCTACCTGGGTCGGGGTGGCGGGATTTGAACCCACGACCTCTTCGTCCCGAACGAAGCGCGCTGCCAAGCTGCGCTACACCCCGGTGCACGCCGGTCTTGCGCGTGCTTGGAAAAGTCTAGCGGACTCCAGAGGTAGTTGTGACCGCCTCAACGGCGAGGAACAAGGGTAAGCAGTGACGCCTCCGGGAAGCAGGCGAAGCGGGCGGGGGCGTAAGGGGAGGTGCCGAGGCCGGCCGAGACGTGGAGCCAGGCGTTGTCGTGGCGGCTCAGACCCTTCACGCGGGCCCGGTCGATGCCGCAGTTGGTCACCAGGGCGCCGTAGAACGGGATGCAGAGCTGGCCGCCGTGGGTGTGGCCGGCCAGCAGGAACTGGTAGCCGTCCGCGGCGAAGCGCGTCATGTTGCGGGGCTCGGGGGAGTGCATGACGCCCAGCCGGAGGTCGGCGTCGGCGGGGGCCGGGCCGGCGACGAGGTCGTAGCGGTCGCGGTTGATGTGGGAGTCGTGGATGCCCGCCACCGCCACGTCGAGGTCGCCCACCTTGATGCGGGCCGTGGTGTTGTTCATGTCGAGCCAGCCCTCGGCCGCCATGCCGGCCCCCAGCTCCTCCCAGGGCAGGGAGGGCACGTGCTGGCGGCGGTCGTTCTTGGAGGTGCGCCAGAGGTAGCGGGCCGGGTTTTTGGGCTTGGGGGCGTACAGGTCGTTGGAGCCGTAGACGAACAGGCCCGGGCGGGACAGCAGGGGCTCCAGGGCGTGCAGGAGCGAGGGGACGGCGTCCAGGTGCGCGATCGAGTCGCCGGTGTTGACCACCAGGTCCGGCTTCAGCGAGCCCAGGGAGCGGACCCAGTTGATCAGCATCGTACGGCGCGGCGTCAGGTGCAGGTCCGACAGATGGAGAATGCGTACGGGACGCTGACCGCGCTCCAGCACCGGCACGTCGAAGCGGCGCAGGCGGAACCAGTTGCGCTCCACCACAGAGGCGTAACCCAGCCCGGCCAGGCCGAGACCGAGCATGGACAATGGCACTGCGACGGCTTTCCTCACCTACTCATGATGCCCGACATCGGGTGCGCGGCGTCCGGACAGTCCGCGCAGACGGCAAGATGGAGCGCATGAGCGCATTGAAGGACAAGCTGAAGGCCGATCTGACGGCCTCGCTTAAGAGCCGGGACGAGCTGCGTCTCCGGACGATTCGGATGGCACTGGCCGCGGTGAACGTCGAGGAGGTCTCCGGCAAGGAGGCCAGGCAGCTGACCGACGACGAGGTCATCAAGGTGCTGACCAAGGAGGCCAAGAAGCGCAAGGAGGCCGCCGAGGCGTTCGGTAACGCGGGGCGGGCCGAGCAGGCGCAGGCCGAGCTGGACGAGCAGGCGGTGCTGGAGGAGTACCTGCCGGCGCAGCTCAGCGACGAGGAGCTGGGCGTCATCGTCGACGCCGCCATCGCGGAGACGGGCGCCGCCGGGCCGCAGGCCATGGGGCAGGTCATGAAGGTGGTCAACCCGAAGATCGCCGGGCGGGCCGAGGGTGGCCGCGTGGCCGCCATCGTCCGCGCCCGACTGGCGGGGTAGAGCAGCCTCCCGGGTGTTCCATCGCCCGCCGCCGGGCGTCGCGCCGCTCGGCGCCGGGGCCCGTGGCGCCCCAGAGGGCTCAGGGCTTGGCTTGGCGGCTTGCGTGGGGTCCTGGAGGGCCATCGGACCGCTGGGCCCTCAGAAGGGCCTGTAGGCGGTCTCAGCGGGCCGTGCGGCGGGTCCCCGCCGCACGGGTAGGCGGCGGGGCCCGGAGCGAGCCTCAGGCCCGTCACACGGCGGGGACCCGAAGTGGTGGAGTCAGCGGCCGCGGCCGTTGCCCGGGCCGTCGCCGCCGCGACCGTTGCCGGGCCCGTCCCCACGGTCCCCGTTCGGCGGGTCGAAGATGTCGAACGGGTCGCCGTCCCCGGTGGGCGGCCCTTCCTCGTCCTTGTCCTTCTTCTCGGGCTTCTTCGGCGCGCAGTTCTCCGTGCACCCGCCGAACCGCGACTGGTCCACCGGCGTGAACTCCGCGGCCTCGACCCCCTTCAGGGCGGTCAGCATCGCGTCCTTCCAGATCCGCCCGGAGATGGAGGCCCCATACACGTACGAGTAGTAGCGGCCCCCGATCGTGACCCCGATCAGCTCGTTGCCCCTGGTGCCGCGCGGGTCGCCCAGGCTGACGGCCGACGACATGTTGGGGGTGTAACCGGCGAACCAGGCCGACGCGTAGTTGTCGGTCGTGCCGGTCTTGCCGGCCGCGTCGCGCCCGATGCCGCCCACCTCCGTCATCGTGCCCTTGGTGAACACGCCGGACAGGATGCCGCTGACCGCGTCGGCGACCTCCTCCTCCAGGACCTGGGAGCACTTCGGCTTGTACTGCTTCGCCTTGCCGTTCCTGTCCTTGATCTCCGTGATCGCCAGCGGCTTGCAGTACTGCCCGCGCGAGGCGAAGACGGCGTACGAGCTGGCGATCGTCACGGGGTCGACCTCGTTGACCCCCAGCGTGAACGTCTCCACCTCCGACAGCTTCTGCCCGTCGGCCCGCTTGACCCCGAGCTTCTTGGCCATCTTGACCACGCTGCAGAGCCCGACCTTCTCCTCGAGCTTGAGGAAGAACGTGTTGACCGAGCCCCAGGTGCCGGTCTGCAGCGTCTTGAAGCCGCCGCCGCCCTCGCTGGAGTTGTGCACGGTGTGGGACGGGTCGCCGACGTTGTCGCCCTTGCAGTTCTTGAACGTGCTGTAGCCGCCGGCCTGGTAGCCCGCCGGCGCCGGGAAGCCGTCGCCGTACTTCAGGCCCTCCTCCAGCGCCGCGGCCAGCGTGTAGACCTTGGCCGTCGAGCCCTGCTGGAACCCGCGACCGCCACCGTGCGCCGCGTCGGCCACGATGTTGTAGCTCATCTCGTTCTTCTTCTTGCTCCCGCCGAACTTCCGCGAGGCGGCCATGGCCTTGATCTCGCCGGTGCCGGGAACGACCATGGCCTGCGAGGCCACGGGCTTGTCCTTCTTGGAGACGTACTTCTTGATCGCCTTGTCGGCGGCGGCCTGCATCTTCGGGTCGATCGTGGTCTTGATCGTCAGACCGCCCCGCTGGAGCAGCTTCTTGCGCTCGTCCTGGTTCTTGCCGAAGTCCTCGTTGTTGAGGATCTCGTACTGGACGTAGAGGCAGAAGTACGGATATTTGCTGGCTTCGCAGCCGCCGGGCGCCTTGATGTTCTTCCAGCCCAGCTTCTTCGCCTTGGCCTCGTCGGCCTCCTGCCGCGAGACCTTGCCGATCTCGGCCATCCGGTCGAGCACGATGTTGCGCCGCTGCAGCAGCCGCGCCCGCGACTCGGGGCCGACGCTCGGGTCGGTGCGGGCGGGGTTCTGGACGGCGCCGGCCAGCGTGGCGCTCTCGACGAGGCTGAGCTCGGATGCGGGCTTGTCGAAGAAGCGCCGGGCCGCGGCCTGGATGCCGTGGGCGCCCGCGCCGAAGTAGGCGATGTTCAGATATTTCTCGAGAATCTGGTCTTTCGAGTACTTCTTCTCGATCGCCATCGCGTTACGCAACTCGGACAGCTTGCGAGAGAGCGTCGGGGCGATGGCCGCCGCCTGCTCCTCGGGAGTCTCGGCCGCGTTGACCAGCACCTGCTTGACGTACTGCTGGGTGATCGACGAGCCGCCCTGCATCACGCCGCCGCCCGACAAATTCTTCACTAGCGCTCTGGCCGTTCCCTCAACATCGATCGGCCCGTGCTGGTAGAAACGGAAGTCCTCGATCGCGATCAGCGCCGTTTGCATGATCGGGGCGACCTGGTCAAGGCGGACAGACTGCCGGTTTTCAAAGTAGAACTGCGCGAACTGCTTGCCGTTGGCGTCCTTCAGGATGGTGCGCTCGGGAAGAGGGGGTTCGTCGAGCTCTTCAGGCTTGAGGTTGAGGCTTTCCACAGCGCTCTTCGTGGAGATCCCCGCCCCTCCGACCGCAGGCAGGGCCACGGCTGCGGCCAGCACCCCGGCGACCGATCCGGCGATGATCAGACGCAGGATGGCGAGGACGGGGTTGGAGCGATCTTTGCGCTGCGCTTGCACGCTACCAAGAGTACGTGGAAAGACTGACCGAATCGGTAGCGCGACACCATTTCGCCTTGACTGATGGGGGTGACTAGTCATTCCCGGTCAAGATGGCCGCGAGAAATTGGTCCTCTGGGGTCTGTCGGCCCGAACGTGAAGTTGCGTACGTTCTCCTCTGCGGCAACTGAATACGGAGGCTCGGCGCCCGCGCCCGTCGGCCCCAAATGACGACTGACCACCTAAGGGGAGTGGGGTCGAACAATGTGGATCACGGATTGGACCTCCCGTGCCGCCTGTAAGGGTGCGGATCCGGATGCCCTGTTCGTGCAGGGCGCCGCGCAGAACAGGGCCAAGCTCATCTGCCGGGGTTGCCCGGTTCGTACTGAATGCCTCGCCGATGCGTTGGACAACCGCATCGAGTTCGGGGTGTGGGGCGGTATGACCGAGCGCGAACGGCGTGCGCTGCTTCGACGGCGGCCTGACGTGGACTCGTGGCGAGACCTGCTCGAGTCGGCCAAGGAAGAGTACGAACGAACCAACGAGCTGATCGCGGGCTGATCCAAGCCCGGCGAGCCGTAGTACGGCCGGCGCCGTCCGCCGGCCGTACTTTCATGCGCTCGCCAGCAAGTCCCCGATCTGCCGCAGACCAGTGAGATCGTGGACGTCCTCGGACATGGCGCGAACCTGCACCACGGGCACCGTGGGGTGGGCCGAGACGAAATGCTCCTGCTCGCGATGCTCGCGAGCGGTGAGCTGCATTCGCCCGGCGTGCAGCCGCAGCACGGCGGCGGTCAGCTCATGCTCGCCCCGCGCCTCCAGGTCTTCGGCGGCCGCGGCGCTACGGGCGGCCGAGAGGACCGAGGCGGGTGACATGTGCACACGGTTGACCACAAGGCCGGCCAGTGGCATGCGCTCTTCGGCGAGCCTTTCGACGAAGTAGGACGCCTCCCGCATGGCGTCCCGCTCGGGCGCGGCCACCACGAGGAAGGCCGTGCCGGGGGCCTGCAGCAGCTGGTACGTCATCTCGGCCCGCTGCCTGAAGCCGCCGAAGACGGCGTCGAGCGCGGACACGAACGTCTGCAGATCCTTGATCACCTGCGCGCCGAGCAGCTTGGTCATCGCTCCGGCCATCAACCCGAACCCGGCGTTGAGGAGCCGGAAGGCGCTGCGTCCGCCGGCCTTGGCCGGTGCCGTCAGCAGCCGGATGAACCGTCCGTCGAGGAAGCGCCCGAGCCGCTCGGGCGCGTCGAGGAAGTCGAGCGCGGACCGCGACGGCGGCGTGTCCACGATGATCAGGTCCCACTCGTCCGACCGGCGCAGCTGGCCCAGCTTCTCCATGGCCATGTACTCCTGCGTGCCGGCGAAGCTGGAGGAGAGGGACTGGTAGAAGGGGTTCGACAGGATCTGGCGGGCCCGCACGGGATCGGCGTGCGCCTCGATGATCTCGTCGAACGTGCGCTTCATGTCGAGCATCATCGCGTAGAGCTGGCCGCCGCCCTCGGGCGAGCTGACCAGGCGCGGGGTGTTGTCGAGCTCGGTCAGCCCCATCGACTGGGCCAGCCGGCGCGCGGGGTCCACGGTGAGCACGACGGCGCACCTGCCGCGTTCGGCGGCCCGCAGCCCGAGCGCCGCGGCGGTCGTGGTCTTGCCCACCCCGCCGGCTCCGCAGCAGACGATGATCCTGGTGCCGGGGTCGTCGAGTATCGCATCGATGTCGAGTGCGGCGGGCTTCTTCACGCTGCTCCTTGGGTGCGCATGCTCTCTGCCAGCTCGTACAGGCCGGCCAGGTCGACGCCGTCGGCCAGCAGCGGCAGCTCGTAGCTCTTCAGCCCGGCCTCGCCCAGCGACTCGCGCTCGGCGCGCTCCAGCTCGGTGCGGTGGGCGTGCTCGGAGATCTCCTCCGCGAGCGCCTCGGCGATCGCCGAGGCCTCCGCCCCGTCGGCCACCCCGGCGGCCTTCAGCCCGAGCACGAGCTCCCCGGGGTCGAAGCGGCCCTTGACAGCTGTGTCAAGAGCGGCCTGTGGGATCAGTGATTCGCGCACCATATTGACGAAAATTCCCCCTGCGGGGAGCCCGGCCGAACGCAATTCGGTGATGCCGTCGAGCGTCTCCTGCACGGGCATCTCCTCCAGCAGCGTCACGAAGTGCACCGCCGTCTCAGGAGATTTCACGACCCCGTTGACCAGGTCGGAGTGGTTCTTGATCGGCCCGACCTTGGCCAGGCCCGCCACCTCCTGGGTGACGTTCAGGAAGCGCGTGATGCGGCCCGTGGGCGGCGCGTCGAGCACGACCGCGTCGTAGATCCTGCGGCCGTTCTTGCCCCGCCTGCGCACGGCCTCGGTCGTCTTGCCCGTGACGAGCACGTCGCGGAAGCCGGGGGCCACGGTGGTGGCGAAGTCGACGACGCCCATCTTGGTCAGCGCCCGGCCCGCGCGGCGCATCCCGTAGAACATCTCCATGTACTCGAGCATGGCCTCCTCGGGATCGACGGCCAGCGCGTACACGTCGCCGCCGGAGGGCGCCACGGCGATCTTGCGCTCCTCGTAGGGCAGCGGCGGCAGGTCGAAGATCTGCGCGATGCCCTGCCTGCCCTCGACCTCGACGAGGAGCACCTTGCGACCGCCCGCGGCCAGCGCGAGCGCGAGAGCGGCGGCCACGGTCGTCTTGCCGGTGCCGCCCTTGCCGGTGACGACGTGCAGCCGCACACCGGCCCAATCCGTGTCCGGAGAGTCCACTATTCGAGGCTACCGAAGGGTCACTTGCCGGAGGCCGACGACCACCGTTTGAGATTGCTCACACCCAGACGGGAACTTGACGGCGACCACGGTCTTGAGCAGGCACAAGGCAGGCCGGCGGGCGGGTTTCTTATGAGAAGCTGACCTTCATGAAGAAATGGGAGTACCTCACCGCCCCGGTGTTGATCCACAACACCAAGATGATCCTGGACAACTTCGGCGCCGACGGCTGGGAGCTGGTCCAGATCGTTCAGGGTGCCTCGCCGGAGCAGCTCGTCGCCTACTTCAAGAGGGAGAAGCAGTGACCCCCGAGCAGAAGATCGCGGATCTCGGCCTGACGCTGCCCGAGGTGGCGGCGCCGGCGGGCGCCTACGTGCCGGCCGTGCGCACGGGCAACCTCGTCTACACCTCCGGCCAGGTGCCGTTCGTGGACGGCAAGCTGCTGCGGACCGGCAAGCTCGGGGCCGACCTGACCACCGAGGAGGGCGCGGAGCAGGCCCGCGTCTGCGCGCTCAACGCGCTTGCCGCCCTGAAGGCCGAGGTCGGTGACCTGCAGAAGGTCGTGCGGATCGTCAAGGTCGTGGTGTTCGTGGCCAGCGATCCGTCCTTCACCGAGCAGCCCAAGGTCGGCAACGGCGCCAGCGAGCTGCTCGCCGAGGTGCTGGGTGAGCCGGGCAGGCATGCCCGCAGCGCCGTGGGCGTGGCCGTCCTCCCGCTGGACGCGCCTGTGGAAGTGGAGCTGATCGCCGAAGTAGCGTCTTGAATTCCCTTTAGCTCCCTGAAGGAATCAGGCAACTCGGACGGGCGTAGCATGAGCCGCTCCCGTGTTCGGCAAGTGCGAGCACAGGGGTGGCTTTGGTGTGGTGGAAGCCGGTCCGGTGGTGAGAATTCCTGACATGCCCTGCCGGGTACGGCTGGTGCCGTTCCGGCTGAGGTGCACGGCCCGCCGGACGCTGTCCGTTCCCTGTGGGGGTTGGGGCGGGCACCGTGCGCCGGTCGGGCACACGGCTGGAGGCCATCGCATCGTTCCCCGAGTTGTTCGGGGCGCGTCTGGGCCGTTTCGGGGTGGGACGGTTCTTGGATCTGTCGCGTGCCGCCGGTCGGGGGTGCAGATCGGTTTGGGTGCGGCGGGCGCGCCGGGCCGCCCGAGTGGGCCGGCGCGGCCGGCGGGCGCGGGCCACGTTGCCCTCCACCGCCGTGGGGATCGTGCGGGCGCCGGTGGTGCGGTGGGTGCGGGTGGCGTGCTGGCCGAGCAGGCCACGGGAGGCGATCCGCTCAGCCGCCCCCCAATCCCGATCACAGGAAAGACCGCAGGCCGGGCAGTACGCCCATGTCCAGCCCTTCTCGGTGAGCCGGTCGGGGGCCGGGCAGTGCCGGAGCACCGACGAGCCGTTCCCGCACCGGGGGCAGTATTTGGAGGTGCCGCGGGCTGGGACGGTGACCACGGCGATGGTGTGCTTGGCCGCCAGGTGCCGGATCGCTGCAACGATCTGCCCGCGCACCTGTCCCGACAGCCTCGCGTTCGCTCGTCCTCTGCGCCCACGCGCTTGCAGGGTGGCCAGGTCTTCCAGGTAGATGACCGTAGCTTTGGCGGCTCTGGCCTGGTCGACCGCCCAGCGTGCCGCCGACCAGGCCAGCGCCCGGTTCAGATTGCGGATGCGTGCGCACACCCGCTCGTGCTCGACCTCGACGCGACGGTAGGCCGCCGCCAGCTTCTCATGGCGGGGGTCGGCGAGCGTGATCCCGGCCAGGAGCCGCTGCTGGTGCTGGTGTTTGGTGGCCAGATGCGCACGTTCGGCCCGCAGCCGGTGCAGCTTGGCGGAGATGCCGGTTGCGTCGTAGGTCAATGGCCGTCCGTCGGACAGGACCCGGCCGTCCGCCAGCCGCGCGGCGGTGCCGGTCAGCAGCGTGTTGACGCCCCAGTCGAACCCGCAGCCGACCGTATGACCGGTGGCGGGTGCGACATCGACGGGGATCTGGAACGGCAGATCGACGCGCACCCGACCCTTGACCACCCGCAGAGTGGGCGTGCACAACGTCCCTTGCGGCGGGACGGTCGGTGGAAAAGAGATCGGCAGCAGGTGCCAGGCCCAGTCCTTGGCGGAAGTGGGAGATGCGACCAGGGGAAGCCGCACCCGCAAACGGGCGCCTCGGCTGCCGGCGCGTTCCAGGGTGACCAGTTGCCGATCGGCCGCGGCGAGCACGATCTGCGCCGCGACTTTCGGCGGCTCCTCCAGATCGGTGAGATCGGCCGGCAGTGCGCCGTGCTCGCCGTGGTAGACGCGGATCTGCCTGGTCCGATTACGCACCTCCGCCGCGCTCACCCCGTCAGGCAACGCCATGCGCAGCGCGTCCCATTCGGCGCTGGTACGCTCCGGCGGATCCTGCGGCCAGGTGGTCACGATCGCCGCCACCAGGCGACGCCGGTGCAGCGCCAGCCGCAACGCCCGTGCGGCCTGCTCTTGTGCGCACCGCAGCACCCGATCGCAGACGTACACGCCGACAGCCGGAGCCACCGCCCAGCCGAGCCTCCGCACGGCCATCCAGCCCTTCGCCGGCAATGCCCGCCCGTCCAGCCCAACCCCGCAAGCCAGGGCATCCAGATCCGGCCCGTTCCATCGGGCCGCGACAAGACGCGCGGCCAACTCCCGCGCCAGGCAGGTCAGCCAGGCCACTCGTCGTACCAGCAGCGGCTGAGCAACGACCTCGCCGGTCTTCTCCACCATCGCGGTATGAGCGGTGCACGGCGCGGTCGCGGTGAGCTTACCCATGCACCGCTCCTTGGGCTGAGAGGCGGCACCGACCTGTGTATTGCGAGACCTGCACCTCACCCACCCCATCGCCACAATTTGTGACCGCAATACTACCAAGAGTTTGTACGCTGTCGAACGTATGAGCGATGCTTATTTGCCGGACACCCAACGCGTCTCTCGACGCACCGCGCCCCATGCGCCTGCGTCGCCGACTCAAAGAGGGCGGCAAAGGATTGCGGCAGAACTACAGACCTGCATGGCGAATATGAGAAACAGTTCATACCCTGAGGCACTATGACCGATGTGACCGGATTGCCGCTTCCAGCCGAGCTAGCCGCGCGGGCGCGGGACCTCCTCGAGGGGCGGGTCGAGCCGGTCCCGACCCGCGACGCCGCCACCGTGGTGATCCTGCGAGGGAGCGCCTCGCCGGAGGTCTACCTGCTGCGGCGGAAGGCCACGATGGCCTTCGCGGCGGGCGCGTACGTGTTCCCCGGCGGCTCGGTGGACGCCCGCGACACCGACCAGGCCGTGGCCTGGGCCGGCCCGTCACCGGCCGAGTGGGGCACGGTCTTCAACGCGAGCGAGCAGGTCGCGCGCGGGCTGGTGTGCGCGGCCGTACGCGAGACGTTCGAGGAGTCCGGCGTGCTGCTGGCGGGTCCCGGGCCCGATTCCGTGGTCGCCGACACGACGGGCGACGACTGGGAGTCCGACCGGCTGGCGCTGATCGACAGGAGCCTGGGCTTCGCCGACTTCCTCGCCGGGCGCGGCCTGGTGCTCCGGTCCGACCTGCTCAAACCGTGGGCCCACTGGATCACCCCGGAGATCGAGCACAGGCGCTTCGACACGCGGTTCTTCGTCGCCGTGCTCCCGGAGGGCCAGCGCACCCGTGACGTCGGCGGTGAGGCCGACCAGGTGGCCTGGAAGCGCCCCGCGGAGGCGATCGAGCTGGCGCACCGGGGGGAGATCTTCCTGATGCCGCCGACGTACCACACGCTGAGCGAGCTGGCGGCCCACGACGGCATGGCGGGGATCCTGGCCGAGCCCAGGGAGATCGTGCCGATCATGCCGAAGGCCGTGGAGATCCAGGGCGAGATGCGGCTGGTGACCCGGTGAGCGGGCTGCACATCCCGATAGGGACGCCCGACGGCTCCCGTACCGAGCACGCCGAGAACCTGCTCGCGCCCAACCCGTCCGCCATGACGCTCGACGGCACCAACACCTGGGTCATCGGCGGGGACGAGGTGGTGGTGATCGATCCGGGGCCGGAGGACGAGTCGCATCTGCGCCGCGTACGCGATCACCTCGGGGAGCGGCGCGTCACCGAGATCCTGCTCACCCACGGGCACTTCGACCACAGCGGCGGCGCCAGGCGCTTCGCCGAGATGGTGGGCGCCCCCGTCCGGGCGCTCGATCCGCGGCACCGGCTGGGCGAGGAGGGGCTGGCCGACGGCGACGTGGTGAGCGTGGCGGGCCTGGAGATCCACGTGTACGGCACGCCGGGCCACTCGTTCGACTCGCTCTGCTTCTGGCTGCCGCAGGACCGCGCGATGCTGACCGGCGACACCGTGCTCGGCCGGGGCACCACGATCATCGCCCGCGACGGCGGCCTGGCCGACTATCTCCGCAGCCTCGACCGGCTCAGGGCGGCCGCGGAGGGCCTGGAGGCGCGGGCGCTGCTGCCCGGCCACGGTCCCGTGCTGCCCGACCCGATCGCCGCGCTCGACGGCTACATCGCGCACCGGCGGCAGCGCCTCGACCAGATCAGGGCGGCGCGCGCCCAGGGCGCGCGCACGCCGCGGGAGATCGTCAAGATCGTGTACGCCGACGTCGACCGCTCGCTCTGGGCCGCCGCCGAGATGTCGGTCGTGGCCCAGCTCGACTACCTGGACCGGTTGTAGAGGCGGTCCATGTCGAGGATCACCACGGCCTTGGCCTCGATCCGCAGCCAGCCGCGCTGGGCGAAGTCGGCCAGCGCCTTGTTGACCGTCTCGCGCGAGGCGCCGACGAGCTGCGCCAGCTCTTCCTGCGTCAGGTCGTGGTGCACCCGCAGGCCGTCGTCCGTCTTGGTGCCGAACCGCTCGGCCAGGTCGAGCAGCTGCTTGGCCACGCGCCCGGGCACGTCGGTGAAGACCAGGTCGGCCAGCACGTCGTTGGTGCGGCGCAGCCGCTGGGCGAGCGCGCGCAGCAGGTGGAGCGCCACCTCGGGGCGGCCGGTCAGCCAGGGGCGCAGGTCGTCGTGGCCGAGCCCGGCCAGCCGCACGTCGGTCAGCGCCGTCGCCGAGGCCGTACGCGGTCGCGGGTCGAACAGCGACAGCTCGCCGAACATCTCGCTCGGCCCGAGCACGCTCAGCAGGTTTTCCCGTCCGTCGGGCGAGGTGCGGGACAGCTTGATCTTGCCTTCCAGCACGACGTAGAGCCGGTCGCCGGTCTCGTTCTCGTGGAAGAGCGTCTGTCCCTTGGAGAGCTGGACCTCCGTGATGCTCGTACGCAGCGCCGCGGCGCTCTCGCGGTCCAGCGCGGCGAACAGGGGGGCCTTGCCCAGCACGTCTTCGGTGTTCACTCTGCCTCCTCTGCTGCCATTGTGACTCACCCCACTCTGCGTGGCACACACAGGTTATGGGAATGCTGGAGTGTTCTGCGCTTTTGGGATGAGTCGTATTCAGGGGAAAGGTACCTGATGCCCTGGTTTCAGGGGCTATCGACCCTCCCCTGTGCCGCAGAAGAGTCTCAGAGGGCGTTGCGTGAGTTGATGTCCTTTTCGTCGTTTGCGCTGGGCAGGGAAGGCTGGTCAGGGACTTCGCGGGCGGGCTAGGGCTGCGGTTGAGCGAACAACCCGGGACGAGCCGCACGCCGTGGCCAGGCAGCCGCCGGGGTAGCGGGTAGTGCCACCCCGGCGGCGGGGTCACTTGGCGGCGAAGGCCAGCAGTGCCTCGTTGACCTCATCGGCGTGCGTCCACAGCAGGCCGTGCGGGGCGCCCTCGACCTCGACGTAGTGCGCCTCCGGGAACGCCTCGTGGAAACGACGCCCGGTGGCGTCGATCGGGAGGATGTTGTCCCTGGTGCCGTGCAGGATGAGTGACGGCTTTCCGGCCGCGCGCACCGCCGCGACGTCCTGGCGGAAGTCCTCGATCCACGCCGCCACCACCGCGTACGCGGCGACCGGGGCGGAGGTCGTGGCGGTGTTCCAGTTGGCGGCGACGACCTCCTGGCTGATCCTCGTGCCGAGATTCTCATCCAGGTTGTAGAAGTCCTTGTAGAACTGCGTGAACCAGGCGTATCGGTCGGCGCGGGCAGTGGCGACGATGCCGTCGAACACCGACTGCGGTACTCCGGCGGGGTTGTCGTCCGCCTCCACCAGGTACGGCTCCAGCGACGCCAGGAAGGCCAGCTTGGCGACGCGCTCGTGGCCGTGGTTCTTGACGTAGCGGGCGAGTTCGCCGGTGCCCATGGAGAACCCGACGAGAATGACCTCGCGCAGGTCGAGCGTCTCCAGCAGCGTGTTCAGGTCGGCTGCGAAGGTGTCGTAGTCGTACCCGCTCCCGACCTTGCTCGACTGGCCGAAGCCGCGGCGGTCGTAGGTGATCACCCGGTAGCCGGCGGCGAGCAGCTCGCGCGTCTGACGCTCCCAGCTGTGCCCGTTCAGGGGGTAGCCGTGGATGAGGACGACCGGCTGACCGGATCCCTGGTCCTCGTAGTACAGCTCGACGTCGGTGCTGTTCTCGGTGCCTACCTTGATGTGGCCCATGAGAAATCTCCCTCCATTCGCTAGAGAACGATCGTTCTCCGCGTATGTCCACTACAGTAGAGAACGCTGGTTCTCTGCGCAACTGGAGCTCTCGTGATCGATGAGGAAACAGCACGTGACCAGGTCGTCTCCACCGCCGACCGGTTGTTCTACGCCCACGGCGTCCAGGCCGTCGGCATGGACGCCGTCCGCACCGAGGCGGGTGTCTCGCTGAAGCGCATCTACGCCCTGTTTCCCTCCAAGGACGACCTCGTCCTGGCAGTGCTCCGCCACCGGACCGAGCAGTGGGACACCGGCGTGGCCCGCGCCCTCGCCGCCGCCCGCACGCCGCGCGACCGGATGCTGGCCGTCTTCGACTTTCTGGCGGAATGGTTCCGCGAGGACGACTTCCGGGGCTGCGCCTTCATCAACTTCTTCGGCGAGCTGGCCGGTGGCAGCAGCCGGGTCGCCGAGGCGGTCAGGGAGCAGAAGACCTCTTTCCAGCGCCATGTCGCCGACCTGGTCCGCGAGGCGGGTGGTCCCGGCTACCTCGCCCCGCAGCTGGCCCTGCTCGCCGAAGGCGCCCAGACCACGGCCGCCATCACCGGGGACCCCGCCACGGCTGCCCACGCCCGCGCCGCCGCCGAGACCCTCATCGGGGCCGCCTTCAGTCCTGCCAGCAGATTCTGACCAGCCTTCCCTGCCCAGCGCAAACGACGAAAAGGACATCAACTCGCGCAACGCCCTCTCAGGAGGCGAGAAGACCGTCCACGGAGGCCACCGCGGCCGCCACCGACTGGCCGAGCAGCACGCGGAGCACGTCGGCCGCGCGCGGGCGGGCCGTGGGGTCGGCCTGGCGGCACTGCCGTACCGCCAGGTGCAGCGCGGGAGGCAGGACGGCGGGGTCGCCGTCCGTGCGGCCCGTGGCCGCGAAGACCACCAGGTCGGCCCAGGCCAGCACGTCGTCGGCCGCCGAGCCCGGCGTGACGCCGGGCTGCCAGCCGATCAGCACCTGGCCGTGGGCGCCGAGCGCGACGCTCTCGTGGCTGAGCCGGAGCCCCACGTTGCCGCGGGCGTGCAGCTTGGCCACCGCGGAGGCGCAGGTCAGGGCCAGGCGATGCAGCGCCTGCCCCCGCAAAGGCCCCGATGTACGCACGAAGTCCGACAGCACCGCACCCTGACCGCTCATGGCCACCGCCCTCCCGTGTCGCCCCCTTGTACGCGAGCGGGGCCGTCCTGGGTTCAACGGTTCGCGGAAGCTTCTAGTCTTGCGACATGGCCACGAACGCGGCGGGGCGCAAGCCGGAGACCCGGCTCGCATTGGTACGGCGGGCCCGCAAGATGAACCGCATCCTCGCGGACACCTATCCAGAGGCCCACTGCGAGCTCGACTTCGGCAACCCGTTAGAACTTCTGGTCGCGACCATCCTCTCCGCCCAGTGCACGGACAAGCGGGTCAACATGGTCACCCCCGTCCTCTTCGCGAAATATCCGACAGTGGAGGACTACGCCGCCGCAGACCGGTCCGAGATGGAGGAGATCATCCGCTCGACCGGCTTCTTCCGCGCGAAGACCAACAGCATCATCGGCATGGCGCAGGCGGTGTGCGAGAAGTACGGCGGCGAGGTGCCCGGCAAGCTGAAGGACCTGGTCACCCTGCCCGGCGTGGGCCGCAAGACCGCCAACGTGGTGCTGGGCAACGCGTTCGACGTGCCGGGGCTCACCGTCGACACCCACTTCCAGCGGCTGGTGCGGCGGTTCGGCTGGACGGAGGAGACCGACCCCGTCAAGATCGAGCACGTCGTGGGGGAGCTGCTGCCCAAGCGCGAGTGGACGATCTTCTCCCATCGGGTGATCTGGCACGGCCGCCGCATCTGCCACGCACGGCGGCCCGCGTGCGGTGTGTGCCCGCTGGCCGCGCTCTGCCCGTCGTACGGCACCGGCCCCACGGCGGCGGCCGAGGCCGAGAAGCTCGTCAGGCCCGGCCCCTTCTCGTGATCGCGGGAAGTCCCCGGTGTCCCGGCGTGTTGGAGGATGCGTGACCCAAGTGCCCGACTGGCTCGACCGACTGGCGGCGCAGGCTCAGCGCTTCGACGTACCGCGGTGGTGGACGCCCCCCAACGGCAGCGGGCGGGCCGCCGCGGTGCTGATGCTGTTCGGCGAGGGGGCGCTCGGCCCCGACGTCCTGCTCATCCAGCGCAGCACGCTCGGGCGCAGGCACGCGGGCCAGCCCGCCTTCCCCGGCGGCGGCGTCGACCCCGACGACGGAGGACCCGTCGCGGCGGCGCTGCGCGAGGCCGAGGAGGAGACCGGGGTCGATCCCGCGGGCGTCCACGTGCTGTGCACGATGCCCGAGCTGTACCTCAGCCACAGCGACAACCGCGTCACGCCCGTCATCGCCTGGTGGCGCGAGCCGTCGGCCGTGCACGCGGCCTCGCCGAGCGAGGTGGAGTCCGTGGAGCGGGTGCCGATCGCCGAGCTGGTCGACCCCGCCAACCGGGTCACGCTGCGGCATCCGCGAGGGTCGGCGGGGCCCGCGTTCCGGGTGCGGGGGATGCTGGTGTGGGGGTTCACCGCGATGGTGCTCGACACCGTGCTGCGCGAGGGCGGGCTGGAGCGCCCGTGGGACTCCGCGCAGGTGGAGGACCTCCCGCAGGAAGTGATCGACCTGGCGTCCAGGGGTTAGCGGGACGAGCGCAGGGCCACGCCCAGGGAGGCCCAGCCCGCCACGTCCTTGTCGCTGTCGGCCGCCAGCGCGCGCAGCGTCTCCAGGCCGGCCCGGTCGGGGGGATCGCCGAGCACGTGCTGCAGCGCGTACGCGGCGCCGTAGCGCACCCTCGCGTCGTCGTGGCCGGCCAGCTCGATCACCGACGGCAGCGACCGCGGGTCGGCCAGGTGCCCGAACGCGATCAGCACCGAGTAGAGCACCATGGCGTCGTCCTCGCTGGCCGCCAGGTAGCGCAGCACCGGCAGCGTACGGTCCACGAACGGCCGCAGCATCCCCATGATGTCCACGCCGAGCAGCCGCTCCGCCACCGTGTCCGCGGCGCACAGCCGGCGCGCCTCGATGAAGGACTCCAGATCACCGCGCTGCCGCAGCACGGAGATCACGTGCCAGCGCAGGGGGCCGTCGGGGTCGGTGTCGCACAGAGCTGCCTCGATGAGATCGCGCACTGTTTCCTCGGCCGACGGCATACCGCTCAAGGTAGCCACGCGGTGACGCCGTCCTGGCGGAAGACGTGCACACTTGACCGTATCCCTGGTTAGCTTTGAAACGTGCGCGGTGATCTGCTTGACCTCATCTTGATCGGCCTCGTGATCGCCTTCGGCGTCTCGGGTTACCGGCAGGGCTTCATCATCGGGGCGATGAGCTTCGTGGGGTTCGTCGGCGGGGCCGTGCTCGGCGTCTTCATCGCGCCACCGATCTCCAAGGCCCTGGTCAGCGGCGACACCCCGCAGGCGCTGCTGGCGATCGTGATCGTCTTCCTGGCCGCCACCATCGGCCAGTTCGCGTCCTCGACGCTCGGCGCCGTCGTGCGCAGCCACGTCACGTGGGAGCCCGCCAAGGTGGCCGACGCGGTCGGCGGCACGTTCTCCAGCGCGCTGTCCGTGCTGGTAATCGCCTGGCTGATCGGCTCGCTGATCGTCTCCACGGCCTTCAGTCCCCTCGTCGACCAGGTGAAGAACTCCGCGCTGCTGACCACCGTCGACGACGTGATCCCGCAGGCCGCGCGCAACTGGCAGCAGCCGTTCAAGAAGTTCATCGACCGGTCGGAGTTCCCGCCCGTCTTCGACGCCATCGGCGCGGGCACGATCGTCGACGTGCCGCCGCCCGACCAGAGCGTGCTGCAGGGCTCCAAGCTGAGCCGCGCCCGGCGGGCCATCGTCAAGGTGCAGGGCAACGCGGAGAGCTGCAACAAGCACATCGAGGGCACCGGCTTCGTCTACGCCCCCGGCCGGATCATGACCAACGCCCACGTGGTCGCCGGCGTGACCCGCGACCTGCAGGTCATCGACTCCAACAACACGCCGCACGCGGCCACCGTCGTGCGCTACAACCCGCGCCGCGACATCGCCGTCCTCTACGTGCCCGGCCTCGACCTGCCGCAGCTCTCCTTCGACGGCGACGGCTCGCGCGGCGACAGCGCCATCATCGCCGGGTTCCCCAAGAGCAAGGGGTTCACCGCGGAGCCGGCCAGGATCGGCGGGCAGCTCGACGCCGAGGGGCCCGACATCTACCGCGACGCCACGGTCAGGCGCAAGGTGTACGCGATCCGCGGGAAGGTGCTGCCCGGCAATTCGGGCGGCCCGCTGCTCACGGTGGACGGCCGGGTCTACGGCGTGATCTTCGCCGCCGCGATCAACGAAGAGGAGACCGGCTACGTCCTGACGGCCGAGGAGGTCGCCCCCGACGCGGCCCAGGGCCGCAACGACACCACCCCGGCCAGCACCCAGAAGTGCGACTGACGATCGGCCCTCAGCCGGGCAGCTTGTCCAGGATCGCGGCGATGGCCTCGTCGGGGTCGCTGTCCTGGCCGAACCCCGAGGCCGCCTTGCCGACCGCGTCGTACGCGCCGCCGTACCCCTGGACCCTGGCGGCGCCACGGCCGAAGAGGGTCAGCGCCCCGCGCCCGTTGCCGCGCTGCAGGTGCGTCAGCCCGACGCAGATCTGCGCGAGGCCCTGCCACAGCTCGCGCTCGTCCTCCGGCGCGCATTTCCAGCGGCCCTCGAACACCTCGTGCGCGTTGAACGGCAGGCCCTCGCCGAGGAAGCCGCGCGCGTCGGCCAGGGCCTGTTCGGTGGTGGGGGCGTAGTCGTCGGGGACCCGGGCCACGCCGGGTTCGCCGTAGGGGAGCGGCCTGCCGTACGCGTCGCGCGGCCTGGCGTTACGGGGCCTGCCCTCGGGATCGCGGTCTCTCATCGGTCGGGCTCCGGATCGGCCAGCCAGCCGAGCAACTCGGTGTCGAACACGTCGGGGATCTCCTCATGGGGGAAGTGGCCGGCTCCTTCGAGCAGCCGCCACCGGTACGGGGCCGCCACGTAGCGGCCCGAGCCGTGCGCCGTACGCGGCAGGGCACGCGGGTCGAGCGCCCCGTGCAGGTGGAGCGTGGGGGCCTCGACCGCGGTGCGCATGGCCCTGGCGTAGCGGCGGCCGTCCGGGCGCAGCTGGGAGCGGCCGAACCAGCGGTGGTACTCCAGCGCGCAGTGTGCCACGGCGGGGATGCGGAACGCCTCTCGGTACGTACGCGCGGTCTCGGGATCGGGCCAGCCGGGCCGCGACCAGTCGTCGAGCAGCCGGCCCACCAGAGCCCCTTCGCGGCGCCTGAGCCGGTGCTCGGGCAGCAGCGGCAGCTGGTGGCCCAGTGACTGCCGGCTGGCCCTGAGCTGGCCGAACGGGTCGCCCAGCAGCGCCTTGCGCAGGCGCAGGGGATGGGGGGCGGACACGGCGACCAGCCGGTGCACGCACTTGGGATCGAGCACGGCCATCGTCCAGGCCAGCAGCCCGCCCCAGTCGTGCCCCACCACGATCGCGCCGGTCTCGCCCAGCGCCCTGATCAGGCCGGTCGCGTCGGCGGCCAGCGTGGGCAGGTCGTAGCCGCGCGGCGGCTTGTCGCTGCCGCCGTAGCCGCGCAGATCCGCCGCGACGGCCCGGTAACCCGCCTTCGGCAGCGAGACGAGCTGGTTGCGCCACGTCCACCAGAACTGCGGGAACCCGTGCAGCAGCAGCACCAGCGGCCCCTCGCCCGCCTCGACGACGTGGAAGCGGGTGCCGCCCGCGTGGACCGCGCGGTGCGTCCAGGGTCCCTCGATCTGTACGACCGACTCGTCAGGTGCCATCACGTGTCACCGGCTCGCGATCGGGACGAACCGCCGGCAGCGTCTCGTCCTCAGGCGTGGCGATCTCCTTGAGCCCCTTGATCGACCTGGCGGTGCGCTTCATCCCGGCCAGTCCCTTGAGCCGCCTGACCCCGATGAACACCAGCAGACCCGCCACCACCAGGTAGAACACGGTCACGATGAGGAAGGCCAGCCAGTTGGGCAGCCACTGCGCCAGCACGAACGCGATCGTGAACGAGGCGAGGATCAGGCACAGGTGCGCCATGAAGGCGGCGGCGGCGAACAGGCCGCCCGCCGTGCCGACCCGCTTGGCGTCGAACCTGAACTCGGCCTTGGCCAGCTCGATCTCCGAGCGGACCAGGTCCGAGATCTGACTGCTCGCCTGGGCGACCAGCGAGCCCAGGGATTCTTCCTCGGGAGTCTGCGGCATGAACGTCTCCTATCGAGGCCTGGTGGCCGTGTCAAACATCATCCAGCGCGATGCGACGCTCGCGTACCGTGTGAAGCGGTACCGCCGCCAGGAGCTCTTCCGACAGTTTCGCCAGGCCGAGCCGCGCTGACAGCCAGGCGCCCCGAACACGCCGAAACTTGTCGAGCGCGAGTCCCGCTATCACTCCCAGAACTACCCGATCGAACAAGATAGCGCCCGCGCCGGGTACTCCGGGCTTCGCCCCAGGCTCTCAAGAGCCAGGCGCATGTCCCCATATTTCGGGACATGCGCCTGGAATGTGGGATCAGTCCTCGGACTTGGCGGACGGGAGCTTCTCCGAGATCAGGTTCATCACCGTGCTGTCGGCCAGCGTGGTGACGTCGCCGATGCTGCGGTTCTCCGCGACGTCGCGCAGGAGGCGGCGCATGATCTTTCCGGAGCGGGTCTTGGGCAGCTCCGGCACGACCAGGATCTGGCGCGGCTTGGCGATCGGGCCCAGGGTCTTGGCCACGTGGTTGCGCAGGTCGGCGGCGATGTCGTCGCTCTCCTCCGCCGAGCCGCGCAGGATCACGAACGACACGATCGCCTGGCCCGTGACCGGGTCGGTCGCGCCGACCACCGCCGCCTCGGCCACCTTCGGGTGGCTGACCAGCGCGCTCTCCACCTCCGTGGTGGAGATGTTGTGGCCGGAGACGAGCATGACGTCGTCCACGCGGCCGAGCAGCCACAGGTCGCCGTCGTCGTCCTTCTTGGCGCCGTCGCCGGGGAAGTACATCCCGTCGAACCTGCTCCAGTACGTGTCGATGTAGCGCTGGTCGTCGCCCCAGATCGTGCGGAGCATCGACGGCCACGGCTCACGTACGACGAGGAAGCCGCCGCCCCCGTCGGGGACGCTGTTGCCCTGGTCGTCCACCACGTCGGCGGCGATGCCGGGCAACGGGCGCATCGCGGCGCCCGGCTTGCCCGCGGTGACGCCGGGCAGCGGGCTGATCATGATGGCGCCGGTCTCCGTCTGCCACCAGGTGTCGACCACGGGGCAGCGGTCGTGGCCGATGTGCTCGCGGTACCAGACGTACGCCTCGGGGTTGATCGGCTCGCCCACGGAGCCCAGGATGCGCAGGCTGGACATGTCGAACTTCGCGGGGATGTCGTCGCCCCACTTCATGAACGTCCGGATCGCGGTGGGCGCCGTGTAGAGAATCGTGATCTTGTACTTCTGCACGATCTCCCAGAACCGGCCGCGGTGCGGGGTGTCGGGAGTGCCCTCGTAGATGACGCTGGTGGCGCCGTTGGCGAGGGGGCCGTACACGATGTAGGAGTGGCCGGTCACCCACCCGATGTCGGCCGTGCACCAGTAGATGTCGGTGTCGGGCTTGAGGTCGAAGACCGCGTGGTGCGTCCAGGCGGTCTGGGTGAGGTAGCCGCCGGTGGTGTGCAGGATGCCCTTGGGCCTGCCGGTGGTGCCGCTGGTGTAGAGGATGTACAGCGGGTCCTCGGCGTCGTGGGGCTCGGCGGTGTGCTGGTCGCTCTGCCGGTCGACCAGGTCGTGCCACCAGACGTCCTTCTCGCCGAAGGCGACGTCCTGGCCGGTACGGCGTACGACGAGGACGTTCTCGACCTGCGGGCACTCGGCGACGGCCTCGTCCACCGTGGGCTTGAGCGCCGACGGGTTGCCCCTGCGGTAGCCGCCGTCGGCGGTGATGACGAGCTTGGCGTCGGCGTCGTCGATCCGGCTCTTCAGCGCCGTGGCCGAGAAGCCGCCGAACACCACGGAGTGGATCGCCCCGATGCGGGCGCAGGCCAGCATCGCGATCGGCAGCTCGGGGATCATCGGCATGTAGACGGCCACCCGGTCGCCCTTGCCGACGCCCAGCTCCTGGAGGGCGTTGGCGGCCTTGCTGACCTCGCGCTGGAGGTCGCTGTAGGTCAGGGTACGGGTGTCGCCCTCGGGCTCACCCTCCCAGTAGTAGGCGACCTTGTCTCCGCGGCCCTCCTCGACGTGGCGGTCGACGCAGTTGTAGGCCACGTTGAGCTCGCCGCCGACGAACCACTTGGCGAAGGGGGCGTTCCACTCGAGGGTCGTCTCCCACCGTTTGGCCCACGCCAGCCTCTCGGCCGCACGCTCCCAGAAGGCGAGACGGTCGGCGGCGGCCTCGTCATATGCGGCGGCGGTCACGTTCGCGGCCGCCGCCAGGTCAGCCGGCGGTGCGAACCGGCGGTTCTCCTGTAGCAGGTTCGACAGCGCCTGGGTCTCGTTGCCGGGGGTCTCCGGGGCCACCTCGTGCTCCTTCTATGGCCAGATTGGATAGGTCGTGTCCCACTTCACCAGCTCACGGCCTCCACACACAAGAGGTCTAGACAGGTCTGTACCGAGGTGCCTCCGCTTATCAGGTCGCATGACAACCGCTATTGAAACGTTGTCATCTTGAAATCTGGCGGGGACCCATAAAGGGCTCCGCATATTCGGCGCCCGGTGATTTCTCAACCCACGGTCACCTTTTGAGCGCGCCCCGCCTCCTGTCGAGGCGCTGGTACGGTCGTCACCCGGTGGAGCGAGAGCGGTCGTACCCGCCGGTAAGGTCGGTTTCCGTGAGTGACCCACTGGCTGTCATCGCGGAGTTCCCCGGCGTCCCCGAGGCGGTCGACTCCGCCAGGCAGGACGTCGACCGGCTGTACCGCCATCGAGTCCTGCGCCGGGCCAGCCCGGCCGTCTCGACGGAGTCGTCCCTGCGCGGCGCCCGGGCCTCGGCGTCCCTGGAAGGCGTGGACGTGTCCCTCGACGCCCTGCGCCGGGACGAGGTCCACGACCCGCTGGTCCAGGGAGCCCTGCGGGCGTCGGCGGAGCTGGGCCGCCTGGGCTCGTTGTGGCGGACGGCGCCGAGGCAGGTGCTGGCCCGCCTGCACACGGTGGCGGCCGCCGGCCTGGCGCCGCAGTCCGCCCTGGGCCGTCCGCGGGCGGTGGACGAGGCGCCGGACCCGCTGGGGCTGGGGCCCGCGCCGGGCGCTTCGGAGACGGCGACGCGCATGGAGGGGCTGCTCGGGCTGCTCGAACGGCCCACGAAGGCGCCCGCGATCGTGCTGGCCGCCGTCATGCACGCCGAGCTGGCCGTACTGCGTCCTTTCGGCGCGGCGGACGGGATCGTGGCGCGCGCGGCCGAGCGCCTGACCCTGGTCGAGTACGGCCTGGACCCGAAGTCCCTCGTGGCCGTGGAGGTGGGGCACCTGGAGCACGCCTCGTACGCCGGGGGCCTGAGTGCGTACCTGAGCGGGACCCCGGAGGGCGTCGCCCAGTGGGTACAACAGTGTGCCTCAGCAGTAAGTCTCGGGGTGCGCGAAGCGACCGCCATCTGCGAGGCGATGCAACGAGGCTGAGGCCGCGGCGGCGGAGGCGCAGGTGGGAGCGTTGGGCCGGGCCGCCGACATAGCTGACGGCGTCTCAGTCAAGAGACGCCGTCTGCTGGCACATCACACCGGGTTACCAAGCGTGCACCTCTATTCGTCGGAGCGGGTCAAGCCCGTCACGACGCGCCTCCCGCGGCTGGTCGCGCGTGGGTACCCGGCTGATGCGCCCGGACAAGAGGTCCGTGACACCTTTCTACGTCGGATCCGCCCTGATGGGAAGCCCTCGGACCAAGACCTTTACCCGCCTATGAGCGGGGCCCCGGCATACGTCGCCATCGCCACCCTCCGTGATCTGGTTACCAACCTGTGATGATTACAGAGAGTGACCGTCTTTATGTGATCGTTATGGCGCAGACAAAAAACTTGGCGAAAATGCGAGATTGCTCCTCGACGAAACTCGAGTCCATCGGGCAGCATACGGGGGTATCGCCCGAAACTGGAGCAACCGTGCACGGGGGACCTTTGCCGGTCTCTTGCCAGGCTCTGGTGAAGTGATGAAAGCTTTCTTCTGAAACGGGACCGGCTCTACCCCCCCGGAGCCGGACCGATCAGGCGACCCCCGCTCTCCCCCCCGGCGGGGGTCGCCCCTTTTCCACCCCAAGTCCGTACACCACGTCCTCCACACCGCCACTCGTCCTCCACACCGTCACTCGCCCTCCGCAGCGCCACCCGCCCTCCCACGGCCCCGGCGCCTTCCCACGGCCTGCCTCTCACCGAGCGCCGCCACCACCGCGCTCCCTCCCACGGCGTCTCACTCGCCAAGCGCACTCCGCTACGGGCCTTCGCCAGCGCCTCCCACCGAGCGCTCTCCGACACGGCGCCCTCTCACGGCGTACCTCACCGTGCCCCCGCCACTGCGCCCTCCCACGGATCGCCGCTAACCGAGCACCTCTGGCACCTCCGGCACACCCCGCACACCCCACACCCTCCTGCGGACACCCCTCACCGCCTTCGCGACAGCAGCACCACAATCCCCACCGACGCCTCTAGGCCAGGCCACTTATCCACAGGCCCACCACAACCCCACCCAGCAATCCCCAGAACCCCGTTCACCCTCTCCCCACCCCACTCACCTCCAGCAAGGTGGGCCTCCCGACACCACCCCCGGAGAGGCCGACATGCACCGCCCCCTGGTCATCACCGAAGACCACGCCCTGCTCGACGACCTGGTCCGCATAGCCGCCGCAGCAGGCGCCCAACTCGACGTGGCCCACGTCCCCGCCCACGCCCGCCCGTTCTGGAACCTTGCCCCGCTGATAGCAGTAGGCGCCGACCAGGCAGACGCCGTGGCCGCGAGCTCACCCCCCACCCGAGACCAGGTAGTCCTCGTGACCCGGGCCCCCGACGACCCGGACACCTGGCGAAAATGCGTGGCCGTGGGCGCCCAGGCCGTCGTGACCCTCCCTACCGACGAGCGCCACCTGGTGGAGCGGCTGGCGGACGCCATGGAGCCCGACCCCCGCTCAGGATCCGTGATCTGCGTGATCGGCGGCCGAGGCGGGGCAGGCGCGAGCGTGCTGTCGGCGTGCCTGTCCCTGCGCGCCTCGGGAGACCACCTCCGGACCTTGCTGGTGGACGCCGACCCGCTGGGCGGCGGCATAGACGCCCTGTTGGGCCACGAGGAGGCATCGGGCGCCCGCTGGGGAGACCTGGTCGCCAGAGAGGGCCGGATCAACTCCAGCGCACTTCAGGCCGCACTGCCGTCGTTCGGCGACCTGGCGGTCCTCTCCTTCCACAGAGGTGAGGTGGCGGCGATCCCCGCCCAAGCCATGCGTTCCGTCCTGGAGGCAGGCCAGCGAGGCTTCGACCTGATAGTCGTCGACCTCCCCCGCCACCTCGACCCAGCCGCGATCGAGGCTCTCACCAGGGCGAAGACCACGCTGATGGTCGCCACGGCCGACGTACGCGGCATCCTCTCGGCCGTACAGGTGCTGGGCGAGACCCGCAAGCACACCTCGGACATCCGCGCGATCCTCCGCCCAGGCGTGGTGGACGACGACATGGCCGCGGGCGCCCTGGGCATCCCGTCCGCCGGCGCCCTGCCCGACCAGCCGAGACTCACCGCCACCCTCAACCGGGGCGAGCTGCCCAAGCTGGGCCCCCGCACCGTGATGGGCGCCCTGTGCAGCACACTCCTACAAGACCTCCTCCCGACATGAGCACCCTGAAATCGCCCACACCCGCAGGGGCGGTGTCCCAGGAACTGGTCGAAGCAGTCCGCGTACGCCTGGCCAGAGCGGGCGTGGAACCCAGCGCCGCCCAGGTGGCAGTGGCCCTGCGAGCCGAGAAATCCGTGTACGGCGACGCGGAGATCCTCGCGGTGGCCAGGGCACTCTGCGCCGACCTCATCGGTGCCGGCCCCCTGGAGCCGCTCCTGGCCCGGCCAGACGTAACAGACGTCCTGGTCAACGGCCCGCGCGAGGTGTGGATAGACGATGGCGGCGGCCTACGCCGTACCGCTGTGACCTTCGCGGACGACGGGGCCGTACGCCGGCTGGCCCAGCGCCTGGCGTCCGTCGCGGGCAGGAGACTCGACGACGCCTCCCCGTACGTGGACGCCAGACTCGCCGGCGGCGTCCGCCTCCACGCCGTGCTTCCGCCGGTGGCGTCCGGTGGCACCTGCGTCTCGCTACGCCTTCCGCCACGCCGTACGTTCACCCTGGACGACCTGGTGTCGGCGGGCACGATCACCCCATCCGCCATCCCGGTGCTGACCGCCATGGTGACCGCCAGGCTGGCGTTCCTGGTGACGGGCGGCACAGGCACCGGCAAAACGACACTCCTGTCCGCCCTGCTCTCGCTCGCCGACCCGGCAGAACGCCTGCTCCTGGTAGAGGACTCAGCCGAGCTCCGCCCCCTCCACCCCCACATCGTCCGCCTGGAAACCCGCCCGGCGAACCTGGAGGGCGCAGGCGGTGTGAGCCTGCGCGACCTGGTACGCCAAGCGCTGCGCATGCGCCCGGACCGCTTGGTGGTGGGGGAGGTCAGGGGCAGCGAGGTGGTGGATCTGCTGGCCGCCCTCAACACAGGCCACGAAGGCGGCTGCGGCACCCTTCACGCCAACACCGCCGCCGACGTACCCCCTCGCCTGGAAGCACTGGGCTGCGCAGCGGGTCTGACCAGGGAAGCCGTACACAGCCAACTGGCCGCGGCGCTCGACGCGGTCATCCACCTGACCCGCGGCCGCCCGGACGGCCGACGCCGCATAGCCGAGATCTGCCTGCTCTCCCGAACGTCAGCCGGCTTCGTCGAGTCGATCCCGGCCCTGACCTTCGACGCGAAGGGCAACTCCCAACCCGGCCCCGCCTACGACGCCCTCTCCCAAAGAGCCCAGCCATGATTCCCACCACCAAGGCCACGTGATGACCGGCGCCCTCATAACAGCACTGTCCACAGCCTGCGCAGTGTGGCTGTGGACGGCCCCGGACACCCCCACCACCCGCCTGACCAGGCTCGTCACAGGCAAGGACAAACCCCGCTGGACATCCCTGACCACCCGCCTCACCCGCCCTACCCCCGCCCGCCGCGCGCAGCTCTGGCGACACGCATCAATCGAGCTGTGCCAGTCCCTGTCAGCAGAGCTGTCGGCCGGCCGCACGCCAGGAGAGGCACTGACCAGGGCAATCGCCTCAGTGGACTTCCCAGCCGCAGAAACCCTGCGCCCGGTCATCGCCGCGGCAAGAGACGGCGGCGACGTCTCCGCGGCCCTCACCTCATCGGCCCCACAGCAGGGCGGGGAGGGCCTCCGCCAACTGGCGGCCTGCTGGGAAGTAGGCGTCACGGTAGGCGCGGGCCTGGCCGCACTGGTCGAGCGAGTCGCGAGCACGTTGCGTGCGGCCCAAACCCACCGCCAGGACGTCGCCGCCCAACTCGCGGGCCCCCGCACCACAGCCCGCCTCCTGGCCGTACTCCCAGCCCTCGGCCTCCTCATGGCCGCCGCCCTCAACATGCACCCTCTGGACTTCCTCCTGGGCAGCTTCCCCGGCCTCATGTGCCTGATAGCAGGCATCGCCCTCGACGCTTGTGGCCTGTGGTGGACCAACCACATGGCAACCCAAGCGCAAACCTAACCAACACCCCAATCACAGCCCCAACCACCGACCCAAGCCCAAGCGAGCAACCCAAGCACAGGCCGAACAGCCACCCACCCGTATAGCACCGCCACCTACACGGAACAGGCCCCACGGCATCGCCAATCACACAGCACCATCACCCATTCAGAACCGACCACACGCTGAGAAGCCCCCGCCCACTCGCAACCGACCACTCACCTTCCTCCCCCAGCTGGAAAAGCCCCCAGAACCCCCCGCCCACCAATCCCCATCCACCAATCCCCATCCACCAGGCCCGACCACCGCCCAGGCCAGACCACTGCCCGGTCCCGGCCACCGGCCCAGCGGCTGCGTCCACCAGGCCCAGCTGTCCACCAAGCGCCCCACCCACCAGGCCACTCATCAGGCTGACCACCGCCCAGGCCTGACCACCGCCCAGGCCCGACCACCGGCCAGACCCGGTCACCAAGAGCCCCACCCACCAGGCCACTCATCAGGTCCGCCATCGCCCAGGCCTGGCCACTCACCAGGCTCGTCACCCATCAGGCCCGTCACCCACCAAGCGCGCCACCCACCAAGGTGGTCACGGCGGTCACTCACCAAGCCCCACCCCACTGAACCGATCGGACCCCGCCCAATGCTCGAATGGCTCTCCGCCTTGCTCGCCGGCCTGGCCATATGGCTGTGGGCCTCTCCCCGAACCCCAACAGAACGCCTCTCCCGACTACGCCCGCCAGCCAAGCCCCACCCTCAAGGGCCACATCCAAACCAGCAAACGCAAGCCCGCACTGACGAGCCACTCTGGCAAGATCCCCCTCAAGCCGGCATCACCCGCAAGACAATCACCATCGCCACCTGCACCGGCCTGTTCACCGCACTCCTGATCGGCGGCATCCCCGGAACCATCGCCGGCCTCCTGATCACCCCAGCCGCCGCAGCCTTCCTCCACAAGAGACAACCCCATCAGGCCCACCACGACCGCCGCCGAATCGCGGCCGACCTCCCATTCGCCGCCGACTTGATGACCGCATGCCTGCTCGCCGGCCGCCCGGCGAGCGACGCCACGGAAATCGCCGCCAACGCGATCGGCGGGCCTCTCAGCCAGCGGCTGAAATGGGTCAGCACCCAACTACGCCTGGGCGCCGATCCTGACCCCACCTGGGCCACGCTCGCCAAGGACCCAGCCACGGCCCAACTCTCCCGAGCCATGAGCCGAGCGGCTCAAAGCGGCGCACCGGTAGCGGACGTGCTAACCCGCCTGGCCGACGACGCCCGCGAAGCCGCCAGAGCCGATTCCGTCGCCTCAGCCAGAAGCGTCGGCGTAAAAGCAGTAGCCCCGCTCGGCCTCTGCTTCCTCCCGGCATTTGTCCTGCTGGGAATCATCCCCGTAATAGCCGGCCTGGCCTCCACAATCATCATCCCCTGAAGCTCCTACATTGCCGGAACAAGCTGATCAAGAAGAGCCGACGAATCACCCTCGTCAACCCCGGACTCGCGAAAATCAACCCTCAACATCAAGTCCGCTCAGCACACCGGACGAAAGCCCACACAACCCCACCCCTCTTCCGAGTTCCCCAGATGGGGTCGCTGATCACCAATATGGGGTAACACCTGCGGCCCAGCGCCGAGCCTCGCGATCGAGGAACATAAGGCCATCCAGACAAACGACCACGCCAGGCCGCCTCCACATCACCCACCGGCATGGAGTCCTCGCCAACGCAGCGACCGCCGAAGAATCCTTCCCGGCGGGCCCGCCGTCGAATGGGCAGCCAACCAAACGCAACCGCCCCTATATCGGGTATGGCCTGAGCTTTCGGCGCAGACCGGAGAGATCAGGCCAATCCGCATGCAGGTTCGGCCAGCGATTGAGCCTGAGTCGTCAATCGATCACTGCGCTCGATCGTTAGTGGGGTCTTTGCAGCATCGTGGTCGGTGGGATGTGACGTGCTCATTCATATGCCGTCGTAGAGCTGCCATCTCGGTGCCCTCGCTGCCAAGAGCGGCGAGGTCTTGTCTTATCACGATCTGGACGTTCCTGATCTCGGCCTTCAACTGAGCCATGCTGGTCGCGGTGCCGTCATTGCTGTGGCACTGGCCCGCTTTGAGCGTGCGGAGGTGCAACAGCAACTCGAGGATCTGTGCCTCTAGGTCCATGAATTCCTGCCTTTGTGCCAGCTCAGACGGATTGTAGGGTCTGGTGACGGGCCGGATTTGGCTGTATGAGCATACGATGACAGAAAGCCCATGCCCACGACAGCCATCGCCTGTAGCAAAGGTGGAGTTCTTCATGCGCAAGCTGCTGTTGTTTCTCCCGCAGGAGATAATCGGACACCGTAGGTGCGGACGTAAATAGGCTCATGACCGGCGAAAGCGGAGAGAAGTGACGAACTCGTAGCCTGGCGGCGCATCGAAGATCCACAACAAGAAGGGTCTGCTTGGGATACGTCAAGGAGCAAGAGACTTATCTGCCGAAGACCTCGCTGACACCTTGAAGACCGGTGTACGCGGAGAACTCACTGGCACATTGTCGATGGCGAGGCCAGGCGGATCTGACTGACACGCAGGGCCAGTGCTGGAGCGGCCACCCGCCCACGGACCTTTGCAACGCTCTTTCTGGACACTTCCCGCGCGTCCGACCCCGCCTCTAAGGACGCAACGACGCTTCTCGCATCCTCTGTATCGCCTCCTGATCACTTAACGCTGCCTCGTCGCTCTAGCGTCGGGATCTGATTGGGGATGACTGCCTTGGCGTGTTCTATGGCTGTGCCTGCGTCTCCCAGCGCGATGGAGACGCCCATCTTGTAGATGGATACGTGTCCATGGCCCAGAGTGAGATTCGGGGCGTGATCGGCGGTCTCGTCGGCTTCGGTGAGCATGTCGAGCGCTGAGTGTCGGTCCTCAAGGCGAGCGGCGGCAATAGCGCCGGTAGAGAGCAGAGCGCCGTAGGCCTCCCTCCCACGCGTGAGGTGTTGCTTCGGCGAGCTGGGGCCGGAGGGATTCTGCGGCTGAGATAGCGACGTCGCGAGCCTTGCGATACTCGGCGGCGCGATGGAGCAGGCTGACCAGATCGCGCCGGCATTCCCCTATGGCTTGGAGGTCGGAACTGGCTTGCGCGACTTCGACGCCTTTGTGGGCGGAGATCCACGCGTAGGGGGGAGCACTGAGCTTGATCAGGGTGCGTGTGGTGAGGTGGTAGATGCGTGCGGCGGTGGCCATTTCGACAGGGGGTGAGGCGGTTGAGGCAACGGGGAGGAGCGCGGCGAGTTCGTCTGCCAGCGGTAGGTAGCGAGCAGCGGCGAAGTCGCGTTGAGCATGTGTGAGTGAGCGGGAAAGCGATGCTGCGGATGTAGCTTCCTGAGAAGTTGGCGCAGTCGGGATCAGAGCATCCCGAAGCCGTGCGACGGCGGCCGGCTCGGCCGGGCGGGCTTGATGTAGTAGGGAAGGTCATCACACAGCGCTCGGGGCGCTCAAGCTGTCAGAGCGCCCTGTGGGCGCCCTGACTTGTTGGTTCGCTCAGCGGCGGTAGCCGCGTCGTCGGGAACGGCGGCGTGACTGCCTGTGCGTCCAGTCGTCTCCTGGCCCGGGTTGCATCAGGCGGATAGACGCGCCGACGAGATAGTTGCGGATAGCCATAGTGATCCCCCATGCGAATCGCGGCTGGGGAGAGCAGAGCGCCCGATGCCGGATGAATACCTCCATAGGCACCCCTCCTCGCAACCGTAAACCCAATGAGTCCTCGACACCTTCCCCGGATTTCCCCTCAGAGGGGTTCGTGGCCGAACCTTTGCGGCTCGGTGGCGCGGGCCATGCTGGAACGGTGATGAGCGGCTCCGGTCCGGGAGGAGGGGCAGCCGTAGCACGCCCCGGGGTGCTGGGGCCGCTGGTATGCCGTGCGAGTATGGCAATAAATCAATCGAACACATGTTGATTATGGTCTGGCATCGTGGGTGTCACCGGGACACCCCAGATGCTGGGAGGTACGGATGTGATTCCCGATCGACACGAGCGGTCTCGGATTCACGGTCACATCCGCGCCCGCTGTGGCCAAGGACTTCGCCACCAAGAAGGTCAAGGTGACCGAGGGCGGTCAGCCGGTCATGGTGGTGAAGCTGCTCGCGATGGACGGCAGCGGCTCCACCATGATCAAGTTCAACCTGGAGGGGGCGCAGCATCGCCTGGTGCCGGGCATGCCGGTGCGGGTGGAGGGCCTGGCCTACGGCATTGCCAAGGACGGTGGGGTGCGCTGCTGGAGCGCGACCGCCGTGGTCCCGATCAACGGGGCGGCGGCCGGCCCCTGTCGCTTCGGCGGCCGGTGAGTCGATGGCAGGTACGCGGGGGCGTAACCCGCTCGGGGCCGCGCGCCACTCGGTCGCCTCGGCGGCGGGTGAGTCCGAGGGCGAGGGCTGATGGACTGGTCATCGCTTCGAGCGAGAACGCGCGGGTGCACGCCTGGCGCTTACCGCACGGCCGGCCGCTGCATCGAGGCGGCCCTATCAGGCAAACGATCACCGATAGTGATCTGACCTGCGAAAACGTGAACAACGGGTCACTCGCGGACCAACTAGTCCAGTACGTGACTGCGTAACCGCAAAGGCCCATGTCAACCCCCTGATTGTGGAAAACTCAGCGTCCTCCACAGAATGCCGTTCGGTTCCTCTCCTGCGACCCTGCTTCGGCCAATCTAAGGACTCCCGCCGGACAAGACCCCGGCTCCGAGCACTACCTGGAGGCACGATGCACAGTCCCGCCACCACGCCAGACGCCATCAAAGCCACCCCAGAACGCAGTCACACCACATCGAGCAACAAAACAGTCGGCAAGTTCTCACTCAGCCGCATCCACATCACCCGAAGCGCCCCGTCAGTCCTCAACACCGCCGCAGAAGCCACCGCTCAGACCGCCTGGCCGTCAGGGGAGACCTCGACCAAGTCTCTGAGGGAAAGCTCGACCCCGCTCAAGAGCAGCGCGAGCACGCAAATCGGATCATCCGAGCTGGCCGCGGCCGGGCTCGCCACCCGCCCCGCTCCGACGCGAGCCAACCGATGGCTTCATTACGCGACGGTCAACCGTGAGCGCGGCATGTCCACAGCCGAATACGCAGTAGGCACGATTGCGGCCTGCGCATTCGCTGCCCTCTTGTTCAAGGTGGTGAGCAGTCCAGAGGTCCAGGAAATGCTGAAAGCCCTTATCGATCGAGCACTCAATACCACCACCGGATGACCGTCCGCCAAGCGCGGACCTCCCTGGGCAGGAAGCGGTCGGCATCGCGGGGTTCGGTCACGGCCGAGACCGCCGCGATGCTGCCCGCGCTCATGGCCGTCCTCGCAGCCGCGCTGTGGGCCGTCCAAGCCGTCAGTGCCCAACTTGAGTGCGTGGACGTGGCCCGCGCGGCAGCGCGAGCCGCGGCCAGGGGCGAGCCCCTCGACCAGGTCATCATCCGAGCCCGTACGGCCACCCGCCCGGGTGCGCAGGTAGCCGTAACCCGCGACACGGAAACCACGAAGGTTCAGATCACTGTGGAAGTACGACCACCCTGGGCCCAATCATTGCCCGCAGTACAAATATCCGCCACGGCTGTCGCCGACACCGAGCCCGGATATTCCCCATAACCACAGGCAAACGAGCCCGGCAGGCGAGGAGGTTCCCATCAATACTAAAGAAAAGGGCTCAGCCACACTCTGGGGTGTTGCTCTCATGGGTCTTCTGATGGCGGTGGCCACGGCGTTCGCCACGCTGGGCTCGGTACGCGTGGCACGCCATCGCGTAAACAGTGCTGCCGACCTGAGCGCCCTTGCTGCGGCCAAACTGGCGATAATCAATCCAGAAACCGCCTGCGCTCGAGCCGCTACCCTCGCCAGCCAGAACGGCGTGAAGCTGACCCAATGCAAAATCACTGACGAAATCGCCGATGTTTGGACTTCGCTGTCGATCTCACTACCGGTATTAGGCCCCCGTACGCTCATGGCCAGATCTCGGGCCGGTCCAGCGGAAATAGCTCCTTGACCGTCGTCGGTGGCGTACACGCCTAGTGATCAAGCGCGCATGCCGGAAAGCAGGAGAAACAACGGAACGCGACGCCGACGGGCCAACTCATCAGCATCCCCAGCAAAGCGATCCTCGCAAGGTGCACACTCGCGCAGCGAGGTCAGCGAAAACCCTGCCTTCGTGAGCGCGACAACATAATCTTCTACAGTGCGGTGGAACCAGGTGACGGTGCTGCCCATCCACTCCCTTTCCCGCGGCCCTTGGAGAAAGTAGTCATCCACAACCCAAGACGTTCGCTTCTCCCGAATGCCGGAGTCGTGCGATGTCAGAACCGGATGAACGACCGTGAAAATGATGCGTCCGCCGGGTGAGAGGCATCCATGGAGAGCGGCCAGCACCGGCTCGATATCCTCGACATAGTGAAAAGCCAGCCGCGAAACAACCAGATCGAACGAAGAGGGCGGAGCGGAGAAGTCCTCGATATCAACCAGTTCGACGCGGCCGGCTGTTCCGCCTAACGCCGCGTTGGCGGCCTCGACCATCGCCGCGGAGCCGTCCAATCCCAGGTAGCTACGACAGCCGGCATCCAGCAGGACTTGTCCGATGGCCGCATCCCCGCACCCGAGGTCCAACACCCGAAGCCCCGCGACCTCGCCCAGTTCCGACAGGAAAGCCGGTTCCTCCATCACATGGTTGGGGCTCGACACGCCACTATGCCGATGACCGAGGTACTGCCCGACGACTTGGGGTGCGTCGTAGAAGGACCCACCGCGCTTGGTTTCAGCCACGGCCCCGAAGTGTAGATCGGTGACCCTGTCGGAGCCCTCGTTGCCGAGGATCTGGTGGCGGAGGGTGGGGACGGGCTGGCTGGCGTGGGAGTTGATCTGGCGGGGGAACTGATAGCGAAGGAGGGAGGTGGGTGGGTGTCGGTGTTGGCCGAGGAGCAGGTGGTGAGGGCCGAGGTCGCACTCGGTCTGCGCCCGAGGTCGGTCTGTGTCTGGTCGGTCTGTGCCCGAGGTTGGTCTGCGCCCGAGGTCGGTCTGTGTCTGGTCGGTCTGTGCCCGAGGTTGGTCTGCGCCCGAGGTCGGTCTGTGTCTGGGGTCAGTCTGTGCTTGAGGTCCGCTTCAGGTGAGTTGCCCCGCGTCGCACCGTCCTTGTCGCGTTCGTGGGCCAGCCGACCGTGGGTGCTTCGCTGGCGAATGGGTGGCATGGTCGCTGGGGCGTAAATGTGGTGAATGGCGACATTTCGGTTGACGTGAAACGCGCGAATGAATCGACTGATCGACTGGAAAACGGGTGTGGCGGTTGGGGATTGCGGGGCTAGGTCGCGATCCAGTCACGAGTTCTTAGACGTGGTGTCCAAGAGTTGTGTATGTACCGTAAGGTTCCGCTTACCCTCAGTCCATGCCGTATGTGACAAGGCGCATGTGAGCGCCGGAGCGAAGTCGCTAGGGTGCGGGGACGGGGACGGTCGGTGACCGTATCGGCCGGGCGGACTGCACTTCCGGTCGTCGCGTGAACGCCCCAGGGGTGGTCAGGCGGCGCGAGGCTCTCGATGGAGGGAAGCGTCGTGACGGTAGTCGGCAGAGTGGTGGCCACGGGGATGATCGTGGCCGGCTCCATCGCGCTTGGCGGGACCGCTCAGGCCGCTGCGGTGACCTGGCGGGCCGACGCGTCCGGACAGATCACCTCGCCCGCTGACGGCCAGGTGCTTTCGAGCTCGTCTGTGACCGTTTCCGCGCAAACAGGCGTAATGCAGCTGACCATGGGCCTCTACGTCGAGGGGCCCTCCACACCCAGCCAGAAGGTCGCCGGAGGGGGAGCGAGTCAGACGATCTCCGGCACGTTCGACGCCGGCAACGTCCCGAACGGGACCTTCACCGTGACCCTCAAGGGAGAGCTCACGGGGAGCCGGTACGCGAGCAGCACGTTCAAGCTCCGGCGGCCGCCCGAGGCACCGGGCAACGTGAACGCGACCCGGCAGGGCAGCGCCAAGGTCCGGCTGACCTGGAGCAAGGGTTCGGAGCCTGACCTGCAGTCGTACGAGGTCTCCAACAGCCAGTCCGGCATCGTGGGAAGGTTGCCCGCCGACAGCGCGTGCGCCGGGTCCGCGTGCCAGGCGGTGCTCGCCGTGCCGGCCAAGGCGAAGGGCCAGAAGGTGGGGTTCACGGTCAAGGCGTTCAGGGGTGACGGCGACGGCGGGTCGATCGGCTCGGGCAATTCGGCCGCCGCGTACGTCGCCTTTCCCGCCGCGCCGACGCCCACGCCGACGAAGAAGAAGACCGCCGGCACCCGGACCCCGAAGACCACCAAGAACGTCGACCCGCTCCCCACGCTGCCCGCCAAGAGACAGACCCTGCCGACGACGAAGCCGACGACACACAAGCGGACGACAGCCAAGCTTCCGGAAATACCCGACGCCGACTCGAACGGGAACCTGCCGATCCCCACGGCCGACGAAACGGGCGGTCTGCGCCCATCCGACGCGAAAAGTGGCGCGGACGCCGCTCCCGTCCAGCCCGACGTGAAGGCGCAGTCGAGCGAGTCACCGATCGGGAACCTCGGCCAGTACGGCCTCTACGTCGCAGCGGGTGTCCTCCTGCTGCTGTTCGGCGCTCATGCGGGGGCCTGGGCACGGCGGCGGGCGCTCGCCACGGGTGAGAGCTCCGCGCCTGGTACGGCCGCAGCGACCACGGGTGTGAGCACGTCGCCGGTCGGCGGGGTTCAGGCCGCTCACGCGAACGAAAGCGTTTCGGTCACCACGGCCCCGCCCCGACGGCGGCCCGCCGTGATCCTGGCCGTCGCCAAGACTCGGGTTCCCGATCAGTCCCGGGATCAGCGGCTGGTGTCAGATGAGAGTTCCGAAGGGGTCACTCCGGAACGGTCGTCGGCGCCGCCCGCGCTCGACCGGAAGCGTGAGGAGGCTTCCGCCGCGTTCGGGGCGGTGGAGGAGGTGCGAGACGTTCCGGAAACCCGCCAGGGGCCAGTTCGCATCACCTTGCCCAGTTCCGCAGTCACGGATGTCCCCAAGCCCGACGTATCCCCCGTTCGGCCCGCCGCGCGGATGGAGGATCGCTGGGATGATTATCTGCCGCCGTCTCCTCGGTCAATGGAGGACAGCGGATTTTGGGAACGTCCGCAGCCGGGGGCGGCCGATTTCTGGTCCGGCGAAGATGATGGCAAGGGTGAAGGCGAGGAACGCGCTTTTGTGGGTCCTCGGCATAGAGACGGCGAAAGCTAAATCGGCTATTTGATTCGGCTTATCGATCGACCGGGCCCGAGGTCTGGGTTGGCGTGCGACAGCGCAGGTGGAGATGGGTTCGGGGTCCTCGGGACGGCAGGTCCAGAGGATTTCGGGGGTGCTCAGGACGGCAGCTTCGGAGGGTTCCGGGGTGCTCAGGACGGCAGCTTCGGAGGGTTCCGGGTGCTCGGGCTAACGGGTCCGGCCGACCCGATTTCACGGACGGCAGGCGCTCGCTCGCGCGGGAAAATGCGCGCCAGGTGGCGCGCGATCGGTGGCAGTTCTCGCGTGGATGTCCTGGCGTTTTACTGAGGCGACAGCAGGGTGTTGAGGAGGCGGACGGCGCCTCGTTTGTCGAGGGGTTCGTTGCCGTTGCCGCATTTCGGGGATTGAATGCAGGAGGGGCAGCCGCGTTCGCATTCGCATGAGGTTATGGCTTCTCGTGTGGCGGTCAGCCACTCGGCCGCACGGGCGTAGCCGCGTTCGGCGAAACCCGCCCCGCCCTCGTGGCCGTCGTACACGAAGACGGTGAGCAGCCCCGTGTCGGCGTGCAGTTCGGTGGAGACGCCGCCGATGTCCCAGCGGTCGCAGGTGGCGAAGAGGGGGAGCAGGCCGATGGAGGCGTGTTCGGCGGCGTGGGCGGCGCCACCGAGGTCGATGCCCGCTTCGGCGAGCGGCGCGACCGCCGAGGCGGGGAGCGTCCACCATACGGCACGGGTGCGGAGGGTACGGGGTGGCAGGTCCAGGGGCTCGTCGCCGAGCATCTCGCCTGATTGGAGACGTCTCTTGAGGTACGAGACCACTTGCCGGGTCACCTCCACCTCGCCGAAGTGGAGCGTGCCGGGGCCCAGGGGATGGGAGCGCTGGGTGGCCAGGATGGAGATGTCGGTGATGTCGCGAGCGAACGTCGTGAAATCCGGAGTCGCGCTGGACACCAGGGCGACCCCGGCCTCCAGGTCCAGGAGCTCCACCAGGAAGGTCTCGCCCTGATGGAGGTAGACCGCGCCCGTGTGCACCGTCGTGTGCGCGGACGGTTCGTCCACGCTGCCCAGGAGGCGGCCGGTGGACGACTCCACGACCTGGATGGGAGCGCCTCCGCCGCCTCGGATGTCGGCGAGGTCGGTGGCACGCTCCCGCTTGGTCCAGAACCAGCCCGCGGGTCGCCTCCTGAGCAGACCCTGGGAGACCAGGTCATCGAGGACCGTTGAGGTGGTGGTGCCGAAGATGGGCAGGTCGTCGTCGGTCAGCGGGATCTCGGCGGCCGCGGCGCAGAGGTGGGGGCCCAGGACGTACGGGTTGTCGGGGTCGAGGACGATCGCCTCGACAGGCTGGCCGAACAGGGCCTGGGGGTGGTGGACGAGGTAGGTGTCCAAGGGGTCGTCCCTGGCGATCAGCACGGCGAGCGCGTCCTGGCCGTCGCGGCCCGCCCGGCCCGCCTGCTGCCAGAGGGAGGCGCGGGTGCCGGGCCAGCCCGCGATCAGCACGGCGTCCAGGCCTGAGACGTCCACGCCGAGTTCGAGGGCGTTGGTGGTGGCCAGGCCCATGATCGTGCCCGAGCGGAGGGCCTTCTCCAGGATCCTGCGGTCTTCGGCGAGGTATCCGGCTCGGTAGGCGGCGATCTTGTTGGGGAGGTCGGTCCAGTCCGGCTGGGCGGGGGCGTCTGGGAGTGCCCACCTGAGGGAGCTCTCCGAGGCCGGGTCGGTTGCCGGGCCCTCATGCTTTGACGTGCTGACCGCCGGGGTTGTCCCGGAGAGTCCGCTGGTGGTCCGGGATGGTTCCGGCGTGGCGGGGCCCGTCGGCTCCGCTGTGCCCGGCTGGTGGCTGAGAGCGGGATCCGCTTCCGGCGGGGTGGCGCGGGCGGGTGGTCGGTGGTGGGTGGTGAGGTCCGTTTCCAGCAGGCCCGGCTGGGTGGTGAGGTCCGTTTCCAGCAAGCCCGGCTGGGTGGTGTCGGCAGGCTCTGCTGTGCCTGGCTGGTGGTTGAGGGTGGGGTCCGATTCCGGCGGGGTTGGGTTCGGCCGGCGGGGGGTGGAGGGGCGGGGGTGGCGGGTGGAGAGGGAGAAGGCCACGTCGGCGAGCTTGGCGCGGGCCGTCAGGGCGACCGTTTCGGCGCCGCGGCGGGAACGTACGAAGGCGAGCGTGCGGACGTCGGCCAGGACGAGGTCCGCCAGCAGATCCGCCGCCTCCGCCGTGGCCGTCCGCCGCACAGGAGCCCCTCCCTCGCCCCGTAGCTCGGTCAGGGGCGGCTCCCACAGCGCGATGGTGGTGGAACCCTTGGGCGAGGCGTCCACGGTCACCTCGTCCATCTCAAGCCCCGTCAGCCTCATCCCGAACGCGCCCGGCTCGCTGGCGGTCGCCGACGCGAGCAGGAACGTGGGGCGCGAGCCGTAACGGGCGCAGACGCGGCGCAGGCGGCGCAGGATCTGCGCGACGTGGGAGCCGAAGACGCCGCGGTAGCCGTGGCACTCGTCGATGACGACCATGCGCAACCGGCGGAAGAACGAGGACCACTGAGCGTGGCGGGGGAGGATGCTGCGGTGCAGCATGTCCGGATTCGTCAGGACGTAGTTGGCGTGCTGGCGCACCCACGTACGTTCCTCGAACGGCGTGTCGCCGTCGAAGCAGGCCGCGCGAAGCTGGGTGATGCGCAGCTCGCGCAGGCCGCGCAGCTGGTCGGCGGCCAGGGCCTTGGTCGGGGTCAGGTAGAGGATCGTGCCGCCGTCGAGGCATGAGGCGACGGCGGGAGTGAGGTACGCCAGCGACTTCCCGGACGCCGTACCCGTTGAGATGATCACGTTTCGGCCACGGAATGCCAGGTCGGCGGCCTCGTACTGGTGAGGCCAGAGTCCTGTCACCCCGCGGTTCGCCAAGCGCGTAACAAGTACTTCTGGCGTCCATTTGGGCCATCCCGCTTGACCCGCCCGACGTGCTGGAACATGCTCCACATGGGTGACACGCTCATGACGTGCGGGAACACCGAGCAGGTGGCGGAGGAGTGGACCCGCCTGTTGTGGGGAGGATGCGGAGGAAGTCACTGTTTCCAGTCTTGCATCGATGGGCAAAGTCGCCGGGAATCGTGATTTCGTATAGACACAAGCCAGACGCATGGTTGAATGCCGCGCGTCAGGGTCGGACGATCTGGGGCCACGCTCCAGATTGCCAGTCCCAAGAGAGTAGTTTCGCAGGCGAGGCGCTGGAGGATCTGTGGATCTGAAGTTGGATCACCGCACCGAAGACCGACTCACCATCGTGGAGGTCGAGGGTGAGATCGATGTCTACACGGCGCCGAGATTGCGTGAGCTCCTCATCGACCTGGTGAACAAGGGCAACTTCCACCTGCTCGTCAACATGGAGAAGGTGGACTTCCTCGACTCCACGGGCCTTGGCGTCCTGGTCGGGGGGCTCAAGCGGGTTCGTGCGCACGACGGCTCGCTCGAGCTTGTCTGCACGCAGGAGCGCATCCTGAAGATCTTCCGGATTACCGGTCTGACCAAGGTCTTCGGGATCTACGCTTCGGTCGACGAGGCCAAGGAAGCTCACGGCAAAGACAAGTAGCATGGCTACCGTCGAGCTGACGTTCAGCGCTCTTCCCGCCCATGTGCGGACCGCGCGGCTGGTGGCGACGGCGATCGCTCGCCGCACCGGCGTGGAGGAGTCCCTGTTGGACGAGGTCAGGCTCGCTGTGGGTGAGGCCTGCTCCCGGGCAGTCGAGGCGCACCGCGTCCACTGTCCGGGCGAGCCCATCCGTATCGAGCTGCGTGACGACTCCGGGCGTTTCGAAGTCACGGTCAGCGACCAGGCCCCCAGCGATGAGATCAAGCAGGAGCAACCCCTCGATCTGGGCATGCTCTCTGACTCGTTCATGTCAGGCTTCGGCCTCGCGGTCATCGAGGGCTTGGCCGACGACGTCGAGATCTTCCCCAGCCCGAAGGGCACGAACATCCGCATGAGCTGGCCCGCGACCGCCAAGGTCTGAGCGGGCTCCGCCGTCCCGCCTCGTTCCGCCGGGCGTCCCTTTGTGGCGCCCGGCGTGCGGCTGTTCTGTGCTCAAAAACCCCATCTTGTACGGCGGAGCACGGGCGGCGCCACCCGCCGCACGTGGCTGAGCGCCTCCAGGGAGACGCCCGCTGACCCGCACGTGACCGGCCACCGTCACGGCGCACGGGCACCGTGGCTTCCGCCTTCCGCCGGCCCTACGGGGCGAGCGGGGTTCGTGGAGCGGAGTCGGCCCCGCTGGTGGCCTCGATGGGCAAACCGGGTTTGTGGGTGGGCTGTCGCGTGGGGCGAGTGGGTTCGTGGAGCGGGGTCGGCCCCGCTGGTGGCCTCGACGGGCAATTCGGGTTTGTGGGCGGGCTGTCGCGTGGGGCGAGTGGGTTCGTGGGGCGGAGTCGGCCCTACGGGTGGCCCCGACGGGCGGACGGCGGTTCCGGTCGTCGCGTGGCGGGTCCCGGTGACAGGGGCGGTGGGCGATTCCGGTCGTCGGATGAGGTGCGGTTCGCGGCGCGGGCGGGCCCTTGATGTGGCCGTGTCCGCAGGGGCCCGGTGGGGCGGTCGCGGGTACGGGGCCCGCGTGCCGTGTCCTGGGCGGTGGTGCCGTGGTCGGGTGGCGGTGGCAGGTGGCGGCGACCATGGTGGGCGGTCGTTTCGGTGGTCGGCCTCCGCCTCTCAGGTCCCTCCAGCATCGGTCCAGGCAGCCCAAGTTTCGGTCCGGCACTATCCGGAGGTTTTCATGACCTTAAACCCGGGGAAATTTCGCCTGTCAGGCCGCAAACCGGCCCGCTGTCAGGGGATTACTGGACGCGCGCACAAATAGCCACCTCGAGAGCCTTCATATCCGTTCAGTGCCTGCGTAGACTCCCGGCACCGGCCAAGGTGATCCGGCGGAACGCGGATTCAACCGGAAGCGGCACCCACAACCCGGATGGTGCCGCAACACCCGCCGAGGAAAACTGCAGCACCGCCCGGGCAGGACGACCGGTCTTGCCGAGGAGAACGATGAGCAGGCACATGCTGGCAGCGGAGCCAGCGTCCAATCTGGCCCTGAGTGGAAACAATCTCACCATCGTGATCGTGGTCGCCGCGGTCGCACTGATCGCACTAGCCGTCGCAGGCGGCCTGGTGCGCGAAGTGCTGTCCGCCGGCCAAGGCACGGAGCGCATGCAGAACATCGCGCGTGCCGTACAAGAAGGCGCCGCCGCTTATCTGGCGCGCCAGTTCCGCACATTGGCGATCTTCGTCGTCGCAATACCTATCCTGTTGCTCCTGCTACCGGGGGAAACGGACGTAGTCGTCGGACGTTCGATCTTCTTCGTGGTTGGTGCGGTCTTCTCCGCACTGACCGGCTTCATGGGCATGTGGCTGGCCGTGCGCGGAAATGTCCGTGTCGCCGCCGCGGCCAACGATTCGGGCGAGAAGCGCGCCATGCGCATCGCGTTCCGCACCGGCGGCGTGGCCGGGATGTTCACCGTGGGCCTCGGCCTGTTCGGTGCGGCCGTGGTCGTGTTCATCTACCAGGGCAACGCCCCTGGCGTGCTCGAGGGATTCGGGTTCGGGGCGGCGCTGCTCGCGATGTTCATGCGAGTCGGCGGCGGCATCTTCACCAAGGCCGCCGACGTCGGCGCCGACCTGGTCGGCAAGGTCGAGCAGGGCATCCCGGAGGACGACCCGCGCAACGCCGCGACCATCGCCGACAACGTGGGCGACAACGTCGGTGACTGCGCGGGCATGGCGGCCGACCTGTTCGAGTCGTACGCGGTCATGCTGGTCGCCAGCCTCATCCTGGGCAAGGTGGCCTTCGGCGAGCAGGGGCTGGTCTTCCCCCTGATCGTCCCCATGGTCGGCGTGATCACGGCGATCATCGGCATCTTCGTCACCGGAATGCGCGACCGCGACCGCAACGGCATGTCGGCGATCAACCGCAGCTTCTTCATCTCGGCCGCGATCTCCGCGGTGCTCGTCACCGTGGCCGCGTTCCTGTATCTGCCCGACAGCTTCAGCGGCCTGACCGGCGCCACCGAGCAGTCCGACGCCAACCCGCGGCTCATCGCCATCGGCGCGGTGCTCATCGGCCTGGTGCTGGCCAGCGCCATCCAGCTGCTGACCGGCTACTTCACCGAGACCAACCGCCGTCCCGTACGCGAGATCGGCGAGAGCTCGGCCACCGGTCCGGCCACCGTCATCCTGGCCGGCATCAGCGTCGGCCTGGAGTCGGCCGTCTACTCCGCCCTGGTCATCGGCGGCGCGGTCTACGGCGCGTTCCTGCTCGGGTTCGGGAACGTGACGATCGCGCTGTTCGCGGTGGCACTGGCGGGCACCGGGCTGCTGACCACGGTCGGCGTCATCGTCTCCATGGACACGTTCGGGCCGGTCTCCGACAACGCCCAGGGCATCGCCGAGATGTCGGGCGATGTCGAGGGCGAGGGCGCCCGCGTGCTCACCAGCCTGGACGCGGTCGGAAACACCACCAAGGCCATCACCAAGGGCATCGCGATCGCCACGGCCGTGCTGGCGGCGACCGCGCTGTTCGGCGCCTTCCGCACCGCGGTGGAGGGCGAGCTGGCCAAGGCGAGCGGGGCGGTCAAGTCCGCGCTCGGCGAGTTCGCCACCTTCAGCCTCAGCATCGACCAGCCGAACGTCCTGGTCGGCCTGATCATCGGGGCCGCGGTCGTGTTCCTCTTCTCGGGGCTCGCGATCATGGCGGTCGGACGGGCCGCGATGCGCGTGGTCTTCGAGGTACGCGACCAGTTCCGCAACAAGCCGGGCATCATGGACGGCTCGGAGACGCCGGAGTACGGCCGGGTCGTGGACATCTGCACCCGTGACTCGCTCCGCGAGCTGGCCACGCCCGGTCTGCTGGCGGTCATGACGCCGATCGCGGTCGGGTTCGCCCTCGGGTACGCGTCGCTGGGCGCCTTCCTCGCGGGGGCCATCGCGTGCGGCACGCTGATGGCCGTCTTCCTGTCGAACTCCGGTGGCGCGTGGGACAACGCCAAGAAGCTGGTGGAGGACGGTCACCACGGTGGCAAGGGCTCGGAGGCGCACGCCGCCACCGTCATCGGCGACACGGTCGGCGACCCGTTCAAGGACACGGCCGGGCCTGCCATCAACCCGCTGATCAAGGTGATGAACCTGGTGGCGCTGCTGGTCGCGCCCGCGGTGGTGCTGTATGCGGGCAACCCGGCCCTGCGGATCGGCGTCACGGTGGTGGCGGTGGCCGTGGTGGTAGGGGCCATCGTGGTGTCCAAGCGGCGCTCCGTGAGCACCGAACCGGCCAACAACGACAACCGCGAGCACCAGCCCGTGGCCTCGTAACACGCCGCAATACCCTGGAGAGACGCCCGCCCTACTGCGTAGGGGCGGGCGTCTCGTCTTTCCGGGTCGGACGTCCGGGGCCGCTAATCGTCGGCTCCTGCGGCGGGCGACGCGATCGAGGGTGTCTCGTCAGGTGGGATGAGGTGCGGCGTGCCGGGGTCTGCGGGGTGCCGGCGTGCGGGAGGTGCGGGCTCGGCGGTGGTGAGGGTGTGCGCGGCGCTTGGACGTGGTGGCGATATGCGGGGTACGTGCTGCGCGGCGGGTGCGGGTGCATGGGCCTGCGGGTTGCGGACCCGGCGGCAGGGCGTGGGGTGGTGGGGGTGAAGGCGGGCGTGGGGGCGGGGTGGCTCGGTGGGAAACTGGGCGCGTGAAAGGTGACAAGCAGCCCAGCGGTGGGAAGACCCTGGGCCTCATTCTGCTGGGGATGCTCGTCATCCTGGCCGTGATCGTCGGGCTGGCCGTCTGGGCTTCGAGGACGGGGTGATCTGGTGCGAACCTTGATTGTGCTGCGGCATGCGAAGGCCGCCCACGTTCCCGGGCTGGCAGATCGGGAGCGGCCGCTGACCGGGCGGGGCGAGCGGGACGCCAAGCGGGCTGGCGACGAGATACGGGCGGCCGGGCTCAATCCGGACGTCGTGCTGTGCTCGCCGGCGCTCAGGACCAAGCGCACCGCCGAGATCGCCTTTCCCGAGGTGGAGATCAGCTACGAGCGGGACATCTACGAGGCGTATCCCGATGAGCTGCTGGAGCTGGTCCGCCGGGTCGATCCCGAGGCGAGCACCGTGGTGCTGTGCGGGCACAACCCGGGCGTGCACGAGCTGGCCGTGGGGCTGGCCGGAGGAGAGTACGTGTTCCGGCCGGGCGCGTTCGCGGTGATCGAGGTGGAGCCCGACTGGGATGAGCTCTGGATGGGTGAGGGGCGCCTGGTGACGCTCTGGGACCCTAAGGAGCAGGAGGGCTGAAGGACCCCAAGGAGCACGGAGGGCCCGCAGGAGCGTCGAGGGCCCGCAGGAGCGCCGAGGGTCCACCAGGGGGCGCTGGAGCCGGCTGGAGGGCTGGAGGCCCATCCTGGGGCCCCAGGATGGGCATTGCCGGGTGAGGGTCAGCCTGCGGTGAGGGTGGCGCCGTCCTCTGCGTCCGCCGCCTCCACCTCGTCCCTGGAGATCCCCAGCAGGTAGAGGATCGAGTCGAGGTAGGGAGTGTTGACCGCCGTGTCGGCCGCCTGCCGCACCACCGGCTTGGCGTTGAACGCCACCCCCAGCCCGGCCACGGCGATCATGTCGAGGTCGTTGGCCCCGTCCCCGATGGCCACCGTCTGAGAGATCGGCAGGCCGGCCTCCTTCGCGAACCGCTCCAGCGCCCGCGCCTTACCCGGCCGGTCCACGATCTCACCCACGACGCGACCGGTCAGCCGGCCGTCGATGACCTCGAGGACGTTCGCCGCCGAGTAGTCGATCCCGAGCTCCTCCACGAGCCCGTCGGTGATCTGCGTGAATCCGCCGCTGACGATGGCGAAGCGGTAGTCGAGCCGCTTGAGCGTGCGAACCAGGGTGCGGGCGCCGGGCGTGAGCACGACCTCCTTGCGCACCTCCTCGAACACCTCGGCCGGCAGCCCCTCCAGCAGCGCCACCCGGCGCCGCAGCGACTCGGCGAAGTCGAGCTCGCCGCGCATGGCCTGCTCGGTGACCTTGGCGACCTCGTCCAGGCATCCGGCGTGGGCCGCGAGCAGCTCGATGACCTCGCCCTGGATGAGGGTCGAGTCGACGTCCATGACGATCAGCCGCTTGGCGCGCCGCGACAGGCCGGTGCGCTGCACGGCCACGTCCACCGCCAGGACGGCAGCCTCGGCCGCCAGCTCGACCCGCAACGAGCTGGGGTCCGCGCCGGAGACGGACAGTTCGATGCAGGTGACGGGCCATTGGGCGAGGCGTTCGATGCGGTCGATGTTCGCGCCGGCGGCGGCGATGCGCCCGGCGATGCCCGCGATGGCGGCGGGCTGGAGCGTGGCGCCCAGCACGCTGACCGACAGGCGGCCGCGGCGGCGCTGCTCCTTGGTCTGGGAGCCGGTGGAGAGCTCCACCTCCATGCCAAGGTCCTCGGCCACCTGCTCGACCGCGGTCCACATGGCGCCGAGGGTCGTGCCGGTGCCTGTCGGGGGGCCGCCGGCGTACGTGACGAGCACGCCGAGCGTGAGCCGGCCGCGAATGACGACCTGTTCGATGTCCGCCACAGTCACTGGAAAGGCAGACAGAACGGAGAAAAGCCGCGAGGTGACGCCGGGCCGGTCGGGGCCGGTCAGGGTGATCAGGAGGCTGCGCTGGTCCACATCCAGCCACGGTACTGCGCCCGGCCCGATGCTCGCGAAGCAGGGCGGGCATTCGGGCGCGGGCGCAGCGGTGAACGTCACGGAGGACGCGGTTCGAAACGTTCCAGTGGCTCGAAACGTTCCAGGGGAACGGCGTACTAGCGGACGATCTTGGTCTTGACCGTCTTCACGTAGCCGTGCTCGGGGATGCCGAGCCGGTCGAGCTCTTCCTTGCTCATGTTCTCCATGCCCGTCTGGACGTCGTAGGAGATCACGCCGAGCTTGGCGGTCTGCGTGCCGGTCGCCGTCTTCTTGAGCTTGGTCTCGAAGATCAGGGAGATGGAGTCACCCTTCTCCAGGATCTCGGGCAGGAAGCAGAAGAACGCGCGGCCCTCGAGCCCGCACTCGGTGCCCTTGACGCTCGTGCGGTACATGATCCGCCTGAGGTCGACCCCCTTGGGGAACTCGCCGCCGACAAAGTAGGCGTCGGCCTGGTAGGGCCCCTTGTTGGTGGCGACGATGCTGAAGTTGAGCTTGCCGCCGGCCTTGGCCGTCTTGGCAGCCTTCACTTTGACGTCGAAGACCGAGAACGGCTCGTCGGCGGCCGTCGTGGTGGAAGCGGAAGCCGGAACAGCCGGGACAAGCAGGGCAGCCGCCAGCAATGCCAGCGACGCGGCCTTGGTCAGGTTACGCATTAAACGTCTCCGGTGAGGAAGTGGTCACGGGGAGGCGCACACACTTGAAGCCCCCGTAAATGCCCGCTGTTCCTATCATGTTGGCAAAATCTATGTAAAGACTATTTCTTCAGAATCAAGTGCGTGTCACCGAACTCGTGCCACAGATATGCGTTCTGTAGCGCCTCCCCGTAGGCCCGCGCGAGCGCCGTCTCGCCCGCGATCGCGGTCAGCATCAGCAGGTGGCTGGAGCGCGGCTCGTGCAGCCCGGTGATCAACCCCGTGACGGCCCGTACGCCGCTCTGGGGCGTGACGATGCGCCTGGTCCATCCGGCGGCCGCGCTGACCAGCCCGTCCGCCCCCACGGCCGTCTCCAGCGCCCGTACGACGGTGGTGCCCGCGGCCACCACCCGGTTGCCGCTCTCGCGCGCCAGGTTGACCAGCCGCGCCGTGGCCTCCGGCACCTCGTACCGCTCGGCGTAGGGCGGTTCGTCCTTCTCCGGCGAGGCCACCCCCGTGTGCAGGGTGATCGGCGCGATCCCGATCCCGCGCGCCACGAGCGCCGTCACCAGCTCCGCGGTGAACGGCCGCGCCGCGCTCGGCATCTCCGCGCTCCCCGGCACGGTCGCGAACACGGTCTGGTACGCCTCGATCGGCCAGTCCCCGCTCACGTACGAGTAGCGGATCGGCGCCCCGTGCGCCCGCAGGTACGGCTCCACCTCCTGGTCCAGCGACGCCCGCCACAGCCGCGGCGTCTCGCGTTCGATCAGCCGCAGCGTGGCCCGCCCCGGCAGCGGCAGCCACTCGCCGGGCTCACCACCGCCGTAGGGCTCGGAGGCGGTGGCGGTACGGCGGCGCAGCTCGACCAGCCAGGTGCCGTCCTCCCTGGCGGTGGAGAAGTGCACGGCCAGGCGGTCGAGCCGGACGGCCGCGGGGAGGGTCGCCGAGTTGTTCACGACGATCAGGTCACCGGGGTCGAGCAGTCCCGGCAGGTCGACGAAGTGGTGGTGCGAGGGGGCGAGGTCGCCGCGCGAGACCATCAGGCGTACCGCGTCCCTGGACATCCCCCGCGCCTCGGGCGGCTCGCTCGCCGACAGGCCCGGCGGAAGCGCGAAGTCGAGCGCGACGGTCATTGCAGGCTCACTTTGCCGCTGGCCGGACGGGACCGCACCAGGTCGTGCAGCGCCGCGGCCACCTTGGCGGGGTCGGTGGCGCCCGCGGCCTCGTCGGCGCCCACGGCGTCGGCGAGCATGCGGGTGTTCATCTCGCCGGGGTCGGCCCACCAGACCCGGACCACGGGCTCCTCGGCCGACAGCACGTTGGAGAGCTGCTCCAGGGCCGCCTTGGTGGCGCCGTAGCCGCCCCAGCCCTCGTACGCGCCCGTGGCGGCGTCCGAGGTGATGTTCACGACGGCTCCGCCCGCCGCGCGCAGGGCGGGCAGCGTGGCCTGGATCAGCGCCAGCGGGGCGGTGACGTTGGTCTCCAGCAGCACCCTGAACGCCTCCAGGGGGTAGCCCGCCAGCGGCGGCAGCGGCGTCACGCCGAGGTCGCTGGCGTTGTTGACCAGCAGGTCCAGCTCGGGCGCCGCCCGGGCCAGCCGCTCGACGTGCGCGGGCTCCGTCACGTCGCCGGGGATCGCGACGGCGCCCAGTTCGGCCGCGGCCCGCTCCAGGTCGTCCGCGCCGCGGGCGGTGAGCACGAGGTTCCAGCCGGCGCCCGCCAGAGACCTCGCCAGGGCGAGTCCGAGACCGCGGGAAGCGCCGGTGATGAGTGCGGTGTTCGTCATGGTGCCGACGTTAGGAACGCCGCGGGCTGCGCACATCGGGCCGAAGTCCCGCCGCCGCCTGGGCACATCGTCCTAGGACCATAAGCTGGGTCCCGTGACCTCCGACCGAGACGAGATCCTGCAGGCGGTGAGCTCCGCGGTGCTCGCGGTCACCCGCCATCTGTCGGTCCGCGAGGTGCTGCAGGTCATCGTACGCTCGGCGCAACGGCTGCTCGACGCCCGCTACGCCGCGCTCGGCGTGCCCGACGACGAGGGGTCGTTCGGCGAGTTTGTCGCCGAGGGCATCACCGACAAGCAGTGGGACGCGATCGGGCCGCTGCCCAGACAGCATGGCATGCTCGGCGCGATGCTCCGCGAGGGGAGCCCCGTCAGGCTGCCCGACCTGCGCAAGGACCCGAGGTTCGAGTGGTGGCCGAAGGCCCACCCGGTGATGAAGGACTTCCTCGGCGTCCCGATCCGCGACGGCGACCAGGTGCTCGGCATCATCTTCCTGGCCAACAAGCGCACGCCGGGCGGCTTCACGCAGGCCGACCAGGAGCTGCTGACGCTGTTCGCCGCGCACGCGGCCATCGCGCTGACCAACGCCAGGCTCTACGAGCGAGGCCGCGAGCTGGCCATGCTGGAGGAGCGCAACCGGGTGGCCCGCGAGCTGCACGACGCCGTGACGCAGAAGCTGTTCTCGCTCAGGCTCACCGCGCAGGCCGCCTCCGCCATGCTCGACCGGGCGCCCGAGCAGGCCGCCGCCGAGCTCGAACGCGTCCAGCGCCTGGCCGGGGAGGCCCTGTCCGAGCTGCGGGCGGTGATCGTCGAGCTGCGGCCTGCCGAGCTCGACCGGCACGGCCTGGCCGAGACGCTGCGCAAGCACGTGCGCCTGCTGGACCGGCTCCACCCGTCCCTGGTCACGTTCGAGTGCGTGGAGCTGCCGCCGGTCGACCCGGCGGTCGAGGTGGCGGTGCTCAGAGTGGCCCAGGAGGCGCTGCACAACGCGCTCAGGCACGCGGAGGCCGCGAGCGTCTCCGTGCGCCTGGCATACGCGGACGGCAGGCTGGTGTTGATCGTGCGCGACGACGGCAACGGCTTCGAACAGGCGGAGTCGCGCGGCCTGGGCCTGGTGTCGATGCGCGACAGGGCGGAGTCCGTGGGCGGGGCCATGACCGTCGAGTCGGCCCACGGCAGGGGGACCACGGTACGTGTGGAGGTGGGCGTTTGATCCGGGTGCTGATCGCCGACGATCATCCGGTGGTGCGGCAGGGGCTGCGTACGTTCCTCGACCTGCAGGACGACATCACGGTCGTCGGTGAGGCGGGCGACGGGGCCCAGGCCGTCGAGCTGGTCGGGGAGCTGTCGCCCGACGTGCTGCTGCTGGACCTGAAGATGCCGGTGCTCGACGGGCTCGGCACGCTCGAACGGCTGGCCGGGTCGGCGACCAGGGTGGTCGTGCTGACGTCGGTGAGCGACCGGTCCGACGTCGGCCCGGCCATGCGGGCGGGCGCGTCGGGGTTCCTCTACAAGGACGTCGATCCGACCGCGCTGGTGCAGGCCGTGCGGTCCGTGCACGGAGGGCAGGTGTTACTGGCGCCCGAGGCCGCCGAGGCGATGCTGTCGTCGCCGGACGGCCCGCCACCGGTGCCGCTGACCGACCGCGAACGCGAGGTGCTCGCGCTCATCGCGGCCGGCCGGTCCAACCGGGAGATCGCCAGGAGCCTGGCCGTCGCGGAGAAGACGGTCAAGACCCACGTCTCCAACGTGCTGATGAAGCTGGGGGTCCAGGACCGCACCCAGGCCGCGCTGTACGCCGTACGGCACGGCCTGGGGTGAGGGTCAGGTGTCCTTCTTCTTGTTGCTCTCTTCGTGGCTGGCGGGCGGGTTGTACGTCTTGACCGGTGGGGGCGGCGACCAGCTACGGCCCGGCCGGCGCGGCGGGGAGACGATCTTGGTGTTGACCTTCTTGAGCCAGTAGTAGCCCTTGATGCCGAGGCGCTTGAGCTCTTCCTCGTCGATGTTCTCCATGCCCTGGTCGACGTCGAACGACATCACGCCGAGCCGCGCCGTGGCCGTGCCCTTGGTGCCCTTCTTCAGCGTCACCTGGAAGTTGAGCCAGTCGGTCTTGCCCTTCTCGAGCCGCAGCGGGCCCCAGCACCAGAACCAGCGGTCCTCCCAGGTGCACTTGGTGCCCTTCGCGGCGCCCCAGCGCAGGGTGGGCACGACGCCCTTGGGCACCTGACCGCCGATCCAGTAGTAGTCGGCGTAGTAGGGGCCCAGGTTCTTGGCGCGGACGTAATATGTGATCTTGCCGCCGCGCTTGGTGCGGCCGCTGGACTTGACGGAGATCTTGAAGCTGGAGTACGGCTTCACCCGGGCGACCGCCGCGGTGGTGGGGGCGGCAGCGGCGGCGGCACTCGCCGGGGCGGGTACGGCCAGCGGCGCGGCGGCCAGACCGCCGGCTAAGAACAGGCTGAAGCTTCTGCGCATATGACGGCTCCCCGTACGGTGCTGGAAATCCCCGATCATCTCCACGATTATTGCGTAGGGCAAATTTTTCGCAAAGAGCGATGATCTTTCGTGACCTGGGGTGGTTTGTGGGTTTTTGCCCGCGCCTATCCCACTTGTGAACGGGGGTCTAGCACAACGGGGAGGGCCAGGTGCCGGAAACGCACCCCTTACAGCCGACCGATCCGCGAACACTGGGCGAATACCGGCTGCTCGGCCGCCTGGGCAAGGGGGCGCAGGGGATCGTTTTCGAGGGTGAGTCGCCCGACGGGCGGCGCGTGGCGATCAAGCTGTTGAACACCCGGCTGGACAAGCCCGGACTGGACTCCGAACGCTTTCTGCGCGAGGTGGCGGCCGCGCGGCGGGTGGCCCAGTTCTGCACCGCGCAGGTGCTGGGGGCCCACATGGACGGCGAGCACCCGTACATCGTCAGCGAGCTGGTGGACGGGGTCTCCCTGCAGACGGTGGTGCAGCGGGACGGGCCTCGTACGGGCGGCGCGCTCTACCGCCTGGCCGTCGGAACGGTCACCGCGCTGGCCGCCATCCACCGCGCCGGGATCGTGCACCGCGACTTCAAGCCCAGCAACGTGCTTCTCGGCCACGACGGGCCGCGGGTGATCGACTTCGGCATCGCGCGGGCGCTGGACTCGGCCATGACGATCAGCAGCGGGGTCGTGGGGACGCCCGCGTACATGTCGCCCGAGCAGATCTCGGCCGAGCGGGTGGGGCCGGCCAGCGACATGTTCAGCTGGGCCCTGACCATGGTGTTCGCGGCCACGGGACGGCCCGCGTTCGGCCAGGACAGCCTGCCCGCGGTCGTCTACCGGGTGATGCACGAGGAGCCCGACCTCTCGGCGCTGCCCGAGACCCTGCGGCCGGTCGTGCGGTCGTGCCTGCGCAAGCGGGCCGACGAGCGGCCCGTGGCGGCCGACGTGCTGTTCGCGCTGCTGGCGAATGAGGGTGAGTCGCCGCGGCCCGAGGACGCGCTCAACACGGGCTCGCAACTCGCGGCCGAGCAGACTCCGCCGGATCCGCCCTCGCCCGCCGCCGGCTGGGCAAGCCCCCACGGGCCCGCGCCCGAGGCTCCGCCGGGCGGCAGCGGGTGGGCGAATCCCGGTGGTCCTCCGTCGTCCGCCCCTTCTGGCGGGTACGGGTGGGCGAACCCGTCGGGGGAGGCATATCCGCCGTCCCAGGGCCCAGCGGCCGGGCCACCTGCGGCGCCGTACGTGCCGCCGCAACAGGGCGGCGGGCCGGGACGGGGTGGCGCGCCTGGGCAGGGTGGCGCGCCCGGCGGGCAGAGTGCGACGCCGGGCTATGGCGGCACACCGAGGCAGGGTGGCGCGCCTGGGCAAGGTGGCGTACCCGGGCAGGGTGGCGTGCCGGGGCAGGGTGCGACGCCCGGCTACGGAGGTGGGCCGCAGCCCGGAGGCGGGCCACAGCGCGGTGGCGCAGTGCAGCACGGTGGCGGGCCGCATGGTGTGCCTTATGTGCCTCGGCAGCAGCCTCCGTCGGGTCCGTCACAGGTGCCGCCGCCCTATCCGATGAGCCCCACGCCCCACCCGGCCGCGCCCCGTCCACCGGCGCCCGGCCCGGTGGCGCCGGGTCCGATGGCGCCGGGGCCGGAGGCGGTTGCGGGTGGTGAGGGGCCGCCCGGGCGTGCGCCGACGGTGCCGGGCCAGGGCCAAGGGAGCCAGGGGCAAGGGAGCCAGGGGCAAGGGCCGGGGCAGGCGTCCCCGTCCCGGAAGGCGTTGGCGCGGGAGGGCGGCGGGCGGGGGGACAATGACGCGTTCTTCAAGCATGCGCCGGCAGAGGAGCGGCCCGACGAGACCAACGCCAGGCGCAGGCGGGCCGCCATGGTCTCCGGCGCGCTCGTCGTGGCGCTGGCCCTGGCCGGGAGCGTGCTGTACTTCGGGCCGAAGATGTTCGGCACCGGCGCGCCGACCGGCGGGAACGCGGCCCAGGCGACCACCTCCGTGAGCGCGGGCCCGGTTCGGACGCAGGCCCAGCAGCAGACCGAGACCCCGACGCCGACACCGACCCAGGTCACCCCGACCCCGACGGTCACCCCCACGCAGAAGGTCGTCCCCGTTCTCGGCAAGCAGGACGGGAAGTCGTTCAAGGGCCACACCAAGGGCGTCCAGACGATCTCCGCGATCTCCGCGGGCGGCAAGGCGTGGCTGGTCACCGGCGGCCAGGACGGCCGGGTGCGGCTGTGGGACCTGGCCGGGCACAAGTCGCTGGCCACGATGAAGGGCCACAGCGAGGAGGTGTACGCCGTAGCCTGCGTGATGGTCGGCAAGACCCCCATGGCCGTCTCCGGCGGGTACGACGGCAGCGTGCGCCTGTGGAACCTCAAGACCCACAAGGGCAAGGTGCTCGGCTGGCACGGCGACGCCGTCTACGCGGTCGCCGTCACCAAGGTGAAGGGCAAGTACGTCGCGGTCACCGGCGACGCCGACGGCTATCTGAGGTTCTGGGACCTGAAGAAGCGCAAGTCCACCGGCAAGATCATCAGAGCCCACCGCAAGCCGGTCAACTGGCTCAGCGTCACCCACATAGGCGACCGGGCCGTCGCCATCTCGGCCAGCGAGGACGAGACGGTGCGCATGTGGGACATGGCCCGGCGCAAGGCGTACGGGAAGGCGTACAAGGGCCATTCCAGGGGCGTGTACTCGGTCGCGGTCGGCAAGGTGAGCGGGAAGGTGGTCGTGGCATCTGGCGGTAAAGACGGAAAAATCAGGCTCTGGGATCCGAAGAGCCGCAAGACCGTCGCCACCCTCTCCGGCCACAAGAAGATCGTTTACTCGCTCTCCTTCGGCACCCTCGACGGCCGCACGGTGCTGCTGTCCGGCGGCACCGACGGCACGATCAGGCTCTGGGACCCCGAGACCCGCAAGACGCTCGGCAAACCGGTCAAGGCCCACAAGAAGGGCGTGTACGCCGTGGGCATCGTCCCACTCGACGGGGACGCGGTCATCATGTCCGCGGGCAAGGACAAGGTGGTCAGGCTGTGGAAGATCGCGAGCGGCTCTTAGCAGGCCGGCTACGTGCTCCTGATCGGTTCGAAGATCGCGTGATGGGCGGCCACGAGCGCACGGCGTACCGCCCGGTCCAGGTCGCGCAGGGCAGTGGCGCGGGCGGCGACCTGCCCCGACGTGAGCCCGCGCTCGTCGGCCAGCCGCACCACGGCGGCCAGCCGCGTGGCGAGGGTGGAGACGCGGTGGGCCCGCGCGGGGTAGCCGGGCGCCAGCTCGCCGCCCCGGTGCCCGACGGACGAGGGGCGGGACTGCAGGGGGCCTTCGACGGCGGACAGGGTGTCGGTGGCCGAGCGCATGGCCTCCGACAGCTCGCGTTCGGCCTCCGACAGCGACGGCAGATCATGGCGTACGGGCCCGGAGTCGTGGATCTCCAGGCGTACCCCGACATACGACGACCCGCGCAGGTCGGGTACCGGTACGAGGCCGAGGTTGCGGCCGTCGAGCACCGCGATGGCGGCCTCGCCGGCGTCCACCGCGGCCGAGTTGAACGGCGCGGGCCCCGACAGCCCCAGCGGATCGCCGGGCGCGGGCAGCGCGAGGCGGAACTCGCGCAGGCCGTCGGAGCGCAGGTTTGCGAGGTATTTACGCAACGGGACGTCGTCGGCCACGGTGGGACCGCCGGCGGCTTCCACGTGGTCAGCCGCCTCGTCGAGACCGACGTGACCGGCGAGCCACGCGTTGCCCCAGGCGACCAGGGAGGGACAGACAGGCGATTCAGGGCGCACCGATCCACGATATGCGCTCGCCCTGCAATAGGTTTGTCCCGAGCGTGACTCCTAAGGAGGTATCGGGGATGGGTGGTCAGGTGCTGCGGCTCCAGGACGTCGCCGTCAGGCGGGACGGAGCGGCCCTGCTGCGCGGCATCGACTGGACGGTCAACGCCGACGAGCGTTGGGTCGTCGTCGGCCCCAACGGCGCGGGCAAGACCACGTTGCTGCAGGTCGCGGCCACGTTGCTCTACCCGAGCGAGGGCCTGGTCGAGGTGCTCGGGGAGCGGCTGGGACAGGCGGACGTCTTCGATCTGCGCCCGCGGATCGGGCTGGCGAGCTCCGCGCTGGCCGAGCGCATCCCGCCGGAGGAGAAGGTCATCGACCTCGTGCTGACCGCCTCGTACGGGATCATGGGCCGCTGGACGGAGGAGTACGACTCCAACGACGTGACCAGGGCGGTCGAGCTGATCGACATGATGGGCGCGGCCCATCTGATCAGGCGGCGGTTCGGCACGCTGTCGGAGGGGGAGCGCAAGCGGGTGCAGATCGCGCGCGCCCTCATGCCCGACCCCGAGATGCTGCTGCTCGACGAGCCCGCGGCCGGGCTCGACCTGGGCGGGCGCGAAGACCTGGTGCGCCGGCTGTCGGTGCTGGCGGGCGACTACCGTGCGCCGACGCTCATGCTGGTGACGCACCACGTGGAAGAGGTGCCGATCGGGTTCACGCACGGGCTGCTGCTGAGGCACGGCTCGGTGGTGGCGCAGGGGCCGCTGGAGCACGTGATGACGCCCGAAAACCTGTCGCAGACGTTCGGGGTGCCGCTCTCGCTGGAGCGCAGCGCCGAGGGCCGCTGGTACGCGCGCGCCCACTAATCCCCCTATTTATCCACATAAAAGCCGCCGAAAGCTGAAAGGAAATAGGATCAACGGAGTCGGTCCCCTCGACTTCGGAGCGTCGCCATGTCCGTCGAGCAGCTCATCGTCGCCCTTGTCGTGGTCGCGGCGGTGGGTTTCGGGGTGGCCCGAACGGTCCGCATCATCCCCCAGGCCACGGCCGCCATCATCGAACGCCTCGGGCGCTACCACCGGACGCTGACCCCGGGGCTCAACCTCGTGGTGCCGTTCATCGACCGCATCAAGGACATGATCGACCTGCGGGAGCAGGTGGTCTCCTTCCCGCCGCAGCCGGTGATCACCTCCGACAACCTGGTCGTGTCCATCGACACCGTCATCTACTTCCAGGTCACCAATCCGAAGGCGGCCACGTACGAGATCGCGAACTTCCTGATCGGCGTCGAGCAGCTCACGGTCACGACGCTGCGCAACGTGGTCGGCGGCATGGACCTGGAACGCACGCTGACCTCGCGCGAGGACATCAACACCGCGCTGCGCGGCGTGCTCGACGAGGCGACGGGCAAGTGGGGCATCCGGGTCAACAGGGTCGAACTCAAGGCCATCGACCCGCCCTCCTCCATCCAGGACTCGATGGAGAAGCAGATGCGCGCCGACCGCGACAAGCGCGCCGCCGTGCTGACCGCCGAGGGCCAGCGCCAGGCGGCGATCCTCCAGGCGGAGGGCGAGAAGCAGGCGGCCGTGCTGCGGGCGCGCGGCGAGGCGGAGGCGGCCGTGCTGCGCGCGCAGGCGGAGGCCGAGGCCCAGGCCATGCGGGCCAAGGGCCAGGCGGACGCGATCGGCATGGTGTTCAAGGCCATCCACGAGGGGCAGCCCGACCAGCACCTGCTCGCCTACCAGTACCTGCAGACCCTGCCTGAGATCGCCAAGGGCGACGCCAATAAGATCTGGATCGTCCCATCAGAAATGGGCAAAGTCCTGGAGAATCTGGGCGGCCTCTTCACACCCCCTAAGAGCCCGGACGCGTAAGGAGGGCTTGTGACGGGGTGGGAACTGGCCGCGGTCTGCGTGGCCGGGATGGTGGCCGGTGCGATCAACGCGGTCGTCGGGTCCGGCTCCCTGATCACGTTCCCCACTCTGCTGGCGATCGGCGTCGATCCCGTCACCGCCAACGTCTCCAACACCATCGGGCTCGTGCCGGGCTCGTTCACGGCCGCGTACGGCTACCGCCCCGAGCTCCGGGGCCAGCGCGAACGCCTCCTGCGCCTGGGCCTGGCCTCGGCCCTCGGAGCGCTGGCCGGCGGGATCCTGCTGCTGTTCCTGGATCCGTCGGTGTTCCAGGTCGTCGTCATCGCGCTGATCGCGCTGGCCTGCGTGCTGGTCCTGGTGCAGCCCAGGCTCAACCGGTGGCTGGCCGACCGGCGCCGGCACGCGCACCCGCACGGAGGGCTGGAGCTGTGGTTCGGCGTGCTGGCCGCCGGGATCTACGGCGGGTACTTCGGCGCCGCCCAGGGTGTGCTGCTGATCGGGCTGCTCGGCAGCTTCCTCGACGACGACCTCCAGCGGGTGAACGCGGCCAAGAACGTCCTCGCGCTGATCGTCAACGCCGTGGCCGCCGCGCTGTTCATCGTGGTCGCGCACGTGAACTGGCTCGCCGTGGCGGGGGTGGCCATGGGCGCGGTGGCGGGCGGCTTCCTGGGCGCCAGGGTGGGGCGGCGCATCCCGGCGCCCGTGCTCCGGGGGATCATCGTCTGTGTCGGTGTTGCGGCGATTTTCGTACTGGTGTACGGATAGAGTGCCGCGTTTGCGGGTATGAATCCGTACATGAAGGGCGACTGGGTAGAGATCGTCATCGATGCCGGAGGCACACCGCGTACGTACGAGATCAGGGCCACTCGCGCCGGGCGGCGGGTCGACGTGACCACGAGGCGGGGCCTCGTCGAGGTGAGCGAGGTCACCCGCACCGGCACGCCGGTGCGCACGGCCAGGTTCATGTCCAGCCGCATCCTGGCCCTCGTGGAGCACCCCGTGGACGAGGTCAGCTGAAGTCCGCCACGTGGTCCTCCGCCCACTGACCGAACGTGAGAGCGGGCCGGCCGAGCAGCCGCTCCACGGTGTCGGTGGCCTGCTCGGGAGCCGTCACGAAGCTGCCCCACGCCTTCAGCGCGCTCTCGACGAAGGCCGCGTTCCCCCAGGCGGCCAAGAGCTGCTCGCGGGCCTCCTCCGGCGGCTGCTCCTCCCAGCGCACCTCGCGCCCGGTCGCCGCGCCGATCACGCGCACCTGCTCGGCCTGGGTGAGCCGCTCGGGGCCGGTCAGCACGTACGTGGCGCCGTTGTGGCCCGCCGAGGTGAGCACGTGCGTGGCCACGGCCGCGATGTCCCGCTCGTGGATCAGGGGCCTCGAAGCCTGCCCGTACGGCCAGCGCACCACACCCTGCCTGATCTGCCCCGCCCAGCCCAGCGTGTTGGCCGCGAAGCCGCCGGGCCGCAGGAACGTCCACCCGAGCCCCGAGTGCCGGATCAGCCGCTCGATCTCGTGGTAGTGCGTCACCGGCTCGTCCGCCACGTTGGCCGACAGGTAGACCACGCGCCGCGCCTGCTCGGCGATGGCCGTGACCACCTCGGCGGCGCCGTCCGCGGTGAAATGGGGCCACAGCAGGAACGCGCTCTCCACGCCTTTCAGCGCGGGCTCCAGCGTCCCGGGCGCGGACAGGTCGCCGCGCACCACCTCCACGTGTTCGGGCAGCCTCGCCCGCGCGGGGTCCCTGACGAGGGCCCGCACCTCCAGCCCCGCTCCCGCGAGTTGGGACACCACATGCCTGCCGACATTGCCGGTCGCGCCGGTCACCAGAATCGTGCTCATGGGGCCGACGGTAAAACCTCAAGCGAACTTCAGGTCAACCCCGGCCGCACCTGGAGCGTGCCGTCACGCCGGATCCGCGTCTCGAACATGGGCGCGGGGGCGGTCGCCGGACCGTGCCGCACCGAGCCGTCGGCCAGCCTGAACGTGCTGCCGTGCCACGGGCAGATCACGCACGCCTCCCCGTTCTCCATGACCAGCCTGCCCTGGTGCAGCGGGCCGGCCAGGTGCGGGCAGCGGTCGGCGAGCACGGTGACGGCCTCGCCCTGGCGCAGCACGAAGAGCTGGATGTAGCCGAGCCGCCGCGCGACGGGCCGGCCCTCCGGCAGGTCCTTGAGCAGGCACAGGTCGTGCCAGCCCAGCGGCACCAGGTGGGAGACCTGCGGGGCGTGGTTGGCCCCGGCCGCCTGCCGGTAGGCCATGTGGCCGCCGAGATAGCCGCCGAGCCCGGCCAGGCCGAGCCCGGCCAGGGTCAGGGTGCGGCCCATCTGCTCGCGCCCGCGTACCCGGGCCAGCAGGGAGCCGGAGAACAGGCCCAGCGCGGCCACGTTCGACAGCATGTGGACGAAGCCCACGCGCTGCTGCTCGCGGTGGAGAGAGGACCAGTCGGTCAGCCCGGCCGCCGCCGTGGGCAGCGCGTTGGCGATGCCCGTGGCCAGCAGCACGCGCGAGGCCCGCGGATCGCCGTCGGTCAGGTCCAGCACCGCCGCGGACAGCCAGCAGCCCAGGCTGACCGTGGCCAGCGGCGGGTGCAGCGGTTTGCCCGTGGGGACGCCGTGCAGCAGGTCACGTAGCCGGCCGGGACGGATGCGCTGGCGTACGGTCTTGGCCAGCACTCTGATCGGCGTGTCCAGGGTCTTGGACTTCTCCAACCGGTCGGCGAGAGCAACCGGCCCGGCCAAACCCCGCAACGGCCGACGTTTCGCTCGCACTTCCTCTTTCACGACAAGTCCCCTACCCCGCCCATGTGGGGATCACTCGGACAGGTGTCCCCTGGCCACGGAGAGTTCGACCAGCTCCAGCGCGTACGCGCCGAGGGACGGCGAACCTTCCTCGATGATCCGTACCTTCTCCCTGACCTGCGCGGCCTTGACCTTGAACAACGGCCACGTGCCGCCCTCGGTGAGGTGGTTGGCCAGGATCGGGGAGAAACGGTCGAGCGCCTTGGCGAACCTGGCCTCCGGCGTCTTCCTGGCCTCGAACTCGTCCCACAGCTCCCGCATCCACTGCCCCTGGTCGGCGGGCAGCAGTCCGAAGATGCGGTCGGCGGCGGCGCGCTCGGCGCCGGCCTGCGCGGCCACCTCCACGGGGTCATAGATGAACGTGTCGCCGGCGTCGATCTCAACCAGGTCGTGTACGAGCAACATGGCCACCACCCGTTGGAGGTCGGTCCCGGGTGGGGCATGCTCGCCGAGGATCATCGCCAACGTGCCCACGTACCAGGAGTGCTCGGCGGTGTTCTCCCGCCGCGAGCCGTCCATCAAATGGTTGCGGCGGATGATCCGCTTCAACTTGTCGATCTCGATGGCGAAGGCGATCTGGGCGTTCAGGCGGTCCTCTTCTGGCGCGATAGTCACGCGCGACACCCTATTGTGCGATGATCACCCCGGTTGGTGAAATCGTGACCGGAACTCCGTTGAACACTGCGTTACCACTCAGTACATCGACGGTGGATTCGTCGGTGAGCGTGTTGACGCTGACCCCCGCGTGCTCGGCCGCCACGCTCTGTGAGCTGCCCGCGTGGCCCCAGCCGTGCGGCAGGCTGACCACCCCCGGCATGATCGTGTCGGTGGGTTCGAGCGGCACCGTGAGCTGCCCCTTCGCGGAGCGGACCATCGCCTCGCCGTCGAGCCCGAGCCTGGTCACGTCGGCCGGGTTGATCTGCAGCGTGCAGGTGTTGCTGCCGCCGACCAGCGGGCCCACGTTGTGCAGCCAGCTGTTGTTGGAGCGCAGGTGGCGCCGCCCGATCAGGACGATTTCCGGCGGGTCCTCGTCCAGCTTGCCGCGCAGCCGTTCCACGTCCTCGACGATCTGCGGCGGCGCCAGCTCGATCAGACCCGAGGCGGTCTTCAGCACCTCGTCGAGCCGGGGCTCCAGCGGGCCGAGGTCCAGGCCGTGCGGGTTGTCGAGCAGCTTGCGCAGCGACAGGTCGCCCTTGCCGGCCCACTCGCCGTAGGGGCCGAGCTTGAGCATGAGGTCCAGCCGGCGCTCGCCACCGGTCTCGCCCTCCAGCTCGGCGCGCAGCCCGGCCACGTCCCGTCCCTCGACCCCGGAGCCGGGCGTCTCGGTGGCCTTGCGCAGCATCTCGCCGATCACGAACTCGTCCAGGTCCCCCTCCAGGCCCGAGGCGATCATGGCCAGCCTGGCCAGGATCTGGGCCTCGGAGGGCTGCCCGTCCAGCGGCAGCAGCGGCGGCGAGTAGCGGGCGTAGTTGCGGACCGCGAACCCGAGCAGCGCGAAGTCGTAGTGGCCCGACTGCAGCATCCGCGGCGGCGGGAGGATGACGTTCGCGTGCCTGGTGGTCTCGTTGAGGTACGGGTCCACGCTCACCATGAAGTCGAGCCGCCCGAAGGCCGCGTCGAGCCTGGCCCCGTGGGGCGCCGACAGCACGGGGTTGCCCGCCACCGTGATCAGGAACGTGACCTGCCCCTCGCCGGGTGTCTCGATCTCGTCGGCGAGCGTGGCCACCGGCAGCTCGCCGTTGCTCTCCGGCAGCCCCCTGACGCGGCTCTTCCACCGGCCCACCGTGTACGGCCTGCGTCGCGCGCCGAACTCGGTCGCGGGCTTGGGGAACATGGCGCCGCCCGGCCAGTCGAGGTTGCCGGTGAGCACGTTGAGGACGTCCACGAGCCACTGGGCCAGCGTGCCGAACTCGGCCGTGCAGGTGCCGATCCTGGCGTAGACGGCGGCCGTACGGGCTCCCGCCAGCTCCCTGGCCAGCCGCACGATCACCTCGGCAGGCACCCCGGTGCGCCCGGAGACCGCCTCCGGCGGGAAGTGCTTGGCCGCCTCGCGCACCTCGGCCAACCCGTTCACCTGGTGTGACAGCTTGACGAGATCCTCGGCGAACAGTGTGTGGACGATGCCGAACAGCAGGTAGGCGTCCGTCCCGGGGCGGACGAAGACGTGCTCGTCGGCCAGCGCGGCGGTGCGCGTACGGCGCGGGTCGACCACGACGAGCCGGCCGCCGCGGCCGCGCAGGGCCTTCAGCCGCCCGGGGAAGTCGGGCGCGGTGCACAGCGAGCCGTTGGACTCCAGCGGGTTGGCCCCCAGCATCAGCAGGTAGTCGGTCCTGTCCAGGTCGGGGACCGGGATGGCCAGCGGGTGCCCGAACATGAGCCCGCTCGCGACGTGCTTGGGCATCTGGTCGGCGGTGCTGGCGGAGTAGACGTTGCGGGTGCCGAGCGCCTTGATCAGGGGCGCGCCGTACAGGGCGCCCGCCATGCTGTGGGCGTTCGGGTTGCCGAGGTAGATCGCGGCGGACCGGCGGTCGGCGACCCGGTCGAGGCCAGCCTTGACGGCGGCGAACGCCTCCTCCCAGCCGACCTCGCGCCACAGGTCGCCCTCCCTGATCAGCGGCCTGCGCAGCCGGTCGGGGTCCTCGTCGAGCCGGCCGAGGCTGGCCCCCTTCGGGCAGATGAACCCCTTGCTGAACGGATCGTCCTTGTCACCGCGGACGCTGGTCACGTGCCCGCCCTCGTCGAGGGTGAGCGTCAGGCCGCAGACGGCCTCGCAGAGGGGACAGGTCCGGTGGACGGTCGACGTCATCACGACTCCTGAGTTCGCCAGCTGAACTCATCTTGGCCCGTACCGCGCACATGGGGAAGCCCCGGAGCCCCCGCGGTCTCCGGGGCTTCCCACCCGGGGAAATGTCCCGGATTCCCCCAGGTCCTCAGCCCGCCTTGGCCAGCGCGGCCGGTGCGGCCGGTGCGCGCAGATCAGGCGGCTCCTCGAGGTCGGGTCTCAGCGAGATCCAGGCCCGTCTGCCGTACAGCCGGTCGAGTCCGGGAGAGGTCGCTCCCGGGACCTCGTCGCGCCTGACGATCTCCACGATCACGAACTGCGCCCGGCGCCGGTGCCGGTAGACGTTCGCGCTCCTGGCCCAGCAGGCGGCGGCGATCTCCTCGCTGTACGCCTCGAACTCCTCGGCGGAGATGCCGGCCCTGGTCATGATCAGGGCCTTCTCGCCCGTGGTCGTCGGCGTGATCCAGAGCACCAGCGGGATCCGCCCGGCCCTGGTGTGCATCGTGGTCTCCAGGCAGACCCGGTGCAGGCGGTGCCTGGAGACCACGCACCAGAAGTGCGCGCTAACCCAGTTGCGCCCGCTCCTGGTGGCGGCCGGCACCGAGACGGCGCTCGTCAGCAGGACGAACGGCCACCACCGGCCCTCCTGGGTGGCCCCCAGCAGGGTGAGCGCCAGCAGCGCCAGCGCGGCGAGCAGCATCAGCTCGGTACGGACCCGCCACAGCCTGACCAGCGGCCCGCCGCGCCCGGCGGCGGGAAGGTCCTCGTTGGCGGGGTAGATCTGGTTGCGCGGGTTCCTCGGCACGTCAGGACACCTCCTCCGTCACGCGCTGTGGCACGCTGAGCTGGTCGAACCGTGGGTCGCGGTAGCGACGGGAGCCGAACCCGGTCCTGCTCACGGTCCATCCGACGTGGTAGGCGAACTCGTCGGGCTCCATGCAGATCTCGCGATCGGCCCAAGCCATAAGCTCTCGGATCCGGCACTTGATTCGGGCGAGTCCCTTGGTACCTTGTGAGTACATGAGAAGACCCCTTTCGCGGCATTTTCAGAGGTGGCTTCTTCGCCGGACCGACGGCTGATGACCGGTCTCGCCGCAGGGTGGCAGCCCGAATGCGGCGCGCTGGTGGTCAGCCTCGGCCCGGTTTTTTCCAGGCTCGAATGAGCGGACTCTCGCTGAGTTCTTCAGGCGATTCCGAAGTCCTTCCGGCAAGCGGCCTCCCTGGGGCGGAGTTTCGTATCCGGGGCGGCGACGTTGCCGGCGAGGCGGCCCGGGCGGGGCCGCGCGATCGAAGTCGGAGAGCCCGATGTGTACGGCCGTGTCGTCATGTCCGGCCTCCTCACCACTCGAGAACCCTCCTGGAACCGATCGTCCCCCGAGGTGAGCGATGCTGCAATACTTTAAGCAAGGGAAGATTTACATTTCTTCACCTCTTGCCGTGCAACTTGCACCAGAAGTGTCATGCGCGGCGTGCAACGGGAGATGTTCCACCCCAGGCCCACCCCTGGCCGTAGTTCGTCTTGCCCCTACGCTCTCCCCATGAAAGCCTTCTGACAAGGACGAGCGGCACTCCACGTGCAACTTGCAGTGTAAGATTGGGCGAACGGCCCCAAAAGCCGGGTCCCAAACGATCCCCACCGGCTACACCTTCATTCCCGAACAAGGAGAGTGGCGGTGCCATCGCAGCAGGGCAGTCCGACTGTACGCAGGCTCCGGCTCGGTCAGGAGCTGCGCCTCCTCCGGGAGCGGAAGAAGCTCACCGGGGCCAGGGCGGCCAGCGAGCTCGGCTGGTCCGCGAGCAAGGTCAGCCGCATCGAGGCCGCCAAGACCATGCCCAGCGCCGACGACATCAAGGTCATGGCGCAGCTTTACCGCGTGGACGAGGAGAAACTTGACGAGCTCTTCGGCCTGTTGCGGGATGCGGAGCAGCGCGGCTGGTGGGAAGATTACGAGGACGCTCTACCCGAGGAGTACACAAGATTCCTCGGGTTAGAGGCTGAGGCGAAATTCCAGCGCAACTGGGAACCCCAGATCGTGCCTGGCACCTTGCAGACCGAGGACTATGCCAGGGAGGTCATCCTGGCGACCCGTGGCATCGCGCGCATCACGCACAGCGGTGTCAGGAGCCGGGTCGAAGCCCGCCTCGACAGGCAGCAGCGGGTGTTGCACCGGGCGGATCCCTGCGAGCTGACGGTGGTTCTCGACGAGTCGGCGCTGACGCGTCGCTTCGGCGAGCCCTCGGTCATGCGCGAGCAGATGGAGCATCTCCTGGAGGTCTCCCTGCTGCCGCACGTCAGCATTCACGTCCTGACCCTGGACTCACTTCATCCGGTTAACACCGGTGCGTTTATTCATCTTAAGTTTGCGGCATTTGATGATGTTGTGTACCTAGAGCAGCTGTATACTGCTCACTTCGTCGATGATCTCGAACGGGTGGCCGGGTACGAAGCGGCTTTCGACCATATCAAGTCGGAGGCCCTGGATGAGGACGAATCACGCGTTCTTATCCAGCGGAAGGCCATGCTGTGGAGACGTTAACGGCGAGACCTCAGGAAGGGGCAACGGAGCCCCTTTACGCATTTGGGGAGAGAATGTACATCCACACTACGGCGGCCGCCTGGCGGAAGAGCAGATTCTGCAACGGCGCATCGGCCTGCGTCGAGGTCGCCCCCCTGGCTGACGGCAACGTTGCGCTCAGGGACAGCAAGGAGCAGGACGGGCCCGTTCTCGTCTTCACTCCTGAGGAGTGGGCCGCCTTCACCGCGGGAGTGCGTGAGGGCGAGTTCGACTTGGCCACGCTCGTACCAGGTGCCTGAAAAACCGTAACCGCCGCAGCATTTTCTTCTCGCGCGGCAGGACGGCTCAGGGATATTTCGCAGATTGAGGTTTCTTTCCGGGAAGTCTTTTCCCGGAGTGCATAAGACGGCCCGCGCCCCCGGTAAAGGGGGGCGCGGGCCGTCTTGCTTGTGGGGGAAATTCCCGGGTCCGGATTATGCGGCCGGTACGCGGCGCCGTACGAGGAAGAGCGAGCTCAGCCCCGCGACCACCGCGAGGCCCGCCATGGCGATGGAGGAGACCAGCGAGGCGGACACCGTGCCGTGGCCCTGGCTCAGCGTGATGAACAGCGTCCCGACCGTGGAGACGCCGATGACCTGCCCGAGCTGCATCACGGTGAGCAGCGCGCCGCTCGCGTCCGCCGCGTAGGCGTCGTCCACCTGCTCGGTCGCCATGTTCGTCACCGCGACCTGCACGCCGAGCCCGGCGCCGACGAGGGCGCTCATGACCGCGTACGGGAGGCCGCCGCCGGCGGCGAGCCCCAGCCCGAGGTACGCGGGGGCGGCCACCACGTAGCCGAAGGGCACCAGCGGGCGCTGCAGGCGGAGCGGCAGGCGCGGCCAGAGGAGCCCGACGAGGCCGAAGGCCAGCGCGCACGGCACCAGCATCATGCCGGAGGACAGCGGCGTCAGGTGCAGCTCGCCCTGCAGGTGCAGGGCCGAGGTGAACAGGAACGCGCCCCAGGTCGCCGGGCCGAACAGCAGGATCGCCAGCCCCGGCCGCATGCCGGGCGCGCGCAGCACCCGCGCGTCCACCAGGGGACGCCCGCCGCGGGCCGTCACCCAGCGCTCGATGCGGACGAACGCGAAGAACGTCACCACGCTCAGCGCCATCGAGATCCAGCCCCACGTCGGCCACCCGAGCTCGCGGCCGAGGACCAGCGGCACGACGAGCAGGAGCACGGCCGCGGACAGGGACACCAGGCCCCACGGGTCGAGGCCCGTCCGGCCTCCGCCCTCGTCGGCGGGCAGCACCTTCATCCCGGCCACCATCAGCAGCGCGCCGATCGGCACCAGCACCAGGAACACCACTCGCCAGCCCGCGCCCAGGCCCAGCAGGATCCCGCCGAAAGCCTGGCCGATCACGATGCCACCGCTGATCACCAGCGACCACAGGCCCATCGCCCGGCCTCTGGCCGCGCCGTGGTAGTTGCGCTGGATCAACGTCAGGACCTGCGGCATCATCATCGCCGCCCCGGCGCCCTGCAGCAGGCGGGCGGCCACGAGCCAGCCCGTCGAGGGCGCCAGGCCCGCGCCGAGCGTGGTCACCGTGAACAGCGCCAGCCCGCCCAGGAATGCGTTGCGGTAGCCGAACAGGTCGCCGACCCTGGCTCCGGTGATCAACAGGACGGCATAGACAATGGTGTATCCGGCGACGATCATCTGCAGCCCGGCGCCTGAGGAGTGCAGGTCGGACTCGATGGTCGGGGTGGCCACGTTGACGATGTTGACGTTCAGGATGGCCAGGAACTGCCCCACGAGGATGATCGCAAGGAGCAGGCCGCTGGCCCGGGTCCCCTCCTGTGGTTTGGTGTCCACAGAGGGGGAAATAGCGGCAGTTTGCGTCATGTGTAGCAGTCTGCCGGGGATCCAGTACCAGTAACGAGAGCCCACTTATACTGGTACTGGCGGTAACTGGATAGGATTTGGTGGTTCGCCCCATAGTGGAGACATGAGCGTGGCAGAGGCAAAGCGCATCGACCTGTCGGCGTTCCTGCGTACGCGTCGCGAGCGGATCACCCCCGAGATGGTCGACCTCGCGCCGGGACCGCGCAGGCGGACGCCCGGCCTGCGGCGCGAGGAGGTCGCCCAGCTCGCGGGCGTCGGCGTGACCTGGTACACGTGGCTGGAGCAGGGCCGCCCGATCAACGCCAGCGCCCAGGTGCTGGACGCGATCGCCCGTACGCTCAGGCTCGACGCCGCCGAGCGCCAGCACCTTTACCGGCTGGCGGGCCAGGCGCTGAGCCCGGCCGACACCGACTCGGGCCAGGTGACGCCCGAGATGCGGCAGATCCTCGACCGGCTCGGCGACATGCCCGCCGCCGTGACCAACAGCCGGTGCGACGCCCTGGCCTGGAACGCCGCCTACGCCGCCGTGTTCCCCGAGCTGGTCAGCGCGCCGGAGGGCGAGCGGAACTCGCTCTGGTACACCTGCCTCACCCCCGCCCCCACGACCCTGCTGCTCAACCGCGACCAGGAGCTCGCGCGGGCCGTGGCGGTGTTCAGGGGCGCCTACAGCCGCCACGTGGACGACCCGTGCTGGCAGGACTTCATCCGCCGGCTCAGCTCGGAGAGCGCCGAGTTCGCCCGGTTGTGGGCCAGGCAGGACGTGGCCGAGCCGGGGCCGAGGGTGAAGCGGTTCAAGCACGTGGAGCTGGGGGAGCTGCGCTTCAGCACGACCAGCCTCACGGCCGTGGCCGAGATCCGGCTGGTCGTGTACACGCCGATGGACGACGCGACCCGGGAGGCGATGCGCAGGTTGCTGGAGAAGGGGGAGCCTGCGCGGTAATCCGCCCTGCATGGCATGCTCAATCCCTAAACGACCGGATTCGAGCGGAAGTGGCGGCAGATGAGATTCCCCCGTGCCCTCCCGTTGTTCGCCGTCGCCGCCTCCTTGGTGGCCTGCTCATCGGCCCCCGAGAAAGAGCCGCAGAGCAAGCAGGTGGACCAGCAGGTGGCCGAGTCGCCGACGGCGAAGCCCAAGCCGAAACGGCGGCCGTACACGATCTCCTTCGGCGGGGACGTGCACTTCGAGGGGATGCTGCGGGGACGGCTGGCCGGCCCCGGCACGGCGCTCGGGCCGATCGCGAGCGTGCTGCGCAAGTCCGACTTATCCATGGTGAACCTGGAGACGGCGATCACCACGGGCGGGACGCCGGCGCCGGGGAAGCAGTTCACCTTCCGGGCGCCGCCGACCGCCTTCACCGCGTTGAAGGCCGCCGGGGTCGACGTCGTGTCCATGGCCAACAACCACGGCATGGACTACATGGAGACCGGCCTGGCGGACACGCTGGCGGCGATCAGGACCAGCAAGTTCCCCGTGGTGGGGATCGGGAAGGACGCGGCGCAGGCGTACAGGCCGTTCCGCAAGACCGTGAACGGCAACCGGGTGGCCATCATCGGGGCCACGCAGGTGCTGGACGCGGAGTTCATCCAGTCGTGGACGGCCACCGCCGACAAGGGCGGGCTGGCCTCGGCCAAGGACGAGGCCAGCCTGTTGAGGGCGGTGCGGCAGGCGCGGAAGAACTCCGACACCGTGATCGTCCACCTGCACTGGGGCACCGAGATGCAGAAGTGCCCGAACCCGGCGCAGCTCTCGCTGGCCCCCAAACTGGTCGAGGCGGGCGCCGACGTGGTGGTCGGCGGGCACGCGCACATCCTGCTCGGATCCGGGTATCTGGACAACGCGTACGTCAACTACGGCATGGGCAACTTCGTCTTCTACAACTCCACCCCCGGCACCACGGGCCGGACCGGCGTCCTGACGCTGACCATCAACGGGCGGAAGGTGCTCAAGGACAGCTGGACCCCGGCCACCATCCAAGGGGGTGTGCCCGTCCCGATGACGGGGCCCGCCCGGACCCAGGCGGTCGCGGACTGGAAGGCGCTGCGCTCCTGCGCCGGGCTGGCCGCGCGTCCATGAACGATCTATGCTACTGGACGATTCGTCCAATAGGAGGTCGCGATGCGATGGGTCGAGTCCGGTGACGTGCGGCTGGCGGTCTTCGAGGAAGGCGACCCGGCGAACCCGACGGTGCTGCTGCTCCACGGCTACCCCGACACGCACCGCGTCTGGGACGAGGTGGCCGCGCTCCTGCGCGACCGCTACCACGTCGTCCGGTACGACGTGCGCGGGGCGGGGGAGTCCACGGCGCCACGGGACAGCCGGAACTATGACCTCGACCACCTGATCGCCGACCTCGACGCCGTGATCAACGCCGTGATCGACGCTGGGGGCGCGTCCAAGGTGCATCTCGTGGGGCATGACTGGGGGTCACTCCAGGGCTGGGAGGCCCTCGGGCGGGCCGGGATCCGGGAACGGATCGCGTCCTTCACGAGCCTGGGCGGGCCGGGGCTGCGGCAGGCCGCTCATTTTCTGCGGCACGGGAAGCGGCGGGACGTCGCGGCGCAGCGCATCAAGTCCTGGTATATCGGGGCATTTCAGGTTCCGGTGGTGCCGGAGCTGGCGTGGGGCTCGGTCATGCCGGGGATCATCTCCCGTACGCTGCGGCGCGAGGGCATCGCGCCGCGGCCCGGACATCCGGCGCCGACGCTGGCCGAGGACGGGCGCAACGGGCTCTGGATGTACCGGCGGAACATGGGCGCGGACGGCGATCCGGGCGTCGGCGACGTGCCCGTGCAGATCCTCGAGGCCACGCGGGACGCCTTCGTGACCCCGGCGCTGCTGGCCTCGATCGGGCAGTGGGTGCCCAGGCTCCGGCACCGGAAGGTGGCGGCCGGGCACTGGGCGCACCGGAGCCGTCCCGAGGCGGTGGCCCGGCTGATCGCCGAGTTCGCCGACGGCGCCCACGCCGTGCGGGGGTCGCGGCGGGCCTTCGACGGGCAGCTGGTGGTGGTCACCGGGGCGGGGTCCGGGATCGGGCTGGCGACGGCGCGGGCGTTCGCGGCCCACGGCGCCGAGGTGGTGTGCGCGGACATCGACGCCGACGCGGCGGCGCGGGCCGCCGACGCCATCGCCGAGGATCTCGGGGGTACGGGGCACGCCGTGCAGGTCGATGTATCGAATATCGATCAAATGGAAGATTTTTCGCGAAATATCATCGCTCAATATGGGGTGCCGGACATTGTGGTGAACAATGCCGGGATCGCCGTCGCCGGGTCTTTTCTTGATCATACGGTGGACGACTGGCGCAGGACCGTCGACGTCAATCTGTGGGGCGTCATCCACGGATGCCGGCTCTTCGGCGCCGCCATGGTCGAACGCGGCGAAGGCGGCCACATCGTCAACGTCGCCTCTCTGGCCGCGTTCGCGCCGTCCCGGCTGCTGCCCGCGTACTCGACCTCCAAGGCGGCCGTGAAGATGCTCAGCGACTGCCTCAGGGCCGAGCTGGCCGGGCACGGGATCGGGGTGAGCGCCGTCTGCCCGGGGTTCGTCTCGACGCCGATCGCGCGCAACGCCACGTACGTGGGCGCTGACCTGCGCGAAGACGCCGTACGGGGCCTGGCGCGGCGCGGTTATCCCGCCGAGCGGGTGGCCGCCCACATTCTGCGGGCCGTACACCGGAATCAGGCCGTTGTGCCGGTCAACCTGGAGGGGAAAATCGGGTATGCCCTTTCCCGGATTTCGCCGGGAACGATGCGCGCGCTCGCGCGTCGGAGCGGAACCATAAGAAATCCAGGAATTGGCAGGTAACGATCGCCCATCCGGGAGAAGATGACTGCGTGTCCTCGCCGCAACTCGATGATGATTGCGCCCAGCCCAGAGCCCTCAGGCGCCAGCCGGCCCAGCGCCGCAGCGCACGCCGCGTGGAGCGGATGCTCGACGCGTGCGCGGAGCTACTCGACGAGACCGGATACGAGGCCCTGTCCACCACTCGCATCGCCGAGCGGGCAGGGGTCGCGATCGGGTCGATCTACCAGTTCTTCCCCGACAAACGGGCCGTCACGCAGGAGCTCACCCGGCGCAACGTCGAGGAGTTCGTGCGCAGGGTCGACCGCAGGTTCCTCACGGAGGAATATCGCGGCTGGTGGGAGGCCATCGACGCGATCATCGACGAGTACGTCGACATGCACAGGACGGTCCCCGGCTTCAAGAGCCTCCACTTCGGCGACGCCGTCGACCTCAACCTGCTCGACTCCGACTCCGACAACAACACCGTGATCGCGGGGCGGTTGCGGGGGTTGCTGCTCAAGGAGTTCGGGCTGGCCGACAGCCCGGAGCTCGACCTGGCCGTGCTGGTGGCGGTCGAGGCCGGCGACGCCGTGCTCAAGCTGGCCTTCCGCCGCGACCCCAAGGGCTCACCGGAGATCATCGACGCGGCCAAACAGCTGATCCGGGGCTTCCTGTCGCGCCAGCTGCGGTCCTGGCCGGTGCGCTAGTCCGGCCTGAAGTCCGCCACTTCCTTGATCAGGCCTGCCAGCCAGGCAGGCACCCGCCTCCCGTGCTCGCCGAGGGCGATCGCGGGCACCTGCTGGAACCGCGGGGTGGCCGGCGTCCGCAGGCATGGCGACGACATCGAGGCGGGACGGGCTTCCCTTGCCTCGCGGACATGCAGCCTTGCCTCCAGGGCATGCAAGTTGCGCTCCGCGGATTCGATGGCCTCCAATCGGGCCGACAAATAACCCGCCACACCGGGGACGAGGGCCGCCAACACGACGACACAGGCCAGTGTGAAGGTCATCTGCTTGGACACGCCCATCACAGCCCCCTTGCTCGCGTAGCAGCAAAGCGACCCGTATATGCCCTGTCACCTGGGCGGACACGCTCAGGGTCAGCACTATTGGACGCGGCGTTACCGAATTTGTGACTGACCGGCGATGCGCATTGACCGGGCAAAGCGCCGACTGGCTCGGTAGTCTCGCGGTGTGGCGTATGTGACCCGTGAGCACCTTGATCGTCTGCTTGAGCAGGCCCTATTGGCCGACGACCACAGTTCCTTGGCCAGTCGGCTGTACGACGTAGCGCTCGGCTATTCGTCGGGCGACGTCTCCAGGGCGTCCATCCTGGTCCTCGCTGCCGAAGAATGGCGGGCGGCAGGCCAGCCGGCGCGCGCTATGGAGTGTTTCCAGCGCGCGGTCGAGGACGGCGGCGAGGCGGGCTTCGACCCGCGCGCCGGCATCGCCGACACGCTCTTCGAGCTCGACCGGCCCGATGAGGCTAGGGAGGTCATCGAGACCATACGCGCGGAGGGCGGCGTCTCCACGGCGACCGCTCATACGATCGCCGAGACGCTGGTCGCCTACGGGGACCTCCAGGGAGGGCTCGAATGGGCCACCCAGGCGGTCCTGGGATGCGACGAGAACGATCCGGAGCAGGGGGCGCTCCTGCGCACCCGCTACCGCATCCGGGTCGACCTCGGGCTCCCTGAGGACGAGCTGGACGCCCTCGCCCGCTGACGACCCCACCACCCGGCCCGCCTCGGCTCCCAGGACGGCTCAGAGCCCTCTGGGGCGCCTTCGGGCGGGTCGGTGGTGTGGGCCGCTTAGGGGCGGCCCTGCTGTGACGCCTGCGGGTGGATCGGCTGCGGGTGGATCGGCTGTGGGTGGTTCAGCGCAGCCCCAGCTCCCGCGCCAGCCCCGTGAACCCGTCCACCGCGGGCTGGCCGCCCGGCAGCATCGAGGTGTCCTCGACGCTCTGCACCGCCTTGGGCAGCAGGATGTCGACCACCTGGGACCCGACCTCCGCGACCGGCTCCTTCAGGTCCAGCGGCGACTCGACGGCGGAGCCCGCGATGCGGTTCTGGTACGGAGCGGCGTTCCCGAGCGGCATCTCGGCGGGCAGCTTGGCCACCAGCGGCGTCTGCGGCAGCACGGGGAGGGCGGGCAGCGCGGGCACCTCGGCCACGGTCGCCAGATCCTTCATCGAGGTCGAACCCGGCACCATGGGCAACAGCGCGGGCGAGGCCGAGAACAGCGAGGGCATGCCCCAGTTCGCGGCCAGCCCGCCCAGGTCGGCGATGCCGAGCGCCTCCCGCCCGGTGGCCAGCCCCGTCAGGCCGAGCTGCCTGGCCATCTCCCCGGCCGCCATGGCGAGCTTGTTGCTCTCGGTGGTGACCAGCTTGCCGCCGCGGGCGCCGGCTTCGTCCAGGCGCACCGGGGCGCGCTCCTCACAGTACGTGGCGATCGACTTGGGCGACAGCAGGGCGGGCTCCCCGCCCTTGCACATGTCGGCCGTCGAGGGGGTCGCGGCCAGCCAGGTGATGCCCGCGGTCAGAGTGGCCACCGCGATGATGCTCCGGATCTTCTGAGATGACACGTCACGTCCCTGATCGTTTTCGGTGATCCGACGAACGCTGAACGTAGTCACACATTCGGCCGCGGGCGTGCGGCTTGTCCGAAGAGTGGACCGGACCTTACCAAAGACGTGGCCGGATGACCCGGACATGACACGCCGACCAGGGCCACCACGTGCCGAAACCACGCGCGGAGAAGGACGACACGCCGGAGCCCGGAGACCCCGCCAGGGTCCCCGGGCTCCGGGAGAACGCCGTCAGGCGCGCTGGATCAGGAGTTCGTCGTCCCCGAGGTCGACCTTGACCTTGTCGCCGTCCACGACCTCGCCCGACAGCACGGCCTTGGCCAGCTTGTCGCCGATGGCGGACTGGACCAGGCGGCGCAGCGGGCGGGCGCCGTACAGCGGGTCGTAGCCCGTCAGCGCCAGCCACTCGCGGGCGGCGGGCGTGACCTCCAGCGCCAGCCGGCGGTCGGCCAGGCGCCGTGCCAGCCGCTCGACCTGCAGGTCGACGATCTGCGCCAGCTCCTCCGTGCCCAGCGCGTCGAAGAGGATCACGTCGTCGAGCCGGTTGAGGAACTCCGGCTTGAACGCGTTGCGCACCGCGCCCATGACGGCCTCGCGCTTGGCTCCGTTCTCCAGCTTGGGATCGATGAGGAACTGCGACCCGATGTTGGAGGTGAGGATCAGGATCGTGTTGCGGAAGTCGACCGTGCGGCCCTGCCCGTCGGTCAGCCGCCCGTCGTCGAGCACCTGGAGGAGGATGTCGAAGACCTCGGGATGGGCCTTCTCGACCTCGTCCAGCAGCACGACCGTGTACGGGCGCCGCCGGACGGCCTCGGTGAGCTGGCCGCCCTCCTCGTAACCGATGTAGCCGGGAGGCGCGCCGACGAGCCTGGCCACGCTGTGCTTCTCGGAGTATTCGCTCATGTCGATCCGGGTCATCGCCCGCTCGTCGTCGAACAGGAACTCCGCCAGCGCCTTGGCCAGCTCGGTCTTGCCCACACCCGTGGGCCCGAGGAACAGGAACGAGCCCGTCGGCCGGTCGATGTCGGCGATGCCCGCCCGGCTGCGGCGTACGGCGTCGGAGACGGCCTGTACGGCCTTCTGCTGGCCGATCAGCCGCCTGCCCAGCTCGTCCTCCATGCGCAGCAGCTTGGCCGTCTCGGCCTCCAGGAGCCGCCCGGCGGGGATGCCGGTCCACGACGAGATCACCTCGGCGATGTCGTCGGCCCCGACCTCCTCCTTGACCATGGCGTTGTCCGGCGGCGCCGCGTCGGAGGCGGCCTTCAGCGCCTGCTCCAGCCGGGGCACCTCGGCGTACATGAGCCTGGAGGCGGCCTCGAAGTCGCCGTCGCGCTGAGCCCGCTCGGCGGCGCCGCGCGCCTCGTCGAGCTGCTTCTTCAGCTCGCCGACCTTGTTGAGCCCGGCCTTCTCGTGCTCCCAGCGGCCGACGAGGGCGTTGAGCTCCTCCTGGCGGTCGGCCAGCTCCTTGCGGAGGCGTTCGAGCCGCTGGACGGAGGCCTCGTCGGTCTCCTTGGACAGGGCCAGCTCCTCCATCTTCATCCGGTCGACGTTGCGCTGGAGCTGGTCGATCTCCACGGGACGGGAGTCGATCTCCATGCGCAGCCGCGAGGCGGCCTCGTCGACCAGGTCGATGGCCTTGTCGGGAAGGAAGCGGTTGGTGATGTAGCGGTCGGACAGCGCGGCCGCGGCCACCAGCGCGCTGTCGGCGATCTGCACCTGGTGATGGGCCTCGTAGCGGCTCTTCAGCCCGCGCAGGATCGCGATCGTGTCCTCGACCGAGGGCTCGCCCACGTAGACCTGCTGGAAGCGGCGCTCCAGCGCCGGGTCCTTCTCGATGCGCTCGCGGTATTCGTCGAGCGTGGTCGCGCCGATCATGCGCAGCTCGCCGCGGGCCAGCATCGGCTTGAGCATGTTGCCCGCGTCCATCGCGCCCTCGGCGGCCCCGGCGCCCACGACGGTGTGCAGCTCGTCGATGAACGTCACGATCTGCCCGTCGCTCTCCTTGATCTCGGAGAGCACGGCCTTGAGCCGCTCCTCGAACTCGCCGCGGTATTTCGCGCCGGCGACCATCGCGCCCAGGTCGAGCGAGATCAGCCGCTTGTTGCGCAGGGACTCGGGCACGTCGCCGGCCACGATGCGCTGGGCCAGGCCCTCGACGACCGCGGTCTTGCCGACGCCGGGCTCGCCGATGAGCACCGGGTTGTTCTTGGTGCGCCGGCTGAGCACCTGGACGACGCGGCGGATCTCGGAGTCGCGGCCGATGACGGGGTCGAGCTTGCCGGCGCGGGCGCGCTCGGTCAGGTCGACGCCGTACTTCTCCAGCGCCTGGTAGGTGTCCTCAGGGGTCTCGCTGGTGACGCGGGCGTGCCCGCGTACCTTCTCGAACGCGTCGAGCAGCGCCTGCGGCGTCGCGCCCTGCGACTTGAGCAGCTCGGCCATCTGGCCGCCGTCGGCCGCCAGGCCGACCAGGAGGTGCTCGGTGGAGACGTAGAGGTCTTCGAGCCGGTTGGCGTGCTGGGCGGCGGTGTTGAGCACCGTGAGGAGCTGGCGGGAGCTCGACGGCGCCCCCACCGTCGCGCCCTGCGCCTTGGGCAGCGCCGCGAGCTGCTCCTCGGCCCGCGCCCGCAGCGTGCGCCAGTCGGCGCCGACGGCTTCGAGCAGGGGTGCGGCGGTGCCGCCCGTCTGGGAGAGCAGGGTGGTCAGCAGGTGGGCCGGGGAGATCTCAGGGTTGCCCTCCGCGGCGGCACGCCGCATGGCACCCGAGAGCGCTTCCTGGCTCTTCTGGGTGAGCTTGTAGTCCATTCTTTCTATGCCCCCGGTGGCAGCTCATATCGGATCAACGCTCTGACCATGCGCATCTCGGCACGCAGGCGGTGAACCTCCTCACGCAGCCGCAGAGCTTCGTTCTCGAGTTCGAGGATCCGCTTGATGCCCGCGAGGTTGATGCCCTCCTCCTGGGAGAGCCGCTGCACCTCGCGCAGCTGGATGATGTCGCGGGTCGAATAGAGGCGGCCGCGCCCCGCCGTGCGGCCAGGACTGACCAGGCCCAGCCGGTCATACTGGCGCAGCGTCTGCGGGTGGAGCCCCGACAGCTGCGCGGCCACCGAGATCACGTATACAGGTGTGTCATCTGACAGGTCGAAATAATTGGCGTCCATCGGCTACTCGCTTCTGGCTCGCTGAATCAGCTCAGCGCGCGGGTCTTCACCCGCGGTCGCGGTGTTGAACTCGTTGAGGAGCTCACGTGACTTGTCGTCGAGCGTCTTCGGCACCACCACCTCGACCATGGCGAGCAGGTCTCCCTTGGTGCCGTCCTTGCGGGTCACGCCCCTGCCGCGCACACGGAACGTGCGCCCGTTGGGCGTGCCCGTGGGAATGCGCAGCGTGACCGGCATGCCCTTGAGGATCGGCACCTTGATCTCCGCGCCGAGCGCCGCCTCCGTGAACGTCACCGGCACGGTGATCGTCAGGTTGTCACCCGACCGGCCGAAGACGGCGTGCGGCTTGACATGCGTGAGGATGTAGAGGTCGCCGGCGGGCCCGCCGTTCTCGCCCGGCGCCCCCTTGGCCTTGAGCTTGACCCGCTGGCCGTCGGCCACGCCGGCGGGGATGCGGGCCTGGATGGTGCGGGTGCTCTTGGCCCGGCCGCTGCCCTCGCACACGGGGCAGGGGTCGTCCACGATCAGCCCGCGGCCCTTGCAGTCGCGGCAGGGCTCGGAGAAGGCGAAGTTGCCCAGGTTTCGGCTGGCCGCGCCCGTGCCCTCGCAGGTGGGACAGACCCTGGGGGTCGTGCCCGCCTTGGCGCCGGTGCCGGTGCACGCGGCGCAGGCGGCCGAGCTGGTCAGCCTGAGCGACACCGTGGTGCCCTCGACCGCCTCGGTGAACGTCAGCGTGACCTCGGACTCGATGTCCTGGCCACGCCTCGGCCTGGACGTGGTGGTCGTGCGGGTGGTGCCGCCACCACGGTTGAACAGCCCGCCGAACAGGTCGCCGAGCCGCTCGCCCGCACCGCTGCCGGTGTTCTGTCCGGTGCCGCCGAACAGGTCGCCGAAGTCGAACGGGAACCCGCCACCACCGGGCCGCTGGCCGCCCACCCCGGACCCGAACAGCGTGCGCGCCTCGTCATATTCCTTGCGGCGCTTGGTGTCGGACAGGACGTCGTAAGCCTCGGAGACCTCCTTGAACTTGGTCTCCTTGGTCACGTCGCCCTGGTTGGTGTCCGGGTGGTACTGCCTGGCCAGCTTCCGGTAGGCCTTCTTGATCTCTTCGGCGGTGGCGGTCTTGGGCACACCAAGGACGGCGTAGTAGTCCTTCTCCAGGAAGTCCTTGGTGCTCATCTACGGCCCTTCGTCCTCGTTGTCAGTTTTCGTCGTCGTCATTGGACGCGGGAGTGGCGTCCCCGGGCTCCGCGACGGCCACCCGCGCCGGGCGCAGCACCCTGTCACCCATCCGGTATCCGGGCTGCAGCACCTCGATCGCGGTCGGCTCGGTGACCTCGGATGAGTAGCTGTGCATCAGCGCTTCGTGGACGGTCGGGTCGAACAGCTCGCCCTTCTGACCGAAGGCGCTGAGGCCCAGCTTGGTGACGGCCGCCTCCAGCGACTCGGCCACCTTCGCGAAGCCTCCGGTGAGCTCGCCGTGGTCGCGGGCCCGGCCGATGTCGTCGAGCACGGGCAGGAGCTCCACCAGCGCGCCCGCGACAGCCTGTTCCCTGACCGCGGCCCGGTCGCGCTCGACCCGCTTGCGGTAGTTCACGTATTCGGCCTGGAGTCGCTGCAGGTCCGCGGTCCGCTCGGCGAGCTGGGCCTCCAGCTCGCCGTTGGCGAAGACCTCCGCCGCCGGCGGCTGGGCCGCCTGGTCGGCGACGGTGGTGTCCCTGACCTGCCCCGTGTCCGGGTCGATCTTGCGGTTGTCGCGGATCACCGGCTCGTCATGCCCGTTGTCGCGCGGCGGCATCACTTGTCCTTCTTCGGCTCGTCGTCGACGATCTCGGCCTCGACCACGTCCTCGTCGGCCTTCTGGCCGTCACCGGCGGCGGCGTCCTGCGGGGCGCCCTCGCCACCGGCCTGCTGGCCCTGGCTCGCGGCGTAGATCGCCGAACCCATCTTCTGGCTGACCGTGGCGAGCTTCTCGGCGGAGGTGCGGATGACGTCGGTGTCGGTGCCCTCCAGAGCCTTCTTCAGCTCGGACAGGGCGTCGTTGACCTCGGTCTTGATGTCGCCGGGGACCTTGTCGTCGTTCTCGCGGAGGAACTTCTCCGTCTGGTAGGCGAGCCCGTCCGCGTTGTTGCGGACCTCGGCCTCCTCGCGGCGCTTCTTGTCCTCCTCGGCGTACGACTCGGCCTCGCGCATCATCCGCTCGATGTCGTCCTTCGGCAGCGCGGAGCCGCCGGTGATCGTCATCGACTGCTCCTTGCCCGTGCCCAGGTCCTTGGCGGAGACGTTGACGATGCCGTTGGCGTCGATGTCGAAGGTGACCTCGATCTGCGGGATGCCGCGCGGCGCCGGCGCGATGCCGGTCAGCTCGAAGGTCGCCAGCTTCTTGTTGTACGAGGCGATCTCGCGCTCACCCTGGAAGACCTGGATCTGCACCGACGGCTGGTTGTCCTCGGCCGTGGTGAAGACCTCGGAGCGCTTGGTCGGGATCGTCGTGTTGCGCTCGATGATCTTGGTGAAGATGCCGCCCTTGGTCTCGATGCCCAGCGACAGCGGGGTCACGTCGAGCAGCAGGACGTCCTTGACCTCACCCTTGAGCACACCGGCCTGCAGGGCGGCGCCGATGGCGACGACCTCGTCCGGGTTGACGCCCTTGTTGGGCTCCTTGCCGCCGGTCAGCTCCCTGACCAGCTCGGTCACGGCGGGCATGCGGGTCGAGCCGCCGACGAGCACCACGTGGGCGATGTCGGAGACCTTGATGCCGGCGTCCTTGATGACCTGGTGGAACGGGCCCTTGGTCCGCTCGAGCAGGTCGGCCGTCAGCCGCTGGAACTCGGAGCGCGTCAGCTTCTCGTCGAGGTGCAGCGGGCCCTCGGACGAGGCCGTGATGTAGGGCAGGTTGATGTTGGTCTCGGACTGGCTGGACAGCTCGATCTTGGCCTTCTCGGCCGCCTCGCGCAGGCGCTGGAGCGCCATCTTGTCCTTGGACAGGTCGACGCCGTGCGCGTTCTGGAAGCGCTTGACGAGCTCGTCGACGACGCGCTGGTCCCAGTCGTCACCACCGAGGTGGTTGTCGCCGGAGGTGGCCTTGACCTCGACGAAGCCGTGGCCGTCCTCCTGGCCGACGTCGAGCAGCGACACGTCGAAGGTGCCGCCACCGAGGTCGAAGACCAGGATGGTCTGGTCCTGCTCCTTGTCGAGCCCGTAGGCGAGGGCCGCCGCGGTCGGCTCGTTGATGATGCGGAGCACGTTGAGGCCCGCCACCGTGCCGGCCTCCTTGGTGGCCTGGCGCTGGGCGTCGTTGAAGTAGGCGGGAACGGTGACCACCGCGTCGGTGATCTTCTCGCCGAGGTAGGCCTCCGCGTCCTGCTTCAGCTTCTGCAGGACGAAGGCGCTGATCTGCTGGGGCGAGAACTTCTTGCCGTCGATCTCCTGGGACCAGTTGGTGCCCATCTCCCGCTTGACCGATCGGATCGTCCGGTCCACATTGGTGACGGCCTGCCGCTTGGCGACCTCACCGACGAGGACCTCGCCGTTCTTCGCGAAGGCGACCACGGACGGCGTGGTCCGCGAGCCCTGCGCGTTGGCGATGACGGTGGGCTCACCGCCCTCGAGGATCGAGACGACGGAGTTGGTCGTCCCAAGGTCGATACCTACCGCACGTGCCATGAGTACGTCCTTGTAGTCAAAGTTGAGTCTTGTGGACTCAAGGTACGAATGCCGGTCGTCTTTGTCAAACGACTTGAGCCTACTCGACTCAACCCTCGTGAGCGCACCGGCATTCCCTCTAACGGCGGCGGATCCGCGGAAGGTTCCTGAGCATGAAGACGCCCCGGCACGGGGCCGGGGCGTCGGGCCGCATGGCGCCCTACTTGGAGCCGTCGACGATCTTGCGCTTGCCGATCGGCTTCTTGAGCGTGATCGTCGTGGTCTTCTCGATCGCGATCATGATGCACGACACGTTCCTGGCCTTGGGCGCGGTGCCCTCGTACAGGGTGACCGTGACGAACTTGGGCGACTCCTTGACCTTGACGCGGTCCAGCACCGTGCACGGGGCGACGCCCGACCACCAGGTGAGCTGGACCTTCCGCTTGGACACCGCCCTGGCCTTGGTCCAGCGGACCTTGTGGACGTTGATGGCGTTGCCGGTCGGCTTGACCGGCTGTGGGCCCTTCTCGGGGCTCGTCGTCGGGGTGGTGGTGACCGGCTCGGCCACGGCGGGCGGTTTGGCCGGGACCGCCGTGGAGGCCCGCTCGGCGGGCGCCGCCGCGCCGCAACTCGTCGCGAGCACCAGACAACCGGCCAGGAGAGTCGCAGTCATTGCACGCATACCCATTCGACGGACAGGAGTGTTCCGCGGTTCATCATGCCCCGGTTTAGTGTGGTTCACGTGCTCCGTCAGGCCCTTATTGCCATATCCAAGAGCGAACGCGCCGAGCGCCTCATCTCGACGTCGCCGCTGACCGCGGGCGTGGTCGGGCGCTTCGTCGCCGGCGACGTGCGCGGGGTGATCGGCGAGCTGACCCGCAAGGGGCTGCTCGTCACCGTCGACCACCTCGGCGAGGAGGTGACCGAGCAGGCGCAGGCCGAGGAGGGGGTCACCGAGTACCTGCGGCTGCTGGCCCTGCTGCCCGCCGGCGCCGACGTGTCGGTCAAGCTGACGGCGCTCGGGCTGCGGCTGTCGGAGGGGCTCGCGTTCGACCACGCCGCCGCGATCTGCCGGGCCGCCGCGGCCCGTGACGTCACGGTGACGCTCGACGCCGAGGAGCACGACACGATCCCCGGCCTGCACTCCGTGCACGCCGCGCTGCGCAAGGACCATCCCGACGTGGGCGTGGTGGTGCAGGCGTACCTGCCGGACTCGCTGGATCGCTGCGAGAAGCTCGGCGGGGCCCGGGTGCGCCTGTGCAAGGGCGCGTACACCGCCCCGGGGGCCTACACCAGGCCCGCCGACATCGACCGCTCCTTCGTACGGTGCCTGCGGGTCCTGATGGCCGGCACCGCCTACCCCATGGTCGCCACCCACGACCCCAGGCTCGTACGGATCGCCTCCACGCTCGCCGTCCTTGAGGGCCGCGACGCCACCGGCTACGAGCACCAGATGCTGTACGGCGTGCGCCCCGACGAACAGCTCCGCCTGGCCGGGCAGGGCGCCAGGATGCGCGTCTACGTCCCCTACGGCTCCGACTGGTACGCCTACCTCATGCGCCGCCTGGCCGAACGCCCCCGCAACCTGGCCTTCTTCCTCAGGTCGCTGGTGAGCCGACGGTAGGCTGCCCCAATGATTGCGATTCTGGGCACGGGCAAGATGGGCGAGGCCCTGCTGTCCGGTCTGCTGCGCGCCGGGTTCAAGCCCGGCGACATCATGGCGACCAGCCGCCGGACCGAGCGGGCGCAGGCGCTGCGCGAGACGTACGGCGTGCGCACCGTCTCCAACTCCGAGGCCGCCAAGGTCGCCGACACCCTCATCCTGGCCGTCAAGCCGCAGGACATGGCGACGCTGCTGGCCGAGATCGCCCCGTACGTGCCCGCCGACCGGCTCGTGATCACCGCCGCGGCCGGCATCACGACGGCGTTCGTGGAGCAGCGGCTCGGGGTGGACGTGCCCGTGGTCCGGGTGATGTCCAACACGCCGATCAGGTTCGACGAGGCGATGAGCGTGATCTCGGCGGGCGCCCACGCGGGCGAGGAGCACCTCAAGCGCACCGAGGGCCTGCTCAGCCCGGTCGGCAAGGTGCTGCGCATCCCCGAGTCCCAGCAGGACGCCGCCACGGCCCTGTCCGGCAGCGGCCCGGCCTACTTCTTCTACCTGGTCGAGGCCATGGTCGACGCGGGCATCCTGCTCGGCATGCCGCGGGCCGCCGCGCTCGACATGGTCACCCAGTCGATCGTCGGGGCCGCCGTGATGCTGCGCGACTCGGGCGAGCACCCGGTGATCCTGCGCGAGGCCGTCACCTCGCCGGGCGGCACGACCATCGCCGCCATCGCGGAGCTGGAGCGGCACAGCGTGCGGGCCGCGTTCCTGGCCGCGATCGAGGCCGCCCGCGACCGGGGGCGCCAGCTCGCCTCCGGCTGAGAGACCGGCCGGCCTCACTCCTACGATGGGTCGCGTGACGTTACGTCGCGGCATCGCGCCGCTGCTCGTCCTTTTCGTACTGACCGGCTGCTCCTCCGAGCCGCCGCCCGCGGTCCAGGTCGGCGAGGTCGGCCGGGGCCCGGTCACGGAGGTCGTGGAGGCCCCCGCCACGATCGGCGCGCGTGCCTCCGCGACACTGCGCTCGCCCGCCCAGGGCACGATCGCCAAGCTGTACGTCCGCGAGGGCGACCGCGTGCGCAAGGGCCAGATCCTGGTCAGGATCAGCTCGCCCCAGGCCCAGAGCCAGCTCCGGCAGGCCCGCCAGGCCTCCAAGGCGGCCACCCCCGCGAGCTTCGGCACGCCGGAGGTCCGGCTGCCGTCGTTCGACACCCGGGCGTTCGACCGCAAGGTGGCCGCCCACTTCGCCAGGGCCCGCAAGGAGGCGAAGAAGGTCGAGGACGCGAAGACGCGCCGGCAGCTCCTGAACGCCATCGACCTCGCCCAGGCCCAGCACAAGGCGCAGACCAGGGCCCTGGCCTCGATCACCGCCCAGCTCAACCGCTCCATCAGCGGCCTGATGTCCGGCGTGACCGGCGGGCTGTCCCGCTCCATGGCCTCGCTGCAGGCGGCCTCGAAGTCGCAGGCCAAGGCCGCGGTCAAGGCGGCGGAGAGCACGGTCAGGTCGCTCACGATCAAGGCGCCGTTCGGCGGCGTCGTCACGCTCGGCCGCGCCTCGGGCGGCGGCGGGGCCGGGAGCGGCGTCGAAGGGCTGCTCAGCCGGCTGCCCGGCGGCGGGCAGCAGCTCCCGTCCCTGCCGTCGACGGGCGGCTCCACCTCCGGCAGCCCGGTCGTGGCGGGCGTCCCCGTCTCGGCGGGCGACTCCATCGTCACCGTCACCGACGTCTCCGAGCTCACCCTGGACGCCGACGTCGACGAGACCGACGTGCTGCTGGTCAAGAAGGGCGTGCGGGCAGGCGTCGAGCTGGACGCGGTGCCCGGCGCCACGTACAGGGCCGTGGTGACCGGCATCGGCGTCACCCCCATGGAGGGCACCACGGGCGGCGTCAGCTACCCGGTGCGGCTCACGCTCGGGCCCGGCGCCTTCGACGACGGCTCCAAGGCGCCCACCCCCAAGCCGGGCATGAGCGCCGTCACGCGGCTGACCGTGCGCGAGTCGCCCTCCGCCGTCTCGGCCCCGGCCTCGGCCATCGTCTCCAGCGGGCGCGAGAGCGTGGTCTGGGCGATCAGGAACGGCGCGGCGGAGCGCCGCGTGGTCAAGCTGGGGGCCCAGGGAGACGCGGTGGTCGAGGTGCTGAGCGGGCTGTCCGTGGGCGACCGGATCGTGGTCAAGGGCGCGGACTCCGTACGGCAAGGGCAGCGGATCCCGTGACGGCCGCCATCGAGGCGGTGGACCTCACCCGGCGCTACCAGCTCGACGGCGTGGCCGTGGAGGCGCTGCGCGGCGTGTCGCTCCGGATCGACCAGGGCGAGTTCGCCGCCATCGTCGGGCCTTCCGGGTCCGGCAAGTCGACGCTCATGCACCTGCTCGGCTGCCTCGACCGTCCCAGCTCGGGCGTGCTCAAGGTCAACGGGGTGGAGATCTCCGGATTGTCCGACACCGAGCTGGCCGAGCTCCGGAACAAGACCATCGGCTTCGTCTTCCAGTCCTTCCACCTGCTGGCCAGGACGTCGGCGCTGGACAACGTGGCGCTGCCGCTGGTCTACCGGGGGGTCGGCCGGGCCGAGCGGCGCGCGCGGGCCCGTACGGCGCTGGAGGCGGTCGGGCTCGGGCACCGGCTGGAGCACCGGCCGTCTCAGATGTCGGGCGGCGAGCAGCAGCGCGTCGCCATCGCCAGGGCGCTGGTCGGGGAGCCCAAGGTGCTGCTGGCCGACGAGCCCACGGGCAACCTCGACACCGCCAACGGGGCCGAGGTCATGGCCATCCTCGACCGCCTCAACGGCGAGGGCGGGGTGGCGGTGGTGCTCGTCACGCACGAGCCGGAGGTCGCCGCCCACGCCCGGCGGCAGATCCACGTACGGGACGGGTTGATCGAGAAGGACACGGCGTGAGGTCCAGCGAAGCGTTCGCCATGGCGCTGGAAGCTCTGCGGGTGAATCGGCTGCGCAGCGCGCTGACCATGCTGGGTGTGATCATCGGCGTGCTGGCCGTGGTGATCCTGGTGGCCATCGGCACCGGCGCGAAGGACGAGATCGAGAAGCAGATCTCGGGCCTCGGCACGAACATCATCCTCGTCGTCCCCGGCCGCATCAGCCTGGGCGCCGCCCCGACGCAGAGCAAGCTGGGCCTGGCCGACGTCGCCTACCTGCGGCGCGTGGTGGGCGACCCGTCGAAGGTGACGGTCTCGCTGCAGTCGGGCGAGACCGTACGCGTCGGCAGGGCCGAGGCGTTCGTCACGGTGATCGGCACCGACCAGAACCTCGTCAACATCTTCGAGCGCCCCCTGGACAAGGGCCGCCCGCTGAGCGAGACCGACGTGGACACCCGGCGCAGGGTGGCCGTGCTCGGCTCGGAGGTGGCCGACCGGTTGTTCGGCGACCTGGACCCGATCGGGCGGCAGGTGACGGTGGCCGGGGCCAGGTTCCGGGTGGTGGGCGTGTACGCCGAGATCGGGCAGACGTTCGGGCTCTCCCGCGACCAGGAGATCCACATCCCGGTGACGACGGCGCAGCGGCTGCTCGGGATCGAGCGGATCAACGGGCTGGCGGTCGGCGCGTCCGGGCCGGACGAGATCGATCCGCTGTCGGAGAAGGTGACCGCGGCGCTGCGGGCGCGGTATCCGGGCGAGCAGTTCTCGGCGGTCACGCAGACCGCGCTGCTCGGCACGATCGGCAGCGTGCTCGGCATGCTCACCGGCGTGCTGGCCGCCATCGCGGGCATCTCGCTGCTGGTCGGCGGCGTCGGCGTGTCGAACATCATGCTGGTCAGCGTCCGCGAGCGCACCCGGGAGATCGGGCTGCGCAAGGCGCTGGGGGCCAGGCAGCGCGACATCCTGGCCCAGTTCCTCATCGAGGCGGTGCTGCTGACCACGATCGGCGGGCTCGCCGGGATCGTGCTCGGGGTGGGCGGCGCGCTGGCCATCGCGGCGTTCACTGAGGTGCCGGCGTCGATCACGTGGTGGTCGATCGCGCTGGCGTTCGGGGTGTCGGCGGCGGTCGGGGTGTTCTTCGGCGTGGCGCCGGCGCGGAGGGCGGGCCGGCTGGACCCCGTCATCGCCCTCCGCGCCGAGTGATCTCAGGCGTCCCGCTTCTGCATCAGGACGGCCCCCGCGATCATGGCGATCACGACCCAGACGAGGTAGACGCCGAACCCGTTCCACGGGCCGAGCGAGCTGCCGCCCCGGGGCATCACGATCTGGGAGCCCGCGTTGGTGGTGAAGTAGTCGGACACGGTCTTGCCCCACTGCCCGGGTAGCATGGTCGTCACCTGCGGTAGGACCAGCATCAGCGCGATGGCCGAGACGATCGCGCCCGGCGTGTGCCGGATGAGCGTGCCCAGCCCCAGCCCGAACAGCCCGCAGGCGGTCAGGTAGAGACCGCCGCCGAGCACGGCCTGGACCACGTCACCCGTCTCCAGCGCCGGCGGCTGCGTGACCATCAGGCTGACGAGGACCGAGGCCCCGGAAGCGACCGTGGAGACGACCAGGGACACCGCCGTGAACACCACGATCTTGCCGGTCAGCAGGCTCATGCGCTTGGGCACGGCCATCAGCGACGTGCGGATGCCGCCCGTGCGGTATTCGCTGGAGATGACCAGCACGCCCAGCGTGGCCATGGACAGCGAGGCGAACATGGTGCCGACCAGCCCCATCATGATCGCCTGCGGTGCGTCGATCGGCCCGTCGGCCGAGTTCTTCGCGGCGATGCTGATGAGCGCGCCCATGCCCAGCATCAGCAGCGCGGTGACGGCCAGCGTCCACACCGTCGAGCGGACCGAGCGGATCTTGGTCCATTCGGACCTGAGGATGTCGATCATGACGAGAACTCCAGGCTGTCCTTGGTGAGCTCCATGTAGGCCGCTTCGAGCGAGGGCTGCACGAACGTCAGCTCCTCCAGCGGGATCCCGGCCCGCGCGGTGAGGGTGCCGATCTCGAGCGTGTTCATCGCGGTCACGCGCAGGTGGTCGGGGTGCAGCTCGCCGACCTTGACCAGTTCGGCCACCTCGGCCAGGCGGGGCGAGCGGATCCGTACGTACCCCTGCGAGCTGCGCCCGATGAACTCCTGCACGCTCGTGTCGGCGATGAGCCGACCCTTGCCGATCACGATCAGGTGGTCGGCCGTCTGCGCCATCTCGCTCATCAGGTGGCTGGAGACGAACACGGTCCGGCCCTCGGCGGCCAGCTTGCGCATGAACGTGCGGATCCACAGGATGCCGTCGGGGTCGAGCCCGTTGACGGGCTCGTCGAAGATCAGGATCTCCGGGTCGCCGAGCAGCGCCGCGGCGATGCCCAGCCGCTGCGACATGCCCAGCGAGAACCCGCCGACCCGCCGCCTGGCCACCTCGCGCAGGCCCACCGCGTCCAGCACCTCGTTCACGCGGCCCGCGGGGATGCCGTTGCTCTGGGCGATGGCCAGCAGGTGGTTGTACGCGCTCCGCCCGCCGTGCACGGCCTTGGCGTCCAGCAGCGCGCCCACCTTGCGCAGCGGATGCCTCAGCTCCCCGTACGGCCGGCCGTCCACGAGCACCGAGCCGCCGGACGGCCGGTCGAGCCCGAGGATCATGCGCATGGTCGTCGATTTGCCGGCCCCGTTCGGCCCCAGGAATCCGGTCACCTGGCCCGGCTCGACGTCGAAGGAGAGGTCTGAGACGGCCGCGGTGCCGCCGTAGCGCTTGCTCAGGTTCGTAGCTCGTATCGCGCTCATGATCCCAGCGTGCCGTCGCGCGCACCCGGTTTCCTCCTGCCCGGGAACCGTCTCCGGCGAGGGGGTCTGGGAGCGTGGTCCTACTCTCCTGGGCGGATCAGCCCCGCCTCATATGCCACGATCACGGCCTGCGCCCGGTCCCTGACGCCGATCTTGGCGAACAGGCTCGTCACGTGGTTCTTGACGGTCGAGGGGGAGACGGACAGGTCCTGGGCGATCTCGGTGTTGGACCTGCCGCGGGCGATCAGCACGAGGACCTCCCGCTCGCGGTCGGTCAGCCCGTCCAGCTCGGCGGGTACTTGCCTCGGGCGGGACACGTGGATGAATGCACCGATCAGCCGGGTCAGCAGGCGCGGCGCGACGGCCGACTCGCCCCGGTGCACCACGCGTACGCCCTCGATGAGCTCCTCGGGGGAGACGTCCTTGGGCAGGAACCCGCCGGCGCCCGCCCTGAGCGCCGCGACCACGTTCTCGTCCAGGTCGAACGTGCTCAGCGCGAGCACCCGCACCTCCGGCAGCTCCGCGGTGATCAGCTCGGTCGCGCGCACCCCGTCGAGACCCGGCATGTGCAGGTCCATCAGCACCACGTCGGGCCGCAGCCGCCGGCACAGCTCCACCGCCTCGGCCCCGTCCGCGGCCTCGCCGACCACGCCGAGGTCGGGCTGCGCGTCGAGCATCAGCCGGAAGCCCTTGCGGACCAGCTCGTGGTCGTCGGCCAGCAGTACCTTGATCTTCACGGCGCCTCCAGGGGGATGCGGGCGAGCACGCGGAAGCCTCCTTCTGGGCGGGGCCCGGTCGAGAGCTGGCCGCCGCATAACGCCACCCGCTCGGCCATGCCGCCGAGCCCGAACCCCGGCGTGCCGCCGCCCGCCGCCAGGCCGTCGTCCACCACCTCGACCTCCACGGCCCGGGGCTCGTACGCCAGCCGCACGCTCGCCCTGGCGCTGGTCGCGTGCTTGCGGGTGTTGGTCAGCGCCTCCTGCACGATCCGGTAGACGGCGTGGTCGACGGTCGCGGGCAGGGCGACGGGCTCGCCCGTCACGACCAGGCTGGCGGGCAGCCCCGCCGACTTCGCCTCCTTGATCAACGAGGGTAGCCGGTCGGCGCCCACCCCGGTCGCGGCGTCCGGGCCCTCGCTGCCGTCGGCCCTGAGCACGTCCAGCAGGCGGCGCATCTCCGACATCGCCTGCCGGGCGGTCTGCTCCGCGCTCTCCAGCGCGTTCCTGGTGACCTCCTGCTCGGGCGGGAGCGTCGCCCGAGCGCCGCCGACCAGCGCGTTGATGACGGTGATGTGGTGGGCGACCACGTCGTGCAGCTCCCTGGCGATCCGCCGCCGCTCGGCGCGCACGGCCGCGTCGGCGGCCTCGCGCCGGCCGCGCTCGGCGAGCTCGGTCCTGAGCCGGACGATCAGCCCGATCCCCACGGGCACGCCGACGGAGAACAGGGAGATCACCCAGCCGCCGGCGAGCTGCCTGAGCACTTCCGCCGCCGTCGCGTACGCGGCGAACACCGCCGCCGTCGCGATCGCGGTCGTGCGGCCCGCGGTGTAGCGGCCCACGCTGTAGAGCGCGATGGACGCGGCCACGCCGCTGTTCAGCGCCGTGACGGTGGCGATGCTCGCGATGTCCACAGCGGTCACCAGCGCGACGGTGACGAGCGGCCTGCGGCGGCGCATGAGCAGGAACGGCATGCCCGCCAGGTAGAACACCGCGCTCGGGACGGATGTCATGTCGCCCAGGCGAAGCATGAAGAACAGCGCGATCAGGGCGGGAAGGGAGAGCACGACCACGAGCGTCGTGTCGAAGACCCTGGGGCGTCTGAAGTAGCGCACGATCTTGAGGAAGGTTCGCCGCACGCTACGACCCTAATCATGAAATTTCTAGATCGGTTGGCCGACTCTGGGCTACAAGGCGGCGTCTGCCCTGCGGTAACGTCGCCCCAAGGACGAGGGAGAGGATACGGATGAGCCGGTCGGCGCGGGTGATCTGGGACGACGCTCTCACCTCCTACAACTTCGGCCCGAGCCATCCGCTCGCCCCCGTGCGCGTCGAGCTGACCATGGCGCTCGCCCGCGCGCTCGGCGTGCTCGACAAGGTCGAGATGGCCGGCTGCGAGCCCGCGACGGACGCCGAGCTGGCCATGGTCCACACGAGCGACTACATCGAGGCCGTCAAGCGCGTGTCCGCCTCCGGGCGGCCCGACCTGGGTGCCGGGCTCGGCACGCCGGACAACCCCGCGTTCCAGGGCGTGCACGACGCCTCCGCGCTGATCGCCGGCGCCTCGCTGGCCGCCGCCCGCGCGGTCTGGGAGGGCTCGGCCGAGCACGCCGTCAACGTCGCCGGCGGCCTCCATCACGCGATGCGCTCCAGCGCGAGCGGCTTCTGCGTCTACAACGATCCCGCGCTGGCCATCGCCTGGCTGCTGAGGCAGGGGGCCGGCCGCATCGCGTACGTGGACGTGGACGTCCACCACGGCGACGGTGTCCAGGCGGCCTTCTACGACGACCCCAGGGTCCTGACGATCAGCCTGCACGAGAGCCCGCGCACGCTGTTCCCCGGCACCGGCTTCCCGGAGGAGACCGGCGCGGAGGGCACGTCCGTCAACGTCGCGCTCCCCGCGGGGACCGGCGACTCGGGGTGGCTGCGGGCCTTCCACGCGGTCGTGCCGCCGCTGCTGCACGAGTTCAGGCCGGAGATCCTGGTCACCCAGCACGGCTGCGACAGCCACGCGCTCGACCCCCTGGCCAACCTGATGCTCAGCGTCGACGGCCAGCGGGCCGCGTACGCCGCCCTGCACCACCTGGCCCACGAGACCGCCGGCGGCCGGTGGATCGCCACCGGCGGCGGCGGTTACGAGCTGGTGCAGGTGGTGCCGCGGGCGTGGACCCATCTCATCGCCGAGCTGGCGGGTCACCCGGTCGATCCGGCCACCCCGACGAGCGAGAGCTGGCGCCAGTTCGTCAGGGAACGTACGGGCGAGACGCCGCCGCTCACGATGACGGATGGCCGCACTCCGGAATTTCGTGACATCTCTGGTGGTTATGACCCAGCGGACCCCATTGACCGTGCTGTCATGGCGACCCGACATGCGGTGTTCCCCCTGCACGGCCTCGATCCAATGCCCTAACGAGGAAGTGCTGTGCTTAGCCGCGACCAACTACGAGAGCACCTTGTCCAGACTCGAATAGCCGGCGACGTCGCGACCCCCCGAGAGAACAACCTCGACCACTACAGTTCGCTCGCCAACGGCGACCCGCACTACAAGCTGGGCCTGACCTTCGACCAGCCGTGGTCGTACCGCGACATCCTGGCGCTGATGGCCAAGTCGGCCGGCGTGGCCTCCGACCCCGACCACCGCTGGGGCCAGGACACCATCGACCCCGACCTGGTGATCGACGCGCTCGACGACATGGCCGAGTCCATCGCCGCCGTGCTGTCGCGGGAGAGCCCGCGCGTCCTGCTCGCCACCGGGCACCCGACCGGGCTGCTCGCCGTGCACCTGCCGCTGGCGCGGCTCTGCGCCGAGCGCGGGGCCGAACTGCTCGCGCCGGGCGAGGGATGGTCGTACTCCGGGCCCAATTTCGGGCGTCGGCGGAAGATCCGCTATTTGCAGGACGTCGCCATGCTCGACGACCGGGGCGCGTTCGTGCACACCCACGACGCCACGCCCATGTGCCACATGATCGACGAGCTCGGCGGGGAGCTTCCCGACCTCGTGATCGCCGACCACGGCTGGGCGGGAGCGGCGGGAGAGGCCGGTGCGCACACAGTGGCGTTCGCCGACAGCAACGACCCCGGACTCTTCCTCGGCGAGGCCGAAGGAAAGATTGACGTGGTCGTCCCGCTCGATGACAATGTGCTACCGCGCTTTTACGCTCCGCTGACGGAGCGGATCGTCACTCAGGTCTCACGAGCCCTTTGAGTCGAATTCGGCCCTCCCGATACCGTCTTTTCGCGCCTGCATTCCAAGAGGCTCGCTGTCCCTTTGCCAACTTTTGATGGGGCTCCGGCGACTCTTATGTGTGGCAACTTGGACAGTTCCAACGTCCAGGTGAGGTGCTCTGCCCGGCTGCTCACCAGCGATTTCGCTGGTTCGGCTGACAGGCGGCTCCGGCGACTGAGAAACTAGGGGGTTTGCGCACCCGGAGTCCCGACTTACGCTGACGGCAGTACACGTGCGTGAGCAATGGCACCAGTGGGGATAACCCGGAAACACGTGCGGAAGAGGCGTCCGATGGGTGCAGGCGAAAGACCTCTCAGTGAGGTGAAGTTCCTGACCGTCGCGGAAGTGGCGACGGTCATGAGGGTGTCCAAGATGACGGTGTACCGGCTCGTCCACTCTGGCGAGTTGCCGGCCATCCGTGTCGGCCGGTCGTTCAGGGTGCCTGAGCAGGCGGTACACGACTATCTGCGGGAGGCCTACATCGAGGCAGGCTGAAGTAGCGACGTGACCCGTCATGTCGTGAATGTCGTGAAAGCTGTCCCGGGAGGGGCCCGGCCGCCGGAAGGCGCGACCGGGCTCTCACCCCCCGGTGGGGCGATCCACCGTCGATCGCCGGTAGTCTGTGAGCCGGTGTGCGCTCGCACTCCGGTCAGACTTGCTATCAGTACCTGGGGGTCCCGTGGGCTCTGTGATCAAGAAGCGCCGCAAGCGGATGGCTAAGAAGAAGCACCGCAAGCTGCTCAAGAAGACGCGCATCCAGCGGCGTAACAAGAAGTAACTTACGCAGCTGCGAGGCGCTGATGACCCACACCGTGCTGGTCACCGGGGTCTCGCGCCATATCGGCGCCCGGGTGGCGAGCATTCTCTCGTCCGACCCGGACATCAGCCGCGTCATAGGAGTTGACACCGTGCCGCCCCCCTGGCTAACACGGGACGGCGGCATCTCTCTCGGCCGGACTGAGTTCGTTCGGGTGGATTTGCGCAGCCCTGACATCGCTCAGGTGATCGCGGCTGCCGACATCGACACTGTTGTGCACATGAGCCTGGTCAGCGCTCCGTCGAGGAGCGGTGGCAGGGCCGCCATGAAAGAGCACAACGTGATAGGCACCATGCAACTGCTCGGTGCCTGCCAGCGGTCGGCGACCGTGCGGCGCGTGGTGGTCCGCTCCACCACCGCCGTCTACGGCTCGTCGCCGCGGGATCCCGCGGTGTTCACCGAGGACCTGGAGCCCCACGACGGCCCCACCCACGGCTACGCCAAGGACGCGGTCGAGGTCGAGGGCTACGTCCGGGGCTTCGCCCGGCGACGTCCCGACGTGACGGTGTCGATGCTGCGCTTTGCCAACTTCATGGGTCCCGGCGTCGACTCGCCGCTGACCCGTTACTTCTCCCAGCCGGTGCTGCCGACCGTGTTCGGCTTCGACCCGCGACTGCAGTTCATCCACGAGGACGACGCGGTCGAGGTGTTGCGCCGGATGGCGACGGAAGAGCACCCCGGCACGTTCAACGTGGCCGGGGCAGGCGTGCTGCTGCTGTCGCAGTGCGCCAGGCGGGCGGGCCGGCCTTCGATGCCGCTGCCCTCGCCCGCGTTCAAGGTGCTGGGCAACGCCGTACGCAGGATCGGGCTGGTCGAATACTCGCCCGAGCAGGTCAGGCTGATGTGCCACGGGCGCGCGGTCGACACCTCCGCGCTGGAGGCGGCGCTCGGATGGAAGCCCAAGTTCACGACCGGGGCGGCGTTCGACGACTTCTTGCGCTCGCACGGCCTGCACCCGCTCGGAGGTGTGCGGAGTTGAGCGTTCCCCAGGAACAACAGGACGCCGTGGTGATCCCGATCAGCGCGGCGCCGTCGTTCGAGGAGCCCGATCGGGTGGCCAGGCTGCTGGCCTTCCTGCGCAGGCGCGTCGACGGCGACTACGAGGTCGACGAGTTCGGCTACGACGCCGAGCTGACCGACAAGGTGGTCCTGGAGCTGATCAGGCCGCTCTACACCGACTGGTTCCGGGTGGAGACGGTCGAGCTGAAGAACATCCCCGACGAGGGCGGGGCGCTGGTCGTCGCCAACCACTCGGGCACGCTGCCGGTCGACGCGCTGATGCTGCAGGTGGCCCTGCACGACGAGGCCGCCCGGCCGCTGCGGCTGCTCGGGGCCGACCTGGTCTACCAGCTCCCGGTGCTCAGCCACCTGGCCCGCAAGACCGGCCACACGCTGGCCTGCCCCGAGGACGCCGACCGGCTGCTGCGCAAGGGTGAGCTGGTCGGGGTGTTCCCCGAGGGCTTCAAGGGCGTCGGCAAGGCGTTCGGCGACCGCTACCGGCTGCAGCGGTTCGGCCGCGGCGGCTTCGTGGCCTCGGCCATCCGCGCGGGGGTGCCGATCGTGCCCACCGCGATCGTCGGGGCCGAGGAGATCTATCCCAAGGTCGGCGATCTGAAGTTCCTGGCCAGGATGCTCGGGCTGCCCTACCTGCCGATCACACCGTTCTTCCCGCTGCTCGGGCCGCTCGGGCTGGTGCCGCTGCCGTCCAAGTGGATGATCGAGTTCGGCGAGCCGATCCGCACCGACGAGTACGACCCGTCCGCGGCCGACGACCCGATGGTGGTCTTCAACCTCACCGACCACGTTCGCGAGGTCATCCAGCAGATGCTCAACGAGCTGCGATTGCGCCGAGGACACGCCTTCCCGCCCTTCGTGTGAAACCTGCGGGGTGCCTCCGGTGTTCTACGGGCGACAAAGACAAATTCGCCAAAACATCGGGAGGAATCCCATGGATCTTCAGCTTTCCGGCCGCGTCGCCGTCGTCACGGGCGCGTCCAAGGGCATCGGACTGGCCGTGGCCACCACCCTGGCCGAGGAGGGCGCCCACGTCGTGGCGGCCTCGCGGACCCGTACGGACGAGTGGCCCGACAAGGTCGTGCACGTGCCCGTGGACCTGATGGACCCCGAGTCGCCCGCGCGGGTCGTGGCGCGGGCCGTGGAGGAGTTCGGCGGGGTTGACATCCTGGTCAACAACGCCGGCGGCCCGCCGCCCGGGGCGACGCTGCCGCGTGCCGGGTTCCTGACGCCCTCCGACGAGGACTGGGCGGCCATGTTCGAGTTCAACCTGTTCGCGGTCGTACGCATGATCCGGGCGGCCCTGCCCGTCATGCTGGAGCGGAGCGGCGGCTCGATCGTCAACGTCTCCTCCACCATGAGCAGGCAGGCCGGCCCCGTCAACGTCGACTACGGCGCCGCCAAGGCGGCCGTCAACCAGCTCACCAAGTCCCTCTCGGAGGAGTACGGGCCCCAGGGCGTCAGGGTCAACACGGTGATGCCCGGCGCGGTGCTGACGGACTGGTGGACCAAGGAGGGCGGCGCGGCCGAGGTCTTCGCGGGCATGGCGGGCTCCGACAAGGAGAGCGTGATCAACGAGGTCGCGCCCGCCTCGATGAAGATGGTCACGGGGCGGCTCGTCCACCCGCAGGAGATCGCCGACGCGGTCGCCCTGCTCGCGTCGCCACGCTCCGGCAGCACGACTGGCGCCGAGTTCGTGATCGACGGGGGTCAGCTCAAGGAGCTGTGAACCCTCTGGGCGGGTTGTGGCAAGACATCCGTGACCGATCCCCCCAAAGAAGGGCGGAGATGATCACGCAACCCGCCACCAGGGGTGCGGATGCGGAGCTCGTGAGCGCCTCGTGGACCGAACCCGAGGCGTTCGCCGAGCTCTTCGACCGCTACTCCGCGATGCTCTACCGGTACGTCTCCAAACGCCTCGGCCCAGAGCCGGCCGAGGACCTCGTCGGCGAGACGTTCCTGGTCGCCTTCTCACGCAGGAAGAGCTACGACCTGGCGTACCCGGACGCCCGGCCGTGGCTCTTCGGCATCCTCACCAAGCTCATCTCCCGGCACCACCGCAAGGAGGCGGCCCGTTACCGGGCCCTCCTGCGCGCCCCTGTCGACTCCGACGTGGAGTCGCCCGCGGACCGGGTGGCCGCCGGGGTCACCGCCCAGGCCGTCCGCGCCGAGCTGGCCGGGGCCCTCGCGGCGCTGCCCGCCAAGGACCGGGACGTGCTGCTGCTCATCGCCTGGGGCGATCTCACGTACGAGGAGGTCGGGCGGGCGCTCGGCATCCCCATCGGGACCGTGCGCTCCCGCCTCAACAGGGGCAGGCGGAAGGTGCGGGCCGCACTCGGCGACACCAACCCCATGGAGGAGGAGTGACGATGGACGACCTGAAGCTGCTCCGGGACCTCGGGGAGGAGATCGGGCACGAGCCGCCCGCGACGCTCGTCCGGCAGCGCGACCGCCTGCTGCGCGCGCGTCCCCGCCGCCGGTGGGGCGGCTGGTGGACGGCGGGGCTGGTCGCGGTGGCCACGGCGAGCGCCGTCGCCGTGCCCGCCGTGCTCGTCAGCGGCCGGCACACGGCCGCGCCGCCCGCCGGTTCGCAGGCCGTGGACATGAGCGGCACGCGGAACGTGCTGGTGATCGGCTCCGACACCCGCGTGGGCGACGGCAACGCCGAGTACGGCCCCATGCTGGCCAGACAGGACGGCGGTGGCGGCAAGCGGTCCGACACCATCATGATCGTCAACGTCCCGGCCGACCGCGGCCGCGCCACCGTCGTCAGCGTCCCGCGCGACTCGATGGTCCAGATCCCGCGCTGCGACTCGTCGCCCGCGAGGTTCGGCATGATCAACTCCGCGTACGACACCGGCGGGGCGGGCTGTCTCAAGCGCACGCTGGAGTCTCTGACCGGGCTGCGGATCCAGCACTCGGTGGAGGTGGACTTCTCAGGCTTCAAGGGCATGGTGGACGCGCTGGGGGGCGTCGAGGTCACGCTGCCCAAGGCCGTGGACGACAAGGCGTCGAAGCTCAAGCTGTCGGCCGGCAAGCACCTGCTGAACGGGGAGGCCGCGCTGGGCTACGTGCGCCTGCGGCACTACGGCGACGGGTCGGACGTCCAGCGGATGAAGCGGCAGCAGACCCTCGTGCTGGCGATGCTGAAGAAGGCCAGGTCGGGGTTGTCCTCGCCCGAGCGGCTCAAGCCGTTCCTGGAGATGGTGCGCAGGTCGGTCAAGACCGATCTGAACCTGGAGTCGATGTACGAGCTGGCCACCGAGCTGTCGGGCACCAAGCTGGACTTCACGACGGTCCCGTGGGAGCCGCATCCGGAGGACAGGAACCGCCTGCAGTGGAAACAACCGGAGGCCGAAAAGCTCTTCAAACGCCTCAGAGGGTGACGACTCGCCGTAACGGCTAGATCGAGTTGCGGTAGTGGCGGCGGAGGGCGATGCCGGCGGCGATGCCGCCGGCTATGGCGCCCACGCCGGCCGCGATGGGCAGGGCCGTCAGGGTGGCCTTGCGGCCGGTGCGGAAGTCCTTGATGGGCCAGTCGTGCTTCCTGGCGTGCTCCCGCAGCTCGCTGTCCGGGTTGATGGCCACCGCCGAGCCCACCAGCGACAGCATCGGCAGGTCGTTGGCCGAGTCGCTGTAGGCCGTGCAGCGGGTCAGGTCGAGGCCTTCGCGGCGGGCCAGGGCCCGCACCGCCTCCGCCTTGGCGGGACCGTGCAGGAGGTCGCCCACCAGGCGTCCCGTGTAGATCCCGTCACGGGTCTCCGCGACCGTGCCGAGGGCGCCGGTCAGGCCGAGCCGCTGCGCGATGACGCGGGCCAGCTCCACGGGGGTGGCGGTGACGAGCCAGACGCGCTGGCCCGCGTCCAGGTGGCTCTGGGCGAGGGAACGGGTGCCGCCCCAGATGCGGTCGGCCATGACCTCGTCGTAGATCTCCTCGCCGAGGCGTACGACGTCGTCGACCTTGGCCCCCGCCACGAACGCCAGCGCCGTCTCCCTGGCGACCGCGATGTGCTCGGGGTTCTCGTTGCCGCGCAGCCTGAACACGGCCTGCCCGACCGCGAACTTCATCAGGTCGGACGTCGTGAACATGCCCCGCGTCGCCAGCCCCCTGGCGAAGTGGTAGATCGAGGCCCCGCGCATCATCGTGTTGTCGACGTCGAAGAACGCCGCCGCCTGCAGGTCCGGCTCGACCGGGGCGACGGTGGCCGCCGCCTGCGCCGCGGCCTCGCCGGCGGCCTCGGGCGCCATCTCGTGTCGTCGTCGAATTAGCCGCCACATGGCGCTCAGCTTACTTTCCTAGTCAGGCGCGACCAGACCCTCGATGTAGTCAAGGTATCCCTCCGCCTGGGCAAGTTGTGAGTCGTCGAGCTGCGTGAGTATCGGCCCGACCACCTTCTTCTGGTCGCGGGCGAAGGTCTTGATCTTAGGGGAGCGCGGCTCCGCCCGCTCCAGTCTGCTGATGCCCGAGCGCGTCGACTCCTCCATGTCCTTCAGCGTCCTGCCGACCAGCGGGCCGCCCTCGGCCGAGCCGAGCAGGGTGGCGACCTCCCTGGCCCGGGTCTTGGCCGAGTCGAGCTCGCGTTCGCCGCGTTCGGCGTCGTCGCTGCTGAGGCGTACGAGCGTGCTCTCCGCGGCGCGCTTGAGCGGGTAGAGGGAGTCTCCCGGCACCGACTGGTACGTGGCGAAGGAGGAGATCATCAAGGCCGCCGCCAGCCCCAGCGTGGCCAGCTGCGACAGCAGCGGCCGCCGGCGCGCCGGACGGCGGTGGGCGGGTGCCTCCGGCTCGGGCGCTTCCAGGAGCGCGCCGGACAGGATCTCCGCGCGCAGCCGCTCGCGGAAGGCGGGCTCGGGCATGCCCCCGAGCGGCAGGCTGCGCAGCTCCGCGAGGTGCTCGAGCACGAGCTCCCGCTCCCTGCGCGCCCTACCCATGACAGCTCCCTGACGGATCCGGCAGTGACATCTGAACAACGAGATGCGGATGGGGGAAGTTACGCCAGATCGTGCTTAAGTGCCCTGGCCAGCGCCCGGACGGCGCGGAACTGCAGCGCTTTGATCGCTCCACTCTTCTTCCCCATGATCAGCGCGGTTTCCGCGAGCGAGAGGCCGTGCAAAAAGCGCAGGACCACACACTCCTGCTGCTCGGGATTGAGATCTCGTACGGCACGCAGGACCCTGTCGTTGATGATCGCGTTGACCACGGCGTTCTCAGGGATGTGCGAGCCGTCGAGCGGTACGTCGATGATCTCGCCCGTCGGGATCTCCAGCCGGTAGCGGCCGGATTTGAAGTGGTCGGTGACCAGATTTCTGGCGATGGTCACGAGCCACGCGCCGAAGTCGCGTCCCTGCCACGTGAAGTCGCCGATCCTGCGCAGCGCGCGCAGGAAGGTCTCGCTGGTGAGGTCCTCGGCTAATTGGTGCGATCCCACCCGGAAGTAGATGTAGCGGTAGACGAGATCCACATACCGGTCGTAGAGCGTGCCAAAGGAATCGGTGCAGCCACTTTTGGCATGCAGCACCAGCGTGCGAATGTCGTCGGGCACTTCTTCGCGCACGGCGGGCTCGCCCGTCCGGGCAGGCACAGCGACCGTTGGCGCAAGCAGCCCGGCGAACGGTGACGAGTCAGGCATCCGGTATCCCTAGGGGTAAGGGGTGCGGCGTGCTCGAACACTCTAGAAATCAACCGGAAATTCCACAATCCACAGCGTGCTGGCATGACTAGGCGTAATCGGCAGATACCGTGTCTCCCGACCCGTTCCCTCTTCGGCTACCGGTCTGGGAGGTTCGTCCGGCAGCATTGGAGTCATCATGGAGATCCTCGTTGCCGTCATAGCTTTCGCCGGTGCGCTCCTGGCCGCGATCGCGGTGGGCGCCCTGATTCAACGACTTCGCGACGAGCCTGAGGGGTGGTTGATCGCCTGGACCGTTGCAGTCGTGTCTCTTTGCCTGTCACTGGCCGTGATCGGCATCGGTTACGTCTTCGGGTTCGGCTCGGTCACGTTCCGGATCTACCAGATCACGGGATCGCTGCTGGCGCCGCTCTGGCTGGCCGTCGGCATGGTCCAGTTGCTGGCGGAGAAGGCGCCGCCGAGGTTCCTCGCATGGCTGATCGGCATCGCCCTGACGATCGTGTCGGTGGCCATCCTCATCTTCGACCCGCTCAAGAGCGAGGAGATGGGCAAGTCGCTGCCGACGGCCGCCAACTTCTGGGCGATCATCCCCGACAAGCTGCTGCTCGGCGTGCACGTCGTCGCCGTCCTGATCATGCTCGGCATGCTCGTCGTGGCGGGGATCAAGTGGCGCCAGGGTGACGAATACGACACCGACAACCTGCACGCGTCGGCGGTCATCGTCCCCTCGGGGATGGCGCTCGTGGGCGCGATGAGGTTCACGGTGCCGGCGCTGTTCACCACGGCGCTGCTCGCCGTCGCCGCGGCGGCCGTCTGGTACACCGTGCTGCGGCCCCTGGCGCCGTACGAGGACGACGACGAGGACGATTTCGACTCCGACCGCGACGAGCGCCCTTCGCGCCGGGACGATCGCTCTCAGCGTCGCGAGGAGCGCGCGCAGCACCACGACGAGCGCCCCATGTTCCGCGACGAGGCGCCCATGCAGCCCCCGCCGGGCCCCAGGGGCATGCCTGAGCCCGTTCCCGGCGGTCCCGGGCTCCCGCCCTCCCCACCGCGCAGGTCGTCGGGCCTGGGCGATCTGGTGGCCGAATACCGCGCGGGCGACCAGGGGGTCGACTACGCCGCGCGCATGTCACCGCCGCCCGACTCGGGGCCCTCGACCGGCTACATCATGAACGGCGCGCCGCCCGCCGCGCAGGCGCCGCCCCAGCGCCCCGACTTCGCGATGCCGGGGACCGGCGCGGTCTACCCGGGCGCCGAGCTGTTCTCGCCCGCGCCGCAACACCAACAGCAGCAGCAACAGCAGCCCGGCTCCGGCAAGCCCTCACCGACCATCTACGGCCTGCTCACCGTCTTCACGATCATGGACGGGGCCGGGGAGGCGTTCGACCGGCTGGCCGAGGCGACCGTCGAGGCCGTGCGCCGGGGCGAGCCCGACACGCTCGTGTACGCCTGCCACGCGGTCAAGTCGGCCCCCCTGCAGCGCATCGTCTACGAGCTCTACCGCGACGAGGTCGCCTACCGCGACCACCAGCGCCAGCCTCACGTCGAGAGGTTCGTCAACGAGCGGCAGGCGATGGTGCTGGCCACCAACGTCATCGAGCTCAACGTCAACGCCGCGAAGGTGGTGCCGCTCCCGACGGTCACGTACTGAGGGCCGCCCGCAGCCGGGTCTCGTCGACCCGCCAGAAGTCGTGCTGCACGCCGTCGATCAGCGTGACCGGGATCATCTCCCAGTACTTCTCCTGAAGCTCCTCGGAGGACTCGATGCTGATCTCCTCCCACGGCACCCCGAGCTCGCCCGCCACCTTGGCGATGATCTCTCGCGCGTCCTCACACAGGTGACAGCCGGGCTTCCCGAGCAACGTGATGCGATGCATAGGCACACGCTACCGCCGCGACTTTGTGCATCGGTTCACAAAGGGATTAACCTGAAAGACGGTTCGATTCCGTTCACGCGGTCCCCACACCGCCCGTCCCCTGGAGCTCCGGCACGTGAAGAGCCCGTCCCAGCCCCGTGACCGCGGCATACCCGAGGCGACGGTCGCCAGGCTTCCGTTGTACCTCCGGGCGCTGCACGGGATGGCCGAGCGGGGCATCGCGACCGTCAGCTCCGAGGACCTGGCCGTCGCCGCCGGCGTCAACTCGGCCAAGCTCCGCAAGGATCTGTCACACCTCGGCTCGTACGGCACGCGCGGCGTAGGCTATGACGTCGAGTACCTCGTCTACCAGATCTCCCGCGAGCTCGGCCTGACGCAAGACTGGGCGGTCGCGATCGTCGGAGTCGGCAACCTCGGCCGCGCGCTGGCCAACTACGGCGGTTTCGTCTCCAGGGGCTTCCGCGTCGCGGCGCTCGTGGACGCCGACCCCGGAGTCGTGGGCGACACCATCGCGGGGTTGAATGTTGAGCACATCGACGAACTGGAAGCCGTCATCAAGCGGCGTGGAGTCTCGATCGTGGTTCTGGCGACACCGGCGGCAGCGGCGCAGGAAGTGTGCGATCGTGTGATTTCCGTGGGCGTGACCAGCATCCTGAACTTCGCCCCAGTTGTGCTTTCCGTCCCGGACGGCGTCGATGTCCGTAAAGTCGACCTATCTATCGAACTGCAGATTCTCGCGTTCCACGAGCAACGCAAGGCTGGGGGGCCACTCATGGCGGTGGACAGTCAATGAGTGTTCTGGCTATCGGACTCAGCCACCGGACCGCTCCGGTGGCGCTTTTGGAGCGCGTCTCGATCACGGGTGACGCGCTCGCCAAACTCCTGTACGACGTGCAGCAGGATCCCTGCGTCGCGGAGGCCATGGTGGTCTCGACCTGCAACAGGGTCGAGGTCTACGTCACGGTCGACCGCTTCCACGCCGCCGTCACTGCCGTCAGCGGCCTGCTCGGCGTCCACTCGGGCGTCCCGGTCGAGGAGCTGACGCCGCACCTCTACGTGCACTACGAGGAGCGGGCCGTCGAGCACCTGTTCTCCATGGTGTGCGGGCTCGACTCCATGGTCCTGGGCGAGGGCCAGATCCTCGGCCAGGTCCGCCAGGCGCTCAAGCTGGCGCAGCGCCACGGCACCGTCGGCGCCACCCTCAACGAGCTGGTCCAGCAGGCGCTGCGGGTCGGCAAGCGGGCGCACCACGAGACCGGCATCGACAAGGCGGGCGCCTCCCTCGTCTCCGCCGGCCTGGCCCTGGCGGGTGACCTGGCCGGGCGGCGGGCGCTGGTGGTCGGGGCGGGCTCCATGAGCTCGCTGGCCGCCGCCACGCTGGCGCGCGCCGGGGTCACCGACATCGTGGTGGCCAACCGTACGTACGAGCGCGGCGCGCGGCTGGCCGAGTCCGTCGGCGGCCGGGCGGTGGGCTTCGCCGCCGTGGCCGACGAGCTGGCCGGGGCCGACATCGTCATCACCTGCACGGGCGCCGGGCGCCACGTCATCACGCCCGACATGCTGAGCCGGCCGGCGTTCCTGCTGGACCTGGCGCTGCCGCACGACATCGACCCGGGCGTGCGGGCCGTCCCCGGCGTTACGCTGGTGGATCTGGAGACCATCCAGGAGTCCGGGATCGGCTCCCGCGGCGGCGACGCCGTCGAGTCCGTCCGCGCGCTCGTGGCCGAGGAGCTCCGCGCCTACCTCGACGCGGAGCGGGCCGCCAAGGTCACCCCGACCGTGGTGGCGCTGCGCAGCAAGGCGGCGAGCGTGGTCGAGTCGGAGCTCGGCCGCCTGCTCATGCGGGTGCCCGACCTCGACGAGAAGGCGCGCGACGAGGTCGCCATGACCGTGCAGCGGGTCGTCGACAAGCTGCTCCACGAGCCCACGGTGCGTGTCAAGCAACTCGCCACCTGCCCAGGCGGCGATCATTATGCGGAAGCGCTGCGTGAGCTGTTCAATCTCGATCCGAAGATGCCCGAGGCCGTGAGGGAGGTGGAGCTGTGATGTCGGGAGCTCTGCGGCTGGGGACGCGCCGGAGCCTGATGGCCACCACGCAGTCCCAGATGGTGGCCGACGACTACACGCGGCTCACCGGGCGCGCGGTCGAACTTGTGGGTGTCACGACGTTCGGCGACGTGACCAAGGCCCACCTCGCGCAGCTCGGCGGCACGGGCGTGTTCGTCAGCGCGCTGCGAGACAAGCTCATGGAGGACGAGGTCGACTTCGCCGTCCACTCGCTGAAGGACCTGCCGACCAAGCAGGACCCGCGCTTCACGCTGGCGGCGATCCCGGCCCGGCACGACCACCGCGACGCGCTGGTCGGCCCGCGCAAGTTCGCCGACCTGGCGCCCGGCGCCCGGGTCGGCACCGGATCGCCGCGCCGGGTCGCCATGCTGAGCGCGCTCCGGCCCGACCTGGAGTACGTCCCGATCCGCGGCAACGCCGACACGCGTATCGGCAAGGTAACCTCAGGTGAGCTCGACGCGGTCGTGCTGGCCTCGGCCGGCCTGACCAGGATCGGCCGTGACGCCGAAATCGCACAGATCTTCGAGGTGGAGGAGTTGCTGCCGGCTCCCGGTCAGGGCGCGCTGGCCGTGGAGTGCAGGTCCGACAGGGCCGACCTCATCGAGTTCCTGAGTGTTCTCGACGACCCGCGCACGCGCTCCGCGGTGACCGCCGAGCGAGCCGTACTGGCGGCTCTCGAGGCTGGTTGCGCCGCTCCGGTGGGTGCTTTCGCGGCCGATGACGGGCACACTCTGAACCTGACCGCCGTGGTCGTCGCCATCGACGGCCGCGAGGCGGTCCGCAAGTCCGCCGCCGGATCTCCTTCGGAGGCCGCGAACCTGGGCCGCCTCCTGGCGGCCGAGATGATCGCCGAAGGAGCCGACAGATTGATGGGGGAGCATTCCCATTGAGCTCCGATAGTCCAACCTCCGGATTCGTCGCCTTCGTGGGCGCGGGACCCGGCGATCCCAACCTGCTCACGCTCCGCGCCGCCGAGCTGCTCGCCAAGGCCGACGCCGTGGTGCTCGGCGACGAAGAACACCGCCCGTTGCTGCGCCACTGCCGCGAAGGCGTCGAGGTCGTCGAGGACGACCTGGTCAAGCGGGCCAAGCACGGGCAGCTCGTGGTGCGCCTGTGCGAGGGCGACCCGATGCTGTTCTCCTCGATCACCGAGGAGGTCGCGGCCTGCGCCGCGGCGGAGGTGGACTTCGAGATCGTTCCCGGCGTGCCGCCCGCGACCGCCGTCCTCACCTACGCGGGCATCCCGGCCGCGAGCGCCGTCCCCGAGTTCCGGGTCGTGGACGCCGCGCAGGACCAGGACTGGGCCGCGCACGCCGCCTGCCGCGGCACCCTGGTGATCTACAACGGCATCGGCGACGCCGTGGCCATCGGCAAGGCGCTCATCGCGGGCGGCAAGCCCGACACCACGCCCGTCGCGGTCAGCAGCGGCGGCACCACCACCGAGCAGTACACCGTCGTGTCCTCGCTCGGCCGGCTCCAGCCCGACCTCAAGCACGCCGGGTTCACCGAGCCGGCGCTCATCGTGGTCGGCGAGGCCGTGGGGCTGCGTGACAAGCTGTCGTGGTTCGAGACCAAGCCGCTGTTCGGCTGGCGGGTGCTGGTGCCTCGCACCAAGGAGCAGTCGCGCAGCCTGTCCGAGCAGCTCGTCGCGTACGGCGCGGTGCCCGAGGAGGTGCCGACCATCTCGGTCGAGCCGCCCCGCACGCCGCAGCAGATGGACCGCGCCATCAAGGGGCTCGTCACGGGCCGCTACGAGTGGGTGGCCTTCACCAGCGCCAACGCGGTCAAGGCGGTGCGCGAGAAGTTCGAGGAGTACGGCCTCGACGCGCGGGCCTTCGCCGGCCTCAAGGTGGCGGCCGTGGGCGAGGCGACCGCGCAGGCCCTGGTCGAGTTCGGGGTCAAGCCCGACCTGCTGCCGTCGGGGGAGCAGTCCTCCGAGGGGCTGGTGGCCGAGTGGCCGCCGTACGACTCGATGCTCGACCCGATCAACCGGGTGCTGCTGCCGCGGGCCGACATCTCCACCGACACGCTGGTGGCCGGGCTCACCGAGCTGGGCTGGGAGTGCGACGACGTCACCGCGTACCGCACCGTGCGGGCCGCGCCGCCACCCGCGCCCATCCGCGAGGCGATCAAGGGCGGCGGCTTCGACGCCGTGCTCTTCACGTCCTCGTCCACCGTGCGCAACCTGGTGGGCATCGCGGGCAAGCCGCACAACGTCACGGTGATCGCCGTCATCGGGCCGCAGACGGCCAAGACGGCCGAGGAGTTCGGGCTCCGGGTCGACGTGATGGCCGACAAGCCGTCGGCCTCCGCCCTGGCCGCCGCGGTGGCCGAGTACGGGGCCAAGCAGCGCCAGGCAGCGCTGGCGGCGGGCGACACCCCGCGCAGGCCGTCGCAGAACCGCCGGGGCGCCAGGAGAAGAGCCAGGTGAATTCTTAGTCTTCGCGTTCTCGCGATTGAGGAGTGGCGTATGACCGCGCAGTACCCTGTGGCCCGGCTGCGGCGGCTGCGTCGCAGCCCCGCCCTGCGCCGGATGGTGGCGGGCACCAGGTTGCACGCCGCCGACCTGATCCTGCCCGCCTTCGTCAAGGAGGGCCTCGCCGAGCCGCACCCCGTGGCCTCGATGCCGGGCGTCTTCCAGCACACCCGCGACTCGCTCCGCAAGGCCGCGCACGAGGCGGCGGAGGCGGGCGTCGGCGGGATCATCCTGTTCGGGATCCCCGCGGTGAAGGACGCGCGGGGCTCGGCCGCCGACGATCCCGACGGGATCCTGCAGGTGGCGCTGCGTGACGTGAACGCCGAGGTCGGCGACGCGGTCGTGGTCATGGCCGACACCTGCCTCGACGAGTTCACCGACAACGGGCACTGCGGGATCCTCACCCCGTCCGGTGACGTGGACAACGACGCCACGCTGGAGCGCTACGCCTCGATCGCGGTGGCCCAGGCCGCCGCGGGGTCGCAGATGGTGGCGCCGAGCGGGATGATGGACGGCCAGGTGGGGGCGATCCGCTCCGCCCTGGACGGGGCCGGTTATGAAAATGTCCCGATCTTGTCCTATTCGGTGAAGTACGCGTCCGCCTTCTTCGGGCCGTTCCGCGACGCCGCCGAGTGCGCGCCGCAGTTCGGCGACCGCAGCACCCACCAGCAGGACCCCGCCGGGCCGCTGGAGGAGGCGCTGCGCGAGGTCCGGCTCGACCTCGCCGAGGGCGCCGACGCCGTCATGGTCAAGCCGGCGGGGGCCTACCTCGACGTCATCACCCGCGTGCGTGACGAGGTGGACGTCCCGGTGGCGGCATACCAGGTCAGCGGCGAGTACGCCATGATCGAGGCGGCCGCGGCCAACGGCTGGGTGGACCGGGACCGCATGATCACCGAATCGCTGGTCGCGATCAAGCGCGCCGGGGCCGACATGATCCTCACGTACTGGGCGACGGAAGTGGCACGGCGCATCTGATCGTCGGGTTTCCGCTCGCGTGCCGCAATGGATGTCCTCGCTACGCTGCGGATCCATCGCGCATCTGATTGGCGAGCTTCCGCTCGCGGGCCGCAATGGATGTCCTCGCTACGCTGCGGATCCATCGCGCATCTGATTGGCGAGCTTCCGCTCGCGTGCCGCGATGGATGTCCTCGCTACGCTGCGGATCCATCGCGGCTAACCAAGGGGTTTCCCGTCAACTCGTGGGGCGTGTGCGTTAGAGTGCGATGACAAGTGCTGGTGTGTCCCGCGTGGCGCGTATGGCTGCCCGGAGCCGGGACCTCTTCAGGCACTGTGGGGACTCGACGGGAGACACCAATGGTGGGGGTACCACTGGCTCGGCGTACCAGAAAACGGTCGCGGCCGACACGCATCGGCACCGTGCTCGAATACGCCGCCATGGGGTGGCCCGTCGTGCCGGGGGCTTATCCGCTGCGTCAGGGGCCGCGCGCCTGCTCCTGTGACCGCCTCGGCTGTCCCGACCCGGGCGCCCATCCGCTCTCGCCCGCCTGGCACCTGCAGGCCACGACGGACACGGCGCTGCTGACGCGCTGGTGGCACGCCGAGCCCGAGGCCAACGTGATCCTGCCCACCGGACGCGTGTTCGACGTCTTCGACGTACCGCTCGCCATCGGCCTGTCGGCCCTCACCCGGATCGACAACGCCGGAGCACACCCGGGCCCGGTCGCCGCCAACGGCGACCGGGTCCTGTTTTATGTGGCCACGCGGGGCAATCCGGAGGACGAGGACGAGTGGTGGTCGTGCCAGCTCGACTGCGATCCCGCCACGATCGACGACACGCCGGGGCTGCGGTGGCACTGCCGCGACAGCTACGTCCTCGCGCCCCCCTCGACCCTCCCCACGGGGCAGCCCGTCTCCTGGCTCCGGCCCCCGAACGGGCAGCCGCTACCCGACCCGCTGCGCATCCTGGAGTGGCTGGCCGACTGAGCGCGGCCCTCGTGGTGCCCGCTCCGAAGGGCGCTGTGTGTCCCGGCTAACCTGGGTCGGGTGAGCCGTACACAGAACTCCGAGGACCTGTTCGCCCGCGCCCGCCGCATCGTGCCCGGGGGTGTCAACTCGCCGGTGCGCGCGTTCGGCGCGGTCGGCGGGACGCCGCGCTTCATGGTCTCCGGCCAGGGCCCCCACATCACCGACGTCGACGGCAACCGGTACGTCGACCTGGTGTGCTCCTGGGGCCCCATGATCCTCGGGCATCGGCACCCCGCGGTCGTCGAGGCCGTGTCGGGCGCGGTGGCCCACGGGTTCTCCTACGGCACCGCCACCCCCGGCGAGGTGGAGCTGGCCGAGGAGATCGTCGCCAGGGTGGCGCCGGTCGAGAAGGTGCGGCTGGTCAGCTCGGGCACCGAGGCGACGATGAGCGCGGTGCGGCTGGCCAGGGGGTTCACCGGGCGGTCGAAGGTGATCAAGTTCGCCGGGTGCTACCACGGGCACGTCGACGCGCTGCTGGCCGCGGCCGGGTCCGGGGTGGCGACATTCGGGCTGCCCGACACGCCGGGCGTGACGGGGGCGTCGGCGGCGGACACGATCGTGCTGCCGTACAACTCCATCGAGGCCGTCGAGGCGGCCTTCGCGGAGGTCGAGGTCGCGTGCGTGATCACGGAGGCCTGCCCGGCGAACATGGGGATCGTCCCGCCCAAGGACGGGTTCAACGCGCGCCTGCGCGAGCTGTGCACGGCCCACGGCGCGCTGCTCATCGTCGACGAGGTGCTGACGGGGTTCCGCGTCTCGCCCGCGGGCTGGTACGGCCTGGAGCCGGTGGAGGCCGATCTGATGACGTTCGGGAAGGTCATGGGCGGCGGCCTGCCCGCCGCGGCCTTCGGGGGACGGGCCGAGGTGATGGCCCTGCTCGCGCCCGAGGGGCCCGTCTACCAGGCCGGGACGCTGTCCGGTAACCCGCTGGCCTGCGCCGCCGGCCTGGCCACGCTGCGCGCCCTGGACGCCGAGGCCTACGCGCGCGTGGACGCCGCGGCCCTCGCCGTCGGCGACGCGGCCTCCGAGGCGCTGTCCGCCGCCGGGGTGCCGCACCGGCTGCAGCGGGCGGGCAACCTGTTCTCGATCTTCTTCACGGACGCCGAGGTGACGAACTTCGCCGAGGCCAAGACGCAGAACACGGCCGCGTTCACCGCGTTCTTCCACGCGATGCTCGACCAGGGCGTCTATCTGCCGCCGTCGGCGTACGAGGCCTGGTTCCTGTCGGCCTCCCACGACGAGGAGGCGCTGAGCCGCGTGGCCGAGGCGCTGCCCGCGGCGGCGAAGGCGGCTGCCGCCGTGCTCTAAGGGGCGGTGACGAGTGCGCGGCGGGGCTTCGTGCCCGCGTACAGGACGCCCGAGATGACCAGGGCCGCCGCCACCAGCTTCGGCCAGGAGATCGGCTCGCCGGTCACCAGCGCCGCCGAAGACATGCCGAACACCGGCACCAGCAGCGTGTACGGCGCCACCGTGGAGGCGTCGTACCGGCGCAGGAGCCAGCCCCAGACGCCGAAGCCGCCGAGCGTGGAGACGAACGCCACGTACAGGAGCGAGAGCCAGCCCTCAGCGGCCGGGTCCAGCACCGGCACACCCTCCAGCCAGAGCGACAGGAGCAGGAGCGGGATCGCGGAGAAGGCGCTCACCCAGACCATGAAGCGGAGCGAATCGGGCGGCGCGGCCTTGCGCTGAACCACGTTGCCGAGGCCCCAGGCGGCCGCTGCGGCCAGGCAGAGGGCGAAGGCCCCGAGCGGGCCCGACACCCCGAAGTCGAGCGCGACCAGGGCCAGGCCGCCGAAGGCGACGCCCAGCCCGAGCACGCGGCGGGCGGTGAGCCGCTCCTTGAGCAGCGTCACCGCGAACAACACGGTGAAGATCGCCTGCGTCTGCAGGACGAGTGAGGTCAGTCCGGCCGGCATGCCCGCTCGCATGCCCACGAGCAGGAATCCGAACTGGCCGACCCCGATGGTGGCCGCCACCCCCGCGACCCAGCGCCACGGGACTCCCGGGCGGCCGGCGAACAGCAGGGCGGGGAACGCCGCCAGGGCGAACCTGATGCCCGCGTACAGCAGCGGCGGGAAGTGCCGCAGGCCGGCCTGCATGACCACGAAGTTGAAGCCCCACACGGCCGCGAGGCCGATGGCAAGGGCGAGGTGGCGGGGCCGCACTCAGCGAGCGGGCTTCTCGTAGCGGATGCGCTGGTCGCGAGCCTGCTCGGCCAGGACCTTGAGGTAGGACACGGAGCTCGGCTGCTGCTTCTTCGTCTTAAGGATTCTCATGCATCTATTTTCATCCGCTACACATTCAACGACAAGCGAGACTTTCTACGCTAAACCATTTAGGATGACTTACATGTTGGACTTGAACCGGCTCAAGGCCCTTCATGCGGTCCATGTCTACGGGTCGGTCGGCGCGGCCGCCGACGCGCTCATGGTCACGCCCTCGGCGGTCTCCCAGCAGATCGCCAAGCTGGAGCGCGAGACCGGCGCCAGACTCATGGAGCGCAACGGGCGCGGCGTGCGCCTCACGGACGCGGCCGGCCTCCTGGCCGAGCACGCCGAGCGCATCCTCGCCCTGGTCGAGACCGCGGAGGCGGACTTCGAGGCGCTGCGCGGCGAGGTCGTCGGCCGGCTGAACATCGCGGCCTTCCCCACCGCCGTGCGCGGCCTCATGCCCGGCGCGCTCGTCTCGCTCCGGGAGCGCCACCCCGACCTGTGGGTCCAGCTCAGCGAGCGCGAGCCGGAGCGGGTGGTGCGCGAGGTGTCCAGGGGCGAGCTGGACCTGGGCGTCATCCAGGACTGGCTCAACCGGCCCATGGCCCTGCCCGAAGGCCTGTCCAGGGCCACGCTGCTCGACGACGTGGCCGACATCGCGGTGCCCGCCGACCACCCGCTGGCCCACAGCAGGGAGCTGGAGCTCGCCCAGCTCCGCGACGACCGTTGGATCAGCGGGTCTCCCGGCACCGTCTGCCACGACTGGCTCGTCTTCACCCTGCGCAACGCCTCGGTGGAGCCCGTGATCGCGTGCATGGCCGACGAGTACCCGACCCAGCTCGCGCTGGTGGCGGGCGGGCTGGGGTGCGCGATCGTGCCGCGGCTCGGCCGGGACTGCGTGCCGGACGGCGTGCGGCTCGTGCCGATCATGCCGCGCCAGACGCGGCGGATCTACGCCGTGTGGCGCACGGACGCGGCGCGCCGTCCCGCGATCAGGGCCATGGTGGAGGCGCTGGCCGAGGCGAGCAGGAAGCAGGAGAACGCCTGGGCCGTCAACTGAGCCGCCGGGCCTCACGCTGCTCATAGAGGGGGAGCGGATAGGCTGGGCCACACCATGGCTGAAACCACCGTCGTCCACCTGCTGCGCCACGGCGAGGTGCACAATCCCGCCGGCGTCCTGTACGGCAGGCTCCCGGGCTACCACCTGTCCGAGACGGGAAAGCTCATGGCCGAGACGGTCGCCAAGGCCGTGGGCGGCCGTGACATCGTCGCCATCTACAGCTCCCCGCTCGAGCGCGCCCTCGAGACCGCCGCCCCCCTCGCCGAGAAGCTCGGTCTCGACGTCGTCCAGGACGAGCGCCTGATCGAGGCGGGCAACCTGCTCCAAGGCCGCCCGGTGGGCCAGGGTCTGGCGATCCTGCGCAACCCGCGCAACTACCGCTATTTCTGGAACCCGCTGCGCCCGTCCTGGGGTGAGCCGTACCCGTCGATCGTCAGGCGCATGAAGTCGGTGATCGACGACGCCAGGGCGGCCGCACGCGGGCACGAGGTGGTGCTCGTCAGCCACCAGCTCCCCATCTGGACGATCAGGTCGGCCGCCGAGGGCCGCCGGCTCTGGCACGATCCGCGGCGCAGGCAGTGCGCGCTGGCGAGCCTCACCACCCTCTCCTTCGACGGCGACCGCCTCGTCAGCATCGGCTACAGCGAGCCGGCGGGGTCGCTTCAGACCGGTCCGTCCGTTCCCGGGGCCTGATGTCCGGAGCGAGGGGGCTCGCCGGTAGAGTTGCAAGCTCTACCGGTTGTAGTACAAGGAGATCTTCCTCCGTGCGCGCCAAGTCCATCTCTCTCGTCCTCCTGGGTCTGCTGGTCGCGGGCTGCGCGGGCAACCAGGGCGGCCAGCCACAGGCCGGCGACACCCGTTTCGTCGCCGGCGACGGGAAGATGCAGGTGTTCGACGCGGCCGATCGCAAGGCCGCGCCCGCGATCCAGGGGCCGACCCTCGACGGCGCCACCGCCTCGCTGGCCGCGCACAAGGGCAAGGTCGTGGTGATCAACTTCTGGGCGTCGTGGTGCGGGCCGTGCCGGGCGGAGGCGCCGGTGCTCAAGGAGGTCGCGGCCAAGACCAAGGCCGGCGGCGTGGAGTTCATCGGCGTCGACTTCAAGGACCGCCAGGCCGACGCGCTGGCGTTCGAGCGCACCGAGAAGACCGGCTACCCGCACATCTTCGACCAGCCGGGCAAGGTGGCGCTGGCCTTCCAGGGCACGGTGCCGCCGGCGGCCATCCCGTCCACCCTGATCATCGACAAGCAGGGCAGGATCGCCGCCAGGGCGCTCGGCGCGGTCAAGTACACCGACCTGCTCAACACCGTGACCAAGGTGCGCGATGAGTGACGTCGTGGCCTCGGGCTCGCTGCTGCTCGCGGTGCCGATCGCGGTGCTGGCCGGGGTCGTGTCGTTCCTGTCGCCGTGCGTGCTGCCGCTGGTGCCGGGCTACCTGTCGTACGTGACCGGCATGAGCGCCGACCCCAAGCGGGGGCGGCTCGTGCTGGGGACGGTGCTGTTCGTGGCCGGGTTCGGGCTGGTGTTCGTGCTCAGCGGGGCGCTGTTCGGCGGGCTCGGCTCGGTCATGCTGGGCCACATCGAGATCATCACGCGGGTGCTCGGGGTGCTGACCATCCTGCTCGGGCTCGCGTTCCTGGGGCTCGTCCCCGGGCTGATGCGCGACGTGCGCATCCACAAGGTGCCCGCAGCGGGGCTGGCCGGGGCGCCGCTGCTCGGCGTGGTGTTCGGGCTGGGGTGGACGCCGTGCATCGGGCCCACGCTGGCCGTCGTGCTGGCGCTCGGGCTCAACGAGGGCAGCGCCGCGCGTGGCGCCCTCCTGGCCGTCGCGTACGCGCTGGGCCTCGGGCTGCCGTTCGTGGGTGCGGCGCTGGCGTACAGCAGGGCCCTGCGCACCTTCCGGGCCATCCGCAAGCACTCGCGCCTGATCACCAGGATCGGCGGCGGCATGATGGTGGCCGTCGGGGTGCTGCTCGTGACCGGCCTGTGGGGAGAGATGATCGCTGCCATGCAGGGCCTCATCGGCGGATTCGTACCGGTGATCTGATGAGCGTCAAGGAGCTGGAAGAGAGGGAGCGGGCGGCGCAGCAGGCGGGGTTCGGGCCGGTCGCCTGGCTGCGGTGGGGCTGGCGCACGCTCACCTCGATGAAGACGGCGCTGATCCTGCTCTTCCTGCTCGCGCTCGCCTCGGTGCCCGGCTCGCTGGTGCCGCAGCGCGGCGTCGATCCCGACAAGGTGGCGCAGCTCTACGAGAAGAGCCCCACGCTGGCCGAGTGGTACGACAGGTTCCAGCTCTTCGAGGTGTTCACCTCGGTCTGGTTCGCGGCGATCTACCTGCTGCTGTTCACCTCGCTGATCGGCTGCATCATCCCGCGCACCTCCACCTACCTGCGCGAGCTGCGCCGCAAGCCGCCGGCCGCGCCGAAGAACGTCTCCCGGCTGCCGCACTTCGCCTCTTTCGAGAGCGATCTGGAGGTCGGAGGGGCCGCCGCGCGGCTGCGCAAGCTGCGCTTCCGCGTCGTGACCGGCGACGGGTGGGTGTCGGCCGAGAAGGGCTTCCTGCGCGAGACCGGAAACCTGTTCTTCCACGTCGCCCTGCTGGGCATCCTGTTCGCGGTCGGCTTCGGGTCGCTGTTCGGCTACCGCGGCAACGTCCTGGTCGTCGAGGGCGACGGGTTCGCCAACACGGTGGCCGCCTACGACCGGTTCATCCCGGGCAACCAGGTCTCGGCCGAGTCGCTGGAGCCGTTCTCCTTCCAGCTGGAGGACTTCAAGGTCGCCTACCAGGTGACGGGCGAGAAGCGGGGCCAGGCGCTCGACTACACGGCCCGCCTGAAGGTCAACGACTCGCCGGGGTCGCCCGCCCGCGAGTACGACCTCAAGGTCAACGACCCGCTGGAGATCAACGGCACGCAGACGTACCTGATCGGCAACGGCTACGCCCCCGTCTTCAAGGTCACCGACGGCAAGGGGCAGGTCGCCTTCGAGGGCCCGGTGCCGTGCCTCATCGAGGCCAAGGGCACGATGACCTCGGGATGCGTGGTCAAGGTGCCCGACGCCGAGCCGGCGCAGCTCGGGTTCCTGCTGCAGTTCCTGCCCACCAGCGTGCCGCTCACGGACGGCACGTACGCCTCGGCCTTCCCCGGCTCGCTCAACCCCGAGGTGCAGCTCGTCGGGGCCTTCACCGGCGACCTGGGGCTGCGCTCCGGCCAGCCGCGGTCGGTGTACGAGCTCGCGCCGCCCGAGCTCATGAAGAAGCTCACCCCGCTGATCATGGGCAAGAGCGTGCCCAAGCCGCTCGCCGTCGGCCAGTCCATCGACCTGCCCAAGGGGGCGGGCAAGCTGGAGTTCACCGGGGTCAAGGAGTGGATCACGCTCCAGACGGCCTACGACCCCGGTCGCATGCCGGTGCTGGTCTTCGCCGCCACGGCCGTCGTCTCCATCGCGCTGTCCCTGATGATCCGCCGCCGCCGGGTGTTCGTGCGGATCGGGAACGGCGTGGTCGAGGTGGGCGGCCTGACCCGTACTGAAGGCTCCGCGGCGGGCTTCGCCGAGGAGTTCGCCGACATCGTCAAGGTTCTAGCCGCAGGAGAAAAGGATGTCCGCTGAGCAACTCGCGGAGCTGAGCGACCTTTTCGTCGTCGCCGCCGTTCTGCTCTACTTCCTCGCCATGGTCGGGTTCGCGATCGAGCTCGCCTTCGGCAGGTCCCGGCCGGACAAGGCGGCCGCCGTCGAGCGGTCCGAGGTCAAGCAGCCGGTCGCGGTCGGAGCGGGTGGGGGGCCTTCAGCCGACGGCGTGGTCGCCGCCACCCCGGAGGCCAAGGAGCCGTCAGATGGGGGAACCAGGGCCGGCAAGGTGGCCCTGGTGCTCGCCTGGATCGGCTGGGCGGCCAACTTCGCCGCCATCGCCACCCGCGGCATGTCCGTGGACCGGTGGCCGTGGGGCAACATGTACGAGTTCGTGGTGGCCATCTGCTTCGCCGCCGTGACCGCGTTCCTCGGCACCCAGATCCGCTTCAACGTGCGCTTCCTCGGCGCCTTCGTGATGATCACGGCGGCCCTCGGGCTCGGCCTGGCGGTCAAGTTCTTCTACACGGCGGCCGGGCCTGTGGTGCCTGCGCTGGACTCGTACTGGATCGCCATCCACGTCACCGCCGCCATCATCGCCAGCGGCCTGTTCACGCTGGCCGGCGTCGCCGGGGTCCTCTACCTGGTGCGCGGTGACGGGCTGTCACGCCTGCCCTCGCGGGCCGACCTGGAGCGGGTGGCGCACCGGGCGATCGTGTTCTCGTTCCCGCTGTGGACGTTCGCGGTGATCGCGGGGGCGCTCTGGGCCGACCGGGCGTGGGGCCGCTACTGGGGCTGGGACCCCAAGGAGGTCTGGTCGTTCATCACCTGGGTGGCCTACGCCGCCTACCTGCACGCCAAGGTGACGGCCGGATGGCGGGGCAGGGCCGCGACGATCGTGCAGCTGGTGGCGTTCGCCTGCCTGATGTTCAACCTGATCGGCGTCAACATCTTCATCAGCGGCCTGCACAGCTACGCCGACGTCTGATCGGCTCAGACGTCGTCGCCACGCATGCGGCGATCGAGGTCACGCAGGAAGTCGGGGTCGTCGTCCGGCCCCTTGGGCATGCCCGGACCAGGGGGCACCGGCCACGCGGCGCGCGGGGCCCGCGGGCGGCCGCGCGCCATCCAGACCAGACCGCCGAGCACCGGGATCAGGACGACGATCAGGATCCACAGGGCTTTTGGTACGTTCCGAACCTCATCTTCCGGTGCGGTGACCACGTCGAACAGCGAGAAGAGCCAGAAGACCAGCAGCGCCAGGCCGATCAGTACACCTGCCATTCCTGAACTGTAAGCCATCCGCGACGTGATCGTGCTTCCCGATGTCCCGTTTCAGGTGACTAGGGGAAGACATGCGTCGTACCGTGGAGGCCGATGCGGCGAAGTCGCCGGACTCCACGGGCGTTGAGAGGTGCGATGGCCTTTTCTGACTCCAAGGCGTCTGGTGACAAGGGCCGGCATCGGCGCGGCCGTTGGTGGCGGCGCGGATCGTACCTCTTCTCGCGGCGCGGCGAGGCGCCCCCCGACGCGGACCGTTCCGTCTGGTTCAACGCCCGTGAGAAGCCCTTTGAGAGCCGCGCGGACGCCAAGGCACGCAAGAAGCGCGGGCGGGGGCCCGACGTGCCCAGAGGCCAGCCTGAGCGACCTGGAGAGCGCGAGGGATCGAGATGGCCGGGTAATGAGCGGGGTGAGCGGATGGCGTGGCCGGGCGACGAGGTACGACGGCCCTCCGAGACGAGCTGGGACGGGTTCTCGTTGCGCGAGCGCGGCGAGCGACTGCCGGCCGCCGTGGTCGAACGCCCCCGCTACACCTGGTACGACTTCGAGCTCGACGACCAGCCCAGGGCCCAGCCCAACCGGCCCGGCATCCCGTCCATGGGCGACGGCCTGCGCCACTGCGGCAAGCTGGAGTCCATCCTGCACCGCCAGTGGGACGCCAGGCAGGGACCGCCGTCGGCGGACGTCGTACGCGCCGTGGAGAGCCTCGCCCGCCTGCCGGAGCGGCTGAAGGAGAAGCTCGCGGCCGGGCTGGAGGGCATCTACGTCGGCCGCGGCGGCGTCCCGGACCTCGACGACATGGGCTACTTACGCGGCGCCCCGCTCCCGTCGGGCCGCGCCACCTGGGACATCTGCGCGGGCGCGTACGGCGACCGGAAGATCGTCGTGGGTGACCGCCCGTCACCGACCCCGGACGTTATGATGCACGAGGTCGGCCATGCCATCGACGACATCGACTCGGCGTACGGCGGCTGGGTCTCCGACTCCCCTGAGTTCGTCCGCCTCTACGACACGGCCATGCCGCTGCTGGCCTCGACGTTCCACCGCCAGGGCGGGGGGCTCGGCCGTAAGGAGTTCTTCGCCGATGCCTTCGCCGCCATCGCCTCCCGCCAGCGTCCGGCCCTCGTGGACATGCTCGGGGGAGACACGCGGATGGCGCTGGACATCATGCTCTTCTTCAACCGGCGCTACGGAATCTAGGTGATCGGACATGTACGTCATCCGGCTCGCGGACGGGACCCTGCGCGTGCCGCAGAGCCTGACCAGCGAAGACGGGCGTCTGATCGGGAACGCGTACGTCGAGGTGCTGCCCGGTGACCCGGACTACGACCAGTTGTTGCCGGAGGCGCTGACAGAGGAGGAGCTGGCCGAGCGCCGCAACGAGTGGGAGAAGGAGAACGACGAACTGGAGCGTGAGTTCCTGGCCTTCAAGGCGCGGCAGGAGGACGCCTGAGGCGACCAGACAGGCGCCAACCACGGTCGGCGGTTGGCGCCGCCTCATGCTGCCGGACGGAAGTGTGGCCGAAAGCACGCGAACAGTGGGGCGCGCCGGCGGTGATCCTGCCGTCGCAGGATCACCGTCTGCACGGTCAGACGCGCGGGGACTCACCTGCCGGCCTGTCGGCCGTCAAAACGTCCTCGCCACGTAGAAGGGCGTGCACTTCCGACTCGCGGAACCGCCGATGCCCTCCGGGGGTGCGGATACTGCTGATGCGGCCTGCCGCAGCCCAGCGTGTAACCGTCTTTGGGTCTACCCGGAAGAGGGCGGCAACCTCTCCTGGGGTCAGCAGACGCTCGCTGCTACTCTCCACCAATCTCTCCCCCTCGCATCCCGCTTCCTGCCAGCGGGCGGACAGGTAACCAGTGTGTCGAGCGAAGCCTGATTTATCCGTGGTTTTCTGCAAAGATCACGGGTTGTTATCAGCTGACTGCCCGATTGTTATATGATAGAGCCTCTTTGGGGCTCTCGTGGGTGTTTCTTTACGAAACTCCCTGACTGGGAACAGTAGCATCGCTCGCGTTCGATGCGAAGAGCGACCGGTCCACGGGTCCGAGTAACCTCGAACCTGTGCCTCCTGTTCTCGTTTACACACTGTCGCGCATCGGCATCTTTGCGGTCACTCTCGGGGTGCTGTGGCTGCTCGGCCTGCAAAACCCGTTCGTGCTGATCCTGGTGTCTTTCTTGATCAGCGGCATAGCGAGCTACGTCCTGCTCAGCAAGCAGCGTGATGCCGTGAGCGAACGCATCAGCAACAAGATCGACCGGCCGAAGCCGCAAGACGACTAGGGCAGGGGGAACATGCCAATCCGGGCATGGTACTCCCGTCCGAGTCGGGTTGTGTCGCTACCGACAAGTAGTCCACTGCGATGCGCGTAAAACGCCTTCACACCGATGCCGCGCTCCCGTGTGGGATTCCAACTGAGGGCCATTCCCGTAGTCGGATGAATGGCGCTGATCCCCGGGCGTGAGACCGCTCCGGGGCCGGCGGAGTCACGCCCCTGCGGATTGTTCAGCCAGCGCTGATGCCCGCCGACGTAGACCGCCGCGCCCGTCACGGAAACCGCGTAGAGCGAGTCGCCTCCGGTGGCGTTCACCCAGGTCGGCCTGATGGTGGAGCCCTTGGAGTACGTCTCGAACCTGGCGGCCGTGTCGCACATCCCGCCCTTGGGGCCGCCGGTGGTGACGACCGCGAAATAGTGGCCGTCGGGTGAGAAGTCCAGGCCGCGCACGTACGAGGGGAACTCGCTCATGCACGGGCGCGCGTACGCCTCTGTCCGCCAGGGCGCGAGCCTGGCGGTGGGGCCGCTGATGTCGATGAGCCCGAGCTGCGGCCTGGACTGGCCGGCGAGCGTGGTGAACGAGCCGTCCACGGCGAGCCGGTAGCGGGTGGCGGCGATCGCGTAGACCTTCACCCTGGGCGTCAGCGATCCGCCGGGCGTGATGCCGAACGCCGGGTCGGCCGCGCCGGTCGTCGCGTCGATCCTGGCCAGGGCGGTGCGCGGGCTGGTGAAGTCGCCGCCCACGTAGAGCTTGGAGCCCAGCCTGGCCAGCGTGGAGACCATGCCGCCGCCGATGTGCGGCGCGAAGCCGGTCACCAGCGTGCCGTCGGAGAGCTTGAGCCTGGCCAGCGACCTGGCGGGGGAGTCGTTGACGCCGATGAACTCGCCGCCGACGTAGACGGTGCCCTGGTCGCCGGCGGCCAGGCCGTACACGGGGCCGGGGACGATCGGCGCGAAGCCCGGCAGGACGCGGCCCGTGGTCAGGTTGTAGGCGAAGAGGTTGGAGCGCGGGTAGGCGGTGGTGCGGGCGGCGTCGCTCACCTCGCTGAACGAGCCGCCGACCACGACGGTGTCGCCGACGACCGTGATCGCGTTGACGATGCCGTCGAGCACGTGCGGGGTGTTGTCTACCGGGTCGGCCGAGACGACGCCGAAATGCGCCGTGGGAGCCGAGGCGATGATCGCCGCAAGGGCGACACGGGCAAGCATTCGCCAAGTTTTAGCAGACGTTCAGTAGTCTCGTGGCTACTTTCCGTTGAATGTCGTGTTCACGGCCCTGGGAACGGGCCTGGAGGGCCTCCCATAGTCTTGGCCTATGACGCGCGCTCAGTTGGACAAACAGCCGGACGAGGTCGCCGCGATGTTCGATCGCACCGCCCGGCGCTACGACCTGGTCAATGACGTGATCTCCCTCGGGCAGGTCAGGATGTGGCGCAAGGCGGTGGCCGCGGCCATCGACGCGGGCCCCGGGGAGCTCGTGCTCGACCTGGGCGCCGGCACCGGCACGTCCACCGACGCGTTCACCACGCTGGGCGCGCGGGCCATCGCGTCCGACTTCTCGCTGGGCATGCTCCGCACCGGCGTGCGCCGCCACGGCGGCAACGCGCTGTCGGGTGAGGGGGTGCCCTTCATCGCGGGCGACGCGCTGCGCCTGCCGTTCGCCGACGACGCGTTCGACGCGGTGACGATCTCGGTGGCGCTGCGCAACGTGCACGACACCCGGCAGGCGCTGCGGGAGATGCTGCGCGTCACCAGGCCGGGCGGCCGACTGGTGATCTTGGAGTTCTCCCACGTGACGTTCGAGCCCTTCGATCTCGTCTACCGCGAATATCTGATGAAGCTGCTGCCAAAAGTGGCCAAGGTGTTCGGCTCGAATGACGATTCCTATGAATATCTGGCTGAGTCGATCCGGGATTGGCCCGACCAGCGCACACTGGCCCGGACCATTCAGGATGCCGGCTGGGAGCGGGTCGCCTGGCGCAATCTCACGATGGGCATCGTCGCCCTGCACAGAGGGTTCAAGGCGGCGTGAGACCACACGCGACACACCGTTCCTCTTGGATCACAGAACAGCACCCCGACTGCCACTATGTACTGGAAAAGCAGTAGACTGCGGGCCGACAAGTTTGTGAAGGGGTTCACAAAGGAACGAAGGCAGCACACCACCCCCAAGGCCTTCGAGCGTGTAGGACAGGACAGTCCAGTGACCGTGCCAACAGCCACCCGCCGAGCGCAGGAGCTCGTCGCGAGAGAGCGACGAAGGAGCCAACGAGTGGCGAAGCGGGCGCGACCATGAGCCCCGAGCGCAGGAGCTCGTCGCGAGAGAGCGACGAAGGAGCCAACGAGAGGCGAAGCGGGCGCGACCATGAGCACAGTTGACGCTGACGTCATCGTCGTCGGCGCAGGTCCCGCCGGTTCCGCGACCGCCTGGTACCTCGCTCAGGCCGGACTCGACGTGCTGCTCCTGGAGAAGACCAGGTTCCCTCGCGAGAAGGTCTGCGGCGACGGCCTGACACCGCGGGCGGTCAAGCAGCTGCTCAACATGGACGTCGACGTCGACGCTCCCGGCTGGGTCAGGAACAAGGGGCTGCGCGTCGTCGGCGGCGGCCTCCGCTTCGACCTCGACTGGCCCCAGCTCGAGCGCTTCCCGGACTTCGGCCTCGTACGCACCCGCCAGGACTTCGACCAGATCGTCGCCGCCAACGCGGTCAAGAACGGCGTGCGCCTGATGGAGGGCGTGACCGTCACGGGGCCCGTCCTCGACGACCGCAGCGGCCACATCGTCGGCGTGACGACCAAGGACGGCCGCGAGTACCGCAGCCGCGTGGTGGTGGCCGCCGACGGCAACAGCACCCGGTTGGCCCTGGGGATGGGGCTGCACAAGCGCGAGGACCGCCCGATGGGCGTGGCGGTGCGGACGTACTTCGAGAGCCCGCGCCACGACGACGACTACCTCGAGATCTGGCTGGAGCTGTGGGCGCAGGAGAAGCTGCTGCCCGGCTACGGCTGGATCTTCGGCGTCGGCGACGGCACCGCCAACGTGGGCCTCGGGCTGCTCAACACCAGCGCGCAGTTCAAGAACATCGACTACCGGGACCTGCTGCGGACCTGGTGCAAGGCCATGCCTCCCGAGTGGGAGTTCACCGAGGAGAACATGACGGCCCCCATCCGCGGCGCCGCGCTCCCCATGGCCTTCAACCGGCAGCCGCACTACACGCGCGGCCTGGTGCTGGTGGGCGACTCGGGCGGGTCGATCAACCCGTTCAACGGCGAGGGCATCGCCTACGCCATGGAGACCGGTGAGATCGCCGCGGAGGTCATCGCCAAGGCCCTCAGGGGCACCACCCCCGCGGACCGGGAACGCGCTCTGAGGACCTATCCTCAAGTGCTGAAGGACGCCTACGGCGGATACTTCACCCTGGGCAGGCTGTTCGTCGAGCTCATCGGAAAGCCGGGCGTGATGAGCTTCGGCACCAGGCACGGTCTCCCTCACCCGAGGCTGATGCGCTTCGCCATCAAACTCCTTGGTAATCTCACCGACCGGCGAGGCGATGCGTCAGACATGATCATTAACGCTCTCTCGAAGGTCGCCCCACCAGCATGAATCTCAGAACTGACAGATCCGGCTGCGCGCCCGCGCGCGCGGCGACTCCGGAGGAGGCGTAGCGATGGACCTTTACGTGCCCATCCTGGTGCTCGCCGTTCTCGCGGGGGGCTTCGCGATCTTCTCGGTCGCCATCGCTCCCTTCACCGGCCCCAAGCGCTGGAACCGCGCCAAGCTTGACGCCTATGAATGCGGCATCGAGCCGACGCCCCAGCCCGTCGGTGGCGGACGGTTCCCGCTCAAGTACATGGTCACCGCGATGCTCTTCATCGTGTTCGACATCGAGATCATCTTCCTCTACCCATGGGCGGTCTCGTTCGCGCCGCAGACGAACGACGCCGGCCAGGTGCTCAGCTCCGGTCTGGGGCTGTTCGCGCTCGTGGAGATGGTGCTGTTCATCGTCACCGTGCTCGTCGCCTATGCGTACGTGTGGCGCCGCAAGGGTCTGGACTGGGACTGAAAATGGGACTTGAAGAGAAACTCCCCAGCGGGTTCATCCTCAGCACGGTCGAGGCGGCCGCCGGATGGGCACGCAAGAACTCCGTGTGGCCCGCCACATTCGGCCTCGCCTGCTGTGCCATCGAGCTGATGGCCACCGGCGGCCCCCACTACGACCTGGCGCGCTTCGGCATGGAGCGCGCTTCGGCGTCTCCTCGCCAGGCCGACCTCATGATCGTCGCCGGCCGCGTCTCGCAGAAGATGGCGCCCGTCCTGCGGCAGATCTACGACCAGATGGCCGAGCCGAAGTGGGTCATCTCCATGGGCGTGTGCGCCTCCAGCGGCGGCATGTTCAACAACTACGCGATCGTGCAGGGCGTCGACCACGTCGTGCCCGTCGACATCTACCTGCCGGGCTGCCCGCCGCGGCCCGAGATGCTGATCGACGCGATCGTGAAGCTGCACGACAAGATCCAGAACATGAAGTTCGGCGCCCACCGGGCCAAGCAGATCGAGGAGCTCGAGCTGCAGGCGCTGCGGCCGCTGCCGCTGATCGACCAGGGAGCCTCGAAGTGACCTCGCCCGACAACCTTCCCGGTAGCCCGGAAAGCGGTGAGACCCCCGAGGCCGCGGTTCCCGCCATCCCCGAGGCGCCCATCGCCCGGCACGGCATGTTCGGCACCCAGGACTCCGGCGACACCTCCGGCTACGGCGGCCTCGTCGTGCGCCGGGCGCCGCAGCTGTCGACGCCCCGCCCGTACGGCGGCTACTTCGACGAGGTCGTGGACGGCCTGGCGCTCGACGACGCCATCGAGCGCGTGGTCGTCGACCGCGGCGAGCTGACCCTGCACGTCAAGCGGGACCGGCTGGTCGAGGTCTGCCAGAAGCTGCGCGACGACCCGGCCCTGCGCTTCGAGCTCTCGCTGGGCGTCACCGGCGTGCACTACCCGCACCTGACGGGCGAGGAGCTGCACGCGGTCATCCACCTGTGCTCGATCACCTACAACCGCCGCGTACGCGTCGAGGCCAGCGCTCCCGACTCCGACCCGCACATTCCATCGACCGTGGGCGTTTACCCTGGTCACGACTGGCATGAGCGTGAGGCGTACGACTTCTTCGGGATCATCTTCGACGGTCACCCCGCGCTCACCCGGATCATGATGCCGGACGACTGGGACGGCCACCCTCAGCGCAAGGACTACCCGCTCGGCGGCATCCCGGTCGAATACCGCGGCGCCACCATCCCCGCGCCCGACCAGAGGAGGAGCTACTCGTGAGCACCGCTTATGACGAGGCGACCGAGGGCAAGGTCTATTCGGTCAACGGCGGCGACTGGGACGAGGTCGTCACCGGAGCGCGCGACACCGAAGAAGAGCGCCTGGTCGTCAACATGGGCCCGCAGCACCCGTCCACGCACGGCGTGCTCCGCCTGGTCCTGACCCTCGACGGCGAGACGGTGACCGAGGCGCGCAGCGTCATCGGCTACCTGCACACCGGCATCGAGAAGAATATGGAATACCGGACGTGGACCCAGGGGACCACGTTCGTGACCCGCATGGACTACCTCTCGCCGATCTTCAACGAGACCGCCTACTGCCTGGGCGTGGAGAAGCTGCTCGGCATCGAGGACCGCATCCCGGACCGGGCGCAGGCCATCCGCGTGATGATGATGGAGCTCAACCGGATCTCCTCGCACCTGGTCGCGATGGGCACGTTCGGCATGGAGCTGGGCGCGACCACGCCGTTCCTCTTCGGCTATCGCGACCGCGAGATGATCATGGATCTCTTCGAGTACATCACCGGTCTGCGCATGAACCACGCCTACATCAGGCCGGGCGGCGTGAGCGTCGACCTGCCCGCGGGCGCGGTCGACAAGGTCGGTGAGTTCCTCAAGGAGATGCCCAAGCGGATCAAGGACATCCGCAAGCTCCTCGACGCCAACCCGGTCTACGTGCGCCGCACCAAGGACGTGGCCTACCTCGACCTGACCGGCTGCATGGCCCTGGGCATCACCGGCCCGATCATGCGCGCCGCCGGGCTCCCGTGGGACCTGCGCAAGTCGCAGCCCTACTGCGGCTACGAGACGTACGAGTTCGACGTCGCCACCGAGCGTGGCTGTGACGTCTACTCGCGCTACCTCGTGCGCATGAAGGAGATGGAAGAGTCCCTCAAGATCATTGAGCAGGCGCTCGACCGCATCGCCGGCCCGCTCAAGGGCGACCCGGTGATGATCGAGGACAAGAAGATCGGCTGGCCCGCGCAGCTCGCGCTCGGCCCCGACGGGTTCGGCAACTCGCCCGACCACATCGCCCACATCATGGGCTCCTCGATGGAAGCGCTCATCCACCACTTCAAGCTGGTGACCGAGGGCTTCCGGGTGCCGGCCGGGCAGGCGTACGCCAGCATCGAGTCGCCCAAGGGCGAGCTCGGCGCCCACGTGGTCAGCGACGGCGGCACCCGCCCCTACCGCGTGCACTTCCGCGAGCCGTCCTTCTGCAACCTGCAGGGTTTCCCCGCGATGGCAGAGGGCGGCCAGGTCGCCGACGTGATCGCCGCGGTGGCTTCTATCGACCCCGTCATGGGAGGTGTGGACCGGTGACTTATTCACCGGAGATCCGGGAGCGTCTGGAGCGAGACGCCAAGGAGATCATCGGGCGTTACCCGAAGACGCGCTCCGCACTGCTGCCGCTGCTCCACCTCGTGCAGTCGGAGGACGGCTACGTCTCCGACGACGGGCAGGAGTTCTGCGCGGAGATGCTGGGCGTCAGCAAGGCCGAGGTCACCGGCGTCGCGACCTTCTACACGATGTACAAGCGCAAGCCCGCCGGCGACTACCACGTCGGCGTGTGCATCAACGCGCTGTGCGCGGTCATGGGCGGCGACCAGATCTGGGACGAGCTGTCCGAGCACGTCGGCGTCGGCCACGAGGAGACGACCGCAGACGGCAAGATCTCGCTGGAGCGCCTCGAGTGCAACGCGGCCTGCGACTTCGCCCCCGTCATGATGGTCAACTGGGAGTTCTTCGACAACCAGACCCCCGAGTCGGCCAAGCAGCTCGTCGACGACCTGCGTGACGGCAAGGACGTGCGGCCGACCCGCGGCCCGAAGAAGCTCTGCAGCTTCAAGGACGCCTCGCGCGTGCTCGCCGGCCTGCCCGACGACCTGGCCGGCGACGGCCCGTCGGCCGCCGGCGCCTCGCTGGAGGGCCTGAAGGTCGCCAAGGCCAACGGATGGAAGGCCCCCGAGGCATGAGCACGACTTTGACACCGGTCCTGACCGCGAACTGGGACCAGCCCAACTCCTTCACCATCGACGTCTACGGCGAGTACGAGGCGGCGAAGAAGGCGCTGGCCATGGACCCCGACGCCGTGATCCAGGCGGTCAAGGACTCGGGCCTGCGCGGCCGCGGCGGCGCGGGCTTCCCCACCGGCATGAAGTGGGGCTTCATCCCGCAGGGCGACGGCAAGCCGCACTATCTCGTCGTCAACGCCGACGAGTCGGAGCCGGGCACCTGCAAGGACATCCCGCTGATGATGGCCAACCCGCACTCGCTGGTCGAGGGCATCATCATCACGGCCTACGCGATCCGGGCCAACCACGCCTTCATCTACGTGCGCGGCGAGGTGCTCCACGTGATCCGGCGGCTGCACGCGGCCGTGCGGGAGGCGTACGAGAAGGGCTACCTCGGCACCGACATCCTCGGCTCCGGCTACGACCTCGAGCTGGTCGTGCACAGCGGCGCCGGCGCGTACATCTGCGGCGAGGAGACGGCGCTGCTCGACTCGCTGGAGGGCTTCAGAGGTCAACCGCGACTCAAGCCCCCGTTCCCCGCCGTGGCGGGCCTGTACGCCTCGCCGACTGTCGTGAACAACGTCGAGTCGATCGCCAGTGTTCCCTCGATCATCGGCAACGGCGCCGACTGGTTCGCCGGGATGGGCACCGAGAAGTCCAAGGGCTTCGGCATCTTCTCGCTGAGCGGCCACGTCACCAGGCCCGGCCAGTACGAGGCGCCGCTCGGCATCACGCTGCGCGAGCTCCTCGACATGGCGGGCGGCATCAGGGCCGGTCACCAGATCAAGTTCTGGACCCCGGGCGGCTCCTCCACGCCGATCTTCACCGACGAGCACCTCGACGTGCCGCTCGACTTCGAGGCGGTCGGCGCCAAGGGCTCCATGCTCGGCACCCGCGCCCTGCAGATCTTCGACGAGACCACCTGCGTGGTCCGCACGGTGCTGCGCTGGACCGAGTTCTACGCCCACGAGTCCTGCGGCAAGTGCACGCCGTGCCGCGAGGGCACGTACTGGCTCAAGCAGGTGCTCAAGCGCCTGGAGAAGGGCCAGGGCACCGAAGAGGACCTGACCACGATCACCGACATCGCGGACAACATCCTGGGCCGCTCGTTCTGCGCCCTGGGCGACGGCGCGACCAGCCCGATCCACTCCTCCGTGAAGTACTTCCGCGACGAGTACCTCAAGCACTTCGAGATCGGCGGCTGTCCGTTCGACCCGAAGAAGTCCACTCTCTGGGGTGAGCAGTGACAGTCGTAGAGACCGAGACGAACCTGGTGACCCTGACCATCGACGGGTTCCAGGTCAGCGTGCCCAAGGGCACCTTGATCATCAGGGCCGCCGAGCTCCTGGGCATCCAGATCCCCAGGTTCTGCGACCACCCGCTGCTCGACCCGGCGGCCAACTGCCGCCAGTGCCTGGTCGACATCCCCGACGCGGGCAACGGCCGCGGCTTCCCCAAGCCGCAGCCGTCGTGCGCGATCGAGGTCGCCGAGGGCATGGTCGTGCAGACGCAGCTCACCTCGCCGGTCGCCGAGAAGGCGCAGCGCGGGGCCATGGAGCTGCTCCTCATGAACCACCCGCTCGACTGCCCGGTCTGCGACAAGGGCGGCGAGTGCCCCCTGCAGAACCAGGCCATGTCCAACGGCCAGGGCGAGTCCCGGTTCCAGGAGCAGAAGCGGACCTTCCCCAAGCCGCTGCCGCTGTCCACGCAGGTGCTGCTCGACCGCGAGCGCTGCGTCCAGTGCGCCCGGTGCATCCGCTTCTCCGACCAGATCGCCGGTGACCCGCTCATCGAATTCTTCGAGCGCGGGGCCAAGGAGCAGGTGCGCACCGCCGAGGGCAAGCCGTTCAACTCCTACTTCTCCGGCAACACGGTGCAGATCTGCCCGGTCGGCGCGCTGACCGGCGCCGCCTACCGGTTCCGGGCCCGCCCGTTCGACCTGGTCTCCACGCCGAGCGCGTGCGAGCACTGCGCCGCCGGCTGCGCCCAGCGCACCGACCACCGGCGCGGCCGGGTCACCCGCCGCCTGGCGGGCAACGACCCGCAGGTCAACGAGGAGTGGAACTGCGACAAGGGCCGCTGGGCCTTCACCTACGCCCAGCAGCCCGACCGGCTGAAGACGCCGCTGGTCCGCAACGAGGAGGGCGTGCTCGTGCCCGCCTCGTGGCCGGAGGCGCTGGCGGTGGCCGCCGAGGGCCTGGCCAAGGCCCGCGGCAAGGCCGGCGTGCTGGTCGGCGGCCGGGTCACGGTCGAGGACTCGTACGCGTACGCCAAGTTCGCCCGCCTGGCCCTGGGCGGCAACGACATCGACTTCCGCGCCCGGCCGCACTCCGCCGAGGAGGCGCAGTTCCTGGCCCACGCGGTGGCCGGCAAGGGGATCGAGGTCAGCTACACCGACCTCGAGAAGGCCCCCCACGTGCTGCTCGTCGGGTTCGAGCCCGAGGAGGAGTCGCCGATCGTCTTCCTGCGCCTGCGCAAGGCGTGGCAGAAGAAGGGCCTCAAGGTCACCTCGATCGCCCCGTTCGCCTCGCCCGGCCTGGTCAAGATGGGCGGCACGCTCATCCGCACCGCGCCCGGCACCGAGGCCGACGCGATCGGCGACCTGGTCGGCACGCTGGCCGAGGGCACGATCGTGTTCGCCGGCGAGCGCCTGGCCACCGTGCCCGGCGCCCTGTCCGCCGTGGTGCGGCTCGCCAACGCCTCCGGTGCCAGGCTCGCCTGGGTGCCGCGCAGGGCGGGTGAGCGCGGCGCGGTCGAGGCCGGCGCGCTGCCCAACCTGCTGCCGATCGGCCGCCCGGTCGACGACGAGACCGCCAGGGCCGAGGTCGCCAGGGCGTGGAACGTGGCCTCGCTGCCCGCCACCCCCGGCCGCGACACGACCGGCATCCTGGAGGCCGCCCGCGCCGGTGAGCTGGACGCGCTGGTCGTGGCCAGCGTCGACCCCTACGACCTGGCCGACCCGGCGGCGGCGCTCGACGCGCTCGAGCACACGCCGTTCATCGTCAGCCTGGAGATCCGCGCCAGCGCCGTCACCGACCGCGCCGACGTGGTCCTGCCCGTCGCCGCGGTTCAGGAGAAGGGCGGCACGTTCGTCAACTGGGAGGGCAGGGGCCGCTCGTTCGAGGCGCCGCTGAAGGTGCCCGGCCTGCAGAGCGACCTGGCCGTGATCGGCAACCTGGCCGACCGGATGGACGTCCACCTGGGCCTGCCGGACGCCAAGGCCGCCAGGCGGGAGCTGTCCGGCCTGGGCGCCTGGCGCGGCAGCCGCGTCACCGCCCCGCACACCGCCACCCGCGCCCAGGTCGCCCCGGCGGCCGGCGAGGCGCTGCTGGCGACCTGGCACCTGCTGCTCGACGAGGGCAGGCTGCAGGACGGCGAGCCGTACCTGGCGGGCACCGCCCGCGCCGCCGAGGCGCTGGTCTCCGAGAGCACGGCGGCCGAGCTCGGGGTCGCGGACGGCGACAAGCTCGTCGTCGGCGACAGCGTCACCCTGCCCGTGCGCGTCGCCGACCTGCCGGACCGGGTCGTCTGGGTGCCTGCGAACTCCGGCGGCTGCTCGGTCACCCGTGACCTGCACGCGGTGGCCGGCGACATCGTCACCATCGGGAGCGCCTCATGACCCACGTTCTCGCGGCCGATCCCACCCTCGCCGACTTCGGCAAGGACCCGCTGTGGATCACCATCATCAAGGCCGTGATGCTGTTCGCCTTCCTGATGCTGGGCATCCTGTTCGGCGTCTGGTTCGAGCGCAAGCTGATCTCCAGGATGCAGAACCGGTACGGCCCCAACCGGGCCGGCAAGTTCGGCCTCCTGCAGTCGGTGGCCGACGGCCTGAAGATGGGCCTGAAGGAGGACCTCTTCCCGCGGACCGTGGACAAGGTGCTCTACCTGCTGGCCCCGGTCATCATGGTGGTCCCGGCGTTCCTGGCCTTCTCGATCGTGCCGTTCGCGCCGATGGTCAACCTGTTCGGCGTGCAGACGCCGCTGCAGATGGTGGACCTGCCGGTGGCCGTGCTGTTCATGCTCGCCATGGGCGCGGTGTCGGTCTACGGCGTGGTGCTGGCCGGATGGTCGTCGCGCTCGCCGTACGCACTGCTGGGCGGTCTTCGGTCGGCGGCGCA
>NZ_JBFAOQ010000013.1:0-380120 GCF_040675285.1 Nonomuraea sp. NPDC049625 | reverse complement strand
CACCCGGTTACATTCCGAACCCGGAAGTTAAGCTTCTCTGCGCCGATGGTACTGCACTCGGGAGGGTGTGGGAGAGTAGGTCGCCGCCGGACAATTTTTATAGAAATGGCCCCACGCCGGTGCGTGGGGCCATTTCTTGTTTTAGGGGCTAATCCGCCGCCCGCACCAGCTCGAACAGGTGTGACCTGGGCGGCCGCGTCTCTCCCACCTTGGTGTGGCGCCCCGTCCGGGTGTCCACGCGGAAGATGATTTCGTGGAACAGTTCGCTCGTTCCGCATCTCAGCAGAACATCTCGAGAGCCGGCCCACCGGCTGACGTCGCAGATGCTCGCCCTGTCCTTCAACGGGAGCGAGAGGCGTACGTCATGGAGTGCCTTTCCGGTCCCGGTGTCGATGGTGACCAGCCGGGCCGGGCGGATGTCGGTGCCGCCCGCCGGGAAGTTCCTGGAGACGACCTGCGCGGCCCGGCCCGTCCCGTCCGGGGCCAGGGCGCCGGTCGCCTCGACGGCGCGGAGGCGGGCCGGCAGCGGCCTCGTGGTGGTCCCCGAGGCGTCCATGACCGAGAACGACTTGTCGTCCTCCACCATGAGCCTCGATCCGTCGTCGTCCAGCCGGTCCAGCCAGGAGCCCCTGGGCAGCAGCCACACCGTGCGGCCAGTGGCGACGTCCACGACGAAGCTCGGAGGCTCGTCCACGCCTTGCCAGCCCGCCACGTAGTCCACGTACAGCCAGCGCCCCCTGCCCAGCAGCGCGGGCCGGTACGCGAGCCGGTCCCCGTCCACCCCGGGCGCGGCCTCCTGGACCGCACGGACGGTTCCCCCCACCAGGTCCCGGACCACGAGGCGGCCGTCGCCGGCCCGCTGGTAGGCCAGGTAGCGGCCGTCCGCGGTCAGGTCCACGTAGCCCCGCTCCACCGCGTCCGTGAGCTGCCACGTCCTTCCGCCGGACGTCACCACGAACCAGTGGCCGCACTCATCGTGCGGCCCCTCGTCCTTGGCGTTGTCGCACAGGTACGCGTAGGCAGCGGCCTCGCCAGGAGCCGGGCGGGGTCGCTGGTCCGGAGCGCGAACGGCGGTCCACAGCGGGACCAGGGCCGCGCCGGCCGCCACCACGGCGGCGATCGCTATGAGCTTCTTCATGGCACCCCTCCATCAGGTTGGATGCCGCCGAGGTCCTAGCGGTTTTCGAGGAGGGGCTCGATGCGATACGGGATCTGGGTGGACAGGGCGATGGTCGTGTCCGTGCGCTGCACCGCCGGGGACGCCAGGATGCTGGCGATGATCTCCTGCAGGTGTTCGGTGGTGTGCGCGACCACCCGGCACAGCAGGTCGTGCTGGCCGCTCGTGCCGTGCACCTCCAGGATCTGCGGTACGGCACGCAGCGCCTCCACCGCCTCCGACAGCCGCCCCTGGGCGATCTGCAGCCACACGAACGCCAGGATGGGGTAGCCAGCGCCGGCCGGTGACACGGTCGGGCCGAAGTCCTCGATCACGCCTCTCGCCGTCAGCTTCTCCACCCGGGCCTGTACGGTGCCGCGCGCCACCCCCAGCAGCCGGGCCAGCTCCGTCAGGCCGACGCGGGGATGGGCGCGCATGGTCACCAGCAACCTGGCGTCGAGATCGTCCATGGCGGACCCTCCCTGAACTGTGCGATTCGAGCAGAAGATGTGGGTTTGGGGAGGCGAAATCAAGCGTATCGCGCAGCAAAACTGGTCGCTGTTGTCAAGAGAACGCGGAATTGCTGTCATTTGGAGCATGTTCGAGGAAGCACAATACTTCGCCCCTGTCGCAGCCCGGGAGGACGGGTCGGTGGTGGTGGAGCTGGCCGCGTCCCATCCGGGGTTCGCGGACGCGGTCTACCGGGTGCGGCGGAACGCGATCGCGGGGCTGGCCGTCAACCACCGGCGGGGGACGCCCATTCCGGCGGCCGAGTACACCGAGGAGGAGCACGAGGTCTGGGCCCTGGTCACCAGGGAGCTGGCGGTCAAGCACGCCAAGTACGCCACAGCCGAGTACCTGGACGGCGCCGCGCAGTTGGGGCTGCCGAAGGAGCGGATCCCGCAGCTCGAAGAGGTCTCGCGGCTGCTGGAGCCGCTGACCGGGTTCCGGTATCTGCCCGCCGCGGGGCTGGTGCCGCTGCGCGAGTTCTACGGCGTGCTGGCCGACGGGTTCTTCCACTCGACGCAGTACATCCGGCACCACTCCGTACCCTTCTACACGCCGGAGCCCGACGTCGTCCACGAGGTGATCGGCCATGCCAACGCGCTGGCCGCCCCCCGGTACGCCGCCCTGTACCACCTGGCGGGGCAGGCCGCGCGGCGGGTGGAGTCCGAGGAGGCGCTGGAGTTCGTGTCGAAGGTCTTCTGGTTCACGATGGAGTTCGGGGTCATGGCGGAAAGGGGCGAGCTCAGGGCGTACGGAGCGGGGATCCTCTCGTCGTACGGGGAGATCGAGGAGTTCCGCGGGATGGACGTCAGGCCGCTGGACCTGTCCGCCATGGGGACCACGCACTACGACATCACGAAATATCAGGACGTGCTGTTCCGGGCCGACTCCCTCCAGCACCTGGAGGATGTCGTGGGGGACTTCTGGGCCACGTGTGACGACGATTCGATCGCGAAATTGATCGCCGCGGACATCTAGCGGCCTGTCACGATTTTTCGTGATAATGCGTCAATGATCGCGGGCCGCAGCCAGGCGATACCCCGAGCGGTCATCGCCCTCGCCCTGCTCACAGCTCTCTTACCGATGCCTGCCCGGGTCCGGGCACAGCCGCCCGCTCCCACCCGGCGGGAAACGGTCCTGGGCGTACGCGAGGCGGCCTTCGGTGCGCGGCTGGAGCAGGTCGCGGCCGAGGAGAACCTGGCGCCGATCCCGGCCGAGCGGATCGGCAAGCGGCTCGACCGCTACCTCGCGGGCCGGTCCGGTCAGGTCACCGCCATGGTCAAGGACCTGACGACCGGCCGGCTCTACCGCTACCACCCGGGCGAGCGCCTGATCACCGCCAGCACGGCCAAGGTGCAGATTCTCATGGCGCTGCTGCTGCGGACCTCGTGGAAGAGGCTGCCGGCGGCCGTCCGGCACGACGCCGACATCATGATCCGCTACAGCGACAACCACGCCGCCGACCGCCTCTGGTCACGCATCGGCGGCGCGCCCGGCTTCACCAAGGCAGGCAGGAAGCTGGGCCTCAAACACACCCAGGGCGTCCCAGGCGAGTGCGTTGACCTGTATTGCTGGGGAATCACCCGAACGTCGGTGGACGACCAGATCCGCCTCATGCGGGCCCTGGTGTCCGGCAAGAGCCCGCTGAAGGCCAAGGACCGCGATCAGGTGCTGAAGCTCATGGGTCACGTCGTGGCGGGCCAGAACTGGGGCATCAGCGCCGCCGCGTGCGCGGGCGACCGCGTGGCGCTGAAGAACGGCTGGCTCAAGCACGTCTCGAACAAGCTCTGGGCCACGGTCAGCGTGGGCCTGATCAGGGGCGACGGCCACGCCTACGCCGTTGCCGTACTCACCGAGGGAAGTCCCGAGGTGGGGTACGGCATAGCGACGGTCGAAGGCGTGACGAAGCGGATTATGCAGGACTTCCGGAAGTGCCAGGCGTGACCAGGCGGTAGCCGACGCCCCGTACGGTCTGGATGAGCTGGTCGTCCTCGTCGCCCAGCCGGGCGCGCAGGCGTTTGACGTGCACCGCGATCGTGTTCGTCGAGGTGTTGGCCGCGGCGTGCCACACGTGGCGCATGATCTGCTCGCGGGTCACCGTGCGATCGGCGTTGCGCATCAGGTAGTGCAGTAATTCGAACTCCCGCAGGGGCAGGTGGACCGCTCGCCCGCCCACCCGTACCTGATAGGCCTGCACGTCCAGCTCGACCCCGCCCACGGCGAGCACCTGGCGCGCGCCGGGCGAGGCCGCCTGGATGAACGGCAGCAGCTCCGCCACCCGGTAGGGCCGGGCCACGCAGGCGGCCGCGCCGGCGGCGAGCGCGCGTACCGCCTGCTCGGCGTGGCCCTCGCCGACGCCGAGCAGGACGGGTACGGCGCGCGCCAGCCGTACCGCGCGGACGAACTCCACCGCGTCTATGACCGGCAGCGTGGCCGAGACGAGCACCACGTCAGGCTGCAGGGCTCCCGCCTGGAGAAGGCCCTGAGCCCCGTCGGGCGTGCCTGTGACGGACACGCCCTCCCGTTCGAGCGCCGTGGCGAGGTCTTCCACGACCGCGCCGTCGGGGTCGGCGATGAGCAGTACGGGCTTCGTCCGCGCGTCCCCGATCATCGTGGATGCCGCCTGCTGTTGGGTCATCAGCCGAAGCGCCCCGTGATGTAATCCTCTGTTGCCTTCTGGGACGGGTTGGTGAACATGCGGGACGTCTCGTCCATCTCGATCACCTTGCCGGGCTTGCCCTGCTCGGCGAGGTTGAAGAACGCGGTCCTGTCGCTCACCCGGGCGGCCTGCTGCATGTTGTGGGTGACGATGACGATCGTGTACTCGTCCTTGAGCTTGGCCATCAGGTCCTCGATGGCCAGCGTGGAGATCGGGTCGAGCGCCGAGCACGGCTCGTCCATCAGCAGGACCTGCGGCTTGACCGCGATGGCCCGGGCGATGCAGAGACGCTGCTGCTGACCGCCCGACAGGCCGGCGCCCGGCTTGTTCAGGCGGTCCTTGACCTCGTTCCAGAGGTTGGCGCCCTTGAGCGACTCCTCCACGATCCCGTCGAGCTGCGACTTGCCGACCCGGCCGTTGAGCTTGAGGCCGGCGGCCACGTTCTCGTAGATCGACATCGTGGGGAACGGGTTGGGGCGCTGGAAGACCATGCCGATCATCCGGCGCACCGAGACGGGCGCGACGGTGGGGGCGTACAGGTCCTCGCCGTCGAGCAGGACCTTGCCATCCACCCGGGCGCCCGGGATCACTTCGTGCATGCGGTTGAGCGTGCGCAGGAACGTCGACTTGCCGCACCCGGACGGGCCGATGAACGCGGTGATCGAACGGGGTTCGATGGTCATCGACACGTCCTCGATCGCCTTGTGCGACCCGTAGTACGCGTCGAGACCCGAGACCTGGATCTGCTTGGACATTGCGGCGGTTACCCCCTATCGGCCCCTGGCGGGCGCACGCCACCAGGCGATCAGGCGCGCCACCAGGTTGAGCAGCATGACGATCAGGATGAGCGTGAGGGCGCCGGTCCACGCCCGGTCGATGGCGGTGTCGTTCGGGCGGGCCGCCTGGTCGAACACGAAGAGCGGCAGGCCCATCTGCGGTCCGGTGAACGGATCGTTGTTGATGGAGTTGGTGAAGAACACCGTCATCAGCAGCGGCGCGGTCTCGCCGGCGACGCGGGCCACGGCCAGCATGACGCCGGTGACGATGCCGGTGAGCGCCGTCGGCAGCACGACCTTCATGATCGTGCGCCACTTGGCCACACCCAGCGCGTACGAGGCCTCTCGCAGGTCGTTGGGCACCAGCCGGAGCATTTCCTCGGCCGATCTGACCACGGTCGGCATCATCAGGATCGACAGCGCGAGCGCGCCGGCCCAGCCGGAGAACTGGAAGCCCAGGACGAGGATCCAGAACGCGAAGACGAACAGACCGGAGACGACCGAGGGGATGCCGGTCATGACGTCCACGAAGAAGCTGATCGATCGGCTCAGCCGGCCGCCGTTGCCGTACTCGACCAGGTAGATCGCGGTGAGCAGGCCGATGGGGACCGAGACGGCCGAGGCGAGCAGGACCTGCTCCAGCGTTCCGATGATCGCGTGGTACGCGCCGCCGCCCGCGTCACGGGCGCCGATGCCGCGCATCGAGTGGGTCAGGAACTCGAGGTCGAAGCGGGCCAGACCGTTGGAGATGACCAGCCAGAGCACCGAGATGAGCGGCACGACGGCCAGCCCGAACGCCAGGTAGACCAGCCCCTGGACGATCTTGTCCTTGATCCGGCGGCTGGTCGAGATGTGCTGGATTGCTGTCATGCGCCGGCCCTCGAGTACTCTTTGCGGCGGTTGATGATCAGGCGCGCTCCCATGTTCACCAGCAGGGTGATGACGAACAGCACCAGACCGGAGGCGATCAGCGCCCCGCGGCCGATCTGGGTCGCCTCGCCGAAGCCGTTGGCGATGTTCGCCGCGATGCTGTTGGCGTGGGGCGTCAGGATCTCGAAGGTGATGTCGAAGGTCGCGGGGAAGATCAGCGCGACCGCGATGGTCTCGCCCATGGCGCGGCCGAGGCCGAGCATGGCGGCGCTGATGACGCCCGGGCGGCCGAACGGCAGCACGGCCATCCTGATCATCTCCCAGCGGGTGGCGCCGAGCGCCAGGGCCGCCTCTTCGTTCATCTTCGGCGCCTGGAGGAACACCTCACGCGAGATCGCCGCGATGATCGGCAGGATCATGATCGCCAGCACGATCGAGCCCGCGAGCATGGTCTTGCCGCCGATGGCGCCCTCTCCGGCGAACAGCGGGAACCAGCCGAAGGTCTCGTTGAGCCACTGGGACGGCTCTCGGATCAGCGGCACCAGGAACGCCAGGCCCCACAGGCCGTAGACCACACTGGGCACGGCGGCGAGCAGGTCGACCAGGTAGCCGAGCCCCGAGGCCAGGCGGCGGGGCGCGTAGTGGGAGATGAACAGCGCGACGCCGACCGCGATCGGGGTGGCGATGACGAGCGCGAGTGTCGAGCTGAGGACGGTCCCGAACGCCAGGGCGGCGATGCCGAACACCTTCTGGCCGTTGGGGTCCCAGGTCAGCTCGGTGAAGAAGGACGCCTTGTTCGCCTGCAGGGCGGGGATCGCCTCGCTGATGAGGAACACGGCGATGGCCGCCATGATCGCCAGCAGGAGGACGCCCGCCGCCGTGGAGAGGAAGCGGAAGGGGCCTTCACCATGGCTGCGCCGCGAGGCGGACCGGCTCATGGCCGGTCCGCCGTCACGGGTCTTCAGATCGTTGGCCATCGGTGGCTAGGAGATCGCCTCGACAGCGGTGCGGACCTTGGTGAGCAGGTCGCCGGCCAGCGGGGCGTAGCCCAGCTCCTTCAGGGCCGCCTGACCCTCGTCACTGGCGGTGTAGGTGAGGAAGCCCTTGACCAGCTTCGTCTCCTCCGCCGACAGGCCCTTCTCGCAGGTGATCTCGTAGGTCACCAGGACGATCGGGTAGGCGCCCGGGGTCTTGGTGGCGTAGTCGATCGACAGGGCGAGGTCGTTGCCGGTGCCCTTGATCGTGGCGGTCTCGATCGTCTTCGCCGCGCTCTCGGGGGTGAGCTCGACGAACTCGTTGGCGCCGTTGGAGACCTTGGCCTTCTGCAGCGACGAGTTCTCGGCGTAGGAGAGCTCGACGTAGCTGATCGCGCCCTCGGTGTCCTTCACGGAGGAGGCGATGCCGTCGGAGCCCTTGGCGCCCTGGCCCTTGGCCTCGGCGGGCCACGCCTTGGCGGGCTCGTAGGCCCAGCCGGCGGTGGCCTTGAGGAACTTGGTGAAGTTGTCGCTGGTGCCCGACTCGTCCGAGCGGTGGAACGCCTGGATCGGGGTGGAGGGCAGCTTGGCGCTGGGGTTGTCCGCCTTGATCGCGGCGTCGTCCCACTTGGTGATCTTGCTGTCGAAGATGCCGCCGAGGGTCTTCGGCGACAGCTGCAGGCCCTCGACGCCGGGCAGGTTGTAGACCACCGCGATGGGGCCGGTCACCATCGGGATGTTGATGGCCTTGCCGGTCTTGCAGCGGGCGTCGGCCTGCGCGGGCTGGTCATCCTTCAGCGCCGAGTCGGAGCCGGCGAAGGCCACCGTGCCCTGGATGAACGCCTGCACACCCGCGCCGGAGCCGCTGGGCTGGTAGTTGAGGGTGACACCGGGGTTCGTGGCCGTGAAGTTCTTCGTCCACTCGGTGATCGCGTTGGCCTGGGCCGAGGAGCCCGCGGCGTTGATCGTACCGCTCAGACCATTGTCATTGCCCGCGGCGGGTGCACTGGCGGAAGTCGTGCTGCCAGCGGGGGCATTGTTGTCTGTGCCGCACGCAGCGAGGGAGAGCGCGCCGACGACGGCTACGGCGGCGAGCCGGCCTGCATACTTCACGGTTGGGTTTCCTCCCACTTGGTCCTTAGTCGCCATGAAAGCTATGCACCGAAGGTGACCGCAGCCCCCTGACAAGGGTGAACGTTCGGTGAACGGGCCCGGTCGCCCCCATGATGGGAGTTATGACTTATCGCGTATGCCTGGTGTGCATGGGCAACATCTGCCGATCCCCCATGGCGGAAGTGGTGCTCCGCCAGACGCTCGCCGAGCGCGGGCTGGGCGACCGCGTCACCGTGGAGAGCGCCGGAACCGGCGGTTGGCACGCCGGGGACCCCATGGACGAGCGGGCGCTGGCCATCCTCGGACAGTACGGCTATGACGGCTCGGCGCACCGGGCCCGGCAGTTCACCAAGGACTGGTTCGACCGGTACGACCTGGTGCTGGCCATGGACCAGGACAACCTCGCCAATCTGCGGCGGATGGCGCCGGTGGGGGCGGAGGTGCGGCTGTTCCGGTCGTTCGATCCCGCGGCGGAGGAGGGGGCCGAGGTGCCCGATCCGTACTACGGGGGCCCCGAGGGCTTCGAGGAGGTGCTCGCGCTGGTCGAGTCGGCCTCCGAGGGGCTGGCCAAGCACATCGCCGATGAGATCGGCTGAAGAGCTCGGCTCGTCGCACGGCCGGCGGCTGCTGAAGGGCGTGCTGGACGACGGGCGCGAGGTGTTCGCCAAGACCGGGGCCGCCTCCGAGGTGTTCGCCTCGGAGGCGGCCGGGCTGCGGTGGCTGGGGGAGGCCGCCGTGGTGCCCGAGGTGGTGGAGGTGGGGCCCGATCGGCTGGTGCTGTCATGGGTACGCGAGGAGGCGCCCAGCGCGGCGGCGGCCGAGCGGTTCGGGCGTTCGCTGGCCCGGCTGCACCGGGCGGGAGCGGCCGGCTTCGGCGCGCCGTGGCCGGGGTTCATCGCCGACCTGCCGATGGACAACTCGCCCTGCTCGGATTGGCCCGGCTTCTACGCCTGCCGGCGGGTACTGCCGTTCCTGCGGCAGGCGCGGCTGCCTGCTTCGGACGCGGCGCTGGTCGAGCGGGCCGTGGAGAGGTTCGCCGAGGTGGCGGGGCCTGCGGAGCCGCCGGCGCGGATCCATGGGGACCTGTGGAACGGGAACGTGCTGTGGTCGGGCGGGTCGGGCGTGCTGATCGATCCGGCGGCCCATGGCGGGCATCGGGAGACCGATCTGGCCATGCTGGCGCTGTTCGGGCTGCCGTACCTCGATCGGGTGCTGGGGGCGTACCAGGAGGAGTTTCCGCCGGCGGAGGGGTGGCGGGGGCGGGTGCCGCTGCACCAGCTGCATCCGCTGCTCGTTCATGTGGTGTTGTTCGGCGGGTCCTATCGTGACGGGCTGATGAACGCGGTCCGGGCCGTGCTCGCGCTCTAGCCGTTCTTGCGCTTGCGGTAGGCGCGTTGCTGGCAGGCGCGGGAGCAGTAGACGCGGGGGCGGCCGGACGGCGCCGGTTCCAGCGGGGTGCCGCACTCGAGGCATGCTGAGCTTTCATCACGGCTTTCGTCACGCTCTCGGATGAGAGCCTCGACGCCGTCGAGCTGGCGGCGCAGGCCGAACTCGAACGAGTCCTCGGGGTGGTCCCAGCCGCCCTCCGTCCAGAGGCGGGAAAGCGTGGGGAAACTGTTGAGGCGCTCGTAGAGGGCGTCGCGGCTGCCCCACCAGTCCTGCTCGGACACGCCGCTGCGGCGTTCCTCGCGCCGGGTCTCGACCAGGGTCAGCGCCTCGGCGTCCACGAACCGGCCCAGCATGCCCACGACGGCGATCACCTCGGAAGGGCGCAGGCCGGTGCCGGTGAGGGTGCTCAGCATGTGCTCGTAGTAGGCGATGGCGTTGGGGCCGGGAAGGTGGCGGGTGCCGCGTACCTCGGCCAGCCATGGGTGCCGCCGGCGCAGTTGCCAGCCCTGCCTGGCCGCGGCCTCCAGCCGCATCCGCCACCCCTGCCCTGTCTCGGGCTCCTCGGGGGTGCTTGCCCGTTCGCTGTAGGCCTCGTCGACCATCAGGTCCACGAGCTGGTCGCGGCCGGGGACGTGGCGGTAGAGGGACATGGTCGTGAACCCGAGCCGGTCGGCGACCTTGCGCATCGACAGGCCCTCCAGGCCATCCGCGTCGGCGATCTCGATGGCGGCCCGCACGATCCTGCCCAGGCTCAGGCCGGGCCGCGGCTCGCGATCCTCCTCCCGCCAGAGCAGTTCGACTTCGGGGTCGGTTGTCATGTCGCCTCCTCCTGTTTATGGTGTCTACTACGTGTACGGCATAAACAGCAAAGGCGGTCTGTGATGTTCCACTTCCACGTCGCACCCTCAGGCGACGACTCGGGTCCCGGCTCGGCCGACCACCCGTTCGCCACCCTCGAACGCGCGCGCTCCGCGGCCCGCGAGGTGGCCGGCGGCGCCGTCGTGCACCTCCGGGGCGGGATCCACGCGCTGACGGAGCCGTTCTCGCTCGGCGAGGCCGACTCCGGGACGGTGTACCAGGCGTCCGGGTACGGCACTCCCGAGCAGGAGGAGGCGGTGGTGAGCGGCGGCCGGCCGATCACGGGGTGGCAGGTGCGGGACGGCGTCTGGACGGCGGAGGTCGGCGACCTCGACACCCGCCAGCTCTACGTGGACGGCCGCCGGGCCGAGCGCGCCTGGATCGCCGGCCTGCCCGGCGACGCTCGGGCGACCGCCACCGGTTACGTCACGGACGAGCCGCTCGGGTGGCGGAGCCCGGGGGACGTCGAGTTCGTCCACCGGGGCGTCTACCCGTGGACCGAGGCGCGCTGCGGGGTGGCGTCGGTGTCCGGGGACACGGTGGTCACGATGGCGCAGCCCGCGTTCGGGTGGGCCGCCGAGCTGTACAACTCGGTCTGGGCGGGGCAGACGTCGAGCGGTCCGGGGCTGCCGACCAGGATCGAGAACGACCCGAGCTTCCTGCGCGAGCCCGGGACCTTCGTGCTCGACCGCTCGCGGCCCGGGCGCCACGTGCTGCTCTACCTGCCCATCCCCGGGGAGGATCCCGCTCGTACGCGGGTGGTGGCGCCGGTCCTGGAGACGCTGGTGCGCGTGGCGGGGGCGCGGGACGTGGCGTTCAGGGGACTGGTGTTCGCGGACGCGACGTGGCTGCGGCCGAGCCGCCCGGAGGGGTTCCTGCACTATCACGGGAACGGCTACTACGAGGGCGGCGGTGTCGAGACGGCGGTGCTCGGCGAGGGCGCGTCCGTGACGTATCCGACGGCGTCCGTGACGATTCCCGCGTGCGTGACGTTCGAGGACGCGGTCGGGGCGGAGGTCGAGGGCTGCCGGTTCACCCGGCTCGGGGCGACGGGGCTCGGGGTTTCCGGCGGCGCCGAGGTCGTGGTGCGGACCTGCGACTTCGACACCCTGTCGGGCGGCGGCATCGTGATGTCGGGGACGCGGAACGCCTCTGTCGAGGACAACAGGGTTCACCACATCGGGCTCGAATACAGCGGCTCACCGGGGATCGGCGTGACGGGCACGTACGGATGCGTCATCGCCAACAACGAGGTGACGGACGTCCCGCACTGCGGCATCACCGTCGGCCCCGGGGAGGGGACGCAGGTCCTGCGCAACCTCACCGTGGACACCATGGGGACGCTGGCCGACGGGGGCGGCATCTACCTGTCCGGGGTGCAGGGCGACTCGGCTGACAACCAGGCCCTGGTCCAGGGGAACGTCATCAAGGACACGCGGACGCCGTACAACTTCGGGCTCTACACCGACTACGGCGCCTCGTGGGTGACGGTCGAGGGGAACGTCGTCATGCGGGCCGACAGCACCTCCGTCCTGGAGGTCGGGCCGCCGCTGGAGAACGTGATCTACCGGGGCAACTTCTGGGACGCCGACCCCATCGGTCACGACAACCCGCCGAGCGGGGTCCGTTACGAGGACAACGTGACGATCAAGGACGGCGCAGCGCTGGACGCCGCCACCGCCGCCATCCAGTCCCGGGCGGGGCTCAGGAGATGATCGAGGTGCCGTTGAGGCGGTCGATCACCTCGGTGTGCAGGATGCCGTTCGTGCAGACCAGGCTGCCGCCCTCCAGGCCCTTCACGCCGGAGACGTCGGTCCACTTGCCGCCGGCCTCCTCGACGATCACGGTGAGCGCCGCCATGTCCCACGGCGACAGCTCGGGCTCGGCCGACAGGTCCACCGATCCCTCGGCGACCATCATGTGCGACCAGAAGTCCCCGTAGGCCCGGGTGCGCCAGCAGGCTCGGTTGAGGTCGAGGAAGTTGTCGAGCTTGCCCGTCTTCTCCCATCCGCCGAAGCTGGAGTACGAGAACGACGCGTCCTCCAGGCTGGACACGGAGGACACCCGCATCCGGGACGCCTTCGTCAGGCTCTTGCCGGTCCACGCGCCGCCCTCGGTCGCCGCCCACCACCGGCGGCCCAGCGCGGGGGCCGACACCAGGCCGACGACGACCCTGCCGTACTCCATGAGCGCGATCAGGGTCGCCCAGACGGGGACGCCGCGCACGTAGTTCTTCGTGCCGTCGATGGGGTCGATGATCCACGAACGGGCGCCCCAGCCGGTCTTCCCGAACTCCTCGCCCACCACGGCGTCGCGCGGCCTGGCGCGGCGCAGCGTACCCCGGATGGCCTCCTCCACGGTGCGGTCGGCATCGCTGACCGGCGTCAGATCGGGCTTGGTGTCGACCTTGAGATCGACCGCCTTGAACCGCCGCATGGTCAGGTCATCGGCGGCGTCCGCCATGACGTGGGCCAGCCGGAGATCATCGTTGTAACCCTGCACGGTCGCCCACGCTACCGTGTCCGCCATACAGAACATCAGTCACCAACGCCCCTTTTCTGGTAACGGTGTCCATCTCGCGCGTGTCGCCACCACCCCAAACGACGGAACGGCGACGACGCGGGGCTGGGATGGGGTGGTGCTGGGCTGGCCGGCGGTGCATGGCGGCGGTGTCGCGGCGGTGTCGCGGCGGTGCGTGGCGGGGCGACGGCGCGGTGTGGCGACGGCGCGGTGTGGCGACGGCGCGGTGCGGGGTGCGGTGTGGCAATGGCGCGGCGGTGAGGGGCGGTGGCGCGTTCTCGGCGGACGGCGTGGCCGGTGACGATGGCAACGCAGGCCTTCGACCGCCGACCGCGCTGCACTGCGTCACCCTAAGGACGCTTTGCTTGGCGGTCGGGCGCGGGCCGCGCGAGTGGCGGGCAGGCAGCGCCTCCGGGAGCGCTGTGGCCAATGCGCAAGGGGACGTCGGCGGTCTCGGCGGGCGCGGCCTGGTCGGTGCGTGGGGTCCGCGTGGCGTCGCCGGGTGCGCTCGACGGCAGGACGCTCGATGGCGGGACTCGTGCGGCGGCATGGCGTTGGGGCCCGTGACGGCGGGGCGCTTGATGGCGGGCGTGCGAGGGCTCTCGACAGGGCGCTTGGCCGCGGGCGTGCAAGGCCTTCGGCGGGCGCGTTGCGTTGTGCGCCGCTGCACGGCGTCACAGGGACCGGGTGCTCGGTGGTGGGGTGCGGGGTGGCGGGACCGGCGGCGGCGCCCTCGGGAGCGCCGTGGCCGGTGTGCAGGGGGCGTCTGCGGCGTCGGCGGGCGTGCCCTGGTCGGTGCCCGGCGTCGCCGGGTGGGCCGGGGGCTCTGGCTGGGGTCAAGGGGTGTCGTCGAGGGTGCCTTCGCGGCTGGAGAGGAGGCGGCGGAGGGAATTGAGGCGGGTGGGATCGGCGTTGCCGGCGGCGACCCAGGCGTCCAGGGCGCACTCCGGGCCCAGGTGTGTGCAGCCCTTCGGGCAGTCGACCGTGCCCTCCACCAGGTCCGGGAACGCGGCCAGGACCGTTTCCATGGACACGTGGGCCAGGCCGAAGCTGCGTACGCCCGGGGTGTCGATGATCCAGCCGCTCTCCGGCAGCTCCAGCGCCACGGCCGAGGTGGAGGTGTGGCGGCCGCGGCCCGTTACGGCGTTGACCTGGGAGACGGCGCGGTTGGCGTCCGGGACCAGGGCGTTGACCAGGGTGGACTTGCCGACGCCCGAGTGGCCGACCAGGACGCTGACGCGGCCCTTCAGGTGGTCGCGGAGCTCCTCCAGGGAGCCGCCCTTGTGCACGACGACGTGCGGGACGCCCAGCGGCTCGTAGAGGGCCACCAGCTCGTCGGGCGGGGCGAGGTCGGACTTGGTGAGGCAGAGCAGGGTGTCGATCTCGGCATCGAACGCGGCCACCAGGATGCGGTCGATCATGCGGGGCCGGGGCGGCGGGTCGGCCAGGGCGGTGACGATGACGAGCTGGTCGGCGTTGGCCACGACTGGGCGCTCGATGCCGTCGGTGTCTTCGGTGTCGTCGGCCGAGCGGCGCAGCATCGACGTGCGGGGCTCCACGCGGACGACCCTGGCCAGCGTGTCGGGGCGGCCCGAGACGTCGCCGACGAGGGCCACCCGGTCACCCACCACGATGCCCTTGCGGCCCAGCTCGCGGGCCTTCATGGCCACCACCAGGCGCCGCTGCGGCTGCTGCTTGCGTTTCTGCGCGGACCCCTTCGGGCGTTCGGGCTCGACCAGCGTCGTGTAGCGGCCGCGGTCCACGGCCACCACGAAGCCCTGCACGGCGTCCTCGTGAGCAGGACGGATCCGGGTCCGCGGCCTGGAGCCCTTGCCCGGCCTGACCCGTACGTCGTCCTCGTCGTACTCCCGCTTCTTCAGCGGTCTGCTCCCATGTCCTCGCTCGCTTTCGCTCGATGACCTGCGCGGTCGCCCCGGTCAGGCCGGAGACGCGTCGTCGGCCGGCCGGTGCTGATGGGGGATCGGACGCCGCCGCGGGCAGGCCGGGGTGGCGCCGTGCTGCTGGATCTTTTCCTCGCCATACAGGCGGCGGACCCTCACGGACCGCCCTTTTCCGACGTGCCCGGCGTTTCCGGTGCGAAACCCGCGCCCGAGGGCAGGCGCCGCCGGGTCACCGGGCCTCCAACATGCCGTCCCACATCCGGACGAACTCCGGCAGGGTCTTGGCGGTCGTCGCGATGTTCTCCACCTCCACGCCGGGCACCCTGAGGCCGATCACGGCTCCGGCTGTGGCCATGCGGTGGTCGTCATAGCTGTGGAAGGTGCCGCCGTGCAGCGGGCGGGGGCGGATGATCAGGCCGTCGGCGGTCTCCTCCGCGTCGCCGCCCAGCCGGTTGATCTCGGTGGCGAGCGCGGCCAGCCGGTCGGTCTCGTGGCCGCGCAGGTGGGCGATGCCCCGGATGCGGCTCGGCGTGGTCGCGAGCGCGGCGAGGGCGGCGATGGTGGGGGTCAGCTCGCCCACCTCGTGGAGGTCGGCGTCGATGCCGGTGATCTCGCCCGTGGGCCGCCCCGTGACCACCAGGTCGGCTCCGTCGGGGGAGCGGGTCACGGTGGCGCCCATCGCGGTGAGGAGGCCGCGCAGGGCGTCGCCGGGCTGCGTGGTGCGCTCCGGCCAGGTGGGGATCGTCACGGTGCCGCCCGTGACCAGGGCGGCGGCCAGGAACGGGGCCGCGTTGGACAGGTCGGGCTCCACCGTCATGTCTCTGGCCGCGATCGGGCCGGGCTCGACGCGCCACACGTCGGACTCGCTGTCGTCGACCGTGACGCCCGCCGCCCTGAGCATCTCCACGGTCATCTCGATGTGCGGCTGCGAGGGCACCGGCGGGCCGACGTGGCGGATCGTGATGCCCTTCTCGAACCGCGCCGCGGTCAGCAGCAGCCCCGACACGAATTGCGACGAGCCCGACGCGTCCAGCGTGACCTCGCCGCCCGCCAGCGGCCCGCTGATCGTGAACGGCAGCGCGTCGTTGTCGATCCTGGCGCCCAGCGAGCGCAGGGCGTCGAGGATGGGACCCATCGGGCGCTTGCGCGCGTGCGGGTCGCCGTCGAAGGCGACCGGGCCGTCGGCCAGGGCGGCCACCGGCGGGACGAACCGCATGACCGTGCCGGCCAGGCCCGCGTCGATGCTCGCGCCGCCCCGGATCGGGCCCGGCGTCACGTGCCAGTCGACCCCCGCGGCGCTCTCGTCGGCGGGCTCCAGGGTGGCGCCCAGGGCCCGCAGGGCCGACGCCATCAGGTCCGCGTCGCGGCTGCGCAGCGCCCGGCGCACGACGCCGGGGCCGTCGGCGAGCGCGGCCAGGACGAGCGCGCGGTTGGTCACCGACTTGGAGCCGGGCAGCGGGACGGTGGCGGTGACCGGAGAGGTCGCCGTGGGCGCGGGCCAGTGCGGCGTGGTCGGCGTGGGCGTGGTCGGAGCGGGCATGGTCAAAGAGTACTGGGAGTGGTAGGGCGAGGGTCACAGCCTGTGGACGGCGTCTCGCGTGCCGTCGCGCCCTGTGGACAACGCCGGTCATCAGGTGCGCCGGCGGGGGTGGGCCTCCGGTTTTCGTGGACGTCCCGAGGTAGGCGGGGGTGGGCCTGCCTCCGGTTTTCGTGCAGGTTCCGAGGTAGGCGGGGGTGGGCCTCCTGCTTTTGTGGACGCCCCGAGGCGGGCAGGCGAGCGAAAGCCGTACCGTACGTGGCAGTGTGGGGTTATGTGCGGTAGATACGCGTCGGCGCGCAAGAAACACGAGTTGCTCGAGGAGTTCGAGGTCGAGCAGGACGGCGACCCCGACACGGAGCTCGGGGCCGACTACAACGTCGCGCCGACCAAGAACGTCTACGCCGTGCTGAGCCGCGTGCCCAAGGAGGCCCAGCGGGCGGTGCGGCAGCTCAGGGTCGTGAAGTGGGGCCTGGTGCCCGCCTGGGCGAAGGACCCGTCGATCGGGTCCCGGCTGATCAACGCCAGGATCGAGACGGTGGCCGAGAAGCCGTCGTTCCGGCAGGCGTTCGCCAAGCGCAGGTGCCTGCTCCCGGCCGACGGCTATTTCGAGTGGATGCCGGTCGAAGGCGAGAAGAAAAAGAAACAGCCGTACTTCATCCATCCCGAGGACGGCGGGGTGCTGGCGATGGCGGGCCTGTACGAGTTCTGGAAAGACCCGTCCCGGGCCGATGACGATCCTCTCAAATGGCTGGTGACCTGCACCGTCATCACCACGGACGCCGAGGACGAGCTCGGCCGCATCCACGACAGGATGCCCATGATGATCGAGCGCGAACGCTGGGCCGAGTGGCTCGACCCCAAGGTCACCGACGTCGGGCAGGCCACGCGGCTGCTGGTGCCCGCCGAGCAGGGGCGGCTCACGGCGTATCCGGTCTCCACGGACGTCAACAACGTCAGAAACAATGGCCCGGACCTCATCAAACCTCTACCGGAAGAGGAGGAAACCGCACTTTTCTAAAGGTGTAAGAAGCACGGTAAGTGGGCATCCGGTGAGGAAAGCGATGCATCCGTTTACTCGGTGTCACCGCCATAAATGCCCCTAATTGCACCGGGCGGGACAACCGGGGAGTCCCAGCCGCGGGTTGCCGTGATTCACCCGGAGGTGCGGATTCGTGGACGTCACGACCGCTCGTGAGCGGCTGGAAGACATGCTCGCGGAACTGGACCGATCGATCGGGGTCCTCCAGGGCGACCCCGTCGCCGTGCGCGAGCACTCGGCGGCCGACGCGGGTTCTGACCTGACCGACGCCGATCGGGCCCAGGCCATGCTGACCGTGGCCACATCACAGCGGCGCGCCGTGGTCGAGGCCATCAAGCGCCTGGAACAAGGCGTGTACGGCCGGTGCCTCGACTGCGCCAAGCCGGTGCCGGAAGGGCGGCTGGAGGCCCGTCCGGAGGCCGCGCGGTGCGTGCAGTGCCAGGGCAAGCGGGAGCGGCGCCGCTGAGCGAGCCGGGATGCCGCCGGACACGAAGAACGGCGGCACACCTCTCTACAGCCAGGCGGAGTCAGCTTTTGCGGCAGCTGGCGACCAGATGGATGCCGACCGTGTCGTCATCGTCCGGATGGGCCTCCAGCTCCGTACGGACCAGGTAGTTGAGCGCGCGGGCGTCGGCCCCGAGCACGTGGTCGACCGTGGACGGGGACAGCACCGTGCGCGGCCGCATCCACTCCACCTCGAGCCCGGCGCCCATCAGCAGCTCGCGCAGCTGCCCGCTGCTGAAGCACCGCGTGATGCTGCCGTCCGGCCACGGCACGAGCATGACCTCCCCGGTCTGCCGCAGGTGCTGCCACTGCTCCTGCTCGGCCAGGATCGCCATGCCCAGCACCAGAGAGTCGACGCAGACCAGCGCCCGCCCGCCGGGCCGCAGGACCCTGGCCACGTCGCTCATCGCCGACTCGGCCATCAGCTCGATCGACATCACGCGCTCCTCTGCGAGCACGGCGTCCACGCTCGCGTCCGGCAGGAACGCCAGATCGTCGGCGCGTACGTGCCGGACCCGGTCGGCGTCCCGCAGGCCGGACCGCCCGTCGACGGTGCGGCGGAAGTCGAGCACCTCGATCACCTTGTGCCCTGCCCTGGCCACCTGGCCGGACCAACGCCCGCGGCCGCCGGAGAGATCGAGGACGACGGAGGGTTGGCCGGGGAGCCAGCGGTTGAGTTGTTCGGCGGCGACGGCGCGGTAGAAGGTCCAGTACGGCCCAAGCGTCCCTGAGCCGTTCAGTTCCTCGGCCGGAATGGGCAGCACACGCGACTCCTGAGTTCCGGGTAAAGGGCTACCAGCCGGTACGTATGGACGTTCCCCGCACCGGGTCCTTCGTACCTTCTATCTTGCGGGAACAGACAAGTGCGCGGGCGTGTTGCGACGAGCATGCTCACTATGGCAAGACCCCTCCCCACTGACCGGCAAGGCACCGGCCAGCGGGTATCCTCCCCTGAGTACGGTGTTCCGCAACAGCTGGCCACCGGTGATCTTAGGGGGGTGGGTCCGGTGCCCGCGACAGGCGCGGAGACGCTGGAGCAGCGAAGCGAGCGATTCGAGCGCGATGTCATGCCGTATCTCGAGCAGCTCTACTCCGCCGCGCTCCGGATGACCCGGAATCCCGCGGACGCGGAGGACCTGCTGCAGGAGACCTTCGCCAAGGCGTTCGCGTCGTTCCACCAGTTCCAGGAGGGCACCAACCTCAAGGCGTGGCTCTACCGGATCCTGACGAACACGTTCATCAACAGCTACCGCAAGAAGCAGCGTGAGCCGAAGCAGTCCGGCACGGAGGAGATCGAGGACTGGCAGCTCGCGCGGGCGGAGTCGCACACCTCGAGCGGGCTGAAGTCGGCCGAGGTCGAGGCGCTCGAGCATCTGCCCGACGGCGACATCAAGCAGGCTCTGGCGGCCCTGCCGGAGGAGTTCAGGATCGCGGTCTACCTGGCCGACGTCGAGGGCTTCCCCTATAAAGAGATCGCCGACATCATGGGCACTCCGATCGGCACCGTGATGTCGAGGCTGCACAGAGGACGCAGGCAGCTCCGGGGCCTCCTTGAGGACTATGCTCGTGAGCGGGGTCTGGTCCCGGCGGAGGGATCGAAATGAGCTGTGGCAACCCGCATGACACCGACTGTCGCGAAGTGCTCGACAAGGTCTACGCCTATCTCGACGGCGAGCTGACCGAGACCGACATCGTCGAGATCCGCGTGCATCTCGACGAATGCGGCCCGTGCCTCCAGGAATACGACCTGGACAAGGCGATCAAGGCGCTCGTGCACAAGCACTGCGGCTGCGACCCGGTCCCCGGCGATCTGCGCTCCAAAGTGCTCGCCCGCATCGCACAGGTGAGATCGGAGCTGGCCGACTAGGATTCCCCCATGCGCGTGTTGGTTACCGGGGGTGCCGGGTTCATCGGGTCCAATCTCGTCGATCGCCTCCTCGCCGAGGGGCATGAGGTCGACGTGGTCGACGACCTGTCATCGGGGTCCAGGGAAAACCTGGCAGAGGCCGCCTCCAGCGACCACTTCCGGCTGCACGTGCTCGACGTGCTCGACCCCGCGCTGACCGGCCTGGTCGCGGAGCTGCAGCCGGAGGTCGTCTGCCATCTGGCCGCGCAGATCAGCGTGCGCAAGAGCGTGGCCGAGCCCAGGCGCGACGCCCGGATCAACGTCGAGGGCACCGCGTCCGTGCTCGCCGCGGCCCACGAAGGGCGGGCCCGCAAGGTGCTGTTCGCCTCGTCCGTGGCCGTCTACGGCAGGCCCGGCACGATCCCCGTGCCCGGCGACGCGCCCACCGACCCGCGCTCGCCGTACGCCGCGTCGAAGCTGAGCGGCGAGACGTACCTCGCCGCGTTCCGCGCGCTCCACGGCATCGAATACACCACTCTGGTGCTCTCCAACGTCTACGGCCCGCGCCAGTCGCCCGAGGGCGAGGCGGGCGTGGTGTCGATCTTCACCGACGCGCTGCTCAGCGGCACGCCCACGGTCGTCTACGGCGACGGCACCCAGACCCGCGACTACGTCTACGTCGAGGACGTGGTCGACGGCTTCGTCCAGGCGCTCGGGCAGCGTGGCGACGGCCAAAGGTTCAATCTCGGCACCGGCATCCAGACCACCGACCGCCGCCTCCACTCGCTCATCGCCGACGCGGCGGGCGCCCAGGACAAGCCCGGGTTCGCGCCGCCGCGCGTGGGCGACCTGCCCGCGATGGCGGTCGATCCGGTGCCGGCCCACGAAGGGCTCGGCTGGCAGCCGCGTACGGACCTGCCGACAGGTGTGAAGAAAACAGTCGAATGGGCCCGAAATCGTCGCGTGAAGTAGTGGCTTGATTACGCTTTGCTTGCGATTTCCGACTCCGCCCATGCGGCGACGTCGTCTTCTGTAGCGTTGAACCCCAGAACTCGACGTGGAGGCATGTGGATGTTCAAGTCTATGGTCGCCCGACTGCTCACGGCCGTCGTCATGCTCACTCCTGTGGTCATGCTGATCGCTGGGGGAGTGCTTCCCCCAGGGGTGTCCTGGACCTGATGTCCGTAGGGGGCCGCAATGCGTGATCTGCCGTGGCCTGCAAGGGTCTATCTGGTCGCCGTGATCGGCGCGGCGGTCGCTCTCATGGTGCGCAGCGTCATGGTCTCCGGGGCCCCCGTGGCCCCGGAGGACCTCGACGTCCTTCTCGTGCTCGCCCTGCTGTTCCTGGTGTGCGAGTCGATGCCGACGCTGCTCAACGTGGAGCAGTTCGCGGTGTCGGTCAGCTTCTCCGCCTCGCTGGCGGCGGTGGTGCTGATCGGGCCCGACGGCGCGGCACTGGTGGGGCTGACCGCGATGGTGAGCGTGCGGCCCGGGCTGCCGCTGATCAAGCGGCTGTTCAACGGGGCGCAGTTCGCCATCTGCGGCTACGTGTCCGGGTGGGTCTACGAGGCGCTCCACGGTCAGGTCGGCGTGCCCCAGGTCAACGCCTTCGACGATCTCATCGGCCCCTACGCCGCCGCCATGGCGGTCTTCGTGCCGCTCAACATCGTGCTCACGCTGACCATGATCGGGCTGGCCACGCGGGTGCGGGCCACGGAGGTGCCGCTGCGCGGCATGGCCCAGTTCCTGCTGTCCTATCTCGGGTACGGCACGTTCGGGCTGCTGGTGGCCGGGCTCTGGGCGACCGTGCAGTCGATCTCGGCGGTGCTGGTGCTGCTGCCGCTGTTCGTGGCGCGGTGGGCGTTCGGCCAGTATCACGCGCAGCAGCGCTCGTACGACGCCACGATCGCCGCGCTCTGCCAGGCCGTCGAGACCAAGGACTACTACACGCGGGGCCACTGCACGCGGGTCTCGCTCGCCTCCTCCATGATCGCTCAGGAGATCGGCATGGGTCCCGAGCGCGTACGGGCCATCCGCTACGCGGGCATGCTGCACGACGTGGGCAAGCTCGGGGTGCCCACCAAGGTGCTGCAGAAGGACGGGCCGCTCACCGAGGAGGAGTTCGCCGCGATCCAGCTCCACCCCATGCGGGGCCTGGAGATCGTACGCGGCATCGGCTTCCTCGACGAGGCCTACGCCGGGATCATGCACCACCACGAGCGCCACGACGGCACCGGCTACCCGATGGGGCTGGCAGGTGACGAGATCCCCGAGTTCGCCAAGGTCATCGCGGTGGCCGACGCGTTCGACTCGATGACCTCCGACCGGTCCTACCGGGGCGCCAGGCCCGTCCCGGAGGCGCTCGAGGAGCTGCGCAAGACCGCGGGCACCCACTTCGACCCGGTCATGGTCGCGGCCTTCATCCGGGTGCTCGACCGGGAGCCGTGGCAGCCGCCGCGCAAGGTCGAGGCGCCGCCGCCCGACGAGACCCCGATCAAGGACCACGACGACCCGACCATGCCCATCGAGGTCGTGACCGGACAATGATCACCACGGAGCGCCCGAGGCGCGCAGAACGCTCTGCGAACACGGTCTTCCGCCGGCTCGACTCCGGCCAGCTGCTGCTCATCTGCGCGGCGGGGCTGGTCGCGATCGCCGGCGTCGCCCACACCGCGGCCGTCGGGCTCGATCGCACGGAGATCGCGGTCGGGTTCGGGGCGCTGATCGCGGTCGGCGAGCTGGCCAGGCTCACCATGCCGGGCAACAGGGAGGTCGCGCCCATCGGCGCCGCCGCCGCGCTGGGCTACACGCTGCTGCTCGACCTCAGCCAGAACCCGCTGCGCCACTCGGCCCTGCAGGTGGTCGCCGTGATCGCGGTCGGCATGGCGGCCGGCGCGCTCCCGCACCTGGCGGTCGGCCGCCCGCCGCGGCTGGACGCGATGGCGCGGCGGCTGCTCACCGGCGCGCTGCTGGCCTTCGCGTTCCGGCCGCTGGCCGACCCGCTCTACCTGCTGACCAAGCCGCCGACCAGCACCTGGTGGCCGGCCCTCGCGGTGATGGTCACGCTCATCGCGATCACCTTGCTGATCGACGTGCTGATCGCCGCGCTGCTGCGGGCCGAGCGGCTGCGCACCTCGTTCCGGGTGGCCGTGCGCGACGAGGTCAACATGGCCTTCCCGCTGGGCGCGGCCGTGGCCTCGTCGGGCGTGCTGCTCGCGCTGGCCACGCACAGCATGGACCTGGTGGCGCTGCTGGTGTTCGCGGCGCCGCTGCTGGTCACGCAGGTGGCCTTCAGGAAGTACGCCGGGATCCGCGCCACCTACCTGCAGACCGTACGCGCGCTGTCGCGGGTCACGGAGGTCGGCGGCTACGTCGAGCCCGGCCATTCGCGCCGGGTGAGCCGCCTGGCCGTGGCGATCGGCAGAGAGCTGGGCATGTCCGAGCCCGAGCTGCTGGAGCTGGAGTACGCCTCGTTGATGCACGACATCGGCCAGCTCTCGCTGCGCGACCCGATCCCCGGCGGCGCCACCGTCCTCACCGAGCCCGACCAGGCGCGGCGCATCGCCGAGCTGGGCGCCGAGGTGATCAGGCAGACCGGCGTGCTCGACCGGGTCGCCGACGTGGTGCGGCGCCAGTGCGATCCGATCACCGACGACCCGCCCCTGTCGAGCCGCATCATCAAGGTCGCCAACGCCTACGACGACCTGGTGGGGCCCTCGACCGACCGCGACCGCGCGGGGGCCGCGCTGGAGCGCATCCGGCTGTCGTCGGGCAGCGCGTACGATCCCCACGCGATCGAGGCGCTCACCCGGGTGATCGACCGCGGGCGGGTCTAGCCCGTACGGAATTGTGGGGTTCCTACAGATCATGATCGCCGGATCGGTGGTTTAGGGGGAAGGAGCCGCGGCGGTCGCGGCTTTAGTGTGGTCGGCGTGTTAATTGAGACGCTCGGACCCGTTCTGGTCGCCAACCGAGGGGAGATCGCGCGGCGGGTCATCCGCACGGTCCAGCGGCTGGGGCTGCGTGCCATCGCCGTCCACTCGGAGGCCGACGGCGACCTGCCGTTCGTACGGGAGGCCGACGAGGCCGTGCTGATCGGTCCGGCCGACCCCGCGCAGAGCTACCTCGACGCCGACAAGGTGCTGGCGGCGGCCCGCGCGACCGGCGCCAAGGCGATTCACCCGGGTTACGGGTTCCTCGCGGAGAACGTCGCGTTCGCCAGGGCCGTGATCGACGCCGGGCTGGTGTGGATCGGTCCCGCGCCCGAGGCCATCGACAAGATGGGCGACAAGATCAACGCCCGGAACCTCATGGAGAAGGCCGGCGTGCCGGTCGCCGCGGGCACCCGCGAGCCGGTCACCGACCTGTCGCTGGCGCTCAAGGCCGCCGACGCCATCGGCTACCCGGTCATGGTCAAGACCGCGGGCGGCGGCGGTGGCATCGGCATGAGCGTGGCCCACGACGACGAGGGCCTGGCCAAGGCGTTCGAGCAGGCGGCCAGGGCGGCCGCCAGGTTCTCGGGCGACGCGCTCGACGGGCCGGCCGTGCTGCTCGAGCGCTACATCGAGCGGGCCCGCCACGTCGAGGTGCAGATCCTCGGCCTGCCCGACGGCCGGGTCGTGGCCCTGGGCGAGCGCGACTGCTCGGTGCAGCGCCGTCACCAGAAGGTCGTCGAGGAGTCGCCGTCCCCGGGCATCACCCCCGAGCTGCGCGAGCGCATGCTGGCCGCCGCCGTGCGCGCCGGCGAGGCCGTCGGCTACCTCGGCGCGGGCACCGTCGAGTGCCTGGTCGACGCCGACCAGCAGGACTTCGTGTTCCTGGAGATGAACACCCGGCTGCAGGTGGAGCACCCGGTCACGGAGCTGGTCACCGGGCTCGACCTGGTCGAGCTGCAGCTGCGCGTCGCGGCCGGCGAGAGCCCCGAGGTGCGGCCCGCGACCACCGGGCACGCGATCGAGTTCAGGGTCTACGCGGAGGATCCCCAGCGGTTCTTCCCCGGACCTGGCACGATCACCGCATGGGTGGAGCCGGACGGAGCGGGCGTACGCGTCGACTCCGGTTACGCGGCGGGCAACACGGTCACCCCGTTCTACGACCCCCTGCTGGCCAAGCTCTGCGTCCACGGCGAGACCCGCGCCGACGCGCTGGAGAAGGGGCGCAAGGCGGTGGACGCGTTCGTCGTCGAAGGGCCCAAGAACAATCTGCCGTTCTGCGCGGAGCTGCTGGACAACGCGGAGTTTGTCACTGGTGTCTACGACACTGGTCTGGTTGGGCGGATGCGGGCCTAAGGTGAGTACATTGATGACAGAGGGGAGTTCCGGTGGCTGAGGTACGCGCTGAGATGGTCGCGAACGTCTGGAAGGTCGTCGTCAAGGAGGGCGACACCGTCTCCGACGGCGACACGCTGGTCATCCTCGAGTCCATGAAGATGGAGATCCCGGTGCTCGCCGAGGAAGACGGCGTCGTGGCGCAGGTCAAGGTGGCCGAGGGCGACGTGATCCAGGAAGGCGACCTGATCGCCGTCATCCAATAGTAGGTCGCCGTGTTCTAGCCAGGAACTTGGCGCGGTCGACGACGATGCGTTCGATGGTGCCGCGGCCCACGACGGCGTGTTTGTCGTGGGCCTCGAAGGCGAAGACCAGCCGCCGCCCGTCGACCTCGGTGAGCTCGACGCCGATCTGCACGTGCGTGCCCAGCGGGCTGGCGGCCAGGTGTTCGAGCTCGACCCTGGTGCCGACCGACGTCTCGCCCGGCGCGAGGTGCTTGTCCAGGGCCTGTACGGTCGCCGCTTCGGCCAGCGCGAGCAGCCGCGGCGTGGCGAGCACCGGCACGTCCCCGCTGCCGACCTTCTTCGCGGTGTCCTCCACCTCGACCATGATGAGCAACTGGGCGCGCAGACCCGGAGCGAGCGTCATGGGGTCAGCCTACGGCGGTCGCACCTGTCCAACGGGTCAGCTGACTTCCCGGAAACGCGGACAAGTGCGGGCATAAGGCCCCAGGATAGGGTGTGGTACGGCTTAAGACATTTGAGTGGCATGTGAAACAGGTGGGTCGTACACTCTCTGAGTTCCGTGACCACTGTGTGACCTGTCCGCGACGAAAGTTCGCTTTGTTGGAGCCGCGGGGTGCAAGAGGTTACTGGTGTAGGGGGGTAACGGGGGAGTCATGGTGGCCCAAGGAACGACGCTGGCGGGGCGGTATCGGCTGGACACCCGCATCGGCGCCGGCGGCATGGGCGAGGTGTGGCGCGGAGAGGACATCGTCCTGGCCCGCACCGTCGCCGTAAAGGTGCTGCTTCCCGGTCGTACGCAGGACCCCGGATTCGTCGCTCGCTTTCAGGGGGAAGCACGGGCGATGGCCACGATCAACCACAGCGGCGTCGTCGACGTCTACGACTACGGCATCAGCGGCGACACCGTCTACCTGGTCATGAAGTTCGTCGACGGCGAGCCGCTCGACCGGCTGCTGGCCAGGCTGGGCAGGATCCCGCCGCAGGCGGCCATGGAGCTGATCGCGCAGGCCGCGTCGGCGCTGCAGGCCGTGCATGATCAGGGGATCGTGCACCGCGACGTCAAGCCGGGCAACCTGCTCGTGCAGCGCGACGGCACGCTGGTGCTGACCGACTTCGGCATCGCCCGCTCCGACCTGGCCAACCGGCTGACCGACGCCGGCATGGTGCTCGGCACGGCCGCCTACTGCGCCCCCGAGCAGGCCGAGGGCGCCCCTGTCACGCCCGCGGTCGACATTTACGCACTCGGCGTGGTCGCGTACGAGTGCCTGGTGGGGCAGCGGCCGTTCGACGGCGACAGCGCGGTCACGATCGCGCTCAAGCACATCCGCGAGGCCCCGCCGCCGCTGCCCGCCGACATCCCCCAGGCCGTGCGCACGCTGGTCGAGGTCGCGCTGTCGAAGGACCCGGCCAGGCGCTACCCGACCGCCAGGGCCATGAGCGAGGCGGCCAAGGCCATCGCGAGCGGGCAGGCGCCCGCCCAGATCCCCGAACAGCCGGCGCCGGCCACCGGGGCCACCATGGCGCCGCCGCTGGAGGCGTACCAGACGGGTGCCCATCAGGCGCGTCCCGCCGAAGAGACGACGACCATGGCCGACCGGCGCCCGGGCGGCCGCCGCGCGGCCAAGGCGCCGCGCAGGACCGGGCTCATCGCGGGCATCGCCGTCGCGGCGGTGCTCGGCGCGGGCGCCACCGCGGTCGCGCTGACGGGCATGACCCCCAGCGGGCCCGCCCCGACGAGCACCGCCTCGTCGGTGGCCAACCAGAGCAGTCCCAAGCCCCCCAAGACCAAGCCCCCGAAGACCCACGTGGAGGAGCCGACCCCGAACCCCGAGCCGACGACCGAGAGGCCGAGGCCCGTGGAGACCGAGGAAGCCAAGCCGCCGACGAAGACGCCGACCAAGACGCCCTCCAGCACGCCGAGCGTCACCAAGACGCCGACCAAGACGCCCACGAGCACCCCGACGTCGGACGTCAAGAGGGCACGCGTGCCCAAGGTGGTCGGGATGCCGTTCCTGCAGGCGCAGGAGATGGTCGAGGCGGCGGGCTTCGAGGAGATCATCCCCGATGACCGGACCTCCACCTCCAACGGCATGCGCTGTGGCAAGGTTGTCCGGACCGTGCCGGGTGCTTTGACGGTGCAGGAGGTGACCAAACCGGTCACGCTGGTCATCGTCGACGGCGTCTGCCCGGAGGACAGCACCGGCAGCCCCTCGCCCAGCGCCACGCCGAAGTCGTAGGTCTCACACCCCCGTGGTGCTGCGGGGGTAGGCGATCTGCGGGTCGGTGGCGATGTTCACCATGTACGGGATGCCGGAGTCGAACGCCCTGCGCAGCGCCGGCCCGATCTCCGACGGCTTGGTGACCAGCTCGCCGCCTCCGCCCAGCGCGGTCACGACCTGGTCGTAGCGGCACTGCGGCTGGAGCTCGGCGGCCACGTCGTAGCCGTACAGGAGCTGCATGGGGTGCTTCTCCAGGCCCCAAATGCCGTTGTTGCCGCAGATCATGACGACGGGCAGCTTGTGGCGGACGAGGGTGTCGACGTCCATGAGCGAGAACCCCGCGGCGCCGTCGCCCAGCAGCAGCACCACCTGCGAGGACGGCCTGGCCAGGCGGGCGGCGACGGAGTAGCCCAGCCCGGTGCCGAGGCAGCCGTACGGGCCGGGGTCGAGCCAGTTGCCCGGCTGCTTCGGCTCGACGTACTTGCCCGCGTAGGAGACGAAGTCGCCGCCGTCGCCGATCACCACGGCGTCGTCGGCCAGGACCTTGCCCAGCTCGCCGTACACGCGCATGGGGTGGATCGGGTCGGAGCCGGAGGCCAGCAGCTCGGCGTCGCCCGCGATGGCCGCGGCGGCCGTGTCGGCCAGCTTCGACACCCAGGAGGCGTACGCGTCGGGTTTGACCCCGGCGTCGCCGCAGGCGGTGCCGAGGCTCCAGAGCACCACGGACAGGTCGCCCGCGGCGGACGCGGCCGGCTGCATGTGCGTGGCCAGCTGCGAGGGCGCGTCGGCGATGTGGACGACCCGGGCCAGCGCGTCCTTGCTGCCGAACCAGCCGTAGCCCAGGCGGAAGTCGAGCGGCGTGCCGATCACGATGACCAGGTCGGCCTGCTTGAGGGCCAGGCCGCGGGCCCGTGTGACCAGCAGCTCGTGGCCCGAGGGCAGGACGCCGCGGCCCTGGCCGTTGGGGATGACCGGCAGCCGCCACGTCTCGGCGAAGTCGCGGGCGGCCTCCTCGGCCCGGTCCATCCACACGTCGGACCCGTAGACCAGCACGGGCCGCTCGGCCTCGGCCAGCAGCCGCGCGATGGCGGCCAGGTCGTCGGGGTCGGGCTCGAGCGGCGACGGCGTCTGCGTCCGCACCTCGTGCGTGGGCGAGGGGGAGAACAGGTGGTCCATGTAGAAGTCGAGGAAGACCGGGCCGCGGTGGGGTGCGACCGCGGTGCGGAAGGCCATCTCGACGTCCTGGCCGATGGACTCGGCGTCGGTCGCGGTGAACGACAGCTTGGTGATCGGCTTGAGCAGCGGCGGGTGGTCCAGCTCCTGGAGGGCGCCGCTGCCCCAGCGCGACTGGGGCGCCCGGCCGCCCATGACGACGACGGGGGAGCCGTTGAAGTGGGCGGTCGCGACGCCGCTGACGCCGTTGGTGATGCCGGGGCCCGCGGTCAGGACGGCCAGGCCCGGTCTTCTGGTCAGCCGGGCGGTCGCCTCGGCGGCGAAGACCGCGCTCTGCTCGTGGCGTACGTCGAGGATGCGCATGTCCTCGTGTACGGCGCCGTCGTAAAGGGGGAAGACGTGCCCTCCCGACAGCGTGAACATGGTCTCGACACCGTAGGCCTTGGAAACGGCGACAGCGGCGTCACCGGCGTGCTTCGCAGACTCCATGCCGGGAACTTACCAACCAGTCACCAGAGTAAACAGATCTTAAGGATCTTCAGTCGCAGCAGACGGACACCCTGCCCTTCGGCGCCCGTACGACGATCTTCCGCGGTGAGGTGGGGTTCCGGGCGACGTCGACATCGGTGTCGTTCCCCTCCACCGTCATGTCGTAGGCCGTCCTCGGCAGGTTCAGGCTGACGTCGCCCGCCGTCCGCACCACCGCGTTGACGGTCGTGGGGGCGCTGACGAAGGACAGGTTGACGTCCCCCGAGCCGATCTCCACGTCGGCCGCCTCGACGTCGAGCTCCGTGGCATCGACGCTGCCCGTGCCGCTCCTGGCCCAGAGGGTGCCGGAGAGGTTGTCGACCTGGACGTCGCCGGCGACGGAGGACAGGCGGACCTTGCCGAAGAGATCGGTGACGCTGAGCCGGCCGTTGCCCGTGCCGGCCTCGACGTCGGTCTCCGGCGGCACGTAGATCACGTAGTCGGCCCAGCAGACGGGGCCGTTCGGCTGCTCGCCGCCGGGGCAGACGGCGTCGAGCCGCAGGGTGCTGGAACGGACGTCCCAGTCCTCGGTGATGGTCGGCCGGTTCCTCGACCAGCGCAGCGACCTCGCGATGAGCAGCTCGCCCGCCCTGCCCGGCAGGATGCTCAGGTCGACCTGGGAGCCCTTGCCCGCCTTGATGCGTACGTTCTTGTGCTCGAAGGCGATGGACCGCTGCGTGTTCTCCTCCGGCATCCTGGCCCGCGCGACCCCGCGCCAGAGCCCTCCGACGGAGAGCAGCAGGGCGAACGCGGTCGCCACCGCGCCCGCCGCCAGCCAGGCGGCTCTCACGGCAGGCTCCTGATCTTGAGGAACTGCAGGACGGCCAGCACGCGCCGGTGGTCGCCCTCGGCCGGCGACAGGTCGAGTTTGCTGAAGATGTTGCCGATGTGCTTGCCGACCGCCCCTTCGCTGAGCACCAGGGACTGGCCGATGCCGGCGTTGGAACGGCCCTCGGCCATCAGCTGGAGCACCTCGTGCTCCCTGGGAGTGAGCCGTTCGAGCGGGTCGCTGTTGCCGCGCAGCAGGAGCTGGGCCACCACCTCGGGGTCGAGCGCGGTGCCGCCGGCGGCCACCCTGCGCAGCGCGTCGATGAACTCCGCCACGTCCGCCACCCGGTCCTTGAGCAGGTAGCCGACCCCGCCCGTCGCGGCGGAGGCGAGGAGCTGGGCGGCGTAGCGCTCCTCGACGTACTGCGAGAGCACCAGGACGGCCAGGCCCGGCTGCTGGCGGCGCAGCACGAGCGCGGCCCGCAGGCCCTCGTCGGTGTGCGTGGGCGGCATCCTGACGTCCGTGATGACCAGCTCGGGCTTGTGCTCCGCGGCGGCCCGCAGCAGCCCCTCGGCCTCGTCCACGGCCGCCACCACCTCCATGCCGGAGGCGTCCAGGAGCCTGATCAGCCCCTCGCGCAGCAGTACGGAATCCTCCGCGAGCACTACTCGCACGGCAGGTCCACCTCGATCGTCGTAGGGCCGCCCAGCGGGCTGGACAGCCGGAGCGACCCGTCCACCGCGTCGATCCGCTGGGCCAGGCCGCGCAGCCCCGTACCGCCGTCCAGCCGGGCTCCGCCGCAGCCGTCGTCGTACACGAGCACGTACAGGCGCTCGCGCTCGCGCCGCACGCTCACCTCGGCCCTGGTGGCCGCCGCGTGCTTGGCGATGTTGGTCAGTGCTTCGGACACGATGAAGAACGCCACCGCCTCGATGGTCGGAGTGGCACGCCGTTCGATGTCGACGTGGAGTTTGACGGGGAACGGCGCGCGGGCGGCCACGCCGGACAGCGCCGCGTCCAGGCCCTGGTCGTTCAGGACGGCCGGATGCAGGCCCCGTACGAAGTCGCGCAGCTCCTTGAGTGCCTGCTTGGCCTCCTCGTGCGCCTGCGCGATGGCCTCGCGGGCCGGTTCGGGCAGGTCGGTCAGAGTGGCCCTGGCCAGGCCGAGGTTCATGGCGAGGGAGACGAGCCGCTGCTGGGCGCCGTCGTGCAGGTCGCGCTCGATCCGGCGGCGCTCGGCGTCGGCCGCGTCGATCACCCCCGCCCGGCTCTCCGTCAGCGTCTCGATCCGCTGGCCCAGCTCCGAACGGCTGGGCCCGAGCAGCGTGCGCGCCACCGACAGGTCCAGCGCCGCCATGCCGCGCGCCAGCACCGGCGCGAGCAGCAGGAGCACGAGCCCGATCGCTATGTAGATCGCCACGACCCTGCCGTCCCTGAGGTCGAACTCCTCGAACTCCATCGGCGGCGGCTGCAACCTCTGCGGCAGGAACGACAGCAACCCCACGATCGCCCCTCCCCACGCCAACGCCACCAGCACCGCGGCCGCGAACCCCACGAACGGCGACAGCAGGTGATAACTGATCTGCCGCCACGTGGCCGGGCTGCGCCAGCTGCTCGGGGAGCGTACGGGCGGGATGTGCGCGCCCAGGAACGCCTCGAACCTGGACCGCTGCACCCTCGTGAACCGCGGCACGCTCCGCATCAGCAGGGGCGGCCACAGGGCCAGGACGAGCGTCAGCCCGCCGAGCAGCACTGCGACCGGGAGACCGATCATCACGTGGGCCGTGTCGAGCCACGCCCGCGCCGACCACGGACGGGGGACTTTCATGGCTCAACGGTATTGAGCAGCGGGTGAGACGCGAAATAGCCCTGGTGTGCTGATGAATGGTGGGGTTTTCCCCACCCTCAGAGCGTCGCCTTGAATCCGGCAGGATCGAACGATCCCCCCAACATCACGCCCAACCCGCTCCGCGCCACCTCGGCGAACTCCTCCCCGCCCATCCCCCAGGCCCCTTCGGGCAGCACCCCGGCCAGCGGCCGCGCGGCCAGCATCTCCAGGTCGCACACGCAGCTCCGCTCGACGATCCCGGGCTCGCCGGGCCAGCGCCCGATGACGATCCCCGTCGGCTCGAGCCCCCGGTTCGCCATCGCCTCCAGGGTGAGCGCGGTGTGGTTCACCGCCCCTCGTCCGGGCCGGACCACGACGAGCACCTGCGCGCTCAGGGCCCGGGCGAGGTCCCCGATGGTCCCGCCGTCCTCGTCGAAGCGCTCCAGCAATCCTCCGGTGCCCTCCACGACCACCATCCGGTTGCTCTCGGCGAGCTCCCGTACGAGCTGCCCCACCTCGGCCAGCGACACGGGCGGCACCCCGGCGACGCGGGCGGCGGCGGCGGGCGGCAGCGGCTCGGCGAACCGCCGCACCTCGAAGGTCGTGCCGACCCCGGACATCCGGATCACCTGATCCACGTCCCCGGCCTCTTCGGGTGCGACCCCGGTCTGCGCGACCTTCACCACGGCCACGGAGGCCCCCCGCCGCCTGGCCAACACGGCCAGCGCCGCCGTCACGACGGTCTTGCCGACCCCGGCGTCGGTGCCTGTGACGACGAGGATGCTCATAGCCCCAGCGTAGGCCAGCCCATCCGCCCGCAGGCGAAGGTCAGGGGCGCCGCAGGCGGGTGACGAACTTGTACCGGTCGCCGCGGTAGAGGGATTGGGCCCACTCGACGGGGTTGCCGTCGGCGTCGAAGGCGTGGCGGGTGAGGAGGAGCATGGGGAGTCCGACGTCGACGCCGAGGGCCTTGGCGTCGTACGGGGTGGCCAGGACGGTCTCGATGATCTCCTCGGCGTCCGTGAGCCGGACGTTGTAGGCGTTGTGCAGCGTCTCGTACAGGGACGCGTGCACCTCGAGCTCCCGCCGCAGCCGGGGGAAGCGGCGCGCGGACAGGTGGGTGGTGTCGATGGAGACGGGCTCGCCGTTGGCCAGCCGGAGGCGGTGGATGCGCAGCACGCGGCCGCCGGGGTTGATGGCCAGGCGCCTGGCCAGGGCCTCGTCGGCGGTGATGTAGCCGATCTCGAGTATTTTGGTGTCCGGCTCCAGGCCCGCCGTGCGCAGGTCGCCGATGTACGAGGTGAGCTGCAGCACCTGCGCCACCTTCGGCTGGGCCACGAAGGTGCCCTTGCCCTGGATCCGCAGCAGCCGGCCCTCCACCACGAGCTCGGTCAGCGCCTGCCTGACCGTGGTGCGGGAGGTCTCGAACCGTACGGCGAGCGTGCGCTCCGGCGGCAGTGCCGCGCCGGCGGGCAGGGTCTTCGTGAGCTCGAGCAGGCTGCGTTTGACGTCGTAGTACTTGGGCACGCGGGGGCTGTCGTCTGTCACGCTCTCACCTTCACTTCTGCCACGGCGGTGAAGGCGTGTCTGATCACCGCGAGATCATCGGAACTCACATCAGCCCGAGCGGTCAACCGCGGGCTGTGGCGGCCGACCGGCACCGGGCGGGCACGGTAGCCGGCGCGCACGGATCCGGGCAGCTCAGGCTGATTGTGAAGGATATCCACAGCGGCGAGCGCGATCGCAACCGAGGCCGGTCCGTGATCCGTGTCAGGGTGGAGCCACCTGCCCGTGTCGATCACCTCCGACTCGTCCCGTCTGCGGTTCGAGCAGCTCTCATGGTGTGACGGTTCTCACAATATGAGATTCCCGATATGTCGAGTTGGGTGCACGATGCCGTATATGCCGTCACTGTGCGAACGAGCGGGTGTGCGGCCGTGCCATGCGGAGTCCTGCCCGCGTATCCGGGCGCGCATTCAGCCAGGGAGCCGGTTTGGTTGTTGCGGGGAAAAGCACGCATGATGCACCTGTGCCGACTCTCAGCGACCTCGTAGCCCGCCACACCGCCCTCGACGAGGCGGATCTCGACTGGCTGCACTCGCTGGTCTCCGACTGGCAGCTGCTGGCCGACCTGTCGTTCGCCGATCTCATCCTGTGGGCGCCGCTGCTGGGGGAGAGCGGCTGGATCGCGATCGCGCAGATGCGACCGACCACCGGCCCCACCGTCTACCACGACGACATCGTCGGCAGCGTCGCTGCCAAGGGAGAGCGCCACCTCATCGACACCGCCTGGAACGAGCGGCGCATCTGCCGCGAGGGCGATCCCGACTGGTCCACGGGCGTCCCCGTGCGCGAGGAGACCATCCCCGTGCGGCGGACCGTCGAAGGCGGCGAGGGCCGGTTCCTGGCGGTGATCCAGCGCTCCACGAACCTCTCCTCCGCGCGCACCCCGTCGCGCCTGGAGCTGACCTACCTCCAGAGCGCCTCCGACCTGGCGCAGATGGTGGCCGAGGGCCGGTTCCCGTTCTCGGGTGAGGAGCCGATCCTGGTGCGCTCGCCGCGCGTCGGCGACGGCCTGCTGCGGCTCGACCGGGCCGGGCGCGTCACGTACGCCTCGCCGAACGCCCTGTCCGCCTACCGGCGGCTCGGCCTGCACGCCGACCTGGTCGGGGCCGAGCTGGGCCGGGTCACCGCGACGCTCTGCTACTCCGACGAGCCGATCAACGAAGATCTCATGATCGTGGCCAGCGGGCGCGCGGCCAAGGAGACCGAGGTCGAGTCGGGCGGCACGATCGTGCAGCTCAGAGCCATTCCGCTGATCGTCGGCGGCGGCCGCATCGGCGCGCTCGTGCTCATCAGGGACGTGACCGAGCTGCGGCGCCGCGAGCGCGAGCTGATGACCAAGGACGCCACGATCCGCGAGATCCACCACCGGGTGAAGAACAACCTGCAGACCGTGGCCGCGCTGCTCCGCCTGCAGGCCAGGCGGCTGCAGGTGCCGGAGGGGCGGGAGGCGCTGGAGGAGGCGGTCCGCCGGGTCGGGTCGATCGCGATCGTGCACGAGACGCTGTCCCACGCGCCCGAGGAGTTCGTGGACTTCGACGAGATCGCCGACCGGGTGTTCGCGATGGCGGGGGAGGTGTCGGCCGCGGAGGTGGCGGTCACGCCGCGCCGCGTCGGGGGCTTCGGCGTGCTGCCTTCGCTCATCGCCACGCCGCTGGCCATGGCGCTGACCGAGCTGTTGCAGAACGCGATGCAGCACGGGCGGCCCAAGCGACTCGAAGTGGTCGTCGAGCCCGAGCCCGACCGGCTCAACGTCACGGTGTGGGACGACGGCCTCGGGCTTCCGGCCGGCTTCGACCTCGACACTTCCACCAGCCTGGGGCTGCAGATCGTCCGCACGCTGGTCGAAGGGGAGCTTTCCGGCCGGCTGTCCATCGAGCCGCGGCTCGAAGGGGGTACGGAGGTCACGCTGTCGATCCCGCTCCCGGCGGCCTGATCCCGGTTCGTACGCGTCCGTCGGGGTTCGACGGGAGTACGAGGGCTCGGCGCGTCGGGTGCGGGCATGTCGAACGGCGGCGGTGCGTCGGCCGGGGTGACGGCTTGGGCGGTGGCGCGTCCGGCGGGTGGCGCGGCGGCCGGCGGCGACGCATCGGGGCGAGGAGGGTACGGCGGCGCGCGAGCCGATCGGGGCTCGGGCGACGCGGGGTCAGATGGTGGTGGAGATCAGATGACGGTGGCGGGTCAGGCGGTGAGGCGGGCGCGGTGGCGAGCGGTGCGGCGCTTGAGAGCGCGGCGCTCGTCCTCGCTGAGGCCGCCCCAGACGCCGGCGTCCTGCCCGGACTCCAGCGCCCACTTCAGGCAGGCTTCGACGGCCGAGCAGGAACGGCAGACCTGCTTGGCTTCTTCGATCTGCATGAGTGCCGGGCCGGTGTTGCCGATCGGGAAGAACAGCTCGGGGTCCACGTCACGGCAGGCAGCTCGGTGGCGCCAGTCCATGCGTCCACTCCTTAGTAGATGGAGCCTCTGGTCGGCTCCGTGCGGCTACTACTTTGTGAAGAGTTTCACTAACTCGCGCGAACAAGACCCGGACCTGTGAGGACCGGGATCGCTCGCTGACGCTCGGAGAACCTTGGGGTTGTTAAAGGTCCTACGTTCCGACGTCAGTCTTGAGACTGTCAGCCACGCTGAGTGCACGCAAGAGGGTTGACGGGAAGTTTTGGGTGTTATGGCTGTCGGATGCGTCACACAATGACCGAATGTAACCACCTAGACCAAAACTTGTAACGCGTTCGGTGTAGACCGGAATGTTACGGTTTCGTATTCGCCCAGGTAGTCCCCGTCCAGCTGGAAGGCCACGGGGCGTTCCGCGGTGAGCGTGAACTCGGCCTCGTCGTGCAGTTGCACGAGGTGCCGGCCGCCCGGAAGGGCGTCACTCTCCGTGAGAATCTGTCGGATCACTGACGCCATGGACATCGGTCCCATCCGGCGCAGCCCGAGAAGGTCGAGCCCGGTCTCGAAGCTCGCCCACGGGGTCGGGTGCACGGGCCTGGTGCCGACGTACGTCCATGGAGAGGTGTTGGAGATGATCGCCATGAACAGCCCGCGGGCCGTCGGGATCCCCGGACCGGTCAGGGTCATCGCTGGATGCCGTTTGTCCGTGGCCAGATAGTGCCGTAGGGCGGTGTTCACGTACCGTGTAGGCGTGGCTTTGCGGCCCGTTCCCCTGAGGCCTTCCACGGCCCGTACAACCTCTGCGTCGTACCCCATGCCCGAGCAGAAGGTGAAGTAGCGGCTCTGGCCTTCCCATAGGGCCTGCCCCAAACCAACGGTCCTGCGGCGGCCGTCCCTGAGCGCCTCCAGCACCGCCCCCGTGGACTCCACCGGGTCGTTCGGCAGCCCCAGCGCGCGGGCGAACACGTTCGCGCTGCCCCCGGGGATGACGACGAGCGCGGGCCGGCCCTCGCTGCCGGGCGGGACGTCGCCGCCGTTCACCGGGTTGAGCAGGCCGTTCACGGTCTCGTTGATCGTCCCGTCGCCGCCGAGCACCGCCACGACGTCGTATCCCTTGGCCCGCGCGGTGGCGGCCAGCGCCGCGGCGTGCCCGCGGTAGCGGGTCTCCTCCACCGCCAGCTCCACGGCCGCGCCGAGCGCGCGGATCAGCACGTCACGCGTACGGGCGTTCGTGGTGGTGGCCTTGGGATTCACCAAGAGCATGGCGCGCATATCGCCAGCGTATCCGCTGGACTTGTGGGCGTTATCGGCCGAACGTCCTATTTCTCGGACCGGGTGACCCGAGGGGTAGGGTACGGGCGTGAATCGTCGTCCGGTCACCCTCGTCATCGCCGCCGCCATCGTCGCCCTGGAAGGCCTGGTGGCGCTCGGCCTCGGCATCTACGTGGCCGTGGAGACCCTGGTCAGCACCCCGGACAACCTGACCACCGCCATCGCCGAGTCGGCCTTCGGCGTGCTGGTCGGAGCGGGGCTGCTCTGGGTGGCATGGGGCGGGCTGTTCAGGATGGAGCGGTGGGGGCGGTCGCCCGGCGTCCTGACGCAGATCTTCATGGTGCCGATCTCCGTCACGCTCATCCAGTCAGGCCAGCCCCAGCTCGGGATCCCGCTGATCGTGATCGCGGTGGCGGGGTTGGCGACGCTGCTGGCGCCGCCCACCACGCACGCCCTCTACGGAGACGGCTAGTCTTCGGCGGTCAGACCCTCGCGCAGCTGCGCGAGGGTGCGGGCCAGCAGGCGCGAGACGTGCATCTGCGAGATGCCCAGCTCGGTGGCGATCTGCGACTGCGTCATATTGCCGAAGAAGCGCAACAACAGGATGCGCTTCTCCCGCGGCGGCAGCCGTTCGAGCAGCGGTTTCAGCGACTCGCGGTATTCGACGCCCTCGAGCGACTCGTCCACGATGCCGAGCGAGTCGGACACCGCGGGGGCGTCGTCGTCGCCGGAGTCGGGCGCGTCGAGCGACACGGTCGAGTAGGCGTTGGCCGACTCGAGGCCCTCGAGCACCTCCTCCTCGGTCATCTTGAGGTAGGAGGCCAGCTCGGCGACCGTCGGCGCGCGGCCCTCGCGCTGCGAGAGATCGCTTATCGCCTTGGTCAGCGAGAGCTTCAGCTCCTGCAGCCGGCGCGGGACGCGGACCGCCCAGCCCTTGTCGCGGAAATGGCGCTTGATCTCGCCGACGATCGTGGGCGTGGCGTACGTGGAGAACTCCACGCCGCGGTTGAGGTCGAACCGGTCGATGGACTTGATCAGGCCGATGGTGGCGACCTGGGTCAGGTCGTCGAGCCACTCGCCCCTGTTCCGAAAGCGGCGGGCCAGGTATTCGACCAGGGGAAGGTGAAGCTCGACCAGCTCGTCTCTGATGCGCTGGCGGCGCGGCTCCTCGGGGCCCAGCTCGGCCAGCTCGGCGAAGAGCATGCGGGCACGCACCCGGTCGGGCACGGCGTGTTCGCTGGTGGCCATGGCTCCAGTCCTTTCCGTCACGCCGGCCTCGCTGCGCCTCGGCGCTTACGCAGGACGATAGCCATGCGATCTGGGGAGTCGGTCACCGCGTCGACGTCGTCGGCCAAGGCGGTCAGCACCATCCAGGCGAAGTCATCGCGTTTGGGCGCGGAGCTTCCGACCGTGGCCACTTCGACCCTGACCTGCATCTCATGCCCGGTCAGCTCGAACTCGGCGGTGAGGTCGGTGCCGGGCACCGCCTCGCTCAGCAGCATGGCGCACGCCTCGTCGACCGCGATCCGTAGATCCTCGATCTCGTCGAGCGTGAAGTCCAGCCGCGCCGCCAGCCCGGCGGTAGCCGTACGCAGCACAGACAGGTAGGCACTGGCGGCGGGGAGCCTGATGCTCACCACGTCGCGAATGCCGGCCACGCCCTCCGCGCGCGTCTCGGTTTCCTCGGTCACGTTCCTCCTCGCGTTTCCGACGCCAACTGCAACTTACCGCCCCTGGGAGGTGCTTGGACGATTCAGACTCGCCATCAACGGAAAAGGCTCTGTACGGCTGCTGCCGTACAGAGCCTTATGTGCCGTTTTAGGCGGCCTTGGTCTCCCAGAAGATCTTGGAGATCTCGTCGATCTTGCCCAGCAGGTCCTCGGCCTTGGCGACGTCGACCGTGCCCTTGGCGCCGGCGGCGCCCGCGAGCTTGGTGGCGTCCCAGAAGAGCTGGTGAAGCTGAGGGTACTGCTCCAGGTGCGGCGGCTTGAAGTAGTCGGTCCAGAGCACCCACAGGTGGTGCTTGACCAGCTCGGCCCGCTCCTCCTTGATGGACAGCGCGCGGGCGCGGAAGACCGCGTCCTCGTTGGCCGTGTACTTTTCCATGATCGCCTTGACCGACTCGGCCTCGATGCGGGCCTGAGCGGGGTCGTAGACCCCGCAGGGCAGGTCGCAGTGTGCGGAAGCGACATGCTTGGGTCGTAGCAGTCGTGCGAGCATCAGAAAGTCCTTCCTTGATGCTGAATCAGCTTGGTCCACAACCGACCTTACTCGGGTCCCAACGCCTGCGGAGTAGGGGGTCACAGCCCATGAGAGTGCGTGTCGAGGGCGATTCGATGCGCCCCGCGCTGGTTCCCGGCGACTGGCTCCTCGTACGCAGGGGCGCCACCGTCCACCCGGGAGATCTCGTGGTGGCGAGACTTCCCGGTGATCCCGAGCAGCTCATCGTGAAACGGGCGCAGTGGCACGGACAGGACGGATGGTGGCTGGAGAGCGACAACCAGCGGGCCAGCGGGCGGCGTGACAGCTGGGACTTCGGGCCGGTCCACGACATCGTCGGACGGGTCGTGCTGCGTTACTGGCCCCTCCTGCGGCGGCGTTAGGAGCCGTTGCGCCGGCGGGCGCGGAAGGCGGCGACGTTCGCGCGGCTGGCGCAGCGGGAGGAGCAGTAGCGGCGCGAACGGTTGGACGAGGTGTCGAGGAACGCCTTGCCGCAGCGCGGCTCCTGGCACCGGCCGAGCCGGTCCGCGCCCAGCTCCGCCACGACCGCGGCCAGGCCCATCACGGCGCAGGCGGCGGAGTCCTCGGCCAGGTGGAGGTGCCAGCCCCCGCCGTCGTGGTCGGTGAGCTGGGGGCGTACGGGATAGCGCACGAGCAGGGCGTTGAGCCGCGCGGCCACGGCCCGTTCGTCGTCGGCCTCGTCGAAGGCGGCGGCCAGCTCGTCGCGCAGCGGCCTCAGCTCCGGCGGCGGGTCGGGATCGTTGACCAGCCGGACGGCCCACTCGGCGTAAGAGGTGAGGTCCATGCGGGTGTATTACATCACGGGCCACGCCGATCGGGGCCGGGTCTTCCGGCGGGGAGTGCGGTCAGGCGCGGCTGAGAAGGCGTTTCAGGGGCCGTGCGTGCCGCCGGGTAAAGAGGGCCCTGGGGCAGCGCTTCGAGGCGTACATGGGGCGCTGAGTCCGGTGGGCGGGGCGCTCCGTACGGTGGTACGGAGCTCCCCGCCGTGCCTGCCGGGCCTACTCCTCGGGGTGCAGGACCCGGTGGAGGAAGGCGCGCGTGCGTTCCTGCTGCGGATCGCCGATCACCTGCGCCGGCTCGCCGTCCTCGACGATCACGCCGCCGTCCATGAACACCACCCGGTCGGCCACCTGCCGCGCGAACCCCATCTCATGGGTGACCACCAGCATGGTCATGCCCTCCTCCGCCAGCTTCCGCATGACGGTGAGCACGTCTCCCACCAGCTCGGGGTCGAGCGCCGAGGTGGGCTCGTCGAACAGCATCAGGTCCGGGTTCATGGCCAGCGCCCGGGCGATCGCCACCCGCTGCTGCTGGCCGCCCGAGAGCTGCGCCGGGTAGGCGTCGCACTTGGCGCCGACGCCGACCTTGTCCAGGTTCTCCCTGGCGACGACCTCGGCTTCCTTCTTGCCCCGCTTCAGCACCCGCTGCTGGGCGATCATCACGTTCTGCAGCGCGGTCATGTGCGGGAACAGGTTGAACTGCTGGAAGACCATGCCGATGCGGCGGCGTACGGCGTCGATGTCCACATCGGGGTCGGTGAGCTCGACGCCCTCCACGAACACCTTGCCCTTGGTGGGCACCTCCAGCAGGTTCACGCAGCGCAGCAGGGTGGACTTGCCGGAGCCAGACGGCCCGATGACGCAGACGACCTGGCCGGGGTCGACGGTCATGTGGATACCCTTGAGCACCTCGTTCCTGCCGAAGTGCTTGTGCAGGTCCGCGATCTCGATCGCGTGCGTCATCGGTTCCTCCCCTTACGTCCCTCCAGCCGGGTCGCCAGATATCCCAGCGGGATCGTGACGATCAGGTACGTCAGACCGGAGACCATGATGGGCGTGGCGTTGGAGTGCTGGGAGGCCAGGTCGTTGCCGAACTTGGCGAGCTCGACATACTCGCTGGACACGCCGAGGAACAGCACCAGCGAGGAGTCCTTGAGCAGGGCCACGAACTGGTTGGTGGTCGGCGGGATGACCATGCGGAGGGCCTGCGGGATCACCACGGTGAACTGGGCGCGGGTGGCGGACATGCCCAGCGATCTGGCGGCCTCGACCTGCCCCTTGGGCACGGCCTGCAGCCCCGCGCGGAACACCTCCGCCTGGTAGGCCGCGCCGATCGCCCCGAGCCCGAGGGCGACCTGGCCGTATGTGCCGAAAGGCACCTGGAAGCCCGGCAGCGCCAGTGGCAAGAAGGTGATCATGATGAAGATCAGCAGCGCGGGCAGGCCACGGAAGATCTCGATGTAGACGATCGCGATCCACCGGTAAGGCCGGACCGGTGACAGCCGCATGAGCGCGAGCAGCAGTCCCACGAGGAAGGCGAGGACGAATCCGGTGACCGTGTAGATGACCGTGTTCCGCAGCGCGATGGTGAACAGTTCCGGCAGCGTCTCCTTCGCCACGTCGGGCTTGGCGAAGTTCTGGGCGAGGCTGCCCCAGTCCGCGTACAGGACGAGGAGGAGGAGCACGACGACCAGGACGGCGTACTGGATGCCGCGGCTGATCTGCTGCTTCTTCCGAGGGCTGAGCCCGGCGCGTGCGGGCTCAGCCGTCTTCGGCTGGTCGGCCATGGATCAGCCCAGCTCGCCGGGCTTCTTGCCGAACCACTTCACGTAGATCTTCTCGTAGGTGCCGTCTTGCTTGGCCTTGGCGATCTCTTCATTGATCGTCTTGAGCAGCACCGGGTCGGCGTTCTTCTTCAGGCCGAGGCCGTACTGCTCGCCGGTGTCCAGGCTGCCGATCAGCTCGAACTTCGCGGCGACCTCCGGCTTCTTCAGCCAGGTGAGGACCACGGGGAGGTCCTGGACGATCACGTCGGCCTGGCCGGCCTGCAGGGCCAGCAGCTCCTTGGCGGAGTCGGCGTACTCGGTCGGGTCGAAACCCTGCTTCTTGACGTAGTCGAGGCCCGTGGTGCTGGCCTGGGCGCCCAGCTTGAGGTTCTTGGCCTTGACGTCGGCCAGCGACGTCGCCCCGGTGCCCTTCTTGGCGAGCAGCGCCTGGGTGGCGTCGAAGTACGGGTCGGAGAAGTCGATGTTCGCCTTGCGCTCCGGCGTGATCGTCATGCCGGCGGCGGCCAGGTCGCACTTCTTGGCCGCCATGGCGGCGCCGCTCTTGATCACCGCGAAGTCGATGTCCACGATCTCCTGGGTCACGCCCAGCTTCTTCGCGACAAGGTCGACGATGTCGACGTCGAAACCGACGATCTTGCCGCTCGCGTCCTTGAACTGGAACGGCTCGTACGGGATGTTCGTACAGACTGTGAGCTTGCCAGGCTGCACCAGCTGAACACCGCCGGCTGCGGAGGCGCTCGCGCCGGTCGTGGCGGAGCTCGAGCTGTTGCCACCGCTCCCGCACGCGGTCAGCGCCAGTGCGGCGGTCAACGCGAGCACGCCGGCGGCATAGCCACGGCGGCCCTTGGGGCTGAGGGCCATGTACGGCCTCCTCGATGTGAAAAGCCAGGAAACTTGCGTTTTGTGCAGTTTAAATGGGGTTTTGCACCGGTCAGCCATCAGACATTTAACGATGCGTCAACGGAACGGCGTCGGCACTGACACCGAGTCCATCTCACCATGTGGCACGATAGGGAGACGGGTGACCCCCGTACCCCTCTGAGACGACCGACGAGGGGATCCTGGCAGCTACCGAGGCCAGCCCGCTCGCGCTCGCCCGCCGAAGGTTTCTTCCGCTCCCGATGACTACAGGGGTCGCTGTGGCTGTCACGCCCGCTTCTGCTTCCGTTCCCGTCGAGCAACTCGATCTCGATCCGGCCTTCGCGCTGCACCGCGGAGGCAAGCTCGAGGTCCGCTCCACCGTTCCCGTCCGCGACGCGGACGATCTCTCCCTCGCCTACACGCCCGGCGTCGCCCGGGTCTGCACCGCCATCGCCGAGACGCCCGCGCTGGTCAACGACTACACCTGGGTCTCCAACGTGGTGGCCGTCGTCTCCGACGGCACCGCCGTGCTCGGCCTGGGCGACATCGGCCCCTCGGCCGCCATGCCGGTCATGGAGGGCAAGGCGCTGCTGTTCAAGCAGTTCGCGAACGTCGACGCCGTCCCCATCTGCCTCGACTGCACCGACGTCGACGCGCTCGTCGAGACCGTCCTGCGCCTCGCGCCGTCGTTCGGCGGCATCAACCTCGAGGACATCAGCGCCCCGCGCTGCTTCGAGGTCGAGGACCGGCTCCGGGAGCTGCTCGACATCCCCGTCTTCCACGACGACCAGCACGGCACCGCCATCGTGGTGCTCGCCGCGCTCCAGAACGCCGCCCGCCTGACCGGGCGCTCGCTCGGCGACCTGCGCGCCGTCGTGGCCGGGGCGGGCGCGTCCGGCGTCGCGGTCTCCCGCATCCTCCTGGAGGCGGGCATCGGCGACATCGCGGTCGCCGACTCCAAGGGCATGATCTACGCGGGCCGCGAGGGGCTCAACCCCGTCAAGGAGGCCCTCGCGCGCGACACCAACCGCGCCGGCCACACCGGCTCGACGGAGGACGCGCTGGCGGGCGCCGACGTGTTCGTCGGGCTGTCCGGGTCGACCGTGTCCGAGGCGGCCATCGCCTCCATGGCGCCCGACGCCATCGTCTTCGCCCTGTCCAACCCCACCCCCGAGGTCCACCCCGAGGTGGCCGCCCGGCACGCCAAGGTCGTGGCCACCGGCCGCTCCGACTTCCCCAACCAGATCAACAACGTGCTGGCCTTCCCCGGCGTCTTCAGGGGCGCCCTCGACGTGCGCGCGTCCGCCATCACCGAGAACATGAAGGTGGCCGCCGCCAACGCGCTGGCCGGCGTCGTCGGCGACGACCTCTCGGCGACGTATGTCATCCCGAGCCCGTTCGACGAGCGCGTCGCGCCCGCCGTGACCGCCGCGGTCGCGGCCCAGGCCCGCGCGGACGGCGTCGCCCGCGTCTGACCTCCTCGTACGGGGGCCTCCTTGGATCAGGGAGGCCCCCGTTTCGTCGTGGAGTTGGTGGTCTCTTTGAGAACCGCCCTGAAACCTTTACTCAAGGTGCTATAACAGTAGCTCTCTGTAAGGTGTGGGCGCCCAACTCCTGTGACGAGGAGAGCGATGGAACGCGAGCCGAACCGACTGCTTCAGCAGCTCATCGCGGAAGCGGGCTTCTCCCACAAAGGACTGGCCAGGTGCCTGAACGATTGGGGAGCCGCCCGTGGCACTCCGGGCCTCAAATACGACCACAGCTCCGTGTTGCGCTGGATCGGTGGTCAGAGGCCACGTGACCCGGTGCCCTACCTGCTCGCGGAGATCTTCGCGATGCGGCTGGGCCGACCGGTTACCTCGGAGGACCTGGGCATGCCGGCGATCCTCACACCCCTCGATCTCGGTCAGGAGTTCACGCACACGTGGCAGGAGGGGGTCGCGACCGTGACTGCGCTATGGCGGGCCGACGTGGAGAGGCGGAGGTTCCTGATCGACTCGACCTTCGCGATAGGAGCGGGCTCCGTGGGAGCCATCCGCTGGCTGACGTCCCCACCCGGGGGACAGCTGAGCGGCACGGGCGGGCGTCGGGTGGGCCGCGCCGACATCGCCGCCATCCACGAGGTCACCCGATCGTTCGGTGAGCTCGACAACCGTTTCGGCAGCGGCCGGGTCCGCTCGTCCGTGGTCAAATATCTGGACACCGCCGTCTCGCCACTGCTCAAGGACGGCCTGTACGGCGAGTCCACCGGCCGCCGCCTGGCCGCCGCGGCCGCCGAGCTGACCCGCCTGGCCGGCTGGATGGCGTACGACATGGAGCAGCACGGTCTCGCCCAGCGCTACCTCATCCAGGCGCTCCGCCTGGCCAGGAGCGCCGACGACCACACCCTGGGCGGCGAGATCCTGGCCGGCATGGCCCACCAGGCCATCTACATGGGCCAGCCCTCCCATGCCCTCGACCTGGCCCGCTCCGCCCAGATGGCGGCCCGCCGCGCCGGTGTGCACACGCTCCTCGCCTCCGCGCACGTCCTGGAGGCCCACGCCCACGCCGGCCTGGGCGACGCCCGCTCCTGCGGGGTCTCCCTGCACGAGGCGGAGTCCGCCTTCGACGCCCGTAAGCCCGACGACGAGCCGGTCTGGCTCAGCTACTTCGACGAGGCCTACCTGTCGGCGAAGTTCGCCCACTGCTTCCGTGACCTGGGGGAGGGGGAGCGGGCCGTGCGACAGGCCCGGCGCTCGCTCGACATGGACTCCCGCTACGTCCGCGGACGGATGTTCAACCTGTCGCTGCTGGCCGCCGGGCTGCTGCAGTGCGGGGAGCTGGAGGAGGCGTGCTCGGTCGCGGGCACCGCTTTCGCGCTGGCGGGGGAGCTGCAGTCGACCCGGTCGCGGTCGTACGCGGCCGACCTGCGGCGGCGGTTGGAGCCGTACAAGAACGAGCGGGCCGTGCTGGCGCTGCGCGAACGGACGCGGGAGCTCGCGCCGGTATGACGCGAAAACGGCCCGGGTGCTTGTCACCCGGGCCGTTCTTCGTGTTGCCGTCTACGTGCTGTCGTCTACTGGAGAAGCTCGCCGTTCGGGCCGACGATCTTCTTGGTCTCCGCGTAGTTGGCCTTGTTGTACACGTCGGCCACCTCACCGTCGAAGATCGCCGAGCTGATGTAGTCGACCCGGCCGTTGCCGTCGTTGTCGTGGAACAGGCTGGTCACCCCGTTGACGTAGCCGGTGCGCTTGTTGTTGTCGTACTTCATGAGCCAGGGGCCGCCATCGGCGCCGGCGGTCATGGAGCACTTGAGCAACTGGTGCGTCTCGACCTTGAACGTGTTGACCTGGTAGCTCTTGGTGGCGGTCTTGCCGGAGCACCACTTCGGCGTCACGCCGGTGAACGGGCGGTCGCCGTCGGGGTGCGGGGCCGAGGGGTAGCCGAAGACGGTCACCGGCTGGCCGAGGGGCTGGTTCCAGGCCACACCCTGCCCACCGACGACGTCACCGAGCCGGCCCATGTCCTTGGCGATCCCGAGGATGTAGTGGGCCTCGTAGTACTTACGCGACGTGCCGGGCTTGACCCACTTCTGCGTGTAGTAGTGGGTGATGGTGTAGTTGCCCAGCTTGTCGGTGCCCTTGACCCCGGGGCCCTGGTAGGCGTCCTGCTGAGGCTTGGTGACCTGCTCGACGATGGGCTCGCCGAACTTGAAGCCCTGGCCCTTGCCCACCTTCGCGTCCTTGTACGCGGAGTCGCTGACTTCGACCTTCTCCAGAACGGCGCCGGGGTAGTCGGGGCCCACGAGGTCGGTCGGCTTGTCCTCGCCCTCCGACCAGCAGTCGCCGAGGGTCAGCTGGCACTTGAGGAACTCCGCGGAGCTGATCTCACGCGGCTTGACCCACTTGTCGCCGGCCCACGCCTTGAAGTCGTTGCGAGAGACTTCCTTCTCGCCGGCCAGCGAGAATCCGTTGTGCACCGCGACGAACGCGAAGTCGCCGTCGTAGTCGTCGTAGGTGTCCAGGTCGTACGCCGTGAAGGCGTAGGCGCCGACGTAGACCCCGAAGGGGGCCTTGCCCTGGTAATAGCCGGGCACGAAGATCCACTTGTCGTAGACGTCGTCCTTGCCGTTCGCGAAGACGCAGTGGCCCGCGGTGGCGACCAGGTTGCGGTTCCTGGACTGGATGGACGTGGCCGAGCACCAGCGGTAGTTGCCGGACTTGTCGAGGAAGAACACCTTGCCGATGGTCTTGGGCAGGTTGATGTTCTTGGACACCGTCGCCTTGGGGGCGGTGGTCGGTCCGGTCATGCCCGGCTTGCCGTCAGGGGCGCCGTTGCTGCCCGCCGACACCAGCTTGGAGACGTTCTTGGCGTCCAGGTTGTACTGGGTGGCCTTGCGCAGGGCGGCTCCGTTGGAGTCGAGCCAGAAGAAGGCGTCGCCGTACGCGTCGGCCGGCTTGGGCGCGAGATTGTCGGTGGCCCAGCTCGGTGCGGCGGTGGCTGGGACGGCGAGCGCGGCGGCACTCAGGCAGGCGGCGGCTAGGGGGATGAGCAGGCGCTTCAAGGGAGGCTCCACAGTTGTCAAAAAGGGTGTAAAGACACTATCGACCCTTTAGTCACCCTGGTAAGGGTGGTTGCCAGATTTCTCAGCAAAAAGGCCGAAGGGCCCGGCAGGATGCCGAGCCCTTCGGTATTGCTAGAGAACGACGAACAAGTCTTCGTTCCGATCCGCAGCGAACTACGGGATGAGCTTGCCGCTCCACGCAGCCGCAGCGGCCTTGTAGACGACGTTGGTCTCACCGTCGAAGTACGGCGACGTGATCGTGTCGTACCGGTTGTTGCCGTCGGTGTCAGCGATGAGGCTGGTGACACCGTTGACGTAGCCGAGACGCTTGGCGTTGCTGTACTTGTACAGCCACGGGCCGCCGTCGTAGCCACCGGTCACGGTGCCCTTCAGACCGACCTGCTCCTCGACCTTGTACTTCGGCACCACGACGTAGTTGGTGGCAGTCTTGCCGTAGATCCACTTCGGCGTGACACCGGTGAAGGGCTTGTTGCCGTCGGGGTGAGCGCCCTGCGGGTAACCGAAGGTCCGCACGTACTTGCCACGCGGCTGGTTCCACGCGAAGCCCTGGCCGCCAACGTTGTCGCCGAGGCGACCAACGCTCTTGACCTCGTGCACCACGATGTACGGCGTGAGCCGGACATAGCGGTCGACCTTGCCGGGCTGGTACCACTTCTGCACGTAGTAGTGCGTGATGAGGAAGTTGCCGGCAGCGTCCTTGGTCTTCGCGCCCGGGCCGGAGTACGCGTTGTACTGGGCCTCGGTCACGATCTCGGTGACGGGCTCACCGAACTTGAAGCCCTGGCCCTTGCCGACCTTGGCATCGTCGTAGGTCTCCTTCGAGACTTCCTTGCGGTCCACGACGGCGCCGGGGTAGTCCGGACCAGTGGCCTCTTCGGCCTTGCCCGGGTCCACGTCGTAGTAGTCCGTGGTCGCGGGGTCGAGCTTGCCCTTGTCGTACTCGGCCTTGGAGACCTCGATGTCCTTGACGAACTTCTCGCCCTTGTAGGCGTCGTAGGTCTTCCAGTCGACCGCCTTGGGCTTGTTCAGCGTGCCGCCGATGCCGTCGTAGACGGTAACGAAGGCGTAGTCGCGGTCGAGGTCCTCGTACACGTCGAAGTCGTAGTGGGTGAAGGCCTGCTTACCCACGTAGACGCCCCAAGGAGCCTTGCCCTGGTAGTAACCGGGGACGAAGACCCAGCGGGACACGACCTCGTCGTTCGCAGCCAGGTCGTACACGCAGTGACCGGCCGTGGCGACCAGGTTGCGGTACTGCGACTGGATCGAGGTACCGGAGCACCAGTACAGCTTGCCGTCGCGGCCCTCGAAGAAAACCTTACCGATGGTCTTCGGCAGGTTCACGTTCTGAACCTTGACGGTGGCCTTCTTCTCCTCGCCGATGGGGGCGGTCGACCCAGGCTTGGTGTCGTTCGTATACCCACCCTTGGAGGAGATCTTCGAGACCTCGAGAGCGTCGGGCGTGAACGCCACGGCGCCCCTCAGGGCCGCGTTGTTGGACTTGGTCCAGAAGTCCAGGGTCTCGGCCGCCTGGGCCGCCGTCTTCGCGAGCGGGTCGCTAGCGACGGTGTTGTCGGCCTGAGCCTGGGCGGTGCCAGCCAGACCAGCAGCCAGCAGACCAGTGGCCAGAATGGCGCCACCGGCCGGGAGGAGGATGCGCTTCATGGAAACTCCTTGCGCTGTCGTGGAACGCCTCTTGCGTCCCATGCGTCAGTAAAGGGATAGCCAGGAACATACAGTGTGGATCTTGCTCGCGGGTAGCCGCTTTGACAGGAAAAGAGGCGACAAGACGGGCGTGACCGTTCTGTGATGTTTAAACGGCTGATGCGCAGGAGTCGAGGAAAGCTCGCTTCGGGACCGTTTGCCCTGATCAACATAAGGGAGTTGTCAGAGCGGTTCGCGGGGTCCGAGTGTCCCTTCGATCGCGGTCGAAGAGACTATGTGATGCAGATCACATTGGATTGATGGCACCGTCTGGGCGCCCCATGCGTCCAACGGCCCTTCACTTTTGGCGGGAACGCCGAAGGGCCCGGCAGGATGCCGGGCCCTTCGGAGGAAACGGTTATACGAACGGTCTAAGACCGGTCGCTGTCCGTCACCTTAGACAATCTTGCCGGACCATGCGACCGCGGCGGCCTTGTAGACCACGTTGGTCTCACCGTCGAAGTACGGCGAGGAGATGTAGTCCACGCGACCGTTGCCGTCCTGGTCGTTGAAGGTGCTCACGACACCGTTCAGGTAACCGAGACGCTTGGAGTTGCTGTACTTGTACAGCCACGGACCACCGTCGGCGCCCTCGGTGAAGGCGCACTTGAGGGCCACGTGCTCCTCGATCTTCTTGGCAGCCGAACCGACCAGCTTCTTCGTGGTGTTGCCGTAGCACCACTTCGGAGTCACGCCGGTGTAGTTCTTGTTGCCGTCGGGGTGCGGAGCGGCCGGGTAGCCGAACACGCGGACGGGCTTACCGGTGGGCTGGTTCCAGGCGAAGCCCTGACCGCCGACGTTGTCACCGAGACGGCCCGCGTCCTTGGCGAAGCCCTCGACGATGAAGAAGACGGTCTTGTAGTACTTGGCCTCCGAACCCGCCTTGTACCACTGCTGGACGTAGTAGTGCGTGATCGTCCAGTTGCCGCGCTCGTCCTTGACGACCTTGGCGGGGTACTTGTCGGTGGGCTTGTCGCCCTGCTTCGCCTTGTAGGCAGCGGCCTCGGCGTCGGTGACGATCTCGGTGACGGGCTCACCGAACTTGAAACCGTTGCCCTTGCCGACCTTGGCGTCCTTGTAGACGTCCTCGGTGACCTCGACCTTGCCCACCGCGGCACCGGGGTAGTCGGGACCGGTCGCCTCAGGCGCCGTGCCCTCCTTGACCCAGTACGCCTCGGTCCTGGTCGGGTCAAGCTGACCCTTCAGGAACTCCTCGCGGCTGATCTCGACGTCCTTGGCGTCCTTGATGCCGGTGTACTTGTCCCAGTCGGCCTTGGAGACCTGCTTGGGAGTGCCGGCACCGAGCTGGACACCGTTGTACACGGTGACGAACGCGTAGTCGCGGTCCCAGTCCTCGTACACGTCGAAGTCGTAGTGGGTGAAGGCCTGCTTACCCACGTAGATGCCCCAAGGGGACTTGCCCTGGTAGTAACCGGGGACGAAGACCCACTTGGACATGACGTCCGAGTTGGTGGCCGTGTCGTACACGCAGTGACCGGCCGTGGCGACCAGGTTGCGGTACTGGGACTGGATCGAAGTGGCGGAGCACCACTTCTTCTCGCCCTTGCTGTTGACGAAGAACACCTTGCCGATGGTCTTCGGCATGTTGACGTTCTGGACCTTGACGGTCGTCTTCTTTTCCTGGCCGATCGGAGCCGTCGAGCCGGGCTTGGTGTCGGCGCTGTAGCCGCCCTTGCTCTGCAGCTTGGCGATGTCGCCCTTGTCCCAGACGTTGGACTCCTTGGCGGCCCGGAGGGCGGCACCGTTGTTGTCAGCCCAGAACTCGGCAATGGCCTTGGCGTTCGCCGCACTCGCCGCCATCGGGTCACTGGCGACGTCGCTGGCGGCCTGGGCGGTGCCGGCCAGGCCGGCAGCCAGAAGGCCGGTAGCCATGATGGCGCCACCGGCGGGGATGAGGATGCGCTTCAAGGGAACTGCTCCTTGCTCTGTCGTGGGTCGCAACATGCGTCCCATGCGTCAGTAAAGGGATAGCAAGGAACATAGCGTGGTGATCTCCGCAGGTGGAACCCGGTTTGGGCGATCCGGTAGGCGCTCCTACCGCCGTTACCGTGCTGTTATCTGTCAGAGATCTTCGCGCGCGGTGATTGGATAGTTACGTTTTCGCTGGGTATGGACGGGTTGTGGCAGATGGGACCCGTGTGCCGTTAGCTGTTCGCCACATAACGTAGCCGACGAAACGTGACCCAGATCACAGGAACCGGATTGGCGCCTAATCCGTCTAACTCGCTCCAATCCTCACAGGTGATCTTCAGGTTCGGGTTATGGGGCCAAAAAGAAGCCGTCCTCGCCGGGAGGAGGGGCGGCGAGGACGGCTGTGGAGCGCCAGGCGTGGGGTCGTAGGGGAGACACCCCCGCGCCTGGCCTATGTGGACTGGGGCGCCCTTGGGCGCCTCAGTGTGCGTGATGGCGGGCGAGGAGCTGGAGGGGTGCTCCTCGGTCGTCGGAGGAAGGGCGAACGGGTCGGTTCGCCAGGTGTGGCTTAGATGTCCCTCTGCCGGACGACTGCCGCCAGGTGGGTGCGCAGGCTCAGCAGCACCGGATCGCGGGCGAGGGCTTCGTGTCGCGGGTGGTGGGCCGGCACGGGGCGTTGTGGCGGTGCGGCGCCGTCATCGGTGGTCGTGTCGTCCTGGGCGGTCTCGATCGCTCTCAGCAGTCGTCGCCAGGTGCCGTCGGCCGTCCAGTGGCGGTGGTGCCGGTAGATGGTCACCCAGCAGCCGAATCGCCCGGGCAGATGACGCCATCGCAGACCGGTCCTGGCTTGGTAGAGCGCCCCGTTGATCATCATCCGGTGCTCGTCCCACCGGTCTCCAAGCGTGTCGCCGGGGGGTAGCAGCGATGCCAGCCGTTCCCATTCGGCGTTCGTCAGATCGCCACGATGCATGTGCCCATCGTGACAAGGTAAACACTCTGTGTCAGCAGATCCAAAAAAGATCTTCGTCTTCGGAAGCGCCCCGACAAAAGATGAGGCGAGGGCCTCGGAATACCGAGACCCTCGCCTATCCCCTGGAAGGGCTTACTTGTACAGCTCGCCGTTCGGGCCGACGATCTTGCCCGACCACACGTTCTTGGCCGCGTTGTAGACCGCGGCCGTCTCGCCGTCGAAGTAGGGCGAGGTGATGTAGTCGACGCGGTCGTTACCGTCCTGGTCGGCGAAGGTGCTCGTCACACCGTTCACGTAACCGAGGCGCTTGCCGTTGCTGTAGTTCTGGAGCCAGGGGCCGCCGTCGTAACCGGGGGTCACGGCGCACTTGAGGCCGATGTGCTCCTCGATCTTGAGCCAGGAGGCGCCGACCGCCTTGGCGGTGGTCGTGCCGTAGCAGTTCTTCGGCGTGACGCCGCTGTACGGCTTGTTGCCGTCCGGGTGCGGAGCGGCCGGGTAGCCGAAGGCACGGACCGGCTTGCCGGTGGGCTGGTTCCAGGAGAAGCCCTGGCCGCCGACGTTGTCGCCGAGGCGACCGGCGTCCTTGGACAGCAGGATGTAGTAGTGGCCGCCCCACGCGCGCTTCGGGCCGGTGAAGCTCTGGTAGTCCTTGCGGTCCACCTGCTTCACGCCGTTGAACTGGATGCCGTTGTAGACGGTGACGAACGCGTAGTCGCGGTCCCAGTCCTCGTACGTGTCGAAGTCGTAGTGGGTGAAGGCCTGCTTGCCCACGTAGATGCCCCACGGGGTCTTGCCCTGGTAGTAGCCGGGGACGAAGACCCAGTTGTCGAGGAGCGCCTTGTTGCTGTCCGTGTCGTAGACGCAGTGGCCGGCCGTGGAGACCAGGTTGCGGTAGTTCGACTGGATGGAGGTGGCCGAGCACCAGCGGAACTTGCCGGAGCCGTCGACGAAGAAGACCTTGCCGATGGTCTTGGGGATGTTCACGTTCTGGGCCTTGGCGCCGCTCGACTTCGTCTCACCGGTCGGAGCCGTGGTGCCGGGCTTGCCGTCGGGGGTGTAGCCGCCCTTGGAGACGACCTTCCGAACGTCGTTCGCGTCCCAGGTGTACTGGGTCGCCTGCCGGAGCGCGGCTCCGTTCGAGGCGAGCCAGAAGGAGGCGACGGAGGCGGCCTCGGCGGTGTTGTTGGCCATCGGGTCGTGGGAGACGTCGCCCTCGGCCTGGGCCGTACCGGTCAGACCTACGGCGAGCAGGCCGGTCGCGAGGACGGCACCGCCGGCGGGCAGCAGGATTCGCTTCAAGGTAACTCCAGGTTGCGCTGACATGAGGCGCCTGGTGCACCTCCATAACTCAGCAAACGGACAGCCCGGAACTTACCGGTTTGACAATGCTCATGTGAATTTCGGGTAGATCATGTCAGCGCTCCAACAGGGCATCGTGACCTTGCTGAGACAAAGGATGCGCTGATCACCAGCAGTGACCGGACGGTTGCAGTGATTTAGGTCACATTTGACGGAGTGGTCTGCGCGGCGGCGCGTCGGTAGACCGCTCCGGCGGTGGTGTCGAAGTACGGGGACGACACCGCGTCGTACCAGCCCTTCGCGTCTCTGTTCCAGGTCAGGCTGTTGACGCCGTTGAGGTAGCCGGTCCAGCGGTCCTTGTTGAAGCCGATCAGCCATGGGCCGCCGCTCGCGCCCGGGCTGAAGTCGCAGTTGAGCAGCTGCACGCCCTTCTGCAGGTCGAGGCTGACGGCGGAGGTCCAGCGGGTGGGGCCTTCCTTGCACATCTCCAGGCGCTTGCCGTCGAACGGGCGGGTGCCGTCGGGCTGCGCGCCCGCCGGGTAGCCGAACGCGGCCACCGTGTAGGTGGTCGGCTTCTTGTTCAGCTCGATGCCCTGGCCGCCCACGTTGTCCTGGAGCCGGCCCACGTCCCTCATGACGTAGCGGCCGTCCTTGGCCTCCCACCTGAAGCCGCGGTGCACGGTCACGAACGCGTAGTCGAAGTCGTAGTCGCCCTTGCCCGACCAGTCCTCGTGCATGCTGATCGAGGAGCCCACGTAGATGCCGTCGGGCGTCTCGCCGTTGGGCCCGGGGTTGGGGACGAAGATCCAGTAGTCGGCAGCCTTGGCCTGTCGTGGGTCGTAAGCGCAGTGCCCGGCCGTCGCGACGACGCTGCGGTTCCCGGCGGCGACCGCACTGGCGGAGCACCAGTACTCCTTCTCCCCGAACCGGAAGAAGACCTTGCCCATGGTCCTGGCGACCGAGCCCTTGCGCGGCAGCACGGGCGACACGGCCTGCGCGGCGACGGCCCGCGTGACGGTGGTCGCGGCCTGCGTGGCGGGGTTGGAGGCCTGCGCGGAGGTCGACGGCGCCGGGGTGGCGGCCTGGGTGCCGGGCGTCGCGGGGCTGTAGCTGTCGGCCTGCTTGAGCTGGTCGGGTGTCCAGTAGTCGGCGACCCGCTTGACGTCCACCGCGGTCTTGGCCAGCGAGACGGCGAAGACCCTGCTGTCGAGCGCGGCGTTGCTGTCGAGCGCGGCGTTCGCGGTCCCCGTGAAGGCAGGCGCCATCAGCAGCGCGCTGCTGAGCGCAGCCGCCACCAAGTGCCTGGCCCGGGGGATCATGAATTAACCTTTCTTGGGGTCGTAAGGGTGGATTTTTCCAGATGTACTGGTGGTATTGCAGCCAGGATAGAGATTCGTTACCTGATCAAGAGTGCTCTGTGCACTATAAGGACATCGTCAGACAGATCTCTAAATGATCATTGGTAAGAGGTGTTTCCGCAGGTCGGAGTGGGTGTAGGCACTTGTTGAATTCCACTCATTCCGCGCCCGTTCCAGTGATGTACGCCTCAGTGGAAGACCCCGGTTCCCAGGGGAACCGGGGCCTCCGAAGCCACCTCGATCAGCGGAAGTTGCCGGTCCAGCGGTTGGCCGCGGCCTTGTAGACCTTGTACGTGTCGGTGTTGAAGTACGGGGACGAGATGTAGTCGTAGCGGTCGTTGGCGTCGGTGTCCCACGCGACGCTGTTGACGCCGACCAGGTAGCCGGTGCGCGACGCGCTCTTGTAGTTGTAGATGAACGGCCCGCCGCTCGCGCCGGCGGTGAAGGAGCACTTGAAGCCGATGTGCTCCTGCAGGTTGTACTTCCTGGCCTCGGGCATCGGCCGGGTCTTGCCGAAGCAGTACTTCATCGTGCGGCCGGTGTACGGCTTGTCGCCGTCGGGGTGCTCGCCCGCCGGGTACCCGAACGAGAACACGTCCAGCTTCGTGCTCCTGTTCCAGGTGAAGCCCTGGCCGCCGACGTTGTCACCGAGGCGGCCGACGTTCTTGACCGTCCACTGCCAGCGGTTGCCGACCTTCTCCCAGTTGACCTTGATGCCGTTGTAGACGTTGACGAACGCGTAGTCGAAGTCGTAGTCCTCCTTCACCACGAAGTCGTCGTGCGCGTTGAACGTCTTGGCGGCGTAAATGCCGTAGGGCGCCTTGCCCTCCCAGACATTGTTGCCGTCCCAGTACGACGGAATGAAGATCCAGTTGTCGTAGAAGGTGTTCTTGCTGGTGTCGTAGACGCAGTGGGCCGAGGTCGCCACGAGGTTGCGGTATTTGCCCTGGACCGAGCTGGCCGAGCAGTACCGCCAGCTTCTCGGGTCGCGCGGGTCGGCCTTGGGCAGCGTGAAGAACACGCGGCCGACCGTGTTGGGCAGATTGACGTGCTTGCTCTTCTTGGCCTTCGTCTTCTCCTCGCCGATCGGCGGGACGGATCCCGGAGGGCCGTCAGGTGCGTCGTTGCTGCCCTTGACGCCCTTGGAGGTCAGGTCGAGGCCGGCGTCGTAGTCGGTGGCCAGCTTGACGCGGTCGGGGGTCCAGAACTGGACCGCCTGCTCGGCGGGGGTGGCGGAGTTCTGGGACACGACGTCGGAGGGTGCTTGGGCGTTGGCCGGGGTGCCGCCGACCATGCCCGCGGCCAGCCCGACGGCCATCAGGCCGGCGAGCGGGAACGCGATGCGCCTTGCTCGGGAAAACATGGAGCTCCTTTCGGCTTTCGGCGGCCCAGAGCGGGGTACTGCGCCCCGGTGGGCCAGGAAAACGATCGGAACGCTAATGAATGGCGCAAGGGGATGGCCATGAAACGACGCGAAAAAGCATGGCCCGGTTCCATTCCGTTATAGAAATAGCGAAACCGCATGTATTCATGATTGGCATCCCCGCAGGTCATGCCGCCCGTTTTTTGTCTCGCGCAACAGCGGTAACAGGCATTATCAAATGCCACTCCTTATCAACCGAATCTTGTTCTGGTTAGATGGATTCATGGATCCTCGCACCCCCTGTCTCATCGGCATCGCACAACGCACCATTCGCGAGCAGCCCGGTCCGGAACCGCTCGATCTATGGGAGGAGACGGCACGCGCGGCCGCCGAGGACGCCCGGCTCCCCGTCGAGCGGCTGGACTCGATCCAGATCGTCCACACCGACTCGTGGCAGTACGACTCGCCGGTCGGCCGCCTCGCCGAGCGCCTCGGGGCGACGCCGCGGCACCGTGCGTACTCCAAGGTCAGCGGTACGGCCCCGCAGCTGCTCATCGGTGAGGCGGCGGCCAGGATCGCGGCGGGCGACCTGGACTCCGCGCTGGTCGCGGGGGCCGAGGCGCTGGCGACGCGCCGGGCGTACCGGCGGGCGGGCGAGCACGTCCCGTGGAGCCACCCCGCCGTGCCCAAGCCCCCGTACGGGTGGGAGCGCCCGCCCCACCCGTACGCGCTGGCCCACGGGCTCTTCATGCCGGTGCACACCTACGCGATCATGGAGACGGCGCGGCGGGCGGCGTCCGGGCTCACGATCGCGGAGGAGATGCGCGACAGGGGCCGGCTGATGGCGCCCATGACCGAGGTGGCCGCCGCGAACCCGTACGCCTGGCGCCGGACCGTCCGCACCCCCGACGAGCTCGCGACGGGCGACCGCTTCGTCGGCTGGCCCTACACCAGGGACACGGTGGCCGTGCTGGAGGTGGACCAGGCGGCGGCCGTCATCCTGGCCAGCTCGCGGCTGGCCGACCGGCTCGGGGTGCCGGCGGAGGGGCGGGTCTACCTGCGCGGGTGGGCGTACGGGGAGGACACCTGGGAGGTGGCCGCGCGGCCCGAACTCGGGTCTTCCCGGGCCATCGCGCACGTGGCGGAGGCCGCTTTCCGGCGGTCCGGGCTCGGGCTCGGCGACATGCACGCGCTCGACCTGTACAGCTGTTTCGCGGTGGCGCTGCGGCAGGCGTGCGACGCGATCGGGCTCGATCCCCTGGACCGGCGCGGGCTCACGGTCACCGGCGGGCTGCCGTACGCGGGCGGGCCGGCCAGCGACTACGTCCTGCACTCCACGGCGACCATGGCGGGGCTGCTCCGGGCCCAGTCCGGGCACGGGCTGGTGAGCGGGGTGGGGATGCATCTGACCAAACACACATATGCGGTGTGGTCCAGCGAGCCGGGAGGGCGGCTGGGGAGCGCCGCGCCGGTGTTCGTGGCCGAGGAGGTGCCTCTGGTGGGGGCCTGTGCGGGGGAGGGGGTGGTGGCGGGGTACACGGTGGCGCACGGACGCGACGGTGCCGCCGAGCGGGGGGTGCTGGTGGTGGAGGTGCCGGGCGGGCGGGCCTATGCGGTGGTGGAGGAGGCCGGGCTGCTGGCGGACGCGGAGTCGCGGGAGCTGGTGGGGCAGGTGGTGCGGGTGTCTTCTGACGGGAAGGTCAACGTGGCGGCGTGGTGACTCAAAGTTGATGCAAAGACCGTGACCGTACGACTACTGTCTGGAGTTGACATTTTGATGTCAGCGGCGGACGCTGGAGTCATGCGGAGGACAACGGTGCGCATCGACGAGACGCTCCTCAACGAGGCGAAGGCGTACGCGGCACGTAACGGACGCAGTCTCAACTCAGTGATGGAGGATGCCTTGAGGCAACTGCTCAACCGCTCCGCGGAGCTGGCAGAACGGCCGCGCATCGAGCTACCCGTCTCCGGATCCGCGGCAGGGCCGAAGCTGACCTGGGCCGAGATCAAGGAGATTCTCGAGCAGGAGGACATCGAGCGCGTTATGAGGACCTGCCATGCGGATGCTTGACACGAACGTCCTCGTCAACGCGCAGCGGCGTGACATGGAGCACCACGAGCAGTGCCATGTCGTGCTCACCGAGATGCTGCATGGCGACGAGGCCTATGCAGTGAGCGACTTCGCACTCAATGGCTTCATCCGCGTGGCGACGCGTATCCCGCGCCCCACCTCGTTCGAGGCCGCGCGGACGTTTGCCGAGATCGTCCGCCACCAGCCTCATGCGGTGGTGGTGCACGCCGGCCCGAGACACTGGGAGATCTTCGTCAAGCTGTGCGAGCAAACCGGCGCCGTGGGCAAGCTCATCCCCGACGCCTATCTCGCCGCACTCGCCATCGAGCACGGTTGTGAATTTGTGACCTGCGACAAGGATTTCGCCAGGTTCCAGGGCTTGCGCTGGCGGTCGCCGCTCAACTGAACTGGATGAAAGGGCGCAAGCCCGCACTACTCGGCTAGGAACCGTCGTGGTTGACCGGTTCGATGTCATCGAGGTAGGCGAGCGTGGTCGCCGCCGGTGGGTCGGGCTGGTGGTGGTGCTCGCGCTCCTTCTGATCCCCGTCGTCAGCCTGCTCATCAGCCGGGATCCCGAGCCTGCGCCGCCGGCAGGGCCGACCTCCGAGCCCATCAGGTCCCTCACCAAGATAGACAGCGCCCCCAACGCCCTCACCGTCCGGCCCGCGGCCAAGGGCGGTGAGGAGGTCATGGAGGTGGTGTTCCCGCACGGGGTGCGGGCCGAGGTGCGATACCCGGCCGAGCTCGGTCTTGCCGCCATGGGGTCGCGGCCCTACCAGGGGGTCTGGATCGACGGGCAGTATCGGCAGTTGTCCGCCCCGTACAACGGTGAGTTCGAGGTGACCGCGGGTGGCCAGGCGATCAGGAACTACGCGCCCAACGTCACCCTCTGGCCCCGCCGGGCGGGCAGCGGTTACTACGGGCAGGTGCTGCTGTTCACGTTCGGGCGGTGGCGGCTGGCGATGTACGACCGGGGGCAGGGGCTGACGTTCGACCAGCGGGTGGCCCTCGCGCGGGGGCTGAAGGGCAGGGAGACGAAGGACGGCTACCTCGTGCTGTCGGCCAGGTCGCCCGTGCGGCTGGCCAGGCCGGGGGAGACGGCGCAGGGGCAGCCGCTGGGGCCGCAGCTGTGGTTCGGCGGCGGCGCGGGGGAGATGGTCGTGCTGGCGCCCACGCCCGGCTGCAAGAAGAAGGCCGGGATGCCGAGTGTGATCGAGGGGCGCGGGCGGCCGGCCGGCTCGGTGTGCAGGGGCGACGTGCTGGTCGCGGTCACGGGGCCACAGTCGTTCAGGAAGCGGGCCTTGGAAGGGATTCGGATCACGCTGAAGTAGGGTGCGGCCATGTTCGCCGTAACCGCCACACAGACCGACCCCGACAACCCACTCGCCGGGCTGACGCTCGGCGAGCGTCCGGAGCCGAAGGTCCCGGACGGATGGACGACCGTCTCCGTGCGCGCGGCCGCACTCAACCATCACGACCTCTGGACGCTCAAGGGCGTCGGCATCAGGCAGGATCGGCTGCCGATCGTGCTCGGCTGCGACGCCGCCGGCGTGGACGAGGACGGCAACGAGGTCATCGTGCACTCCGTGATCGGCACGGGCGCCGACGAGACGCTCGATCCCAAGCGCACGCTGCTGTCCGAGGTGCACGACGGCACGTTCGCCGAGCGGGTGGCCGTGCCGCGGCGCAACCTCGTGCCCAAGCCGGCCGGGCTCGGCTTCGAGCACGCCGCCTGCCTGCCCACGGCCTGGCTGACCGCGTACCGGATGCTGTTCGACAAGGCCGGGCTCGAGCCCGGCTCCACCGTGCTGGTGCAGGGCGCGGGCGGCGGCGTCGCCACCGCGCTGATCGCGCTCGGCCGGGCCGGCGGCTACCGGGTGTGGGCCACCAGCCGCTCCGAGGAGAAGCGCGCGCGTGCCCTCGAACTCGGCGCCGACCAGGTGTTCGAGCCGGGCGCGCGGCTGCCAGAGCGGGTGGACGCGGTCATGGAGACCGTCGGTCAGGCCACCTGGGACCATTCGCTCAAGTCGCTCAAGCCGGGCGGGCGCATCGTCGTCAGCGGCGCCACCAGCGGCGCGGTCCCGCCCGCCGACCTGAACCGGGTCTTCTTCCTGCAGTTGTCCGTCGTCGGCTCCACGATGGGCACGCGGGAACAGCTCGGCCGGCTGGCGGTCTTCCTGGAGCAGACCGGGGTACGGCCCGTCGTCGACAGGGTGCTGCCGCTGGCGGAGGCGCGGGACGGGTTCGCGGCCATGGCCGAAGGGGACATCTTCGGAAAGATCGTCTTCACCGTCTGAATAAGTAAAGGGTTACTTCCCGGCTTTCCGGGTGATACAAGCATGAGTGGGCTTGTCTCACCCGGGAGGCCGTGATGATGGAGGTTCAGCCCTTCGGTCCAGGTTCGATGCACTGGGACACCACCGGCGAATACCGCAATCTGCTCGTCGCCGGGAGCGCGCTGGTCATGCAGACGATGCACCCGGCCGTGGGTGCGGCCGTCGCCGAGCACTCCACGTACAAGGACGACCCGTGGGGGCGGCTCACCCGCACGCTCGTCTCGATCCAGAAATGGGTGTACGGCGGCGCGGACGGCCCGGCGGAGGGCGCGCGGCTCAGGAGGCTGCACCGGCAGATCAGCGGGGTGGACGAGCTCGGCAGGCCCTACCACGCGCTGAACGGGGAGGCGTGGGCGTGGGTGCACCTGTCGCTGTTCGAGCGCTTCGTCGCGCTCAACCGCTATTTCGGCACCCCGTTCACCGTGGCGCAGGAGCGGCGGCTCTACGCCGAGTCGCGGCAGCTCGGCGCGATCCTGCGGGTGCCGGAGCGGGAGATGCCCGCGGACCTGGAGGCGTTCTGGCGGTACTTCGACGCGATGGTGGCCGACCGGCTGGAGGCGCACCCGACGGCGCTCGACGTGCTGTCGGTCCTGCGCGGCACGCCGGCGCCGCCCGGGCTGCCGAGACCGCTGCGGCGGCTGTGGACGCCTGTGGGAGTGGGATCGGGGGAGTTCAACTACTTCGTGACGGTCGGTACGTTGCCGCCCGCCATCCGGCGGAAGCTGGGGCTGCCGTGGACGGCGCGGGAGGAGCGGCGGCTGCGGCACCTCGGGCACGCGGTGGCGGTGCTGACGCCGCGCCTGCCCGAACGCCTGAGGTACATGCCCATCGCCTACCACGCCCGCAAGGCCGCCCGCGGCCCGCGCCGCCCGGAACGGCACCTCCGCTCGGCATGAACGGAGGTCAGCCTTCGAGGATGTCGCGGACGCGGCGGCGGGTCTCGTCGAGCGCCGTACGCAGCTCCGCCAGCTTCTCCGGCGTCAGCCGGGCCTCGGACGCCTCCTGCCGGGCCTCGGCGATGAAGTCGGCCAGCAGCTCGCCCAGCTCCGCGTCGAGGTCGGCGCGGCTCGTCGGCGAGCCGCCCAGCGTGGCCCAGACCTCGGACCAGATCCTGCGCCACTCCCCGCTGAGTCGCTCGCCCTCGTCCTGCCAGTGGGTGGCGTGCTCCATCCACTGCCGCTTCTGCTGCTCCTTGAGCCGCCTGAAGTCCGCCTTCTGCTGCTCCTTGAGCCGCCGGGTGTCGTCCCGGGCCCCCGTGCGAACGTCCTTGGCCATCCGAGTGAGCTCGTCGCGCAACGACTTGACCGTGTCGCGGACGTCCTCCTTGACCTCGCGGGCGATGTCGCGCACGGAGGCGGAGATCTCCTGCTCCAGGTCGTCGAGCTCGTCGAGCCGGGCGTTCAGCTCCTCGCGGCCCTTGTCGGTGATCGAGAACACCTTCTTGCCCTCGACCACCTCGTGCGTCACCAGGCCCTCCTCCTCCAGGCGGGCCAGGCGCGGGTAGATCGTGCCGGGAGAGGGCGAGTAGACGCCGAGGAAGCGGTCCTGGAGCAGCCTGATGACCTCGTAGCCGTGACGCGGGCTCTCTTCCAGCAACTTGAGCAGGTACAGCCGGAGCCGGCCGTGACCGAAGACAGGGCTCATTCCTTCTCCCCCTTGAGCAGCGCGACCTCGCCGGAGACCGTGATCGCCGACAGCGACGCCATGCCGCCGCCCAGCCTGCCCGACATCGACTTCGTGCCGGGGCCGTTCGAGTTGAACAGTTCGTGGAACGTGCTGACCAGCCTGCCGGAGGTGGATCTCACGTTGACGTCCGCCTCCACGTTTTCCGGCAGCCTGACAAGGATGTCACCGGAAACGCTGTTGAGCGTCACATGGCCGGTCGGCCGAAGCGCCAGATCCGCCGTGATGCGGCCGGAGACGGTGTTCGCCTTGAGCCGGCGCGGGGTGCCGTCGGCCACGGTCAGGTCGCCCGAGACGCTCTTGAACGCCAGGTCGCCGTCCATCGCCCGGCTCTCCACGGGGCCGGAGACGGTCGTCGCGTTCACGTCGCCGCTGACGCCGTCGAGCACGATCTCCGCGGACACGCTCCTGACCTGCGTCATCCTCTCGAACCCGGCCACCACGGCGGGCGCGGAGACCACTCCGGCGTTGACGGTGCAGTGCTTGGGAACGGTGATCGTCAGGACCGTCCTGCGCCGGTCGCGCCGGAGCCAGCCGAGGAGGCCGTCCCAGGTGAGGTCCTTGTAGGTGATGGAGAGCTCCTTGGCGTCCTCGTCGTACGTGACCAGCAGCGGGGATGCCGACTCGATCTCGGACACCTCGACTGTGGGCGGGCCGTCGCTGGCCAGCACGGCCAGGCGGCCGGCGACGATGCGCACGTCGAGCGCTTCCACTTGGCCGAACGTCAGCTGTTCTGGGCCCTCGATCGTCCACTGCTGCATGTTCCCCCGCCCTTCTGGCGACATGTTCTCCCTACGTAACACGATATGTCGCGTTCTTGGGAAACTCAAGATGTATCGCGTTGGCGCGTCGAGGTGCCGTCCCTTGGGGGAGGGGGCGGGCTGGAGGGCCGCCGTGCAGGACCCTTGGGGCGGGCTGGGGGCGACGGCCCCACCGTGCAGGACGCTTGCGGGTGGCGGCGCCGGGGCCCCCTCGCCGCCGTGGCGGGGAAGGGGGCCGCGGTGGGGTGGGGTCAGTCGTCCTCGTCGTCGTCGAGCCGTGCCAGCCAGGTGGCCAGCCGCTCGATCGGGATCTCGAACTCCGGGTTGAGGTCGACGAACTCGCGCAGCCGCTCGCCGAGCCAGAGCAGGCTGACTTCCTCCTCGCCCCGCCGCTCGACCAGTTCCTCGATCCCCCGATCGGTGAAGTACATCTTTCTCAAGTCCTCCTGAAACGGCAGTGAGCCCCCAGCCGGGGCCGGGGGCTCACTCTGGTGTTGGATCAGCCGAACAGCTCGTGGAGGATCTCCTCGAGCTCGGTGTCGTGCGAGTTGTGCGAGCCCGTCGCCGGCGAGCTGTTGGGGCGGCGCGAGACGCGGCGCAGCGGGCGGCCACCCAGCGTCTCCGGGTCCTCGGCCAGCTTGAGCGCCAGGTACGGCCACGGCCCCATGTTGACCGGCTCGTCCTGCGCCCAGATCAGCTCCGCCTGCGACCCGTAGCGGGACAGCTCGGCGGCCAGCTCCTCACCCGGGAACGGGTAGAGGCGCTCGAGCCGGACGATCGCGACGTCGTTGCGGCCCTTCTTGTCGCGCTCCGCCGCCAGGTCGTAGTAGAGCTTGCCGGACGTGAGCACGACCCTGGTGACCTTGGACGCATCCACGGTCGTGTCGCCCAGGACCGGCTGGAAGGTGCCCGTGGTGAAGTCGGACGCCTTGGACGTGGCCGCCTTGTGGCGCAGCAGCGACTTCGGCGTGAAGACCACCATCGGCTTGTGCCGCTGCGACTCCACCTGCCAGCGCAGGAGGTGGAAGTAGTTGGCCGGGGTCGAGGGCTGCGCGACCGTCATGTTGTCGAGCGCGCAGACCTGCAGGAACCGCTCGATGCGGGCCGAGGAGTGGTCGGGGCCCTGGCCCTCGAAGCCGTGCGGCAGCAGCAGCACGACGGAGGACTTCTGGCCCCACTTCTGCTCGCCCGACGAGATGAACTCGTCGATGATCGTCTGGGCGCCGTTGACGAAGTCGCCGAACTGCGCCTCCCAGGCGACCAGGGCGTCCGGGCGGACGACGCTGTAGCCGTACTCGAAGCCGAGCGCCGCGAACTCGCTCAGCAGCGAGTCGTAGATGTAGAACTTCGTGGTGCCCTGGTTGAAGGTCTTGAGCGGCGTGTGGTCGGCGCCGGTCATCCGGTCCACCAGGACGGCGTGGCGCTGCGTGAACGTGCCGCGGCGCGAGTCCTGGCCCACCAGGCGCACCGGGTGGCCGTCGATCAGCAGCGAGCCGTAGGCGAGCGTCTCGCCCATCGCCCAGTCGATCGTGTCCGTCTCGACCATCTGGCCGCGGCGCTGCAGCACCGGCGCCAGGCGCGGGTGCGGCGTGAAGCCCTCGGGCAGGTTGAGCTGGGTGTCGACGATGCGCTTGAGCGTCTCGTCGCTGATCGCGGTGTCCGTGTCGGCGTGCGACCACTTGACGACCTCGGTCGGCGGCACCCGCATCGCGGCGGCCTCGGCCGGCTTCTTCGCCGCCTCGCGGGTCTCGGTGAACGCCTGCTCCAGCTTGGCCTGGTAGTCGCGCAGCGCCTGCTCGGCCTCCTCGACCGTGATGTCGCCCCGGCCGATCAGCGCCTCGGTGTAGAGCTTGCGGGTCGAGCGCTTGGCGTCGATCAGGTCGTACATCAGCGGCTGGGTGAAGGCCGGGTTGTCGCCCTCGTTGTGGCCGCGGCGGCGGTAGCAGATGAGGTCGATGACGACGTCCTTGCGGAACGCCTGGCGGTACTCGTAGGCCAGCTGGCCCACGCGCACCACGGCCTCGGGATCGTCGCCGTTGACGTGGAAGATCGGGGCCTGGATCATCCGGGCCACGTCGGTCGCGTAGACCGAGGACCGGGACGAGGCGGGCGAGGTGGTGAAGCCCACCTGGTTGTTGACCACCACGTGCACGGTGCCGCCGGTGCGGTAGCCGCGCAGCTGCGACAGGTTGAGCGTCTCCGCCACGACGCCCTGGCCGGCGAAGGCCGCGTCGCCGTGGATGAGCACGGGCAGGACGGTGAAGCCCTCCTCGCCGCGCTCCAGGAGGTCCTGCTTGGCGCGGACGACACCCTCGAGCACCGGGTCGACCGCCTCCAGGTGGGAGGGGTTGGCGACCACGGAGGAGGTGATGGTCTTGCCGCCCGGCGAGGTGAACGTGCCCGTCGCGCCGAGGTGGTACTTCACGTCGCCGGAGCCGTGCGCCGTGCGCGGGTCGATGTTGCCCTCGAACTCGCCGAAGATCTGCGCGTACGACTTGCCCACGATGTTGGCCAGCACGTTGAGGCGGCCGCGGTGGGCCATGCCGATGACGACCTCGTCGAGGCCCTCGTCGGCGGCGTCGCTGATCACCGAGTCGAGCAGCGGGATCAGGGACTCGCCGCCCTCCAGGGAGAAGCGCTTCTGGCCGACGAACTTCGTCTGCAGGAACGTCTCGAACGCCTCGGCGGTGTTGAGCCGGGACAGGATGTTGAGCTGCTCGTCACGCTCGGGCGACTTGTGCGGCTTCTCCACCCGCGCCTGGATCCAGGCCCGCTCCTCGGGGTTCTGGATGTGCATGTACTCGATGCCGACCGTGCGGCAGTAGGAGTCGCGCAGCACGCCGAGGATCTCGCGGAGCTTCATCAGCGCGCGGCCGCCGAAACCGCCCGTGGCGAACTCGCGCTCCAGGTCCCACAGCGTCAGCCCGTGGGACTGGATGTCCAGGTCGGGGTGCTTGCGCTGCTTGTACTCCAGCGGGTCGGTCTCGGCCATCAGGTGGCCGCGCACGCGGTAGGCGTGGATCAGCTCGATCACGCGGGCGGACTTCGACACGTCGTCGTCGTGGGAGGCCGAGACGTCCTGGACCCAGCGGACCGGCTCGTACGGGATCCGCAGCGCCTCGAAGATCTCGTCGTAGAAGCCGTCCTCGCCCAGCAGCAGCCGGTGGATCTGGCGCAGGAAGTCGCCCGACTGGGCGCCCTGGATGATCCGGTGGTCGTAGGTGCTGGTCAGCGTCATGACCTTGGAGACGGCCAGGCGCGAGAGCGTGTCGGGCGAGGCGCCCTGGTATTCGGCCGGGTATTCCATCGCGCCGACGCCGATGATGGTGCCCTGGCCGGGCATCAGGCGCGGCACGGAGTGGACGGTGCCGATCGTGCCGGGGTTGGTCAGCGAGATCGTGGTGCCGGCGAAGTCGTCGACGCCCAGCTTGCCCGCGCGGGCCTTGCGGACGACGTCCTCGTACGCCATCCAGAACTGGCGGAAGTCCATCTCCTCGGCGCCCTTGATCGAGGGCACGAGGAGCTGGCGCTCGCCGTTGCTCTTCTGGACGTCGATCGCCAGGCCGAAGCCCACGTGCTCGGGCTTGATCAGCGTCGGCTTGCCGTCGACCTCCGTGTAGGAGTAGTTCATCTCCGGCATGGCCCTCAGGGCCTTGACGATCGCGAAGCCGATCAGGTGGGTGAAGGAGATCTTCCCGCCGCGACCCCGCTTGAGGTGATTGTTGATCACAATGCGGTTGTCGATCAGCAGCTTGGCCGGGATCGCGCGCACGCTGGTGGCCGTCGGGACCGTCAGAGACAGGTCCATGTTGGCGGCCGTGCGGGCAGCGGCGCCGCGCAGCTTGACCTCCTCGGCGCCCTTGGGCACCGGGGTGGCCGGCTGCTTCGGCTTCTCGGCAGCCGGTGGTGCCTTCGGCGGCGCCTGGGGGGGAGCGGGAGCGGTCACGGTGCCGTTCGCCACCTCCCTGACCGGCGCTGCCCGGCCCGTTCCGGAATCAGGGTTGTAGTCAGCGAAGAAGTTCCACCATGCCTTGTCGACAGACTCGGGATCTTGGAGGTACTTCTGGTACAGCTCGTCGACAAGCCACTCGTTCTGACCAAAGCTTGCCAGCGGGTTTGTCCGCGACGACTCTGACGACACGGCGGAAATCGCCCTCTTCCGCAGATCGGCGTTGATGTTAGAGAACCTGTCCAAGGCTACTCGCCCGGACCGGCAGCGCGCGCCGAAGAGCCCGTGCCGCCTCGAACGATCCTCTCAGGACAGTGCAAAGAGGTCACGTCCCCCTAGTCAATCCGGGTGGTGCCGCAATTATTACTCTTTGGTATCAACACTACGACGGGAGGTTTATTTCCCGCCGGACACCAATCTGCTAGCAATCCGTACCTCTGGTGACAACTCGGACAGCAGGTCGGCCAGCTCCTCGCCCGCCTCCTTGAGCTCCTCCAGGGACATCGGCTCGAGGCGCTCGAGGAGGAAGATCGCGTTGGTGGTCTCCTCGGTGAGCCGGGTGCGCGCGACCTGACGCCAGTTCCACCTGCGGCAGGTGACGCCGACGTCGTCGCGCCAGATCACCTCGCCCGGCTCGGGCGTGCCGAGCGCCTCCTCGGACGCCTCGTCGCCGGTCGCCCGCAGCAGCCGGGCCGGGCCTGCGTAGTGGTCGAGGTCCTCGCCGCCGATCGGCAGCGCGTGCTTCACGCTGATCGAGTTGTACGCGTCCACCGCCTGGTTGATCTCCGGCAGCGGCATCCTGCGGGTCAGGGCGTCGACCGAGGGCCTGGTCCGCTGTGGTTTGGCGCCGAACGCCCGATAGGCGTCCTTCCAGGCGTCGATCTTGTCCGTCTGCACCTCGTACTCGGAGGCCGCCGCCAGCCAGGCCCGGGACCGGTCGTCCGTGGGCCCGTTACGCAGGCCGTGCGCGGTCATGACCAGCACCGCGAAGTCGGGGCGCAGTGCGAAGACGGAGTCGTCCACCCAGATGTCGTCAAGCATCTCCACAGTCTAGAAGCGGCCGAGACCGCAAAAATCTCTTTGCAAAATTAGCTTTGCGGTTTACGGTGGAACGCATGGAGGAGCAGTACAGGATCAGTGACCCGCGGGTGCTCAAAGCGGTCTCCCACCCGCTGCGCGTGCGCCTGCTCGGCCTGCTGCGCTTGGACGGCCCCGCGACGGCGAGCGAGCTGGGGCGCAAGGCGGGCGAGAGCTCGGGTTCCACCAGCTACCACCTCCGGGAGCTGTTCAAGTACGGCTTCATCGAGGAGGACGACGACCGGCGCGACGGGCGCGAGCGACGCTGGCGGGCCCGCCACCGCTACACCTCGTGGGACGCCGGCGAGCTGTCCGACACGGCCGAGGGCCGCGAGGCGGTCCGGATCATGCACCTGCGGCAGGCCGAGTTCGTCGGGCGGGTGATGGAGGAGTTCGACCTCGACGGCTGGTCGCGCGACTGGGGCGACGCGGCGGGGATGAGCGACCACATCGTCTCGCTGCCGCCCGCCGGGGTGCGCGAGTTCAACGACAGGGCCGAGGAGCTGCTGCGCGACCTTGCCGCGAAATACGCCGGCGATCCCGAGGCCAGGCAGGTCCACGCCTGGCACGGCGCCGTACCGCGATCGCAGGAGGAGGAGTCGTGACCGCACGCTCGGCCTTACGCCGCTACATGCTCGTCAGCTTCCTGACCTGGCTGCCCCTGGGCCTGATGGCGGCCACCATGGTGCTCCTCATGACCGCGCGGGGGCTCGGCCTGGCGGAGGTGGGGCTGTCGGTGACGGTGTTCTCGGTCGTCACCGCCACCCTGGAGCTGCCGACCGGCGGCCTGGCCGACGTCCTCGGGCGGCGCGTGGTCCTGGCCGTCTCCGCCGCGTTCACCGTGGCCGCGCTCGCGCTGCTCGCCGTCTCCACCACGTTCTGGATGTTCCTGATCAGCGGAGTGCTCAAGGGCGTGGCCAGGGCATTGTCCAGCGGCCCGGCCACCTCCTGGTACGTCGACACGCTCCACGGGATCGAGGGCCGCGACGCCGATCTCAAACCGGGGCTGGCCAGGGGCGGTGCCATGGAGTCCGTGGCGCTGTGCGTGGGCGTGCTGGCGGGCGGCGGCCTGCCGCTCCTGGTGCCGGCGCAGGTGATCTTCCCGCTGGCCGCGCCGCCGCTGGCGGGCGCGACGGCGGCGGCCGTGCTGCTGGTCGTGGTGGTGTTCGCGATGCCGGAGCCCGCGCACGCCCGCAGGTCGCTGGTCAGCGTGCTGCGCGAGGTCCCGGCCACGGTCGGGGCGGGCGTCCGGCTGGCGGCGGGCGCGCCCGTGCTGCGCCGCCTGATGGCCGCCGCGGCGGCCTCCGGCGTGGTGCTGATCAGCATCGAGCTGCTCACCCCCGGGCGGCTGGCCGAGCTGGCCGGTACGGCCGAGCGGGGCAGCCTGGCCTACGCCGTGGTCTCCGCGCTCGGGTTCGCGAGCAGCGCGGCGGGCAGCGCGCTCGCGCCCCGGGTGGCGCGGCTGGCCGGCGGCTCAGCCGGGGGCGCGATCGCCGGGACGGTGCTGGCCGCGCTGTCCGTCGGGGCGCTCGCCGCGACCGCGGGGCTGAGGGGCCCGGCTGGGCTGGTGAGCGCGGGGCTGGCGTACATGACGCTCTTCGTGGGGCTGTCGGTGGCGGGCCTGCTCTGCCTGGAGATGACCCACAACGCGGTCAGCGCGGCCGAGCGCACCACCGTCACCTCGACCAGTTCGCTGTCGCTGCAGGCGGGCGGGGTCGTGGCCAACCTGACGCTCGGCGCGCTGGCCGGGCAGGCGGGGGTGGCCGTCGCATGGATCGGCGCCGCGCTGGTGGTGCTGGCCTCGGCCCTGCTGTTCGTACGGATGCCCGCGCCTACAGGCTCCAGTCGATCTCCGGCCCCACGGGCACGATCCCACTCGGGTTGATGTTGGTCTGGGTGATGTAGTAGTGACGCTTGATCTGGTCGAAGACGGTGGTTTCGCGGAAGGCCGGGATCGCGTACAGCCGGCGCGCGTACGCCCACAGCGCCGGATAGTCGACCAGCCGCCGGACCGAGCACTTGAAGTGCCCGTGATAGACGGCGTCGAACCTGGCCAGGGTCGTGTACAGGCGCACGTCGCTGTCGGTGAGGACATCGAAGAGGTGTTCCGACTCCGCCAGGCGCACCTCGAGGAAATCGAGCGTGGTGAAGACCCGGGCCACGGCCTCCTCGTACACCTGCTGGTCGCGGGAGAAGCCCGCCTCGTAGACCGCGTTGTTGAGGCCGTGGTAGAGGCGGTCGTTCATGATGTCGATGTCGGGGCGGAGGCGTTCCGGATAGAGGTCGGGGGAGGTTCCCCATGACATTTCCAGATCGATGGTGATCTGCGGGAAGTCGTTGGTGACGATCCGCTTGTCCCTGGTGTCCCAGACGCACGGCACGGTGTAGCGGCCCGTGTAGTCCGGGTCGGTCGCGTGGTAGAGCTCCGACAGATACTCGGGGTCGCCGTCCGGGACGCGCCAGCCCTTCTCGTCGCGGATGGGGTCGACGATCGTGACGTCCAGCACGTCCTCCAGGCCGAGCAGCGCGCGGACGATCAGCACGCGCTGCGCCCACGGGCAGGCGTAGGAGGCGTAGAGGCGGTAGCGGCCGGGTTCGGGCGGGCCGAGGCGGTCGGTGAAGCGGTTCGGCTGCCGTACGAACCGGCCATCTTCGGAGAGCTCGCGGCGCAGCTTCATGACCCCAGTAGAACATGATTCGGACACAGAACTATATTCGGCATGTGTCGAAATTTGTGGTGACTCCCGCGAGCCAGGCGCAGCGGGAGGCGTGGGTGGGCGGGGCGATCCCCGAGGTCGAGCGGGTGCGTCCGGGGCTGTGGTCGGTCCCGGTGCCGATCCCGATCAACCCCCTGCGGTACGTGCTGGTCTATGTCCTCGAACTGCCCGACGGCGTGGTGATCGTCGACGCCGGGTGGAACACCGACGAGGCGTACGACGCGCTCGTCGCGGGTCTCGGCGTGGCCGGGTACGCGATCACCGACGTCAAGGGCGTGCTCGTCACCCACATCCACCCCGACCACTACGGCCTGGCCGGGCGCATCCGCGAGATGTCCGGGGCCTGGATCGCCCTGCACCCGGCCGACGCCCGCCTGATCCGCGAACGCTACGACGACGAGGTCATCGACTCCCTCGTGGACCGGGAACGCGCGCTGCTGGTCCGCTGCGGCGTGCCGCCGCTGACGCTGGACGAGCTGGCCGGCGCGTCCATGATGATCAGGCACGTGGTCTCGATGGCCAGGCCGGACCGGCTGGTCGAGGACGGCGACGAGCTCGGCCTGCCCGGCTGGGACCTGCGGGCGATCTGGACGCCGGGCCACTCGCCCGGCCACCTGTGCTTCGTCTCGCCCTCGCGCCGGCTGCTGTTCTCCGGCGACCACGTGCTGGCGAAGATCACGCCCATCGTGGCCGTCCACCCCCAGTCGGGTCCGAACCCGCTGGCCGACTACCTCGACGCGCTGGCCGCCGTGCGCAAGCTGGACGTGGAGGAGGTGCTGCCGGCCCACGAGTACCGGTTCCTGGAGCTGGCCGAGCGGGTGGATTACGTGCTGGCGCACCACGCCGAGCGGCTGGCGGAGATCGAGCAGGTCGTCGGCTCTCTGGACGGTGTCACGTGCTGGGACGTGGCCACCCGCCTGTCGTGGTCGCGGCCGTGGGAGACGATCCCGCCGTTCATGCGGCGCGCGGCCAACAACGAGACGCTGGCCCATCTGGCGTGGCTGGCGGCCAAGGGGCGGGTACGCAGGGAGCCCGGCGAGCCCGAACTGTGGCGCCTGCCCTGACGCGGTCTATCGTAGCTCGTAACAGAATGTTGTTCTCCTGCGTGGGAGGTTCGATGCTTCGGTTCGATGACAGGGTCGCGATCATCACGGGCGCCGGGCACGGTCTTGGCAGGTCGCACGCGCTCCTGCTGGCCGAGCGGGGCGCCAAGGTCGTCGTCAACGACCTCGGCGGCGCGCTCGACGGCACGGGCGCCTCCACGGGGCCCGCCGCCGACGTGGTCGAGCTCATCACGAAGAACGGCGGCCAGGCCATCGCCAACGCCGACAACGTCGCCACGCCGGAGGGCGCCAGGGCCATCGTGCAGGCCGCCGTGGACGCGTTCGGCAAGGTGGACATCGTCGTCAACAACGCGGGCATCCTGCGGGACAAGTCGTTCGGCAAGATGACGGTCGAGGACTTCGACGGGGTGCTGGCCGTGCACGTACGCGGCTCGTACCTGGTCAGCCAGGCCGCGTACCCGCTGATGAAGGCGGCCGGCTACGGCCGCATCGTCAACACCTCCAGCCCGGCGGGCCTGTTCGGCAACTTCGGCCAGGCCAACTACTCCACCGCCAAGATGGGCCTGGTCGGCCTGACCAAGACGCTCGGCATCGAGGGCGCCCGCAACGGCATCAAGGCCAACGCCATCGCGCCCATCGCCTGGACCCGGATGACGGAGGCGCTGCTGCCGGCCGAGTTCGAGGCCAAGTTCACGCCGGAGCGGGTGAGCGCGCTGGTGGCGTACCTCGTGCACGAGACGTGCGAGGCGAGCGGCGAGGTGTTCAGCGTGGGCGGCGGCCGGGTGGCGCGGGTGTTCGTGGCGGAGGGGCCGGGCTGGAAGACCGACGACCTCACGCCGGAGGCCGTCGCCGGCAACTGGGAGGCCGTCATGGCCGAGCAGCCCTACGTGCTCACGGCCGCCGACTCGATGAAGGCGATGCTCTAAGGGTTGTCGGATCCCCGCCGCCGGGCACTCCACGCCGGCGGCGGGGATCCGCCATGCGCTCAGCAAGGCGACGTGGATGACGCGGCGTAACAAGCGAGGCTCCAAGAGGGACTTCTGTCAGAGGGCGACGCCGAGATGGCCGCTCATCGAAGGACCTTGGCCGAAGTACGAAGTCGCGATAGATGCCCAAAAAGCCGGAAAAACCGGGCTTTGTTCGATCTTCGGCGGAAGTCGCCGGAGTTTTGTCGATACTCACTCTTGATTTGCCGCATCGGTGATCTTATTGTCGCGGCATGACCCCCCAGCCGGGCTCTGCCGGAGATGTGCTGACATTGATCAGCGCAGGTTCGGCCACGACCCGTTCCGATCTAGCGAGGCTCACCGGCCTGGCCAGGTCCACGATCTCCCAGCGCGTGGACGCGCTGATCGAGCGCGGGCTGGTCGAGGAGACCGAGAGCGGTGAGTCCACCGGTGGCCGCCCGCCGCGCCAGCTGCGCCTGCACACCGAGGAGCACGCCTTCGCGGGAGTCGACCTGGGGGCCACCCACTGCCGGGTCGTGTTGATGGACATCTCGGGCAACCTGCTGGCCGAGTGCGAGGACTCGCTGCTGATCGGCGAGGGGCCGGAGAAAGTGCTCGCCCACGTGGACCAGCGTCTCGACCAGCTGCTCGGCGAGGCGGGGCGGCCCCGGTCGGCGCTGCGCGCCATCGGGGTCGGGGTGCCGGGGCCGGTGGAGTTCGCCACGGGACGGCCGAACAACCCGCCGATCATGCCGGGCTGGAACGACTACCCCATCCCCGAGTACTTCGACGGCGTGTCGGTGCTGGTCGACAACGACGTCAACGTGATGGCGCTCGGCGAGCACCGTCACTCGTTCCCCGGTGCCGGCCACCTGCTGTTCGTCAAGGTCGGCACGGGCATCGGCTGCGGCATCATGGCCGAGGGCAAGCTGCACAGGGGCGCCCAGGGCTCGGCCGGCGACATCGGGCACATCCGGGTCAGCGGCCACGAGGACGCGGGCTGCCGGTGCGGCAACAGCGCCTGCCTGGAGGCCGTGGCCGGTGGCGCCGCCATCGCACGGCGGCTGAGCGAGCTGGGCCTGCCGGCCGAGTCCGGAGCCGACGTCGTGGCGCTCGTACAGGCGGGCAACACCCAGGCGCTGCGGCTGGTCAGAGAGGCCGGCCGGCTCGTCGGCGAGGTGCTGGCCAGCCTGGTCAACTTCTTCAACCCCGAGGTCATCGTCATCGGCGGCGCGCTGTCGCGGGTGCACGAGCACCTGCTGGCCGGGATCAGGGAGACGGTCTACCGCAGGTCGCTCCCGCTGGCCACGCACCACCTGTCGATCACGCCGAGCCGTACGGGCATCAACGCGGCCGCGCTCGGGGCGGGGATCCTCGCCATCGAGCACTACCTGTCGCCGGACAACATCAACCGGATCGTCAACGCCTGAAAGGGACTTTCCCCGATGCTGGTCATGAAGGGCATCGTCAAGCAGTTCCCCGGCGTGCGCGCGCTGGACGGAGTCGACCTGGACGTACGGGCGGGCGAGGTGCACTGCCTGCTCGGCCAGAACGGCGCCGGCAAGTCCACCCTGATCAAGGTGCTGGCGGGAGCGCACCAGCCGGACGAGGGCACGATCCTGTTCAACGACCAGGAAGTGCGCCCGAGCAGTCCCATCGACGCCATCAGGCTCGGTTTCGCCACCATCTACCAGGAACTCGACCTGGTCGACGGGCTCAGCGTGGCCGAGAACATCTTCCTCGGCCACGAGCACGCCCGCTTCGGCTTCGTCAACCGGGCGGCCGCCAGGCGCGCGGCCCGCGAGGTGCTCGAACGGCTCGGCCACGGGGAGATCCGCGCCTCGGCCGAGGTGGGCCGGCTGTCGCCGGCGGCCAAGCAGGTCGTGTCCATGGCCAGGGCGCTCTCCCACGACGCCCGCCTGATCATCATGGACGAGCCGTCCGCCGCCCTCGCCCACGACGAGGTCGCGAACCTCTTCCGCATCATCCGCGAGCTGACCGCCCAGGGCGTGGCCGTGGTCTACATCTCGCACCGCCTGGAGGAGATCCGCGAGATCGGCGACCGGGTCACCGTGCTGAAGGACGGCCGCACGGTCGCCGTCGGCCTGTCCGCGCGGGACACCCCCACCGGGGAGATCGTCTCGCTCATGACCGGCAGGAACGTCGAGTACGTCTTCCCGCCCCGGGCCGGCCGCTCGCCGGGCGAGGAGGTGCTCAAGGTCGAGAACCTGTCCTCGCCGGGCGTCTTCTCGGGCGTGTCGTTCTCCGTCCGGGCGGGCGAGATCGTCGGGCTGGCCGGGCTCGTCGGCTCGGGCCGCTCGGAGATCCTGGAGGCCGTGTACGGCGCCCGCCCCGCCTCGGGCCGCGTCCTGCTCGCCGGAACTCCCATGCGCCGCAGCGTCGTCGGCACCGTCAAGCGCGGCATGGGCCTGGCCCCGGAGGAACGCAAGGCCCAGGCCCTCCTCCTCGACCAGAGCGTCACCGCCAACATCACGCTGGGCACCCTGCCGGGGTTCGCCAGGTTCGGCTGGATCGACCGCAAGCGGGAGCGGGCCGAGGCCAAGCGCCTGTCGGAGATGTTGGACATCAGGCCACCCGATCCCGAACGCCCGATCCGGACCCTGTCCGGCGGCAACCAGCAGAAGGCCGTGCTCGCCCGCTGGCTGCTCGGCGGCCGCAAGCTGCTCCTGCTCGACGAACCGACCAGAGGCGTGGACGTGGGCGCCAGGGCCGAGCTGTACGCGGTGATCCGCAACCTGGCCGAGCAGGGGATCGGCGTGCTGCTGGTCTCCAGCGAGGTGCCCGAGGTGCTCGGCCTGGCCGACCGGGTGCTCGTGTTACGCGAGGGGACGGTCATCCACGAGGGCGACGCCGAGGGCCTGGACGAGCACCGCGTACTCGACATGATCATGAATGGGAGGGCGGCGTGATGAGCGAGCCCACAACGGACCGGCCGCTCGCGGGGGTGGGGTCGCCCCCGTCGCCGGGCGGCTTCCGCGCCAGTTTCGGAGAAATGCGACATCTCGGGCTGTTGGCGGCGCTGGCGCTGCTGATCGTCGTCGGCCTCGTCACCGTGCCCGGGAACTTCGCCACCGCCTCCAACCTCGTCAGCATCCTCTCCCTGGCCGCCACGATCGGCGTGATCACGGTCGGGGCCACGTTCGTGATCATCGGCGGCGGCATCGACCTGTCGGTCGGCGCGGTCATGGCGCTGGCCTCGGTCTGGGCCACGACGCTGGCCACGCAGTCGTACGGGCCGGTGGTGATGGCGATCTGCGCCATCGCCGTCGGGACCGGGGCGGGGCTGGTGAACGGGTTACTCATCGCCTACGGGCGACTGGTGCCGTTCATCGCGACGCTGGCCATGCTCGTCGCCGCCCGAGGGCTGGCGCAGCGCATGTCCGACCGCAAGACGCAGCTCATCCAGTCCGACAACTCCGCCATCGTGGACCTGTCGACCACGCGCGTGCTCGGCATCCCGCTGCTGGTCTACATCTTCGCCCTGGTCGTGGTGCTCGGGTGGATCGTGCTCAACCGCACGACGTTCGGGCGGCGGACGTACGCGGTCGGGGGCAACCCCGAGGCGGCCAGGCTCGCCGGGATCGACGTGCGCAGGCACACGATGCTGCTCTACGCCCTGTCAGGGCTCTGCTGCGGCATCGCCGCGATCCTCATCATGGCGCGTACGACGACGGGCTCGTCCACCCACGGCGACCTGTACGAGCTCGACGCCATCGCCGCCGTGATCATCGGCGGCACGCTCCTCACCGGGGGCCGGGGCACGATCGTGGGCTCGATCCTGGGCCTGCTGATCTTCACCCTCATCACGAACCTGTTCATTCTCAACGGGCTCAACACCAGCGACCAGCTGATCGCCAAGGGCCTGATCATCGTCGTCGCCGTCCTTCTCCAGCGGCGGAACTTGAAGGAGAGAGCACCATGAGTGAGAACGTCGCGCGCAGGGGATTCCTCGTCGGCGGAGCCGTACTCTTAGCGACGGGCTGCACCAGCAACGAGCCCGCGGCATCGACCGGCAACTCGGCCTCGGCGCCCGCGCCCGCCCCGGCGGCCAGCGGCAACGACCAGCCGGGCGACAAGGTCACGATCGGGTTCTCGGCGCCCGCCGCCGACCACGGCTGGATCGCGGCCATCGCCAAGAACGCCGAGAGTGCCGCGAAGCAGTACTCCGACGTGGAGTTCAAGCCGGTCGAGCCGACGAACGACATCAACCAGCAGATCTCCGCGGTCGAGTCGCTCATCGCGGCCAAGGTGAGCGCGCTGGTCATCCTGCCCAACGACGGCCAGCAGCTGAACCAGGTCGCGCTCCAGGCCACCGCGGCCGGGATCCCGGTCATCAACCTCGACCGCGTCTTCCCCGACAAGCTGGCCTACCGGACCTGGATCGGCGGCGACAACTACGGCATGGGCGTCGCGGCCGGGCAGTACATCGGCAAGCAGCTCAAGGACAAGGGCGTCGCCAATCCCGTCATCGTCGAGATCCAGGGCATCGCCACGCTGCCGCTGACGCAGGACCGCAGCAAGGGTTTCGCCGACGCGCTGAAGACGTTCGGGTTCAGCGTCACGGCCAAGCAGGACGCCAAGTTCACGGTCGAGACCGGCAACCAGGTGGCCACGTCGCTGCTCCAGGCGCACAAGAAGATCGACGCGCTCTGGAACCACGACGACGACCAGGGCGTCGGCGTGCTGGCCGCGATCAAGGAAGCCAACCGGAACGAGTTCATCATGGTCGGCGGCGCCGGGTCGCTGAACGCGATGAAGGAGATCCAGTCGGGTACGTCGGTGCTGAAGGCCACGGTCACCTACAGCCCGACGATGGCCTCCTCGGCGATCAAACTCGCACGTCTGATCGCGCAGGGGAAGGGCATGAGTGATCTGGTGGAGAACCAGGTTCCGCAGTCCATCACGCTCGCATCCGAGACCATTACCAAGGACAACGTCGAGAAGTACCTGGCGCTCGGCTTCGAATCCTGATCGGGGGTTGCATGTCAGACAAGACCACCATCGGCGTGGGCATGATCGGCTACGCCTTTATGGGCCGCGTCCACTCCCAGGCCTGGCGCAGCGTCTCGGCCTTCTTCGACCTGCCTTTGGTGCCTCGCATGGCGGTGCTCGGCGGCAGGTCGAAGGAGAGCACCGAGGCGGCCGCCGCACAGCTCGGCTGGGCCGACGTCGAGACGGACTGGCGAGAGCTGATCAAGCGCGACGACGTGCAGATCGTCGACATCTGCACGCCCGGTGACTCGCACGCCGAGATCGCCATCGCCGCGCTGCAGGCGGGCAAGCACGTGATCTGCGAGAAACCGCTCGCCAACACCGTCGAAGAGGCCGAGGCCATGGTCCGGGCCGCGCAGGCGGCGCCGTCCTCGGTCAAGAGCATGGTGGCCTTCAACTACCGGCGGGTGCCCGCGATCGCGCTCGCCCGCCGGTACGTCGAGGAGGGCCGGATCGGCGAGGTCAGGCACGTACGGGCCGCGTACCTGCAGGACTGGATCGTCGACCCGGAGTTCCCGCTGGTCTGGCGACTGCAGAAGGACAAGGCGGGCGCGGGCGCGCTGGGCGACATCGGCTCGCACATCGTGGACGCGGCCCAGTTCATCACCGGGCAGCAGCTGGTGGGCGTCTCCGCGCTGACGGAGACGTTCATCAAGGAACGCCCCGTCGCCGCGGCGTCCGCGGGCCTGGAGGCCACCGGCACCGGCGACATGGGCCAGGTGACGGTGGACGACGCCGCCCTGTTCATCGGCCGGCTCTCGGGCGGAGGGCTGGCCTCGTTCGAGGCCACCCGCTTCGCCTTCGGCCGCAAGAACGCGATGCGCATCGAGATCAACGGCTCGCTCGGCAGCCTGGCGTTCGACTTCGAGGCCATGAACGAGCTGTGGTTCAGCTCCGGAGGCGGCGGCTTCGAGCGGATCCTGGTCACCGAACCCGACCACCCCTACGTGGGCGCCTGGTGGCCGCCCGGGCACGGGCTCGGCTACGAGCACACCTTCACCCACGAGATCAACGACTTCCTGGAGGCGATCGCCACCGGAGCCGACCCCACGCCGTCGTTCGCCGACGGGCTGCGGGTGCAGCGGGTGCTGGAGGCGGTCGAGCGTAGCGCGGCTGAGGGCAGCCGCTACATGAACGTGGAGGACTGACACATGCGACCTGTCACCCTGTTCACAGGGCAGTGGGCCGACCTGCCGTTCGAGGAGGTGTGCAGGCTGGCCGCCGAATGGGGCTACGACGGCCTGGAGATCGCCTGCTCGGGCGACCACTTCGACGTGGCCCAGGCCGTGGCGGACCCGTCGTACGTGGAGCAGAAGCACGCTCAGCTCGACAAGCACGGCCTCAAGGTGTGGACCATCTCCAACCACCTCGTCGGCCAGGCGGTGTGCGACCTCATCGACGAGCGCCACAAGTCCATCCTCCCCGCCCGCATCTGGGGCTCCGGCGACCCCGAGTCGGTCCGCCAGGCGGCGGCGGAGGACATGAAGAACACGGCCCGCGCGGCCGCCCTGCTGGGCGTGGACACCGTGGTCGGCTTCACCGGGTCGTCGATCTGGCACACGGTCGCCATGTTCCCGCCGGTGCCGGCGTCGATGGTGGACGCCGGGTACCAGGACTTCGCCGACCGCTGGAACCCGATCCTCGACGTCTTCGACGAGGTCGGGGTGCGCTTCGCGCACGAGGTTCACCCGAGTGAGATCGCGTACGACTACTACACCACCGCGCGGACCCTGGAGGCGATCGGTCACCGCCCCGCCTTCGGCCTGAACTGGGACCCGTCCCACATGGTCTGGCAGGACCTGGACCCGGTCGGGTTCATCCTGGACTTCAAGGACCGCATCTACCACGTCGACTGCAAGGACACGCGCATGCGCGTGGGCGACGGCCGCAAGGGCCGCCTGTCCTCGCACCTGCCGTGGGCCGACATGCGCCGCGGCTGGGACTTCGTCTCGACGGGGCGGGGCGACGTGCCCTGGGAGGACTGCTTCCGGGCGCTGAACTCGATCGGGTACGAAGGGCCCATTTCGATCGAGTGGGAGGACGCGGGGATGGACCGGCTGGATGGGGCTCGGGAGGCGCTCGGCTACATCCGCAAGCTCAACTCCATCACCCCACCGGCCACCGCCTTCGACGCCGCCTTCTCCACGACGTAACAGCAAGGCCTTCCACAAGGGGGGCGCTGCGCGCCTCGGGCTTCCAGCCAGCGCCTCCCAAGGGGGGCTTCGCCCCCCCTTTCGAACCCCCCGAAAACCCCGCTCGCCGGCGCCCACCCGTTGCCCGGCTACCGGCTTGGCCTGCTGGAGCCCGCCCCGAGCGGTCCTCGCTGTCGCTCGGGCTGCGTCTGACGGGCTTGAGGCTCCGCCCCAAGCCCGAGGCGAGGGGCTCCCGCCCCTCGCGCACTCCATGCGCTGGGCCGAGGGCGAAGTCGTCCTTTGACTGACCGCCGGAGAGGCGACGGGGCTCCCACTGAGAGGGAGCGAACGCCTTTAAAGATAAGCGCTCGCCAAAGTCGAGGGGGCGCAGCTCGACCAGCAGCCGCGCCAGGTCGACCAGCCCTGAGGCGATGTCCGGTAGCTTGGACTCGATCACGTCCCAGGCCGTGCCTTCCTGCAGGCCAGGGCGGGGCCGGTGCGGGGTCGTCAGCGTACGGTCCGGCTCGGTTGCGGTTCGCCGGTTATCGAGCGGCCGGGCGTGCTTCTACCGGGCGGCGGAAAGTAGGGACAGGGCCTTGGCCATCGCCGGGTCGTGGCCCTCGCGCAGGTCCTTCGCGGTCAGCGGCAGGTAGTGGTCGGGTGCCACGCCGATGCCGTTGATCAGTTCACGGTTGGCGCCCACCTGGTAGGCCGCGGGCAGCGACAGGGTGCTCCCGTCGTCCAGCGCGAACATACGGGCGGATCCCGACACCATGCCCGACGTGCGCGCCCCGATCAGCGGCCCCACCTTGAGGTCTTTGACCGCGACGGAGAAGGCGTCGCAGGCCGAGGCGCAGATGCCGTCGATGAGCACGGCCAGGGGCAGGCCGAGCAGCGGGACCGCGTCGTCGGTGCGGTTGGGCGTGCACGTGTCGTCCGGGGCGCAGTCGTAACTGTGCACCTTGCCGTGTACGAAGCTGCTGAGCAGCTTGACGACCTCGGCGGGCGAGCCGCCGTTGGTGCCGCGCAGGTCGAGGATGAGGCCACGTGGTTTCTTGTCCGCACGCAGTTCGGCGATGGCGGCCAGGGCCTGGTCCGCGGTGCCGGGCTGGAAGTTGGTGAGCTTGATCGCGGCCACGTCGCCGTCAAGCAGGCGGGCCGTGACTGGCCGCGTCGTGGGGGTGAACACTTTCGGGCGCAGTGTCGTCTTCCTGACGCGGCCGGTGGAGGGGTCGCGCAGCGCCAGCCGCACCGGGTCCGGCCGGTCGCCGGAGTATTCCGGGTTGAGCAGGTTCATGGCGCCGCTGGACAGGACGCCGTCCACGAAGACGGGCGCGCCGTTGACGGATTGCACGATCTCGCCCGGCCGGATACGAGCGGCGGCGGCCGGGCCGCCCTGGACGGCGTTGACGAACAACGGAGCCACCGCCTTCTGCGGTGCCCGGTAGGTGATCGAATAGCCGGGCGAGGTGGTGAAGCCGAGGCCATAGACGTCGCCCGGCTTACCGGGTAGTTGTGCTCGGCGGCGCCACTGCGAGTGATTGTCGTGCAGGCTGCCCACCATGCCCTTGATCGTCGCCCCGGCCACGGCTTGCCGCAGCGCGGCGTCGTCCGGCAGATCGGCCACGACCCGCTCGTACACGGCCGCGAATGCCGCCAGGTCGGTCGTGGGGTTCCCGGTCATCGGCGGCATGGTGGCGTCGGGCCGGTCGGCGCCGCGGCGGTTGAGCTCCTCCGTGAGCCCGGCGAACCCGGCCGCGAGCACCGCCCGGCGGTCGAGCCGCCCGCGGCCGTAGAAGCCGGTGAAGATGCAGTCGTATGCCTGCTTGATGGTGCTCAGGCCAGTGGCGAGGGGCTGGTCCGGCGGCTTGGAGCCGCACGTGGCCGCCCCGGTCCACATGGCTGCCCCGGTCCGCAGGATGGCCTCGGTCCGCGCGGCTGCCTCGCTTCGCGGGGCTGACTCGGGCCGAACGGTGGCCGCGGCGCCGGACGTGGCCAGCGTCAGGATGCCGGTGCAGGCCAGCACGGTCAGGAGGGAACGCTTCACGCTGAGAGGTCTCCTTCACCCATGGGCGGATGTCGCGGTCGACGGACGGCTCCGGCTACTGGCCGGGGCACAGCACGGCTTCCGCGGCCTTGTTGATGGCGTCACCGACGGCCATGGCCTGCTCGTTATCGATCTTCAGCGTGGCGGCCACCGCGAACTGGAGCCGGCCGTCGGTCGAGGAGAAGGTGATGGAGTTGATCCCGGGCATGCCGCCCGCGGCCGACGCAACCGTTCCGCCGCACAGGCTGGGTCGCGGCCGCGGCAGCTGTCGTTGCAGGTCCGCAGGCAGCAGCCGGCCCTGGTTGAGCGCGCGGTAGAAGGCGCTGACGTCGTGCGCGGTGGAGATCGCTCCTTCGGCGCCGATGGTGGCGTTGAGCCGGTCGACGTCGCGTGGCAAGCCCTTGGCGTCGGGGTGGTAGCCGTGTCCGTGCGGGCCCTTGATCTGGTCGGAAACCTTGGTGGCCAGATAGGTGCGGTTCATGCCGAGCGGGGTGAACAGGCGCCGCTCGAACTCGCCGGCCCGATCATGGCCGGTCAGCCTCTCGATGATCATGCCGAGGAGGACGTAGTTGGTGGTGGAGTAGAGGTACTCTCCCGGCTCGCCTTTGCGAGGTACGGTACGTGCGGCCTTCACCAGGTCGATCGGCTTGTAGGCGGTGGTGAAGTCGAAGACGTCGAACTTCCCGCTTTCGATGAAGTCGGGGATGCCCGAGGTGTGCCGGATCAGCTGCTGCACAGTGATCTCCGCAGCCCGATCCACATAGTCGTGCTCGGCCATCTCGGGCAGGACGTCACTGAGCTTGTCGTCCAGGCCGAGTTTGCCTTCCCCGACCAGTTGCAGGATGACCGTGGCCTCCATGAGCTTGGTCTGGGACGCGATGCGGTATCGGGAACCCGGGGGGATGCGCCCGCCCTTGCCGTCGATCAGGCGTGAACCCGCCGTCCCCCGGCCCACCCGCTTGCCGTCGAGGTACACCTCTCCGATGGCGCCCACCACGCCGTCGGTCTTCGCCACGTCCTTCATCGCCTGCTGGACGTCTCCCAGCGTGACCTGGTCGGCGGCGGCCGCGGGTCCTTGGACGCTCAACGCCAGCACTGCGCAGGCCACCCCGGCGGCCACTGCTGAGATCCTCTTGCTCCGGTGCTTGGTCGTCATGGTCGATCACCCTTTCCTGGCGGGACTTCGAGGGTGATCACATCTACCGGCCGGCGCCGATCGGCAGCCGATCGGCGGCCCATATGCCTTCCATATGCGGGCGTTGCGATACTGCCCGGATGCGCGTGCTCCTGGTCGAAGACGAGCAACCCCTCGCCGGGTACATCGAAGCCGGGCTGCGCAAGCACGGTTTCACCGTCGACGTCGCCCTCGACGGCCGGAGTGCTCTGGACAAGTGCGAGATCACGCCGTACGACGTGGTGGTCCTGGACCGGGACCTGCCCGTCGTGCACGGCGACGTGGTGTGCCGCCGGCTCGCCCAGCAGGGGGTGTCGCGGGTGCTGATGCTGACCGCTTCCGACGCCGTGGAGGACCGGGTCGGCGGGCTGATGCTGGGCGCGGACGACTACCTGGGCAAGCCGTTCGCGTTCTCCGAGCTGGTCGCGCGGGTCCACGCCCTGGTACGGCGCAGCGCACCGGCCCGCCCGCCGGTGCTGCGTGCCGCCGGCGTGGCCCTGGATCCGGCCCGGCGCAGCGCCGAGCGGGACGGGCGGTTGCTGCGCCTGACGCCCAAGGAGTTCGGCGTGCTGGAGCGGCTACTGGCCGCCGGCGGTGCCGTGGTCAGCGCGGAAACCCTGCTGGACAAGGTGTGGGACGAGCATGCGGACCCGTTCACCAACGCGGTCCGGATCACCGTCGGCACGCTGCGCCGCAAGCTCGGCGACCCGCCGCTGATCGAGACCGTCACCGGCGCCGGCTACCGGATCGGTTCGTGAGGCTGACCGCCCGGGCCCGGCTCGCTCTGCTGCAGACCGCCCTGGTGCTGGTCGCGGGCGCCGCTCTGACCGGGTTGACCTATCTGCTGATGCGGCGCCGCGCGATCTTCACCCACCTGGACCCGGCCGGCAATCCCTCGCCGGACACGTCGCCGCAGGACGGGCTGCGCGTTCTGGCCGACCGGGTGCAGGCCGACACCCTGTCCGCGCTGCTGCCCCAGGCCGGTCTGGCGCTCGTCGTGGTGACCGGTCTGGCCGCCGTGCTCGGCTGGCTGGTGGCCGGTCGGGTGCTGCGGCCGATCCGCGTGATCTCCTCCACCGCCCGGCGGCTGTCGGCCGAGAACCTCACCGAGCGGGTCCCGGTCACCGCCCCTGCCGACGAGCTGTCGGCGTTGGCGGGCACGATCAACGGGATGCTGGACCGCATCCAGCGCGGCGTCGCCGAGCGGGACCGGATCCTGGACAGCCAGCGGCTGTTCACCGCCAACGCCGCCCACGAGCTGCGCACGCCGCTGACCACGGCGCGCACGGCGATCGACGTCACCCTGGACGGAAAGCCCAGCCGTGCCGAGCTGCTCGCGATGGCCGGCGACGTACGCGGCGCGGTCGAGCACATGCAGCGCGTCCTGGACGGGCTGCTGCTGCTGGCGCGTAGCCAGGCCGGGCTGGCAGCGCGCCAACCGGTCGACCTGGCCGCCGTCGCGGCCGCCGCCCTTGACGCCGCCGCGGCGCGGGCGGCTGCCGCCGGCGTCGCCGTGCGATCCGAGCTTCGGCCCGCACCCGTCAGCGGCGAACCGGTCCTGCTGGAACGGATGATCGGCAACCTGGTCGACAACGCGGTCCGCTACAACCGCGCAGGTGGGCGGGTGGTTGTCGACACGGGTACGGCGGGCGGGCGCGCCGTCCTGCGGATCTCCAACACCGGCCGCGAGATCCCGTCCGGCAAGGCGGAGACGCTGCTGGAACCGTTCGTGCGCGGGCAGGGAACCCGCGTCCGTACCGACGGCCTGGGGCTGGGGCTGTCTATCGTGCGCGCGGTCACACTCGCCCACCGGGGACGGGTCGCGCTCGCCGCCCGGGCCGGCGGCGGCCTCGACGTCACCATCGACCTCCCGGGAGAGCCCGGCTGTCGTCGTTGACATATTGACCCCGGGTCATTATTAATGACCTAAGGTCAATAGTGTGCGACTTCAAGGAGCCCAGATGTCCATGGCAACCGACAGCGAGACGTCGTCCGGTCTGCACCTGGTCGGCAAGCTGCTCGACCCCGCTTCGAGGCCCGACCCGTATCCGATCTACGCCGAGTTCCGCGCTCGCGGCCCGGTGTGGATCGAGGAGATGTCCTCGTTAGTGGTGACGGGCTACCGCGACTGCGAGACGCTGCTGCGCGACCCGCGGCTCAGCGCCGAGCGGTGGCGGTTCTTCCAGCCCGACGGGGCAGCCGACCCGTACCCCGCGGACGCTCCCGCCTCGGTCCGGCGGCCGTGGTTCCTCTCCCTGGATCCTCCGGACCACACCCGGCTGCGGCGTCTGGTCAGCAGCGCGTTCACCACCCGTACCGTCGCGCGGATGGAGGACTCCGTCACGCGGCTGGTCGACGAGTGCCTCGACCGCGCGGGTGAGGGGGAGACGTTCGACGTGATGTCCGGCCTCGCCTACTCGCTGCCGGTGACGGTCATCTGCCGGATGCTCGGCGTGCCGCAGGCCGACGAGCGGCTGTTCCACGGGTGGACCGCTCAGCTCACCCGGCTGCTCGACGGGTTCGGCAATCCTGGCGACGGGAACGACGAGTGGGCGGGTGGCATGGCCGACATGCACCGGTACGTCAACGACCTCGTCGCCGAACGACGCCGGAGCCCGCGCCGGGACGACCTGATCTCCGAGCTGCTCGCCGCGCAGGAGGGCGGTGACGCGCTCAGCCATGACGAGCTGGTCTCCACGATCGTGCTGCTGCTGGTGGCGGGGCACGAGACGACGGTCAACCTGATCGCCAACGGCGTGCTCGCCCTGCTGCGGCACCCCGGCCACCTCGCCGCCCTGCGCGCCGACCCCGGTACGGCGTCCGCGGTCGTCGAGGAGACCCTGCGCTACGACCCGCCCGTCCAGCTCACCGCCCGGGTCACCAAAGAGGACATGAGCGTCGGGAAGGCGAAGGTGCCCGCGGGCAGCCTGGTCATCCTGCTGCTGGCCGCGGCCCATCGGGACCCGGAGGCGAATCCGGACCCGGACCGGTTCGACCCGGCCCGCGAGCAGGTGCGGCATCTGGGCTTCGGCTTCGGTCCGCACTTCTGCCTCGGCTCGCCGCTGGCCCGGCTCGAAGGCCGGGTGGCGCTGGCCGCGTTCGCCCGGCGCGTACGGGAGCCCGCGCTGGTCGCCGACCCGCCGCCGTACCGGGAGCACATCAACCTTCGCGGCGTCAGCGAGCTCCTCATCTCCCACGCAGGGGTGATGACGTGACGGTCGGCTAACCTGATGCGATGGTGACCTCCAGGAGCCGGCGCCGTCTTTCCCCCGAGGCCAGGCGCGGCGAACTCATCGACGCCGCCATCCGGCTCCTGGACTCCGGGCAGGACGTGACCAACTGGGTCCAGGCCGTCACCGCCGAAGCCGACGCCGCCAAGGGCACCTTTTACGTCTACTTCTCCTCCTGGGAGGAGATGGTCGCCGCGGTACGGGACCGCGTGCTACGGGACTACGTGGACCGCTTCCACCGGCTCGCCGAATCCACCGAGCCGATCGACTGGTGGGCCACCCTCGACGCCGAATGCGCGGCGGCCGTCGAGTCCATCGCCCGGCCCGGCGGGCTCCATGCCGCGGTCTTCCACTCCAACCCCGCGCCCGAAGGGGGGCCGGACATCATCGCCGCCATCGCCAAGGCGCTGCGGCGGGCCATGGACGACGGCGCGTTCCGCCAGGTCGACCCGCATGTCGCGGCCACGCTCCTGTTCACCGTCCTGCACAGCGCCGCGGACGCGATCGCCGCCGGGGAGCGGCCGCAGGTCTGGCTGGAGGCCGTGAGCGATCTCAATCGCCACTGGCTCGCGCCGGCGCCGACGCAGTAGAAGGGGCCACCGCGGCGGCCCCTTCTACTCGGAACAGAGTCAGTCCATGACGACGATCTGGCGGAGGACCTCGCCGCCCCGCAGCGCCGCCACCGCGTCGTTCAGGTCCGACAGGCGGATGCGGGCGCTGATCATCGACTCCAGGTCCAGCTTGCCGGCCTTGTGGAGCTTGGCGAAGTAGGGGAAGGCGTGGCGCACGTCCGCCTCGCCGTACAGGCTGGAGAGCAGGTTCTTGCCCTCGAACAGCAGGCTGAACGCCGAGATCGACACCATGTCGTCCACCGCGCCCGCCCCGACCACGATGACGTCGCCGCCCTGCCGGGTGATCTGCCAGGCGCTCTGGATGGTGGCCGCCTTGCCGACCACCTCGAAGCCGTAGTCGAAGCCGGCGCCGGCGGTGAGCTCGTTCAGGGTGTCGGGGACCTGCTCGGGGGTGACGGCGTGGGTGGCGCCGACCTTCCTGGCCAGCTCGTGCTTGGACTCCAGCGGGTCGATCGCGAGGATCATGCGGGCGCCGGAGAGGCGGGCGCCCTGGATGACCGACAGGCCGACGCCGCCGCAGCCGATCACCGCGACCGTGGAGCCGGGGCGGACCTTCGCGGTGTTGATCGCGGCGCCCACGCCGGTCGTGATGCCGCAGCCGATCAGGGCCGCCGCCTCCCACGACACGTCCTCGTCGATCTTGATCGCGCCCTGCCACGGCACGACGATCTCCTCGGCCCAGGTGCCGCACCCGGCCATCCCGTACGCCGTCGCCCCGTCGCCGCCGAACCGGAAGTTGCCCTTGCTGAACGCCTCGACCACGTACTTGATGCACAGGTACGGCTGGCCGCCCAGGCACAGGTCGCACTCCTGGCAGCCGGGCCGCCAGTTGATGACCACGTGGTCGCCCGGCTTGAGCGAGGTGACGTGCTCGCCCACCTCGACCACCTCGCCCGCGCCCTCGTGCCCGAGCACCAGCGGCACGGGCTGCGGCAGTACGCCGGTCATGGCCGACAGGTCCGAGTGGCAGACGCCCGTCGCCTTGATCCGTACGCGTACGTCCGCCGGCCCGACGGGGGCCAGGGTGACGTCGTCGCGGATGTCCAGCTTGTCGTTGCCTACGGCGTGCAGGATCGCGGCGCGCATGGGGTTCCTCCTCCGGCTGGTGCCTAGCGGGGCTATTCCTCTAGGGAAAGGGCGGCTTTGGGGCAGGACCGGACGGCGTGGCGGACGCGGTCCTGCATCTCGGGGGGCGGTTCTGGCAGCAGGACGTGGAGCTGGTCGTCGTCGTCCAACTCGAACACCTCCGGCGCGAGCCCCATGCACACGGCGTTGGCCTCGCAGACCAGCTCGTCCACCTTGACTCTCATGCGAGCCTCCTGTGATCCCATGAGACCACTTTGGTGTACTCCACGATGTACGCAACTCGCTTCTGCCCGGTCTGCTCCACATACGGGCGCAGCAGTTCGTCCGGTACGCCCGGAGTCATCCGGCGGGTGACCGTCATCCCGATGTCCATGACGCGGTCGCGGTCGTCCACCCGCTCCGCGTTCCCGTACACCAGGACGCCTTGGAGCTCGGCGTAGTCGTCGCCCGTCTCGATCAGGCAGCTCACCCGGGAGTCGCGGGCAAGATTGCGGGCTTTCTGGGCTTTCGCGTAGGTCCAGAAGGTGATGCGTCCCTTGTCGAGCCCATAGAACATCGTCACCAAATGGGGTGTGCCGTCCGCGTTGATGGTGGCCAGCTGCAGCTTGCGCGAGCTCTCCAGGAAGGCGGTGACGTCGTCGTCCGACATGGCGATGCGAGCGCGCTGATTCACGTTGTAAGTAGAACAGGTTTCAGAACGGCGCTGCAAGGGTCCCCTGGAATGTTATTCGGTTCGGCTAGGCTGCATCCCCATGACGATGCCGTCAGAGCTGCTCTACGCAGCGAAGCACGCCAAGGGATTCATGCCGCACAACGAGGGGCTGGCCCTGTACGAGGCCGCCTGCCAGTACGGGAAGCTGGGCCCCGTCTGCGAGATCGGCACATACTGCGGGAAGTCGGCCGTCTATCTCGGCGCGGCGGCCAGGCAGGCCGGGTCGGTGGTCGTCACCGTCGACCACCACCGGGGCTCCGAGGAGATCCAGCCAGGGTGGGCCCACCACGACCCGACGCTGGTGGACCCCCGGTTCGGCAAGATGGACTCGCTGCCGACGTTCAGGGCCACGATCGCGGCCGCGGGGCTCGAGGACGAGGTGATCGCGATCGTCGGCCGGTCGGAGCAGGTCGCCGCTCTCTGGAGGACGCCTCTGGGGATGCTGTTCATCGACGGCGGGCACTCCGAGGAGCCGGTGACCCGCGACTACGAGGGCTGGGCGCCGCACGTCATGGAGGGCGGGGCGCTGGTCTTCCACGACATCTACCCCGATCCCGCCGATGGCGGGCAGGCGCCGTACCGGGTCTACCAGCGGGCGGTGCGGTCCGGCGCCTTCAGCGAGGTGTCGGTGGAGGGCTCGCTCCGCGTGCTGGAGCGCGTCGGCCCCGGAATCTAGTCAGCAGCGGTGGCGCTGGCTCCAGGACCGGCGGGTCTGGGACTGCCAGCGCCGGAAGTCCTCGTGCGTGTGCGCCTCGTGCCCGAGCGCGAGGAGCGCCTGGTCCGTCCACGAGGCCGCCGCCTCGGGTTCGGCCCCGGCCAGGATCGGCACGGCCTGCGCCGTGTGGTCCGGCAGCGTCCCCGACCGCAGCCGGGCGGCGACGGCGAACGCGCACCCCTGGGCCAGCTGGGCGCGGAACCCGTCGGCCCCGGCGTGCTCGGTCAGCCACCACAGCTCGTCGGAGTCGGCCCCGCCCGTGTACGTCGCCGCGAACCCGATCCCGCTCCACAGGTCGCCCCGACGTCCCGCCGGATATCCACCGATCCTGGCGGCGATGTCGTCGGGCGAGGCGCTGTCGTGGTACCAGAGCAGCCGCCCCAGCCCCTGATCGAACACCGCACAGTGCGCCCGGGTCAGCAGGTCGGGCATCGTGCGCTCGCCCACCATGCGGTCGGCCCTGGCCAGGCTCCACTGGAACCCGAACCCGTCCACGGCCAGCCAGCGCAGCAGCGGATGCGCGCGCCGCGCCCCCCACAGGGGCCGCAGCCGCAGCAGGGCGTAGCCGCGACCGGCGCCGACGTAGGCGGCGTGGCGATGATGCTGGGCGGGGCCGGTGAGTAGCTCGTGAAGGCGCCGGCCCCGCGTCAGCGTGAGCAGGTCGAGCACGGTGCAGGCGGCGGCCGCCCCTTCGTAGCCGAAGGGCCGCTGCTCAGCCGATATTTCCTCGACCTTCTCAATCTCCCGGGACATCACCGCGTTGAAGCCGAAAACGTATGCACTTTCGGCATCGGTGAAGACCGCTCGGGAAGCTCCTCCTCTGAGCCGGAATCGTCGCCGGCCCAGATCGGACTCCAGAGGATCCTTGACCAGGAACCTCCGCAGCCCCCTCGCCCGGGACAGTGTCGGCTCGGTCCTGACCTGATCCAAGAACGAAGTTGTGCCCGTGTCGCCCACGCTTCCCCCGAAGACGCCTCGTACGAGTCACTCAGAAGCTAGTAAGCCCATTGCGTCGATCATCGGCGGCGCACCGGATTTCGGCGGCAAAGAACCCGCAAAAGCGCTTGTGCGGGGGTGGGGTCAGAGGTCGTCGCGGCGTACCAGGCCCGTGCCGGCGGCGCAGCCGCAGGTCTCCGGGTCGGACACCGACGTCCCCACGATGTCCCTGAACAGGCCGGATCCCGGCGTCAGCGCCAGCAGCGCGTCGGCGGCGAGCACGACGGCGGCGGCCGTGTACCCGGATCGTTCGTGGGGGAAGTGCTTGAGGTTCGCGAACTGCCAGCCCGTCCAGTACGAGCCGTCCTCGTGCCGCAGATGCTGCACGTCCGTGAACAGCGTGACCGCCCGCCCCCGGTCTCCCAGCGCGTCGAGCGCCAGCACCAGCTCGCACGTCTCCGCCCCCGTCACCCACGGCTGGTCGGACACGCACCTGATCCCGAGCCCGGGCACCACGAACGTGGCCCACTCGCGCTCCAGCAGCCCGAACGCCTGCTGCCCGCGCACCGCGCCGCCGAGCACCGGGTAGTACCAGTCCATGGAGAAGCGGCTCTTGTCCGCGAACGCCTCGGGATGCGCCGCCAGCACGTGCGCCAGCCGGTCGGCGGCCAGCTCCCAGTGCGGCTGGGGGTCGCCCAGGTGGTCCGCGAGCAGCACGCCGCAGCGCAGCCCCTGGTGGATGGAGGAGCACCCGGTGAGCAGCGCGAGCGTCGAGGCGACGCCGTGCGCGTCGCGCTCCCAGACGATCTCGCCCCGCTCGGTCTGCAGTCCCGCCACGTAGTCGAGCGCGGCCTTGACCATGGGCCAGTGTTCCTCGGTGAACGCCTGGTCGCCGGTCACGAGGTGGTGGTGCCAGAGCCCGGCGGCGACGTAGGCGGCGTGGTTGCTCTCGCCGCCCTGCTCCGTGGGGACGCCGTCGGCCAGCTTCATCGGCCAGGAGCCGTCGGGGCGCTGGTGGCGGGCCAGCCACGCGTAGCCGCGCCGTACCGGCTCGCCGAGTCCCGCGACGGACATGGCCATCAGGCACTCGACGTGGTTCCAGGCGTCCACGTGGCCTTCCGGCCACGGCACGCCGCCGTCGTCCTGCTGGATCGCCGCGATGCTCTCGCCCGTCCGCACGACCTCCGCGTGGGAGATCATGGCTTCCTGACGTAGAGGACCACGCTCTTGCCGATGATCGGGTTGAGCACGGCTTCGGCGATCCTGGTGGCGGCCGGGCGCTTCATGATGTCCCAGACCAGCAGCTCGTGGTACGCCTTGGCGAGCGGGTGGTCGTCGTTGCCGACGCCGACGGCGCACTTGATCCACCAGTACGGCGCGTGCAGGCCATGGGCGTGGTGGTGGGGGCCGATCTCGAACCCGATGGACTTCAGCTTGGCTGACAGCTCAGCCAACGTATAAATCCGGACATGTCCCCCGGGGGCCGTGTGGTAGGCCTCGTCCAGCGCCCAGCAGATCCGTTCGGGCAGGAAGCTCGGCACGGTGACGGCCGCCGTACCGCCCGGCTTGAGCACGCGGAAGAGCTCGCGCATGGCCGCCATGTCGTCCGGGATGTGCTCCAGCACCTCGGCCGCGATGACCCGGTCGAAGCTGCCGTCCTCGAACGGCATGTCCAGCGCCGTACCCTGGACGATCTGCCCGCTCGCCCCCGGCGGCACCTCGCCCGCCTTGTCCATCGCCGCGAACATGGCCGCCACGCCGTCCAGCTCCGCCTGGTCCATGTCGAACGCGATCACGTCCGCTCCCCGGCGCAGTGCCTCGAAGGCGTGCCTGCCGCCGCCGCAGCCCAGGTCGAGCAGGCGCACGCCGGGGCCGACAGGAAGCCGGGCGAAGTCGACGGTCAGCACTGGTCAGCCTCTCCTCTTGTGGTTCTCCATGGCCTCGAGGTACGCCTCGACGGTCTTCTTGGCCACGACGTGCCAGGTGTATCGCTCCATGACGCGGTCGTATCCGGCCTTGCCCACGCGTTCGCGCTCCTCGGGGGAGTCGTGCAGGCGGCGCAGCACCGCGGCCAGCTCCTCGGGGTCGCCCGGGGCCACCTGGATGGCGGCGTCGCCCACGACCTCGGGCAGCGCTCCCGTACGGCTGGCCACCAGGGGCGTGCCGCAGGCCATGTGCTCGACGGCGGGCAGCGAGAAGCCCTCATAGAGGGAGGGGACGACCGAGATCTCCGAGGTGGCGATCAGCTCGCCCAGCTCGTCGTCGGAGATGCCGTGGACGAAACGCACCCGGTCCTGCAGCGACAGCTCCTGGACGAGCTGCTCGGTCGGGCCGCCGGGGGTGGGTCGGCTGACGACGGTGAGGTGCACGTCGCGCTCGGTGGCCAGCTTCGCGACCGCCCGCAGCAGCGTCGCGACGCCCTTCATGGGCGAGTCCGCGCTGGCCACGGCCACGATCGAGCCCTTGCGCCGGGGCTTGTCCGGGCGCGGGTGGAAGTAGCGGGTGTCGACGCCGAGGGGGATCAGGCGCATGTTCGCCTGGGGGACGTTGAAGTCGCGGTGGATGTCGGCCAGCGACGACTCGCTGACGGTCAGGATCGGGCTCAGCCGGGGCGCGACACGCGACTGCATCTTCACGAACCCGTACCAGCGGCGCAGGCTCAGCTTCTTCCCGCCGGTGGCGGCCTCGAGCTCGATGCGGCGGTCGACGCTGATCGGGTGATGGATGGTGCCGACCACGGGGAACATCCGCTGGATGCCCAGCAGGCCGTATCCGAGGGTCTGGTTGTCCTGCACGACGTCGAAGTCGCCGATGCGCTTCTTCAGCTCGCGGTAGGCCCGCAGCGTGAACGTCAGCGGCTCGGGGAACCCCGCCGTCCACATCGTCCCGACCTCGAGCCAGTCGATCCAGTCGCGGTATTCGTGCAGCTTGGGCGTTCTGAACGGGTCCTCGTCGCGGTAGAGGTCGAGGCTGGGCACCTCGCGCAGGATGACGCCCTCGTCCAGCTCGGGATAGGGCTGCCCGGAGAACACCTCGACGTGGTGCCCTAAGGCGACCAGCTCGCGGCTGAGGTGGCGAAGATAGACGCCTTGGCCACCACAGGTGGGCTTGCTGCGGTAGGACAACAACGCGACTCGCAGCGTTCGATCCCGCCGGGCTGGCTCTTCCACGACACCCCTTTCTCCGCCGGTAGGGCCCTTGAGATGGGCGTGTACCGTGAAGATGACCTTAGTCCGAGAAGGCTACCATTCGGTAGGTCGGGTGGAATTGTTCACAATTACGGTTAAACGTCGTGCGAACTGCGACGTTGCCGTAACCGAGCGTGGTTCGGTGGAACGGGTTCTAGGTGGGCTGGTGCCCTATCTGGGCGCTTAGCTGTACATTCCGTCCCAGACAGATTGCTATACGCGATAGCAGGAGGACCCTTGGCCAGGCGAGCTCTGATCACCGGCATCACCGGCCAGGACGGTTCTTACTTGGCGGAGCACCTGCTCGAGCAGGGGTACGAGGTGTGGGGCCTGGCCCGGGGGCAGGCGAACCCGCGCGTGTCCAGGATGCGCAAGCTGCTCTCCGACGTGCGGGTGGTGCGGGGGGATCTGCTGGACCAGGGATCCCTGATCTCGGCGGTGGAACGCGTTCAGCCTGACGAGGTCTACAACCTCGGGGCGATCTCGTTCGTGCCGATGTCGTGGGAGCAGGCGGAGCTCACGGCCGAGGTGACCGGGATGGGCGTGCTGCGCATGCTGGAGGCGATCCGGGTGTGCTCGGGGGCGTCGCGGGGCTCGGGCGCCTCCCGACAGATCCGCTTTTATCAGGCTTCATCCTCTGAGATGTTCGGGCAGGTCAGCGAGACGCCGCAGAACGAGCGGACCGCCTTCCACCCGCGCTCGCCGTACGGGGTGGCCAAGGCCTACGGGCACTTCCTCACGCAGAACTACCGCGAGTCGTACGGGATGTTCGCCGTGTCCGGGATCCTGTTCAACCACGAGTCGCCGCGCCGGGGGGCCGAGTTCGTCACCAGGAAGGTGTCCCTGGGGGTGGCCCGGATCAAGCTGGGGCTGGCCACCGAGCTGCGACTGGGGAACCTGGAGGCGCGGCGGGACTGGGGGTTCGCCGGCGACTACGTGAAGGCGATGCACCTGATGCTGCAGGCCGCCAATCCCGAGGACTACGTGATCGGGACGGGGCGGATGAAGTCGGTCAGGGAGCTGGTGGAGGCGGCGTTCACGGCCGCGGGGCTGGACTGGGAGCGGTACGTGGTGACCGACCAGACGCTGCACCGGCCCGCCGAGGTGGACCTGCTGTGCGCGGACCCGAAGAAGGCGCGGGCGCAGCTGGGGTGGGAGCCGAGCGTGTCGTTCGACGAGCTGGTGGCGATGATGGTCGAGTCGGATCTGCGGTTGCTCTCCGACGGAGGCGATCCCGACCAGGACAGCTCCTGGCCGTGACGGTCATCGTTCACCTGTGACGGCCTGTCGATAGGTGCCCGGGGTCAGGCCGAAGTAGCGGGTGAACCAGCGGGTCAGGTGGCTCTGGTCGGCGAAGCCCGTCGCGGTGGCCGCCTCGCTGATGGCCGTGCCGCCGGCGATCAGCGTACGTGCCGCTCTGAGCCGTAGCTGCCGCTGGTAGTCGCTGGGGGACAGCCCGTACTCCGCGTGGAAGGCCCGGTAGACCGCGTAGCGGCTGGCGCCAGTGGCCCGCGCCAGGTCGTCGCTCGTGAGATCGTCCTTGAGGCGGTCATGGAGGAGCTGCCTGGCCTGCCGCGCGACCCTCGCCGACCTTCCTGGCCTGCCGTCCGGGTGGATCGGGGTCGTGGCGGCCCGCCGTACGATCGCCGCGACCGTGGCCGTGAGCAGCTCGTCGCGCCGCAGAGCCGTCGCGTCGGAGCCGAGGAGCTCCGCGTGCAGGGAGCGCAGCGCCCCCGCCAGGACGGGATCATCGACCACGGGCGCGGCGAACAGGGGCAGGCCCAGGTGGCGACCCGTCGCGTCGGTCAGGGCGTTGGACACGAGCTCGGGACCGATGTGGACGATCCGGTACGTGAACCCGTACGCGTTCGTGGCGTGGCCGTCGTGGGGGTCCTCCGGGTTGAACGCCATGACCATGCCCGCCGAGCTCGTGTGGGCCGAGCCGCGGCAGGTGAACGACTGCGCGCCGGTCTCGGTGACCCCGAACGAGTAGGTCTCGTGGCTGTGCCGGTGGTACACGTGCCGCTCGAAGTGGGCATGCATGGCCTCCACCGGCCGGTCGGGTGACCGCCAGTATCGGGACCAGTCATGCGCCATCCATCCATTGTCCTCATCGCCATTGACAAACCAAATTTTTACGTAAAGGATTGTTTTTGCGATGAGAGACGTCCTGTACCTGGAAGAGATCGAGCAGGCCGAGGCACTGCTCAAGCCGCAGCGCGTGGAGGTGCTGCGGCAGCTGGCCGAGCCGCGTACGTGCTCGGAGGTCGCCGAACGGCTCGGCCAGACGCCGCAGCGGGTCTACTACCACGTCAAACGGCTGGTCGAGGCGGGCCTGGTGGATCTCGTGTCCGAGCGCAAGGTGCGCGGGATCCACGAGGGCATCTATCAGGCCGGTGCTCGCTCGTACTGGCTGTCGCCCCGGTTGGTGGGCCGGATCGGGCTGCGCAAGGCGCGTGACGAGCTGAGCCTCGGTTACCTGCTGGATCTCATGGAGGAGGTCCAGTCGGACATCGCGGCGCTCGACAGGAGCGCGCCCGAGCTGCCGTCGATCGGGTTGTCGGGGGAGATCCGCGTGCGTCCCGAAGAGCGTCAGGAGTTCCTGAACGATCTGCAGACGATGCTGCAGGAGCTGTTCACGCGGTACGGCGGGGCGGAGGGGGACGCGTTCAAGCTCGCCGTCGCCTGCTACCCGAACGCCGCCGCCGACCCTCCCGCAGACATCCCCGAGCCCGGCACCCCTCCGGCCGCCCCCGCCCCTCCGGCACCCACCGCTCCTCCCGCGTTCGATGCCCCTCCGGCGCCCACGGACGAGACCGGCCCGCATCGGCGGCCGGACGGGGGCGACCGACCACGACCAGCCTGAAGCCGACGCCCGACCGGCGACCGCCCACGCGGATCGGCCACTCACACTCACACTCGCCCTCTCCAAAGGAGAAGATGACGATGACCGAGCCCATGACCCTTCGTGCCCGCATCCAGGCGCCTGTCAAGGATGTGCGCCACGCGCTCACCGACCCGGCCACGCTGCGGATCTGGCTGGCCGAGCACGCCGAGGTGGAGCTGCCCGACCGGTTCGGGTTCTGGGGGCGTACCACGCCTGAGGGGGATGCGCCGCACCAGCGGCTGCTGCACGCGGACGAGCGCACGGTGCGCTTCGCGTGGGTGCTGGACGGCGAGGAGACGACCACCGAGTTGAAGCTGGAGGAGGACGGGGACGCGACGATCCTGACGTTGTCGCAGACGCACTTCGACTTCCAGGACGTCATCACGGGCAAGAGCATCCGGGGCGTGCTCCAGACGTACTGGTGCCTGGCCGTCGCCAACCTGGCCGAGCACCTTGAGGGGCGCGAGCTCACACCCAAGATCGACTTCACCTCCTCGGACCTGCGCGCTCAGGTCACCATCGACGCCTCGCCGGAGAAGGTGTTCGAGTCGCTGATCGACTCGGAGGCGGTGACGCGGTGGTTCGGGTTCCCGATCGAGATCGAGCCGTACGTGGGCGGCCGCTTCGCGATGGGCGGCCTGGCCAACGACCCCAGCCCCGCAAAGGTGCTGGAGCTCGAGCCCGGCAGCAAGTTCTCCCTGGACTGGGGCGCCCCGGGAGTCGCCACGTGGGAGCTGGAGGGCTCCGGCGGGCAGACGCGCCTGACGCTGGTGCAGAGCGGGTTCGACACGGAGCGCCCGCCGTACGCGGCGTGGGGCGGGATCCTGTCGGGCGTCGCGGAGCTGCGGCGCTACCACGAGGTGCCGGACTGGAAGCCGGTCATCGTGAGCTGACGCTTCCGCACCAGCGTTCAAGACACGGCGGGGGCGGGACGTGGAGACTCGTGACCATGCGTTTCGACACCAAGATCGGCATCGTGGTCCGCGCGGATCTGGCCGCATGGCAGAAGCTCAACGTCACCGCCTTCCTGTCCAGCGCGGTGGCGGGCGGGGTGCCGGGGCTCATGGGGGAGCCGTACGAGGACGGGTCCGGCAATTCGTACCTGCCGATGCTCCGCCAGCCCGTGCTCGTCTACACGGCCGACTTGGAGGGCCTCCGGGGCGTCCGGGAGAAGGCGGTGGGCCGGGAGATGGACGTGGCCGTCTACATCGAGGAGATGTTCAAGACGGGACACGACGCGGACAACCGAGCGGCCGTGCGGGCGGTGGAGGCCGATGAACTGGCGCTGGTGGGGGTGGCGATCCATGGGCCGAAGAACGGCGTGGACAAGGTCCTGAAGGGCCTCCCCCTGCACCCTTAACCCTCCACCGCGCTTTTGGGTTTGGCGTTGGTGGCGGCGGAGCCGACGGCAGCCGGCAGACGGGTTCGTTCGACGGCCCGGTGTCATCGCCTGCCCTCTCTTCGACCCCGGCCGGGCTTGATCGGTCAGGCCAGTGAAGCGCGCGGATGGCCGGCGCGCTCGTTAAGGTGTCGTTCACTCGGTGAGCGCGGCAGGTAAGGTGCGGGCGTGCATCCCGCTGATTTCTACACAGGCATCGTCGCCGAGTTATATGGGCCGCTGAAGTCCGTCGCCCAAGATCCAGAGCCCTACGCGGCGTTTGTCCAAGAGGCTGGTTCCCCGGCTCTGGAGCTGGGGTGTGGGGACGGCGATCCATTGCTCGACCTGCGTCGGCGCGGCCTGGACGTCGAGGGTGTTGACTCCTCGGCGGACATGCTGCAGCGGTGCCGTCGCCGGGCGCGGCAGCAAGGCGTCGATGTCGTCGTCTACCACCAGCGCATGGAGGCGCTCGATCTGCCACGCCGCTACCGCGCGATCTTTCTTGCCGGGCCGACTTTCAACCTGCTCCCCGACGACTCCATCGCTCTGGCTGCCCTCCACCGCATCCGCAACCATCTCGCCGTGGGCGGCACCGCCCTGGTGCCTCTGTTCGTCCCGTCGCCCACACCTGCCGAACGGATCGGCCGAGTGCGCACCGCTACGGCGGACGACGGTGCTGAGTTGCGTGTCTCGGTGGTGTCCGAGGAGCGTAGCGATTCCGCGCGGACGCAGACGACGGTGTTGCGTTACGAGCGGTACCGCGACGGCGAGAGCACCGTCGTGGACCGCCCCTGGGTGCTGCACTGGTATACCCGCTCGGGATTCGAGAGCCTTGCCGCAGCCGCCGGCCTGATCGCGGTGTCGGTCCTGGAGACGCCAGGCGCCTCCGACCTGCAATTCCAGCTGCAAGCCGCCGATTTCAGAGGGTGACGCCGGCGCGCCGGGCGAGTTCTCGCAAGCCGGATAGCTTGCTGTGAGGACCCCGCGAAGTTGCTCAGTGATGACCTGACGGGTACCGGAGCGCCTTACTTCGGAGGGCGCTGTCTTCTCGGCGATGAGCAAGGCTCGTATTGTGCGGTCGGTCTTGCCGGCGCGGGAACTGCTGATGCGGCTGATCGACGTGCGAGCGGTGGAGCCGGGGGATTCTGCCTGGAGTAGGCCCGGGCTGATGCCCGAGGTCGCCTGCCTGGTGCGGTGGCGGGGTTCTAGACAGCCCCTCGCGGAGTGCAATCTTCGGCCCCGCGTGAGCGTGCGACTCCCGGCACAGGTTCTGTGTGCTGGGGTTGGGGTACCACCACGGAGCAACGTAGGTCCTAAAACCGCAGGTCAATTCCCTGAACTGTGGAAAACTCAACGTCCTCCACAGAACTCCATTCGGCCGCTCGCCACCAGCCCCGCCATAGCACCCTGTGCGTCATGCACCACCCACACCACCCCACCCACCTCACCGTCACCGACTCCAGCCTCAGAGGCCCCAGAGTCACCGATTGCACCGTCACCGACCCCGCTTACCCCAGCGCCGTAACCACGCCTCACGGCCCTCCACCCCATGCGGCACCGCCCCTCGGAGCTGTAGACCCCGAAAGAGGGACATCGACACCCAGCACCGCACCCCTGAAAGAGCCACCTCCCGTTCAGGGAAAGACCGATCCCGGGCTTCCAAAGGCAGAGCTGCCACTCACCCCGCCCACCCCGCCATCACTCGCCGAGCGGACCGCCCGAATCACCCGAGCGATCCCGCAGGCCGTTGTCTGCCGCCAGACAGCCGCCCACATCTGGGGTCTGAACGCCCTGCATACCCCAGAAGCCGACTGGCCCATAGAGCTGACCGCCCCCGGCCACCTTGCTCTCCCAGGCTGCGTCACCTACCCGGCACCGCTTCCTCCGGAAGACATCACCATGCACAAGGGCGTCCGCCTCACCACCATGGAACGCACAGCCCTCGACTGCGCCCGCTGGTTGCCCCGTATGGAGGCGGTGGCGATCCTCGACCAGTTTCGCACGCCGAGGCGTCGATCTCGAAGCTCTGTGGCACCGCCCGCTCAACTCCTGGCGCCTTCGCGACACCCTAGGCCTCGCCGACCGGGGCGCCGCCTCACCCAGGGAGAGCTGGCTCCGGGTCATCCTCGTGGAAGGCGGCCTCCCCAGACCCACCACCCAGATCCGGGTCGGGCTGGACGACGACCGGTTCGCGTACCTCGACCTGGGCTGGGAGGAGTTCAAGGTCGCAGTCGAGTACGACGGCCAGGAGCATCACACCTCACCCACCGACCAGCAACACGACGCGGACCGCCGCGAGGAGCTGCGCCGCCGCGGCTGGCGCGTGATCGCCGTCCGCCGAGACGTCATCCCCGGCCAGATCGCCGACCTCCTCCATCATGTGGCCAATGCCTTGATCGAATGTGGCTGGCAGCCCGGCCCGGAGCGCACCAACCACATCCTCCGCCGCATCCGAGCCGCCCGCCGCCGCTCCCGCTTCCGATTAATCAGCCACCCGCCCCTCCAACCCACCACGCCGAGCGCCGGTCAGACGTCCGCGTCCGCTCGCCGTCCGCGCGCCCACGCCGCACTGATGACTGGCGCCGTGCCCAAATGCCAGCCAGGCGCCACGCCGGAGCATCAGCCGGGCGCCGCGCAGCGGTGTCGGGGTGCCCGCGCCGCGGTGTCGGCTGGGCGTCACACCGGAGCCTTGGTGGGCGTTCGTGGCGGAACGTCGGGCCGGGCCGGGCCGGGCTGGGCTGGGTTGGGGTTGTGCTGACCACCGACAGGCCGCTGCGGTGAGCGGAGTGACATGGGATGGAGCTGATTCCCTGCGGTGACCGCCGCCAGGGGTCAGCCGACGGCGACAGGAAGCTCCTTGATGCCGTTGATGAAGTTCGAGCGAAGCCGGCGAGCAGAGCCCGTTTGGCGGAGTTTGGGGCGTCGGCGGGCCAGTTGCTCGAAGAGGATCCGGAGTTCGAGTTTGGCCAGGTGGTTGCCCAGGCAGAAGTGAGCTCCGCCGCCGCCGAAGCCGATGTGCGGGTTCGGGTCGCGGGTGATGTCGAAGACTTCGGGATCGGAGAAGACCGCGGGGTCGCGGTTGGCGGCGGCGTAGAAGACCACGACCTTGTCGTCGGCCTTGATCTCCTGCCCGCCCAGCACCTGGTCGGTGGTGGAGGTCCGGCGGAAGAGGTTGACCGGGGAGACCCAGCGGACGATTTCGTCGGCGGCGGTCTTGGCGAGGGTGGGGTCGGCGACCAGGCGGGCCCACTGGTCCGGGTGCTCGAAGAGGGTGAGCATGCCGCCGGAGGCCGCGTTGCGGGTCGTCTCGTTGCCGGCGACCGCCAGGAGGAGGATGAACAGGTTGAACTCGTTCTGGTCAAGCGTCTCGCCGTGCTCGTTGGGCTGAAGGAGCTTGGTGACGATGTCGTTCTTCGGGGTGTCCCTGCGGCGTGTCGCGAGTTCGTTGGCGTAGGCGTAGACCTCCATGGCGGCGGCCGAGCCCACCTCGGGAGTTTCCGAGTAGTCCGGGTCCTGGCTGCCGATCATGCGGTTGGACCAGGTGAAGAGCTTGTCGCGGTCGGTCACGGGCGCGCCGAGCAATTCGCAGATCACGTACAGGGGGAGCGGCGCGGCGACTTCGGTGACGAAGTCGATCTCGCCGGTGCACTTGTCCAGGAGGTCGTCGCAGATGTCGCGGATGTGCTCTTCGAGCGCGCCGATCGTACGCGGAGTGAAGCCGCGGTTGACCAGGGAACGCCGTCTCGTGTGCTCGGGCGGATCCTGGTTGAGCATCATGTGGCGCTGGAGATCGATCTGTTCTTGGGTCAGCTCTTCGAACAGGGCGAGCTTCTTGTGCGAGGAGAACCGGTCGGAGTGCCGCGATACATGGACGACGTCCTCGTATCGGGTGACGGCCCAGAATCCGGGCTCGCCCTCGTGCCAGTGGACGGGGGAGTTCGCGCGGAGCCAGGCGAGCTGCTCGTGTGGTGGTCCGGTGGTCGCGTAGATGTCCCTGTCGACGAGGTCGATGTGCACCAGATTCACCCTCTTGATCAAGCGCTTGGTTTACTACTACTTGAAACGTGTTCTATTACGTCCCTGTACGACCGTCAAGGGGCAATGTAGTGGCGAAATGGCTCCACAAGGGGTCCGCCGAGGTCGGGCATTAGTCGGGCGATGCGGCTCGCGCCAGGTCCCCGCGGTCATCGACGACAGCAGCCTCGCTTGGCGGCGGGAAACACGCGTGTCATTGGCCGATTGCGTGCGTGCCGCCGGCCTGTGCCCCCTATCGCGAGGGCTTGAGTCCCACGCTGGCACCTGTCACGGGGCCCACGCCGGCACCCGCTGCGGAGACCTGGGTCCCGCGCTGGCGCCTGTCGCGAGGGCTGGAGTCCCGCGCTGGCGCCTGTCGCGAGGGCTGGAGTCTCGCGCCGCCATCCCGGTCGGCGTGGGGTGGATTGTCCTGGGGGGATGTTTGCCGGTGGTGGTTGGCGTGGCAGGTGGGAGGTGTGGCCTTGGGGGTGGGGTTTACCTCCGATGTATTTGGAGGCGTTAATTCGTGTATGTGAACGCAGCCATCGGAGCGGTAAAGTCGCTTCACAGGCATCGACCACCCCCAGGGGGTGTCTTTCGAGGTCACGGATCGGATGTATCCGTCTTGTCACCCTTGACACACTCTGCCCGATCGCACGAGCATCATGAATCGAGACATCCGATGTATATGAGAAGGATGCGGTGTGAAGCTGCTGCGAGTAGGACCTGTCGGTCAGGAACGTCCGGTGGTCATGGATGACGCCGGTCGCCTGCGCGACATCGGAGAGCCCGAGATTGACGGGGCTTTCCTCGCTTCCGGGGGAGTGGCGCGCGTCCGGGACGCGCTCGAGCGTGGTGCACTGCCCGTCGTCGACGCCGAAGGGCTGCGGATCGGCGCCCCGATCGCTCGTCCGGGCAAGATCGTTTGCATCGGCCTGAACTACAGCGACCACGCCGCCGAGTCCGGGCAGGATGTGCCGGCCGAGCCGGTCGTGTTCATGAAGGCCGCGAACACCATGGTCGGCCCGTACGACGAGGTGCTCGTGCCCAGGGGCAGTGTGAAGACCGACTGGGAGGTGGAGTTGGCTGTCGTGATCGGCCAGGAGGCCCGCTACCTGGGCAGCCGGGAGGAGGCGCTCGGCGTGATCGCCGGGTACGCGATCTCCAACGACGTCTCCGAACGCGAGTTCCAGCTCGAACGCGGTGGGCAGTGGGACAAGGGCAAGTCGTGCGAGACGTTCAACCCGCTCGGCCCGTGGCTGGTTACGGCGGACGAGGTGGGCGACCCGCAGAGCCTGCCGCTGCGCCTCTGGGTGAACGGTGAGCTGCGCCAGGACGGCGACACCAAGAACATGATCTTCGACGTGGCCGAGATCGTGCGCTACCTGAGCCAGTTCATGGTCCTGGAGCCGGGTGACGTGATCAATACGGGTACGCCGGCCGGCGTGGCGATGGGCATGCCGGGGCAGCCGTACCTGCGTGAAGGTGACGTGATGGAGCTGGAGATCGAAGGGCTCGGGCGGCAGCGCCAGATGGTGGGGCAGGCATGACGACTCCTGGCGCGTACCGGATCGTCGGGATGGAGACGCACGACGTGCGGTTCCCGACTTCGCGCGAGCTCGACGGCTCGGATGCGATGAATCCGGATCCCGACTACTCCGCGGCCTATGTCGTGCTCACGACCGATGACGGGTTCGAGGGGCACGGGTTCGCCTTCACGATCGGGCGTGGCAACGACATCCAGACCACGGCCATCAGCGCGCTCGAGCCGTACGTGATCGGCAAGGACGTCGAGGACCTCGGCGTGCTCTACAAGGACATGGTCAACGACTCGCAGCTGCGCTGGCTGGGACCGGAGAAGGGCGTCATGCACATGGCGATCTCCGCCGTGGTCAACGCCCTGTGGGACCTCAAGGCCAAGCGGGCGGGCAAGCCGTTGTGGCGGCTGCTGTCCGAGATGTCCCCCGAGGAGATCGTCGACCTCATCGACTTCCGCTACCTGAGCGACGCGCTGACGCCGCAAGAGGCCCTCCAGATCCTGAAGAGCCAGGAGGCGGGCAAGGAGGAGCGGATCGGCCGGCTCATCGAGGTCGGCTACCCCGCCTACACGACCTCCCCCGGGTGGCTCGGGTACGACGACGACAAGCTGCGCAGGCTCTGCAAGGAGGCCCTGGAGCAGGGCTTCAAGCAGATCAAGCTCAAGGTCGGCGCCGACCTCGAGGACGACCGGCGCAGGTTCAGGGTCGCCCGCGAGGTCTGCGGCCCCGACTTCCCGATCGCCATCGACGCCAACCAGCGCTGGGACGTCGGATCGGGCATCGAGTGGATCAACGCGCTGGGCGAGTTCCACCCCCATTGGGTCGAGGAGCCGACCAGCCCCGACGACGTGCTCGGCCACGCCGCCATCGCCAGGGGCATCGACCCCATCCCCGTGGCCACCGGCGAGCACGTCCAGAACCGCATCATGTTCAAGCAGCTCCTGCAGGCCAACGCCATCTCCTACCTGCAGATCGACTCGGCCAGAGTCGGCGGCGTCAACGAGAACCTGGCGATCCTGCTGCTCGCGGCCAAGTTCGGCGTGCCGGTGTGTCCCCACGCGGGCGGCGTCGGGCTGTGCGAGCTGGTGCAGCACCTGTCGATGTTCGACTACGTCGCGATCACCGGCTCCATGGACAACCGCGTGATCGAGTACGTCGATCACCTCCACGAGCACTTCGTGGACCCCGTGGTCATCCGCAACGGTCGTTACGCCGCACCGTCCGCGCCCGGCTTCAGCGCGGAGATGCACGCAGTGTCGATCGCCGCCCACACATTCCCCGGCGGCGAAGTATGGAGGGACGCGTGAGCCTGAAAGCGATCGTGACCGGCGGCGGGTCCGGCATCGGGCTGGCCGTGGCCACCCTGCTCGCCGAGCGCGACATGACCGTCGCCTGCCTCGACATCAATCCGCCGGGCGAGCCGTTCATCGGGATCAAGGTCGATGTCACAGATGACGCACAGGTACGGGCGGCGGTGGCGGAGGCCGCCGAGCGGCTGGGCGGCATCGACGTGCTCGTCAACAACGCGGGCATCGGCGCTCTGGGCACCATCGAGGACAACCCGGACAGCGAGTGGCAGAGGGTGTTCGACGTCAACGTGCTCGGCATGGTCCGGGTCGCGCGGGCGGCGCTGCCGTACCTCAGGCAGTCAGAGCACGCCTCCATCGTCAACACGTGCTCGATCGCGGCCACCGCGGGCCTGCCGCAGCGCGCGCTCTACAGCGCGACCAAGGGCGCGGTGCTCTCGCTGACCCTCGCGATGGCCGCGGACCACATCCGTGAGGGCATTCGCGTCAACTGCGTCAACCCCGGCACCGCGGACACCCCGTGGGTCGCGAGGCTGCTCGACAAGGCCGACGACCCCGAGGGGGAGCGGGCCGCACTGAACGCCAGGCAGCCGATGGGCCGTCTGGTCAGCGCGGAGGAGGTCGCCGCGGCGATCGCCTATCTCGCCAGTCCTGAAGCCGGCGCCACCACCGGGACCGCGCTCGCGGTCGACGGGGGCATGCAAGGGCTCCGGCTGAGGGCGTCCAACTAAGGAAGGTAACCCCCCATGAAGTTCGGATCGGCGGTCGCGGCGGCGGCCCTCTTGGCGGTCGTCACCGCGTGTGGCTCGGGCACGACAACAACCGGAGGAGGGGGCGGCGGCGGGAAGGTCGGCATCGACCACCCGCGGGCCGACTCCAACTTCTGGAACTCCTACATCAAGTACGTCCCGCAGATGGCCGGCGAGTACAAGGTGGACCTCATGCCACCCACGAACTCGCAGAACGACGTCTCCAAGCTGGTCAACAACGTGCAGGCGCTGGTGGGTCAGGGTGCCAAGGCGATCATCATGGCTCCGCAGGACACCGGTGCCATCGCCAACACGCTGCAGCAGCTGGAGAACAAGAAGATCCCCGTCGTGACCGTCGACACCCGTCCGGACAAGGGAAAGGTCTACATGGTCGTACGCGCCGACAACCGCGCGTACGGGACCAAGGCCTGCGAGTTCCTCGGGGAGAAGCTGGGGGGCAAGGGCAAGGTCGTGCAGCTCCAGGGCGCCCTCAGCTCCATCAACGGCCGTGACAGGTCGGAGGCGTTCCTGGAGTGCATGAAGTCCAAGTTCCCCGGCATCACCGTGTTCAGCGAGCCCACGGAGTGGGAGGGCACCAAGGCCGCGTCCATGCTGCAGACCCGCCTGGAGCAGAATCCCGATATCAAGGGCATCTACATGCACGCCGGCGGCGTGCACCTGGCGCCGACGCTGCAGGTGCTGAAGCAGAAGAGCCTGCTCGTCCCGCCGAGTGACTCCAAGCACGTCTTCGTGGTGTCGAACGACGGCATCCCGGAGGAGCTCGAGGCGATCCGCAAGGGCGACATCGACGCCACGGTGTCGCAGCCGGCGGACCTGTATGCCAAGTACGCGGTCTTCTACGCCAAGGCCGCGCTGGAGGGCAAGACGTTCAAGCCCGGCCCGACGGACCATGACAGCAACATCATCCAGCTCCCGAACGGCCTGGAGGACCAGCTCCCCGCGCCGCTCGTGAGTAAGGACAACGTGGACGACAAGAGCCTTTGGGGTAATCAGATCAAGTGATGAAAAATCACGTTGAAGCCCGAAACGTCGTCAAGCGCTTCGGCCCCACCGTCGCGCTGAACGGCGCCGGGATCGCGATCGCCGAGGGCGAGACCCATGCGCTCGTCGGCAGGAACGGCGCGGGGAAGTCCACCCTCGTGTCGATCCTCACCGGGCTCCAGCCGGCCGATGAGGGCGAGGTGCTGTTCTCGGGAGAGGCGGCGCCCGCCCTCGCCGACCGCGACGCCTGGCGGCAGCGCGTCGCCTGCGTCTATCAGAAGTCCACGATCATCCCCGCGCTGACGGTCGCCGAGAACCTCTTCCTCAACCGCCAGTCGGCCAGGGGCGCCAGGATCAACTGGCGCGCGCTGCGGGCCAGGGCGCGCGAGCTGCTGGACACGTACGAGGTGGACGTCGACGCGCAGGCGCTGGCCGGCGACCTGACCGTCGAGCAGCGCCAGCTCGTCGAGATCGCCAGGGCGCTGTCGTTCGGGACGAGGTTCATCATCCTCGACGAGCCGACCGCCCGGCTCGACGGCCCGGCCATCGAGCGGCTGTTCGCGCGCATGCGCTCGCTGCGCGAGCAGGGCGTCACGATGATGTACATCTCCCACCACCTCGACGAGGTCTACGAGATCTGCCAGAGCGTCACGGTCTTCCGCGACGCGCGGCACATCGTGACCAGGCCGGTCGCCGAGCTTCCCCACGACGAGCTGGTCGCCGCGATGACGGGGGAGGCCACGACGGCGTACGAGTCCCGCTCCCGCACGCCCGGCGATCGGGTCGTGCTGTCGGGCGAGGGACTCTCGCTCGGCGACCGCTACGCAGATATCGATATTTCCGTTAAAGCGGGCGAGGTCGTCGGCCTGGCCGGCTCCGCGAGCAGCGGCAAGGTCGGCCTGGCGGAGACCCTCGTCGGGCTCCGCAAAGCCGACTCCGGCACGGTCACGGTCAACGGCAACCGGGTCAAACCGGGCGACGTGCCCGCTGCCATGAAGGCGGGTCTCGGGTTCGTGCCGGAGGACCGCCACCATGAGGGCTTCGTCCCGCTGCTCTCGGTGGGGGAGAACGCCACGTTCCCGATCGCCCGCAAGCTGGGCCGGTACGGGATCGTGTCGCCGGCCCGCCGACGGGCCAAGGCCGACGAGATGATCAATAACCTCGACATCAAGACGGAAGGCCCGGATCAGCCGGTCGGCGACCTGTCCGGGGGGAACGCGCAGAAGGTCGTGTTCGCGCGGGCTCTCGTGGACGACCCGACGGTGCTGGTCGTGATCAACCCGACGGCCGGTGTCGACGTCAAGGCCAAGCAGGCATTGCTCGGCGCGGTCGAGGACGCGGTCGGGCGGGGCGCGGGGGCCGTCGTGGTCTCCGACGAGCTCGACGACCTGCGGATCTGCGACAGGGTGCTGGTCATGTTCCACGGCAGGGTCGTCAAGGACGTGCCGCGTGGCTGGACGGACCACGAACTCGTGGCCGTGATGGAGGGCATAGAAGATTGACCACTATGACTGCGCCGCTTCCACGGGTGCGCCTGGCCAGGTTCCGTGACCTGACGCTGGTGCCGGTGATCGTGATCCTGCTCGTCGTGGGCGCGTTCCTCGACCCGACCTTCCTGACCGCGGGCAACCTCACGAACGTGCTCCAGCAGCAGGCGGCGATCTCGCTCGTCGTGCTGGCGGAGGCGATGATCCTCATCGCCGGCAAGTTCGACCTGTCGCTGGAGTCGACGGTCGGCACCGCGCCGGCCATCGCGGTGATGCTGGTGATCCCGGCGGCCGCGGGCGGGTTCGGCATCGGGCTGCCCGGCGCGCTGGTGATCCCGCTGGCCCTGCTGGTCGGCGCGGCCATCGGGGCGTTCAACGGTTTCCTGATCATCAGGTTCCAGCTGTCGGCGTTCATCGTGACGCTGGCCATGCTGATCATCGTGCACGGCCTCCTCCAGGGGCCGACCGAGGGCAAGACGCTGTTCGAGCTCCCCGACTCGATCCTCTACCTGGGCAGCGCCATATGGCTCGGCCTGCCGGCGGCCATCTGGATCGCCGGTGCGCTGTTCGCGGCGGGCATCTTCGGCCTGGGCTACCTGCGGCTCGGCCGCGCGCTCTACGCGATCGGCGGCAACACCGACGCCGCCCGCGCCGCCGGCATCCGGGTGGATCGGGTGCTGTACGGGGTGTTCATCCTGGGCGGGACGCTCGCGGCGCTCGCCGGGATCCTGGAGACCGGCCGCCTCGGGGCGATCGGCAACAACCAGGGCGTCGGGTGGATCTTCATGGTGTTCGCGGCGGCGGTCATCGGCGGCGTGAGCATGGACGGCGGCAAGGGCACGATCCTGGGCGCGCTCACCGGCGTGCTGGTAATCGGCCTGGTGCAGAACATCCTGACGCTCATCGGCGTCTCCGGCTTCTGGCAGCCGGTGATCTATGGCGGGATCATCCTCATCGCGTTGATGATCAGCCGGATCGCGGGCGGAAAGGCACAGGATTGAACGGGATCGACGAACCTCCGGCCGGCTCGGACGGCGACGCGCCGGACGGGTCTCCGACCGGTCGTGAGGGCGGCGGGTCTCCGACCGGTCGTGAGGGCGGCGGGTCTCCGACCGGTCGTGAGGGCGGCGGGTCTTGGGTCGGGCGTGACGGTGGCGGGGTCGAGGTGTCGCGGCACGGCTTCGGTGGTGCGCCGATCGGAAACCTGTACCAGGAGGTGTCGGAGGAGCAGGCGCGGGCCACGGTCGACGCGGCGTGGGACGCCGGGGTGCGCCTGTTCGACACCGCGCCCCACTACGGGCTCGGCCTGTCGGAGCGCCGCCTCGGCGCCGCGCTCAAGGACCGCTCGGGTTACGTCCTGTCCACCAAGGTCGGCCGCCTGCTGGTGCCCGGCTCGTCATCGGGTGGCCGCGACGAGCAGGGCTTCGACGTGTCCGCCGACCTCCAGCGGGTGTGGGACTTCTCCGGCGACGGCGTACGCAGATCCCTGGAGGAGTCCCTGGGACGCCTGGGGCTCCCGGCCGTCGACATCGCGCTCATCCACGACCCGGACGACCACATGGACCAGGCGCTGGCGGAGGCGTACCCGGCGCTGGCCGAGCTGCGGGCGCAGGGCGTGGTGAAGGCCATCGGCGTCGGGATGAACCAGTGGCAGGCGCTCCTGCGCTTCGTCCAGGAGACCACCATCGACGTCGTGATGCTCGCGGGCCGCTACACCCTGCTCGACCAGTCGGGCCTGCCGCTCCTGGAGGAGTGCGCGCGTCGCGGGGTCAGGGTGCTAGCGGCGGGCGTCTTCAACAGCGGCATCCTGGCCACCTCGCGGCCGACCGGCACGTACAACTACGGGCCCGCACCGGCGTCGGTGATGGAGCGGGCGACGAGGATCGCGGAGATCTGCGAACGCCACGGCGTCACGCTGCCCCAGGCGGCCATGGCCTTCCCCCTCCGCCACCCGGCCGTCGCCTCGGTCGTTCTGGGCGCCCGCTCGCCCGAGGAGATCACCGCGAACGCCGCCCTGCTGTCCCGCCCGGTCCCGGAGGCGGTGTGGGACGAGCTGGTGTCGGAGGAGTTACTGCCCAAGGAGTGACGGCGAGGCGCTGAGCCCGGCGGGGCTCAGGTGGGGATGTACAGCCAGGACTTCGAGGGCCCTGGCTCGTACGCCGAGTCGAGGCGTTTGGCCACGATCCCGGGCAGGCCCTGTTCGCGGGCGGCCTGACGGACCGGGCCCGCCTCGCCCGGCCACGACGGAGCGGTCTGCCAGTGCGCTCCCGCCAGCTCCAGCGCGTCCAATGCCGCCCGCCGCTCCGCGTAAGGCTGGTCGACCAGGGAGCGGCCGTCGTCGTACAGCAGGTCGTAGAAGACCAGGATCTCGGCGCCCCCGAGCGTGGCCACCTCCCCGTCCAGCATCGCCGTGCGGCTGCCGAACGACTCCGCGAGCCCCCGCAACCACGGGTGCTCCCGCGCGGCCGTCGTGCGCCCGCCCTCGATGGGGACGAGCAGGCGGCGGCCGCCCCACGCGAACTCGAAGGCGTAGGCCGAGACGTCCTTCGGGGGCTTGGCGCGTTCGGTCGGGAGCATGGGCTCGGGTGGCGGGAACGGGTCGCGGGCCCGGGCGTCCATGCGGTGGATCATCCAGCTCTGGCCCCGGGTCCGGAACAGGACGAACCTCCCCGAAGTCCGCTCTCCGTGCAGGACGAACTTGACCTCGCGATCCGACCATTTCTCCGTCTCGTACGTCCCGGTGTCCCAGACGGTCATCGTGCCGCCGCCGTACTCACCCTTGGGGATCTCCCCGTGGAACGTGAGGTACTCCATCGGGTGGTCCTCGGTGTGCACGGCGAGGTGGTTGGTGCCGGGGTCGGCGGGCAGGCCCTTGGGGACGGCCCAGGACACGAGGACGCCGTCGCGCTCGAGCCGCAGGTCCCAGTGGAGGGACCGGGCGTGGTGCTCCTGGATGACGAACGCGTTGCCGTCCCCGGAGGAGGGCGGCGACGGGGGGATGGGCTCGGGGGTGCGGCTGGCGTCGCGCTTGCTCCGGTATCGCTCCAGTTTGTCGGCCACGACAGGGGTACTACCCGCCCGTACTCTCCCGGACCACCAGCGGGGTACGGCGGACGGACCCCGCGCCGGTCAAGGTCATGCCGACCGAGCGCGACCGGACACGCCCAGCACCGCGCGGGATGGCGTGCTGTAACCGGGCCGCCGGGCTGGGCTGTGGCGTGCCGTGCGGGGTTGCGTCGGGCTGGGGTGGCCGGGTGTCCGTGTGGGGCTGGGGTTGCCGGGCGGTTGTGCCGTGCCGGGCTCCGTTGTGGCGCGGGCCGTTGCGCTGGGCTCCGTGGTGCTGCGTGCGGATGAGGGTGGGTTCAGGGGGAGTGCTGGAGGTTCTGTGTGCCGATGACCTTGAGGAGGCGCAGTGCCTCGTACGACGGCGATCCCGGCGCCGTGGTGTAGAGGACGATCCACTGGTCGCCCTCGGGCACGTGCAGCGTCTCGCAGTCGAGCTCCAGCCACCCCACCGCCGGATGGTTGATCCGCTTGCGCGCGGACCTGCGGACCGTGACGTCGTGTCCGGCCCACAGCTCCGCGAACTCGGTGCTGGCGGCCAGCAACCGGTCGATCAGCCGGCGGATGCCGGGGTCGTCCGGGTAGCGGGCGGCGGCGGCGCGCAGGTCGGCCACCGACTCCCGGGCGAACCGCCACGAGCCCTCGGGGTCGTGGCGGTCCCGGGCCCGAGGATCGGTGAAGTAGCGCCATATGAGGTTGCGTTCGCCGGGCGGGAGCACGGAGAAGTCCGTGAGGAGCGCGGCGGCGAGAGGGTTCCAGGCCAGCACGTCGTACTTGGCGTCCGACACGAGCGCCGGGGTGTCGTCCAGCCGGTCGAGCAGGTGCAGGACGCCGGGCCTGACGTCCTGTGACGGGCCGGGAGGCGGTCCGGGCGGCTCGCCGGCCAGGTAGTACAGGTGGGAACGCTCGTCGTCCGTCAGCCGCAGCGCCCTGGCGATCGCGCCGAGCATCTGGCGCGACGGGCGAGGTCCGCGGGCCTGTTCCAGGCGGGCGTAGTAGTCGACGGACATCCCGGCCAGCCGGGCGACCTCCTCGCGCCGCAGCCCGGGTGTGCGGCGGCGCTTGCCGCCCTCCAGGCCCACGTCGGACGGCCGCACCAGTTCGCGGCGGCTGCGCAGGAAGCCCGCCAGGCCGGCCCTGTTGATCCGGTCCATGACCTCAGGATGCCTGGTCCGCGACGCCGTAACCAGGGACTGTCAATCCGGGCCTCAGCGGTTCTCTCCCGTTCGTACGCGGCCCCGCTCAGCCTTGAGGGCATGAACATCGCACTCATCACCGGTGCCAACAAGGGCATCGGGTACGCCACCGCCCGCGTACTGGCCAAGTCCGGATATGTCGTCCTGGTTGGGGCCCGGAACCCCGAGCGTGGCAGGAAGGCCGCCGAGGAGCTGGCGGGGGAAGGGCTGGACGCCCGGTTCGTACGCCTGGACGTCACCGACCAGGACACCGTGGAGGCGGCCGCCGCTCGCGTCGAGCGCGAGTTCGGCCACCTGGACCTGCTCATCAACAACGCCGCGATCAGCCGCGACCACGAGCGCACGCCGAGCCGGCTCCCGGTCGCCGCCCTGCGCGAGGTCTACGAGACGAACGTGATCGGCGTCGTCGCCGTGACCAACGCCATGCTCCCGCTCCTGCGCAGGTCGGAGGCCGGCCGCGTGGTGAACGTCTCCAGCGGCCTGGGCACGTTCGCGTTCCTGGCCGACGAGGAGTCCGAGTGGCGCCAGTACGCGACCCTGCTCGGCTACAACTCCTCCAAGGCAGCGCTGAACGCCGTCACCCTGATCTACGCCGAGGAGCTGCGCGACACGCCGATCAAGGTCTACGCGGTCGCGCCCGGCTTCTGCGCCACCGACCTCAACGGCTTCATCGGGACGCTGACCGCCGACGAGGGCGGCGAGCACGTGGCCCGCCAGGCCACCCTGCCCGACGTCCCGACCGGCGTCTTCCTCAGCGAGCAGGGCGGCACCAACCCCTGGTAGCGGGGTCAGTCGAGATCGAGCGCCTTGCGCAGCCACGACTCCACGCCCGCCACGTGCACGGTCGCCCAGGACCGGGCCACGTCGGCCTGGCGGGCGGCGATGGCCTCGTAGATCGCGGTGTGCTGCTCCCGCGTCTTCTGCATCGCCCCCTCCTGGGTGAGCCCGCGCCAGATCCTGGCCCGAGTGGTCGGACCTGACAGGCTCTCGATGAACGAGCAGAGCACGCTGTTCCCGGAACCCCGCGCGATCCGCTGGTGGAACTGGAGGTCGTTGGCCACCAGCTCCTCGACCGTCGGCTCCGCGGGCAGGGACTCCAGGATCACGCGGAGTTCCTCGACGTCGGCGTCGGTCATCAGCTCGGTCGCCATCGCGGTCGCGGCCGGCTCCAGGATGCGCCTGACCTCGAAGAACTGGATCACCGTGTCGTCGCGGTGCAGGTCGAGCACGAACGACATGGTGTCCAGCAGCAGCCGCGGCTCCAGGCTGGTCACGTACGTGCCGTCACCCTGACGTACGTCGAGCACGTTGATCAGGGACAGGGCGCGCACGGCCTCGCGCAACGAGTTGCGCGACAGGCCGAGCCGCTCGGCGAGGTCGGCCTCCTTGGGCAGCCGGTCGCCCGGGGCCAGCTCGCCCGAGAGGATCATCTGTTTGATCTTGTCGATGGCCGCGTCGGTGACCGCCACGCTTCGCTCCCTAGACATCGGATGTCTAGGAGTCTAGAGCCTGGAAGCGGACGGGATCGACACCGGGGACCCGGCGAACTTCGCCCCTGGCCTCCAGAGCGCGCAGATGCGCCGCGGCCTCCCCTGCCGCCATGCCTTTCAGCATCGGGGACAGGTCGTCCCACGGCCTGTTCCACGTCATCATCGCGGCGACCTCCCAGATGGTCAGCGGTTCCGGCCGCCGGGCCAGGAGGGCGCGCAGCCGTACGAGCTTCTCATCGTGATGGTGGCGGATCTGGACGGCTCGCGCGGCCACATCAGGAAATATCCATTCGTGTGCGGGCAACGCATCCAGGGGCCCCAGGTCGGCGACCCGGTCCAAGGAGTCCAGGAAATCGCTCAACGGATCGACATCGTCCCGGTCATACGGATAAATCCCGACGTGGGGGGTGATGTCGGGGAGGACGTGGTCGCCGGTGAACAGCCGGTCGGCATCCTCCAGATGCAGGCAGATGTGCCCCGGGGTGTGGCCGGGCGTGTGGACGGCCCGGAGCTTGCGGCCGGGCAGGTCCACCAGGTCCCCGTCACGTAACCGGCGGTCGGGCAGCGCCGGCGGCGTCGGGCGGCTCACCGCCTGCCGCGCCTCGCCAGGATCGGCCCCGGCCCGCCGGAGCATGTCGGACTGGAAGCTCTCGTGCTCCTCGGCCGCGTAGTCGTGCATGAGCCTGACCAGCGCCGCGTCGTCCTCATGCATCGCGATCCACGCGCCGGACACGTCCTTGACCTGCCCCGCGAGCCCGGCGTGGTCGGGATGGAAATGGGTGACGACCACCCCGCTCACCGTGCTCACGTCGATCCCGACCGCGGCGAGGCCGCCGCTGAGCGCGTCCCAGGCGTCCGGATGGTTCCACCCGGCGTCGACCAGCACCGGCCCCTTGGGGGACTCGAGGGCGTAGACGAGCGTGTAGCCGAGCGGGTTGCCCGGGATCGGCACCGGCACGCTCCACACCCCGCCGCCGACATCCTGCGGCCGCTGCTCCGCGTACGGCCTGCGTCTGCTCTTCATGCGCCCCCCGATCGGGTGATGAGTGTCACCGGCCGAGCCCTCAGCCGGCCCGCTCGAGAATGGTGGCCGTGGCCAGCGCCCCGCCGGCGCACATCGTGACGAGCGCGGTCGCCGAGTCCGACCGCTCCAGCTCGTGCAGCGCCGTGGTGATCAGCCGCGCGCCCGTGGCGCCGACCGGATGGCCGAGCGCGATCGCGCCGCCGTTGACATTGACGCGGTCGAAGTCGGGCTCGTGCACGCCCGCCCACGACAGCACCACCGATGCGAACGCCTCATTCACCTCGAACCTGTCGATGTCGCCGATCGTCATCCCGGCCGCCGCCAGCACCTTGGCCGTCGCCTCCACGGGCCCGTCCAGGTGATAGTACGGCTCCGCGCCGACGAGCGCCTGTGCCAGGATCCGCGCCCTGGGCCGCAGCCCGTGCCTGGCGGCCGCCTCCTCGCTCATCACCAGCACCGCCGCGGCGCCGTCGGAGATCTGCGACGAGGTGCCCGCGGTGTGGAGGGCGCCCTCGGCGACGGGCTTGAGGTTGGCGAGGGTCTCGACCGTGGTCTCGCGTAAGCCCTGGTCCCTGCGTACGTCCCCGACCGGCACGATCTCGCGCTCGAACCGCCCGTCGGCCCACGCCTTGGCCGCCAGCCGCTGGGAGCGCGCCCCGAGCCAGTCGAGCCGCTCCCGCGTCAGCCCGCGCCGCCGCGCGATCCGCTCGGCCGCGGTGAACTGGTCGGGCAGGTCGATGCTCCAGTCGTCCGGCTTGGCCGTGGCGGGCCGCACGTTGCTGCCGAGGGGCGCCCGGCTCATCACCTCGACACCGCAGCCGACGCCGGCCTCGATCACGCCCGCGCGCACCATCGCCGCCGCGAGGTGCACCGCCTGCTGCGACGACCCGCACTGCGCGTCGACCGTCGTCACCCCGGTCCGGTACGGCAGCCCGGCATAGAGCCACGAGTAGCGCCCGACGTGCCCGCCCTGCTCGCCCGCCTGGGTCACGCACCCGGCGAACACCTGCTCGACGGCCGCCGGGTCGAGCCCCGACCGCTCGACGAGGCCGTTCAGCGCGGTAGCCAGAACCTGTTGCGGTTTGTACCCGGCCAGCCAGCCGGCTCGCTTGCCGATGGGAGTGCGTACGGCCTCGACGATCACAGGTGTGCCCACAGTCGCCTCCAGAACGTTGCTCTGGCGAGACTGTAACGCGTTCTACTTTGTCGTGGAACCCTCCAGCGTCGACGGCAGCCCGAACGTCTCGAACAGGCTCTCCTCGAAGAACATGCCGACGTGCCGGATCTGCTCCCCGGCGAACGTCACCACCATGATCGCGAACTGCCCGTAGACGCCGTTCTCGCGGTAGTACACCGCGAACGCCGGCTGCCCGTTGGCGGCGATCGGGACCAGCTTGAGGTCGCCGGGGCGCTCGGCCGGGCACTGCGTCCTGGTGAGCTCCATGATTGCCTCGGGCCCCTGGTACCAGCCGACGAACGGCGGCATCTCCCAGACCGCGTCCTTGGTGAACAGGTGCACCAGGCTGTCGACGTCATAGTTCTCGAACGCCGCGACATAGCGGTCGAGCTGGGCCCGCTGCTCGGCCGACAGCGGTTCGACCGGGTCGTCGAGGCTCGGCTGCACCTCGTTGAGCTGGGCGCGGGCCCGCTGGAGGATGCTGTTGACGGCCGCGGTGGACGTCTCCAGCGCCTCGGCCACCTCGGCGGCCTTCCATCTGAGCACGTCACGCAGCACCAGCACGGCCCGCTGCCGCGGCGGCAGGTGCTGCAGCGCGGCGATCAGGGCAAGTCTGATGCTCTCGCGGCCGGCCACGATCGTGGCGGGATCGTCGCCGCCGACGCCTGCCAGGGCGTCGGGCACGGGCTCCAGCCACGGCACCTCGTGGTCCGACACCAGGGGAGCGGTCGGCTCGGTGCTGGGGGCACCGAGACCGGTGGGCAGCGGCCGCCTGCTCCGGCTGTCGAGCGCGGTCAGGCAGGCGCTGGTGGCGATGCGATAGAGCCACGTGCGCAACGAGGAGCGCCCCTCGAAGCCCTCATAGGCCCGCCACGCGCGCAGATACGTTTCCTGGACGAGGTCCTCGGCGTCGTGCACCGAGCCCATCATCCGGTAGCAGTGCGCCAGCAGCTCGCGCCGCATCGGGTCAGCCTGTTGGAGGAACTCCTCGTTCGTCGGCTTGTCGGTCATACCTCCCTTGTATAGACGTTGCCACCGACAATTGACCGCACGGCCGGTCGATTAAGGGAAACCTTTTACGGACCCAAAGAAATGACCATGAATCAGGTCAGTGGGAGACGGTGAGCACGATCTTGCCGGTGACCCGGTTCGTCTCGCCGAGCTCGTGCGCCTTGGCCGCCTCCGCCAGCGGCAGGGCGGCGGCGATCTCCGCGCGCAGCCTGCCCGCCTCGACCAGGGCCGCGAGCGCGCGCATCGCGGCGTGGTCGGGCTCCACCAGCATGGCCTCCGAGCGGATGCCCAGCTCGGCGGCCTGCCGGTGCAGGTCGGGGTCGAGCTCCCGGAGCACCAGCGAGACGATCGTGCCGCCCTTGCGCAGGGTACGCAGCGAACGCGGCCCGTAGTCGCCGCCGATGGTCTCGAGCACCACGTCCACGTCCCGCACGACCTCGGCGAAGTCCTCGTCCCGGTAGTCGACCAGCTCGTCGGCGCCCAGACCGCGCAGGAACTCGTGCTTGGCCGCGCTGGCCGTCCCGATCACGTACGCGCCGCGCGCCTTGGCGATCTGCACCGCCAGGTGCCCCACCCCGCCCGCGGCGGCGTGAACGAGCACGCGCTGACCGCCCTTCAGCCCGGCGACGTCCACGAGCGCCTGGTACGCGGTCAGCCCCGCGAGCGGGATCCCGGCCGCCTGGACGTGGTCGACGGCGGCGGGCTTGCGCACGAAGTGGCGGGACGGCGCGGTGACGTACTCGGCGAAGGCGCCGTGCGCGTCCGGGTACTTGAGCATGCCGAACACCTCGTCGCCCGGCTTGTAGAGCGCCTGCCCGACGCCCGACTCCTCGACCACGCCCGAGACGTCGTAACCGAGCACGAACGGCAGCTTGTCCCGCAGGAAGCCGCCGCCCGCGCGGGTCTTCCAGTCGGTCGGGTTCAGCCCGGCCGCCTCCACCCGCACCAGCACCTCGGTCGGGCCGGGGACGGGCCGCTCGACCTCAACCGTCTTCAGAACCTCAGGGCCGCCCAGGACGTCCTGGCTGATCGCTTTCATCTTCATGAGACCCAGCCTGCTGGTTCCGGGACCAGACCCGCGAGTGGCCCAAAGGTCATGATGTGTAAAAATCGGGCCATGCATCGCGTTGCCGTCCTCGCTGTGGACGGGGTCATCCCGTTCGAGCTGAGCGTGCCGTCCAGGATCTTCCGCGCCGCGCAGGGGCCCGGCGGCGAGCCGCTCTACGACGTGGTCACCTGCACGGTCGACGGCCGTCCCGTCGCCACGGCCGCCGACTACTCCATCGCCGTCGAGCACGACGCGAGCGTGCTGGCGAGCGCGGACACGGTGGTGGTGCCCGCCGCGGAGTGGTTCGCCGGGCTCACGGGCGCGGACTCGATGCCCGCCGGGCTGGCCGCGGCGCTGGCCCGGATCCGCCCCGGCACCCGGATCGTCTCCATCTGCATCGGCACGTACGTGCTGGCGGCGGCCGGGCTGCTCGACGGCCGTCCGGCGACCACGCACTGGCGGGACGCCGAGCGGTTCGCCGCCGCGTTCCCGAAGGTGCGGATGGACGCGGACGTGCTGTTCGTGGACGACGGCGACGTGCTCACCTCGGCCGGCGCCGCGGCCGGGGTGGACCTCTGCCTTCACCTCGTCCGCCGCGACCACGGCAGCCGGGTCGCCAACCAGGTGGCCAGGGCCTGCGTGGTGCCGCCGTGGCGGGACGGGGGCCAGGCGCAGTACGTCGAGCACCCGGTGCCCGAGCCGTCCAGCGTCGGCACCGCCCCCACCCGGGCCTGGGCGATGACCCGGCTGGGCACGCCGCTCCGGCTGGACGACCTGGCCGATCACGCGGGGATGAGCAGGCGCACGTTCACCCGGCATTTCCGGCAGGAGGTGGGGCTGAGCCCGGGGCAGTGGCTGACGCAGCAGCGGATCGCGCTGGCCAGGCAGCTGCTGGAGAGCACCGACCTGCCGGTCGACCGCGTCGCGGACCGCGCCGGCTTCGGGACGGCGGCCTCGTTCAGGCAGCACCTGCAGGCGGCGGTGGGGGTCTCGCCGCACGCGTATCGGCGCACGTTCCACATGAGGTGATCGGCCCACCGGACACCACCCGGGCGGCCCACTGTGCGCGCCGTAACGGCGGCGCGCCACTGAAGGGTCAGCGGCCGTTTCCTGGAGGGCCCTGAGCCGAAGTGCGGCGGGTGGCCTGCCCGTGCGCAGCCGTAACGTAGGGCTTTGCTCTTCTGCCGAAGTGCGGCGGGCGACGGGTCAGATGTCGGTGAGAAGTCGTGCGGCGGCGGTTTCGATGCGGCGCTGGATCTGGTCGTAGGTGCGGCGGCCGCGGAGCATCTCGAGGAGCTCCTGCACCCACACGCTGGCCAGCGACCCCGCGAGGTCGGCCTGCTCCTCGGTGGCGTCCTCGAGGGTCAGGCCGTCGGCCGAGACCCGCAGCAGCAGCCCCGTGATGCGCTCCCCGAACGGCGTCTGCACCTCAGCCATGATCAACGAGCGGATGAGCGCGTCGGCCAGCTCCGGCTCGCGCATCAGCCCCCGGGTCGCCCGCATGAGCACGTCCACCGCGCGGCTCGACGGGGTGGTGGCCCCGGGCGGACGCCGCTCGATGCTGCTCTCGAGGAGGTCGATCTCCTCGCCCACCACCGCCACCACCAGGTCCATCTTGGACGGGAAGTAGCGATAGAGCGTGCCAAGCGCCACGCCCGCGCGCTCGGCCACCGTGCGCATCTGCATGGCTTCGACCCCGCCGCGCGAGGCCAGCGCGGCGGCGGCCTGGACGATGCGCTTGCGGCGTTGGTGCTGGCTACGCGTACGGACGCTGTGCGTGCCCGGCGTGGGGTGGCTCTCCATGGTCCCCTCGGTGTCGCTGGAGGGCGCGGCGTGCGTGGTACGCATAAGAACACGTTATCTGATTTCTCGATGACGTGGCTTGTTACTCGCGGGTCACAAAGAAGCCCTATAGCCCCATGTCTGTGGCGTTACAGCCGTATGTCGCGACTTATCAGGATAGGTGGGCACTGGACAGATATTAGAATCTGTTCTAGTTTGCGATTCGGCTGACCGAGCGCTTGGTGGAGACTCCGGATGGCGGCGAACACGCTGGCGGCCCTGCTCCGTGCACGGGCCGACGACGATCGACCTGGGCTGATGTTCGAGGACACGACGTGGTCATGGCGCGAGCACGTGGCTGCCTGCCGCGCCGCCGGGGCCTGGCTGTCCGGGCGCGGCGCGGGGTTGCACGTGGGGGTGCTCAGCGAGAACGTTCCAGGGCTGGTGTTCCTCGTGGGCGGGGCGGCGCTGTCCGGGCACGTGGTCGTCGCGCTGAACCCGACCCGCTCGGTCGACGAGCTGATCCGCGACGCCCGCGCCACGGACGTGGACCTGATCCTGGCGGACACCCCCTACGCGGGGCTGGCCGGGCCGCTGTCCGAGGCGCTGGGGGTGGAGGTGCTGCCCCTGCCGGACGCCTCGTCGTCTCCCACGGACACCGCGTCCGGCGAGGATGCCGCGCCCGAGGACCTCGTGATGCTGATCTTCACCTCGGGCACCTCCGGCCGCCCGCGCGCCGTGCGGATCACGCAGCGCAAGATGGCCGTCCCCGGGTTGAGCCTGGGGGCGCTGCTCACGCCGTCCGACGTCGTGTACTGCTCGATGCCGCTGTTCCACTCCGGAGCGCTCATGGCCGCCTACGCCCCGGCCGTGGTGTCGGGGGCGGCGCTGGCGCTGCGGCGGCGGTTCTCGGCGTCGGGGCTGCTGCCCGACATCAGACGGTACGGCGCCACGTACCTGCACTACGTGGGCAAAGCGCTCTCCTACGTCCTGGCCACCCCCGAGCGCCCCGACGACGCCGACAACCCGCTCAGGATCGCGTTCGGGAACGAGGGCAGCGCGGTGGCGACGAGGAGGTTCGGGGAGCGGTTCGGGTGCCGGGTGATCGACGCCTTCGGCTCCACGGAGACGGCCATCTCGCTCACCCCCGACCCGTCCGGGCCGCCGGGGTGCCTGGGGCGGCTGCCCGAGGGCATCCTGATCCTCGACCCCTTCACCGGCCGTCCCTGCCCGCCGGGCCGGATCGAGGACGGCCGGCTGCTCAACCCGGACGAAGCCGTCGGCGAACTGGTCAACGTGCGCGGGCGGGGGCTGTTCGACGGCTACTACAACGACCCCGAGGCGGACGCCGAGCGGATCAGGGACGGCGCGTTCTGGTCGGGCGACCTGGCGTACGCGGACGGGGACGGCTACGTGTTCTTCGCGGGCCGTGGCACCGAACGCCTGCGCGTGGACGGCGAGAACCTGGCGGTCGCGCCCATCGAGGCGGCGCTGAGGGAGTTCGCGGGGGTGGTCGAGGCGGCCGTCTACCCGGTGCCCGACCCGGCGGCGGGCGACCAGGTCATGGCGGCTCTGGTGCTGGAGGGGGCCTTCGACCCGGGGGCGTTCACGGCGTTCCTGGCGGCGCGCCGCGATCTGGGTGCCAAGTCCTTACCCCGATATATCCGCCTTTCTGATCACTTGCCCCAGACGCCCTCCCACAAGGTCATCAAGCGGGTCCTCGCCCGCGAGGGCTGGCGTACCGCAGACCCGGTCTGGATGCGGTCGGGCTCCGGCCTCCGGCCGCTGACCGACTCGGACGTCAAGGGGATCGAGGAGGAGTTCGTACGGCACGGCAGGCAACACCTCTTGGAGACGTGAATGGACTTCAACCTGGACGAAACCCAGCAGGACCTGCGGAAGCTGGCGGCCGAGGTGCTCGCCAGGGAAGGGGACGAGGAGCGGCTGCGGCAGGCCGGGCTCATGAGCGTGTGCGTGCCGGAGGAGGCCGGGGGAGCCGGGCTCGGGCCCGTGGAGATGGCCGTGGTGCTGCGGGAGGTGGGAGCGCGGGCGGCGCCGGTGCCCGCACTGCCCGCGCTGGTGAGCACGCTGACCCTGGCCCGCTATGGCACCCTTGACCAGCAACGTCGCGAGAACGGGATGACCCTCGCGCTCCGCGAGCCCGGCAGAGCGCCGGCCGACCCGCCTTCGACGGCCGCCCGGGCCGTGGACGGCGGCTGGGCGCTGACCGGGCGCAAGGTCTCGGTGCCGTACCCCGGCGACCTGGTGCTCGTCACCGCCGACGAGGGGCTGTTCCTGGTGGAGTCGCCGGCCACGACCCCCGAGTACACCTCCACCGGCGAGCCCGCTGCCACGATCGTGCTCGACGGAACCCCGGCCGAGCGGGTCGCGGGGACCGCCGCGGTCACCGGGGCCCGGCGGCTGTTCATGGCGGCCGTGGCGGCCCAGGCGAGCGGCGTGCTGGCGGGCGCGCTGGAGCTGACCACCGAGTACATCAGGACGAGGAAGCAGTTCGGCCGGGCGCTGGCCGAGTTCCAGGCCGTGACCATGCAGATCGCGGACGTCTACATCGCCGCGCGGGCCCTGGACGTGGCCATGTGGTCGGCGGTCTGGCGCCTGGCCGAGGATCTGCCGGCCGACGAGGACCTGGCGCTGGCCGCGTACCACGTCAGCGAGGCCTGGAAGGCCCTCTACACCTGCCAGCACCTGCACGGCGGCCTCGGGCTGGACGTCACGTACCCGCTGCACCGCTATTTCGCGCAGGCCAAGCACCTGTCCCACCTGCTCGGCGGCGCCGACGCCCAGCTCGACCTGATCGGAGCGCTCCTCTGATGCTGATCGACCTGACCCCAGCCCAGCGCGCCCTGCGCGACGAGCTGCGCGAGTACTTCCAGGGCTGCCTCACCGACGAGGACCGCAGGAAGATCGCGGAAGATCCGTTCGGCGGGGCGTACATGGAGCACTGCCGCCGCCTCGGCCGCGACGGCAAGCTCGGCCTCGGCTGGCCCAAGGAGTACGGGGGAGGCGGCTACGGCCCCCTGGAGCAGCAGATCTTCGCCAACGAGATAGCCAGGGCGGGCGTTCCGTACCCGATCATCACGGTGCAGACCGTGGGGCCCACGCTCATGCAGTACGGCAGCCAGGAGCAGAAGGACCTCTTCCTGCCCCGCATCCTCGCCGGCGAGTGCCATTTCGCCATCGGCTACAGCGAGCCCGAGGCCGGCACCGACCTGGCCTCCCTGCGCACCACGGCGGTGCTCGACGGCGACCACTACGTCGTCAACGGCCAGAAGGTCTTCACCAGCGGCGCGCACTACGCCCAGTACATCTGGCTGGCCGCCCGCACGAACCCCGAGGCCAAGAAGCACAAGGGCATCACGATGATGATCGCCTCCACGGACGACCCCGGCTTCTCCTGGACGCCGATCGTCACCATGGACGGCCGCCACCACACGAACGCGACCTACTACAGCGACGTACGCGTGCCCGTGGACATGGTGGTCGGCGAGGTGGACCGGGGCTGGGACCTGATCGTCAACCAGCTCAACCACGAACGCGTCACCCTCGGCCCGGCCGGGAACCTCGGTCAGACCTACGACCGCTTCCTCGCCTGGGCCCGCCGCACCGGGGTGGCGGACAAACCGGACGTACGGCGGGCGCTGGCCAGGGTGTGGGGCTTCTTCCGCACCAACGAGCTCCTGAACTGGCAGGTCGCCGCGAACATGGACCTCGGCTGGCTCGGCGCCCCCGACGCGTCGGCCACCAAGATCTACGGCTCCGAGCGCATGCAGGAGGTCGGCAGGATCGTCGGCGACATCCTGGCCAGGTACGGGGACCCGTCGGATCCGGAGACGGCCGAGCTGCTCGAACGTACCGATCACGGGGTGAAGGGTGCGGTGGTGCTGACGTTCGGCGGCGGGGTGAACGAGGTGCAGCGGGAGCTGATCGCCATGCTCGGCCTGAACCTGCCGAGGCCGCCGCGATGACCCCTCCCCTGAGTGACGAGGAGCTGCACGAGCTCGCGGGCAAGCAGGCGGCGCTGGGCGAGGTGCGCGGGACCCCGGCGCAGGACCCGGTGAACGGCCCCATGATCCGGCACTGGCTGGACGCCATGGGCGACGAGAACCCGGCGTACCTGGAGAAAGGGGTCGCCCCGCCCGCGATGGCCCAGGTGTGGACGATGCCGGGGGTGCGCCGGTCGGCGAAGGACCGTTCGGCGGTGGACGACATGATGGCCGCGCTCGACGCGAGCGGCTACACGGGCGTCGTGGCGACGAACTGCGAGCAGACCTACCACCGGTACGCGCGGGTCGGCGAGCGGCTCACCCCGGCCACCCGGTTCTCGGACCTGGCCGGGCCCAAGCGGACGGCGCTGGGGGTCGGCTTCTTCGCCACCTGGAAGGTCACCTGGTACGGCGAGGACGACGAGCCGGTCGCCGAAATGCTCTTCCGAGTCCTGAAATTTCGCCCACGCACCAAGGCGGCTCCCGCCGCCGACCGGCCGGCGTACCCGCTCCAACCGGCGATCAACCAGGACACCGCGTTCTTCTGGGAAGGCGTACGGGAAAGGGAGTTGCGCATCCAGACCTGCGCCGACTGCGGCCACCACCGCCACCCGCCCGGCCCTCTGTGCCCGCAATGCCGCTCGGCCAACAGCTCCCACCTGGTCGCGAGCGGCCACGGAACCCTCTACAGCTACGTCGTGCACCACCACCCGCCGGTGCCGGGCCGGGAGACGCCGTTCGTCGTCGGCGTGGTGGAGCTGCCGGAGGGGGTACGGATCGTCGGCAACGTCGTGGACTGTCCGATCGAGGAGGTGGCCGTCGGCATGCCGTTGCGCGTGACGTACCGGCCGATGGACGACCAGCTCGTCCTGCCGATGTGGGCTCCTTCGAAGGAGGACGCGTGATGCGTACCGAGATCGGGTCCGCGCTGCCGGAGCTGGCCATCGACCTCACCCCCACCTTCGTCGTCTCCACGGCGCTGGCCACCATGGACTTCACGCCGGTGCACCACGACGTCGACAAGGCCCGCGCCCAGGGTTCGAAGGACATCTTCCTCAACATCCTGACCACCATGGGCCTGGTCGAGCGGTACGTCACCGACTGGGCCGGGCCCGAGGCCGTCATCGAGCGGGTCGCCGTCAAGCTGGGCGTCCCGGCGTACGCGGGGGACCGGCTGTGCTTCAACGGGACGGTCGTGTCGCGCGAGGAGGGCCGGTTGACGGTCGAGGTACGCGGCAAGGTGAGCCTGGGCGACCACGCCACCGGGACCGTCACCTTCGCCCTGGCCGAGGAGGGAAAGCCGTGTTGAGCGGGCGTACTGCCGTCGCGGGCATCGGTGCCACCGAGTTCAGCAAGAAGTCGGGGCGTTCGGAGCTGCGGCTGGCAGCGGAGGCCGTACTGGCGGCGCTGGACGACGCCGGGCTCTCACCCGGCGACGTGGACGGCATGGTGACCTACACCCAGGACTCCAGCCAGGAGATCGCCGTCGCCAGGGAGGCGGGGATCGGGGACCTGACGTTCTTCTCGCGGGTCGAGTACGGCGGCGGCGCGGCCTGTGGGACCGTGGCGCACGCCGCCATGGCCGTGGCCACGGGGATGGCGCGGACGGTCGTCTGCTACCGCGCCTTCAACGAACGCTCCGGCCGCCGCTTCGGCCAGCCGAACAGCCGCCTGACCGGCGAGCCCACCTCCCAGGGGCTGGAGATGAGCTGGCACGTGCCGTACGGGCTGATGACGCCGGCGGCCTGGGTGGCGATGTTCGCCCGCCGGTACATGCACACGTACGGCGCGACCTCGGAGGACTTCGGCCGGGTGGCGGTGGCCATGCGCCGCCACGCCGCCACCAACCCCGCCGCCTGGTTCTACCGGCGCCCCATCACGTTGGAGGAGCACCAGGCGTCCAGATGGATCGTCGAGCCGCTGCACCTGCTCGACTGCTGCCAGGAGAGCGACGGCGGCGTGGCCCTGGTGGTCACCTCGGCCGAACGCGCCCGTGACCTCCGCAGATCACCCGCCCTGATCACGGCCGCGGCCCAGGGCGCGGGATCGGGCCAGATGATGATGACCAGCTACTACCGCGACGACATGACCGGCCTCCCTGAGATCGCCGTGGTAGCCCGCCAACTCTGGGACATGTCCGGTTTATCGCCAAAAGACATCCAGACCGCAATCCTGTACGACCACTTCACCCCGTTCGTCCTGGCCCAACTGGAAGAGCTCGGCTTCTGCGCCCGAGGCGAGGCCCCTGACTTCCTCCGGGACGGCACGATCGAACTGGACGGCCGCCTGCCCGTGAACCCCCACGGAGGCCAACTGGGGGAGGCCTACATCCACGGCATGAACGGCATCGCGGAAGCCGTCCGCCAGATCCGAGGCACAGCCGCCAACCAACTCCCAGCCGTCCGAAACGTCCTGGTAACCGCCGGCACCGGCGTACCCACCAGCGGCCTGATCCTCTCCTCCGACTCGTAGGCGTGTAGGTGGGCCGGGGCTCACCCACCCGCTGCCCTACTGGGTGGTCAGCCTGCTGGACCCCGCCCCGAGCCAAAGGTCTTCGCGGGGAGGCGCTTCGCGCTCGGGGCTCAGGCGTTCCTTATTTAGGCGCCTTGCGACGCACCCCCCGGGCCTTCGGCGCCATCGCCCACCCGTGACCCGGTTACCGGTCTGGCCTGCTGGAGCCCACCGAAACCCCTGCTCGCTCCGCTCGCCGGTCACCTCACCCGTTGACCGGCGAAGCGGCGGGCCGACTGACCCGTTGACCGGCGAAGCGGTGGGCGGAGTGACGCTCACCCCGACCGACGTACCGCGGGCCATGCCGTTGACCCGACTTCAAAAGCACGGTGACATACCCTCGACCTGGAAGGAAGACCAGGCGCGCTTCCGAAATTCCGGATGCGGTGGCGTGGACCGGATCAGGCGGAACGGGCTGATCACAGGTGCCGCCCACGATCAGCACGAGCACGCTGATCTCGCCGAGCCGCCTGGTCACGTGCCAGAACCGGGCCGAGGCGAGAAAGATTTCCAGTCGCCCTGTCGATTTCATGGCTCGCCGTTCGTCTTACTGCGCGACCAACCTGGTAGCGACGAGGAGGAAACGATGAAGTACGTCATGCTGATCTTTCAGGGCGCCGCGCTTGAGGGACAGGCCATGTTGTCCGAGGAGGAGCGGAAGCAGGTCTACGCCGACTACCAAGGGATCAATCAGACGCCGGGCGTCACCCCCGGGGTGCCGATGGGCCTGCCCGAGAACGCGACCACCGTGCGGGTCGAAGGCGGCAAGACCCTGACGACGGACGGCCCGTTCGTCGGGATGAAGGAGGCCCTGGGCGGCTGGTTCATCCTCGAGGCGGACAACCTCGACGCGGCCATCGAGCTGGCCGCCCGTCACCCTGCGGCACGCTACGGTGGCGCCATCGAGATCCGTCCCTCAGAGGTGTACTGGTCGAAGGAAACCTCCTGACAACGGACGGCCCGTTCGTCGGGATGAAGGTGGCCGTAGGCGGCTGGTTCATCCTCGAGCCCGACGACCTCGACGCGGCCATCGAGATCCACCCCTTGGACGTGCATTGGTAGTGACGCTAGAACAGGTCTTCCGCGAGGAATGGGGCCGTGTCCTAGCCACCTTGATCGGCTTCCTCGGCGACTTCGACGTCGCCGAGGAAGCCGCGCAGGAGGCGTTCGCGATCGCCGCCGACCGGTGGGAACGCGACGGAGTCCCGAGCAACCCGCGCGCCTGGCTGATGACGACGGCTCGGAACCGAGCGACGGATCGCATCCGCCGCGACCGGTCCCTCGCGACCAAATTCGGCCTGCTCGTCGCCGGCAATCGTACGGAGGTGCCGATGAACGCCATGACGTTTCCCGACGAGCGCCTGGAACTCATCTTCACCTGCTGTCACCCGGCGCTCGCGATCGAGGCGCAGGTGGCGCTCACCCTGCGCACCCTTGGCGGGCTCAGCACCGACGAGATCGCCCGTGCCTTCCTGGTGCCGGAGCGCACGATGGCGCAGCGGCTGGTGCGGGCCAAGCGCAAGATCAAAGCAGCGGGGATCCCCTTTCGCGTGCCACCGGTTCACCTGCTCCGCGAGCGGCTCGACGCCGTTCTCGCCGTCGTCTACCTGATCTTCAACGAGGGCTACGGCGGCCGCGACGAGCTGGCGGCGGAGGCGCTTTGGTTGGGACGCGCGCTGACCGAACTGCTTCCGGACGACCCCGAGGTTCATGGGCTGCTGGCGATGATGCTCTTGCACGACTCCCGTCGCGAGGCGCGGTTCAGCGACGGCGAGCTCGTGCTGCTCGACGACCAGGATCGGTCACGCTGGAACAACGAGCAGATCGCCGCCGGACGCGCGGAGCTCGACCGGGCGATCGCCCTGCGCGGCCGCGGGCCCTATGTCCTGCAGGCCGCCATCGCTTCGTTGCACGCCGAGGTGCCGTGCGACTGGGCGCAGATCGCGGCCCTGTACGGCCGGCTCGCCCGCCTGACCGGCTCGCCGATCGTGGAGCTCAACCGCGCCATCGCGATCGCCGAGGCCGAAGGCCCCGAGGCCGGTCTGCGCATCGTCGACCAACTCGGTCTTGACGACTTCCGTTACCTGCACTCGACCAGGGCCGAACTCTTGCGACGCCTCGGGCGCACCGACGAGGCGCGTGACGCCTATCGACGTGCGAGACAACTCACCGATGATGGCGCCGAACGGCGCTTCCTAGAACGCCGGCTTACGGAACTGGCAGGCAGGACAGGCTCGGGCTAGTCGTTGGAGCATGCCCGCCGTCCGTAAATTCACGATTGCGGGGCAACTTACTTGACGGCCGGTTAGTAGCCTTGCTTACCTTACGACAGGTAAGCAAGGAAAGGATCATCGCCATGCCCGTCAAGCAGACCCACACCTTGGACGTGCCCGGTGCCCGCCTCCACTACCAGGTGCGCGGGCAGGGGCCCGCGCTCCTGCTGATCCCTGGGAGCAACGGCGACGCCGACCTGTTCGACGCCGTCGCGGACCTACTCGCCCCTCGTTACGCCGTCATCACCTACGACCGGCGAGGGTTCTCCAGAAGCACCGTCAACGGATCATTCGACAACAGCGCCTGGGGCGATACCCACGTCGACGACGCGCGTCGCTTACTGCGGGCGGTTGCAAGGGGGCGGGCGCAGGTCTTCGGCAGCAGCGCGGGCGCGGTCATCGGACTCGCTCTGATCAGCCAGAGCCCTGACCTGGTCACCAGGCTGATCGCCCATGAGCCGCCCCTGGCGGAGGTGCTGGCCGATGCACCCAGGTGGCGGACGTTCTTCCAGGAGGTGTACGACACCTACCGACGGGACGGCGCGGAGCCGGCGATGCGGATGTTCATGACGGGTATCGGCCTGGACGCGCTCCAGCGGCCGGCTCACATCGACCCCGAACTGATCCACCGCCTGTCGGCCAACATCGGCTTCTTCCTTGACCACGAAGTACGGCAGGCACCCGGTCATCGTCCCGATCTGGTGACCCTCGACGCCCAGCGGGAGCGGATCGTGATGGCCGGTGGCCGGGACTCCCGTCAGCACTTTGCCTACCGTCCCAGCCTTGCCCTGGCCGACCGCTGGGGGAAACACGTGATCGATTTCCCGGGCGACCACACTGGCTACTGGTCCCAGCCCGCCGAGTTTGCCACCACCCTCATCAACGTCCTAACCAGAGCGACGAAAGTAATTCCGTCTGTGTGAATACCCAGCGCAACCAGCAGGCGCCATACGTCGGTGGACGGATCACGCTGAAGGACAGGGCGTGACCGGAGCGGGCCGCCCACTCCTGGGGGACTGTGGTTCGGCATCGCGGTCGATCGGCTCGGTCTTCGCATGAGCAGGCCTACACCCTGTGGGAGCAGGAGACCGCCAATCGCCGAGCATGCGCCACCGCATCCGCCCGTCCCTTCAAAGCATCGCGTCGAGGACCTCTGATGCTCTTGTCGCTCCCTTTGTCGTAGTTCTTGAAGGCGTCCGAGTCCTTGGCCTGTCGCAGCTTCTCGATCTCGAGCTTGCTGCTGCCGCCCTGAGCTCCTCCGAATGGCTGAAAGTGCAGCAGGAGCCGCAGGTCAAATGATGGGTGTGAAAACGCGAGCTCGATCCCAGCCTCTGCGGCCGTCTTGACCGCCCGCGGTTTGTCCTCCCACTGATCAGGGCCGAAGCGTTCTCGGCTGGTGGGCGCCTGCGGGGCATGACGCGGCGGTGGTTGAGGGGCACCCCGGGGGGCGAATGACAAACGCGACCCCCGATGATCGTCGGTTGTCTACGCCAGTCGCAGCGATCCTCAACGATCGCACCGACGAAACCGGACACGGCCGCCGCGAGATCCGCCGCATGAAGATCTGCACCGCCCGCCCGCACCTGCCCTTCCCCCCACGCCACCCAGGCCATCCAGGTCAAATGCCGCCGTACCGACCACAAGACTGGCAAAGCCACCATCGTGATGATCTACGCCGTCACCAGCCTCCCACTGGGCCGGATCACCCACGCTCAACTCGCCGCGCTGATCCGCGGCCACTGAGCATCGAAGCCCTGCACCACATCCGCGACTTCACCTACCGCGAAGACGCCTCCCGCATCCGGACGGGCAACGCACCCCGAATCATGGCCGGCCTCCGCAACCTGGCAATCGGCCTGGCCCGCCTGACCGGCTGGACCAACATCGCCGCCGCCACCGACCACTACCGCAGCCATCCCGGCCTTCAGCTACTCGGTTTCACAACATGAGAACGCGTGAGCTCCGACTTCTCGCCCAGTACTCCAGTGACACTTCGCGATCATGGTTCGGATGTGCGGACAGCGGCGTGAAGCGTCGATACCGGGACGAGATCTCCGCCTGCGCTGATCATCCGGCCTGGCCCCGTTTTCGAGGAAGACGACCGCATGAGGCTTTGGGCGCTTGCCCTGACGATCACGTCCGTTGCCGTGATCGTCCCACCGTCAGCCGTAGCCGAGGCTCGCCTCGACCCTGTCGCCGCACTGCGCCGCCAACTCGCGAGCGGCAACGGCGTGACGTTCTCGAACGTCCTGGTCTCCACATCCTGGGATGGAGAGCCGCTGACTTTTCGGCGGTCAGGGGCCCATGAACTGGCCGACGGTGAGGTCATCGCAAGCGAGCTCCTCGATCTTAAGGATGGCAAGGACCGCGAGCGCCTTATTGTCTTCCCGGGTGGTCGACAGCGGCCTCGAGCTCAATGCCCATGCGGAACCTGACGACCTGTCGCTCATGAGAAACCCGATCGCCGGCGCCTTACCCCTTCGTATCCGCGGTGGCTGTTGGACGCATCCTGAACGCGGCGATCACTGCGAGGACGGCGATCACGGCCATGGCCAGAAAGACATCGGAATAGGCAGCACCGTCTTGCCCGGTATGGAGGGGGTTGAAGGCATCAGCGCCGGTTTGCTGCCGCGCGGTCACCAGCACGCCGAGGAGAGCGGGGCCGGTGCCTGCGCCGAGGAACTGGGCTCCTTGCAGGATTCCGAGCCCGACGCCGGCCTGGCCGGGCGGAAGCGCACTCGCAGCCGCGCTGATGATCGGGGTCAACACGAAGAAGAAGCCGACACTGAGTCCGAGGATCCCGAGCCCTGCGGGGATCACCGAACTGCCTCCCGCGAAGGTCGAGAGGAACAGGGAGAACAGCCCTACGGCCACCAGCCCCGGCAGCACGAGCAGTCGGGTGGCGATGCGGTCGGCGAGGCGACCGATCAACGGTGAGAGGGCGGCGACCGCGACTCCGGCCGGGATCATCACCAGGGCACCCGCGCCCGGTTCGAGACCGTTGACGTCGACCACGAGCAGCGGAACGAACACCATGCCACCCAGATTGACGACCATGGCCAGGAACGCGACGACGACCGCGGCCCGGTAGATCGGGCTGCCGAACAGTGCGGGCGGGACGAACGGATCCGCGAGGCGGACCGTGCGCCACCCGAGCAGCACGAACGCCGCCACAGCCACCGCTAGGCTGCCCCAGGACGACGGGGTCGCGACACCGGCGGCCTGTGCCTGGGTGATCCCGAACAGGATGAGCCCGGCGCCGAGTCCGAGCAGGATGCCACCCGGAAGATCGAAGCGGCCCGCGCCGGCCGGGCGCTCGCCTGGTAGCACGCGCCACGCCGCGGGAACCAGCGCCAGCGCGACCACGAGCATCATCCAGAACAGTGCGGGCCAGCCGACGAACTGGCCGAGCCCACCACCGATGGCCGGTCCTGCGGCGGTGCCGATCCCTGTGGCCGCGGACACGACGCCGATCCCCATCCCTCGCTTGTCCTCAGGCATCAGCCTGGTGACGGCGATGATCGACAGCACGGGCAACCCAGCCGCGCCCACCCCCATCACGATCCGTCCGAGCACGAGCACCAGGAGCCCCGGCGCAAGCGCGGAGATCAGGCTCCCCGCGGCGTAAGTCACCAAAGCGAAGCAGAACAGACGCCGCAGACTGACCCGGTCAGAGATGCGGCCGTAGAACGGGATGCCGACCGAGAACATCAGCAGGAAACCGGTGACAACCCAGGCGAGCTCGGCCTCCGAAGCCCCGAACTCCTCGCCGATCGAGGGGAGCATCAGATTGACCATGTCACTGGCGATGACCGTGGCGAGCATCGCCGGCATCAACACAGCCAGCAGTGTCGGCGCGGAACCAGTTCGTCCTGTTCTGGTCGATGCGGCTGTCATTCAGCGTCCCTCCGCGTGGCCATTACTGCCACCAGATTGGTTACAGTTAAGATGAAGAGAAACGGCGGAGACGTCCTCTCCGCCGTTATCCAGCTACCGGTGCCGTGTCGCCGGTTTTCGCTCTTCGGTCAGCACCTGATGGACCAGGTGGGCGATGGTCGTCTGAGCCAGTCGCTCCTGCATGGCCTGTTCGGCCTCCCGGAACTCCGTCTCAAGGAGGGTCTGCATGTGGCGGCCGACCTCGCACGCATCGCTGGGTGGATGGGCGTGCCGCGACAGGACCGGCCCTGCCTCTACGGCGACATGCGCGTCGTAGAGCGTGATCTCACGAGCGGGACGAGCGAGCGACCATCCGCCCCCGCGACCTTCCGTCGACCACACCAGACCCGCATCCCGCAGGCTGCCGAGGATGCGTCGCACGAGTACGGGATTGCTCGCCAGACTGTCGGCGATCTCGGTCGAGGTCAGCGAGCGATCCCAGCGACCCAACATCGTGAGCGCATGAATCGCGACGGCACTCCTACTGCTGAGGCTCACTGCTCTCACCCTTCGGTCGACATCCGCCATACTGCAACCAAGCTAGTTGCGGTATGGCCGTCCGTCAATCCCGGGCGGCCGTGTGGCAGACGGTCATGGCTGAGTCCGGGTTGAGCCGCATCAGCCTGTCCCATCCGGACAGCCGCTGGTCCTCGAACTCGACCAGGAAGGTGGAGCCGACGACGATGTAGAGGTGTCCGAGCCCGTCGATCGCTGCCGCCTCGCGGTCGGTGAGCTCTGAGGACCGCCGGCTGCCCTGATCGCGGCGGCCGGCGGTGTTGAGCGGGTCTTACTGGGCGGCCAGCTGAGCGATCTGCTCGGCGCTCAGCACGCCGTCGTACGTGCGGACGTCGTCCACGGTCCCCGGCCAGCGCGTCGTAGACGCCGGCGACGTGGGTCCACTCCAGTGGGTTGGGGATGGCGTCGGAGCGGGTGCGTACGAGGGTGGCGGTGTCGGTGTCGGCTGCTCTCATGCCGAGGGTCCACCGTTGTTGTTCCTTGTCGAAGCCGAGCTGGAATCCGGCTGTCCGGCTGCCGGGCTGGGCCACGGCGGCGGTGTCGGTGGTGGGCAGGTAGTCGAGTTGGACCCAGGCGGCCACGGTGAAGCTGGATCTGGTGCCGATGGCGGGGGCGGTGGTCTGGGCGTAGCCGTTGACGCCGTCGAGCGCGAGCGCGCCGTCCAGCCAGCCGGCCGTCCACGAGGCTGCGCCCGACAGGGTCGCGGGTGTTGCCCTGCCCGACGAGTCGGCGGCTGTCAGGCCGGACTCCTCGTCCAGCGTCCAGTGGCCGACCAGCGTGGCAGCGCTGTTGACCAGGTCGGCGAGTTCGTCGGCGAACATGGCGCGGCCGTAGACGCGGACCTCGTCGAGGTCGCCCGTCCAGGGGTCCGCCGCTGCGCCGTTGATCTTGCCGCGGCCGATGGTGAGGGGTCCGGCCGCGTTCCACGGTGAGGTGGCGGCGACCGTGGATTCGAGCCTGCCGTTGACGTAGAGGGAGATCTGGCGGGCGGCGGAGTCGTAGACGCCGGCCAGGTGGGTCCACTCGTTCAGCCTGGGTGCGGCGGCCGACAGGGCCTTGACCGTCGCGGCGCCGTCGGCGTCGGAGCCCGCGCGGACCAGCGCCCAGCGGTCGTCGGGCTTCGAGTACTGGAGCGTGAAGCCGCCGGTCCTGGCGCCTTCCTGGGTGACGACGGTGGCGGTCGCGGCGTTGCCGGTCAGGCGGGCCCAGGCGGTGACGATGAAGTTGCGGCCGGTGTCGGTGATCGGGCCGGAGGTCTGGGCGTAGGCGTTGGCCAGCTTCAGCCCCATGCCCGTCTTACCGGTCGTCCACGTGGCCCCGTACAGCGTCGCGGGGTGGGCGCCGGTGGCGTCTCCACGATCTTCGGATGGGCGATCGGATTTTTACCCGCCCCCGAACCGGGAGTCCAGGGTTCTGTTCATGCTGCGCAAAGGTTTTTACAGGACCGAATCTGCGTGGAGACAGCCGCCGCGGTGGCCCGCCTCGCCGAACGGTTCGGGGCGGTCCCGGCGTCATACTCGGTTGCAGTCCTTCGACGACTGTGAGGTGAACGATGCCGGGCACCGTGCTCCGTCACGCTTTTCACGTTCCTGCTCCGCCGCCCGCGGTGCTCGCGCACCTCAGCGAGCCGTCGAACTACGTCGGCTTGTCGCCGCTCGTGGTGGCGGTACGCGACGTTCGCCGGGAGCCCGGCGAGACGCGGTTCGTGGCCGTGGAGCGGTTCCGCTTTTTCGGCCTGGTGAAGTACGACAACCTGATCGAGGTGACGTTACGCGCCACCGAGGAAGGTATCGAGGGAGAGGTGGACAGCCCGGGCGGAGTGCGGCTCGGCTACCGGTTCGGGCTGACCGCGGACGGCATGGGGACCGCTGTCGAGGACGTGCTGACGGTGCACGCGACACTGGGGCCGGTGCTGCGGTACGCCGCCCGCAAGGCCCGCCAGGTGCAAGCCGCCCGCGCGGACATCCTCGTCGGCCGAGCCCCACGACTGACGTGAACGGCTGGTCGCGTCAGGTCTCCGGTTTGAGCTCCTGAAGGATGGCCTGACCGGCCGCGCGGTGTTCGGCGGCCGTGGGCGGGTCGCTCTCGTCGAGGACCGCGGCGATCCCCTCGTGGGCCAGGGCCTCCGCGTACCGGTATCCCAGTTTCGGGGCCAGCTCCAGCGCCTGCCGGTGCAGGCGCAGGGCCTCCTCGGGCAGGCCCGCCAGCCGGCAGGTCTCGGCGTAGCCGTTGAGGAAATGGATCTTCCAATGCTCCTCGAACAGCTCGTCCAGCAGCGCGAACGCCTGACGGTGGCTCGCGAGCGCCTCCTCGTACCGGCCCATCTGCCGCAGCGCCACGCCCATGCAGTTGAGGCACCACGCCTCGTTGTGCTTGTGGCCGTCCTCGCGGGCCAGCGTCAGCGCCTGTTCCAGGTGCTCCAGCGCCTCGCCGGGCGCCTCGGGGGCGATGGCCACGCCGAGGGTGATCCTGGCCGTCAGCGTGGGCGGCCACGCGGGGTCGGCGTGCGGCATGTCCAGTGCCACGCGGGCCAGCCGCGCCGCCTCCTCGTGGTGTCCCAGCTGCAGCATCGCCCAGGCCTCGTACGCGGTCGCATGGACCGTGCCCATCGGGCAGCCGGCGTCCGCGTACAGCTTGCCGGCCAGCCGGAAGAGGTCGAGCGGCTCCTCGACGTAGCCCTCGTCCCACCTCAGGTAGCCGCGGCGCATGGTCAGCTCGGCCTCGGACCTGGTGTCCCCGGTCTGGGACACCAGCGGCGCCGCCGCCTCGTACGCGGCCTCCGCCTCCGCCATCCGGCCCGCGTTGTACCGGGCGAAACCCAGGTCGCTGTGCGCCTCGGCCAGCTGTACCGGATCGCCCAGGCGCTGCGCGGCCACCAGCGACCGCTCGAACAGGACGTTGAGGTGCGTCGTGCCGCAGCGCCGCGCGAAGAACGCCCGCATGAAGCGCGGCAGCTCGCACACGTGCGCGTCGGCTCCGGCCGCGACGGCAGCCTCGAAGACGGCCATCAGGTTGGTGTACTCGGTGGCGAACCAGTAGAGGGCCGCGTGCTTGCCGGCGAACCGCGGCAGCTCGGCCGGGGGCCGGCCCGCGGAGACCTCCCGGACGGGAGACAGGTACGACATCGCGGCGTCACCGGCGGCCGCCGCGTGCACGTAGTAGTCGAGCACCCGGCCCAGCGCCTGCTCCAGGTCCGCCGGTGAGTCCTGCTCGGCGGCGGCCCGGCGCGCGTGCTGGCGCACCAGGTCGTGCAGGCGGTAGCGGCCGGCCGCCGGCTGCTGGACCAGGTGCGCGTCGAGCAGGTCCTCCAGCATCGCCCGGGCGCTGCGCAGCGGTATGTCCGCCAGCGCCGCCGCCACGTACTCGTCGAAGGTCGAGCCGGGCATCAGGCCCAGCAACCGGAAGAAGCGGCGCTGCGTCCGGTCCAGCTGCCGTACGGACATCGCGAACGCCGTGTCGAACTCGGTGGCCCCCTCCGCCATCCGCTCGACGAGGATGCCCACGGTCCAGCCCGGCCGGTGCCGCAGCCGGGCCGCGGCCAGCCGCAGGGCCAGCGGCAGCTGGCCGCACAGCCGTACCACCTCGGCGGCGGACTCCGGGTCGCGGGCCAGCCGGCTGTCGGGCTCGCCCGGGTCGCCGCTGGCGCGGGCCAGCAGCTCGGCGCTCTCCTGCGGGGTCAGCACGTCCAGCGACACCGGGGGCACCTCGTCCAGGCCCAGCAGCCGGTTGCGACTGGTGATCAGGGCCACGGAGGGACCGGCGCCGGGCAGCAGCGGGCGGACCTGGTCGGCGTCGGCGACGTTGTCGAGGACCACGACGGCCCGCCGGTGGGCCAGCTCGGAGCGCCAGCAGGCGGCCAGCGGCTCGATGCCGCCCTCCTGCGGGATCTTCTCCGAGGGGACGTCGAGGGCGGCGAGCAGGGCCCGCAGCGCGGGATCGGGACCGAGCGGCTCCCGGCCGGCGGTGAACCCGTGCAGGTCCAGGTAGAGCTGCGCGTCGGGGTAGTCGGCGCCGAGCCGGTGCGCGGCGTGCACCGCCAGGCAGGTCTTGCCGACGCCCGCCATGCCGTCGATGGCGACCACTCGGCTGCTGTCCACGCCGGCGAGCACGGCGGCGAGCTGGGCTTCGCGTCCGGTGAAGTCGGGCACGTCGCGCGGCAGGTCGTTGCGGGGCGGGCGCGGAGCTCCCGCGGGTGGCGACGGGGGCTGGACCTGGCGGCTGGTCTTCGGGGGAGCCGGCAGGGGGTTGGAGGCCCGTTCCCACAGGGGGCGCAGCGGGCGGGGGTCACGTTTGAGGAGGCGGCAGAGCGCGACCACGGCGGGCCAGGGCGGCAACGTCTGGCCGCTGAGGTAGCGCGACAGTGACGACGAGCTGAGGCCGGCGTCCCGGGCCAGGGCCCGCACGCCGCGCTCCGACAGCTCCTGGAGCAGGCGCAGGCGGGCGGCCAGCTCGTCTTTCGGGTCGGCCTTCGCTGCCTTCTGGTGCACAGCCACCGTTCCCTGTCTTTCTGTCCCACACCGGCGGAAACTTCTCGAAGGCGATCACCGCTGGTCAGAGGCACATCAACTGTCCCAGAGTGTCCCATGGACGTCGTCATCGTAGCCCTCCACAGGCTGTCATGGAGTCACGCCCCCGAGGGAACGGGGCACAGACCTGAAAGAGGAAAACCCGATGCAGTCCCGTATGCAGAACCCCGCCGTCATCCTGTCCGGCGCGATGCAGCCCATTCAGGACATCTTCAAGGCCGTGCACTCCGGCGGGGTCGAGGGGCAGACGCTGGAGCTGGTGCACCTGCGGGTCAGCCAGATCAACGGCTGCAGCGCCTGCGTGGACGGCGGCGTCAAGACGGCCCGCAAGGCCGGGGTGAGCGAGGAGAAGCTGGCCACGGTCGCCGCCTGGCGGGAGACCCCGTACTTCACCGATGAGGAGCGGGCGGCGCTCGCGCTGGCCGAGGCCGCCACCCGGCTGGCCGACCGCGCCGACGCGGTCAACGACGAGGTCTGGGACAGCGCCGCCACCTACTTCGACGAGAAGCAGCTGGCCGCGATCGTCCTGATGATCGGCGTCACCAACATGTTCAACCGGCTCAACGCCACCACCCGGCAGATCGCCGGCGCGTGGGGGTAGGGCACGCCGGTCCCCGGGCGACATCCACTGATCCGTCGCCCGGGGCCACCCAGCAGGACAGATGACTCGCAGACAAGGAGATTCTCACCATGAGCGAAACGAAGAAGGCCACCAAGAGCACCGCGGCCGCCGGCAAGTTCGACGGGTTCACCGACGACGAGCGAGCCGCGATGAAGGAGCACGCCCAGGAGCTGAAGAAGGCCGCGCGCCGCGGTTCGGGCGCGAAGGCCGACACGGAGCGGGACGTGCTCGAGAAGATCGCCGAGATGGCGGAGGCGGACCGGGTCATCGCCGAGCGGATCCACGCCATCGTCAAGGCCGACGCTCCGTCCCTGACGGCGAAGCTCTGGTACGGGCAGCCCGCCTACGCGAAGGACGGCAAGATCGTCTGCTTCTTCCAGCCCGCCCAGAAGTTCAAGACGAGGTACGCGACTCTCGGCTTCAACGACCCGGCGAACCTCGACGACGGCACCATGTGGCCGACCGCCTTCGCACTGACGGAGCTGACCGCCGACGACGAGGCGAGGATCAGCGCGCTCGTGAAGCGGGCGGCGAGCTGAGGACTCGTGTCGGCGCGAAGGGGATGCGCGTCACGTCCGACGATCGGCTCGACGGGGTCAGTTGCCGAGCCGATACGACGACGCACCTCACGGGTGGAGGAACGCGGGCATCGAGAAGAAGACGATCATGGCGATCGCCACGCAGATCAGGAACCCGACGACCTCCCAGGCCCAGTCGAAGTGCCGGTCCTGGCGGCGGCGGGGCTTCTCGGGCCGGGCCGTGTACGCCGGGCGCTTCTTGGGCACCGGACGGGCGCGGACCGGGCGCGGGGCCAGGAGAGAGGGCTCCGGGGCCAGCGAGGCGAAGGTCCCTTGGGGTTCCTCGTCAGGTGGAGCAGGGGTTCTCCTGCTCGATGAGGAGGAGGGCCTGGGGAGGGTGGGGGGCTTCGGGGGCGCCTTGTCGTACAGGGGCAGGCGGTAGACCGGTTCGGCGGGCCTCGTGGGCTCGGCCGGCTTGGGGGTGCGCCTGGCCGGCTCGGAGGACTTGGCGGGCTTGGTGCGCCTGGCCGACTTGGGGCGGGGGCGGAAGAGGGGCGCCGCGTCGCGGGCCGGCTCGTTCGTCCGCGGCGGCTGCTGGAGCGGGCGGGCGGGGCCCTTGTGCACCAGTACGTCGGGGTGCGGGTCCCTGGGGGCCAGGATGTCGCCGTCATCGTCGTCCGAGAACGGCCTCGGGACATCTCTGGGCAGGATCACGTCGCCGGTCGCGAAGGGCTCAGGGGTGTCCCTGGGTAAGATCACGTCGCCGGTCGCGAAGGGCTCCAGACCGCCGAAAGGCTCGTCGGGCGGGTCCTGGAAGAACGGATGGATGTAAGGCGGCACTGGGGTCCTCCCTGCGAAGGGTGGAGCTGTGTGTGGTGTGCCGGGCTGGTCGGGCCGTGCGCCGTCCACCGCCGCCAGAGGATCTCTGAGAGACGGGGTGGGGCCCAGCGGATCGTGCAGACGCTGGGCGGAGGCCAACGGGTCCCTGAGGGGGGAGCGGGCGGTCGAGGCCGTGCCGTCTCCGAAGAAGGAGACCGGAGTCGAGCTCCGGCTCTCTCCGAAGAACGAGCGTGGCGTTGAGGTCGGGGCTTCTCCGAAGGGGACGTGCGAGGCCGGGAATTCTCCGCGGCGCGGTGCGGACTCCGGGGAGTTGTTCAGCTTGGGCATCGGGGCCGTGGTGGCGGCGTGCTCGGGCACCTGCGACGGTGACGGCGGCGTCAGCAGCTCGGCCGGGAAGATGACCGTGCTGGTCGCCGGGTCCCCGTCAGCCAGGGGCTGGGGCCACATCGGCGGGCTGGGCCAGCGGGGCTTGACGAAGAGAGGGCCGGGGCTGGCGGAACGGGAGCCCGCGAAGTGGATGCGGAGGGCTCCGGGCGGCTGCGCCCAGGGGAGGCGGCCGATGATGTCGGCGAGCGGGGCCACGCCCAGGGCGCCGTACACGTCCGCCACCGGCTTGGGCACGCGGACCCCGGTGGAGGACAGCGCCGTCACCAAGGCGTGCCGGAAGTGGTGGGCCGCCCCTACCGCCAGTTCCTCGGCGGTGTCGGGGGCGACGTCGAGTACCCACGCCAGCTCCGCCTTGCTCATCCCGCAGACCGCGCACAGCACCAGCACTTCACGCTGGTGTGGTCGCAGTTCGCGGAAGGTGCGCTCGACGAGGGCGGAGGCGGGGTCGATCAGCGGATCGATGGAGGGGGGCGCGAAGACGATGTCCCGCCGGTGGATCTCGCGGCGGGCGAACGCGTAGAGAGCGGCGCGAGGCGCTTCGGCGGCGGAGGGAACGCCGGCGACGCTGGAGAACAAGGTCACCAGTACGTCGGACGCGGAGCCTAGGTCGCCGAGCTGGTCAGCGCAGTACGCGAACAGCCCAGCGGCATGGCGGTCGTAGAGCTCTGCGATCAACTCGGCGCGTCGGCGCTGATCGGTGAGCGGCTGAGACACGGGGCCGGATCCTCTTGCTGTGAGCGGACGCTGAGGGTGAGGGGTGCGGGGCTGAAGTTCGTGAATTTCGTTCGGGGTGTTCGTCAGGACTTTGTGGAGGTATAGGTCAGAAGTTCGTGGAGGTAATCATGCCAAGACACCACGGTCCGGCGCACTACCACTTCAACATTTGGGGTAAATATCCAGCTCAACTGAAGCGTTTCAGCTGGATCCCAGGACGACACGGTGGTCCGGAGCGCCGTAGTCTGTGCTGCGATAGATCATGCGGCGGTCGTGGCACGGGGGCTGCGGCCCCTGCCACAGAAGCCTGAAGCGAGAGTTCGCGCGTGATCACATTCGACGCTGTCACCAAACGCTACCCAGACGGAACGGTCGCCGTGGACCGTCTCGACCTCGAGGCGCCCACGGGAGAGATCACCGTGCTCGTCGGCCCCTCGGGCTGCGGAAAAACCACATCCCTCCGGATGATCAACCGGATGATCGACGCCTCCGAGGGCCAGATCCTCCTCGACGGCACGCCGGTGCAGGGCATCGACCCGCCGACGCTGCGGCGCGGCATCGGGTACGTCATCCAGCAGGCCGGCCTGTTCCCGCACCGCAAGATCGTGGACAACATCGCCACGGTCCCGTACCTGCTCGGCTGGGACAAGAAGAAGGCCCGCGCCAGAGCCATGGAGCTGCTCGAACGGGTGGGCCTCGACCCGGCGCTGGCCGGTCGCTACCCCTTCCAGCTCTCGGGCGGGCAGCAGCAGCGCGTGGGCGTGGCCAGGGCGCTGGCCGCCGACCCGCCCGTGCTGCTCATGGACGAGCCGTTCAGCGCGGTCGACCCCATCGTGCGCACGAGCCTGCAGGACGAGCTGCTCAGGCTCCAGTCCGAGCTGAACAAGACCATCGTGTTCGTCACGCACGACATCGACGAGGCCATCAAGCTGGGCGACCGCGTGGCGGTGCTGCGGGTGGGCGGCAAGCTGGCGCAGCTCGCCGCTCCCAAGACGCTGCTGTCGGAGCCGGCCGACGACTTCGTGAAGGAGTTCCTGGGGCACGACCGGGGGATCCGGCGGCTGCAGTTCATCTCGACGGGCGGGCTGCGGCTGCGTACCGACCTGACCGACACCGCGGACGACCCGTGGCGGCTGGTCATGGAGGACGGCAGGCCGACCGGGTGGGTCTCCCGGGAGCGGCCCGACGAGCTGGAGCCGTACGGGACGTTCGTGTACGGGCGCGACTCCATGCGCACGGCCCTCGACGCGGCGCTGCTGTCGCCGTCCGGCTGCGCGGTGGCCGTGGACGAGCAGGGCAAGGTCGTCGGCGTGGCCACCAGGGAGACGCTCGACAAGGCGCTCGCGGAGGCGGCAGATGGCTGACGGCCCTCCTTCCATATGGGAATGGATCGGGCGTAACTGGGATACCGGCCGGGTCGACAGCATCAAGAACCTGCTCCTCGACCACCTGACCATGTCCCTCGTGCCGATCCTGTTCGCGCTGGTCGTCGCGCTGCCGCTGGGGCTGGCCTGCGTGCGCTGGCGCTGGCTCTACCAGCCGACCGCCGGCTTCATGAACGTCGTCTACGCGCTCCCCTCACTGCCGGTCTTCATGCTGCTGATCTCGGTGACCGGGCTGTCGCAGACCACGGTGATCATCCCGCTGACCTTCTACGGCATGGCCGTGCTGATCCCGGCCGTCGTGGACGGGCTCGGCTCGGTGCCCGACCACGTGCGGCAGTCGGCGATCGCGATGGGCTTCACGCCGCTGCGCAGGCTGCTCGCGGTCGAGCTGCCGATCGCCGTCCCGGTGGTGCTGGCGGGCCTGCGGGTGGTCGCGGTCTCCAGCATCAGCCTGGTCAGCGTGGGTGCGCTGATCGGGCAGGGCGGGCTCGGCGGGCTGTTCACGCGGGCGTACCAGAACCCGTTCATGCCGCCGGTGATCGTCGGGATCGTGCTGATCGTGGCGCTGGCGCTGGTCGCCGACGGGCTGCTGGTGCTGGCGCAGCGGCTGCTCACTCCATGGGTACGGGCCCGAAGGGGGCAGGGATCGTGAGCTGGCTCACCGACTTCTTCGGCTGGCTGGCCGACTTCTTCGGCAACGGCGCCAACTGGTCCGGCCCCGACGGCATCCCCATGCGCCTGCTGGAGCACCTGGAGTTCTCGGCCCTGGCGCTGGTCCTGGCCGTGGTGATCGCGGTGCCGCTGGGGCTGCTGATCGGCCACACGGGCCGGGGCGAGGTGCTGGTCGCCGTCACCGCGAACCTGGCCAGGGCGCTGCCCACGCTGGGCCTGCTGGTGATGTTCGTGCTGCTGCTGGGGACGGCGTCCAGCCTGCCGGTGATCGTCCCGCTGGTGCTGCTGTCGGTGCCGCCGATCCTGGTGAACACGTTCGAGGGCATCAAGGGCGTCGATCCCGAGCTGCGCGACGCCGCGTACGGGATGGGGCTGCGCGGCGGGCAGGTGCTCGGGCGGGTGCTCGTCCCGGTCGCGCTGCCGCTGATCCTGCTGGGGTGCCGGCTGTCGGCGATCCAGGTCGTGGCCACCACCACCGTCGCCGCGTACACCGGGCTCGGTGGTCTGGGGCGGTTCGTGATCGACGGTTTCGCGACGAAGGATTACGCGAGCGTCGTCGGCGGTTCAGTACTGATTGTGCTGTTTGCCCTGATGGTCCAGATATTGTTCACGCTTGCCCAGAGGGTGACGGTATCCCCGGGCGTGAGCCAGCGGCTGAAGGTCCGATAGTCTCCTGTATTACCTCCCGCTTAGAAGGGAAAAGCAAGATGGGACGCAAGTACGGCATCGCCGGGGTGTTCGTTTCGGCGATGCTCGCGCTGGCCGCCTGTGGCGGTGGCGGCGGTGGCAACACTGGAGGCAACCCGCTCGACACCTCGAGCGCGGCCCCCAGCGGTTCGGCTTCGAGCGGGGGCGGGGGCAAGGCCGTCATCGGATCCTTCGACTTCGACGAGAGCGTGCTGCTCGGGTCGATCTACGCCCAGGCGCTGCAGGCCAAGGGCGTGCAGGTCGAGGAGAAGCCGCGCATCGGCAGCCGCGAGGTCGTGATCGACCAGGTCAAAAGCGGTGGCCTGACCATCGTGCCCGAGTACAACGGCAACCTGCTGGCCTTCGTCGACCTCAAGAACACGGCCGCGACCACCGACGAGGTCAACGCCGCGCTGAAGGAGAAGCTCCCCGCCGAGCTGGAGGTGCTCGACTCCTCCCCGGCCGAGGACAAGGACAGCCTGTCCATCTCCAAGGACACCCAGACCAAGCAGTCGCTGAACACCATGGAGGACCTGGCCAAGGTCTCCAAGGACTTCGTCGTCGGCGGCCCGCCCGAGTTCAAGAAGCGGTGGGAGGCGCGGTTCAAGGAGGTCTACGGGATCGAGTTCAAGCAGTGGAAGCCCACGGGCCCGACCACCGCTGACGCGATCAAGGACGGCACGATCCAGGTCGGCAACGTCTTCACCACCGACCCCAAGATGACGGCCAACAACCTGGTGCCGCTGCAGGACCCCAAGAACATCTTCCCCGCCCAGAACGTGACGCCGCTCCTCAACAAGGCGGCCGCGAACGACACGATCAAGACCACGCTGAACGCCGTCTCGGCGAAGCTCACCACGCAGTCCCTCCTGGACATGATGCAGAAGATCTCCGTCAACAAGGACGAGCCCGGCACCGTGGCCAAGGAATGGCTGACCGCCAACAGCCTCGGCTGACGCCGTTTTCCGGTGCGGGTCCCCGCCGTCCGGGGGCCCGCACCGCTAGGTTCGTGCCGTGAGCGAGTTCACGGAGGCGATGGCGCAGCTCGCGGCCGGGGTGGCCGTGGTGACCGTACGCGATGGGCGCGACGACCTGGGCACCACGGTGTCGGCGCTGATGTCCGTCTCGCTGGAGCCCCCGCTCCTCCTGGTGAGCCTGGCCAGCGGCGGCTACCTCAACGAGGTCCTGCTCCGGCAGGACCGCTGGGCGGCCTCGCTCCTGTCGTCCGGCCAGGCGGCCATCGCCAGCCGCTTCGCCACCGCCGGTCGGCCCAGCGCCCGGCTGCTGCTGGCGGGCACGCCGCATCACCGGGGAACGCACTCGGACGCGCTGGTGGTGGAGGGCGGGGTGGCCGCCCTGGAGGCCGAGACCACCAAAGTGGTCCCGGCCGGGGATCACACCCTCTTCATCGCCACCGTCCTCGCGGTCCCCTACGTCGAGGCCGCTCTCCAGCCTCTGGTACGGCTCCGCTCCCGCTACCGCCCGATCGGCTCGTGAGCGCTCAGCGGATCACGTACCACGTGGGCAGGAGCAGCGGGCCCGCGGCGGGGAGGCCGAGCTCGGCGGACAGGCGGGCGAGAGGGCCCCACGCGTCCAGGCGCAGGCGGGCCAGGGCGGCGGACTTGTCCTCGCTAGAGTCCGGCCCGCGCAGCCGCTCCAGCGGGTTGAGCCGGGGGTAGGCGCGTACGGGGGCGTCGTCGGGGAGGCCGGCCCGCTTCCTGGCCAGGACCAGCGCGTCCTCCAGGCCGCCCAGCTCGTCCACGAGCCCGCTGGCGTGCGCGTCGGCGCCGGTCCAGACGCGGCCGCGGGCCAGCTCGTGCGCGCGTTCCCGGGTCAGGTCGCGACTCGCGGCGACCTTGCCCACGAAGTCATCGTAAATACGGTCGAGCCAGGCGTTCACGCGGTCCCATTGCTCGGGGGAGAAGCCGCGAGATGTAGAGAACATTCCCGCGTTAGCCCCGGACGCCACCATTTCCGAATTTATGCCGATTTTTTCGAGCATTTCCGCGACGACGGGCTTGCCGCCGTACACGCCGATCGAGCCCGTCAGCGTGCCGGGCTGGGCCACGATCACGTCGGCGGCCATCGCCACGAAGTAGCCGCCGGACGCCGCCAGGTCGCCCATCGAGACGATCACCGGCTTGACCTTGCGCGTGAGGGTCACCTCGCGCCAGACCGTGTCGGAGGCCACGTACGAGCCGCCGGGGCTGTCCACCCGGAACACGACCGCCTTGACGTGCTCGTCCCGCCGGGCCGCCCGGAAGGCGGCGCTGATCGTGTCGGAGCCCATCGCCCCGCCCCCGCCGAGCGGGCTGCGCCCGCTGCGGCCGGTCCTGATCATGCCCGTGCCGTGGATGAGCGCGATCCCGTCCGCCGTCGGGTGCGGCAGCTTCCGCACGGCCGCGCCCCTGGCGTACCTGGACACGTAGAGCAGGTGCGAGTCGTCGCCCGCCGCCTGCTTGACCTGCTCGTACACCTCGTCCCGGTACGCCAGCCCGTCGACCAGCCCGGCCTCCAGCGCCTCGGAGGCGGTGAACGGGCCGCGGTCGATCAGCTCCCGCACCTTGCCCGCGTCGAGCCGGCGCCCGTCGGCGATGCCCGCGCTGAGGCTCTCGGTGACCGACTCGACGATGCGGCCCATGGACTCGCGGTGCGGCTCGGTCATGTGGTCCTGGGTGAAGGTGTTGACGGCGGTCTTGTACTCGTGCCGCTGCCCGGCCTCGTACCCGACACCCAGCTTCGTCAGGGCCCCCTTGACGAAGCGCTGCTCCAGCGCCACCCCGGTCAGCCCGACGTCGCCACTCGGCTGCAGATAGACGCGCTCGAACGCGGTGGCCAGGTAGTACGGCACCGTACCGCCGCCGAACTCCCCGAACGTCTCCGAGAACGCGACGGTCAGCTTGCCCGACGCCCTGAACTGGATCACCGCCTGGCGCAGCTCCTGCACCATGGCCAGGCCCAGCGGGTTGCCCCCGATCCTCACCACCAGCGCCTTGACCCTGGAGTCCTGCCTGGCGCGCCTGAGCCCGGACAGGACGTCGGACAGGCGCGTCTTACGCATGGACAGCACCGCGGCGAGCGGGTCCGCCGGCGGGCCCTCGGTGAGGCCCTCTGTGAGATCGAGCTCCAGCACCAGCGGGGCCGTGCGCCGCTGACGAAGCTTGTCGACGGTTTCGAAGATCGCCTTTCCTGCCTCCATGAAGCCACCCTAAGCGACACAATACGAAATGCGTTTAGGGATCTATGGCTGCATAAAGGCGTCCGCCTGGTCGGCCTCAAGGAGCTTTACGCGTGATCGGAGCCGGCTTGCTGGGGCTGACCAGGCCCGTCTCGTAGGCGAGGACGACGGCCTGGACGCGGTCGCGGAGCTCCAGCTTTGACAGGATGCGCGCGACATGCGTCTTGACCGTCGTCGGGCTCAGCACCAGGCGGTCGGCGACCTCGGCGTTGCTCATGCCGGTCGCGAGCAGGCGCAGGACCTCCAGCTCGCGCGGGGTCAGCTGAGACAGGTCGCCGTGCACGACGCGGCGGGCGGGCTCGTCGTGGCGGGCGAAGCGCTCGATCAGGCGGCGGGTGATCGCGGGCGCGAGCAGCGCGTCCCCCGTGCGCACCAGGCGCACCGCGGCCACCAGGTGTTCGGGGGAGACGTCCTTGAGCAGGAAGCCGCTGGCCCCGGCGGTGAGCGCCGCGTAGACGTAGTGGTCGAGGTCGTACGTGGTCAGGATGAGGACGCGGGTCCCGTCCGCGCCGCCGGACAGGATCTGCCGGGTGGCCTCGATGCCGTCCAGGCGCGGCATCCGTACGTCCATGAGCACGAGATCGGGCCGGGTCCGCCGGACGGCGGAGACCGCCTCGACGCCGTCGGCGGCCTCGGCGACCACCTCGATCCCGTCGGCGGCCAGGATCATCCCGAACCCGCTGCGTACGAGCGCCTGATCGTCGGCGATGACCACGCGGGGCGCCTCGTTCATGCCGTCCACCGCAGGCGCGCCCTGGTCACGAAGCCTCCGCCGCTCCGCGGCCCCGCCTCCAGGGTCCCGTCGTAGAGCGCCAGCCGTTCGCGCAGCCCGATCAGCCCCCGGCCCTGGCCGTCCCCCGCGCGGGCCGCGGGAATGCCGCCGCGGTCGGCGATCTCGATGTCCAGCCAGTCTCCGGTGTGACTGATCGCCACCGACACGGCGGCGCCGCCCGCGTGCTTGATCGTGTTGGTGAGCGCCTCCTGGACGACGCGGTAGACGGCCAGGCCCACCCCGGGCGGCACCGGACCCTCCGGCGTACCGATCTCGGCGCTGACCGGAACCCCGGCCGCGCGCACGCGCTCGATGAGCGGGTCGAGCTGGTCGAGCCCGGGCTGCGGTTCGAGAAGGTCGGACCCGCTGCCGGAGGCGGCAAGCAGGCCCATGACGTGGCGGAGCTCGGCCATGGCGGCCCTGCCGCTGGTCTCCACCGCGAGCATGGCCTGCTTGGCCCGCTCCGGCGTCGTGTCCATCACCTTGCGCGCCGCCCCCGCCTGGATCACCATCACGTTCACATTGTGGGTGACGACGTCGTGCAGCTCGCCGGCGATGCGCGAGCGCTCCACCTGTACGGCCCGGCGGAGCTTCTCGTCCCGCTCCGCGAGCTGCTGCCGCCAGAACCGGACGAAGCTCGCCATGACCCCCGCGCCGAGCAGCACCACGAACGGCCCGAGCCAGCTCGGCAACCCCGCCACGGCATCCTTGAAGGCCATCCCCGCCAGCACGGTGGCCAGCACCAGACCGCCCAGCGCCACCAGCCGGTTGCGGCTGTAGGCGACCGCTCCGTAGGCGGCGATGGCGCAGGTCGCCACGGTGACCCAGGTCGCCTCGTCATCGGTGGCCAGGGCGGCGAGCAGCACGATCCAGAAGGCGGTCAACGGATACAGCCGCCGTACGGCCAGCGGCAACGCCGTCAGCGCCACCGCGAAGAGCAGACCGGGATCGACCGCGTCACTGTGGGTGGGCAGGACGGGCCGGGGCGGGGGAGGCAGCCGCAGGGGATCGACGCTGTGGACGGCGTCCACGGCGGGTGCCGCCGCCACCATCGCCAGCACGGCCAAGGCGACCGCGAGAAGGACGTCGAACATGAGCGCGCGACGCGAGGGCCTGTGCTCCGCGCGGAGCAGGTCCCGCCATCGCCTTCTGATCAGTGACACTCGCACATTGTCCTGTTCGTGGCGTATGGGGGGCATCGGCGGAGCGGACTACATCTCGAGGACGACCCCGCCGCCGATGTCGTCGTCACGGCCGACGCGACCGGAGATCGCCCGGCTCTAGCGTCGAGCCCCATGAGTCACCGAATCGGGCGGCTTGCCCTCGCCGTACTCCTCGCCCTGCCGGCCGCCGCCTCCTGGGCGGCCACGTCGGAGGCCGCCGTCAGGAACCGAACCACCGAGCCGGCACCCGCTCTGCGCATCCCCAAGCCGATGGGCAAGCTGCCGGTCGGCATGACCTCCCTCCACCTCAAGGACACCTCCCGCCCCGATCCCTGGGTGCCCAGCGTGAAGGCGCGGGAGCTCATGGTCTCGCTCTGGTATCCGGCGGCGAAGGCCGGCGGGGTGCCGGCGCCGTACATGACGGTCAAGGAGTCCGAGCTCACGTTGAAGGAGGCGGGCGCTTCCGGCGTACCGGGCGATCTGCTCAGCAAGACGCGGATCGACGCCGTCAAGGACGCCAGGCCGGCCAAGCGACGGCTGCCCCTCGTGGTCCTCTCCCCGGGCTTCACCAAGCCCCGCTACTCGCTCACCGGCCTGGCCGAGGACCTGGCCGGCCGGGGCTACGCGGTGGCCGTCATCGGGCACACGTACGAGAACGTCGCCACGAGCTTCCCCGACGGGAGGGTCGCCGAGTGCGTCGCGTGCGAGGTCGAACCGAAGAATCCGGCGTTCTGGGCCAAGGTCGGGCAGATCCGGGCGGCCGATGTCACCTTCGTCCTGGACTCGGTGCTCGCCAGGTATCCCAAGCTGATCGACCGATCCAGGATCGCCATGGGCGGCCACTCCGTGGGCGGCGCGAGCTCCGTGGCCGCCCTGCTGAAGGACTCCCGGCTGCGCGCCGGGATGAACATCGACGGCACCGCCGTCGTCCCGGTCCCCAGCAGTGGGCTGGCCAAGCCGTACCTGCTCCTCGGCTCCGAGGCGAAGCACAGCCCGGGCAAGGACCCCACCTGGGACCAGGCCTGGCCGAACCTCACCGGCTGGAAGCGCTGGTTCGTGGTGACGGGTACCGAGCACGCCTCCTTCACCGACATTTCCGTGCTTTCCGAGCAGCTCGGCATCGACGACGGCGCCGACCTGCCCGCCACGCGATCCCTGGAGATCACGCGCGGGATCGTCGCGGCCTTCTACGACCTCCACCTGCGGGGCAAGCCACAGCCGATCCTGAACGACCCGGCTTCGCGCTACCCGGAGGTCAAGCCGGCGGGCTAGGACCTGTCCTGCTGCGGTCGCATCAGGTCGAGGTCCTTGCCCCACGCGTCCAGCACCGCGCCGTGCCCGGCACGCCGGGCCGCCGCCTCGACCTGGGCGAAGAGGCGCCGTTGCAGCGGTACGTCGCCCGTTCCCGAGATGCGGCGGGCGGCGTCCAGCAGCATGCCGGTGTCCCAGCCCGGCAGCGGGTGCCGGGCGAGCTCCCATTCCAGGTACTTGTTGTACGGGCGGGGGCGACGGTCGAGAGCGAACAGCAGCTCCAGCAGGAACCGGATGCTGTCGGCCGCATCGAGCCGTCGCCGCGCCGTCGGCGAGGACGGCGTACAGGTCATGGTCGGAGTGCTCGGTGACCATGCCGTCGTGGGCGCGGGAGCCCTTGAGGACGAGCCCGACGACGGCGGGGTCGGCGGTGGCGAGCTCGACGAACGAGCGGTAGGTGAGAGGTTGGCGGGCGGGCATGGTGATCTCCGGTGGGATCGTGACGGGGGAAGCCTGCCGGGGCGGCCCCGCCTGCCGGGGTCGCCCGCACCGTCCGCGGCGGTACGTGGCCGCCGCCCGGAGGATCAACGCACCCCTGGACTGTATCGGCCGGACCTGCCCGAGAGGTACCGGCGCGACGGAGGTGGGTCGCGGGCTCTACGCTCGCCGCCATGAGCCCCTATGCGGAGACCGTCCAGGTGGAAGTAGACGTCGAGGACTGCAGCACTGTCTTCCTGATGAACGGGGACTGGGACGGGGACGACGCGGGCGACGTGGAGCGGTCCGTCGCGCTCGTCACGGTACGGAAGGCCATGGCCGAACTGGCGATCTCTTACCAGCACGGCGACGGCATCCCCCTCACGGTGACCGTCGCCGACCACGATCCGGGCGCCGACCTCGACGGGTACGAGGAGATCGTGGAGATCGACTTCATGTCGACGACCGGCGAGCTCTTCCTGATCGGATGGTGCATGGACTGGGACGACACGGCGATGCGCCGCCTTCCCCCGCTGCCCGCCGGTCCGGGCATGCACCGGCTGCGCTACCACGTCTGGAGCACGCTCACGGAACGGCCGGATTTCGACGGCGACCACCACTACCTGCAGATCTGGCCCGCACAGCCGTCCCCGCCCGTCGTCGTCAAGCAGGGCGAAGGGATCGCTCACTGGGACGGCACCGTCACCTGAGGCAGCGCCTTACCGGCCGCCGGCCTTCCGGAGCGCGTCGCCGAGCGCCTCGGTGCTGGTCACACCTACGATCAGCGCGCCGTCCTCGAAGACGAATCTCGGCACGGTGGTGACGCCGTCCCGCCGCGCCGCGGCCGCCTGCTCACGTACCTCGGCGCTCCCCTCCTCGGAGGCGAGAAAGTCCCGCACCCGGCCGCCCTCCAGGCCGACCCGTTCGGCCAGCTCGGTGAGTTGCGTGTGGTCGGCGATGTTCACGCCGTCGCGGAAGTACGCGTCGAAGAGGGCGGTCGCCAGCGCGGCCTGCACCTCGGCACCGTGCTCGTGCAGGGCGAGCCACAGCAGCCGGTGCGCGGTCAAGGTGTTGACCGCCACCGCACGGTCGAATCGGTACTCGATTCCTTCGCCGGCGCCGAGCCGGGTCATCTCCGCGACCATCGCCTCGGCTTGTTCGCGACCGAACATCCCGACCACCGCGTCCATCAGTGGCCGGGGTTCCTCGGGCGCGTCGGGAAGGAGCTGGATCGGACGATGAACGAGTTCGACCTCCGCTTCTGTGCCGGCCGCGGCCACCGCGCGGTGGAACTGGTACGTGCCGAGGCGGCACCACGGGCACGCGATATCGGCGTATATCTCTACTTTCATCATGGTCCTTTCTTGTGTGGAAGTAGCTGCCGGCGGAACAGAGCGCGTGGATCAGGTCGTTCCGGCCCGGTGGTCGGGGCTCGCGGTGGGGTCCCGCAGCACCCGGAGGGCACGGGACCATGCGAGGACTTCATCCAGCATGGTGATCAGGGCGGTTTCCTGGCGCTCGCCGGGGGCGCAGACGCCGGCTTCGGAGTCGGTGAAGTCGAAGTCGAAGTACGGATTGATCGCGACCTGGGCGTGTACGTCGGCGATTTTGATCTCGCCCATGGTCTGCCGTAGTTGTTCGGCGGCGCGGGTGCCGCCGTAAACCCCGTAGCTGACGATCCCGGCTGCTTTGTCATTCCATTCCGCGTACAGGTAGTCGATGGCGTTCTTCAGCGCCGCGGGGATGGCACTGTTGTACTCCGGGGTGACGAACACGAACCCGTCGAACCTGTCGATCGTGGCCGCCCACCGCTTGGTGTGCGCATTTTGGTAGTAACCGATGACCGCGGGCGCCGGCTCATCCAGCAACGGCAGCTCGTGCTCGGCTATGTCGACGAGTTCGAGGCCGGCCTCCCCGGTCTTGACCGCAGGGTGCCGGCCGGCGGCCTCGGCGACCCACCGGGCCACGTCCTCGACGCGGCGCCCGGGGCGGGTGCTGCCCAGAATGATCGCGATCTGGATCATGGGCCTCCTCCAAGGTGCTCATGCCTGCTAGCGTCCCGGCGCTGGGTGTGTCGGGGCCAGGCTGCGGTTTTCCTAGCCCTGGCAGGGCCAGGCTCGCCGCGAATACAATCGCGGTTGATGAGGGAGACAGAGCTGGGCGCCTTTCTACGCGCACACCGGGAGGCGGTCCCGCCGGCCGCGGTCGGGCTCCCGAACGGGAACCGGCGCCGCACCCCGGGGCTGCGCCGAGCCGAGCTGGCCACGCTCGCCGGCGTCAGCGTCGATTACCTCACCCGGCTGGAGCAGGGGCGCGACCGCAGCCCGTCCGCCCAGGTGCTCTCCGCGCTCGCGGAGACGTTGGGTCTGTCCCGTGACGAGCGGATCCACCTGCACCGGCTGGCGAAGACCACCGGTGGCGGCACGTGCGACGGGGCCGCCATGACGCGGGCCCGGACGGTCCGCCCGACCGTGCAGGCGCTGCTGGACCGGCTCGAGCCCGCGCCGGCGCTGGTTGCCAACCGGCCCGGCGACCTGCTCGCGTGGACGGCCGGGTTCGCGCAGCTCGCCGGCCCGAGCGGGCTGCTGGAGGCCGAGCCGCCTAACCTGGTCCGGTACGTCTTCACCGACCCGCGCGCGCACGACGCCCACCCCGGCTGGGACACGGTCGCCGACGAGCGGGCCGCCGCGCTGCGGGCCGCGTCCGCGCTCGGAGACCCGCATGCGGCGCTGCTCGCCGAGGAGCTGACGATCACCGCCGGCGACCGCTTCCGCGACCGGTTCGAGGGCTCGGCCGCGTTGCCCACGCGCACCGGCGTCGAGCGGTGGGCGCACCCGGAGGTGGGGGAGCTACGGCTGGCGTACGAGAGCCTGGAGCTGCCCGACCCCGACGAGCAGCGGCTGGTCGTCTACCTCGCCTCCGACGAGGCCACCGCCGCCGCCCTCGACCGCCTCACCGACCATCACCCCGCCGCCTCCTAGCGGGCCGCGAGTAGTTGCTTCGGCCTCAGAGCGGACCCGCCGTTCTGGTGCGGCCGCCCGGTGTCGGTCCGTGTCGCTACGGTGCTGCCGTGGCTGACATTCACGAACTCATGGTCGCGATGGACCTGCGCGGCGACTTGTCCGAGACCGAACTCGCCGAGTTGCGCTGGCACGTGGGCCTCGGGTCGCGGCCCGAGCACATCACCGAGAAGACGATCATCGTCAACGAGGTCCTCGATCTGCTGGACGACGAGCAGGAGGCGGTGCAGGACGAGAACGGCGACTGGGTGATCAAGGAGTTTCCGCAACCGGTGTGGAGCGATGGTTCGCCGTACGCGGCCTCGAAGATTTCGGGCGCCGGCTGCTCGATCCTGGTGCGCGCGGACGACCACGGCGACGAACGCTGGGCGCTGACCTGCCGCTGGGAGATCCACCCCGACGGGCATGCCGAGGTGGCCGGGCTGATGAACTGGTTGGCCGCCCGGCTCCACAAGAACGAGTCCTTTTTCGGATATCAGCGCTGGTACGAGCACAATGAGCCGGAGCTGCTGAGCGTCCGCGACGGGAAGGTTGTGACGCGTCGCGATGGCGCGTTCGTGCCACCGTTCTGGGCCGAACCTGACGAGGAGTGAGAGACCGATCGCCGTTCGGCGGCCTTTCATCTACGAAGGTGCCATCCACCGCCTGCGACATCAGTGACGCCGCCGAAGGCCGCCACGTCGATCCCGACGACCTGGCATCACCCGCGTCATCCGCCGGTTCGGCAACCGGACATTCAACCTCGGCCCGCCGACCGCTCCTTGAGCCCCGCGTCCTGTTCGCCCCATGACGGCCCGGAGCTCACATGGCCCGGCGAACTGCGGGAATCACGCGGGTGACGAATACTGGTATGCCCGTCGCCTTCTCGCCTCCACGTACACGACAGCTAGCCTGTTCGGCAGGGCTTTGGCGGGTGCGGGGCCCCGGCGAGTGAGGGAGACGATGTCGGCGACGCGACTGCTGGTCCTTGGCGTGGTGCGGCTGCACGGTCAGGCACACGGCTATCTGGTGGGCTCCGAACTGGAGTCGTGGGAGGCCGGGCAATGGGCAGGGCTCAGGTCTGGCTCGATCTACCACGCGCTGCGTCAGCTGGCCAAGGAAGGTCTTCTGGACACCAGCGAGGTGCACGAATGGCCGGGCCGCGTCGATTACGCCATCAATGAGAAGGGCGAGGCGGAGTTCCTCGGGCTGCTCAGAAGCGCCCTCAGGGTTCCCGATCGGCGTCCGGAGCTGCTCAACGCGGCCCTTGTGCTGCTACCCGCGCTGCCCGAGGAGGAAGTGATCGCGCTGCTCAAGGAGCGGGTGCACGCTCTGGAGGGCGAGCGGGAGCAGATCATGGCCACGGCCCGGGAGGGAAAGCGCCCAAGGAACGTGAGAGAGCTGTTCACCCTGCGCGCGGCGCAGGCGGCGGGTGAGGCGGCGTGGATCCGTGACTTGATCGGGCGGCTGGAACGCGGTGAGGAGCCGGCCTGATCGGCCGGAGACCGGTTTGACGGCAGGAGGGTGGATCAGCCATAGTTCGATACCCAAATTTGGTTAACCAAATTTGGGTATCTCAAAGGAGCTTCATGCGCATCACGACTGCGGTACTTCTGGCGCTCGTCTCGATCCCCGCAACCTCGATCCCGGCAGCGGCGAACGCCGCCTCCGCCTGCCGGACGGTCAGCGCCGAGGTGGCGATGACCTCCAGTGGCCCCGCCGACCAGCGCGTCGCCGGCACTCTGTGCCTGCCGCGCGGCCGTGCCGCCACCGTTCAGCTGCTCATTCCCGGCGGCTTCTACGGCCAGGCCTACTGGCGGATGCGCGGCGACCGGCAGTGTCCCTCCTACGTGGAGACGATGACCGCCGCCGGGTACGCGACGCTGGCCATTGATCGTCTCGGCACCGGGGCGAGCTCCTACCCGCCGAGCGCCCGCTTCGGGCAGGACACCCACCAGATCGTCATCCGCCAGCTCATCCGGCAGTTGCGCGAGGGTCGTCTGGGCGGTGGCCGGTTCGCCAAGGTCGTTCTGGTCGGACACTCGCTGGGCTCGACCCTCGCCCGCACGGTGGCCGCCGCACATCCGGCGGAGGTGGACGGCGTCATCCTGACCGGCGAATCGAGCGTGCCGAACGAGGCCGCTTTCGAGCAGATGGGCGCCGGAATCTACCGCGCCGCCGACGACCCCCGCTTCGCCGGTCGCGGGCTCGACGACGGCTACCTCACCACCCGGCCCGGCCTGCGGGTCACCTGGTTCTACCACCGGCCCAACGCCGACCCCAAGGTCATCGCCGCCGACGAGGCCACCAAGACGACGGACGTCTTCCCTCCCGGCGACTCCTACACCCCGCCCTCGATCAACAAGCAGATCCAGGCCCCCGTACTGATCGTCAACGGCGAGCATGACAAGCTGCTGGCCGGAGCCCGCTCCTCCTCGGCCGCGCTGCACGCCCAGGAGGCCCCCTTCTACGGTCCCCGCGCCAGGCTGGAGACCGTCCTGGTCCCCGGCACCGGTCACGTGCTCAATGGCCACCGCACCGCGCCCCACTGGTTCGCCCAGGCACGCGAGTGGGCCGACCGCCGCGTGGGCGGAGCGGCGCGATGAGCCAAGAGCCGATCGACAGCCCGACCGGGTGGGTGGCCAGGCACGTCAAGAGCTACGCCGAGTCCGGCGGCGCTCGAGGTCACCTCTTCCACGGCGCCCCCACGCTGCTGATCACGACGATCGGCCGCCGCTCAGGACTTCCCCGGCGCACGGCCCTCATCTACGGCCGCGACGACGACCGCTACCTCGTGGTCGCCTCCAACGGCGGCGCCGCCGACCATCCGCTCTGGTTCCACAATCTGCTCGCTCAGCCGCAGGTCAAGGTGCAGGTCGGGGCCGAGGTGTTCGATGCGGTGGCCCGCCCGGCGGCCGAGGACGAGCGGCTTCGCCTGTGGGAGACGATGACCGGGATATGGCCGCGCTACATCGGCTACCAGCGAGAGACGTCAAGGCAGATCCCGATCGTGATCATCGAGCGGGCGGCAATGCCAGAACTCGGCAGCGATGCTCCTGCGCATCTTGTCGACCGCACGCACGACGTTGGACATGACCTTGGCCAGTTTTGAGATCGCTTTCTGTGTCTCAAATCCCAACTTTCACGATCATTGGGCTGGACCCCCACCCGGCGTTTCACAAGTGGTCATCATCTTGAGCCGCTGATCGTTGCATGGCCTATGACCTGGGTGGCCTCGTTGGAGACCGTGTCCACAACGAGGCCGTGGTGGTTGGGGACCGCCGATCAGCAGGGACCGATCGTTGCCGGAGAGCCCGGAGAGCGAGAGCCGCTCCGCCTGCCGCCTCAGTACTGTGACTTCGCATGACCGACACCGAGATCGCGATCACCGCAGACCTGGTCCGCGACCTGCTGCAGGAGCAACATCCAGACCTTGCAGGGCTGGCCATCCGCGAGGTGGCGGGCGGCTGGGGCAACCAAATGTGGCGCCTCGGGGACGAGTTGGTCGTGCGCATGCAGCGCATGGACCCTACCCCGGAGCTCCAGCTCAAGGAGCGGCGGTGGCTACCTGTGCTGGCCCCGCGCCTGCCGCTCCCGGTGCCGACCCCGGTGCGGTTCGGCGAACCGTCCGAGCGCTTCCCGAAGCACTGGACCGTGATGACGTGGGTTCCCGGCGAGCCGCTGGACCACGGCTCGATCAGCCGCGGCGCCCACGCGGCCGACACGCTGGCGGGCTTCCTCAGGGCGCTCCATGTGGAGGCGCCCGCCGAGGCCCCGGCCAGTTCGGACTTCGGCGCTCATCCCAAGAGGTGCACGGGTGGCTTCGAGCAGTTCTTGCAGGCCATTGACCCCGACGCCGTCGGCGATGTCCCCGCCGTCCGGGCCGTCTGGGCCGATGCCGTCGCGGCCCCCGAGTGGGAGGGCCCGCCGGTGTGGGTGCACGGCGACCTCCATCCCGCAAATGTCGTCGTCTCGGACGGGACGCTCTCGGGCGTGATCGATTTCGGTGCCCTGTTCGCCGGCGATCCCGCGTGGGACCTCGGCGCCGCGTGGGTGCTGCTTCCCGCGGGCGCGGCCGCACGGTTCTTCGACGCGTACGCGCACGCGGACGAGGCAACGATCAGGCGCGCCCGCGGGCTGGCCGCTATGAAGAGCCTCTTCCTGATGCTCATGGGGCAGAACGGAGATCGGGGCCTTCCCGGCGGCAAGCCGAACTGGGGACCTGCGGGCCGGGCGGCACTTGATCGTGTTCTGAAGGGCGTTTGACGCACACTTCTCGATCTTGGTTGAGGGCTATGCGGCAGCCCACCTTCGTAAGGTTCATCGATCACCGCGCGTGGTGGGGATGCCAGGGTTCGGCGAAAGTCGTCGGGCGAGAAGTGGAGAAGCCGGCCCTCGCCGTCCGTCAGGTTGGTAGCCGCCAGGGTGTTGAACAGCAGCGGCATCGGCGCGTTCCAGACTTTTGGCCCAGGTGAGGTGGCCTGTGGCGATCGGAGCCAGGGCCCTGCGCAGTGACCCACTGGTGCCGGGGATCACCGCTCCGGGCGCGCTGTTCTGTGCGGCCTGAAGCAGCCCGGTGGCCGTGTGGCGATGGCGGTCGGTGGTGCTGATCAGCACCGGGAGGACGGTCTGCCGTTCGCGGGTGCGTTGGTCCATTCGGGCCTTGCGGTGCTTTCGGTCCTTGGCTTTGTGGATCTCATCGTCGCTGATCGGGCACGGCCCATAGCCCCCAGCGGGCTGGTTCTTCGGCTGCCCACTGGGCGGTATCGAGATAGAAAGGCACGGACGCGGATGAGCTCGTCTTTGGTGTTGAGCCGCGGGCTGGAGATCTCGACGGGTGTCCCGCCGGGTCCAGTGGTGGTGCGCTCTTGGTCTTCAGGTCTTCCTTCCAGGCGCGGGCCACTGCCGCCGGGAGCCGCACGAGCTGATTCCTGGCGGCAGGGCTTCGATCCGTGCCCAGAACAGGCCCGCGAGGGTGCAGGAGATCGCGTCCAGGCCGGCAAAGTCCAGCTGGCCAAGGGCGAGCCCGAACGGCCCGCGGCCAAGGGGGGGCCGGAAGGCGTCCGGTCCGGGGTGGGCGTCGGTCGGCCCACCGCTTCACCGGTCAACGGGTGGGCTGACCGGCGAGCGGAGCGAGCGGGGTTTTCGGGGTGGGCTCCAACTGGCCAGACCGGTAACCGGGTCACGGGTGGGCGATGGCGCCGAAGGCGCGGGGGGTTGCGCCGCCAGGCGCCTGAAGGAGAAACGCCTGAGCCCCGAGCGCGAAGCGCTTCTCCGCGAAGACCTTTGGCTCGGGGCGGGGTCCAGCAGGCTGACCACCCAGTAGGGCAACGGGGGCCGTCTAGTAGTGGGTGCGCAGGGCCGCGTACACGTCGATGCGGGGTGTTGTGACCTCGGTCTCCGCGCTCGTGTACGTGATCGGCTTGCCCGTGCGCTTCAAAGCGTCCACCATGCTGTCCACCCCGGCGCGCGGCCGCTTCTGGTGGAGGAGGGCCAGGGAGCCGGCCACGTGTGGCGCGGCCATGGAGGTGCCGTTCAGCGTCGCGTACGTGTTCCCCGCGATCGCACCCTTGATCGACACCCCGGGCGCGAACACGTCCAGGAGCGTCCCACGGTTCGAGAAGGCGGCCACCGCGTCCTGCTTGTCCGTGGCGCCGACCGTGACCGTGTTGGAGACGCACGCGGGCCACGACACCGCGGACTCGAAGCCGTTGTTGCCCGAGGCGACCACCGTGGCGGTGCCCTTGGCGAGGAGCTTGTCGACCTCGGTCTTGAAGTCGGCCCCGTCGCCCGTGTCGCAGGCCTCGGTGTACTGGCCGCCGCCCAGGCTCAGGTTGACGGAGGCGATGTTGTACTGGTCCGCCAGCAGGTCCGCGTACGCCATGCCGGTCAGGACCGACGAGTCGTACGCCAGGATGCAGACGGGGCGGCCGGCGCAGTACGGGGAGTTGTCGAAGCGGCTGAACACCTGCACCGGCACGATCTTGGCCTTGGGGGCGACGCCGCTGGCCGGGAAGTCGGCGGTGGCCTGGCCGGCGGCGATGCCGGCGACGTGGGTGCCGTGGTAGCACAGGCCGTACTGCGGCTGCGGGGCGCCCGTCATGCAGGCGGCCGTCTCGGCGTTGGCGGCGCCGTCGCCGATCTGGAACTGGCTGCCGTTCGGGCACAGCGGCGTGGAGTTGTCGACCGGGTCGGTGGCCGAGAAGCAGGCCTGGGCGACGATGCGATTGCCGAAGGCGGGGTGGTCGTTGTCGATGCCGCTGTCGATGATCGCGACGGCCGTGCCCTTGCCGGTGACGCCCTTCTCGTGTGCCCGGTCCGCGCCGATCAGCGGGATGCTCTCGGCGAGCGAGGGCTCGTTGAGCCTGTCCTTGCGGATCGAGACCACGTCGGACTGCTCGGCGATCTGCTCGAGCTCCGCCCGGGTGCCCCGGTAGACGAAGAAGTCCAGCTTGCCGGCCACCTCGGAGGGCGGATCCGCGTAGACGTTCTTCTTGTCCCGCTTGACCTCCTCCGCGCTGGACTGGACGGACCGCACCTGCGCGGGCTGCTGCACGCGGACGATGGCGCGGTGCTCGCCGGTCGCGGTGATCGCTGGGTCGATCTTGGACTCGGGGTCGGCCAGGGCGGGTGTGGCGACCAGCGCGGCCGAGGTGGCGGCTAGTGCGATGGCGCCGGCCAGCAGAGACGAGAGTCTCAACTGTTCCTCCGGGGGTTGAGGGAGCGAGGGGGTTGAGGAGGGTGGGGTGAAGTTGAGGAGGGTGGGGTGGGGGTGAGGAGGGGGACGGGAGTGAGGGGTGTTTGTCGTTAAGAGTAACGATTGGTGTAATCACGCAGCGAAAAGGGCCGGATCCCGCCGATCCGGCCCTTGTGGCCGGCCCCCCGCCGTCCGGCCCTCGCAGCCGGACCCCGCCGTCCGGCCTTCCCCGCGCCGATCAGGCGCGGGCGCCCGCGGTGGCGCGCTCGGCGTCGATCCGCGTGGTGGTCACTGAGGTGCCCGCCGCGTCGTAGCGGATGGGCGTGCCCGTCTCCTGCAGCCGCTGCAGGCTCTGCGCGACAGTGAAGGCCGGGTACGCCTGCTTCATCAGCGCGAACATCCCCGCCACGTGCGGCGCGGCCATCGAGGTCCCGCTCTTCTCCGCGTACGTGTTGTTCGGCACGGAGGAGTTGATGTTCACCCCCGGCGCGAACAGGTCGAGCAGCGGCCCCCGGTTGGTGAAGGAGGCCAGCGCGTCGGAGTCGTCGGTGGCGCCCACCGTGACGGCGGTGGAGATGCAGGCGGGGGTGGCGACGCCGTTCGGGAAGCCGTTGTTGCCCGCCGCCACCACGGGGGCCACGCCCAGGCCCACCAGCGTGTCGAACTCGGGCTTGACCGCGGCGGCGGACGCGTCCGTGTCACAGGCCTGGGCGTACGGGCCGCCCCCGCCGAGGCTCATGTTCACCGAGGCGATGTTGTGCGTCTTGGCCACCCGCGCGATGTACTCGAGCGCCAGCTTCTGGTCGGAGGTGTAGCTGAGGAAGCACGGTGCGGAAACGCCGCCGATCAGGCAGGTCATGGGGTTGTCCACGCGGCTGAAGACCTGGACCGGGAGGATGCCCGCCTCGGGGGCGACGCCGTTGGACGGCGCCCCCGTGGCCAGCCGGCCGGCCGCGATGCCGGCCACGTGCGTGCCGTGGGAGCAGGCGTTCGCACCCCTGATGACGCACTGGGCGGTCTCGGCGTCCGCCGCGCCGGGACCGGTCTGGCTGGGCTGGTTGTTCGGGCAGAGCGAGACGGCGCCGTCGCTGGCGTCGGAGGAGGAGAAGCACGCCTCGTCCACGATCCGGCCCGCGAAGAACGGGTGGTCCCGGTCGATCCCCGTGTCCAGGACGGCGACGGTGGCGCCCCGGCCGGTCCAACCGGCCTGGTTCGCCCGGTTCGAGCGGATGACGGCGGTGCTGGCGTCAAGGGTGGGCATGCGCAGCTCGTCCTTGTAGACGGACTGGACGCGGTTGTCCTTCTTGAGCTTGGCCAGCGTGGGGCCGTCCACCTCGGCCACGAAGAAGTGCGGTGACTGCGCGGACTCCAGGACCCGGCTGCCGTCCGACGCCTTCTCGATGTCGCGCGCGACGGCCTCGACGCTCTGCCCGGGCTTGAGCTGGATGATGGAGCGCACCCTGGACTTCGCCTCGACCTCCGCGGCCAGCGACGGGCTGATGATCGGATCGCCCGAGTCGGCGTGGAGCGCCGGGCCCGTACAGAGCCCGGCGACTGTTGCGGCCAGCGCCGCGGCGCCGGCCAACAGAGTTCGTAGCCTCACTTGTTCCTCCGAGAGCTCCTGGCTCGCTTACAGCCGCATACATCCCCACCTGCGACAACTGTGATGTCGGTGGTCTATGTAGCCCAGAGAAACGTTGGAGGCTTTTTTGCCTTCCTGCGGCCCTAGCCGCCTAGCACTGGCTATTTGACGGTTTTCGCCGCCTTCCGCAATGCCGCCGCGGTGGACTTGCCGTTCAGCCGCACCTTCTCGGCGGTGGTCAGCTTCTTGGTGCCGTTCGTGCCGTGCGCCCAGTTCAGCCAGGACGTGAGCAGCGCGCTGTCCAGCTTGGCCTTGCTCGCCTTGGTGCTCTTCAGCACCCGGTACGCCTTGCCGAGCGAGGACGCCTTCGTGACCTCGGGGAACACCTTGCTCGACTTGCCGATCAGCTTGAGGTAGCAGGTGAGCGTGGCGTCCGGGATCGTGCCGCTGCTGCGGTGGATCTCCACGGACCACTGCTTGGCCGACAGCTTGGTGGCGTTCGTGCCCCGCGTGCAGACCTGCGCGGTGGTCTTCGGGGTCGGCGTGATCGTCACCGTGACGGTGACCGTGGGCAGTGGGACCGGCGAGGTGGAGGTCGAGGGCTGGGGCGTGGGGTCGGCCGGGTCGTCGGGCTCGGGGCTGGGGCCGCTGCTGTCCGACGGATCGGGCTCGGGGTCCTCGGTCGGCACGCCCGGGGACTGCGTGATGGTCGGCTGCGGCGAGGCACCGGCCAGGGCCGCCGCCAGGTCCAGGCGCGGCGTGCTGACCTGCTGGCCGTTGGCCTGGTACGAGTACGGCCTGCCGGTCGTTTTCAGCGTGTTGATCAGGTCGGCCATCGGCGTCTGCGGCGAGGCCTGCTTCATCAGCGCCAGCGCACCGGCCACGTGCGGGGTCGCCATCGAGGTGCCGCTGAAGACGGCCGTCCGGTTGTCCGGCACGGACGACTCGATGTCCACGCCCGGCGCGAACAGGTCCACGATGGCCCCGCGGTTGGAGAAGTCCGCGATGACGTCGTTGTTATCGTTCGCCCCGACGGCCACCGCCGAGGAGATGCAGGCCGGGTACGACGCCCCCTCGAAGAACTCGTTGCCCGCGGCGACCACGGTCGCGATGCCCTTGGCCAGCAGGGCGTCGATCTTCGGCTTGAAGATCAACCCTTCCTCGCTGGAGTCGCAGTCGGTCTCGGACAGCTCGCCGCCCAGGCTCAGGTTCACGGCGGCGACCGGCTCGGTCAGGCCCGCCACGTAGTCCATGGCCTGCCGCAGCGACGACTCGAACGCCAGCAGGCACGACGGCTCGCCGCAGATGTCCTCGTCGTTGACCCGGCTGAAGACCTGCACCGCCACGATGTTCGCGCCCGGCGCGACGCCGCCGGTGCCGGCCGCGATGCCCGCGACGTGGCTGCCGTGCTCGCACAGGTTCGCGCCGTCGGCCAGGCACTTGGCCGTCGTGGCGTCCGCCGCGCCCGCGCCGGTCTGTGACGTCTGCCCGTTCGGGCAGAGCGACTCGACGCCGGCCTCCACGGCGGAGAAGCAGGCCTCGGTCACGATCCTGTTCCCGAACCACGGGTGGTCGCGGTCGATGCCGGTGTCCAGCACGGCCACCGCCTGCCCGGTGCCGGTGTAGTTCTTGGCGTGCGCCTGGTCGGCCCCGATCAGCTTGAGGTTGGGGCTCACGTCCACCGGCGCGTACGTCCTGTCCCGGTGGATGGACGTGACCCGCGGGTCGTCTGCCAGCTTGGCCAGCTCCTCCGCGGTCCCCTCCACGACCATGAACGACTGGTTCTGCGGCTGCATCACCACGTCCACGCTCTCGGCGGCCGCCTGGCTCGCGACGGGCGCGTTCTGCGCCGGGTCGGTGAGCTCGACGATGGCCCGCACGGAGCCGCCGTCGACGCCTAACCCCTCCTCCACCTTGGCGGGGGGATCGCCGGGGGTGGAGGCTGTCTCTTCCACGACGCTCGGACTGGGAGTCGGATCCTCCGCGTAGGCCGGCGCCGATAACGGCAGCAGGGCCAGCGCGATCGAGCTCACGATCAGGGGGCGAAGTCGCACGCGTCCTCCGAGAGGGGGATGATCTCGGAGTTTAGGGTGATTTTCCGGATAGAGACAGGTCTCGGGGCCGGTTTCTCACCGAACTCTCAGCGGGCGCACCTCAAACGTTCAGCGTTTCCCCCTCGTGCGTGAGCCACACCGCGCCGAGCGGCGGCACCCTCAGCGTGGTCGAATGCGGCAGCCCGTGCCACGGCTCGTCGTCGGCCTCGACCACGCCCATGTTGCCCACGCCGCTGCCCCAGTAGTCGTAGGCGTCGGTGTTGACGATCTCCGACCACTGGCCGGAGTAGGGGAGGCCGAGCCGGTAGCTCTCGTGCGGAGCGCCGCTGAAGTTGATGACGCACGCCAGCGCGGACCCGTCGTCGGCGTAGCGGACGAACGAGAACGTGTTACCGGAGGCGTCGTCGGCGTCGATCCACCGGAACCCCTCGGGCTTGGAGTCCTGCTGCCACAGCGCCGGGGTCTCCTTGTAGATCCGGTTCAGGTCGCGGACCAGCCGCTGCACGCCCTGGTGCCCGTCGAACTCCAGCACCCACCAGTCGAGGCCGCGCTCCTCCGACCACTCCGAGCCCTGGCCGAACTCGCCGCCCATGAACAGCAGCTGCTTGCCCGGATGCGCCCACATGAACGCCAGCAGCGCCCGCAGCTGCGCGAACCGCTGCCACTCGTCCCCGGGCATCTTGCCGAGCAGCGACCCCTTGCCGTGCACGACCTCGTCGTGGGACAGCGGCAGCACGTAGTTCTCGGAGTACGCGTACAGCAGCGAGAACGTCAGCTGATGATGGTGGTACTGGCGGAAGATCGGCTCGTGGCGCAGGTATTCGAGCGTGTCGTGCATCCACCCCATGTTCCACTTGAACCCGAACCCGAGCCCGCCCAGGTGCACCGGTCGCGAGACCCCCGGCCAGGCCGTCGACTCCTCGGCGACGGTCGAGATGCCGGGCGTCTCCCGATAGGCGACGGAGTTCATCTCCTTGAGGAACTCGACCGCGTCGAGGTTCTCCCTGCCGCCGTAGACGTTGGGCGTCCACTCGCCCTCACGCCGCGAGTAGTCGAGGTAGAGCATCGACGCCACCGCGTCCACCCGCAGCCCGTCGATGTGGAACTCCTTGAGCCAGTAGAGCGCGTTGGCCACCAGGAAGTTGCGCACCTCCCTGCGGCCGAAGTCGAACACGTACGTGCCCCAGTCGGGGTGCTCGCCCCTGGCCGGGTCGGCGTGCTCGTAGAGGGGGGTGCCGTCGAAGCGCGCCAGCGCCCAGTCGTCCATCGGGAAGTGCGCAGGCACCCAGTCCAGCAGCACGCCGACGCCGCGCCGGTGCATCAGGTCCACGAAGTGGCGGAACTCGTCGGGCGTGCCGAACCTGGCCGTCGGCGCGTAGTAGGACGTCACCTGGTAGCCCCACGACCCGCCGAACGGGTGCTCGGCCACCGGCAGCAGCTCCACGTGGGTGAACCCCATGTCGACCACGTACGCGGACAGCTGCTCGGCCAGCTCCATGTACGACAGGCCCGGCCGCCAGGACCCCAGGTGCACCTCGTAGATGCTCATCGGCCCGTCCTGCGGATGGCTCTCGGCCCGGTCCGCCACCCACTGGTCGTCCGCCCAGGCGTAGGCGGACCTGTCGACCACGGAGGCGGTCAGCGGCGGCACCTCGGTGCGCCTGGCCATCGGGTCGGCCTTGTCACGCCACACGCCGTCGGCGCCCAGGATCTGGAACTTGTACCGCTCGCCCGCGCCGACGTCCGGGACGAACAGCTCCCACACCCCGGAGCGGCCCAGCGACCGCATCGGGTAGGCGGTGCCGTCCCAGTGGTTGAAGTCGCCGACGACCCGGATGCCGCGCGCGTTGGGCGCCCAGACGGCGAACGCCGTGCCCTCGACGTCCTCGTGCTCCATCACGCGGGCGCCGAGCGCCTCCCACAGCCGCTCGTGGCGCCCCTCGCCGATGAGGTGCAGGTCCACTTCGCCGAGCGTGGGCCAGTGCCGGTAGGGGTCGCGGACCTCGTACGGGTCGTGGTCGGCGTACTTGACGCTCAGCGCGTAGCCGGGCACCTTGTCCAGGCCGGGGACGGTGACCTCGAACACCCCGTGGGCCTGGTGTTTCATGTCGTGGGCCGTGCCGTCCTCCAGCACCACTCGCACCCGCTCGGCCAGCGGGCGCAGCGTGCGGAAGACCACCCCGCCGGACACGGGATGCGCCCCCAGCACGGAGTGCGGATCGTGGTGTGCCCCACCCGCGAGGCGGTCGAGCTCTGTCCTCATCGGCATGCTCCCAACCTTGCCCTATGATGACCGTCCATCCCAGGCACTGCCCGCTTTCACCGAGACAATCACCGAAAGTGCGAAATCCTGGGTTTAACCTGCCTCACACCAGGCTTGGATCCAGCCTCTCCGGCTCCGACTCCGCGCCGCGTGCCAGAGCCGCGTCGAGCGCCTCCTGACCCAGGGCCGCCCGCACCGCGGCGGTGATCCGGTCGACGTCGCCCCGTTCCCCGGCGGGGAGCGGCGCGCCCGAGGCCGCCCGCAGCGCCGCCGCCCGGCCCAGCAGCAGCGCCGCCTCCTCGTGACGTCCGCCCAGGACCCGCGCGCCCGCCAGTCCTTCCAGCGCGAGCGCGGTGGCCCGCGGATCGCCGACCCTGCGGGCCGCTCTGAGCCCCTCCAGTTGCAGCTCCAGGGCGGCGGCCGCGTCGCCCCGCTGCTCGGCCGCGAACCCCAGCTCGGCCAGGATCAGCGCCGCCCCCGGCTCGCCGGCCACCTCCCTGACCCAGCCCAGCCAGGCCCGCAGCCGCCGCTCGGCCTCGTCGAGGCGCCCCTGCCGCCGCGCCGCGAGCGCCAGGCCCAGCTCGGCGAACTCCTCGGCCGGACGGTTCGACTGCTCCACGGCCAGCCGCCTGGCCCGCTCGTGATAGTCGTCGGCCCGCGCGTGGTCGCCCGTCAGCAGGGCGATCCGCCCCAACCGGGACAGCGCGTCGGACACCGAGCTCCACAGCCCGAGCTCCTCCGCCATCCGCAGGCCGTCCGCGCGCAGCTCGGTGGCCCGCTCGTAGTCGCCGGTGATCTCGGCGAGCGTGCTGAGGTTCTCGGCGGCCCGCAGCTCGCCCCACCGGTCGCCGAGCTCCCTGAACAGCGCCAGCCCCCGCTCGCCGTCCCGCCGCAGCGCCGCCAGGTCACCGCGGGTGGCGGCGTAGCGGGCCAGCACGTTCAGCGCCGCGCCGGTGCCCCACTTGTCGCCCAGCTCCTGGAACGTCTCCAGCGCCCGCTCGATCAGGGCCCGGCTGGCCGACAGATCGTCGTAGCCGAACATCGCGTACCCGATGAACCACCGCGCCCTGGCCCGCGCCGACCGCCCTTCGATGGCCTCGAACACCTCGTCGTCCGGCGGCCGCAGCCACCCCGCCAGCATCCGGAGCCCGGCCAGCCACACCCTCGCCTGCGCGGCGCCGGGCCCGGCCGCGTCCGGGACGGACAGCGCGGCCTCCAGCGCCCGCTGTCCCTCGCCGAGCCTGCCGCGCAGCACCCAGTACCAGGCCATGGCGTTCACCAGCCGCACCGCCTCGCCGGGCCGGGCCAGCCGCACCGCCGTCTCCAGCGCCGCCCGCAGGTTGGCGCTCTCGGCGTCGAGCAGCGCGAGCGCGTCCCGCTGCCCGTGACCCCGCAGGTACGGCTCCGCCCGCTCGGCGAGCGCCGTGTAGTACGCGGCGTGCCTGAGCCGCACCTCGTCCAGCTCGCCGGCCTCCTCCAGCCGTTCCAGGCAGTAGGCCGAGACCGACTCCAGCAGCCGGTACCGCGGCTCGGCCCCGGGCGCCCGCACGCGGACGACCAGCGAGCGGTCCACGAGCCTGGCCAGCACGTCGAGGACGTCCACGCCGGGGTCGGCGGACACCTCCTCGGCGGCCTCCAGCGTGCTGCCGTCGGCGTGCGCGGCCAGCCGCCGGAGCACGACGCGCTCGGGGTCGCTCAGCAGCTCCCAGCTCCAGTCGATCATCGCCCGCAGCGTCCGTTGCCTGGCCGGAGCCCCGCGCAGACCCGATGCGAGCAGCCTGAACCGGTCGTCCAACCGGTCGGCGAGCTGGCGCGGGGTCAGCGCCCGCATCCTGGACGCGGCCAGCTCCAGCGCCAGCGGCAGGCCGTCCAGGCGGGCGCAGATCTCCGCCACGTCCGCGTCGGGCTCCACCCCGGCGCGCGCTGCGAACAGCTCCACCGCCGCCTCGCGCGTCAGCGCCGGCACGCTCCACAGGGCCTCGCCCCCGATCCGCAGCGACTCCTGGCTGGTGGCGAGGATCCGCAACCCGGGAGCGGCCTGGAGCAGCCGCCCGGCCAGCGCGGCGACCTGCTCGACGACGTGCTCGCAGTTGTCCAACACGAGCAGCGTCTCCCCGCCCGCCAGCGCCCCCGAGATCCGCTCGACCGCGCCCTCGTACGGAGCGCCCGGCCCGGCCGTGTCGTCGCGCAGGCCGAGCACGGCCGCGATCGCCTCGGCCACCTCGACCTCCGCCGCCCGCGGCCGCAGCGCGGCCAGCTCGACCAGCCACACGTCCCCGCCGCCCGTACCCGAGGCGGCGGCCAGGGCCAGGCGGGTCTTGCCGACGCCGCCGGGGCCGGTGAGCGTCACCAGGCGGCCCGCCCGCAGCAGCGAGCGGACCTCGGCCACCGCCTCGTCCCGGCCCACCAGGCTCGTCAAGGGCGCGGGGAGGTTGACGCGGGAGCGCGCGACCGGGCCCAGGGACGGGTCCTGCCGCAGGATCGCCTGGTGCAGGGCCGCCAGCTCCGGCCCGGGGTCCAGGCCCATTTCCTCCGACAGGCGCCGCCGCAGCTCCTCGTAGCCGGTCAGCGCCTCGCTCTGCCGCCCGGCCAGGTAGAGGGCCCGTACGTGCGCGGCGCGCAGCCGTTCGCGCAGCGGATGTTCGGCCACCAGGGAGGCCAGCTCGGCCGCGAGCAGGACGTGCTCACCGAGCCCGAGCCGCGCCTCGGCCAGCTCCTCCAGGGCCGCCAGCCGCTGCTCGCCCAGCCGGGCCACGGCCGCCAGGGCGAACGGCTCGTCGGCGAACTCGGCGTAGGCGTCCCCGCGCCACAGCCCGAGCGCCTCGCGCAGCAGCGCGGCCCGCTCCTCCGGGCCGGAGGCCCGCTGCGCGCGCCCGATCAACGTCTCGAACAGGCCGGCGTCCACGGAGGACGGCTCCACGTGCAGCACGTACCCGGGCGCCCGGTACGCGACCAGCCCGCCGACCGCCCGGCGCAGCTGCGACACCTTCACCCGGAGGGCGCCGGACGCGTTCGCCGGGGGACGGTCGCCCCAGAGGTCCTCGATCAGCCGGTCCGCGGAGACGGGGCGGCCGGCGTGGATCAGCAGGTCGGCGAGGAGCGCCCGGACCTTGACCTCCGGCACCTTGACCGGCTCCCCGTCCGCGGTCCACACCGCGAGCGGGCCCAGCACCCCGAACCGCATCCCGCCCCCATAACCGACTCCGAATCAGACCATAACCGCGCACCTGGAGGGTGAACGCATCACTCCTACTCAGAGAGAACACTGAAATGTCGGAAAATATCTCCGTGCTCGGCCTCGGTCTCATGGGCACCGCGCTTGCGGCGAGCCTCATCGAGGCGGGCCACCGCGTCACCGTGTGGAACCGTACGCCGGCCAAGGCCGACCCCCTCGTCGCCAAGGGCGCGACCTGGGCGGCCACCCCGGCGCAGGCCGTCGAGGCGAGCCCGCTGGTGATCGTCTGCCTGCTCGACAACCCCTCCGTCCTGGACGTGCTCGAGGACGCCCCGCTGGCGGGCCGGGTCGTCGCCAACCTCACCACCAGCCGCCCCGCCGAGGCCCGCGAGATGGCGGCCTGGGTGGGCGAGCGCGGCGGCGACTACCTGGACGGGGGCATCATGGCGGTGCCCCAGATGATCGCCAAGCCGGGGGCGCTCATCCTCTACAGCGGCTCGCAGCCGGCGTTCGAGCGCTATGAGCAGGCGTTCGGGGCCATGGCCGGGGCCCGCTACACCGGCGACGACCCCGGCATGGCCCCGCTGCTCGACCTGGCCATGCTGACCGGCATGTACGGCCAGATGGCCGGCTCCCTGGAGGCCCTCGCCCTGGTGAGGTCGGCGAAATACCCGTTGACGGAGTTCACCGCGGAACTGCTGGTCCCGTGGCTCAACGCGATGGGCTCGATGCTGCCCCGCTGGGCGGCGGAGATCGAGGCGGGCGACTACCGGACCGAGGTGTCCAACCTGGAGGTCAACAGGGCGGGCATGGAGAACCTCGTCCGCGCCTTCGAGGAGCAGGGTGTCAAGCCGGACCTGCTCCTGCCCATGAAGACCGTCATCGACCGGCGCGTGGCCCGCGGTCTCAGCCACGAGGGCCTGTCGGGGCTGGTGGAGGAGCTCTGACGCGGAGGGACTCTGGCGGGGAGGGTCTCTAGCGGGGGCGGAAGGCGGCCAGGGGGATGGAGATCCACGACGGGCGGTTACGGGCCTCGTAGACGACCTCGTACACCGCCTTGGACAGCTCGAACGCCCGCAGCAGCGCCGCGTCGCTCCGCGAGATCACGCCGCCGCCCTCGGCGTACCCCTCCAGGAACGCCGCCCGGTTCCGGTCCGCCCACTCCTGGGCCCGCGGCTCCAGCCGCTCGGCCTGGGAGTGGCCGGCCAGCAGGTGCCTGGCCGCGTAGTCGAACGAGCGCAGCATCCCCGCCACGTCCCGCAGCGGCGAGTACAGCGCCCTGCGCTCGGCCAGCGGCTGCCCGGGCTCGCCCTCGAAGTCCAGCACCACCCAGTCCGTGGGCGTGCGCATGACCTGGCCCAGATGGAAGTCGCCGTGAACCCGCTGCACGGGCACCTCGTGGGTGAGCAGCTCCACCTGGTGGTAGGCGTCCTCGATGGCGGTCACGTGCTGGCGCAGCTCGGGTACCTCCGCGGCGGCCCGGCCCAGTTTCCGCCGGAACGCCTCGGCCATGCGCTTGACCTCGTGCGACTCGATGACGTCCGTGGGGAAGGCCGCGGCCAGCTCGTGGTGCACCCGCGCGCTGGCGCTGCCGAGCCGCAGCGACTCGGCCGCGAAGTCGCCGCCCGCCTCGGCCGCCGGCACCTCGGGCAGCGACGCGTACAGGTCGCGGACGCTGGCCAGGGCGAGGTCCCAGCCGTCGTTGGCGTTGGACAGGAACTCCTGCATGAAGCCGAGCGTGGTGTCGGTGCCGTCGAGGTCCGTCTCGATCCACCCGTACGGCTTCGCGACGTGCGGCGCGCCCCTGGCCGCCAGCGCCGTGACGATCTCCAGCTCGGGGTTGACGCCGGGGATGAGGCGGCGGAAGAGCTTGCAGATGTACGCGTCCCCGTACACGAGCGAGGTGTTGGACTGCTCGGCCCCTAGCACCAGGCTGCGCTGGGAGGTGTCGATGGCGGCCTCCGGCACGTGGCGCAGGCGCAGGCCGTTGCCGCTCACGTCGTGGGCCATGCCTTCGAGGAGCCAGCTCATGCGCTCGGAGTCGTGGACGGCGTCGTAGAGGTAGGTGTCGCCGATGGTGCCGATGAGGGCGTGGGAGAGGCGGTCGGGGAGCTCTACCCGCTCGCCGAGCAGGATCTGGTAGCGGTCGCGCGAGCCTTCCTGCCACACGGCGACGATCAGATGTCTGAGCCCGGACGTCAGTTCGACGTCCGATTCGATCGACAACTCGTCGATCACCCGCCCCTTGCCGCCGAACCAACGCTGACGACCGATCCATGCGGCAAGGGGCTCGCTCAGCACGTCCTACTCCTCCTGGGTGATGGCCGGCGGGAGTGTGAACCAGTAGAACCCATGCCCAGGAAGCGTCAAAAGATACGGAAGTTCGCCAATTGCCGGGAATGGGACCCCACCCATCGTCTCCACGGGGGAGACGCCGACGAATCTCCGCAGGTCCAGCTCGACCGGCTGGGGGAAGCGTGACAGGTTGTTCACGCAGAGCATCCGGTCGTCCCCCAGCTCCCTGACGAACGCGAGCACGCTGGGGTTGGAGGAGTTGAGCTCCGCGTAACCGCCCAGCCCGAACACCGGGTGCCGCTTGCGGATCTCGATCATGCGCTTGGTCCAGTGGAGCAGGGAGCCGGCGTTGCGCTGCTGGGCCTCGACGTTGAGGCCCTGGTAGCCGTAGATCGGGTCCATGATGACCGGCAGGTAGAGCCGGCCGGGGTCGCAGTCGGAGAAGCCGGCGTTGCGGTCGGGATCCCACTGCATGGGCGTGCGCACGCCGTCGCGGTCGCCGAGCCAGATGTTGTCGCCCATACCGATCTCGTCGCCGTAGTAGAGCACGGGGGAGCCGGGCAGCGACAGGAGCAGCGCGGTGAACAGCTCGATCTGGTTGCGGTCGTTCTCCAGCAGGGGGGCCAGGCGGCGGCGGATGCCGACGTTCGCCCGCATGCGGGGGTCCTTGGCGTACTCGGCGTACATGTAGTCGCGCTCCTCGTCCGTGACCATCTCGAGCGTCAGCTCGTCGTGGTTACGGAGGAAGATCCCCCACTGGCAGTGCTCCGGAATTTTCGGCGTTTGCGCCAAGATTTCGGAAATGGGGTAGCGAGACTCCCGGCGTACGGCCATGAAGATGCGCGGCATCAGCGGGAAGTGGAAGGCCATGTGGCACTCGTCCCCGCCGCCCACCGGGTCGCCGAAGTACTCCACCACGTCCGACGGCCACTGGTTGGCCTCGGCGAGCAGCACCCGGTCGGGGTAGAGCCGGTCGATCTCGGCCCTGATCCGCTTGAGGTACTCGTGGGTCCTCGGCAGGTTCTCGCAGTTGGTGCTCTCCTCCTCGAAGAGGTACGGCACCGCGTCCAGCCGGAACCCGTCGATGCCCAGGTCCAGCCAGAAGCGCAGGACCTCCAGCATGGCCTCCTGCACGTCCGGGTTCTCGTAGTTGAGGTCCGGCTGGTGGTGGAAGAAGCGGTGCCAGTAGTACTGGCCGCGCACCGGGTCGTAGGTCCAGTTGGACGTCTCGGTGTCGATGAAGATGATCCGGGCGTCCTGGTACTTCTCATCGGAGTCGGACCAGACGTAGAAGTCGCCGAACGGCCCCTCGGGGTCGTGGCGCGAGGCCTGGAACCACGGGTGGGCGTCGCTGGTGTGGTTCATGACGAGGTCGGCGATGACGCGCATGCCGCGTTTGTGCGCCTCGTCCACGAGCTTCACGAAGTCTCCCAGGTCCCCGAACTCGGGCAGGATCTTCATGAAGTCCGCGATGTCGTAGCCGCCGTCGCGCAGTGGCGACTCGAAGAGCGGCAGCAGCCAGAGGCAGTCGACCCCGAGCCACTGGAGGTAGTCGAGCTTGTCGATGAGACCTCTGATGTCGCCCGTCCCGTCGCCGTTGGAGTCGGCGAAACCCCGGATCAGGACCTCGTAGAAAACCGCGCGTTTGTACCAGTACGGATCGCGCGGCTTTTCCTCGTCAAAGGTGTTGGGAATGGGTGTGGTTGAGCTCATGAGCCACTCCGGGAGTGGCTCATGACGGAGGCGCTTTCACACACGTTGAAGACTCCCCGCTGAATTCAGTTCTTACCGTGGAGCGGCTCGGACGGTGAGGATATGGGCAGGCTGGATGTGGGGATCGAGGCGCACGTAGTTGCTCTGCCGCCAGCGGTACGACTCACCCGAGAGTTCGTCGTCCACGACGAACTCGGCGTTCCAGTCGAGTCCGATGGCAGGAAGGTCAAGTTCTACGGTCGCCTCGTGGGTATGGTGCGGATCCAGGTTGACGACCGCCAGCACCACGTCGCCCGGCCCGTGCCTGCGCGTGGCCGGATCATAGGCGCCGGGAAGCCGCTTCGAGAAGCAGACGATGTCCGGCTGGTCGACCCTGTGGATCCGTAGATTACGCAATTCCTGCAGTGCGGGATGCGCTCTTCGGAACAAATTCAGGTGGGTGATGAAGGGCGCCAGGCTCCACCCCTCACGTTCGGCGGTAACCCAATCGCGAGGTTTGTACTGATATTTCTCGCTATCGAGGTATTCCTCGCTGCCGGGGCGTACCGGAATGTTCTCTATAAGCTCATATCCGGAGTAAACCCCCCAACTCGGCGAGCCGAGCGCCGCCAGCACCGCCCTGATCTTGAAAGCGGGGATGCCGCCGTGCTGCAGGTATTCGTGCAGGATGTCCGGCGTGTTCACGAAGAGGTTGGGGCGCACGTAGGTGGGAGTCTCGTGGGAGAGCTCCATGAGGTACGACTCCACCTCGGGCTTGGTGTTGCGCCAGGTGAAGTACGTGTAGGACTGGTGGAAGCCAATCTTGCCCAGCATGCGCAGCATCGGGGGCCTGGTGAACGCCTCCGACAGGAAGATCACGTCGGGGTCGGTGGTGTGCACGTCGGCCAGCAGCCGCTCCCAGAACCCGACCGGCTTCGTGTGCGGGTTGTCCACCCGGAAGATCCGCACGCCGTGGGCCATCCAGCGCATCAGCACCCGCTTGACCTCGGCGTAGATGCCTTCGGGGTCCTTGTCGAAGTTGATCGGGTAGATGTCCTGATACTTCTTCGGCGGGTTCTCGGCGTAGGCGATGGAGCCGTCGGCCCTGATCGTGAACCACTCGGGGTGCTCCTTCACCCACGGATGGTCGGGCGAGCACTGGAGCGCGAGGTCGAGCGCGATCTCCATACCCAGCTCTTTGGCGCGGCCGACGAACACGTCGAAGTCCTCGAACGTGCCCAGGTCGGGATGGATGGCGTCGTGGCCGCCGTCCTCGGAGCCGATGGCCCAGGGGGAGCCGGGCTCGTCGGGCTCGGGGCTGAGCGTGTTGTTGCGGCCCTTGCGGAACGTCGCGCCGATGGGGTGGATCGGCGGCAGGTAGACGACGTCGAAGCCCATCTTGGCGATGGCGGGGAGGCGCTTGGCAGCAGTCTGGAAATTTCCGGATTTGGAGATGCCGAGCTCGTTGACGACCGCGCCTTCCGACCTGGGGAAGAACTCGTACCAGGAGCCGTACAGCGCCCGGCGCCGGTCCACCCTGATCTTGTTCGACTTGGACCTGGTCACCAGCTCCCGGAACGGGTGCGACTCCAGCAGCGCGGCCGTCTCCGGCAGTTGCGCGATCGACAGCCGAGCCCGGGGGTCCAGGTCCTCGTCGCGCAGCGTGGCGGAGACCGACAGCAGGGCGGCACGGTGCCCGCAGGCGCTGTCGCCGTTGCCGTTCCCCTTGGAGCGGCCGTTCGAGCCGCCGTTAGTGCCGTTCGAGCCGTTCTTGGGCTTGCCGTTGGGGCAGTCGGCCGTGCGCACGGCCTTCGCCGCCCGCTCGAACAGCCGGGCGCCCTCCTCGCACATCAGATCGACGTCCATGCCGCGAGGGATCTTGATCTCGGCGTCGTGCAGCCATGTGCTGATCGGGTCGCTCCAGGCCTCTACCCGGAACAGCCAGTCACCCTCGGCGGGAAGGGAGACCTCCACGCCCCAGCGGTCGGTGCCGGGGGCGAGCTCGCGCATCCGTCTCAGACGGGCACGCTGCCCATCGGGCGAGGTGAGCACCACGCCCGCGGCCACGGCATCGTGGCCCTCTCTGAACACGGTCGCCGAGACCTCGAAGGTCTCGCCGGCGACCGCCTTGGCGGGCCACTGCCCGCAGTCGACGACGGGGGAGATGTCCGTGATGGGAATTCGTCCGATCATCGCATTCAAGGGTTGGCGACGGCGCGCTCGGTGCCGCCGGAGGCTTTCCGTGGGTGCAGACTCCGCGTCCTGGCGATGGGCCGCTGGAAGCGAACCACCGTGGTCGGAACGATCCTTGCATGTAAATTGTGGACAGCAGCGGATAGACCTCCCGAGTGTGTCCGCGGGAGTGCCAACATTCAGGAAAGTTGCCCCAATCGTCCGTCTTCATGCTTGTTCCCGGAAGGGGTTTGAACGGTCTTCTTGGGGGTGAAGGACTGAGAGGTCCCTCCTAGCCCGTAGGGTGCAGAAACGTGAGAGCAATCCGCCGGTTTACCGTCCGCACCGTCCTGCCCGCGGAGCTGGCCGCCCTCGGCGAGCTCGTCCACAATCTCCGCTGGTCCTGGCACCCGGAGACGCTGGACCTCTTCGCGGAGGTGGACGCCGCCCTCTGGGAGCAGGTCGGGCACGACCCCGTGGCCCTGCTCGGCGCCGTCACCCCCGCGCGGCTCAGCGAGCTGGCCGCAGATCGCCGCTTCCTGCGCCGCCTCGCCGACGCGGCCGACGACCTCCGCGAATACATGACCTCCCCGCGCTGGTACCAGACGCTTCCCGACGGGGCGCGGGCCATCGCGTACTTCTCCCCCGAATACGGCATCGCCGCCGCCCTCCCGCAGTATTCGGGCGGCCTCGGCATCCTGGCCGGAGACCACCTCAAAGCCGCCAGCGACCTGGGCGTGCCGATCCTCGCGGTCGGCCTGCTCTACCGCCACGGCTACTTCACGCAGTCGCTGTCGCCGGAGGGCTGGCAGCTGGAGCACTACCCGTCGCTCGACGCGGGCGGCCTGCCGCTCAGCCTGCTGAAGGACGCCGCCGGCGAGACGGTCAAGATCCGCCTCGCCCTGCCGGGCGAGCGCGAGCTGCACGCGCAGGTGTGGGTGGCGCAGGTCGGACGGGTGCCGCTGCTGCTGCTCGACTCCGACGTGGCCGAGAACGACACGGCCGCCCGCGACATCACCGACCGCCTCTACGGCGGGGGCACCGACCACCGGCTCATGCAGGAGCTGCTGCTGGGCGTGGGCGGCGTGCGCGCCATCAGGGCGTACTGCAAGATCACCGGACATGCCGATCCCGAGGTGTTCCACACGAACGAGGGGCACGCCGGCTTCCTCGGCCTGGAGCGCATCCGCGAGCTCACCGAGGCGCGGCTCTCGTTCGACGAGGCGCTGGAGGCGGTGCGGGCGGGCACGGTGTTCACCACGCACACGCCCGTCCCCGCGGGCATCGACAGGTTCCCCGTGGACATGATCGAGCGCCACTTCGGCGGCGCGAACGCCTGGCCGACCGTGCCCGTCGAGCGGATCCTGGCACTGGGCGCCGAGGCCGATCCCACCCGGTTCAACATGGCCGTCATGGGCATGCGGCTGGCCCAGCGGGTCAACGGCGTCTCCGTGCTGCACGGCAAGGTCAGCCGGGAGATGTTCAAGGATCTCTGGCCCGGATTTGACGTGGACGAGGTGCCGATCGGGTCGATCACCAACGGCGTGCACGCGCCCACCTGGGTCGGCAGGGAGCTCATGGAGCTGGCCGAGCGCGAGCTGCCCTCGCTGCTGGAGCGGGCCCGCGGCTGGGAGGGCATCCAGAAGATCTCCGACGCCGACCTCTGGCAGATCAGGGGCACGCTGCGGCAGCGGCTCGTCGAGGGCGCCCGGGTGCGCCTGCGCAGGTCGTGGCGAGAGCGCGGCGCCTCGGACGCCGAGCTCGGCTGGATCGACGACGCGCTCGACCCCGACGTGCTGACCATCGGCTTCGCCCGGCGGGTGCCGTCCTACAAGCGGCTGACGCTGATGCTGCGCGATCCCCGGCGGCTCACCGAGCTGCTGCTCGACCCGGAAAAGCCGGTCCAGATCGTGATCGCAGGCAAGGCGCACCCCGCGGACGAGGGCGGGAAGAAGCTGATCCAGCAGATCGTCAAGTTCGCCGATCAGGCGAACGTGCGCCACCGCATCGTCTTCCTGCCCGACTACGACATGGCGCTCGGCCAGCTCATGACCCAGGGCTGCGACGTCTGGCTGAACAACCCGCTGCGCCCCCTGGAGGCGTCCGGCACCTCGGGGATGAAGTCCGCGCTGAACGGCGGGCTCAACCTGTCGATCCGCGACGGCTGGTGGGACGAGTGGTACGACGGCACCAACGGCTGGGCGATCCCGACCGCCGACGGCGTGACGGACCCGGACCGGCGCGACGAGCTGGAGGCCGCCGCCCTCTACGACCTGATCGAGCACGAGGTGTCCGACCGGTTCTACGACCGTCCCGTGGACGGGCTGCCGCGGCGCTGGCTGGAGATGGTCAAGCACACGCTCACCTCGCTGGGCCACAAGGTGCTGGCCGGTCGCATGCTGCGCGACTACGTGGTCGACCTGTACAACCCGGCCGCCGCCGCGGCCAACGCGCTGTCAGCTGACTCGTACGCGCCCGCGAAGGCGTTCGCGGCCTGGCGGGTCCGGGTCACCAGGGCCTGGCCCGGGGTGCGCGTCGAGCATGTCGAGGCCTCGGGCGTGGGGGACACGCCGGAGGTGGGCGCCTCCATCGAGCTGCACGCCACGATCGCGCTCGGCGACCTGGAGCCTGACGACGTGCTGGTCGAGGCCGTCTACGGCAAGGTCGGGCCGCACGACGAGCTGATGCGTCCGACGTACGCGAAGCTGACCGTCGCGTCGGTGGGCGACGACGGCCGGGCCCACTACACGGGCACGGTGCCGCTCGACCGGACGGGAGCGTTCGGATATACCGTGCGCGTCGTTCCTTTCCACCCGCTCGTGGCCACCCCCGCCGAGCTCGGCCTGATCGCCGTGCCGGAGGAGCCCGTGGGCATGACAAATGGCACATTGCGTTAATCAGGGGCACCCACGAACGGCATATCGCGTTAAACGGACGGCATAATCAGGACGTGGACGACAGCGGGAACGGCATGCGGGCCGACACTCTGGTGGCCACGGTCCGCGGTGTGCTGCCGTCCTTGACGCCGGCCGCGCAGACCGTCGCCCGGCTCATCCTGGAGGACCCCGCGACGGTGGCCAGGAGCACCATCACGGAGCTCTCCGCCGCCTCGGGCACCAGCGAGGCCACGATCGTGCGCACGGCGAGGCTGCTCGGGTTCGCGGGATATCCGCAGCTCCGGCTGGCCTTAGCCGCTGCCGCCGCGCAGCCCGACCGGCTCGTGCCCGGCGACCTGGCGCCGGACGACCCGTTGTCGGAGGTCATCCAGAAGGTCGCGCGGGCCGAGTCGGAGGCGATCAACGACACCGTGGCCCAGCTGACCTCCGAGCGGCTGGGCCTGGTTGTGGACGCCATCGTGGGTGCCCGGCGGATCGACGCGTACGGCGTGGGCGCCTCCGGGCTGGTGGCCGAGGACGTCGCGCAGAAGCTGCTGCGCATCGGGCTGTCCAGCCACGCCTTCCAGGACGCGCACCTGGCGCTGACCAGCGCGGTGCTGCTCAGGGAGGGCGACGTCGCGATCGGCATCAGCACGTCGGGGGAGACGCCCGACGTGATCGAGCCGCTGACCCGGGCCAAGGAGGCCGGGGCCACCACGGTCGCGATCACGAACAACCCGCGCTCGTCCATCGCGGAGCTGGCCGAACACGTGCTGATCTCCGCCGGGCGCGAGACGGAGTTCCGTCCCGGCGCCCTGGCCAGCCGGATCAGCCAGCTCCTCGTCGTCGACTGCGTGTTCGTCGGCGTCGCCCAGCGCACGTACGACTCCTCTCAGGAGGCGCTCGCGAGCACCAGGCGCGCCGTCAAGGAGTTCACCCGGAGAACGTCACCTGCACGTCGTCAGCCTTGACGAACATGACGCGGTGGCCGAACTGGATCTGCAGGTACTTCGTCTTGCCCCGGACCACCTTGTGGTCCTGGTCCATGGTGAAGGTGACCGCCCGGTAGTACTCCGCGGGCGCCGCCCCGGCGAGCGTGTACTTCTCGCCTGCCGAGAACGTGTACTGCAGCGGGGTCACCGCCTGGTACGGGATGTCCGCCGGGTACGCCTCCTGCTCCGGGTACGCCCTGCCGAACACCGGGACGGTGGCCTTGCCCGGCTTCGGGGTGACCACGAGTCCGGCCGACGGGACGGCGGTCGGCGCGCTCGCCGGGTTGAGGAACCACGCCTTCTGACCCAGGTACCAGATGGCCGTCCAGTCGCCCTGGCGCTCGGCCACGGCGAAGCGCTGGCCGGTGGTGGCGCGGGCGCTGTGGTCGTACACGCTGTAGAGGGACCCGCCCGTGGGGTGCTTGCCGATGTCCTTGACCAGCGGCGCGTCCGCCCTCGGCTCGGTGCGCAGCCAGACCGTGCTCGCCGGGAGCGGCGGGCAGGCGTTCTCCGGGTTCTTGCGGTCACACCCGTAGAAGTACGGCTTGTTCGTCGCGAAGTCCGGCTTGATCATGACCGAGCCGGAGTTGGGCCCGCCGAACCGGTGCAACGGGGCGCCCATCAGCTGGAAGTAGTGCGCCCAGTCCCAGAACGGGCCCGGGTCCTCGTGCATCTGCTTCACGGTCGTGGGCAGCGTGCCGGGGACGTTGTCGTGGCCCAGGATGTGGGCGCGGTCGAGCGGGATGCCGTACCTGAACGCCAGGTAGCGGACCAGCCGGGCGCTCGAGCGGTACATCGCCTCGGTGTACCAGGTGCTGCCCTCGGCCAGGAAGCCCTCGTGCTCGATGCCGATGGACTTGGCGTTGACGTACCAGTTGCCGGCCTGCCAGGCGACGTCCTTGCCCTTGATGTGCTGGGCGATGTGGCCGTCGCTGGAGCGGACCGAGTACTGCCAGCTGGCGCCGTACTTCGGGTCCTGGTTCAGGCGGATGGAGGAGTCGAAGTATCCCTCCATGTCATGGATGATGATGTATTCGATCTTCTGGCTGAACGGCCGGTTGGCCAGGTCGTAGTGCCCGTAGTCGTCCGGGGGCAGCTCCTGGTAGGCGGCCGGGATCCACTCGCAGGAGACGGTGATCGGGCACTCCACGCCGTCCTTCCTGGACGGGCGCAGACCGAGCTTCTCCAGCCACTTCTCGATCTTCTCCAGGTCCGGCACGGCCGGGAGCGCGACCCGCTGCCCGTCGTCCGTGGTGCGCGCTTCGCCGTCCTTGATCGTCGCGAACACCTCGTCGGCGAAGAACTTCGCCGCCCCGTCCTCCTGGGCTCCGGAGTACTTGGCGACGGCGCCGTACCACTCGCCGGGGTTGTCGCTCAGCGGCGCGCCGAGCGCCTTCTGGTAGTCGGCGAGCAGCGCGGCGCCGCCCCGGATGTTGGCGGCGTCGTCCGTACGCAGCCGCTCGTGGGTCTCGCCGGTGAGCTGCGCGGCCTTCTCCATGGTGCGGAGGGAGGCGGGGACCGCTACGGAGGACTGCTGGGGTTCGGGGGCGGGCAGGGGCCGGTTCTCGTCGCCCCGGGCATCCTCCTCGCCGTCGCTGTGATGGTTGGAGGCGGTGTACGCGGCGGCGTCGGTGAGATGCATGGGCCCGAACCCGGCGTCATTGGACGGCTGCCCGGCATGGGCCTCCCACCGCGACTCCAGGTAGGACACGCCGAGCAGGACGCTCTCGGGGACCTTGAACTCCTGCGCGGCGGCCGCGAAGGCCTGCTGCCGATCAGCGGGATCCTGGGCGTGAGCTGGAACGATGCCAGAAGTTAAGGGCAGCGCGGCGACCGCGGAGATCGCCAATAGGCGGCGCATGAACCACTCCTTGGGGCTGGGGGCACCTGGTGCAGATCAGCGTCTCAACATTTTCCTTCGTAAGCGAGATCTTTGCGAAGAGATTCTTCATCGCTTAACGCGGATCACCTGACGGCGGCCTGCACGGTCAGGGTGCCCGCGGCCGTGTCGATCGCGGCCTCCGTGCCGATGGGGATGGTCGGCGGGTTGTCGCCGTGCCCGGCCGGCAGGCCGCCGAGGATCGGGACGCCGAGCCGGTCGAGGTGGTCGCGCAGCACGTCCACGACGCCCCAGCCGCCCAGCGTCGGGTCCCCGTCGTCCTGCTCGAACCCCCGGAACTGCCCGAGCGCGATGCCCCGAACGCCGTCGAGCGCTCCCGAGCGGGACAGCTGCGTCAGGGTGCGGTCGACCTCGCCCAGACCGGTGCCGCGGTTGTCCTCCAGGAAGAGGATCGCTCCCTCCAGGCTGGGCAGCCCGGCGCCGACCTGCGTGCGGACCGCGCTCAGGTTGCCGCCGATCAGCGTGCCCGTGGCGCTGCCCGCCGCGGCGACCTGCGCGGTGACCTCGGACGGGTCGCGATGGACGGTGACGGGGTCGGTGGTCATCAGCGCGCGGCGCAGCGCCTCGGCCGACGCCGGTCCCGTGACGGACGCGTTCCAGTTGACGAAGGGGCCGTGCAGGCCGGCCAGGCGGCAGTGCCGCCACACGGCCAGGTGGAGGTGGGTGATGTCGCTGAAGCCGATCACGGGTTTGGGGTCCCGCGCGAGCGCGTCGAAGTCCAGGTCGTCCACGATCCGGTACGCGCCCTTGCCGCCCCTCGTCGCGAACACGGCCCGTACGCCCGGATCCCGGAAGGCGTCGTTCAGGTCGGCGGCGCGCTCCTCGTCGCGGCCCGCCATGTAGCCCCACTGGTCGAAGGCGTGCTCGGCCAGCTCGACCCGGAGGCCCCACGAGGTGAGGAGTTCGACTCCGGCGGCGACCAGGTCGGGGTTGGGCGGGGAGGCGGGGGAGACGACCCGGACGCGATCGCCGGACATCAGGCGGGGAGCTCGTAAGGTGTCCATCGCCTGGCCACTTTATTGGGTGGACCTGCTCCGATGATCGTGCGAGGCTCGCTTCGTGTCGGACTACTACCGTGACCTGGCCGTCGACTACCACTGGATCTTCGCCGACGAGATCGTGAATGCCCCGGGCGTGATCGGCGGCACGTCCGTCTCCAGCCGGGAGTTCATCCAAGCCGTGGTCGATGCCCTGCCGCCGGGCGCCCCCGTGCTCGACTGCGCCTGCGGCATCGGGGCGGACGCCATGGCGCTGGCGTACGCCGGGTTCCGGGTGACCGCCACCGACGGCAGCCCGCAGATGGTCGCGGAGGCGCGCCGCCGCGTGCCCGGCGGCGTGGAGCTGCTCACCTCCCGGTGGGAGGACCTGCCCGCCGCCGTGACCGGGCCGTACGAGCTGGTGCTGTGCCTGGGCAACTCCCTCGTCCACACGGGGTCGCGCGAGGCCATGGTGGTGGCGCTGTCAGGGATGCGGCAGGTGCTGTCCCCGACCGGCACGCTGATCGTCGACTCCCGCAACTGGGAGCTGCTCTATCGCGAGCGCCGGCGGATCGTGGTCGGTGACCGGGTGCGCGAGCGGGACGGCGTACGGTCCACCTGCGTCTACGTCTGGACCTTCCCCGAGAGCTTCGGCGAGCCGTGCCTGGCCGAGATCCTGTTCGTCCAGGAGCACCCCGACGGCACGCTCAGCCACCACCGGCACACCATCGACTTCCTGCCGTTCACCCCCGCCGACCTGGAGGCGCGGCTGGCCGAGGCCGGGTTCACCGTCGTCGGCTCGTCCTACCGCCCCGAGAACCCGCAGTACGCCATCGCGGCCAAGGCAATCGCGGCTTAGGGGATTCGCGGCTCAGGGGATTCGCGGCTAGGGGATGAGCACGACCTTGCCCGTCGTACGCCTGCTTTCGAGCGCGGCGTGGGCGGCCGCCGCCTCCGCGAGCGGGAACGTCTGCACGGCAGGGGTCAGCGTGCCGTCGGCGAGCGCCGCCAGCGCCCTGACCTCGTAGTCCGGCCGCGTGTTCGGCTCGCTGAGCAGCAGCATCAGGGCGTTGGTCACGGTGAGGCCGCGCTCCTCCACCGTCCGGGGGTCCGGCTGGAAGTCCTGGCGGGAGGCGTTGCCGATGGTGACGTAGCGGCCGCCGTCGGCCAGCAGCCCGAACGCGGCCCGCGCCCTGTCGCCGCCGACCCCGTCGAGCAGGGCCGTGACCGCGCGGCCGCCCAGCTCCCTGGCGACGGTCTCCTCCCAGCCCGGCTGGTCGTAGTCGACGGCGAGGTCCGCCCCGAGGTCGCGTACGGCCGCCACCTTCGCGGCCCCGCCCGCCGCGCCGACCACCCTGGCGCCGAGGCCGCGCGCGTACTGGACGATCAGGCGCCCGATGCCGCCGGCCGCCGAGGTCACCAGCACGACGTCGTCAGCGGTCAGCTTGGCCACGTCCAGGAACTGCAGCGCCGTCACCCCGGTGACGACCATGGCCACGGCCGTCTCGTAGGCGGAGGTGATCGGGTGCACGGACGTCACGTCCGCGACCGCCAGCTCCGCGTAGCCGCCGGGGCGGCCGTACGAGGTCACCACATCGCGCCCGATCCAGGACGGATCCACCCCGGGACCCACCTGGTCCACGCGTCCGGCCACCTCGCCGCCGAAGATCGCCGGGAGCTCCGGCAGCGGCGGCGTCATGCCACCGGTCGCCCCTGACCGCATCGTCGTCTCGATCAGGTGCACCCCGGCCGCCTTGACGGCGATGCGAACCTGGCCGGGCCCCGGCTCGGGGTCGGGCACGCTCTCGTAGCGGAGGTTCTCGGCGGGGCCGAAGGTGTGCAGGACGACGGCATGCATGGCGCACTCCCGGAGACAGCGGTCAACTCGTCTTCCGAGCCTGCAACCTCAACCTTGCTTGATGTCAACCGGTCACAGGAAGCCGCGGCCGGCGGCGGCGCGGGCGTACCCCTCGACTCCCATGAGGCGCTGCACCCGCGCCCCGGCCCCGGGCCACACGCTCGCCAGCCCAGCCGCTACGCGGACGGGCAGCGGCGCGACGTCGATCTCGGCGGCGTCGGTCAGGATGGCCCGGCACACCGCCCGCGCCACGTGCAGCGGGCTGCGCGTCATCCATGGGGGCACGGTCAGCGAGGTACGGGTGAGCATCCCGGCGTCGCGCACCAGCCCCGGGCAGATGACGGAGACGCCGACGCCGTAGGGTGCCAGATCCATCCTGGCCGCATGCCCGAACCCCCGCAGGCCATGCTTGGTCGCGTTGTACACGGCTAGATGCGGATGCGCCATCTTCCCGCCGATCGAGCTCATGAACACCAGGTGGCCGCGCCCGTTGGCCACCATCCGCTCGGCGGCCAGGCGGGCCATCACGAGCGGCACGCGCAGGTTGAGCTCCAGGTAGTGGTCGATCTCGTCGAGGTCGTGATCGGTCATCCGCGCGGGAGCGATAACCCCGGCGTTGGCCACCAGGATGTCGACCGGTCCGGCCTGCTTCATCATCTTCGCGATGGCTTTGCGGCCCGTCAGGTCGGCGGGGACGGCACGCCCGCCCACCTCCGTGGCCAGCGTCTCCAGCACGCCGGCGTCGCGGCCGGTCAGGACCAGGTGCACGCCGTGCCGCGCGAGCGCGCGGGCCGTGGCCTGGCCGATGCCGCCGCTGGCGCCCGTGACCAGGGCGGTCGTGCCCGCCAGTTTCATCGGTCCTCCCGGAACGGGGTGAAGACGAGGGTCGCGTTGTGCCCCCCGAAGGCGAACGAGTTGGACAGCACCGGCCCGGGAACGACGGGGCGCGGCGCGGTCACGACGTCGACGGGGCAGGCCGGGTCCCGGTGGTCGAGGTTCGCGGTGGGGTGGATGGTGCGCTCGATCAGGGTCAGCACGCTGATCACGGCCTCGATGGCGCCCGAGGCCCCCAGGGCGTGGCCGATCACGCTCTTGCTCCCCGTGATGGGCACCGCGTACTCGCCGAACAGCCGTGCGATGGCCCGCGCCTCGATCTCGTCGTTGAGGCGGGTGGAGGTGGCGTGCGCGTTGACGTGGACGACTTCGGCCGCCGCGACCCCGGCGTCGGCCAGCGCGTGACGCATGCAGCGGTACGCGCCGCCGCCCTCGGGGTCGGGGGCCGTGAGGTGATGGCCGTCGGACGTCCGGCCGTACCCGCTCAGCTCGGCGTACACGTGGGCGCCCCGGCGCAGCGCGGCCTCCAGCCGTTCCAGCACGAGGAACGCCGCTCCCTCACCCAGCACGAACCCGTCGCGATCGGCGTCGAAGGGGCGGCTGGCGCGTTCGGGCTCCGACGCGCGGCGCGACAGCGCCCCCACCCGCCCGAACCCCACCAGCGCGCTGGCCTGCACCCCCGCCTCCATGCCGCCCGCCAGCACCACATCGGCCGTCCCGTCGCGGACCAGCCGCATGCCCTCACCTATGGCGTGGCTGCCGGAGGCGCACGCGGTCGCCACCGACATGCTCGGACCGAGGAACGCGTGCCGGATGCTGATCTCGGCGGCGGCGGCGTTGTGCATGCTCATGGGGATGTGCAGGGGGCCCGGCCAGGCGCGTCCGCGCTCGTCCAGGGTGCCGAAGGCGAGCTCCTGGGTGGCGACCCCGCCGTACCCGGTCCCGGTCACGACGGCCCGGCGCTCGGGCGCCGCCGCCGTCCGGCCCGCATCGGCCAGGGCATCGGTCGCGGCGCAGAACGCCAGTCGCGTGACCCGGTCCATCCGGCGGGCGTCCCTGGGCTTCACGTAGCCGTCCAGGTCGAGGTCGGGCACCTGGCAGGCGAAGTCCACCGGCAGGCCCTCGGCGTCGAACGAGGTGATCGTACGCGCCGTCGACCGGCCGGCCAGCAGGGTGTCCCACAGCTCCTGGGGATGGGCGCCCGCTGGGGTACGCACGCCCATGCCGGTGACGGCGACCCGGGCGCGCACCGGACCTCCGCTGGATCGCATGTCCCACATGGAAACGATCATCGCACGCATTGTCACGAAAGGTAGCGCGGCAACTCCGTAGTGTCGCGGCCGTTCGCCCCCCACCCTCAACCCCGCCACACCGGCACCCGCCACCCTTCAGCGCCGCTCACCGTCCGCCGAGAACCTCCAGCCCTTCACCGTCGGTCACCGTCTCCCGGGAACCCCAGCCCTTCGACGCCGGTCACCGTTTCCCGAGAACCTCCAGCCCCTCGCTGCCGGGAGTCTTGGAGGCCGTCACCAGCGCAGCAGCACGGTCCCTGCGCTGACCCCGCTGGCCACCCCCACGAGCGCGACCAGATCGCCCCGCTGCACCTGGCCCGACTGGACTGCCTGGTGCAACTGCACGGGGATCGTGGAGGCGACGAGATTGCCGTGCTCGGCGATGGTCACCACCACCTTCTCCAGCGGGATCCCGGCCGCCTCGCAGAAGGTGTGCAAGGACGACAGGGACGCCTGATGCACGCAGATCGCCGCCATGTCGTCCCAGTCGAGCCCGCGCTCGGCCAGCGGCGCCCGCAGCACGGACCGGTCGAGCTTGTGCACCCCGACGGCCAGCCCCACGGGGTCCACGGTGAACGCGCCCACCTGATAACCGGCCGAGATGGAACGCGTGACCGGCAGGACGGCGGCGTCCCAGTGTGCCGAGCTGGCGCAGAACCGGTGCCCCAGCACCCCGGGCACCGCACTGGCCTCCAGCAGCATGGCCGTCCCCGAGTCGGAGACGGTGTAGGAGGGCCCGGCGGCGACGAAGTCCGCGTCGGACTCGACCTGCCAGCGGATGGCCGGAGTGGCGACCTCCCCGCACACGATGAGGACCGTACGGTAGCGGCCGGCCGTGATGAGCGTGTCGGCCAGCTCGACCGCGTTCAGAACGCTGTTGCATGCATTGCGTACATCGAATACCGGGCAGCTCGCCCCCAGCTCGGCGGCCACCATGTGCGCGGTGGCGGGCTCGACGGCGTCGACGGTCACCCCCGCATAGATGATCAGGTCTATGACGGGCGGGACATGCCCGGTCTGCTCGAGCAGAGTGCGGGCGGCGGCCGCGGCCATCCCGGCGGCCGTCTGACCGGGAGCGGCCACGTGCCGCCGCTCCACGCCGCTGGCTTGCTCGATGACGCCGAGGGGGATGTGCGTGCCCGGATTACGGGCGGCCAGTAGCTTTTCCAGCTCCGGCGTGGTCAGGCTCTCCTCAGGCAGGTGCACCGCCACCCCGGCCACGTGGGCGTACCGCCTCGGGTACGGCTCGGACTGCGCGGCCACGCCCATCCCTCCTCAAGATCAGGTGCTGCTCAGGATAGGTACGCGGCCCCGCGGGCGCCCGTCGCGACCCTCGAAACTTGATCAACTCCTTAACGGCGGGTTCCGCGTCACGAGTGCCCATTTATCGGGCGACCGGCCACGCTAAGTGACAAGACCGCTACGAGGAAAGGGCTCGGTGTGAGCGACGAGGAGATCTTGACCGTGGTGCGCGACCGCTGCGTCAGCATCCTGAAGGTCCACCCGAGCCGGGTCACGCTGGACGCGCGGCTCCGCGAGGACCTGGAGGCCGACAGCCTGGACCTCGCCGAACTCCACGTCGCCATGGAGGACACGTGGGGCCCGATGCCCCGCGAAACCCTCGTCGGCGTACGCACGATCGCCGACGTGCTCGCGCGGGCCCGCCTCTTGGCCGTGGCGCGTACGTGAAGCACGCTCCCGCTCCCTCGCCTGCTGACCGCGACACGTGCGTGAAGGGCGCTCTCGCTCCCTCGCCCCCCTGGTTGGGTGGGTGCTCGCGTTTGCCCGCGGTCCGCCCGGGGCGTGCGCGCAAGCGCTGGGGGTCCCCTCGTTGAGACGCGGGCGCGGGTGCGATGGGCGTCGGCGCCTCATCGGCGACAGCACGAATTTGATCTTCTCGTCAGCTGCGAAGGAAGCAACATGTACAAGCACGCTCTGACCGCGACCGCCATCGGCGCCGCTCTGCTCTCAGGCCCGGCCGCCACCGCCGACACCCTGCCGAAAGCCTGCGTGAAAATCCCGGTAACGGCCATCGCCCAGTCCTTCATGGATTTCGTCACTACAGGCGATGTGACCATTCCCATGGAAAAAATTGCGAAGGGAGACCAGATTTCCCCTTCTGACTTCTTCCGCGGCAAGCTGCTGAAAGACGTGACCATCCTGGAAAGAACATCGTGTTGATTTGCCCGCCGCCTCGTTGAGTGTTTTCGGACCGCCTGCCGCTGTACCGGCTGAAGCGCCCTTGCGCCGGTCGCCATCGCGGGCCAGGGCTGCCCCTCGCATCGGCCCCATGTGAGCGGGTGAGCGGTTGCTTGCCGCAGGTCAGGCGATGGCGACGGCAACCCGAATCGGGCAGCCTCATCCAGGCCGAGCTCAGGATCTCAGGCGCCGTCGTCAACGCCCGGCGTCGAGTTCGTGCGGATGGCGCATGACGTGACCGCGTCCACCCGCTGCATCGGCGACCGTGGCGGTGTCGCCGCGTCGACGGATCGCGTTGAATTACTCAGGGTTTTCGCGTGCTTGCGGGATCAAAAGGTGCTGCCAGCGTTCGGCTGTCTGGAGTATGTCCTCGCCGGTACGTCGAAGGAATTCACCCACGAATTCACAGCGCGCTCCGGCCGGGGTCGTGGCGCCCAGGATGCGTGCCCCGTCGCGGGCGGTCTCGGCCAGCAAGAAGTTTCGCTGCGCACTCGCCAGAAACGACCGGTACCAAAGAGCGTTGTCGACGCTGTACAACTCGCGACGGCTCCGCGGGTCGCGGTCGCGCCTGATCAGCTCCTGTTCCTCCAGGTAGGCGACGGCGGTGGAGATCGAGGCGGGGCTGACCTGGAGGCGCTGGGCGAGGTCCTTGGCCGTGAGCGCGCCGGTGTCGGTGATGTAGAGGCAGGCCAGGACCCTCGATGCCATCCGCTGCACACCCGTCTGCACCAGGGTCTCGACGAGGCGCTCCGCGAATTCGCGCATCTCCTCGGGGTCGCGGCCGTACGCGCTGTTGGCGGCCGGGGGCGCTGATCGCGGGGTCTGCCGGCGGCGGCGGGCACGTCGTTCGGTCGCCTGGTGCGCCCGCTCGGCCCGGTACGCTCCGGGGCCGCCGTTGCGGCTGACCTCCCGGCTGACGGTGGAGGTCGGCCTGGACAGGCGCCGGGCGATCTCGGCGTAGCCGAGCCCGTTCGCCAGGCCTGCGGCGATGTCCCGGCGGTCCTGTTGGGTCAACCTGCCTCCCGGCATCGGCGCTCGCCTCCTGGTGCTCCTGTCCCTGTGCTCTGGCGATCCAGTATTGCCTTCGATCGCACCCCATTGCAATAGAGGCAAGCTTGAGAGTTGCATTCAGCTTCAGATCCATTGCAATTATTGTCGCCATCTAGCTGCATGAATAGCGAGTTCTCGGCGCATGTCTGATTGACAAGAATTTAAACGCAACGTAGCTTTTTGCTTCGAGTGAACGCGTACTATCGCGAATGGCGGGATGATGAAAGCCCATCGTCATGCGGGTGCTGGGCCGGGGAAGCCTGTGCCGACGTCGCGACCGGTCGCGAGCGTGGGGCCGCTGACGCCGCTGACGGTCGAGCGCAGCAGCCGGTCGAACGCCCAGCGCCGTTGCTCGCGCCAGATCTCCGTCGAAGCGGCTCCCGGCGAGCCGTGGCCCCGCAGGACGTAGCAGCACCGTCAGGCCCGCAGCAGCGGCCCGGCACGCCGAACCGGAAGGAAACCGACATGACCCTCACGGCGCCCACCGGCGTGACAGCGAGAGCGCTGGCGCCGGATCTGGCACGCGGCTTCATGCTGCTGCTGATCGCCCTGTCACACGCGCCGGCGTTCGTCGGCGACTGGGACGCTGGGCCCGCCGCGCTTGACGCCGCGGCGAAGTTCATCAAGTCGCTGCTCGCCGACAACCAGGCCCGCGACATGTTCGTGTTCCTGTTCGGCTACGGGCTCGGGCAGTTAGCCCACAGCCGGCAGGCCAGGGGCGGCGACTGGGCCTCGATCCGGAGCCTGCTGCGACGCCGGGCGCTCTGGCTGATCGTCATCGGCTTCCTGAACACGGTGGTGCTCGTGCCCATCGACATCATCGCGGTGTACGGGCTGACCCTGCTGGTGCTCGCTCCCCTTGTGCGAGCGCGGGATTCGGTGCTGTGGTGGACGGGCCTGCTGACGCTCGTCCCCGCGACCCTCCTGCTGGCCTGGCAGAGCGTGGTGGCCCAGGCGAAGCCGGTGGCCATGGCGGAGTTCATGGAGCCCACGTTCGCCGCGCACCTCGTCGCCGCCATTCCGTCCTGGCCGGTGGAGACCGCGATCTCCACCGTCATGGTGGTGCCGGGCATGATGCTGGGCATCTGGGCCGCCAGGCGCCGGTTCCTCGACGAGCCCGAGCGGCACCTGCCGCTGCTGCGCCGCGTCACCGTGGTGCTCATCGGCGTGGCAGTGGCGGGCAGGCTGCCCGCGGCGCTGCTCGCGGCCGGCGCGTGGACTCCCACCTCGGTCCCCGTCAGCTGGGCGGTCGCCGTGGCGCATGACCTGACCGGGTACGCGGGCGGCATCGGCATGGCCGCCGCCATCGGGCTCGTCGCGGTCAAGGTCCGGCGTGGCCGGCTCACCACGGCCCTGGCGGCGCTGGGGCAGCGGTCGTTGACGTTCTACCTGTTCCAAGCCGTGGTCTGGGTGGTGCTCTTCTACCCGTTCACGCTGGGCCTGCGAGACGGCGTGAGCTTCGCCCTCACCTTCGGGATCGCCGTCGGGGTCTGGCTGCTGTCGATCGTGCTGGCCGAGTGGCTGCGCGCCGTCGGCCACCGGGGCCCGGCGGAGGTGTTCCTCCGGCGGATGTCGTACGGCCGCCCCAAGCGGTGAGGCGGCCAGGTTGTGCGTGGAAGGTGACCAAGGCGAGGTCCGACCAGGGTCCTGCGACGCTGGAACAGCGGGTACTCCCACCTGGGGCAGGCACGTTGCAGAGTGTCCACGGAATGAGAGGAAATCATGAAATGTCGGATAAGGCGCTGACGCTTGCGGACGACCTCACCCTCAACCGCATGGGCTACGGCGCCATGCAACTGGCCGGCCCCGGCGTCTTCGGTCCGCCCCAAGACCGCGACCAGGCCATCGCCGTGCTTCGCGAAGCCCTCGAACTGGGGATCAACCACATCGACACCAGCGACTTCTACGGCCCCGCGGTCGTCAACGAGCTCATCAGGGAGGCCCTGCACCCGTACCCGGCAGACCTGCGCATCGTCACCAAGGTCGGCGCGCGCCGCGGTCCCCAGGGGGAGTGGATGCCCGCTCAGGACCCCGCGGACCTCAAGGTCGCGGTGCACGAGAACCTCCGGCACCTCGGCCTGGACGTCCTCGACGTCGTCAACCTGCGCGTGGTCACGCACGAGGGCACCACCGACGAGTCGCTCGCGGAGCAGTTCGGGGCTCTGGCGGAGCTGCGCGAGGAGGGGCTGATCCGCCACCTCGGCCTCAGCGCCGTCTCCACGGCCCAGCTCACCGAGGCCCGGTCCATCGCACCCGTCGTCACCGTGCAGAACCTCTACAACGTGGCGAACCGGCAGGACGACGCCCTCGTCGAGCGGTGCGCCGCCGAGAACATCGCCTACGCGCCGTTCTTCCCCCTGGGCGGTTTCACCCCGCTCCAGTCGGAGACGCTCCGGAACGTGGCCGCCCGCCTGGGCGTCTCACCCCAGCAGGTCGCCCTGGCCTGGCTGCTGCAGCGCTCGGCCACCATCGTCCTCATCCCGGGGACCTCGTCCCCGGCCCATCTCCGCGAGAACGTCGCCGCCGCCGACCTGGTCCTGCCCCCGGACGCGGTCGCGGAGCTGGACGCCATCGGCGCGGGGCTAGAGGACGAGCTTCAGTGAGGGCCGCTGGTCGGGCAGGCCGATCAACTCGCGTACGCGGGTGATGGGCCAGGCCAGCTCCCGGGCGAGGGTGGCGGCGGTCAGGTCGCTCTCGCGGGTGGCCAGGTCGAAGGCGTGGGCGAGCAGGACCGGCTGCTCGCCGGGGTAGCCGGAGACGGGCTCGTTGGTGAAGCCCGGCTGGTCGCGCAGGGCGGCCAGGCGCTGGTAGGCGCGGCCGGCGGCGGAGTCGGAGATCAGCCCGGTCTCGCGGCACCGGTAGAGCAGCGAGTCGACCGACACCCCCCATGTCCGCCGCAGCTCGGCGAGCTTGCGCAGGTCGGCCCGTTGCGGCAGCTGCGGCAGGATGCTGCCGCGCGGCGTGAGGAACTCGGCCGCGAACGCGTCGGCCTCGCGCTCCTGATGGCTGTCACCGGCCGCCGTGTCGCCGTGCAGGACGAGGTGGCCCAGCTCGTGGGCGGCGGTGAAGCGGTGGCGGTAGATGTCGTCGAACCGGTTGGGGGTCAGCACGACGATCGGCCGCGGCAGGCTGGAGGTGGAGAACGCGTCGACGGTGACCGCGTCGGGGTCGTGGCGGGGGAAGGCGACGACGATGCCGTGGGACTCCATGTGGCGTACGAGGTGGCTGACCGGGCCGGTGCCGAGCCCCCAGTGGGCCCGCAGCGCGCGGGCCGCGCCCGCCGGGTCGCGCGGCAGCGCCGAGTGCATCTCGCCGCCCGCGAACCCGGGCAGGTCGACGGCCGGCAGCTGGATCCGCTTCTCCAGCGCGTACGTCAGCTCCCACACCTGCTCGACGAAGGCCACGGCCTTGGCCCGCTGGTAGGCGCGGGTGGAACGCAGGCTGCGGAAGTGGGCCATGGAGCCGTCGAGCTTGCCGTGCGGCCGTCCGGGCAGGAAGAAGGCCATCGGCACGGCCAGCGCCTCGGCCAGCAGCGGGACCAGGTCGGGGCGCGGGCGGGTGACGCCCGCCTCGTACTGCCCGACCGCGGCGGGGGAGACGCCGAGGAGCTCGGCCACCTCCTTCTTGGTGAGCGCGGCCAGATGGCGGGCCTGGGTGAGGCGGGTGGCGTCGAACGCGTCGGCGACGGCTTGGGGGGTCGGCGCGCCGGTCTTGAACTCACTCACCGCCGGCGGCTTCTGCCCTGGTGATCGGTACGGCTTCGCTGACGGGCGCCGTGAGCCGCCCGGCCCCGGTGCGGGGGTTGAGCGCCGGGGTGGGCAGGGCGCCCTGGTCGAACGCGGCCGGCTGCGCCCCGGACTGCCCGGCCGTCGTCGCGTCCTGGGCCAGGGGGATCGGCTCGCACACGTGCCAGCGCAGGCTGCCGGTGCGGTCGAGCAACTCGGCCTCGCCCCACCAGGCGTCGAGCAGCCCCGCGTGCGCGTTGCACGCGTACGCGATCAGCACCAGGCTCGTGTCGTCGGGCAGGTCGGACAGCGCCTCGGCCACCGGCACCGCCTGCGGCGCGAGGTCGTGCAGCGAGAGCTGCCGCATCCGCGGCTCGGGCCCGAACCGGTTGAACAGCGCCTGCACCAGCGCCGACGGGCGGCCCTCGCCGATGCGCGCGCTCATCACGCCGATCGAGCGGTCCTTGGCATAGCGGAACGGGAACAGCAGCTTGCCGTCGAGCACCACCAGCTCGTGGGGGGACCCGGCGGGCTTGATGATCCGCACGTCGCCCATGTCCTCGAACGCCTTGGCCAGCGCCTCGAACTTGCGCGACATGAGCGTGAACCCGAACGGGTGCGTGTGCTCGGTCTGCGCGGCCGTCTGGGCGTCGCGGGCGTTGTCGAGCGCGACCGACAGCGCCTCGGCGATCGCCTGTCTGATCGCCGGCACCCGCTGCCCGAACGTGTCACGGGCCCACTGCGACTCCAGCATGCGCCGACCTCCGAACGCTTCGCCCGGCGGCGACCGGGGACCGGAGCCGCTTCAGTTTCCAACATCATAGACCCGCCACGACTTCACGAAGCCACTCCGCCGACACGCGCGTGTCGCGGGTCTCGCCTAGGGAAGTCGGGCCCTAGGGAAGTCGGGCCCTAGGGAAGTCGGGCCCTAGGGAAGTCGGGCCCTAGGGAAGTCGGGCCCTAGGGAAGTCGGGCGCGGTAGACGGCCCTGGCGCGCTCGTACAGCTCCAGGTGGTCGTCCAGCTGGGCGGGCGTCTCGAACGTGCCGTACCGCCGCAGCAGGACCTCCAGCCGGTCCAGCCACGCCAGGCACCAGCGGACGTCCGCCTCCCTGGCCACGTGCCCGCCCGCGACGTCCACGTACACCGGGCTGCTGTGCGCGTACGCCCCCGACCGGTGCACGGTGCGCGGGTGGGGCCCGCCCGAGGCCACCGCGACCACGTACGTCGGCTCGCCCGCCGTCATCGACGCGACCAGCCGCCCCGGCGGCCCCTGCGCCAGGACGCCGTCGGCGGTGCGGATCTCCAGCGACTCGACCTCGGGCCCGATCGAGGAGACCACGATCTCGACCCGCTGCCCCGGCGCGAGCTCCAGCGTGTCGCCCGGCCCGTGCCCGTTCACGGTCAGCTCCAGCCACGGCCCGGTGGTGGCGAACGTGCGGCCGAGCAGGATCGCCTCGGCGTAGGACTCGGCGGTGAGCGGGCCCGCGACGTTCGCGTACACCCGCTCCCACCCCGGCGGGCTCGACGCGGTGCCGCGGCGGCAGAAGGACAGCACGGCGTCGGTGCCCGCGGTGACCGTGAGCCTGTTGCCCGCGCCGATCAGGCGGCGGTAGACGGTGGCGGTGGCCGCGAGCGAGGAGTGGTTGAGCACGTCGAGCGTGTCGATCAGGCCGAGCGCGGCGTCCGCGACGATCTCCCTGGCCGCGCAGTTGCGGCCGGTGTTGAGGATCACGTCCGGCGGGTCGTCGTCGGAGAACGCCGTGTGGAACGGGTGCCCGTACCCCGTCACCCCGCCGAGCCGGCGCAGCTCCTCCAGTGCGACCGCGTTGGGCGGCCAGTCGACCGTGCCCTCGAACCCCGCGTGGTAGCGGCTCGGCGGCTCCCGCAGGCCGAACGCGGTCAGGTGGCCGACGACGTCGTTGCGGTACTCGACGCCGAGCCTGGCCAGGTGCCTGTCGTCGGACCAGGGCAGGTCCTTGCCCACCCAGTGCTCCAGCGCCTCGACGTCGTAGACGCGCCCGCTCGCGACGTTGCCCGCCACGAGGTTGAGCACGTGCAGGTCCTCGCCGTGCTGCGCCGCCGCGGCCAGCTCGGGCGCGGCGGGCTCCTCGCCCATCCAGTTGAGGTGCACGTGCAGGTCGCCGCCGTACCAGCCGCGGGCCGCCGCGTCGTACAGGCGCTCGGGGGCCAGCTCGACCAGCGTCTCCGCGCCCGCCTCGGGGGTGATCACGACCTCGGACGAGGTGTACTCCATGCCCCTGGCCACCGCCACCGTGACCGGCTCGGCGGGCACGGCGATCACGAGGTCGTCGCCGTGGAAGAACGGCCTGCGGTGGACGTCCACCTTGGGCGGGGCGCCCTCGGGGTACCAGCCCTGCCCGCCGGCTCCCGTCACGCTCCACCGGCACGGGAACCCCGCCCGCACCCTGATCGTGGCCGCCTCCGCCCGCCTGCGCAGCGGCGACAGGTCCACGGGCTCCCCGTTCACGCTGACGTCCCGCTCCAGGCCGGCCACCCGGGCGCCATGAGGAGGCACCTCGTACGGCGTGCCGTCCACGACGACCGTGACCGGCTCGTCCACGCTGGAGTCGAGGAGCAGCGACGTACGGAAGGGCCGGTCGTCCAGCACCACCCGGGTGACGGCCTCCAGCGCGAACCCCTCGGGGGTCAGGCGCAGCGCGGCCAGGTTGTCCAGCACGTCGCCCGCCAGCGCGTCCCGCACCGCCCGCTCCGGATCCACCTCGTCGAGATGGTCCTCGGCCTCCTCCGGGGAATATCGCCCGGCGAGCTGGCGCAGCCCCGCGCCCCAGTAGTTGTGGCGGCGGTCGAGGAAGACGGTGGCCCAGGCCTGGACGACGTACGGGATGGGCGGCTCGCCCCAGCAGGGGCCGTGTGCGTCCCGCAGCTCACGGTAGTCGGCCAGCGCGCGGGCCACGGAGGCGGGCAGCAGCGGATCGTCACACATCGGGCACTCCCTGAATAGGACGCCTCGTCATCGTGACACGAATCGCCGTCTGAGGGCAGGGGGACGCCATGACGAACATCATCGATCGCGAAGCCGTGCGGGACCTGGTCGCCAACCGGCGGGCCCAGCTCGTGGAGGTGCTGCCGGAGAAGGAATATGCGTGGGCGCACCTGCCCGGGGCCGTGCACCTGCCGCTCGCCGCGATGCGCACATCCGCCGGCGAGCTGGATCCGGCGCGGCCGGTCGTCGTCTACTGCCACGACTGGCTCTGCGACCTGAGCCCGCGGGCCGCCCACCGGCTCGACCACCTCGGGTTCGAGCACGTGTACGACTACCGGCAGGGCAAGATGGACTGGCTCTCCGCGGACCTGCCCTACGAGGGCACGGCCACGCTGGTGTCGCGGCACCTGCGCCGCGACCCCGTGAGGGCCGCCCTCGGCGACCCCCTGGACGAGATCACCGAGCGCATCATCGCGGACCCGGCCGGGCTGGCGGTCGTCGTGGACGACGACGACGTGGTTCAGGGCGTCATCGGCTCGCGCGAGCTCAAGGGCGCCGATCTGAACGGCGTCGCCGAGCGGGCCATGCGGGTCGGCGTGACCGCCGTACGGCCGAGCGAGGAGCTCGAACCGCTGGTCCGGCGCATGGACCGGGCCAAGGTGGACCACGTCGTCGTCACCCGGGTGGATGGGACGCTGGTGGGCCTGTTCGGGCTGGGCGACGTGCGCCCGCCCGAGACCGGACCCGATTTCGGCTGAGCCCTGTCAGGCCCGCCGACCCAGCCGGAACATCGGCTGCCCCGGCGCGCCCGGCTGCGCGTCGAGCGCCTTGTCGTCGAGGATCTCGACCACGTCCTCGGCGACGAAGACGCGGACGTTCTCCTTCTCGACGACCTGGTCACTCGCCTCCGGTGTGCTCGTCAGCGAGAGCTCCAGCGTTCCCGCCTCGTCGGGCTTCGGGGAGATGCGCAGGCCCGCGTCGGCGGGCACGTCCTCTCCGACCATCAGATCGCGGATCGCCTCGACGGCGTTGTCAGTCAAGGTCAGCACGGCTAGCTCCTTCGCAGTCGCCAACCCTCCGCCTCCCCAGCGACCTCCACCCCAAACCCGGCATGTCACGACACGCCCCGGGTAGCGGGCGGGCATGGGCAAGACCGAGAAAGCCGTCGTGGACGTGCTGCTCGACCGATTCGGCCGGACGTTCGCCCGCGAGGCCGGCATCAAACTCGCCGACCAGCCGAAGCCCCTCTACCAGCTGCTCGTCCTGGCCACGCTGCTCAGCGCGCGCATCTCGGCCGAGGTCGCCGTCGCGGGCGCCAGGGAGCTGTTCGGGGCCGGGTACGGCACGCCGAAGGCCATGCGGGAGGCGAGCTGGCAGGACCGGGTGGACGCGCTGGACCGCGGCCACTACGTCCGCTACGACGAACGGACCTCGACGATGCTGGGCAAGGGTGCCGAACTGCTCCTCGATCGCTGGAAGGGCGATCTGCGCCGCCTGCGCGAGGAGGCCGGCGGCGACGACCGCAGGATCGCGGCGCTGCTGACGGAGTTCCCGGGCATCGGCCCGACGGGGGCCGACATCTTCCTGCGCGAGGTCCAGGCCGTGTGGCCCCAGGTCGCGCCGCACCTGGACCAGCGGGTGCTGGAGGGTGCGGGCAAGCTCGGGCTGCCCCGCCAGGCGCGCCCGCTGGCCGCGCTGGCCCACTCCGGCGACGAGCTGGCCCGGCTGTCGGCGGCGCTCGTCCGCGCCTCCCGCAGCAGGAAGACGGTGGACGAGGTGATCTCAGCCGCCCGTTGACCGTGGCTGCCATGGACGAACGCGATCACTCTGTTAGGTTCGGCTCATGGGTGAGTTTGTGAGCGTCGAGGTGGCCGACCAGATCGCCACGATCCGTCTTGACCGTCCGAAGATGAACGCCCTCAACATGCAGGTCCAGCGGGAGATCGTCGAGGCGGCCCGCGAGGTGGACGCCGACCCGCAGGTGCAGGCCGTGATCGTCTACGGCGGTGAGAAGGTCTTCGCCGCGGGCGTGGATATCAAGGAAATGGCCGACATGTCCTACGCCGACATGGCCGCCCACTCCCGTACGCTCCAGGCCTGCTTCACCGAGGTCGCGCGGATCGGCAAGCCGGTCATCGCCGCCGTCACCGGCTACGCGCTGGGCGGCGGCTGCGAGCTCGCCCTCTGCGCCGACTTCAGGGTCGCGGGGGAGTCGGCCAAGCTGGGCCAGCCGGAGATCCTGCTCGGCCTCATCCCCGGCGCGGGCGGCACCCAGCGCCTGCCCCGCCTGATCGGCCCGGCGCGGGCGAAGGACCTGATCTTCACGGGCCGCCACGTGCCCGCCGCCGAGGCCCTCGACCTGGGCCTGGTGGACCGGGTGGTGCCTGACGAGCAGGTCTACACGGCCGCCCTGGAGTGGGCCGCCACGTTCGTCGGCGGCCCCTCGGTAGCGCTCCGCGCCGCCAAGCAGGCGGTCGATCAGGGTCTGGAGGCCGACCTCGACACGGGGCTCGAGATCGAGCGTCTGCAGTTCTCCGGACTGTTCGCCACGGACGACGCCAAGATCGGCATGCGGGCCTTCTCGGAGAAGGCCAAGCCCAAGTTCACCGGTCGCTGAAAAGGAAAGTCGACCCATTCGAACGGCTCGTCCTATGGGGCGCGGGTTTGCCAGTATGGTGGCGTTTCATGATGCGCGTCCTGGTCCCTGCGCGGCTCCGGAAGGCCGTGCGTACGTGGTTCGACTCCCGCTACATCTCCATTTCCGACCACCGTCAGGACATCAGGGACGCGCTCTGGGAGGTCCAGACGGTCCGGCGGGAGATGGCCACCCTCCAGAGCGAGGTGGAGCGGCTCAGGAACGCCCGCCCGACCGGCGGCTCCGGGATCGGCAGGGCCGACAAGGCGAAGCTCGACGACACCCACCGGCTCGCCCAGGAGACGGCGAAGGCGCTGGACGGCGTGCTCCAGAACGAGGTCCTGGTCTGGCAGGCCATCGACGACCTCCGCTCCGGAAGCGCTTCCGGGCAACCGGGGGAGCAGCCGTGCGCGTGACCTGGACCGGCACGAGCCTGACCTTCCGCCTCGACGCGGAGGACGAGATCACGGGCAAGGCCTCCGACGAGCACCCCATCAAGCTGGCCATCAACTCCTGCTCCATCGGCGGCGTCCCCGGCGACGCCCACCCGGACCTCTTCGCCGTCGCCGCCTGGACGGTCGTGGCGCCGTGGACGAGGAAGCGCATCTCCTTCGACCGCGCCATCTCGGCCGACCTCGCCGACGCCCTGCACTCCGGATGGGGTGTCGAGGCCGGTCCGGTGGGGGCCGAGCCGCGCCGCCCCGGGGCCCGGCTCGCGATCTCGTACAGCGGCGGCGCGGACTCCGTGGCGGCGGCCACCGTCTACCCGCAGGCGCCGTTCGTGCATTTCCGCCGGGTGCCGCACCCGCGCGTCCCCAACCGCTGGTCCCACTACCGGTCGGACGTCCTGGCCAAGCTCGCCGCCAAGACCGGGCGCGAGCTGAGCACGGTCACCTCCGACCTGGAGTTCACCCTGGCCGAGCCGCGTCCCGGCTACCCGGAGCACCACGCGGTCGCGGCCGGCGCGCTGCTGCTCGCCGACCAGCTGGACCTCGGCGGGCTGGGTTTCGGCTACGAGCTCGGCTCGCGCTGGCTCGGCGGGGGCCGTTACCTGTGGCGCTACACGCCCGACAACCCCATGTGGTCGCCGCACGGCAGGTGGGGCCGGCTGTTCGCCGCCGCCGGCGTGCACATCGTGCTCCCCGTCGGCGGGGTGAGCGAGGCGACGACGATGCGCCTGGCCCTGGGGTCCGACCTCAAGGACTACGTGCGCTGGTGCCTGCGCGGCACCGACGGCCCGTGCCGTACCTGCGGGAAGTGCCTCTACAAGGAGCTCATCCAGGCGGCCGTCGAGCGCCGCCCCCTCGACACCCCCATCACCGCCGACCGCCCCGTCGCGCAGAAGTACCTCAAGAAGCCGCCGTACGGGGGGCAGGAGATGATCGAGTACGGGTTCGCCCGCGTCCCCGGCATCGAGAACACGCTCTTCGCCAAGGCGCTCGACTACTTCGACGTCTCGGAGGAGTCGACGGCCTGGCTGGACCGCTGCTACCCGCGGGCCCTGGCCGAGATCCCGGACCGGTGGCGCGAGGAGGCCACGGCGTTCGTCGAGAAGCACGTGGGGCTCATGACGGAGGACGAGGTCCGGCGGGTGGAGACATGGGGCGCCTGATGAGGAGTGGGAACGCGTGAAGGTTTATCTGTCCGTCGACATGGAGGGCGTCACGGGGCTGACCGACCCCGAGGAGATGCACGCCGGCAAGCGTGGGTACGAGCGCGGCTGCGAGCTGATGACGGCCGACGCGAACGCCGCCATCGAGGGGGCCTTCGACGCCGGGGCGGCCGGCGTCCTGGTCAACGACGCCCACGGCTCCACCAAGAACCTCCGGATCGACCTGCTCGACCCGCGCGCCAGCCTCATCCGCGGCCCGGGCAAGGCGCAGCGGATGGCCCAGGGGCTCGACGGCTCGTTCCAGGCGGCGTGCTTCGTCGGCTACCACGCCCGCGCGGGCGTGCCGCACGGCGTGCTCAACCACACCTGGATGGGCAAGGAGATCCAGAACGTCTACCTGAACGGCGAGCTGTGCGGCGAGACCAGGCTCGTGGCGGCGTGCGCCGGGTTCCACGGGGTGCCGGTCGTGCTGGTGGCCGGGGACGAGGCCGTCGGGGAAGAGGCGCGCGAGCTGCTCGGCGACGTCGAGACGGTCGCGGTGAAGAAGGGGATCGACAAGTTCTCCGCCGAGTTGCTGCCGCCGAGCGTCGCCCAGGCAAGGATCCGTGAGGGGACGGCTCGTGCGCTCAACCGGTTGAGCGACTTCACGCCTTATGCGGTGGCTGCGCCGTACACGCTCGGGGTGGAGTGGAACTCCACCGCCATCGCGGCCGCCGTGGCGCTGATCCCGGGCGTGAAGTCGGTGGGGCCGCGGCACATCGAGTTCACGACGGACGACTTCGCCCAGGTCATGGCCCTGTTCGGCATCTTCGCCACCATCGGCGGCCAGATCGCCTGCGGCAGCGGCCCGTACGGCTGACCCCGGACGTATGGTGCGGAGCGGTTCTGTGGAGTGCGGAGGGGAGACGGCGGCGTGGAGGGTGCGGCGCTGACCCGGCGGGGGTTGCTCGTCGGGATCGGGGCGGTGGGCGGCGCGGGCGCCATGTACGCCGCCATGGGCGCCCTCGGACTGGCGCCGTCCGAGCAGGACAAGCAGTTCGCCGCCCCCAGGCCGGGCGACTTCAGCCTGAGCGGCAAGGGGGCGGCGAAGGTCGTGATCCTCGGCGCCGGGGTGGCGGGGCTGACGGCCGCGTACGAGCTGGGCAAGGCCGGGTACGACTGCACGCTCCTGGAGGCCAGGGAGAAGCCGGGCGGGCGGAACCTCACGTTGCGCGGCGGCGACCGGCTGGCCGAGCTGAACGGGCCCGCCCAGGACGTGAAGTTCGGCGAGGGCGTCTACTTCAACGCCGGCCCCGGCCGGATCGCCCCCTGGATGGTGACCCTCGACTACTGCCGTGAGCTGGGCGTCCCCATCGAGACCTTCGTCAACAACAACGCCGCCGCCTACGTGCACACCAACAGCCGGACGGTGCGGGCGCGCACGGCCCGAGCCGACATGTATGGCTATATCGCTGAATTACTGGCTAAAGCGACAAATGTCGGTGCGCTGGACAAAACCGTCAGCAAGGCCGACCAGGAGACGCTGCTCGACTTTCTCCGGAGATTCGGCGACCTGGGCCCGAAGCACGAATACGAAGGGTCCATGCGCCGCGGTTTCACGAAATATCCGGCAATAGACACCGGCACTCCTCTCGACGCTCCGGGCACCCTCCACCAGGTCCTCGCCGCCGGCACCGGCCGGGCCATCACCAACGACTTCGGCTACGAACAGGCCACCCCCATGTTCCAGCCCGTCGGCGGCATGGACGCCATCGTCACCAAGCTGACGGAGGCGGTCGGCCGCGACCGGATCAGGACCGGCGCCAAGGTCACCAAGATCACCAGCCTGGCGGACGGCGTCGAGGTCGCCTGGGAGGGCGGCGGCATCAAGGCCGACTACTGCATCGCCGCCCTGCCGCCCCACATCCTCGCCAAGATCCCGCACAACCTCGGCGCCCAGGTCACCACCGCGCTCAGCACCCCGATCCCGGTCGCCGCCGGCAAGATCGGCTTGGAGTACGGCCGGCGCTGGTGGGAGCTGGAGGACCGCATCTACGGCGGCGTGACCGAGACCGACCTGGACATCACCCACATCTGGTACCCGTCCCACGGCTACCACTCCGAGCGCGGCCTCCTCGTCGGCTACTACAACACCGAGCGGAACGCCGAGCTGTACGCGGCCCTCACCCCCGAGGACAGAAGGCGCAGAGCGCTCACCCAGGGCAAGAAGATCCACGGCGACAAGTACCGCCAGAACCTCCTGTCCGGCGTCTCCATCGCCTGGGACCGCCAGCCGCACATCCAGGGAGGCTGGGTGCGCTGGCCCGACTTTGATTCGTCCTTCACTTTTCTGCAACGCCCCGCCGGAAGGGTTTACTTCGCGGGCGACTGGCTCACCCATCTGATCGCATGGCAGGCGGGGGCCATGGAGTCCGCCCGCAGCGCCGTCACCCAGCTGCACCAGCGAGTGCTGCAGTCCGCCTGACGCCGCACGCCACCCCCGCGGCCACCGTAGGCTCCTGGGAGAAGCGATCTGCGGAGATAAAATCGAGGAGATGGGGATGGCGTTGCACTGGGTGCCCGCCAACGACCGGACCGACCTGCTGGCCGACCCGGTCGCGCTCGCCGTGCCGGAGTTGGAGGGCGTCGAAGTGGCCGAGATCGATCCTGAGCTGGCCGACACGGCGGCGTTCTGCGAGCGGTATGGCGTGACGCTCGACGAGTCGGCCAACTGCGTGGTCGTCGCGGCCAAGCGCGGCGGCGAGACGCGCTACGTGGCCTGCATGGTGCTCGCGACGATGCGCGTGGACGTCAACGGAGTCGTCCGCCGCCACCTCGACGCCCGGAAGGCGAGCTTCGCGCCGATGGCCGACGCGGTCGAGCTGACCGGGATGGAGTACGGCGGCATCACCCCGCTGGGCCTGCCCGCAGACTGGCCCATCCTGGTGGACACGCACGTCGCGGAGCATCCCAGAGTGGTGATCGGGAGCGGCGTGCGCAGGTCGAAACTGGCCGTGTCCGGTGCCGCGCTGGCCGGGCTGAAGAGCGCCGAGGTTCTGCCGCTGGCCGGTTGAGGGGAAACTGAAGCCGATTCGAGACCGTTGGATGGGAAACCGATGGCCCCTTTCTGGACGTTGTACGAGTGGGAATGTGGCCTCATGGTTCATCTCGTGGGCGGGGATTAAGCCGGTATGGTGCTTCATGCCATGAACGATGACCGACTAGGCCCTTACCGGCTGCTCAGGCGGCTCGGTGAAGGCGGGATGGGCGTTGTCCACCTCGCTGTCGACCCCCAGGGGCGGCAGGTGGCGGTCAAGGTCCTGCGCGGAGAGGTCGCCGGCGACGAGGTCGCCAGGCGGCGGCTTTCGCGCGAGGTCGAGACGATGCGGCGCGTGCGGAGCAAATACATCGCCGAGGTGCTCGACGCCGATGTCACCGGTCATCGCCCGTACATCGTCACCCGTTACGTCCCCGGTCGTCCCCTCGACGAGATCGTGAAGGACGACGGGCCCCTCGACCTGCCCTCGCTGGTCAAGCTCGCGCACGGGGTGGCCGCCGCGCTGGCCTCCGTGCACTCGGTGGGCGTGATCCACCGCGACCTCAAGCCCGGAAACGTGCTGATCCTCGACGGCGAGCCCGTCCTGATCGACTTCGGCATCGCCCAGGCGGTCGACGCGACCCGGCTGACGCAGACCGGCATGTTCATCGGCACGCCCGGCTACCTCGCGCCCGAGATCATCGAGGGCCAGGAGGCGGGGCCGGAGGTCGACGTGCACGCGTGGGCGGGCACGCTGCTGTTCGCCTCCACCGGCCAGCCGCCCTTCGGCAAGGGCACGCTGGAGATGATCTTCTACAACATCACCGCGGGCAAGGCCGACGTGAGCGCCGCCCCGGCGACGTTGCAGCCGCTGCTGAAGGCCGCGTTCCAGCGCAACCCGAACAAGCGCCCCAAGGCGGCCGACCTGGCCGAGCAGACCGCCCGGATGCTCCAGAAGACGCCGAGCAACTCGCCCGACGAGATCTCGACCGTTCCCCGGCCGACCGAGGCCCCGCCGGCGCAGGACAAGCCGTCGTACGACATCTCCACGCCGCCGGTGACGCCCAAGCGCCTGCTGGAGTCCCAGGAGCAGCCCACCGCGCCGCCGCAGGACCAGCAGTACGTCTCGCTCCTGCCCAACCAGCCGGACCCGTGGCCGACCCGCAGGGTGACGCCGGAGGAGCTGCGGCGCATCCAGCGCGAGAGCGGCCTGACCCCGCCGCCCTGGCAGCCGCAGCAGCCCGTCAACAACCACGGCCTCGTGGCCCCGCCGGGTGAGGGCGACGTGCCCACCCGACGGGTTCGCCCCGACTCGGCCGACTACGGACGGATCCACACGCCGGTCCCGAACGCCCAGGCGCCTCATGCCCAGGTGCCGAGCGCGGGTCCCGACGTGCCCGACTACGCCCGGCCCGGGCCGAGCCCGCTCCAGCCGCCCCCGTACATCCCGCCGCAGTACCCGCAGCCCGACCCGAGCACCAAGCGGGAGCCGTACATCCCGTCGGTCGCGCCGGGCAAGATGCTGCAGCGGTCGAGGGCCTACGGCGTGGCGGGCGCGATGCTGCTCGTCGTGATGATCGTGGCGGCCGTGATCGCGCCCGTGCTGGTCGCGGTCGTGGCGATCCCGGCCGCGATCCTGCTGCGCGCGGCCGACCTGGCCCAGCCCCAGCTGACCTCCCGCAGGGCCGCGGGGGCCGCGGCGCTCGACGTGGTCAGGGTGTTCGCCTTCCCGCAGGCGCTGGCCAAGTCGGTGGGCATCACGCTGGCACTCATGCTGTACGCGCTCATCCTGGGCCTTCCGGTGACGCTGCTGCTCACCGTGGTGGCCAGGATGGACCCGTCCAACGCCCTGGCCTGGGGCGCCGCGGTCGCGTTGTGGACCGTCTGCGCGGGCCCGGGAGTGGAGGGTCCTGGCAAACAAATGCGCAGAACGCTCTCATCGCTCGTACCCTCGAGGACAGCGGCGATGGTGATGGCGGGGGCTCTCGCGGCGGCCGCCGCGCTCTCGCTGATCCTCGCCGCAGGCACGTTCGGGGACAAGCCAAGGGGGGCCGTATGGACTCCGCTGAACGTCAATCCAGTGGTCAGACAGCTAGACGGGCTAAGGGGGAATCCCGGGGGATGACGCGGGGAAGGTGGCGATGAGCACCCAAGCACCAGAACGCCTGGGCCCGTACCGGCTGGTCAGGAAGATCGGCGAAGGTGGCATGGGGGTCGTCCACCTCGGTCTCGACGGCGAGGGCCGCGAAGTCGCCATCAAGGTCCTCCACCCGCACGTGGCCGCCGACCTCAAGGCGCGCGACCGGCTGACCCGCGAGGTCGAGACCATGCGCCGGGTGCGCAGCCCGCACGTCGCCGAGGTGATCGACGCCGAGCTCGTGGGCGGCCAGCCGTACGTCGTGACCCGCTTCGCCCCCGGCCGCACGCTGGAGGACACCGTCCTGGCCGACGGCCCGCTGGAGGCGCGCGAGGTCATCAGGCTTACCCAGGGCCTCTGCCAGGCGCTGGTGGCCATCCACACGGCCGACGTGATCCACCGCGACTTCAAGCCGTCCAACGTCATGCTGGTCAACGGCGAGCCGCTGGTCATCGACTTCGGCATCGCCCACCTGGTCAACGCGACCAGGCTGACCCAGACGGGCATGTTCGTCGGCACGCCGGGCTATCTGGCGCCCGAGATCATCCGTGACTCCGAGATCACCCAGGCTGCCGACGTGCACGCGCTGGCCTCGACGGTGTTCTTCGCCGCGACGGGGGCGCCGCCGTTCGGCACGGGAACGTTCGAGGCGGTCTGCTTCAACATCATGGAAGGGCGGGCGCAGATCGACAAGGCGCCCGCGTGGCTGCGCGGCTGGCTCGGCAGGGCGCTGCAGGTCGACCCCGCGTCCCGGCCCAGCGCGCACGAGCTGCTGCGGATGGCCAGGGCGCTCGACCCGGCCGTGACCACCTTCAACGAGACGTCCTTCGACGGGCCGACCGGCACCAAGCGCATGGGCGGCGGCACGCGGACCATGGACACGTTCTCCGATCTGCTGCCGCCGGTCGAGTACGGCAAGACCGCGCCGCCCCCGCAGCGGGAGGAGCGGCCGCCCACCCGCCGGGAGGAACGGCCGCCACCGCGCCGGGAGGAGCGGCCGTACCGGGAGGAGCGGCCGCCGCCGTACGTGCCCGCGCCGGTCGCGGCCAGGCCGATGGCCCGCACCGACCAGCGGGTCGCGGGCTACCCGGCGCCGCCGCCCACCTCGCCGTCGCAGGTCAGGCCCTACACGCCGCCGCCTCAGTACACCCCGCCGTCCGAGCGGAAGAGATACCTGTTCGGCAGCCAGGTCGTGGGCCTGCTCCTGCTGGTCACGCTGGTGGCGCTGACCGTCATGATGCCGGTCATGGTCGGCGCGATCGCCGTCGCGCTCGCGCTGGTGCTGCGGCTCGGCGAATACCTCTTCGGTGACCTGGTCAAGCGGCGCCAGATGCGCGGCAGCAGCTCGGCCGACCCGCTGCTGGCGGTCGTCGGCACGCCCTGGGCACTGGTCAAGTCCGCGCTCGTGACGGCCGTGCACGTGCCGCTCGCGCTGCTGTTCGGCCTGTGCGTCTGGGGCCTGCTCCGCTGGGTGGGCGGGATGAGCGTCAACGAGGCGGCCTCGTTCGCGGCGGGCGCCTTCGCGGCCGGACTGTTCGTGCTGCCGGGCGGCGGCGCGCCGCGTCAGGCCGTCACCCGCACGCTCACCGGCGTGCTGCGCAGCCCCGGCGCGGCGCTGGTCGCGGTCGTGCTGGTGGGTACGGCGGCGCTGTTCGCGGTGATGTTCGCGCTGGGGCAGGACGCGTCGTGGTACCCGTGGCGGGCGCCGAAGACGGTCATCGACGAGCTGGCGAACAACGCCCAGCAGAGCACGATCGGCCTGATCACCGGGCTGATCGACAGCCTGCTCAGCGACCTCGGGCTGGGGTTCCTGACTCCCTGGTCCTGAGTGTCCCCATCGGCTCTCGGGGGGAGAGATGAGGTATGAGCGAGCACCTCGGCCCATATGAGCTTCTTTCCAAGCTCGGGGCGGGCGGGTTCGGCGAGGTGCATCTCGCCCTCGACGCCGAGGGACGTACGGTCGCGGTCAAGGTGCTCCATCCCCACGTCATAGCCGACGGCGGGGCGCTGGCCCGGCTGGCGCGCGAGGTGGAGACCATGCGCCGGGTCGGCGGGTCGCACGTGGCGGAGGTGCTCGACGCCTCGCTGGAGGGCGCCCGGCCCTACCTTGTGACCCGCTACGTCCAGGGCCGCCCGCTCAGCGCCACGCCCGTGCCCGTGGCCGACCTGCGCAGGCTGGCCTCCGGGCTGGCCGACGCTCTGCTCGCCATGCATGAGTCCGGCGTGGTGCACCGAGATCTCAAACCCGCCAACGTGATGATGGCCGAGGGCGAGCCCGTCGTCATCGACTTCGGCATCGCCAGCGCGCTCGACTCGCTGTCGGTCACGGCCTCCGGCGCCGTGGTGGGCACGCCCGGCTACCTGGCCCCCGAGGTGCTGGAGGGCAAGAGCGCGGGCATGGAGGCCGACGTGTTCTCCTTCGGGGCGACGCTGGCGTACGCGGCGACGGGGCGGCAGCCGTACGGGCAGGGGCCCGCCTCCGCGGTGGCCTACCGGGTCGTGCACCATTCGCCCGACCTGGAGGGCGTCCCCGAGTGGCTGGCGCCGCTGTTACGCGAGTGCCTGTCCACCGACCCTGCCGCGCGGCCGACGGCCGCGCAGCTCTGCGCCAGGCTGGGGGTCGAGCCGGTCTCCCACGTACGGCAGGTCCCACCCCGGGCGGCGAACGCCGCCGACGACCTTGCCACGAGGGAGTGGCGGCTGGGCAAGAGACGGCCGCGCAGGTCCGTGGAGGAGTCCAGGGCCAGGCACCGGGAGAAGGTGCGCAGGCGCTGGCTGATCGGTTCGGGACTGTTCGTGTCGCTGCTGGCCGCTGCCGCCCGCGAGCCGCTGCCCGAGGTGGCGCTGTTTCTGCTGGCGGCGTACGCGCTGGCCGTGGTGGCCGACGCCGGGGTGGCGCTGTTCTCGAAAAGCCTGTTCCGGCGCAGCCGCATGATCACGGATCTGGTCAGCGTGGCGGGTGCCGTGGGACTGTGTTTCGGGCTGGCGACGGTGTTCAGCACGTTCACGCTGGCGCTGTTCGCGGGTACGGCACTGGTGGTGGGGGTCGTGTTCCTGCTGTCGGCCTAGACCGAACAAAGTTCTGTATAGTGGGTGGCTGCGGGTTTGCAGTTAAGCTACTCATGGGTAACATAACTGGCGAAAGCTTGGGCAGACCCTCTGTCAGTGGCCCGGTGGGCACCTGGCAGTCTGGACAGCATTGCATTCGGCGCCCGCCGCAACGAGGCGGTGGCGCACGCGAACACGGGAGGTCGGCCACCGGCCATGAACATCGTCGTCTGCGTGAAGCAGGTCCCCGACACTGCGACCGAGCGCAAGCTGCGGTCCGATGACAAGACGCTCGACCGCGACGCCGTCGACGGCGTGGTCAACGAGCTTGACGAGTACGCGGTCGAGGAGGCGCTGCGGCTCAAGGAGGCCCACGGTGGTGAGGTGACCGTGCTCACCATGGGCCCCGGCAAGGCCACCGAGACCATCCGCAAGGCGCTGGCCATGGGCGCCGACAAGGCCGTCCACCTCAGCGACGACGCGCTGCACGGCTCCGACGCGCTGTCCACCTCGTACGCGATGGCGCAGGTGCTCAAGAAGATCGGGTTCGACCTGGTCATCCTGGGCTCCGAGTCCACCGACGCGCGCACCGGCGTGCTGGCCGCGATGCTGGCCGAGCGCCTCGGCACCCCGCAGCTCACGCTGGCCAACAAGGTCGACGTCGAAGGCTCCTCGATCGCCGTCCAGCGCATCACCGACTACGGCTTCGACAAGGTCGAGGCCACGCTGCCGGCCGTCGTCTCCGTGGTCGAGAAGATCAACGAGCCGCGCTACCCGTCGTTCAAGGGCATCATGGCCGCCAAGAAGAAGCCGGTCGAGACGCTGGCCATCGGCGACGCCTCCATCGACGCCGCCCAGGTGGGCCTGGCCGCCGCGTGGTCCTCGGTCGTCGACTTCGCCGCCGCCCCGCCGCGCGCGGCCGGCACGATCGTCAAGGACGAGGGCGACGGTGGCGCGAAGGCCGCCGACTACCTCGCGTCCAAGAAGTTCATCTGAGAACGGGAGTTTTGCTGATATGTCGGAGATTCTCGTTCTCGTCGAGCAGGTCGAAGGCGAGGTCAAGAAGGTCACGCTGGAGCTGCTGACCCTGGCCCGCTCGCTCGGCACCCCCTCCGCCGTCTGGGCGGGCCCCGGCCTCACCGCCGAGGCCAAGGCCAGGCTCGCCGAGTACGGCGCTGACAAGATCTACGTCGCCGCGTCGAGCGACATCGTCGACTACGTGGTCGCGCCCAAGGCCGAGCTGCTCGCCCAGCTCGTCGCCGCCACGTCCCCGGCCGCCGTGCTCGTGGCCGCCACGTCCGAGGGCAAGGAGGTCGCCGGCCGCCTGGCCGTCAAGACCGACTCCGGCGTCATCACCGACGCCGTGGGCCTGGGCGAGGGCTTCGTCGCCGACCAGTCCATCTTCGGCGGCGGCATCAACGTGCAGTCCAAGGTGAGCAAGGGCACGCCGATCGTCGCCGTACGCCCCAACTCGACCGCCCCCGAGGCCGCCCCCGCCGCCGGCACCGAGGAGGAGGTGTCGGTCACCCTGTCCGACGCCGCCAAGGCGGCCCGCATCGTCGAGCGGGTCAAGCAGGAGAAGGGTGCCCGGCCGGAGCTGACCGAGGCCGCGATCGTGGTCTCGGGTGGGCGCGGCGTCGGCTCCGCCGACAACTTCTCGATCATCGAGGGCCTGGCCGACTCGCTCGGCGCCGCCGTCGGCGCCTCCCGCGCCGCCACGGACGCCGGCTGGTACCCGCACCAGTTCCAGGTGGGGCAGACGGGCAAGACGGTGTCGCCGCAGCTGTACATCGCGGCGGGCATCTCGGGCGCCATCCAGCACCGGGCCGGCATGCAGACGGCCAAGACGATCGTCGCGATCAACAAGGACCCGGAGGCCCCGATCTTCGAGCTGGCCGACTACGGCGTGGTGGGCGACCTCCACCAGGTCGTGCCGCAGCTCACCGAGGAGATCAACAAGCGCAAGTAGCCGCAGCACGGTCTTCGCGCTATAGCGCTCGGGCTGTGACTTTGGGGGGCACGGCCGGGGCACGGCCCCCCAAGCCCTTGGCTTCAAGGCGCGGTCCTCGCGGTGGGGGCGCTTCGCGCATGGGGCTCGGGCTGTGACATTGGGGGCGCGGGCACCTCGCGACGTCGTCGAGCCCTGATCGGGCAGGTCACGCATCCTCCGGCAGCGGTTCGCCGGTCTCCAGCAGCGACTTCAGGCTCGCCACCACGTTCGGCCAGCCGTGGCTGACCATCTCGGCCAGGCTCGATCCGGGCTCGAAGCCGTCGTGCATGACGGTGAGCTTCACGACCTGCGCGGCGGCCTCCTCAATGGTGAAGGTGACCTTCGACCGGGCCTCGCCAGACAGCCGGGCGAGCATCTCCTCGTCCCAGCCGAAGCGCTTGGCGAGCTCCGGGGTGATGGCGTGCCAGGTGTAGGAGAGCCGGCTGTAGGGTTCGGCCTCCAGCACGACCTGCTCCGGGTCGCTGATCAGCACGCCGTGGTTGTCCCAGGTCATCGCCGAGCCGACGGACCAGTCCGTGGTGAACTCCGTGGCCCAGTATCGGCGGGTGAAGGCGGGCTCGGTCAGCGCCTGCCAGAGCTTCTGCGGGGTGGTGCGGATGTAGGTGGTGTAGACGAAGGTCGGGGCGTCCATCGGGGTCTCCTCAAGGGCGAGTTTCAGGTCCGCCAGGGCTTGGACCCTGGCCTGGTCGTAGCGGCTGATCCACCGGTGGGCGATCTCGTGCACGGGCGCGGCGTTGAGGTAGTGCAGCTTCTCCCGGCCCCGCCGCACGGTGGCGACGAGCCCGGCCTCCTCCAGCACCGCGAGATGCTTGCTGACGGACTGCCTGGCCATGTCGAGCCCGGCGCACAGCTCGCGCAGCGTCTGCCCGTTGCGGGCGTTGAGCGAGTCGAGCAGCGCGCGCCGGCTCGGATCGGCCAGCGCCTTGAACACCTCGTCCATGTCCGCCCTCGTACCTGGGTTGCCGCTTGTCGATATGCAGCCTTTCGGCTGCCTTTAATTTAGGCAGCCAGATGGCTGCCTGTCAACACGCGCGACTGGCGGGAGCTGATCATCCTCGGGACGGCGGTCATGTGGGAGGAATGCTCTGGATCATCGGATGTCGCAACCTTTGAGAGGTCGACAGTCCAGGCCGACGCTGGGAGGCGTCTCGCACAGAGAAGTAAGTTCCGTCGCCATTCTCGTAACTTTAAGTGCTGGACATGTGACAATAAGTGTCATGCCGTCCCCCCGACATGACGCCCTCGTCCAGATGTTCACTGACCGTCCCCTACTGGCGGTGGAGGTCTTGCGTGATCTTCTGGGAGTCGAGTTGCCCGCCACCCAGCTGGTCCGGCTGGAGAAGTCCACCTTCAACACTCGCCCCTCCGACGACCTGGAGTCCGACCTGGTCGTTGTCATGGGGCCGCCGCAGACCGCCGCGCACGCCATCATCCTGGAGGTCCAGCAGGACAAGTCCAAGGATCCTCTGCAATTGGCGCGCTACGCTGCCGCGCTGTGGCTCATGCTGCGCTGTGATGTCACGGTCTTGCTCGTCTGCCCCGATCGTGGAGTTGCCGTCCATTACGCGAAGCCCGTCGATTCAGGGTTGAGCGGCTACCGCCTGCAGGCACAGGTGTTGGGGCCGGATGACATTCCGGCCATCACCGATCCTCAGGAGGCTGTCGCCCGCCCGGGTCTGTCGATCATGGCGGTCATGGCCCACGGTCGTGACCCCAAGGTGGTGGAGGCTTTCGCCATGGCGCTGACAGAGCTGCGTGATGAACACGCTGCGAAGTACTATGAATACGCTTACAGCATGTCCGCGCCCGAAGTGCGGCGCCTCCTGGAGGAGATCATCATGACGTCCACCACCTGGCCCGTCTACAGCCCCTTCGCCCGCGAGCACTACGGCCGCGGCCAGGAAGAAGGCAAGGCGGAGGGCGTGGCAGAAGGCAAGGCGGAGGAGGCGGTCAGGATGCTTCTGCTGGTGCTGGGCGCCCGTGGCTTCGACATTCCGGATGACATGCGCACCCGGATCTCCACCTGCGCTGATCTGGTCCAGTTGGAATCATGGGCCACTCGTGCGGTGACCGCCCAGTCCCTCGAGGACCTGTTCGACGAGACCGGTGCACAGCACTGCTAGGGCTCACCTGGGACAGCATCGATCTCACTGACCAAGAGCTGCGGGCCTCCCACCAGCTCAACCGCCGCCCGGTCGGGCTCGGACTGCGGCGCGATCAATGAACAAGCGTGTGAACCAGCACGTCGAAGTGCAGGACGTGGGGGTCCGAGTCCAGCAGCGTCGCGCGGGCGGGCGGGGTGACGCGTTCGCGGGTGTGGTCCGCGCCCGCGAACGCCTTGACCGTGTCCAGGGAGTCGAACAGCGTGACGGTCGTCAGCTCCATGGCCTCCGCGTCGTGGCGGGCCAGGAGGTACGCGCCGCGGAAGCCGGGCAGCCCCCGCAGGTCGTGCATCACCTCTGACTCGAACACCTGCTGATATCTGCTGGTAGCCGCAGTGCCGGTGGTCCTGGCGCGCCATACTCGGGCGATCATGATCGGCTCGTTCTCCTTCACCGTACGGGGATCGGACGTCACCGAGTCTCGTCCCCGTCGTACGGCCGCCGCTTGAAGATCCTTGCTCGAATGAGGTCGCATCGTCAGCGCGGCGGGACCGCCAGCATGCGGCGCACGGCCACCGGTGTCAGCCCGCACTCCCCACGGATCGTGCGCGTCAGATGGGCGTGATCGGCGAAGCCCAGGTCGGCGGCGAGAGAGGCCAGATCATCGTGCCCCGCCTCGATGGCCTCGAGCGCGCGCATGGTGCGGATGCGATTGCGGTACGCCGTCAGGGTCACCCCGGTCTCCTGGCGGAAGGCGCGGCTCAGGTGATAGGGCGACCAGCCGACGCGCCGGGCCAGATCACGCAGGGAGGCGCTCAGATCGTCGGCGATGAGCGTGCGCACCGACTCCACCAGGGCCCGCCGTCGCGCCAGTGTGGCGGCCCGGCCGCGGGTCCGGTCCGGGTGGGCGCGGTGCCGAGCCTCGAACAGGTCGCCCATCAGGCCGATCACCATCTCGGCGAGTTCCGGGGAATCCGCACCCTTCCCGGCCCGTGACACCAGCAGCCGATGTGCGAGGGCCAGCCTGCCGTTGACCGGCAACGCCACGGCACGCGGCGGCTCGTCACCCGCAAGTTCGCGCATCAGGCCGGGTGAGCAGGTCACGGTCGTGCAGATGTCCTCGATCCCGGGGCGGTGGGCGATGCTCAGCTCCTGGCCCACGCCGCCGAGGTAGGCCAGCGCAGGATCGGCCAGCAGGACCTGATCGTCCACACGGGCCCGGAAGGCGCCGCTTCGTACCAGCACCACGCGGTACGCCGTCGCCACCTCGGGCGGCGACCACGTCTCGCTCTCGGCCCGGATCCTGACCCGCTCCAGCGAGAACCCGTCTCCGGCCGCGAGGTTCGTCACCGTCCGCATGCCACAACGCTACTCGCGGCCCGGACTCCGGCGACGGCCCATGGTGACGCGCGCCGGCGTCAGCGCGGGTCGGCGACCGGGAGGCGTACTTGGAAGGCCGCGCCCCTGCCCGGCGAGGAGCGGAGCTCCACCCGGCCCCCGTGGGCCGTGACGATGGAGCGGACGATCGCCAGTCCGAGTCCCGCGCCCCCCGTCGCGCGGGCGCGGGAGGCGTCCGCGCGGTAGAAGCGGTCGAAGACGCGGGCCTCCTCCTCAGGGCTCAGCCCGGGCCCCTCGTCCTCGATGACCAGGACCGACTCCCCGTCGTCCGTCCCGACGCCGATCCGTACCGGGGTGCCGGCGGGTGTGTGGGTGATGGCGTTGCCGACGAGGTTGCTGACGACCTGTCGCAGGCGGGCCTCGTCCCCCAGCACGGGCGCGGACGCCGCCGGGCCGCCGGACGGGCCGGTGAAGGCGACGGGCCTGGACGGGTCGAGCGCGGCGAAGTCGTGACGGGCGTCGGCGGCCAGCGTACGGAGGTCCATGGGGGTGAGGTCGAGCCCCGGCCCGTCGCTCTCGTCGAGGCCGGCGAGCAGCAGCAGGTCCTCCACCAGCCGGGCCAGGCGGCCCGACTCGCTCTCGATGCGGGCCAGCGCGGGTCCCGCCTCGGTGCCGCCCATGCGGTAGAGCTCCGAGAAGCCCTTGATGCCGAACAGCGGGGTGCGCAGCTCGTGGCTGACATCCGCCACGAACCTGCGCATCCTGGCCTCCGACTCCACCTTCGCCGCGACGCCCTGCTCGATCTGGGCCAGCATCTTGTTGAGCGAGCGGGCCAGCCGGCCCACCTCGGTGGAGAGGCCGGCCGGCTCGGGTACGCGCCTGGTCAGGTCGCCGTCCGCGATGGCCGCCGCCGTCTCCTCCACCCGCCGCAGCGGAGCCAGCCCGGCCCTGATGGCGACCCCGCCGACGAGCGCGAGCACGCCGAGCAGGACGGCGCCCGTGAGGAGGCAGGCCGCCCGGAGGCGGTCGACCGTGGTGTGCAGCTCGGCGAGCGAGACCGCCGCCACCACCGCGGTGTGATCGGCCGGACCGAGACTCGTGCCGCCAGAGCCAGAGCCAGAGCCAGAGCCAGAGCCAGAGCCGGAGTCGGAGCCGGGGCCGGAGCCGGAGCGCGGGCCGTTCGTGCCGGCGCGGGGCAGCGCCACCGCCCGCCACTCGTCGCCGTCCGTGCCGTTCACCGTGAACGGCTGCCCGGCGCGGGCCGCCACCGCGGCGCTGTCGAGCCGGGGCAGCGCGGGCCCGGCGAGGTCACCGAGCTCGCGGAGAACGGACCCGTCCGCCGCCAGGTAGGCCACGAACCCCTTCCCCATCAGGTCGAACGGCCCGGCCGGGAGCGGGCTGCTCGCCAGCTTCACGACCAGGTCCGGCGGGATCGCGGACGCCGCCTTGCCCATCGGCTCCAACTGGGCGTCGACGCGCGTCATGAGCTGGGTCTCGAGCTGACGCAGCACCACCGAGCTGATCACCACCAGGCCGACCACCAGCAGCGCGACCGCGATGGCCAGCAGCCGGGCGGCGAGCGACAGCCGGCCGATCATCGCTTGGGCTTGCGCAGCACGTAGCCGACGCCGTGGACGGTGTGGATCAGCTTGGGTTCGCCGGCGTCGAGCTTGCGCCGCAGGTAGCTCACGTACGTGTCCACGATGCTCGTGTCGCCGGCGAAGTCGTAGCGCCACACGTGCTCCAGGATCTGGGTCTTGGGCAGCACCCGCCCGGCGTTGAGCACCAGGTGGAGCAGGAGGCGGAACTCCGTGGGCGACAGCCGTACCGGACGTCCTGCCCTGGTGACCTGGTGGCCGTCGGGATCGACCTCGAGGTCCCCGACCACCAGCGTGGAATCGTCGGGGGCCGCGCCCGTGCGGCGGAGGATGGCCCTGATGCGGGCCAGCAGCTCCTCCAGGTCGAACGGCTTGGTCACGTAGTCGTCGCCGCCCAGCCGCAGCCCGTTGATCTTGTCGGCCGTGGCGTCCCGCGCCGTGAGGAACAGCACGGGCACCGGACCGGGCCGCCCGCCGCCCCTGGGCAGGCTCCGCAGCCGGCGGATCACCTCGAACCCATCGAGATCGGGCAGCATGACATCGAGCAGGACCAGGTCCGGCGGGTCGAGCCGGGCCGCCTCCAGCGCCTGCGCGCCGTTCTCAGCCGAGCTCACCGTGAAGCCGGCGAACCGCAGCGTCGCGGAGAGCAGCTCCTTGACGGTGGGCTCGTCGTCGACCACGAGCAGCCGTTTCCCCACGAGAGGCACCTCCCCGGTCCAGCGTAGTCAGGCGTCGCGATTCTTGAGCTGGACGTACGCGGCGACCAGCATGACCGCCACGAACCCGACCAGCAGCCCGAACCCCAGCGCCCCCGGCAGCTCGGATTTCCCGGAGACGGCCTGGAGGGCGGCCATGCTCGGCCAGTAGACGCCGATGAGATCGCGCAGGAAGCCGGGCGAGGCCCCGGCCATGACGGGGAGCAGGAGGAAGGCGGTGCTGACGTTCGCGGCGGGGGCCGTGCCGCGCAGCAGGACGCCCAGCGCCAGGCCGAACAGCGCGAGGAGTGTCAGTACGAGCGGTCCGAACAGCAGCAGCCGCAGCGCGACAGGATCGCCCGGCAGGACGGACGGGGCGCCGCCCGCGGACAGCGTCAGCTGGCTCGTCGTGAACATCAGCCACACCGCGGCCACGCTCACCGGCAGCGCGGTCAGCACGGTGATCCCGCACTTGGCCGCCAGCAGCCGGCCGCGACTGCTCACGGCGGCCAGGCTGGCCCGCATCGTGCCGGAGCCGTACTCGGAGGAGGCCACCAGCACGCCCAGCGCCGCCACCAGCAGCTGCACGATGAACACGCCGCGCATGCCCAGGTCCAGCGGCTGGAAGTCGAGCCGCTCCTGCGCCGTGGCCGTGGCGTACTCCTTGGCGGCCGTGGTGCTGAACAGCCACCCCAGCAGCCCCGCGACGGCGGCGGTGGCCACCGACAGCACCATGGTGGACCTGATGCTGCTGAACTTGGTCCACTCCGCTTTCAGCACCCCCGCGTCGATCATCGTGCCGCCCCGTACTCGACGCTCTCCCGGGTGAGCTCCATGAACGTCTCCTCCAGTGACGCGCGGCGGGGGGCCAGCTCGAACAGCGGCACGCCCTCGGCCGCCGCCAGCCGCCCGACGTCGGGTGCCGTCATGCCGGTGACCAGCAGCTCGTCGGCGCCGCCGGGCCGGACGTGGGCGCCGGACAGCTCCAGGCGCCGGGCGAAGGAGGCGGCGTCGGGCGTGCGTACGAACACCGCCGCCCCGCCCTCGGTGAAGTCGTCGATCTCCCCCTCCGCGATGAGCCGGCCCTTGCCGATCACCACGAGGCGGTCCGCGGTCAGCGCCATCTCGCTCATCAGGTGGCTGGACACCAGCACCGTGCGCCCTTCCGCGGCCAGCCCGCGGATGAGCGTGCGGATCCACAGGACGCCTTCGGGGTCCAGGCCGTTGACGGGCTCGTCGAGCATGAGCACCGGCGGATCCCCGAGCAGCGCAGCGGCGATGCCCAGCCGCTGTCCCATGCCCAGCGAGAACTCGCCCGCCTTCCTGCCCGCCACCGCCGTGAGCCCGACCAGGTCCAGCACCTCGGCGACGCGGACGTCGGGGATGGCGTTCGTCTGGGCGAGGTAGAGCAGGTGTTTGTACGCGCTGCGCCTCGGGTGCACGGCCTGCGCCTCCAGCATCGAGCCGACCTCGCGCAGCGGGTGGCGGAGCTCGTGGTGGGCACGGCCGTTGATCGTGGCGGTGCCGGAGGTGGGCAGGTCGAGGCCGAGGATCATGCGCATCGTGGTGGTCTTGCCCGCGCCGTTCGGGCCCAGGAAGCCGGTGACTTGCCCCGGGCGCACCGTGAAGGTGAGATCGTCCACGGCGAGCACGTCGCCGTAGCGTTTGGTCAGTCCGTCGAGCTGGATCATGGGTCCAGCGTGGGGGCGGCGGTTGGGGGAGTTCTGAGGAGTCTGTGAGTTGTCTGTGAGCCGGGCGCCCCCACGTGGGCGGTGGGGGCGCCGCCGGCCGCCGATCCACAGAGAACTCTTAGGACGTCATGCGGGCTTCGTACGCCTGGGCGGCGACGGCGGCGTACAGAGTGAGCCGGCACAAATGTTCAGGCCGCGACCTCGACGGTCTCACGGTCGGCCGGGGTGACCGCCGGGGTGATCGCCGACGGCTCGCTACGGGGGAGGAGGCGGGAGGCGGCGGCGATCAGCACGCCCAGGACGACCCCGATGCCGAGCGCGGTACGCAGCGTCGTGGCGTCCGAGATGAAGCCGATCACGACGGGCCCGAGCAGCAGGCCGGCATACCCCATGGCGCCCGCCTGGGCGATCGCCGGTCCTGGGGAGTCGGTCGCGGTGCCCGCCAGCGACAGGGTCAGCGGCGAGATCGTCGCCACGCCGAGCCCGACGAAGAACATCGCGAACACCGCCACCAGCGCCGCCGGCGCCATCAGCACCACCGCGAAGAACCCGGCCGTCGCCACCCCGGAGACGGTCAGCATGCCCCGCACGCCGAACCTGGTCCGCAGCCGGTCCCCGGTGAGCCTGGCGATCAGCATGCCCAGCTCGAACACCGGGTAGCCGAGGGCGGCCAGCGCCTCGGGGGCGCCCAGCTCGTTCCGCATGTAGAGGCCGTTCCAGTCGGCGACCGTGCCCTCGACCATGAACGCGAAGAACATGATCGCGCCCAGCAGGTAGACGATCGGCGGCATGCGCCGGCGGGCCGCCGTCGCGGTCTCGGCCGCCGGCGGCTCGGGCAGGTACGTACGGCCGATCATGACCATGACGGGCAGCGAGATCAGGCCGATCAGCGCGACGTTGGCGGTGAACGGCAGCCCCACGGCGATCGCCACGCTGCCCAGCGCGCCCGCCGAGATGGCGCCCACGCACCAGCCCGCGTGCATGCCGTTCATCAGCGGCCGTCCGTACGCCTGCTCGACCGTGGAGCCCTGGGCGTTCATGGCCACGTCCACGGTGCCGAACGCCATGCCGAAGAGCGCCACGGCCACCATGAGCAACGGGAGGTTCGGGGCGAACGCCACGGCCACGAGTCCCAGCGCGGTGAGCGGCCCGCCGATCCGCAGCACCGCCCGGCTACCCGCCCGGGCCATGATCCGGCGCATGGACTGCATCGTCACCAGCGCGCCCAGGCCCCACACGAGGAGGACGGCGCCGACCGTCGACTCGGACAGGCCAAGCTTGTCGGTCAGCGCCGGGATGCGCACCGTCATGGTGCCGACCATCAGTCCGCCCAGCACAAACGTCAGAACCGCCCCGTAACGGGCACTCCTCAGGGAACGGGTCATCGTTTAACACCTCACAAGAATTCGCACTATTTCGCCATATTTAGGTCTCGGGACCCGCCCGCCCCGCGGCATCCGGGCGAGCTCGTGCCGGGGTGGGGGAGGGGTTCGGAGGGGTTCGGCTGGACGGTTGTGGCCCGAGGGGTTCCGCCTGCCCGCTCGTACTGAGCACCGAGCACAGTCACTGGCCGAGCACCCAGGTCGAGTGGTCGCGACGGGTGTCCGGGCGAGCGGCGGCCCGTGTCTGGGACGCGGTCCGGGCGCCGGCTCGATCGTGGCCTCCGCCTTGAGGGAAGGCCGCGCGCCAGTCGGGCCGGCGCCGTACCGGCTGTCGTCCGAGGACATCGACGGGCCCGCGTCCCCACGGTGGGGAGGCGGGCGGGTCAGGGGCTCAGGAAGGGGGTTTGAGCAGCGCTTTCATCCGGGTCTCGAGCGCTTGGAGATCGTCCTCGGTGTTCAGCTCCGGGTCGTGGCTGGCCACGTCCCAGAGCCCTTCACACGCCAGTCGTACGATCTGCGACGTCCGCGGATCCGGCTCCTCGCCCAACCCCTCGCGATGCCAGCGGGCCATCGCCTCGCGTAGCGGCGCGAGCAGGAAGAGGTTGCCCGAGGCGCCCGTGACCACGGCCCATCGTCGCAGCCGTCCGGAGCGGACGGCGGCCAGCGTGGCGTGCAGGTAGCGCTCGGTGTAGGTCTCCCCGGGCTGTGCGACCATGAGCTGGTCGAAGTCCTCGATCAGACGCTCCACCATGCCCTTGATCAGGGCTTCTTTGGTGCCGTAGTGATAGAGGAGGCCGCCCTTGCTGACGCCTGCCCGGTCCGCCACGGCGGCCAGGGTGAGTGCGGACGAGCCCTGATCGCAGAGCAGGTCCTCTGCCGCGTCCAAAAGCTCGTCCCTTCGCATGGGCTCTACTGTACCGTCCGGACGGTACAGTAGCAAACGAGATACCCTGATCGGGTGACCAGACCGTCGGCCTATCTTGATCATGCGGCTACCACACCCATGCTGCCCGAGGCGATCGAGGCCATGACGGAGCAGCTCAAATGCGTCGGCAACGCCTCCTCGCTGCACGCCGCGGGCCGCCGGACGCGCAGGGTGGTCGAGGAGGCGCGCGAGGCGATCGCCGACGCGCTCGGCGCCCGGCCCAGCGAGGTCGTGTTCACCTCGGGCGGCACCGAGGCCGACAACCTCGCGATCAAGGGCCTTTACTGGTCGCGCCGTCCGAGGCGGCGCGTGCTGATCAGCTCGGTGGAGCACCACGCCGCGCTCGACCCCGCCCACTGGCTGGCCGACAGTCAGGGCGCCGAGGTCGAGCTGCTCGGCGTGGACGCGTACGGCCGGGTCCACCCCGAGACGCTGCGCGAGGCCATCGAGCGCGACCCCGGCGACGTGGCCATGATCAGCGTCATGTGGGCCAACAACGAGGTCGGCACGGTCCAGCCCGTCCACGTGCTGGCGGCCATCGCCCATGACCACGGCATCCCGTTCCACACCGACGCGGTTCAGGCGGTGGGGCAGTTGCCCGTGTCGTTCTCGGCCTCGGGGGTCGACGCGCTCACGCTGACCGGCCACAAGGTCGGCGGCCCGATGGGGGCCGGTGCGCTGCTGCTGGCCAGAGGGCTGACGCCGGTCTCCGTCCAGCACGGCGGAGGCCAGGAGCGCGACGTGCGCTCGGGCACGCTCGACGCGCCCGCCATCGCCGGGCTGGCCGCCGCCGTCAGCGCCGCCGTCAAGGAGCAGGAGGCCCTGGCCCGCCGCCTGACGTCGCTGCGCGACGAGCTCATCCAGCGCGTACGCCAGGCCGTCCCCGACGTGGTGCTCAACGGCGACCCCGCCGACCGGTTGCCCGGCAACGCCCACTTCTCCTTCCCCGGCTGCGAGGGAGACGCGCTGCTCATGCTGCTCGACGCCAAGGGCGTGGAGTGCTCGACGGGCTCGGCGTGTTCGGCGGGCGTGGCGCAGCCGTCCCATGTGCTGCTGGCCATGGGGGCGGAGTCGGCGGCGGCGCGGGGCTCGCTCAGGTTCACGCTGGGCCACACCTCGACCCGCGACGACGTCGACCGCCTGATCGAGGTGCTCCCCGCCGCCGTCGAACGCGCCCGCCGAGCCGGCCTCAGCTGAGACCCGGGCAGCCGGGGGCTCAGGTCAGGAAGGACACCACGGCGGACCAGGACGGATCGGCGGCCACGTCCACCCGGGGCTCGCCCTCCTCCCAGCTCACGATCAGCTCCTTCGCGTGGATCGCCGCGTCGCCGGTCGGGTCGGCGTACACGTGGATGATCCGATGCCCCTCGGCGCTCATGTGCGCCGCCAGCACCGCGTCGTCGCGCAGCTTGAGCAGCCGCGCGGCCAGTCGCTCCTCGAAGTCGCGCAGCGCCGTCAGCGAGTCGCCGACCGGCAGGCCGTTCTCGTCGCGGTGGGTGTACGGCAGCGTGATCGCGATGTGCTGGTCGAACAGCGGATAGTCCACCGGCCGCAGCGGGTGGCGGGCCGTGGCCACCAGCGGCGCGCCGCTGCCGGTCTGCCCTTCGAGCAGCACCCACTCCTCCTCGGTGTAGCCCGAGGCCACGTCGGCGACCACGGCGGGCAGGTGAACGGCGGGCACGGAGTCGATCGGCTGGAACGTGGCCGGCGTGATCTCCCCGACCCAGCGGGCCACGTCGTCCTCGCCGAGCAGCCAGTCGAGGGCCAGCAGGGTGGCCTCCATCCTGGTGTCCTCGTCCAGCTCGCCGAAGATCGGGTGGTACGCGGACACGTCGACCCGCGGCTGGTCCCTCGGCACCCGCAGCCCCAGCATCAGCTTGTCGAGCGCGAACTCGAAGCCGCCGACGTCCAGCGTCAGCTCCATGGCCTGCGGATTGGCCTGCCGCGACGGGTGGTACTCCCACAGCATGTCGGACGGCGGCGCCGCCTTGGCCCAGCGGTGCGCGAGCGAGCGCAGCTCGGGGTCGCCGGCCGCGGTCACCACCAGGGCGTGTGCGGCCTCCTTGCCCGGAGCCACCTCCCAGACCAGGCCCGGGTGGATGGCGGCGACCGCCGGGGCCAGCCGCTCCTCAAGCCCTTCGACGTCGCCGTTCGCGACCAGGGAGTCGAGCCCCGGCCTGGACTCCTGCCACCACGCCCAGAACTCGGCGATCCCGTCGCCGGTCTCTTCCTCTGCGCCCTTGCGCCCGAACAGTCGCATGGCCTGAATACTCGCAGACCCCGCCCATGGTCGCGCACTCCCGCGCGGACAGTACGCTGGAACGGTCATGGGACTGCGTGTGCTTGCCGCCATGTCGGGCGGCGTCGACTCCGCCGTGGCCGCCGCTCGGATCGCCGAGGCCGGTCACGACGTCACTGGTGTGCACCTCGCTCTGTCGGCCAACCCCCAATCCCACCGCACGGGTGCGCGGGGCTGCTGCACGATCGAGGACTCGCGCGACGCGCGACGCGCCGCCGACGTGATCGGCATCCCCTTCTACATCTGGGACATGGCCGAGCGCTTCCAACGCGACGTGGTCGAGGACTTCGTGTCCGAGTACGCCGCGGGCCGCACGCCCAACCCGTGCCTGCGGTGCAACGAGAAGATCAAGTTCTCGGCGGTGCTCGACCGGGCGCTGGCGCTGGGCTTCGACGCGGTCGCCACCGGCCACCACGCCAAGCTGGTCGACGGCGTGCTGTCCAGGAGCCCCGACCAGGGCAAGGACCAGTCGTACGTGCTCGGGGTGCTCACCCGCGAGCAGCTCAGCCACGCGATCTTCCCGCTGGGCGACTCGACCAAGGCCCAGGTGCGCGAGGAGGCCGCCAGGCGCGGCCTGACCGTCGCCGACAAGCCCGACAGCCACGACATCTGCTTCATCGCCGACGGCGACACCCGCGGCTTCCTGGCCGAGCGCCTCGGCTCGGCCGAGGGCCCCATCGTCGACCAGAGCGGTGAGGTCGTCGGCAGCCACCAGGGCGCCCACGGCTTCACGATCGGGCAGCGCAAGGGCCTGCACATCGACCGCCCTGCGGCCGACGGCCGGCCCCGCTACGTGCTGTCGATCGAGCCGGTGTCCAACACCGTCACGGTCGGCCCGCGTGCCGCGCTCGAGGTCACCTCGATCACGTGCGGGAGCCCGGTGTGGAACGGCCCGTCCACGTTCGAGGACCTGACCGTGCAGCTGCGGGCGCACGGAGAGGTCTACGGGTGCCGTTTCGAGGAGGTCGGTGGCGGCGTCCGCATCGATCTCGACCGCCCGGCCACCGGGGTGGCGGCGGGCCAGGCGGCCGTGCTCTACTCCGGCGAGACCGTGATCGGCTCGGCGACGATCGTCGCCGCTAGCTGAGCGTCACCGACTCGCCGACCGCCAGGCGGCGGATGTCGGCGCTCTGGTGCTCCGACTCCATCTTCAGCCAGTTGTCCACCAGGCCGAAGCCGATGTCGTTGTACAGGCCGTCATGGGTGGAGAACGCCCTTGCCGGGCGGATCTCGCGGAGATATCCGATCATGTCCCCGAGCTTCAGCCAGGGTCCGCCGGTCGGGACCAGCAAGGTGGGCACGTCCACTCCCGGGACCGTCAAGGCGTCACCCGGGTAGAAGATCTCGTCGTCCACGAGGAACCCGACATTCTGGACGACGGGCACGTCGGGGTGGTTCTTGGCGTGCCACTCGCCGAACGCCCGCACGCGGAAACCGGCCGCCTCGAACGCGTCGCCGTGCCGTACCACCTGGACCTTCTGCGGAACGTCCGTCAGATCCGCGGCGACGCCCTCGCAGGTGTAGATCTCCAGGGCGGGCGGCGCGGCCTTCAACTTGTCGACGTCCACATGGTCCCAGTGCTCGTGGGTGATCAGGACCGCGTCGGCCCCGTCGAGCACGGGTCCCTTGCTGAACGTCCCGGGGTCGATGATCAGGACCTTGCCGTTCTTCTCCACGCGTACACAGGCGTGCTCGTGTTTCGTCAGCTCCATTCCGCAGAGCCTACGCTTGTCCCCATGTCAACGTGGGAAGCCACCGGAGTCGGCTCGCACCCGGGCGAGGACCATCTCGAGGCGATCAGGGTCGTGTTCGGTGAGGTGCCCGGACTGCCGTACCTGCCCGAGCTGCCAGCCAGGGGCGTCGGCGCCGACATGATCGGCAGGACGGCCGGGCTGCTCGTCGAGCTGCCCGTCGAGGTGCAGCCCTCCGGGTGGCGGCTGGCCGATCGGCCGGGGCGCGACCATCAGCGGGCCGTCGATCATCTGCGGCGGGATCTCGACGGGCTGGAGGAGGTCGGCCACGACTACTCCGGGCCGCTCAAGCTGCAGGTCTGCGGCCCGTGGACGCTGGCCGGGTCGATCGAGCTGAAACACGGCGACAAGATGCTCTCCGACCCCGGGGCCGTACGCGATCTGACCGACTCGCTGGCGCAGGGGGTCGCCGACCACTGCGCCGACGTGCGGCGGCGGCTGCCCGGGGTGACGGAGATCGTGCTGCAGCTCGACGAGCCGGGGCTGCCCGGGGTGCTGGCGGGGACCGTGCCGACGGCGTCGGGGTTCGGGCGGCTGGCGGCCGTCGAGGAGTGGCGGGTGGAGGAGTCGATGCGCTCCTTCGACGCCCCGATCGTGCACTGCTGCGCGCCGTCCGTGCCCTTCGACGTGCTGCGCAGGGCCGGGGTGCGCGGGGTGTCGGTGGACGCCGCGCTGCTGCGGCGCAGGGACGAGGACTCCGTCGGGGAGGCCGTCGAGGCGGGTCTGCGGTTCTTGCTGGGGGTCGTGCCCGGCCGGGACCCCCGGCTGCCCGGCGTCGGGGTGGTCGCCAAACCGGCGCTGGAGCTGTGGCGGCGGCTCGGGTTCGCGCCCGACCGGCTGGCCGAGCAGGTCGTGCTGACCCCGGCGTGCGGGCTGGCCGGGGCGTCACCCGCGTACGCCCGCGCGGCCCTGGCGGCCTGCCGGAAGGCGGCCCAGGTGCTCAGGGAGGACCCGGAGGCCGGGTCGCAACGGGGGTGAGCGCTGAAGGTCAGTGCTCAGCGGTAGCGTTTGCACAGGTTGACGTACGGTTCGGATTCGGGTTCGGGTTCGGGAGGGGAGCAGACGGTGAGTGAGCCAGGCGCCGAGGTGGCGGGCGTGCCCGTGGCCGCGCTCAAGCGGCATGCCGAGCTGAGCGAGCTGGTCGACGACGCTCGCTGGCGCTACTACGTGCTCGACCAGCCGACGGTCAGCGACGCCCAGTTCGACGGGTGGTTCAAGGAGCTGCTCGCGCTGGAGGAGTCGCATCCGTCGCTCCAGACCCCCGACTCGCCGACACAGAAGGTCGGCGCCCCCGTGTCGGGCGACTTCGCCAAGGTCCAGCACCTCAACCGCATGGAGAGCCTCGACAACGCGTTCAACGAAGCCGACATGGCCGCCTGGATGCAGCGGGCGGAGCGGCTGGCCGAGGGAGATCCGGGGCCCTACCTCTGCGAGCTCAAGATCGACGGGCTGGCGATCGCGCTGGTCTACCGTGACGGCAAGCTGGAGCGCGGGGCGACCCGCGGCGACGGGCGCACCGGCGACGACGTGACGGCCAACGTCCGCACGATCAAGGGCGTCCCTCACCGGCTCACGGGCCACGACGTCCCCAGCCTGGTCGAGGTGCGCGGCGAGGTCTACATCCCGGTCGAGGACTTCAAGCAGCTCAACGAGCAGCTCATTGAGCAGGGCAAGACGCCGTTCGCCAACCCGCGCAACTCCGCGGCCGGCACGCTGCGGCAGAAGGACCCGCGCGTCACGGCCCAGCGGCCGCTGCGGATGCTCGTGCACGGCATCGGCATCTGGGAGGGCTCGGCCGTGCCGCGGGCGCAGTCGGACGTGTACGACCGGCTGCGGGAGTTCGGGCTGCCGGTCAGCGATCTCTACCAGGTGGTGCCGGGGCTCACCGAGGTCAACGAGTTCATCGAGAATTACCGCGTGCACCGGCACGATCCTCCGTACGAGATCGACGGGGTGGTCGTGAAGGTCGACGACTTCCGCACGCAGCGGGAGCTGGGCTCCACGTCGCGGGCGCCGCGGTGGGCGATGGCGTACAAATACCCGCCGGAAGAGGTCAACACCAAGCTGCTCGACATCGAGGTGGGCGTGGGCCGCACGGGGCGGGTCACGCCGTACGCGGTGATGGAGCCCGTGACGGTGTCGGGCTCGACCGTCGAGCGGGCCACGCTCCACAACGCCGCCATCGTGGTCAAGAAGGGCGTGCTCATCGGCGACACCGTGGTGTTGCGCAAGGCGGGCGACGTCATCCCCGAGATCGTCGGGCCGGTGACGGCGCTGCGCGACGGGTCGGAGCGCGAGTTCGTCATGCCGACCCACTGCCCGGAGTGCGGCACCGAGCTGGCGTACGAGAAGGAGGGCGACGCCGACCTGCGCTGCCCCAACACCCACCGCTGCCCCGCCCAGATCCGCGAGCGCATCTTCTTCGCGGGCGGGCGGCGCGCGCTCGACATCGACGGGCTCGGCTACGTCGCGGCCACCGCGCTCACCCAGCCGCTGCCGCCCCAGGAGCCCGTGGTGCGCACCGAGGCCGACCTGTTCGACCTGACGCTGGAGCAGCTGCTGCCCATCAAGTCGATCGTCCGCGACCAGAACACCGGTCTGGCCAAGATCGACCCCAAGACCGGGGAGGAGAAGGTCGTCACCTTCTTCTCCAACATCGACGGCGGGGCCAGCCAGAACGCGCTGCAGCTCATCGAGGAGCTGAAGCAGGCCAAGCAGGCGCCGCTCGCCAACGTGCTGGTCGCCCTGTCGATCCGGCACATCGGCCCGCCGACCGCCCGCGCGCTGGCCGACGAGATGCGCTCGATCGACCGCATCATGAACGCCTCGGAGGAGGAGCTGGCCGCCGTCGAGGGCATCGGGCCCCGGGTGGCGGCCACGATCCGGGAGTGGTTCTCGGTCGACTGGCACCGGGAGATCATCGACCGGTGGCGGGCCGCGGGGGTGCGGATGGAGGACGAGCCCGCGCCGGAGAAGGGGCCGCAGACGCTCGAGGGGCTGACGTTCGTGGTGACGGGGACGCTGGAGGGCTACACCCGCGACTCGGCGGCCGACGCGATCACCAGCCGGGGCGGGAAGGTGTCGGGGTCGGTGTCGAAGAAGACGTCGTTCCTGGTGGTGGGGGAGAACGCGGGGTCGAAGTACGACAAGGCGGTGAGCCTCGGGGTGCCGATCCTGGACGGGGCCGGGTTCGAGGTCCTGCTGAAGGACGGTCCGGAAGCGGCCGCGGCCGCGGCGGTGCCCACGGAGGCTTAGCACCTCTCGACGGCCGGGCGCTGGTGCGCGGCGTCCGGCTGCTTCGCGGGATGCGGTGCCGGGCGAGCGGCGTGCGCTATGCGGCGCTCCGGCGAGCTGGGCGCTTGGTGGGTGGCGCGTGTGGGGATGGCACGGCAGCGCGCGGGAGCGGGTGAGGCGGCGGGGGTGGCGTCGCGTCGCCGGAATGGCACGGCAGCGCGCGGGAGCGGCGGGGGTGGCGTCGCGTCGCCGGGATGGCACGCCAGCGCGCGGGGGCGGTTGGAGCGGCAGGGCGGCGCCGCGTCGGCGGGGTTGGGCGGCGTGCGGTGGCCTTGGCGCGTCGCATCTTGGCGTGCAGCACCACGAGGTCTTGGGCGCCGCGTCGGCGGGGTGTGGCGCGGTGGAGTTCGGCGCTGGTGTGCGGTGCCCGGCCGCCGTGGGGTGTGGCGCTGGTATGTGGTGCCCGGCTCGATGCGGGATGCGCGTCGGGTGGAGTGGGGCGGGCTGTGCGGCGTCGGGGCGGGCCGCTGTCGGTGATGGGGGCCGAGAGGGTCGGTTGTGCGGGGAGGGTAGGCGGCTTGCTACCGAGGGTGGTTTTTGGGTATATGTCGGAAAGGAGAAGTGACGGAACGTACGCGCTTGGTTTCGCGAAGTGGGGTGAAGGTCGTACCCTCCCATAGTGACCTAATGGGGGTTCTGTTACCGATGACTGACCCAACCGACACCCGCGACACCGGACCACGCGTCGGCTCGCCGCTCTGGGCGTTCCTCGCGGGCGTAACCGTGATCGGCTTCACCGCGCTCGTGGTGGCCATGCTGAGGCTGGACGCCGTCGGGCTGGTGGAGCTCGCCCGCACGCCGCTGTTCTGGGCGCTGTCGGTGCTGGTGATCCTGGGCGAGCTGAGGCCCGTGATGGTGTCGTCCGCCGCCTCGGTGGGTGGCACGTACCCCTCCACCATGTTCACCTTCGCCGTGCTCCTGCACTTCGGGCTGCCCGTCGCGGTGCTCATGCAGGCCGTCGCCGTCGCCATGAACGGGGTGGTGACGCGTAAGGCGTGGCATCGGGTCATGTTCAACATCGCGCAGTCGACGCTCGCGCTCACCGCGGCGGCCGTGGTGATGGGGGTGTTCGGGATAGCGCCGAGCCCGGCCGTGCCGTGGGTGCCGGACGGGTCGGACCTGCCGGCGATCGCGCTGGCCGGGGTCGCGTACTTCGCGACCAGGGCGGCTCTCGTGTGCGGCGCGGTCGCGTTGCACGAGCGGCGCTCGATCATGCGGGTGTTCAGGGTCACGGTCGTCCCGCAGAGCCTCGTGTACGTCGGGCTGCTCGGCCTGGCGCCCCTGGTCGTCGTGGCCATGGAGCACTCGCCCGGCATGGTGCCCCTCTTCGTCGCCCCGCTGGCCGCCGTCTACTTCACCGCCACGCTCTCGATGCGCCGTGACCATCAGGCCCTGCACGACGAGCTGACCGGCCTGCCCAACCGCAAGATGCTCATCGTCAGCACGGAGGAGGCGCTGGCCGAGGCCCGGCACGACGAGCGGGTGGGCCTGTTCCTCCTCGACCTCGACCGGTTCAAGGAGGTCAACGACACGATGGGGCATCCGGTGGGCGACCGGCTGCTGCAGACGGTGGCTCACCGGCTCACCCATTCCGTACGCCCCGGCGACGTCGTGGCGCGGCTGGGCGGTGACGAGTTCGCCGTGCTGCTGCCCTCGATCAGGGACGCCCACGCGGCCAGGGAGGTCGCGGCCCGGCTGCGGGCGGCGCTGACCGAGCCGGTCCGGCTGGAGGGCATGACCTTCGACGTGGACGGTTCCGTCGGGATCGCGCTCTATCCGGACCACGCCCCCGATTTCGAGCTGCTGCTGCAACGGGCCGACGTGGCCATGTACCTGGCGAAGGAGGGGCGGACCGGGGTCGAGCTCTACCAGCCCGACAAGGACCGCAACTCTCCCGAACGCCTCAATCTCCTCGGCGACCTGCGCCGTGCCATCGACAGCCGCGAGCTGCGGCTGCACTTCCAGCCCAAGGTCAGCCTCGGCACCGGCGCCGTCCAGGGCGTCGAGGCGCTGCTGCGGTGGCGTCATCCGGTGCACGGGATGATCCCGCCGTCGGAGTTCGTGCCGCTGGCGGAGCAGTCGTACCTGATGCGGCCCCTCACGGCGTACGTCATCGAGGCGGCGCTGGAGCAGGCGGCCCGCTGGTGGCACACGGGGCTGCAGGTGCAGATCTCCGTCAACATCTCGGCCCGTGACCTGCTCGACTCGGCCCTGCCGGAGCAACTGGAGGTCGGCCTGGCCGCCTCCGGGCTCCCGCCGGGGGCCATCCAGCTGGAGGTGACCGAGCGCATCCTGACGGGCGACCAGGCCTACACCCACGAGACCATCAAGGCGCTGGCCGCGCTGGGCGTGCCGCTGGCGCTCGACGACTTCGGCACGGGCTACTCGTCGCTGATCCGGCTCCAGCGCCTGGCCGTGTCCGAGGTCAAGATCGACGCCTCGTTCGTACGCCGGATCGCCGAGTCGGAGGACGACTACCGGATCGTCCGCTCGATCGTGGACCTGGTCCGCTCGCTCGGCCTGCGCTCGGTCGCCGAGGGCGTGGAGTCGGACGAGGTCGCGATGCGGCTGGACGAGATGGGGTGCGACATGGGGCAGGGGTGGCTGTTCGGGCGGCCCATGGCCGCCGCCGACGCCACGGTCTGGCTCAGGGAGCACACCGGCGCTGGGCCCGGGATCGAGTACGGCTACCAGCCCGAGGTCAGCCGATCGGCCTGACCCGGCGGGCGCTTCCGCAGGACGCGCCGGAGCAGGTAGGCGGGCAGGAGCAGGGTGGCGAGCGAGAGGACCGACAGCAGCAGCACGCCGGGCCAGTCGTAGGAGCCCGGACGGAACACCTTGACGTCGTGGCCCGCGTCCAGGGCGGGCACGCGGTCGCCCTCGGACAGGTCGAGGGGCTCGTACCCGTAGATCCAGGCATCCTGCCGGATCCGTGCGGGGGACTCGAAGACACCCTCCCAGCGGCAGGGGCCGCGGCCCGAGCAGTCCAGGTCGGTCGCCGTGAAGGTGCCCATCGTGCCCTCGCCGTGCGCGGCGCGGTACTCCAGCCGGGCGGCGGACACGGTGGCGGCCGCCAGCAGTACTCCGGCGACGAGCACCAGGGGCATCGTCAGCACGATGAGCACCACCAGGCATCCCGCGCCGCAGCCGTTCCGCTCCACAGCCGACCCCCTGTCCCCAAGCGGATAACGAGCGGGAGCAGGGTGAGGTTCGTTTCGGGGCGGTTAATCGGTTCGGGGCTGCCACGTCAAGCCCCCTAGGATGGCATTGTCCAAAGACTCCATCCACGAAACGGGTTACACGACTCATGTCCGCCATAACCCGCGACGAGGTCGCACACCTGGCCCGGTTGTCCAGGCTGGCGCTCACCGACGACGAACTCGACCACTACGCCACCCAGCTCGATGCCATCATCGAAGCGGTTGCGAAGGTCGCCGAGGTCGCCGCCGAGGACGTGCCGCCATCGTCGCACGCGCTTCCGCTGACCAATGTCTTCCGTGCCGACGAGGTACGACAGTGCCTGACGCCCGAGCAGGCGCTCTCCGGCGCGCCCGCCGTCGAGGACGACCGCTTCCGGGTGCCGCGCATCCTCGGGGAGGAGGCATGAGTCTGATCCGTAAGACGGCCGCCGAGCTGGGATCGATGATCGCCGGCGGCGAGGTGTCGGCCGTCGAGGTGGCCGAGGCGCACCTCGACCGCATGGCCGAGGTCGAGCCCAAGGTCCAGGCGTTCCTCCACATCGATCGCGAGACGACGCTGGAGCAGGCGCGGGCCGTCGACGCCAGGCTGAGGGCGGGCGAGAAGCTCGGCCCGCTGGCCGGCGTGCCGATCGCGCACAAGGACATCTTCGCCACGCGCGACATGCCGACCACGGCCGCGTCCAAGATCCTCGAGGGCTGGCGCCCGCCGTACGACGCGACCGTCACCGCGCGGCTGCGCGAGGCCGGGCTGGTCTTCCTGGGCAAGACCAACCTGGACGAGTTCGCCATGGGCTCCTCCACGGAAAACTCGGCGTACCAGGTCACCCACAACCCGTGGGACCTGACGAAGGTGCCCGGCGGCTCGTCGGGCGGCTCCAGCGCCGCCGTGGCCGCGTACGAGGCGCCGCTGTCCACGGGCACCGACACGGGCGGCTCCATCCGGCAGCCGGCCTCGGTGACCGGCATCGTGGGCATGAAGCCCACCTATGGTGGCTCGTCCCGTTACGGGCTCATCGCGTTCGCCAGCTCGCTCGACACGCCGGGCCCGTTCGCCCGCAACGTGCTCGACGCGGCGCTGCTGCACGAGGCGTTCTCCGGGCACGACCCGATGGACTCCACCTCGATCGACGCGCCCGTGCCGAGCGTGGTCGAGGCCGCGAAGAACCCCGACATCGCCGGCATGCGGATCGGCGTCGTCAAGGAGTTCGCCGGCGAGGGCTACCAGGCCGGCGTGCTGGCCCGCTACCACGAGGCCGTGCAGCTCCTGGAGTCGCTCGGGGCCAAGGTCGTCGAGGTCTCCTGCCCGTCGTTCACGACCGCGCTGCCCGCCTACTACCTGATCGCGCCGTCGGAGTGCTCGTCCAACCTGGCGCGCTTCGACGCCATGCGCTACGGCCTGCGCGTCGGCGACGACGGCACCCGCAGCGCCGAGGAGGTCATGGCGCTGACCAGGGCCGCCGGGTTCGGCGCCGAGGTCAAGCGGCGCATCATGCTCGGCACGTACGCGCTGTCGAGCGGCTACTACGACGCCTACTACGGCCAGGCGCAGAAGGTGCGCACGGTCATCTCCCGCGAGTTCGAGGCCGCCTACCAGCAGGTCGACGTGCTGGTGTCGCCGACCACGCCGACCACGGCGTTCGGGATCGGCGAGCGCGCCGACGACCCGATCGCGATGTACCTCGCGGACCTGTGCACCATCCCGTCCAACCTGGCGGGCAACGCGGCCATGTCGGTGCCGGTCGGCCTGGCCGACGAGGACAACCTGCCGGTCGGCCTGCAGATCATGGCCCCGGTCCTGGCCGACGACCGCTGCTACCGCGTCGGTGCGGCCGTCGAGAAGGCCCTGGAGAGCCGCTGGGGCGGCCCGCTGCTGAAGGAGGCCCCGTCGCTATGACCATGGTCTATGACGAAGCGCTCGACCGGTTCGAGCCGGTGCTGGGCCTGGAGACGCACGTCGAGCTGGGCACCAGGTCGAAGATGTTCTGCGGCTGCAAGACCGCCTTCGGCGCCCCGCCCAACACGCAGGTCTGCCCGACCTGCCTGGCGCTCCCCGGGTCGCTGCCGGTGGCCAACGCCGCGGCCATCGAGTCGACCATCCGCATCGGCCTGGCGCTGAACTGCTCGATCGCCGAGTGGTGCCGCTTCGCCCGGAAGAACTACTTCTATCCGGACATGCCGAAGAACTACCAGATCTCGCAGTACGACGAGCCGCTCTGCTTCGACGGCTACCTCGACGTCGAGGTCGAGGGGCAGATCGTGCGGATCGGGATCGAGCGGGTGCACCTGGAGGAGGACACCGGCAAGTCCACCCACGTGGGTGGCGCGACCGGGCGCATCCACGGGGCCGACTACTCGATCGTCGACTACAACCGCGCCGGCATCCCGCTGGTCGAGATCGTGACCAAGCCCATCCCGGGCACCGACCGGCTCGCGCCCGAGGTGGCCAAGGCGTACGTCACCGAGCTGCGCGAGATCATGCGCTCCCTCGGCGTCTCCGACGTGCGCATGGAGGAGGGCTCGCTGCGGTGCGACGTCAACGTGTCGCTCATGCCGCGCGGCTCCTCCGAGTGGGGCACCCGTACGGAGACCAAGAACGTCAACTCGCTGCGCAGCGTCGAGCGGTCCGTGCGGAGCGAGATCGAGCGCCAGGCGGCCGTACTGGCCGACGGCGGGAAGATCATTCAGGAGACCCGGCACTTCCACGAGGACACCGGCACCACCACGTCCGGCAGGTCCAAGGAGGAGGCGCAGGACTACCGCTACTTCCCCGAGCCCGACCTGGTGCCGATCGCGCCCGACACCGCCTGGGTGGCGGAGCTGAAGGCGGCCCTGCCCGAGCTGCCGTCGGTCAGGCGCAAGCGGCTGCAGGCCGAGTGGGGGCTGTCCGACCTCGACATGCAGGCCATGCACAACGCCGACGCGTTCGACCTGGTCGAGGCCACGGTCGCGGCGGGCGCCCCGGCGGCGGACGCGCGCAAGTGGTGGATGGGCGAGCTGGCCAGGCGCGCCAACGAGACCGGCGTCGCGCTGGCCGACCTGCCCATCACCCCGGCGCAGATCGCCAGGGTGACCGAGCTGGTGGCCTCGGGCGCGCTCAACGACAAGCTGGCGCGCGAGGTGCTCGAAGGCGTGCTGGCCGGTGAGGGCACCCCGGACGAGGTGGTCGAGAAGCGCGGCCTGCAGATCGTCAGCGACGAGGGCGAGCTGCTGGCCATCATCGACCAGGTGCTGGCCGCCAACGCCGACGCGGCCGAGAAGGTCAGGTCCGGCAAGATCGCCGCAGCCGGCGCCCTGGTGGGCGGCGTCATGAAGGCGAGCAGGGGCAAGGCCGACGCGGCCCGCGCCCGCCAGCTGATCCTGGAGAAGCTGGGCGTCTCCGAATAACGCCGGCAAACGATGAGGGCCTCGCCGTTCCGACGGCGGGGCCCTCATCGTTGGCGCGGGGTCCTAGGCCCAATTGCCGGGGCCGGCTAGGACCGGCGCTGGAGGCGCCGGGAGGCGGGGCTCCGTAGCGTTCGGGGCATGAAGAGAAAAGCGTTGACGGCGGGCCTGGTGGCGATGGTGTCGCTGGTGGCCTTCGAGTACATGGCGGTCGCGATCGCCATGCCGGTCGTGGCCAAGGAGCTCGGCGGGCTGGAGCTCTACGGTCTGGCGTTCAGCGGGGCGATGGCGGCCAGCGTGGTGGGCACCGTGCTCGGCGGCCGGTGGGCGGACGTACGCGGCCCCCTGGCGCCCCTGTGGACCGGTGTGGCGGGGTTTGTCGGCGGTCTGACGGTGGTGGGGCTGGCGCCGAGCATGGAGGTGCTGATCGCGGGCCGGTTCCTGCAGGGGTTCGGCGGCGCGCTGGTCAGCGTGGCGCTCTATGTCGTGGTGGCCCGGGTCTATCCCGAGGAGCTGCATCCGCGGATCTTCTCCCTCTTTGCGACCGCGTGGGTGGTGCCCTCGATGGCGGGGCCGGCGATCGTGGGGGTGGTGACCGAGACGCTCGGGTGGCGCTGGGTGTTCCTGTTGGTGCCGATGCTGACCGTGGCGGGCGGCCTGGTGCTGCTGCGCGGGCTGGCGGGTCAGCCTTTGGCCGGTGGGCAGAGCGAGTCCGAGCCCGGCCTGCCGGGGAAGATCGGCTGGGCGGTCGTGACGGCCGTGGGCGCCGGGTTCATGCAGTACGGCAGCGACGGGCGGCTCGTGCTGCTGGTCGCGGGCCTGGCGGTGCTGCTCGTGGCGCTGCCCAGGCTGCTTCCCGCCGGTACGCTGCGCGCCGCCCGCGGGCTGCCGTCCGTGGTCGGGCTGCGCGGCCTGGCCTCCGGCGCGTTCTTCGCGGCCGAGGTGATCGTGCCGCTCATGCTGATCCAGGCGCGCGGCCTGTCGACGCTGGCCGCCGGCCTCGTGCTCATGGGAGGCTCTCTGACCTGGTCGTTCGCCTCGTGGCTGCAGGGCCGCGAGACCTTCAGCCAGGCGACGAACCTGCGGCTGGGCTCGGCCATGCTGGCGCTGGGCATCCTGCTCATGGGCACGGTGACGTTCACCGCGGTGCCGGTGGCGCTGGCCTACCCGGCGTGGATCATCACCGGCTTCGGGATCGGCCTGCTCTACCCGACGCTGTCGGTGCTGACGCTGGAGCTGTCGGCACCCGGCGAGCAGGGCAGGAACAGCTCGGCGTTGCAGGTGGGCGAGTCGGTGTTCTCGGTGGTGGCGGTGGCCGTCACCAGTGCGCTGTTCACGGCGGCCCACTCGGGATACTGGACGGTGTACGCGGCCACGCTGGTCATGGCGCTGGCCGGGCTGGCGATCGCGCCCCGGTCTTTCGGGCGCCGGGCCACGAGCGGTTCCGCCGATCCGGTGGCACCGGCGGAACCAGCTCGTGAGCCCGTCAATCGACCGGCGTGACCGCACGCCGCCGGGCCGACAGCGTCCTGAACACCGGCGTGAGCAACGCCAGGGCGGCCAGGACCAGCAGCACCACGGCGACCGGGCTGCGCACGAGGACCGTCACGTCGCCGGCCCCGATCGCCAGGGCCCGGCGGAGCTGGATCTCCGCCATCGGGCCCAGGATCATGCCGATCACCGCGGGGGCGACCGGCAGGCCGAAGCGGCGCATGGCGTAGCCCAGGAGACCCAGGACGTACAGGACCACGAGGTCCACGACGGTGCCGTTCAGGGCGTAGACGCCGAGGGCGGCGAACAGGACGATCCCGGCGTACAGGTACGGGCGGGGGATCCGTAGGACGCGAGCCCACAGGGGAGCGAGGGGCAGGTTCAGCACCAGCAGCATCGTGTTGCCGATGAACAGCGACGCGATCATGCCCCACACCAGCGCCGGGTTGTGGTCGAACAGTTGCGGCCCGGGCTGGAGCCCGTACTGCTGGAAGGCGGCCAGCAGGATCGCGGCCGTCGCCGACGTGGGCAGGCCCAGCGTGAGCAGCGGGACCAGGGTGCCCGCCGCGGAGGCGTTGTTGGCCGCCTCGGGCCCGGCCACACCCTCGATGGCCCCCTTGCCGAACTCCTCGCGGGCCTGTCCGCGCGCCAGCCGCTTCTCGGCCGCGTACGACAGGAAGGTGGGGATCTCCGCCCCGCCGCCGGGCAGCGCGCCGAACGGGAAGCCCAGCGCCGTGCCGCGCAGCCACGGGAACCAGGAGCGCCGCCAGTCCGCGCGCCCCATCCACGCCCGTCCGACGGGCACGACCTCGGGCGTGTCGTGGCGCAGCCGCGAGGCCACGTAGAGGGCCTCGCCGAGCGCGAAGAGCCCCACCGCGACGATCACGACGTCGATGCCGTCGAGCAACTGCGGGATGCCCATGGTGAGCCGGGCCTGGCCGGTCTGCTGGTCGATGCCGATGAGCCCGATCACCAGCCCGAGGCCCAGAGAGGCCAGGCCGCGCACGACCGAGCGGGACAGCACGGACGACACGGCGGTGAAGGCCAGGATCGCCAGCGCGAAGTAGTCCTCGGGGCCGAACGAGATCGCGAAGCTCACCACGGCGGGCGCGGCCACGACCAGCAGTGCCGTGGCGATCGTCCCGGCCACGAACGAGCCGATGGCCGCCGTGGCCAGCGCCTGCGCCGCCCGGCCGCGCCGGGCCATCTTGTTGCCCTCCAGCGCCGTGATCATCGACGAGGACTCGCCGGGCGTGTTGAGCAGGATGGAGGTGGTCGAGCCGCCGTACATGCCGCCGTAGTAGATGCCCGCGAACATGATGAACGCGCTGGCCGGCGGCACCGTGAACGTGATCGGCAGGAGCAGCGCCACGGTCATCGCGGGCCCGATGCCGGGCAGCACGCCGACGAGGGTGCCGAGCGTGACGCCGACGAGCGCGTACAGGAGGTTGACGGGGGTGAGCGCGGCGGCGAAGCCGTCGAGCAGAAGCTGGAGCGACTCCACCTAGATCACCCCCGCCAGCAGCCCGCCCGGCAGCGACACGCCGAGGCCCTTGACGAATAGCAGGTACGTGGCGAGCCCCACGACCACCGAGATCACGGCCGTGCGCACCTTGTGCTCGGCCCCGAGCGCCAGCGACAGCCCGAAGAACAGCAGGCTCGCGCCGATGATCCAGCCGAGCACGTTGAGGAGCGCCGTGAACGCCAGGAAGATCCCGCTGACCAGCCCGACGCTGCGCCAGTCCGTGGGCGCCTCCACGTCCACGTCCTCGCTCTCCTCAGGGTCGCCGTGGCCGCCGCGGAGGACGTCGGCCACGTAGAACAGGCCGATGAGCACCATGGCGCCGCCCACCAGCATGGGGAAGAAACGGGGCCCGATGCCGAGCTGGGAGGCCGCCGCGGAGACGTCCAGCGTCCCGATCACGACGAGCACGCCCAGGCCCAGCACCACGACCGCCAGCCCGAGCTCGGGCCGCCACCAGCGAGCCATCAGGAAACGAGCCCCATCTCGGCGATGATGCCCTTGACCCGGGTCTGCTCGGAGCTCAGGAAGTCGGTGAACTGCTGCCCGGTCTGGAACGAGTCGATCCAGCCGTTCTTGCTCACCGCGTCCTTCCACGGCTGCGAGTCGTGCATCTTGGTGACCAGGTCGGTCAGCGCCTTCTTGTCGGCGTCGGACAGGCCGCCGGGGGCGACGAAGCCGCGCCAGTTGGCCAGCGAGACGTCCAGGCCGCCCTCCTTCAGCGTGGGCGCGTCCAGGCCGGGGATCCGCTCGGCGGAGGTCACGCCGAGGGCGCGCAGCTTGCCGGACTTCACGTGCTCCGCGAACTCGGCCACGCCCGAGATGCCCGCGCTGACCTTGTTGCCGAGCAGCTCGTTGAGCGCCTCGCCGCCGCCGGAGTGGGCGATGTAGTTGACCTGCTTCGGGTCCACGCCCGCGGCCTTGGCCATCAGGCCCGCCACGATGTGGTCGGTGCCGCCGGCGGACCCGCCCGAGATCGACACCTTCTTCGGGTCGGCCTTCCAGGCCGCCACCATGTCGGCGAGCGACTTGTACGGGGACTCGGCCGGGACGACGACGATCTCGTACTCCTCGGTCAGCTTGGCGATCGGAGTGGTCTCGGCCAGGGTGACCTTGGACTTGTTCTGCTCGATGGCGCCGACCATGACCAGGCCCATGGTCATCAGCAGGTTGCCGTTGCCCTTCTCGCCCGCGAGCTGCGCCAGGCCGATCGTGCCGCCCGCGCCGGGCACGTTGTACACCTCGACCTTGCGCTTGGAGTCGGCGGCCTTGATCGCCTGCTCCGCGATGCGGGAGGTCTGGTCCCAGCCGCCGCCGGGGGAGGCCGGAGCCATGATCCGCAAGGAGCCGCTGGCGGACGTGCCGGTGCCTGACTCGCCGCAGCCGGTCAGCGCGGCGAGGGAGAATGCCGCGAGGGCGGCGAATACGCGCAAGCGCATGATCACTCCAGGGGGTGTTTCACGGTTGTAAAACTGGGATCGTGAAGCCCCCGCTCGCCCACGTCGAGGCTTTGCACGCTTGCCGTCATAGTGGTCGTATTGGTCGCAACCTGGCCGTGACCTGCGTTTGTTTCCATGTGCAACGTGAGACGCGTCCAGGACGCCTCCCTCGGGACCCAGCTGTTCGTGCTCCAGATGGTGATCGTGATCCTCGCCGTCGGGGGCACCGCAGGGGTGTGGGCCGAGCACACGCGCGATCAGCTCGACTCGCTGCACCAGCAGCGGGCGCTGGCCATCGCGCAGTCCGTGGCAGGGCTCCCACAGGTCAGGGAAGCGTTCAAACTGAAGAATCCGGAGACGGTCCTGCAGCCGCTGGCCATGAGTGTGCAGCACGAGACCGGCGCCGACTATGTCGTGATCGCCAACGCCGAGCAGAAGCGCTACGCCCATCCCAACACCCTGCTGATCGGCAAGCAGCTGTCCACCGACGGCACCACCGTGCTCAAGACCGGCAGGAGCTGGGTCGGCACCGAGACCGGCACGATCGGCACCACGGTCAGGGGCAAGGCCCCCATCCGCGACGAATACGGCAGCGTGATCGGCCTGGTCTCGGTCGGCGTGCTGGAGACCACGGTCGTCGGCCAGCTCGGCGCCGCGCTCCCGCCGCTGATCTGGACGGCGCTGGCCGTGCTGCTGGCGGGGCTCACGCTGGCCGCGGTGATCACCGCGCGGGTGCGCAGGCAGACGTTCGGGCTGGAGCCGCGCGAGATCGCCGCGCTGCTGGAGCAGCGCGAGGGTGTGCTGCACGGCGTCAAGGAGGGCGTGCTCGCGCTCGACCTCAACGGCCGCGTCACACTGGTCAACGACGCCGCCCGCGAGCTCCTGGGCAACGTCGGCGAGGACCTGACGCAGATGCCGGTCTCCGAGCGCATGCGCGACGTGCTCGGGGGCGCCGACCCCGGCGAGGACCGCGTCGTGCTGCACGGCGAGCGCGTGCTGGTGCTCAACCGCACCCCGGTCTCGGTACGCGGCCAGCACCGCGGCTGGGTCGTCACCCTGCGGGACCGCACCGAGCTGACCCGGCTGGCCCGCGAGCTCCACGACACCAGCAGCGCGACGGACGCGCTGCGGGCGCAGGCGCACGAGTTCGCCAACCGCATGCACACCATCGTCGGCCTGCTGGAGCTGGGCGAGCACGATGCGGCCATCAACTTCATCACCCGCAGCACCGGCGGCAGCTACGTCACCGACCTGCGCGAACGCGTCCAGGACCCCACCCTGGCCGCCCTGCTGCTGGCCAAGTCCGCCGAGGCGGCCGAGCGGGGCGCCCGGCTCGTGCTGTCGGACGACTCCGCCGTGCCCGAGGGCCTGCTCGGCGACCCGCAGGACGCGGTCCTCGTGGTCGGCAACCTGGTCGCCAACGCCATCGACGCGCTCGACGGCGCCGAGGGCACGATCGAGGTGTCGGTGCAGGCCGACGCCGGCGGGCTGCGCGTACGGGTGGGCGACTCCGGGCCGGGCATCGCGCCCGACCTGGTGGAAGAGGTGTTCAGGGAGGGGTTCACCACCAAGGCCGCCCAGTCGGGGCCGCGCGGGCTCGGGCTGGCGCTGACCCGGCAGGCGTGTCTGCGCCGGGGCGGCTGGGTACGTGTACGGAACTCGGGCGGCGCGGTCTTCACGGCCCTGCTCCCGGCGAAGGGCCGCACGTGATCCCGGTGCCGGGACCCGCGGCGGAGGTGCGCGTGCCGGGACCTGCGGCAGTGGTGCGCGTGCCCGGGCTCCTGGCGGAGGTGCGGTCATGAGTGACATCCGGGTGCTGGTGGTGGATGACGACTTCATGGTCGCCCGCATCCACAGCGGCTACGTGGCGCGCGTACCCGGGTTCCGGGTCGTGTCCGTCGCGCACAGCGGGGCCGACGCGCTCACCGCGGTGGCCGAGCTGCGGCCGGACCTCGTGCTGCTCGACATCTATCTGCCCGACATGTCGGGACTTGAGGTGCTCAATCAGCTCCACGGCGTGGACGTCCTCATGATCAGCGCAGCCCGCGACGTGCCCACGGTCAGGGAGGCCATGCGCGGCGGCGCCGTCAACTACCTCATCAAGCCCTTCACCGCCGCCGCGCTGACCGACCGGCTCCAGCAGTACGCCGACACCCGCAGGCGCCTGACCGCCATCGGCCCCGAGGCGCGGCAGGACGACGTGGACCGGCTCTTCGGGAGCCCCAAGACGTCCGCGCCGATGCCGAAGGGGCTGTCGGCGGCCACGTGCGAACTGGTCGCGGACACCCTCCGGGAGGCGGGCCGCGACCTGTCGGCGACCGAGACGGCCGAGCTCACGGGCCTGTCGAGGGTGAGCGTCCGCCGCTATCTCGAATACCTGTGCGTGGCCGGGCAGGCCGAGTTCCGGCCCCGTTACGGCACCGCCGGACGACCGGAACATCGCTACCGGTGGCTAGGTTGACACACTTCCGTAGCCATTTCCCGTGACATATGCGGATCCGCGTGCCTTACTGTTGCCTGAGACTTGGCTGCGGACCGGGAGGAGATTGAGGCGTGCGTAACGCCGGACCGATCGAATCACCGACCGACCCGTTCGCCTCGGTGCCGTTACCCGCGTCGGGGGTCTCCAAGAAGCCGCGGATCGAAGGGCTGCCCCCGGGTGTCTCCCGGGACATCTTCGGCCCCACGGACAGGCAGGAACCCCGGCCGGCCCAAGGCCCGAGCGCCCCGGGCGGTCCCTCGGGCGGTGCGCTGCCCCCTGTGGCGCCGCCGGCGCAGCCATGGCCGGTGAACGGCAAGCAACCGCCGACCCCGCCCGCGCCCGTGTTCGGCTCCCCCTCGGAGCGGCCGACCTCGTACGAGCCCGAGCCGCCTCGCAAGCGCCGCCTCCTGCCGGGCCTGCTGGTGTGCGTCGTGCTGCTCGCGGCGCTGGCGTACGTGGTGCCCGCCGTGCTCATGTCGGGCTCCGTCCTGCGCGGCACCCAGGTCTCGGGCGTCGACATCGGCGGGCTGACCGTCACCCAGGCGGCCGACAAGCTCCGCAACGAGCTCGCCACCCGGCTGAGCCGCCCGGTCGTGGTCGACATCGCCGGCCGCAAGGAGACCATCCAGTCCGACGAGGCCGGTCTCGAACTCGACGTGGTCGGCACGATCGGCCAGGCGCCCAGCGGGTTCCCCAGCCCGCAGGAGGTGTGGCGGGGCCTCACCGGCAAGACCCAGCTCCAGCCGAAGGTGAACCTCGACTCCTCGCAGCTGGCCAGGACCGTCGAGGGCATGGCCGAGGCCGCTGACAAGAAGCCCCGCGAGGGCCGGGTGACCTTCACCGGGCTGGAGCCGAAGGCCCGCCAGCCCGAGGACGGCGTGCTGCTCGACCGGGAGGACGCCGTGCGCCGGATCGGCGACGCCTTCCTGCAGGGCGGCGGCAACGTCGTGCTCACCCTCAGGCCGGCCAAGTCCGTCACCAGCGCCGACGCCGTCGCGACCGCCCTCACCAAGGCGAAGCAGGCCGTCTCCGGGCCCGTCACGCTGACGGTCGGCGACAAGCAGGCGCAGATCCCCCCGGCCATGATCGCCGCCAACCTGACCTACAACTCCGACGGCTCCGGCGGGCTCGCGCCCCAGTTCGACACCACGGCGGTGCTGGCGGCCCTGGAGAGCCGGCTGGTGGACGCGGCCCAGCAGCCGCGCGACGCCACGTACGACATCGTGAACGGCAAGCCGGTCCTGGTGCCCGCCCGCACGGGGCGGGGCGTGAACGACAAGCTGCTGGCCAGGGACGCCGAGCGGCTGTTCGACGAGGGCGGCAGCCGGACGATCCCGGTCCGGCTGGGCGCCGTCGCCCCCGCGGTCACGACGGAGCAGGTACGCGACCTCGGGGTCAAGGAGACCGTGGGCACGTTCACCACGTCGTTCGACGCCGGCCAGCCTCGCGTCAAGAACATCCAGCGCATGGCGCAGGAGCTCGACGGGCAGCTGGTGAAGCCCGGGGCGACGTTCTCGATCAACGAGGTCGTGGGCGAGCGCACCGTCGAGGACGGGTACGTCGAGGCGGGACAGATCGTCGGCGGGCGGATGGTGAGCATCGTCGGCGGCGGGGTCTCCCAGTTCGCCACGACCATGTACAACGCGGCCTTCTTCGGCGGGTTCGACCTGGTCGAGCACCAGCCGATGGACTTCTACGCCCCCCGCTACCCGCCCGGGCGGGACGTGGCGCTGCTCTATCCGGACACGGACCTGAAGTGGCGCAACGACTCCGACTTCGGCGTGCTGATCAAGACGGCCTTCACGGAGACTTCGGTGACGGTCACCTTGTGGAGCACCGAGCGGTACGACGAGGTGGAGGCGGTGGCGTCCGAGAAGCGGGACATCCGGCCGTTCCGGACCGAGACCAGCTCGGCGCCCGGGTGCTTGCCGACGGTGGGGGAGCAGGGGTTCACGATCGATGTGACCCGGGTGTTCCACCAGGACGGCAAGGTGGTCAAGAAGGACAAGAAGCTGACCACCAAGTACCGGCCCCAGACGCAGACCACCTGCAGCTGACCCCCGCTCGTCCCGGGGCCACCTCCGGCCCACGTCCTTCCCCGGCCCGGACCCTCGCACGGTCCGGGCCCGTGCCTTTCCCGGCCGGGCCCTCCCACGGCCCGGCCCGCCGCTTTCCACGCCAAGCCCCTCCCACCTGACGGCCCCCGAGACGCGACCGCGCGCTGGGCGGGAACTGGCGTTTCCCTACCGCCGCCCGCCGCCCGCCGCCCGCCGCCTGCCGTCGCCCGCCTGCCGCTCGCCGCCCGCCCGGCCCTCCGCCGAAGACGGGGCACGCCGAGACGCGCCTACGGTGTGGGCGCTGTCCCGCCGGCGGGCGTGGGTCCGTACCTCAGCAGCCGAGCCGGCGGCGCCGCCCGCGTGCTGCACGGGCGACGCGGACGGTGTGTGGCGTGTGGGCGGCGCCGGGTTCCCTTTCGGGTACTTCGGGGCCCCGAGGGCGTTTGCCCGGGTCTGGGGCGCGTCTGGGGGCGTCTGAGGCGGGGTTACGAGAGCGGGACCGAGAGGATGCGGTCGTCACCCGGCCGCGGGGAGCCGCGCCCGTCCTTGTTGCTGGTGCCGACCCACAGCGTCCCGTCCGGGGCCGCGGTGACGGCGCGGAGGCGGCCGTAGCGGCCGGTGAAGTGGGCGACGGGCGTGCCCGCCGACCCGTCCGCCGCCAGCGGGACCTGCCACAGCCGCGTCCCGCGCAGCGCCCCCACCCACAGCGAGCCGTTCGCGTACGCCATCCCCGACGGCGAGGCCTCGTCGGTGGACCAGGTGACGATGGGGTTCACGTAGCGCGAGTCGTCGCTGCGCCCCTCGACCTCCGGCCAGCCGTAGTTGCCTCCCGCCTTGATGAGGTTCACCTCGTCATAGGTGTTCTGGCCGAACTCCGACGCGTACAGGCGGCCGGACGTGTCCCACGCCAGCCCCTGGACGTTGCGGTGGCCGTAGCTGTAGACGAGCGTCCCGAACGGGTTGCCGGGCGCGGGCGCCCCGTCCATGGTCATGCGGAGGATCTTGCCGCCCAGCGAGTCGCGCTGCTGGGCCAGCTGGTCGTCGCCGGTCTCGCCGGTGGAGGCGTACAGGAACCCGTCGGGTCCGAACGCGAGCCGTCCCCCGTTGTGGATCCCGCCCTTGGGGATGCCCCGCACCAGGACCCGCTCGTCGCCGAGGCGGTCGCCGGTGAGCTGGTAGCGGACGATCCGGTTGTCCTGTTCCGCGGTGTAGTAAAGGAATATGTGCTGATCCTTTGCCGCCACCCCCATCAGCCCGCCCTCGCCGGCCGCGCTCACCCCCGGGATCGTGCCCAGCGAGGTCACCTTCCCGTCCCGGGTCACGCGAAGCAGCCTGGCCGTGTCACGCTCCGTGACCAGCGCGTCGCCTCCGGGCAGGAACGTGATCGCCCACGGCACCGCCAGCCCCGTCACCACGTCCCTGGGCTCTCCCGGCCCGGCCCCGGCCGGCGCGGTGGCCGTCGGCGTCACCTCCCCGCCGCCGGCCAGACCGCTGGAACAGGCGGTGAGCACGGCCATGAGCATGAGCGTCCAGAGCTTCCTCATGTGTTCCATACTTCCCTTGGAGTCATAAGGTTCTCGGCATGAAGACCTGGGTTCCGTCCGATTCGGCGGCTGATGTTCTGTCCGACCTGCCTGGGGTTGAATGTGCTGTTTACGATGGCACAGCCCCGATGCCGGAAGGGATCGACGAGGTAGAGGTCTGGATCCCGCCGCTCGTCACCGTGCCGGACGTCCCGGGCACGCTGGCCAGGATGAGCTCCCTGCGGCTGGTGCAGACCGTCACCGCGGGTGTGGAGCCGTACCGACCGCACCTGCCGGACGGCGCGGTGCTGTGCAACGCCCGCGGCGTGCACGACGCCGGGACCGCCGAATGGGCCGTCGGGGCGATGATCGCGGTGCTGCGGGAGTTCCCCGGGTTCGTGGACGCGCAGCGCAGGGGCGAGTGGACCTACCACCACACCGACGTGCTGGCCGACTCCACCGTGCTCATCGTCGGCTACGGCTCCATCGGCGCCGCGCTGGAGAGGCGGCTGGAGGGGTTCGAGGTCGAGGTCGTACGCGTGGCCAGGAACGCCCGCGACGGCGTGCACGCCATGGACGAGCTGCCAGCCCTGCTGCCGGAGGCTGACGTCGTGGTGCTGCTCGTGCCCGCCACGGCCGACACCGCGGGCATGGTCGACGCGGCTTTCCTGGCGCGGATGAAGGACGGCGCCGTGCTGGTCAACGCCGCCAGGGGCGGGATCGTCGACACGGACGCGCTGATCGCGGAGCTCAAAAACGGTAGGCTACGCGCCGCGCTGGATGTGACCGCGCCCGAGCCGCTGCCCGAGGGCCACCCCCTCTGGAGCGCTCCGGGCCTCCTGATCACTCCGCACGTCGCGGGCAGCACCCCCGCGTCCGGGCGGCGCATGCTGCGCCTGATCCGCGCCCAGCTGCTGCGCTATCTCGCAGACGAACCGCTGGTCAACGTCATCACCGACTCGTACTGAGAGGATCCCGGAAAGTGGCTGGTCCGTGACCTTCGGTGCGTACGGTTGCCTTTGCGAGGAGGTCCTGACTCGCTGTCAAGGATCTCTTGGCGGAAATTGGTCTGTGTGGTTATCAGATCGGTGACGACATCGGCGTTGTCACCACCCGCGCACCCACGAGCGCACACACTGGCGAAGTGATCGACCGGGCTTCGGCGGTCGCAGGTGCAGGGTTCGAGACGGGATGGGCAACGACTGTGATCCGCTGGCGTGATCCACGGGTGCCGCTGACCGCCGCGGCGGCGGCAGGCGCGGTGGCCTTCGCCGCCGCGCTCGGCGTACGCGGTGAGGCCTTGCTCACCGGCGCTGTCGCCGGCGGGCTGGCGGCGCTGATCGCGGCCGGTTCGCTGCTGTTCGCCTCGGTGAAGTCGGCCGGGCACCGGCCGACGGCGCTGGGCGCGCGCTGGATGGGCGGCGGAGCCGTCATCTGGGCCGCCGGCGTGGCGTTGCGCCCGTTCGCCGAGAGCTTCCTGGTCAGTTTCGCCGACCTGTTTGTGCTGCTCGGCACCGTGGTGACGGCGGGAGGCGCGCTGATCGCCGCCGACCGCAGATTCCCGGCCAGGGTCGTTTTACGGCATGTCACCGACGCCTACCTGTGCGCCGCCTCGCTCTTCCTGATCGGCTGGGTGGCCGCGCTGCGGCACGTCTACGACGACGCGGCGGACCCGGCGGCGTTCACGCTGGTCATGCTGCCGCCGATGATCGCGCTGCTGGTGACGTGCGCCGTGATCCCGTCGGTGCTGACGAGCCGGGCCTCCTCCTGGCCGCTCGCCCTGGCGGGCGTCGGCGTGCTCGCCACCATGACCGTGGCGGGCCTGGCGGCCGGCGTCGCCAGGCTCGACGGCGGCGATCCGCAGATCTGGACCGTCATGCTCGCGCCTGTCGCGTTCCTGCTGCTCGCCGCCATCCCGTGGGCGCCGCGTCCGGGTGCGGCGGGGAGATCCGCCGTCGGAGGTGTGGTCGCGCTGGTGCCGATGGGGCTGGTCGCCGTGGCCGCCTGCACGCTGCTCGCCCACCTGGTGGGCGGCGGGGCCGAGCGGCCGGTGACCGGCGTCGTGGTGGTCGCGGTCTCCGTGGTGCTGCTCCTGATCGTCCGCCTGTTCTTCGTCTCGGCGACCAACATGCGCCTGCGCGGCCTGGTCAAGCTCGGTGAGCGGCAGCTCAGGGAGCTCGCCCAGAGCACCGGCGACGTGGTGTTCCTCGCCGACTACGAGGGTGTGGTGCGGGAGATCGACGCCGGGGTCGAGGTCACGTACGGCTACCGCCCCGAAGACGTGGTCGGCGGATCGATCTTCGATTACATCCACCCGGAGGACGTCCCCGGCATCCAGGTCGCGCTGCGCGCCATGCACCTCGACGAGGACAACGCCGCGCCCGGCGCCTGCCTGATCGCCTGCCGGGTGCGCGCGGCCGACGGCACGTGGCGGCCCACCGAGTCGGTCGCCACCCGCCACGTCGGCGGCGACGAGCTGCTGCTGGTGACCACCAGGGACGTCAGCGACGAGGAGGCGCTGCGCAACCAGGTCGCCCACCTGACCTTCCACGACGGCGTCACCGGGCTGCCCAACCGCTCCTACTTCGAGGAGCGCACCCGCGAGGTGCTCTCGGGGCGCACCTCCGGCGCCGGAGCGGCCAACGTCGCGGTCATCTTCCTCGACCTCGACGGGTTCACCTCGGTCAACGACTCGGTGGGCCACGCCAGCGGCGACTACCTGCTCGGGCAGGCCGCGCGCAGGCTGCGCGGCGCCGTACGCGCCGACGACACGCTCGCCCGGTGGGGCGGCGACGAGTTCGCGGTGCTCGTGGAGACGGGCGGTGACGCGCAGGTCGCGGTCGATCTGGCCGAGCGGCTCGTACGCGCGGTCTCGCAGGAGCCGTTCCGCGTCGCCGACCGCGACGTGGCGCTGACCGCGAGCGTGGGCGTGGCCTTCACCGAGGACGACATGCCGGCCGGAGACCTCATCCGTAACGCGGATGTCGCGATGGCGCGCTCCAAAGAGCTGGGCGGGCGGCGGGTCGAGGTGTTCGCCGCGCAGATGCACGCCGATGTGGTGCGCCGGCTGGAGCTGGCGGCCGACCTGCAGCGGGCGCTGATCGAGCAGCAGTTCGCGATCGAGTACCAGCCGATCGTCGATCTGGCCACCTCGCGGGTGACCTCGGTCGAGGCGCTGGTGCGGTGGTGGCGCGGGTCGGTGTTCGTGCCGCCCGAGCAGTTCCTGGGCCCGGCCGAGGACACCGGGCTGATCGTGCCGCTGGGGGAGTGGATCCTGCGCGAGGCGTGCCGCGAGGTGGCCGCCTGGCGGGCCTCGTCCTGGGACATCGGCCTGTCGCTCAACCTGTCGGCCCGGCAGATCACCGCGCCGCGGTTCGTCGAGACGGTCGAGGAGGCGCTGGCCGAGAGCGGGCTGCCGGCCTCCGCGCTCACCCTCGAGGTGATCGAGGAGATGCTGGTCGAGGACGCCGAGGAGACGATCAAGCGGCTGTCGGAGCTGCGGGCGCTCGGGGTGCGGCTGGCCATCGACGACTTCGGCACGGGTTACGCGTCGCTCGCGTTCCTGCGGCAGCTCCCGGTCGACATGATCAAGATCGATCCGTCGTTCGTGTCGGGGCTGGGCAACGACGACACGCTGACCCTGCTCACCCGTACCATCGTTCGGCTCGGCCACGACCTCGGGCTTATCGTGGTGGCAGAGGGGATAGAGCGTCCCGAACAGCTCGATCTGCTCAAGCGGATGGGGTGCACGAAGGGTCAGGGCTTCCTGGTCGCACGGCCGATGGCGGCGCGCGGAGTCGACTCGTTGATGCGTACGAGTCTCACTGTTTGAGACATGTGTCCACGAAGTTGGCACCAGGGCATTCAGTGCGGCTATGGTGTAGGTCATGCTTCGCAGTGAGATTCTCGTAGTACTTCGCCGGCGCGCAGGCCGATAGCGAAGCACGACGACCTGCGCGCCGCCCCAGACCCGCCGTCCCGGTGGGAAGGGGCATTTTTTATGTCCTTAAGCGAGTAGCCACGCAAGGAACGAGCCGATGACCGAACGGATGACAGGTGCACAGGCCCTGGTGAGGGCGCTGGAGCACGTTGGAGTCGACACAGTGTTCGGGATCCCGGGCGGTGCCATTCTGCCGGCCTACGATCCTCTCTACGACTCGACCAAAGTCCGGCACGTGCTCGTACGCCACGAGCAGGGCGCCGGTCACGCGGCCGAGGGCTACGCGCAGGCGACCGGCAAGGTCGGGGTGTGCATGGCCACCAGCGGCCCCGGTGCCACCAACCTGGTGACGCCGATTGCCGACGCGTACATGGACTCGGTGCCGATCGTGGCGATCACCGGCCAGGTGGCCAGCGCGGCCATCGGCACGGACGCGTTCCAGGAAGCCGACATCGTCGGCATCACCATGCCGATCACGAAGCACAACTTCCTGATCACGGACCCGGCGGACATCCCCCGCACGATCATGGAGGCCTTCCACATCGCCTCCACCGGCCGTCCCGGCCCGGTTCTCGTGGACATCTCCAAGGACGCGTTGCAGGCCGACACCACCTTCAGCTGGCCGCCGACCATGCAGCTCCCGGGCTACCGCCCGGTCACCAGGCCGCACTCCAAGCAGATCCGCGAGGCCGCCAAGCTGATCGCCGAGTCCAAGCGGCCGGTCCTGTACGTCGGCGGCGGCGTCCACAAGGCGCGTGCCTCCGCCGAGCTGCTGCAGCTGGCCGAGCTGACCGGCATCCCGGTCATCACCACCCTGATGGCGCGCGGCACGTTCCCCGACAGCCACCCGCAGCACATGGGCATGCCGGGCATGCACGGCAGCGTGTCGGCCGTGGGCGCGCTGCAGAAGGCCGACCTGCTCATCGGGCTGGGCGTGCGCTTCGACGACCGGGTGACCGGCGACCTGGCGTCGTTCGCCCCGTACGCCAAGGTCGTGCACGCCGACATCGACCCGGCGGAGATCTCCAAGAACCGCCACGCCGACGTGCCCATCGTGGGTGACTGCAAGGAGGTCATCAGCGACCTGGTCGCCGTGATCCAGGCGTCCGGCCAGAAGGGCGACTACACCGAGTGGTGGACGACGCTCAACGGCTACAAGCAGACGTACCCGCTGGGCTACGAGACGTACGAGGACGGCACGCTGGCGCCCCAGTACGTCATGGAGCGGCTGAGCGCGATCGCTGGGCCCGACACGTACTACGTGGCCGGGGTCGGCCAGCACCAGATGTGGGCCGCGCAGTTCATCGACTACGAGAACCCCGGCACGTTCATCAACTCCGGCGGCCTCGGCACGATGGGCTTCGCCGTCCCGGCCGCGATGGGCGCCAAGATGGGCCGCCCCGAATCCACGGTGTGGGCCATCGACGGCGACGGCTGCTTCCAGATGACCAACCAGGAGCTGGCCACCTGCGCCCTGGAGGGCGTGCCGGTCAAGATCGCCGTCATCAACAACGGCAACCTCGGCATGGTCCGCCAGTGGCAGACGCTCTTCTACGACCAGCGATACTCCAACACCGACCTGCAGACGGTCCGCCGCATCCCCGACTTCGTCAAGCTGGCCGAGGCCTATGGTTGTGTGGGCCTGCGATGCGAGCGTGCCGAGGACGTGGACGCCGTGATCAAGAAGGCCATGGAGATCAACGACGTGCCCGTCGTGGTCGACTTCGTCGTCCACCAGGACGCCATGGTCTGGCCCATGGTCCCGGCGGGCACCAGCAACGACGACATCAAGATCGCCCGTGACATGGCGCCCAAGTGGGAGAACGAGGATGAGTAGGCATACTCTGTCGGTGCTTGTCGAGAACAAGCCGGGCGTACTGGCACGCGTGTCCGCGTTGTTCAGCCGAAGGGGCTTCAACATAGACTCGCTGGCAGTGGGGCCGACCGAACACGACGACATCTCGCGCATGACCATCGTGGTCAGCGTCGAGGAGCTGCCGCTTGAGCAGGTCACCAAGCAGCTCAACAAGCTGGTGAACGTCCTGAAGATCGTCGAGCTCGACACGTCGCAGTCCGTCCAGCGCGAGCTGATGCTGATCAAGGTCAAGGCCGACGCCGACAGCCGTTCCCACGTGCTGGAGCTGGTCAACCTCTTCCGCGCGCGCTGCGTCGACGTGGCCGCCGACGCCGTGACCATCGAGGTCACCGGCACTCCCGACAAGCTCGAGGCGTTCGTCAAGGTCCTCGAGCCGTTCGGGATCAAAGAACTCGTCCAGTCGGGCATGGTGGCCATCGGCCGCGGCGCCCGTTCCATCACCGACCGGTCCCTCAGGGCACTGGACCGTACCGCCTGAAAGGTATTAGCAAGTGACCGAGATCTACTACGACGACCAGGCCGACCTGTCGATCATCCAGGGGCGCCACGTGGCCGTGCTGGGGTACGGCAGCCAGGGCCACGCCCACGCGCTCTCCCTGCGTGACTCCGGCGTGGACGTGCGTGTCGGCCTGCCGGAGGGCTCCAAGAGCCGCGAGAAGGCGGAGAACGACGGGCTGCGGGTCGTCACCCCGGCGGAGGCGGTGGAGGAGGCCAACCTCACCATGATCCTCGCGCCGGACCACATCCAGCGCCACCTGTACGCCGACCACGTCGCCCCCAACCTGGTCGAGGGCGACGCGCTGTTCTTCGGCCACGGCCTGAACATCCGCTACGGCCTCATCGAGGCGCCCGAGGGCGTCGACGTGTGCATGGTCGCCCCCAAGGGCCCGGGCCACCTCGTCCGCCGCCAGTTCGAGGCCGGGCGCGGCGTGCCGTGTCTCGTGGCCGTCGAGAAGGACGCCTCGGGCAAGGCGCTGGACCTGGCGCTCTCGTACGCGAAGGGCATCGGCGGCACCCGCGCCGGCGCGCTGCGCACGACGTTCACCGAGGAGACGGAGACCGACCTGTTCGGCGAGCAGGCCGTGCTGTGCGGCGGCGTGTCCGAGCTGATCAAGGCTGGCTTCGAGACCCTCATCGAGGCGGGCTACCAGCCCGAGGTCGCCTACTTCGAGTGCCTGCACGAGATGAAGCTGATCGTCGACCTCATGTACGAGGGTGGCATCTCGAAGATGTACTGGTCCGTCTCCGACACGGCCGAGTACGGCGGCTACACCCGCGGCCCGCGCGTCATCACCGACGAGACCCGTCAGGAGATGCGCCGGATCCTGGCCGAAATCCAGGACGGCACCTTCGCGCGGCAGCTCGTCGAGGAGTTCGACGGCGGCCAGAAGGAGTTCCAGCGTCACCGCGACGAGCTGGCCGAGAACCCGATCGAGAAGACGGGTGCCAAGCTGCGTCCGATGATGAGCTGGCTGAAGGCGTAACACGCCGGAGCATGACGGGTGGGTGGGCCTCGGGCCCACCCACCCGTTGCCGTATTACCGGCGGTGTTGAGAGGGACTTACTGGGCGGCCAGCTGAGCGATCTGCTCGGCGCTCAGCACGCCGTCGTACGTGCGGACGTCGTCCACGGTCCCCGGCCAGTAGCCGGTGAAGGCACCCGCGGTCTTGGTCCGTCCGAGCTGGAGCGGGCCGGTGGCGTTCCACGCGCTCGTGTGGGACGTGATGGTGGTGGTGGAGAGTTGGCCGTTGATGTAGATGCGCAGTTCGCCGGCCAGCGCGTCGTAGACGCCGGCGACGTGGGTCCACTCCAGTGGGTTGGGGATGGCGTCGGAGCGGGTGCGTACGAGGGTGGCGGTGTCGGTGTCGGCGGCTCTCATGCCGAGGGTCCACCGCTGTTGTTCCTTGTCGAAGCCGAGCTGGAATCCGGCTGTCCGGCTGCCGGGCTGGGCCACGGCGGCGGTGTCGGTGGTGGGCAGGTAGTCGAGTTGGACCCAGGCGGCCACGGTGAAGCTGGATCTGGTGCTGATGGCGGGGCCGGTGGTCTGGGCGTAGCCGTTGACTCCGTCGAGCGCGAGCGCGCCGTCCAGCCAGCCGGCCGTCCACGAGGCTGCGCCCGACAGGGTCGCGGGTGTTGCCCTGCCCGACGAGTCGGCGGCCGTCAGGCCGGACTCCTCATCCAGCGTCCAGTGGCCGACCAGCGTGGCAGCGCTGTTGACCAGGTCGGCGAGTTCGTCGGCGAACATGGCGCGGCCGTAGACGCGGACCTCGTCGAGGTCGCCCGTCCAGGGGTCCGCCGCTGCGCCGTTGATCTTGCCGCGGCCGATGGTGAGGGGTCCGGCCGCGTTCCACGGTGAGGTGGCGGCGACCGTGGATTCGAGCCTGCCGTTGACGTAGAGGGAGATCTGGCGGGCGGCCGAGTCGTAGACGCCGGCCAGGTGGGTCCACTCGTTCAACCGGGGAGCGGCCCCGGACAGGGCGCGCACGGTCGTCGCGTTGTCGGCGTCCGTGCCCGTCAGCACCAGCGCCCACCGGTCGTCGGTCTTGCTGTACTGCAGCGAGACCGCGCCGGTCCTGCCGCCTTCCTGGGTGAGCGCGGTGGCGGAGGCGGTCGTGCCCGTCAGGCGGGCCCAGGCGGTGACGGTGAAGTTGCGGCTGGTGTCCGTGATGGGGCCGGTGGTCTGGGCGTAGGCGTTGGCCAGCTTCAGCCCCGCGCCGGTCCTGCCGGTGGTCCACGACGTCCCGTACAGGGTGGCGGGGTGCGCGCCGGTGGCGTCGGCGGTCACGCCGCCCTGGCCCTCGTTCATGGCCCAGTGGCCGTTCGGGCCCTTGCCGCCGTTGACGTTGAAGACGTAGGTGCGGATCGGGCCGAGCTGGCCCGCGCGGTCCTTGCTGCGTACCGACAGGACGTTGGGGCCATCGTGGCGCGGGGTGAGCGCGATCGTGGCCGTGCCGTCGGCGGCGGGCGCCACCTCGGACTTCGGCGTGGTGTCCAGCCCGTAGACGTAGGCGGCCACGTCGGTGACACCGTTGGGATCGAACGTGAACGTGCCGGCCAGGCCGACGCCGTCGCTCCAGCCCTCCTCGGCGTACTGGGGCGAGGTCACGACCGGCTCCCTGCCGGGCGCGGTGGCGTCCACGGTGGCCTCACACCAGGGACTCCAGGCGCTGTTGGCCTTGCCGTCCTCGGCCCGGACGCGCCAGCGGATCAGCGCGCCGTCCGCGTACAGGCTGACCGGGATCGTCGCGTAGTAGGCGGAGCCGGACGAACCCGTCGCGGTGACGTACTCGCCGGTCTTGGTCCCGGCGGCGTTGTACCACTCGAAACGGCCCTTGACCGAGTTGTCGGTGTCCTTGAGCTTGGCCCACAGCTTGGGAGTGGCCGTGCTGATGACCGGCCGCCCGTCACCGGAGACGCAGGGGCCGCCCGGGTCCGACCAGGCGTCGGCGGCCACCGGGTCGGACGGGATCGAGTTGTACTCGATGACCAGGCTCGGGTTGTTCTTGAACTTCTTCCAGGCGTACACGTCGGTCTCGCTGGTGGCCCGCAGACCGATCGTGACGTTGGGCCACTTCTTGGCGGCGGCGTCCACGACCTGCGAGGTGACGTCGAACTCGACGCCGCCGGGCAGGCAGGACGAGCCCCAGCCCTTGGCCACGTTCACCGTGGACAGCAGCCTGACCCACGAGGGCTGCTTGTTCCAGGTCGTGGCCTTGCTGATGGTGTTGGTGGCCCAGGCCTCGACCTTGCGGGCGCTGCAGGAGTACGACCACGTCTCGTACGTGCGCAGCGTGGCCTTGATGATCTGCTTGCCGTGGATGGTCGAGCCGGTGTTCATCTGGAAGAACGAGCGGTTCTTCTGCGACTCGACGTGGCCGACCCGGGCGACGTCGCTGGAGTTGAGGTAGTTGGAGTTGGGCCAGTTGCTCCAGACCGCCGTCCAGGCGTTGCGGGCGGCCGAGAAGTACGGGTCGAGATAGACGGGGAACTTGGTGTTCGGGTCCGTCATCATCGTTCTGTCGGGCTTGAGCCGCAGTTGCTTGCCCGCCAGTTCCACGCCCATCGTCGCCTCGCGCGCCTCCGGGGAGCGGCCCTCCTTGAGCGCCTGCGGGCTCGTGATGCCCTTGGAGTCCCACATCTTCGGGGTGGGCGCGGTGAAGATCGTGCCCTCGTTCTTGTCGACGGCCTCGATGTTGCCCGCCTTGTCCGACTCGACCGACAGGCCGGAGGCCGACAGCGGGAACGTCAGCTCCGTCATGCTCTCCGCGGCGGCCCGCGATTTGACCACCAGGATGTGGGAGAAGCCGTCCACGTCCGCGGTGACCTGGAGGTCCACGCCCGGCATGACCTCGGCGTAGGTGGCGGTGTCGCCGTTCAGCGTGGGCTTGGGGAGCGTGCCCTGCCAGCCGAGCTCCAGGGACTTGGCGCCGCGCGACAGCTTGGCCAGCGGGGCGTTGCCGCCGCCGGAGAACCTCAGCCCGATCGCCGTCGCGGCCGGGCTGACCGAGCCGTCGGGGTTGAGGCGGAGCGTGGTGTCGACGGGGACCCAGCCGCCCGCCTGCCGGACGCGTACCGGGCGGACGTTCAGCTCCATCGAGAGCGTGCCGTCCGGTTTGGCGAAGACCTGGCGGGTCTCCGTACGCATCGATTCGATCTCCACCGGCCGGCCGGCGCTCCGAGCGGCCGCGACCGCGGCCTCCTCGGCCTTCGGCGGCTCCTGAACGGCCTTCGGTGGCTCCGGCACCTCGTCGGCCTGGGCGGCGACCGCCGGAGAGATGGTTAAGATCAGCGCCGCCGTGAGCAGCCCATGCACTACCCGCATACGTCCTCGCCCGTGTTGAGCAGGGGTTACGCGCGGAACAAGAGCTGCCCGGCGTCTCCACGATCTTCGGATGGACGATCGGATTTTCACCCGCCCCGGAACTCAGAGTCCAGGGTTTTGTGCATTCTGCTCGAAGATTTCTTCAGGGGCCGAATTTGCGGTGAGGCCGAGGAGTTCGGGTTTGGCGGCTCTCGTGTGCCACTCGCGGTCGGGATCGGGCACCAGCCGGCGGGTCTTCAGGTCGAGCAGGCCGCTCACGTGGCTCACCTCGGCCGCCACGGTGCCGTCCACGCGCCGCAGGAGATGGTGCACCCGGTAGGTCTTCCCGCCGCTCCACTCCCAGTCGCAGGTGACGTCCACCTCGTCGCCGCCGCGCAGCTCGCGGTGGTATTTGATGACGGTCTCGAGGTTGACGGGGCCGAGGCCGCTGTCGAGCAGTTCCTCGACCGACACCCCGGCGGCCCGGACGCAGGCGAAGCGGGCGTGGTCGGCGTACTGGATGTAGAAGCCGCCGTTGAGGTGGAGCTGCGGGTCGATCTCGTAGATGCGGACCTCGAGGCGGACGCTGAAGGGCTCAGTCACGGGGCTGTGCGTCATCGGGGGCTCCTTGTTCGGCCAGCCAGTGCAGCGAACGTTCGGTGAGATAGCGGCGACCGTCCTCGCGGACCTCCAGCCAGTCGCCGCGGGCCCAGCCGCCGGCGGCCTGGGGGGAGAAGCCGTGCTTGCGGAACAACGCGCTGGCTTCAGCCCTGGTCAGGCCATCGCGCCCCCATTCGGCGATGAGCGCTCGATGCCGGCTGTCTGCTGGGGGTTGAGCCGGATCGGCCGAGATCGCATCCGCCAGCGCCGCGAATCCGGCGCTGATCTGGCGTAGCGCCGCGGCTATCTGATCTTTCTGCGGCCATGGCTCCATGTTCATAGGTTAGCAATTGCTACCGATTGGTGAGCATTGTCGATGGCGATCGGCGGGTGTTACCGTCTTTCATGTGTAAGAAGAATCTTACACGTGACCAAAGACTCTGACCAGGGAGCATCGCCATGAAGGCCGTCCGCTACCACTCCTACGGCTCGCCCGACGTCATCAAGCTCCTGGACGTCGACAAACCCGAGATCGGCGACGATGACGTGCTGGTCCGCGTCCGGGCGGCCTCCGTCAACGCGGGGGACTGGCACCTCCTGCGCGGCCTGCCCTACATCTTCAGGGCGCAGGCCGGGCTGACCCGCCCCAAGGCCCACCTGCTGGGCGGCGACCTGGCCGGGGAGGTCGTGGCGGCCGGCAGGAGCGTCACCGCGCTGCGGCCCGGCGACGAGGTGTACGGCTTCTGCCGTGGCGCGTTCGCCGAGTACGTGGCCGTTCCGGCGGAGGGGTTCGTGGTGCGGAAGCCCGCCGGGCTGACGTTCGAGGAGGCGGCGGCCGTGCCGGTGGCGGCCGTCACCGCGTTACAGGCCCTCCGTGACAAGGCGCAGGTCAGGGCCGGGCAGAAGGTGCTGGTCAATGGCGCGGGGGGCGGGGTGGGGCCGTTCGCGGTGCAGATCGCCAAGGCCCTGGGCGCGGAGGTCACCGGCGTGTGCGGGCCCGGGAACGTGGAGATCGTACGCTCGATCGGGGCCGATCACGTCGTCGACTACACCAAGGAGGACTTCGCGCGCAGCGGCGAGCGCTACGACGTCATCCTCGACAACGTGGCCAACCGCTCCCTGGCGGACTGCAGGCGCGTGCTCGCCCCTCAGGGGATCTATCTGCACAACAGCGGCGACAAGGGCGGGCGCTGGGTGGGGGTCATGACCCGCATCATCCACGTGATGGTGTCGTCCCTGTTCGTACGGCAGAGCCTGCGCGCCGGATACGTGGCCGACGAGAACACGGACGATCTCGTAGCCCTGCGCGACCTGCTCGAAGCGGGGAAGATCAGGCCGGTCATCGACCGGACCCACCCGCTGAGCGAGGTCCCCGAGGCGATCGGCTACATCGAGCACGGCCACGCCCGGGGCAAGGTCGTCATCACCATGGCATGACGGCGGGATTGACCCCGCCCCAGCCGGCCGACGTCCTCGACGTCGGCTGTGGCACCGGGTCCCTGTCCATGCTGCTGGCCGCGGCCGGGCACCGGGTGACCGGCGTGGACGTGGCGCCACGGATGATCGAGCAGGCCCGCGCCAAGCTGTCGTCCGCCGGGCTCGCGGGGCGGTTCCTGGTCGGCGACGCCGCCGCCCCGCCCACCGGCGACGACCGCTTCGACGTGGTGCTCTGCCGGCACCTGGTGTGGACCCTGAACGACCCCGAGGCGGCGCTGCGCGAGTGGGTCGGCCGCCTGCGCCCGTCCGGCAGGCTCGTGCTCGTGGAGGGACGTTGGCGGGAGACCGGGCACCCCTACGTGGAGGGAGCCGGATCGCTGCCCTGGAACGGCGGTCTCGGCGCCGCCGACCTGGCCGCCGCCGTCCGCCCGCTGGTCGCCGACCTGCGCGTCGAGCCGCTCAGCGACGACATCGACCTTTGGGGCGGTCCCGTGCACGACGAGCGCTATGCGATCATCGCCTATGCCTGACAGAACGATCCGCGACACGGCCCTCTGTTACATCGTCCGGGATGACAAGCTGCTCGTGTTCCGCCACGTGGACTACAGCCCCGAGGAAGTGGGCGTGCAGGTCCCCGCGGGGGGCATCAGGGAGGGGGAGGACCCTCGGGACGCGGCGCTCAGGGAGGCGCGGGAGGAGACCGGGCTCCACGATTTCACCGTCGTGCGGAAACTCGGCGTGGCGGAGTATGACATAACCCCCTACCGCGCCGAGCTCCAGCGCCGCCACATCTTCCAGCTGGCCCTGCACGAAGAGACCCCGGATCGGTGGGCGAGCCGCGAGGACCATGACGGGAACGAGCCGCCCACGCGGTTCGAGTGCTTCTGGATCCCGCTGGAGCACGGCCACGTGCTGCAATCCGGCCAGGGCGCGCTCCTCCACCGCCTGTTCGAGCAGGACGCCGGATAATCGGTTGAGCGGGTTCCGGGCGGGCTGCGAGCATCGTGATCCGTGACGGACACCGAGGCCGGGCGCGGCGCCGACGGCCTGAGCGGCGGCACGTGCGTCTTCTGCCGGATCGTCGAAGGCACCGAGCCCTCGCAGACGATCCACGAGGACGACCACACGATCGCTTTCCTCAACCTCGCCCAGGCCACCAAGGGGCACACGCTCGTCGTGCCGAGAGCGCATCACCGGGATCTGACGGACATCCCGCTCGACGAGGCGGCCCACGTCATGCGGACCACCGTGGAGGTGGGGCGCCGGCTCACGGGCGCGCTGGGGGCGAAGGGGGTCAATCTGTGGCACGCGAGCGGTGAGACCGCCTGGCAGAGCGTCTTCCATTTCCACATTCACGTGGTCCCGCGCTACACGGACACGGATCTCACGCCTCCGTGGACGGAGATCGAGCATCCGGTCGAGTCGCTGCGGGGGTTGGGGGCGGAGATCCGCCGGTTCCGGTCAGCGCCCCGCCGCCTCTCCTGAAGCGGCGGGGCACTCACCCGTCAATCAGTTCTCGCCGAACTTCCCGGCCCCGGCGTCGTACCTGTCCATGCCATCGCCCACGCCGGCCAGGTCGATGCCCCCGTTGCCGGAAAGCAGGTCGTCGCCCGACTACATCTCGATCACGTTGCCGGAGCCGCCGATGGTGGCGGCCCCGTTCCCCGAGATGAGGTTGTCCCGCCCCGGCGCCAGGTTCGCCCGCATCGGCAGGCGCGTACGGTTCCGCAGCGTGTCGTCGCCCGGCCCGGTGACCGCCACGATCGACTCGATCTCGTCTGCCGGGCAGGCCACCCGGTTGGCGCTCTCCCGCCTGCACGGCGCGGACGCTTCGATCCTGTCGCCGGCGTTCGAAACGATCACCCAGCGGCCGGACAGGGACAGGTCGATGTTGTCGGACGCGTCGCCCCCGTAGACGTACAGTTCCGAACCGGACACGCTCACGTCGGTCGTGGCGTGCGCCGGCCCGGCGACGGCCAGCAGCGAGGCGGCCAGCGTCCCTCCCACGGCCAGCGCCCGCACGCCGTGCGCGCGCAGAGCGCGGATCCGCGGCCGCTTGCCGTTCCCCCGTGTACTCATCAATTCCCCCAGTGTTGGATGGCTCGCCCCGCGTGTCCGGGACCTTGGATGAGTACGGCGCCACGACGGCCGCGCTCCTGTGACGAAGCGGAGACACGTTCTGTGGTTTTGCCATGTTCGCCGAGGAGCCGGGCATAGGACAGGCCATAGCCTTGTTTTCAGGCGTCCGTCATAGCGAGCGTGGACGGAAGAGGGGCGTACGGTGCGCACACGCCCTCCGGCAACAAACGACTCCACACCTTCCACAACAGCACCGTTAGCCTCCATACCCCCGACAGTGGCATCACCAACCGCCACCACAATCTCCGAAGAAGAGCCCTGTCCTGCGGCTTTACCGGGTGGCCGGGCCGCGATGGGCTCGATCGACAGTTGCTTAGCTATATCGTTCGATATAGCATCCGAGCCATGATGCACGCGCGTCGCGGCCCCGAGCGGGGCCCCACCGGGCGCTTCTTCGGTCCTGGCGAGCTTCGCCTGGCCATCCTGGCCCTGATCGTCGAGCGGCCCGGCCACGGTTACGAGGTCATGGGCCGCCTCGCCGACCGCTTCAACGGCACCTACGAGCCCAGCGCCGGCTCCATCTACCCCACCCTCCAGCTGCTCGAGGACGAAGGACTGGTACGCGTCGAGCAGACGGACGGCCGCAAGGTCTACCACGTCACCGAGGACGGCAGGCGGGCGGCCGAGGAGCAGGCCGACGTGATCGAGCGGCTGTGGGGGCGGGCGGCCAGCAGGGGCGAGTGGGGGATGTTCCGCGAGCCCGAGGCCGCCGAGATCGTCGGGCCGGCGTTGCGCCTGGTCAAAGCCGCCGTGAAGGCGCTGGCCCACGCGCACGGCGACCCGGCCGTGGTCGAGCGCATCCAGGAGGTCTTCGTGGAGGCCCGCCGCAGGATCGAGGAGCTGGACACCAGGAGACGGCCATGGAAGGAGGCGCCATGAGGCGGAGCGTCGCACGGCGGTTACTCGACCGGATGTTCCTCACCGGCGAGGTGGTCGAGGTCGAGGAGGTGACCGCCCGCATGCGGCGGGTCAGGATCGGGGGAGAGGCGCTCGCCGGCCTGGAATGGACGCCCGGCCAGCACGTACGCCTCTTCATCGGCGACGGCGGCGGCCTGCTGGGCGGCGTCCTGCGCACTTACTCGATCTGGCGGCACGACCCGGCCTGGGAGGCCATCGACCTGATCGGCTACGACCACGGCGGCGACTCGCCGGGCGCCTCCTGGATCAGGACCGCCGAGCCCGGCATGGAGATCTCCTTCACCAGGCCGGACGGCAGTTTCGTCACGCAGGAAGCCCGTTACCACCTGTTCGCGGGCGAGGAGACGGCCTCGGTGGCGTTCGGCGCGATGTTGCGGGCGCTCCCGGAAGGCGTCGCGGCATACGGCGCGGTGGAGGCCGAAGGGCCGGGCGACCATCTGGAGCTGCCCAAGGAGCTGGTCAAGGTGTGCCGGGGTGGCAAGCCGGCGGCCAGGTCGGAGGTCCTGGTCAACGCCGTCAGGGAGCTGGACCTGCCGGACGGGCCCGGCGTGGCCTACCTGGCCGGGGAGGCGCGCACGATCCAGGCCATCCGTGCCCACCTGGTCAACGAGCGCGGCTGGCAGCGCAGGGACGTCCGTACGAAGCCCTTCTGGACGCCCGGCAGAAAGGGGCTCGACTAGAGCGGTGCGACAGGCCCTCGTAGCGTGATAGTAATACCGGTATAGTTATTGGTAACGCATGCGAGGAGGGGCCGTGATCGAGCTGAAGAGTGCTGGAGAGATCGACGCGATGCGGGAGGCGGGGCGGGTCGTCGCCGCCGTCCACGCCGCGGTGCGCGAGCGGGCCGCCGTCGGCGTCTCGCTGAAGGCGCTCGACGAGGTGGCCCGGACGGTCATCGAGGACGCTAAGGCGGGAGCGTCCTTCCTCGGCTACCACCCGTCGTTCGGCGCGACCCCGTACCCGGGGGTGATCTGCACGTCCGTGAACGGGGTCATGCTGCACGGCCTGCCGAGCCCGTACCGGCTGCGTGACGGCGACCTGATCAGCGTCGACTGCGGCGCGTTCGTGGACGGGTGGCACGCCGACGGCACGGTCAGCTTCGCGGTCGGCGAGCAGCGCGCGGAGGACCTCAAGCTCATCAGGGTCGCCGAGGAGACGCTGGCCGCCGGCATCGAGGCGGCCGTGCCCGGCGGCCGGATGGGAGACATCGGCCACGCCATGTCCACGGTCGGGCGCGGTGCGGGATACGGCATGCAGAACGACTTCGGCGGCCACGGCATCGGGCGGGCCATGCACGAGTCGCCGTTCGTGCCCAACGAGGCCCGCGCGGGACGCGGGATGCGACTGCGGCCCGGCCTGGTGATCGCGATCGAGCCGAGCCTGATGGCCGGGGGCGACGACGAGTACTACATGTCCGAGGACGGCTGGTCGGTGTGCTCGGGAGACGGCAGCAGGAGCGTGCACGTCGAGCACACGGTCGCCATCACCGCGGACGGCCCGGTCATCCTCACCGTGCCGTAGGCCCCCGCATCCCGAACGGGAACCTGGCGCGCCGCACCAGCGGCGCGAGCAGCAGCGAGAACGTGAGCGGCCCAGATCGCGCGGAGTGCCGCGCCGACGAACGTGATCCGTGGAAGTCGTCCTGGGAGCCGAACGCCGGCGACGCGTGGAAGAACACCAGCCCGACCAGCACCAGGGCACGCATCACGTCGAGTTCGGGGCGGTCGGATGGGGCGGGTCGTTACGCATGGTCATGATCACCGCCCGTATGTACCAGTCTGAGGTCCCGAATGCGCCCGCGCCATGGTCTGTGGCGAGGTGGGAAAAGGTACAGGAGTCACCACGGGGAAGCACTGCCACGTCAAGATCGACGATCTGTATATCGGTTCGGCCATGCGCGCCATTTCGCCAGGTCAAGAGCGAAATTGTGGGCGTTTGTCGAAGTTGGGGGCCGGGGACATTCACTCTCGGCAGCTACGGAGAGTAGTGGACATGTACCAGAGAGGAATCGATATGTACAGACATGGGCTCGTTCTGGCCGGCCTCGTCGCCGGGATGGCTGTGTTCGGCGGCTCCGCGTTCGCGGCCACCACCGGCTTTCCGAAGGACCACGACGACAACAGGAAGATCCTGTTCGTCTGTGGCGACGACAACTACATCGCCGGCGGCGACATCAACAAGAACGAGAACAAGCTGCTGAACATCGAGACCGGCGACATCCTCGGCATCCTCAGCGCCCACAGCGAGGACGACAACCGGAAGTGCACGCTCGCTTAAGCAGTCTCCTCAGCGGTTGAGAAACGTAACCACGGGGCCCGCCTGTCAGGCCGGGCCCCTTGGTCTTGCTCAACCACTCGTCTGTGAGAGAAGCGCCCGCAGGGTCAAAAGTGAAAATTGTGGGCGTTTGTCGCAGTCGAGCGTCGGGGACATCTCCCTCCGACAGCTACGGAGAGTAGTTGAAATGCATCAGAGAGGAATCGACATGTACAGACATGGACTCGTTCTGGCCGGCCTCGTCGCCGGGATGGCCGTGTTCGGCGGCTCCGCGTTCGCGGCCACCACCGGTTTCCCGAAGGACCACGACGACAACAGGAAGATCCTGTTCGTCTGTGGCGACGACAACCTCATCGCCGGCGGCGACATCAACACGAACGAGAACAGCCTGCTGAGCGTCAAGACCGGCGACATCCTCGACATCCTCAGCCGTCACGACGAGAACGACAACCGGAAGTGCACGCTCGCCTAAGTAGTCTCTTCGGCGGTTGAGAAACGTGACCACGGGGCCCGCCCGCAGGGTCGGGCCTCACGGTCTCGCCCAGTCTCGTCTGTGAGAGAGGCCTCGCGCAGGTGGTCGGCCCGCACTTCGAATCCGCGTCCGTCACCCACGCAGGGCCACTCGGAGGCGGTGGTTGCGAACACCTCGCCAGAACAGCGATGCCGCTACCGGACCTGCTCCTCGGCGGCCGATGCCGAGGGGCAGGTCCCCGTAGTCTCACGCTTCGTACGCGAACGAAGCATCGAAGGAGTTGCGGGCGATCCGGTCGAGCTGCTCGTCCGTCATCCCCAGCTCCCGCTGGAGCGCCGCGTAGTTGTCCTCGACGTAACCGCCGAAGTACGCGGGGTCGTCCGAGTTGACGGTCACGACGAGCCCTTCGTCCAGCATCGCGGGCAGGATGTGGTCACGCAGGGACGGCACGGCGCGCAGCCGTACGTTCGACAGCGGGCACACCGTCAGCGGGATCCGCTCGTCCCTGAGCCTGGCCACGAGCTGCGGGTCCTCCATGGCCCTGATCCCGTGGTCCACCCGCTCGACGCGCAGGATGTCCAGCGCCTCCCACACGTAGTCGGGACCGCCCTCCTCGCCCGCGTGCGCCACCCGGTGCAGCCCTTCGGCGGCCGCGATCTCGAAGACCCGCCTGAACAGCGACGGCGGGTAGCCCACCTCCGCCGAGTCCAGCCCCACCCCGATGAACGACTCCCGGTACGGCAGCGCCGCCCGCAGCACCTGCTCGGCCTCGTCCGCCCCCTGGTCACGCAGGAAACACAGGATCAGCGCGGCCGACACGCCGCCGTCCTTCAGGGCCGCCGACAGCCCGCCGAACACCACCTCCAGCGGCACGCCCCGGCTCAGGTGCGCCTGCGGGTCGAAGAAGATCTCCGCGTGCCGCACGCCCTGCTCCTTGGCCCGTCGCAGGTAGGCGGCGGCGAGGTCGTAGAAGTCCTCCTCGGTGCGCAGGACCGCCATGTGCTCGTAGTAGAGGTCCAGGAAGGACTGCAGGTCGGTGAAGGAGTAGCGGGAGCGGATGGCGTCCACGTCGAAGGTCGGCAGGTCGATCCGGTTACGCCGGGCCAGCTCGACGACGAGCTCTGGCTCGAGGGTGCCTTCGATGTGCAGATGGAGCTCTGCTTTGGGACGCATGACCACGAGTAAACCCGACACCGCGAGGTCGGAGTATCGTGCGAACCTCTGAACTCTTGGGTTTTGAGCTGGCATAACATCAGATTTCATGAGGCTGTCGGACCTGCTCGCGCGCGACGACCTGCGGCTGACGCTTGTGACGGGTCACGAGGAGGTCGACCGCGAGATCCGGCGCGCGTACCCGACGGACCTGCCCGACCCGCGACGCTACCTGCAGTCCGGCGACCTCGTGCTCACCAGCGGCGTCTGGTACGGCGAGCCGGCCGACTGCGAGCGGTTCGCCGACGCGCTGTGGGCCACCGACGCCGCCGGCCTGGTCGTGGGGCTGATCGTGCTGGGAGAGCTGCCCGAGGAGCTGGTCAAGGCGTGCGAACGGCGCCGGCTGCCGCTGCTCCTGGCCGCTCCCGACCAGTCGTTCGGCGTGATCACGCAGGTCGTGACGGCCGAGGGGTTCGCGACCGAGCAGCGCAGGGCCGAACGGGTGAGGGCGCAGACGCTGCTCGACGTGCTGGGCCACATCCCGCCGGGCGAGGTCTCCGCGCACTTGCGGCTGCTCGGCGCCGACCCGGGCCTGCCGACCGCCGCCATGGCGGTCACGCGGACGGGACCGGTGAATGACGATTACGACCTGCCCGAGGTCCTGCACGAGGGCCTGGCCAGGAGGGGCCGGCACCTGATCGTCGGCGGCACCTCGCAGGAGGCGATCGTGCTGGTCAACGGCCGGGCGTCGCGCAAGAGCCTGGCCGACGAGCTGCGCGGCCTGGTGGCGGAGCGCCCCGGGCTGAGCATCGCCGCCGGGATCAGCGAGATGGCGGCCAGCGTGTCGCAGCTCGGCGAGGCGCTGGAGACGGCCAGACGGGGCATGGAGTCCGCGCGGGGCGGCCCGGGGCCGGTGTCGATCATGTCGGTGGCCGACATCGACAGCTTCGACCTGCTGATGGCCGCGCTGCCGGCCAGCGTGCGCCGGTCCTTCCGCGATCACCTGCTGGGGCCGGTGGAGGAGTACGACGCGCGGCACGGCTCCGAGCTGCTGCGCACGCTCGACATCTTCCTGGAGACGTGCGGTTCCTGGCAGCGCACCGCCGACGAGCTGTACGTGCACGTCAACACGTTGCGCTACCGCATGCAGCGGATCGAGGAGCTGACCGGGCGGCGCATGTCGTCGATGCGCGACCGTACCGACCTCTACCTGGCGTTGCGGTCAGGGAGAGACGGGCAGGCGGCCCGCGACGACGCGGCCCCGTGAGACCACGGCCACGATGTTCTCCGTGGCCAGGTCCTCGATGCGCTCCCACGGACGCCCGCGCAGCACGACGAAGTCGGCGCCCAGCCCCGGCGCGATCCGCCCCACGGGCATGCCGATCGAGTCGGCCGCGTCGGAGGTGGCCGCCCGCAGCGCGGACTCGGCGTCCATGCCGAGCACCCGCGTCATGTGGACGACCTCGGCGAACTGGTCGCCGAACTGCACGTGGTGGCCGTTGGCGTCGGTGCCGAGCACGAACCGCACGCCCAGCGCGGCGGCCTGGGCCAGCAGCACGTCGCGCCGGGTGATCAGCTCGGCGGCCTTGGCGCTGGCCTCGGGCGTGACGGGGACGCGGCCCTCGGCGATGGCCTCGTTGATCAGCAGCGTCGGCGCGACCGGCGTGCCCCGGGCGGCCAGCGTCTCGGCCAGGTCCTTGCTCATGAGCGTGCCGTGCTCGATCGAGTCGACACCCTCCTCGACGGCCACGCGGATGCCGTCCTCGGAGTGGGCGTGCGATGCCACCAGCATGCCGAGCGCGTGCGCCTCGTCGACGACCGCCCTGATCTCGTCGCGGGTGTAGTTGCGCCAGGCGTTCTTGTCGCCGATCGACAGCACGCCGCCGCTGGTCGTGAGCTTGATGCCGTCCATGCCGGCGCGGGCCCAGGCGCGTACGAGCTTGCGGCACTCGTCGGGGCCGTCCGCCGTGGGCTTGCGCACGGGGAACGCGGGCGGCACGAACAGGTCGTTGTGCCCGGCCGTCATCCCCACCACGCCGTGCACCTGGACGCGCGGCCCGGGCAGCACCCCGGCGTCGAACACCCGGCGCAGCGCGATCTGAGCCTCGTCGCCCGCCAGGTCGCGCAGGGTCGTCACGCCGTGCCGCATGGCCCGCTGGGCGTGGGCGGCGCCGTGCAGCACCTGCTCGTCCCGGGTGGTCACCAGCGGCCAGGTCGCGAAGTCCGGCGGGTCGCCGGGGCCCGCGTAGCCGACCAGGTGCACGTGCGTGTCCACCAGGCCGGGGAGCACGCACAGACCGTCATGGCCGGGCACGGCGTCCGGCTGCACGCTGATGATCCGGTCCGGCTCCCAGCTCAGATCGACTGGGCCGCGATATTCGGTACCGTCCCAAAGGGGGATTCCGTCGAGTCTCATTTCAGGCTCGACGCTACCGGAGCCGCCGGGTGGCTGGAGGGATCTACGGTCCTCGGACGGCGCTCTCGTAGGGACCTACAGGGCTCGCCAGCGGTTTTCCCGCATTCTCCCTGCGTGACGGCTTCCGGTGCCCGGGCGTCCAAAACCACCGTCACACGATGGTAATAATCAATGGATACCGTCCTGACCTGCACGTTCACCGCCGCTCAAGGATGAATTATGGCTATTTCTCTCGATCGCCGCGCGTTCCTGCGGACAACAGGTCTGGCCGGTCTGGCGCTCGGCCTGGCCGCCTGCGGCGAGACCACGGCCGCCGGCGGGGGCGGAGAAACGAGCGGGCTGGGCTCGGTCAAGCTCCAGCTCTCCTGGAAGAAGAACGTCGAGTTCGCCGGCGAGTACTTCGCGGACACCAAGGGTTACTTCAAGGCCGCCGGGTTCTCGCAGGTCGAGCTCCTGTCGGGCGGCGGCTCCGGCACCTCGGTCGAGTCGGGCCTGGCCACGGGCCGCTGCTGGGCGGGCCTGTCCGCGCCCACGATCACCGCCCCGGCCGTCCTGCAGGGCGCCCAGCTGAAGATCGTCGGCGCGACCTTCCAGAAGAACCCGTTCGCGATCGTCTCGCTCAACAAGAACCCGATCAAGGACGCCAAGGACCTCGTCGGCAAGAAGATCGGCGTCCAGGACTCCAACGAGCTGGTCTGGAACGCGCTGCTCAAGGCCAACAACCTCGACCCGTCGAGCGTGACCCGCGTGCCGTTCCAGTCGGACCCCTCGATGCTCACCTCCGGGCAGCTCGACGGTTACGTCGGCTACGTCACCAGCGGTCCCGTACGGCTGCGGATGCAGGGCCACGACCCCGCCTACCTGCTGTTCGCCGACGCCGGCCTGCCGCTGGTCGCCGAGACGTTCACGGTGACGCAGGAGACGATCGACAAGGAGCGCGACAAGCTCAAGGCGTTCCTGACCGCCGAGATCAAGGGCTGGAGGGACGCCGTCGCCGACCCGGCCAAGTCCGCCGAGCTGGCCGCCACCGTCTACGGCAAGGACCAGAACCTCGACGTCAAGGAGCAGACCGAGGAGGCCAAGATGCAGAACGAGCTCGTGGTCACCCCCGACGTCAAGGCCAACGGCCTGTTCACGATGACGCCGGAGCTGATCGAGCAGAACATCGCCTCGCTCGCCAAGGCCGGCCTGACCATCAAGGCCGAGCAGCTGTTCGACCTGACGATCCTGGACGAGATCTACAAGGCCGACCCGAGCCTGAAGCTGTCATGACGGGGATCAGCATCGCGGGGCTGAGCAAGTCCTTCGGCAAGGGAGTGACCGCGCTGCAGGGCGTCGACATCCAGACGCCGAAGGGCTCGTTCCTGTCGCTGCTCGGCCCCTCCGGCTGCGGCAAGTCCACGGTGCTGCGCATCCTCGCCGGGCTGGAGGAGCCCACGTCGGGCGAGATCCGGGTGAACGGCGAGACCCCCGAGGAGCTACGCAGGAGCCACCACCTCGGCATCGCCTTCCAGGACTCCGCGCTGCTGCCCTGGCGCAGCGTCGCGGCCAACATCCGGCTGCCGCTGGAGGTCGCCGGGCTCAAGCCGGAGCCCGGCGTGATCGAGGACCTGATCAAGCTGGTCGGGCTGGAGGGGTTCGAGAAGGCCCGGCCCGCCGAGCTGTCCGGCGGCATGCGGCAGCGCGTGTCCATCGCCCGCGCGCTGGTGGTCAAGCCCAGCGTGCTGCTGCTCGACGAGCCGTTCGGCGCGCTGGACGACATGACCAGGCAGCGGCTCAACCTGGAGCTGCTGCGCATCTGGACCGAGAAGCCCGCCACGACGCTCATGGTCACCCACGGCATCGGCGAGGCCATCTTCCTCTCGGACGTGGTCGCCGTCATGAGCCCGCGCCCGGGGCGGGTCATCGAGATGGTGGAGATCGGGCTGCCCCGGCCCCGCACCCCCGAGATGATGCGTACGCCCGAGTTCCACGCGATCCACGACCACCTCAGCGACCTGCTGTTCGGGCACGGCGCATGAGGCGCGTCCAAGGGCTGCTCGGCGTCGTCGCGCTCGTCGCGCTGTGGTGGCTGCTCGCCGTCACCGTGTTCGCCGGCGGCGGCGCGGTGCCCACCCCGTGGGCGGTGCTGGCCGCCATGGGCGCCGACGGCTGGGCCTTCTACGGCCCGAACGTCTCGGCCACGCTCGGCGCGGCGGTCCAGGGCTTCCTGTGGGGCAACGGGCTGGCCATCGGCGTGGCGCTGCTGGTGCTGCTCGTGCCCCGGCTGGAGGCCGTCGCCACCCAGCTCGCCGTCATCAGCTACTGCATCCCGCTGCTCGCCATCGGCCCCATCGTGCTGGTGGTCTTCGGCGGCGACGCCACCGTGGTCTTCCTCGCCGCCATCTCCGTCTTCTTCACCACGCTCATCGGCGCCCTGCTCGGGCTGCGCTCCGCCGACCGGGCCAGCCTGGACGTCGTCACCGTGTACGGCGGCGGCCGGCTGGCCAGGCTCCGCTACGTGCAGATCATCTCCGCCCTGCCCAGCACGTTCGCGGGCCTGAAGATCTCCGCGCCCTCCGCGCTGCTCGGGGCGATCATCGGCGAGTACCTCGGCAGCAACGACTCCGGGCTGGGCGTCTCCCTGATGATCTCCCAGCAGCAGTTCCAGGTGCCGCGCACGTGGGGGCTCGCGCTCGTGTCCGGGCTGATCGCCGGGCTCGGGTACGCGATCGTCGCCCTCCTCGCGCGCGTGGTCACCCCCTGGTCGAGAGGCGAGTCACAGTGATCGGCCGCACCGTGCTGAGGATCGTCGGGCCGCTGGTTCCCTCCGTGGTCATCGTCGTGGCCGCGTGGTGGGTGGCTCTGGAGGCGTTCGGGATCAGCCCGCTCGTCGGCAAGCGCCCGCCGCAGGTCTGGGAGTACCTGACCTCGTCGGCCGCCCACCGCGAGGCCGTGTTCGGCGCGCTGGGCATCACGATCAGGGACGCGGCCATCGGGTTCGCCACCGGGATGATCGCCGCCATGGTCGTGGCGGTCGCGTTCGTGCTGTTCAGGACCGTCGAGCAGACGTTCATGCCGGTCGCGATGCTGCTGCGGTCGGTGCCGCTCGTGGTGATGACGCCGCTGATCACCCTGATCTTCGGCCGCGACCTGCTGGGCGTGGCCGTGATCGGCGGCATCGTGGTCTTCTTCCCCGCGCTGGTGAACATCGCCTTCGGGCTGCGCTCCGCCTCGCCGCAGGCCACCGACCTGATCATGGCGTACGGTGGGACGCGCCTGACCGTCCTGCGCAAGGTGGCCGTGCCGACCGCGATGCCCTCCGTCTTCGCCTCGGCCCGGATCTCCGTGCCCGCCTCGATCATCGGGGCGCTCATCGCGGAGTGGCTGGCCACGGGGCGGGGGATCGGCGCCGAGATCCTGCGGGCGATCGGCGGCTTCCGCTACGACGAGGTGTGGGCGGACATCGTGGTGGTCACCGCCGTGTCGATCCTGGCGTACGCGGTCGTCGGCGTGGTCGAGTCGCTGGTCCTGGCCCGCTTCTCCGACCGCTCGTAAGCGGGGAGTTTGCGGGCCCGGCCGCGGTCCTGTGTGCGGGGGAGACGCGGCCGGACCCGCTCGGAAGGGAGCGCGTGGGCGTGCGGTGGGATACCGGCGGGTGTGGCCGGTGGAGGCCCGACGCTCCCGTGGCTCAGTGGGTGGCGAGGACCTGGGTCCAGGTCGGTCCCTTGGCGTTGTGCCCGACACCGATGTGGGTGAAGGAGCAGTTGAGGATGTTGGCCCGGTTTCCTGAGCTCTTGAGCCAGCCGCTCATCACGGAGGCCGCGGTGGGCTGGCCCATGGCGATGTTCTCGGCGGCTGAGCTGAAGGAGAAACCGGCGGCCTTGATGCGCCGGTCGAACGTGCGGCCGTCACGTGAGTCGTGCGAGAAGTAGTTGTTCTCCCCCATGTCGGCCGAATGGCGTTCGGCGGCAAGGTGCAGCCTGGGGTCGTGGATGAGGGGGCGGCAGCCCTTCTTCGCCCTGGCCCTGTTCGTGATCTTGACGACCTCCGTCTCGATCGGGGACGCGAAGCCGCCGCCCGACGCGCACGACAGCCTCACGGGGCGCGACCGGCCGCTGCGCCCCTTCGAGTCGACCGCGACCACGTAGTAGCTGCGCGGGGTGGGGGAGCACCGCACGCCTGCGGTGATCCGTCCGGTGCCGACCGTCTTCGAGCCGCTCTTGAGGACCCGGTCGGGGCCCGGCGCGACGACCTGGATGCGTACCCTGAGCCGGGCCCGGTCGGTGCAGCCCGTCCTGGTTGCGGTGCCCTGGACCACGCCCCTGGTCGCGACCGGCTTGGCCGCGACCACGCGGCACGCCTGCGCCGAGGCGGCCTGGGTGACCGCCTGCGCGGCGGTCGCGGGGAAACTCAACGCCGCCAGACTCCCGAGGCAGACGAGTGCCTGGAGCTGTCCGCGCATTCTTTCCTCCGGTTCAGGGCTCGACATTGCGTCGAACCCGCATTCTGGCGCTCCCGAGTCGACGATGTACGGAAATTTCAGACCTAACTTGGAGCTCCAAGTGGCCGAATCGTGATCCAGCTGCCTCGATCCCGGTAAACCACAGCGGCCCCCTGAGCGTCAGAGGGCCGCGCGGTTTCAGGCGATTTCAGGTGATGGCTAGCACTGCACGGGCTTCAGCCAGGAGCATTCGAGGTCGCCCGCCTCGCCCTGCTCCGTGGCGCGGAGCTGCGTGGCGTCGGCGGTCGCGGTGGCGCGCGTGAACTGGGCGAGCCGGATGGCGATCTTGTCCTCGATGTCCTTGGGAGAGCCGGACAGGTACTGGTTCAGCATGATCGAGAAGATCAGCGGCTCGCCCTCGGCGCTCGTGACGTACCCGGACAGCGAGGTCACCCCCGTCAGCGAGCCCGTCTTGGCGTGGACGTTGTTCGCGGCCGGCGTGTTCCGCATCCGGCTGCGCAGGGTGCCGCCCACGAAGCGCTCGGCGTTGCCCGCGATGGGCAGGGACTCGTACCAGGTGGTGAACCAGGGCTTGCTCCGCACCGCCGTCAGCAGCTGCACGATCGAGCCCGGCGAGAAGCCGTCGCGGCGCGACAGGCCGGAGCCGTCCCGCATGTTGATCACCTGCACCCCGTTCGCCTTGGCGAAGTCGGTGCTGACCTTGAGCCCGGCCGACCACGTGCCCTGGTTCGCGACCTTGCGGCCCATGGCCTTGGTGAGGATCTCGGCGTGGATGTTGTTGCTCAGCTTCAGGAACGGGACCAGCAGCTCGCCCAGCGTCATCGACTGGTGCCCGGCCAGCTCCTTGGCCTCGGCCGGGGCCGCGCCCGTGACGGTCGGCCCGAGCACCTTGACGCCGTGCTTGGTCAGCGACGCGCGGAACAGCGACGCGACGTACGCCGTGGGGTCGTCCACGGCCACCCACTCCTGGTACGGGTCCTTCACCGTGCCGGTGATCACGACGGTGCGGCTGTTGTGCTGCCGCTCGATGAGCACGTCGGTCTCCGAGCCCACCGTGGCCTTGTTGACGATCTTCAGGTAGCCGGTCTCCGGGGTGGTGGACACCTTGACCTTGTCGCCGTCGGCGGCCACGGAGACGATCACCGACCCGGCGTCGTAGTCCCTGTCGGGCGAGGCCGTCAGCGCGGAGATGGGCGCCGCGTAGTAGGCGGTCTCGTCGTCCCACGACCAGTCGTTGCCGAGCCGCTGCGAGTCGAACCAGGTGTCGTCGGTCACCAGCTTGCCCGTCACGACCTTGACGCCCGCGGCGGCGACCTTGGCGGCCAGCGCGTCGTAGTCCTCGGCCAGCATGGTCGGGTCGCCGGTCCCGCGCAGCACCAGGTCCCCGGCCAGCAGCGACCCGGCCTTGCGGCCCGAGGAGAGCACGGTGGTGGAGAAGCGGTAGTCGAGCCCGAGGGTCTCGGCGGCCGCGGCGGAGGTGAACAGCTTGGTGTTGGAGGCGGGGGTCAGGAGCTTGCCCGCGTCCGTGGCGTACAGCTCCTCGCCGGTGGCGGCGCTCTTGACGACCACGCCCGCTCTGGCGATCGTGAGCCGGGAGTCGCTGAGGATCTTGTTGATGTCCTGGTTGAGGTCCGCCACGCCGGCGGAGGGCTCCAGGGCGACGGCTGGGGAGGAGGGGCTGGACGCCCACGCGAGGGCCGCGACGAGCGTGCCCGCGACGAGGGATGCTGAGGTGCGCCGCATGGGGGGTCTCCAAATGAATGGGGAATCGCCATGCCAGCGTGGATCACCGCAAGCCAGCTGTAATCCGCAAATATCCGTATTTGTCGGGCGACTCTGGGCGGAGGCGTCAGAAGGACGGCTGGCCCGAGCTCACCATGAAACCGCAGTCGCCGAACGAGATCTCGTCACCCGACCGCACCCGCGCCGGCCCCACCAGCCGCCACCCGTTGAGCCGGGTGCCGTTGAGCGAGCCGAGGTCCACCAGCATCCACTCGCCGTCGTCCTCGCGGCGCAGCTCGGCGTGGACCCGGGAGACGGTTAAGTCCGACAGGACGAGGTCGCACGCCGACCCGCGCCCCACCACGTAACGCAGCCGGTCGTCGTCGGGCAGCGCCAGCTTGGGCAGCCGGGGCCGCCGCCACGCGGACTGCACCCGGGTGGTGAACTCGGAGACCGACGCGACGGCGTCGGTCAGCCGCTGCCGGATCGTCGGCTTGCGCGGCAGGTCCGCGACCAGCTTGTCGAGCTCGTGCCGGTTCTGCGCGCGCAGCGCCTGGTCAACCCGGCCTACGAACGTGTCGTGGGAGATCCGGCCCTCCACGGCCTGGTCCCTGAGCTCCCCGATCGCGCGGTCGCGTTCCCCGTCTGATGCGCGAAAAGGCGGCTGCGTCGAGCTCATGTAGCGAGTATCGGACCGAAGGGCGCTCGCTGTCCAGAAAACACGGATCGCTTGCGATGGGCATACTCAGTATGCATACTCAGTATCCATGTCGATAAGACACGGACTGCTCGCGTTGCTGAGCAGCGGACCGCGTTACGGCTATCAGCTCAGGGTTGAGTTCGAGACGTCCACAGGGGCGACCTGGCCGCTGAACATCGGCCAGGTCTATACGACGCTCTCCCGGCTTGAGCGAGATGGCCTGGTGGCCCCAGGGGGAGCCGACGAGCAGGGCCGCGCGGTCTACACGATCACCGAGGCCGGCCGGGAGGAGCTGGAGCGATGGTTCAGCACCCCCGTCGCCCAGTCCGACCGGCCTCGGGACGAGCTGGCCATCAAGATCGCGATGGCCGTGGCCGGTGGCCTGGACGTGGCCGAGGTCATCCAGACCCAGCGCGTGGCCACCATGCGCGGGCTGCAGGAGCTGACCCGGGCCAAACGGGCCGCGGCAGGTGGGTTCGCACAGCGGCTGGTCCTCGACTCGCTGATTTTCAAGGCCGAGGCGGAGCAGCGCTGGCTGGACCACTGCGAGGCCGTTTCCAAGCAGATGTCCAAGGAGCAAGAGCGATGACTGTGGTGAGTTTGCGGGACGTGACCCGCGAGCATGGCCAGGTGCAGGCCCTGAAGGGCGTGAGCCTGGAGGTGGCGGCGGGGGAGCTGGTCGCGGTCATGGGCCCGTCGGGCTCTGGCAAGTCGACGTTGCTCAACGTGGCGGGCGGTCTCGACCGGCCCACCTCGGGGACCGTGACCATCGAGGGCGAGGACCTGACCAGGGTGAAGGACCTGGCCGCGCTCAGGCGCACCAGCGTTGGATACGTCTTCCAGGACCTGAACCTCATCCCGTCCCTGACGGCCGCCGAGAACGTGATGCTGCCGAGGGAGCTCGACGGCGTGCGCTCCGGGACCGCCCGCGAGGAGGCGCTGGCCGTGCTCGCCGAGGTGGGGGCCGGGGAGGTCGCCGGCCGTTTCCCCGAGGAGCTGTCCGGCGGGCAGCGCCAGCGTGTGGCCATCGCCAGGGCGCTGGTCGGCGATCGGCGGCTGCTGCTGGCCGACGAGCCGACCGGCGCGCTCGACACCGCCACCGGGGACGAGATCCTGCAGCTGCTGCGCAACCGTTGCGACGCCGGCGCGGCGGTCCTGCTGGTCACCCACGAACCGCGGTACGCGGGCTGGGCCGACCGGGTGGTCTACCTGCGTGACGGCGTGATCGTGGAGTCGAGCGCCGTGCGGCTGGAGAGCGCCCGATGAGCGCGTTCCGCGCCGCGCTGCGCATCTCCCGCAGGGACGCCCTGCGTTTCAAGGGCCGGACCGCGCTGATCATGGTGATGATCGGCCTGCCCGTCCTGGTCATCACGGCGGTGCTCACCGGCGCCGCCACCACGAGCATCACCAGCCGCGACAAGCTGGACTCGACGTTGGGGGCGGCCGACGCCCGCATCGCCACGACCCCGTTCCGCACCCCGGTCGAGCAGAGCGCGGACGGGGAGATCACCAATTTGCGCCAATCGCAGAGTCCCGAGCGGCCGTGGACGCCCGCCGAGATCGGCACGCTGCTCCAGGGCCGCCTGCTCCGCTACCAGGCGAACGTCGTCCAGGCCCGCCTGGCGGACGGCTACAGCCGGGTCGATGTGTTCGAGGCCGATCTGCGCGACCCCTTGACCAGGGGGATGCGCCACCTGGTCGAGGGCAGGTTCGCCGCCGCACCCGGTGAGGTCGCCGTGTCCCCCGCGCTGATCGACAGCGGTGTCCGGGTCGGCGACACGATCAAGACGTGGCGGCCGGACCGCACCGTGCGGGTGGTCGGGGTCGCCGAGCACCCGAACCGGCCCGGCCTGCGCGAGATGCTCGCCCTGCCGGAAGGGCTGCTCCCGCACCAGAACGACGGCAACGACAGCGGCTGGCTCATCGACACCGCCGCCCCCGTCCAGCAGCCGGACGTGCAGAGGCTCAACAAGGTGGGCCTGGGCGTCAAGTCCCGGTTCCTGATCGAGCGCTCCGGCGCCGGCGACTCCGGGCCCCGGGACCTGCACGGGCTGGTCGAGCTGGGTGTCGGCGTCGTGCTCATCGTGACCGAGACCGTCCTGCTCGCGGGCCCCGCCTTCGCTGTAGGGCTGCGCCGCAGGCGCAGGGAGCTCGCCGTGATCGCCGCGCAGGGCGGCTCCGGGCGGCACCTCAAGACCATCGTGCTGGCCGACGGCCTGGTGCTCGGCGGCGCGGCGGCCCTGCTGGGCGCCGCCCTGGGCATCGGCGCCGGGCTGCTGGGGGAGTGGCTCGCGGCCCGCCGGCTGGACTGGACGCACGGTCCGGCGGACGTGCCCTGGGCGCAGGTGCTCGGCGTGGCCGCGCTGGGCGTGGTGAGCGCGCTGACCGCGGCGATCGTGCCCGCGATCCAGGCGAGCCGGCAGAGCCCCGTGCACGTGCTCGCCGGGCGTGCCGCCGTGGACACGTCCGGCCGCGCGGGCCGTCCCGTGCTCGGGGCCGTGCTGGTGCTGCTCGGGCTGGCCGCGACGGGGGTCGCCCTGCACCGGGGCCTGCTGTCGGTCGCGCTGGCCTCTATGCCGGTGGTGTTCGGGCTGGTCGCGCTGATGCCGTGGCTGGTCCAGGCCACGGGGCGGCTCGCCGGGCGGCTGCCGCTCCCGCTGCGCCTGTCCGTGCGCGACGCCTCCCGCCACCGCGTCCGTACGGCCTCCGCCACCGCCGCGGTCATGGCGGCCACGATGGGAGCCGTCACGCTGGGCATCGGCCTCAACAGCGACTATGTCGACCAGGAGGCGAAACGCAACTCGATCGTCCCCGCGGACACCATGGTGATCGGTGCCTGGAAGGCGGACGATCAGGGGTGGGCGCGGGTGCGGGAGCTCGTGCAGCGGAAGCTGCCGGGGGTGAGCCTGGTCAACGGGCTGAACGTGATGGACGCGCGGGGCGAGCCCCTCAGCCTGAGCGTCGCCCTGCCGGAGGGCTGCACGTCCCCGTGCGACCCCCGCGATCATGACTACGGCCCCGCGGAGGTGGCCGACGAGGAGGTGCTCGCCTTCCTCCAGAAACGCAGGGATCCGCAGGCGGCGGCGGCACTGGCGGCGGGCAAGGCCGTGGCGTTCAGCCCGGGCGCCGTGCGCGACGGCGTGATCAGGATCGGGGTCGGTGACTGGGACGGGGAGCCGGTCACGACCCTCCGGGTTCCCGCCGTGGCGGCGGCGCCGGCCGACGTCGGTCAGACAGGCGTGCTGATCCCGCCGTCCGTGCTGACCCAGGCGGGGTTCAAGGTGTCGCAGCGGACCTTCTACGCGGCGTACACAGATATCGACGATCAGCGGCTGACCACGGAGATCAGGGTCCTTGTCGGAGATCAGGCCTACGCCCTCGCGGAGCGGGGCAACGCCGAGAGCCGCTTCTTCACCCTGACGATCCTGCTCGTGGCCGCGCTGGTCCTGGTGCTCGGCGGCACGTTCGCGGCCACCGGGCTGGCCGCCGCCGACATGCGCCCGGACCTCGACACCCTGTCCGCGGTCGGCGGGACGGCGCGGGTCCGCAGGCTCGTGGTGGCGGCCCAGGCGGCCTACATCTCCGGCCTCGGCGCCCTGGTGGGCCTGGCGGCGGGCACCGTCAGCGGCATCGCGCTGACCTGGCCGCTGACCCGGAGGGTTTACGGGATCATGGACCTGTTCAACCCGGGAGCCACGACGATCGCCGTCCCCTGGCTCTTCCTGGCCGGGGTCGTGGTGGGGCTGCCCCTGCTGGCGGCGCTGACGGCGGGGTTGTTCACGCGGACGCGTCTGGTGCTGGCGCGCCGGGTGGCGTGAGGCGGTACTTCAGCGTCATCAGCACCGACAGGAAGATGATCAGTGCCGGGACCGCGGTCTGCCCGATCAAAACCGCGGTCACCGCGCTGTCCGGCTGCTCGACCGGCCTGCTGGGCTCGGACTCGATGAAACCGCCGATCGACAGGATCACCCCGAAGATCAGCGCGCCGAACGCGCTGACGCCGCTCTCGATGGCCGTCCACAGCCCGGTCAGCACGCCCGCCCGCCGCTTGCCGGTCTCGGCGGCGTCCACCGCGATCACGTCCGCCAGCATCGAGAACTGCAGCAACTGCACCCCCGCGTAGCCGACGCCGACCACCAGGATCGTCACGTGCGCCCACACGATGCCGAGGACCGGCGTGGCCAGGGCAGCCGTCGTGCCGCCGGCGTACAGGAGCGCCGCCAGGATCATCGCGCCCCGCTTGTCGAAGCGCTTGGCCAGGCGTACCCACAGCGGCATCGTCAGCAGGATCGGGCCGACCAGCGCGGCGAAGAGCGTCTGCGTGGCCTTCGGCGAGCCGAGCGTGTACGCGGCGAAGTACGGCGCGGCGGCCAGCATCATGCTCACGGCGAGCATCTGCGTGCAGGCCAGCATGGTCAGCCACAGGAACGGCCGGTTGCCCTTGATCGCGGCGAACTGCTCGCGCCACCCTCCCCGGTCCGCCTCCGGCGCGCCGGTCATGGGCGCGCGGGCCGTGCCGAAGAAGGAGCCCAGCATGGCGAGAAGCAGGATGACCGCGATCACCGTGGCCATCAGCCGGTAGCTGTCCAGCGTGCCGTGCTCGCCCTGGCTCGTGACGATGGCCGGGGCGAGCACGCCGCTGACCGCGGTGGCCGCGCCGATGAAGATCATGCGCCACTGCAGCAGCGAGGTGCGCTCGTGGTAGTCGTGGGTCATCTCGCCGGGCATCGCCTTGTACGGCACCTCGAACAGCGCGTACGCCGTCGCCGTCACGAGGAAGCACACCCCCACGTAGAGCGCGGCGGGCACGCCCGTCAGCGGCGGCCCCGCGAACACCAGGAAGAACGCGATCGGCAGCGTGCAGGCGCCCGCCAGCAGCCAGGGCCGCCGGGGGCCCAGCCGCGACCGGGTCCGGTCCGACCAGCGGCCGATCAGCGGGTTGACGATCAGGTCCCAGACCTTGGGCGCGGTCACCACGACCCCGGCCAGCCAGGCGGGCACGGCCAGGAAATTGGTCATGTAGTACAGCAGGAGCAGGCCGGGCACGGTGCTGACCGTGGCCGTGCAGAAGGACCCGACGCCGTAGCCGAGGCGCACGCCCCTGGAGACCGTGGACGAGCGCACCGCCGGTGTGATCATTTACTCATTGAACCCGAGCGAGGGCTTGTTCGGGAGGGCCCACTTTTTCCCATGCCGCGGGGCCCGATCACCCGGGCCCCGCGCCATATGGCTCGCGTCAGTCGATAACGTTCGCGCACACCACGTGCGCGCCGATCTCGATCATCCGTTGCTCGCTGCGCGCGTCCGCCACCCTCGCCATGAGGATCGGCGCACCGGAGGCCGCGAACTGCGGCAGCCGGGCGCGTACCAGGCGGTGCAGGTCGCGTACGACGTCCTCGGCGGCCGACATGTGCACCTTCACGTGCAGCATGATCCCCGGAGCCCCGGACGCCGTGCGCGCCTCGGAGATCCAGACGTGGTGCACCAGCGGGAAGTCCATGAGCAGCAGCCCGATGGCCTGCCGCAGCGCGGGCAGGATCGGATGCGCGCACCGCCGGTAGCCGGGGTCCACCTGCTGCATGGGCCCCGACAGGTGCGGCCGGGGCGCGGGCACCCACGGCAGCGTCGGCGCCTGCGGAGTCGGAGGTGCCACCTGGGCCAGCGCGGCACCGCGTGACACGGTCGCCATCGCCCCCGTCGCGTACGCGGCAGGCACCGCCCCCGAGAGGACGGGCGTCGGCCCCGAACGCGACGAGGACATGAAGCGCTGGAGGTCGTCGATGGGCACGGCCGCGGCGGCTGGTCCGGCCGCGTCGATCACGATCTCCCGCACGCCGGTGACGCGCTGGATGTCCAGGATGGTGTCGGCGTCGCACGCCGATAGGGAATGACTGCCGCGGTGCCTGGCATAGGTGACAGAGCCGGTGTAACCGAGCAACACCCGGTCTCCGGCCTGGGTCGTCCCGAGGACGACCGAGCGGTCTGACCGCACTGCCACCAGGACTCCACCGTCGGCGAGAGCGCTCAGCAGGCGATGCGGAGTGCCATGCTGAGCGAGCGCGTCGGCAAGCGCAGGATTCCCGATGCTCATAAGACGAACCCTAGGTACTCGGCCACGGCTTATCAGGCTAATGGCGAATAAATCTCCCGATCAAGACAAAGATGTGAGCGGAGTGGATGAGTTTCTTCCTCCGGGGGTAGAGCGGAGCTGTCTCACATCGTGGGTGCCTCGTGAACGCGTTCACAAGCGCCGGATAGAATCTGTGGGACCGTCGGGGGATCCGTGGACGTGTCCCCCGAATGCCCGCCGTGCCGTTAAGGATCCACACCAGTGAACAAGCCCGTCGTTCTGGTCGCAGAGGAGCTGTCCGAGGCTGGCCTCGCCGTACTCGGCGCTGATTTCGAGGTCCGCCACACCGACGGCGCCGACCGTTCCCAGCTGCTGCCCGCCCTCGCCGGGGTGGACGCCCTGATCGTGCGCTCCGCCACGCAGGTCGACGCCGAGGCCATCGCCGCGGCGCCGAAGCTGCGCGTGGTCGCCCGCGCCGGCGTCGGCCTCGACAACGTCGACGTCGAAGCCGCCACCAAGGCCGGTGTCATGGTCGTCAACGCGCCGACCTCCAACATCACCAGCGCCGCCGAGCAGACCCTCGCGCTCATCCTGGCCAGCGCGCGCAACACGGCCCAGGCCCACGCCGCGCTGAAGAACGGGGAGTGGAAGCGCTCCAAGTACACCGGTGTCGAGCTCGACGAGAAGGTCATCGGCATCCTCGGTCTGGGCAAGATCGGGCAGCTCGTGGCCCAGCGGCTGCAGCCGTTCGGCGTCGAGCTGATCGCCTACGACCCCTACCTGCCGCCGGCTCGCGCCGCGCAGATGGGCGTCAAGCTCCTCAGCCTTGAAGAGGTGCTCAAGCAGGCCGACTTCATCACCGTCCACCTGCCCAAGTCCAAGGAGACCCTCGGTCTCATCGGCGACAGGGAGCTGCACCAGGTCAAGCCGTCGGTGCGCATCATCAACGTCGCCCGCGGCGGCATCGTGGACGAGGGCGCCCTCTACTCGGCGATCAAGGAGGGGCGCGTCGCGGGAGCGGGCCTCGACGTGTTCTCCAAGGAGCCGTGCACCGACAGCCCCCTGTTCGAGCTCGACCAGGTCGTCGTCACGCCGCACCTGGGCGCCTCCACGCACGAGGCCCAGGAGAAGGCCGGCACCCAGGTCGCGCGGAGCGTGAAGCTGGCGCTCGCGGGCGAGTTCGTGCCGGACGCGGTCAACGTCCAGGGCGGCGTGGTGGCCGAGGACGTCAAGCCGGGCCTGCCGCTGGCCGAGAAGCTCGGCCGCGTCTTCACCGCGCTGGCCGGTGAGGTGGCCACCAAGCTCGACGTCGAGGTGCGCGGTGAGATCGCCTCCGAGGACGTGCGGGTGATCGAGCTGGCCGCCCTCAAGGGCGTGTTCACCGACGTGATCGAGGAGCAGGTCACGTACGTCAACGCGCCGCTGCTGGCCAAGGACCGCGGTCTCAACGTGGAGCTGGTGACCAGCTCGGAGAGCCCCGACTGGCGCAACGTGGTGACCGTGCGCGGCGTGCTCGCCGACGGCCGCCAGGTCTCGGTGTCCGGCACGCTCTCCGGCCCGCGCCAGATCACGAAGATCGTCGAGGTCAACGGCTACGAGATGGAGATCGAGCCGACGGCCCACCTGGCGTTCTTCACCTACACCGACCGTCCCGGCATCGTCGGCGTGGTCGGCCGTCTCCTCGGCGAGCACAGCGTCAACATCGCCTCGATGCAGGTGGCCCGCTCCACCAAGGGCGGCAACGCGCTCATCGCGCTGACCGTCGACTCGGCGATCCCGGCCGACGTGATCGACCAGATCGGGAACGAGATCGGCGCCGAGAGCGGCCGCTCCGTGGACCTGGAGGGCTGAGCCTCCTGCCCGGCCTGAAGGCCGTCACCCGGTTCCGGGTGGCGGCCTTTGTTGTCTCAGCATGCAAGATACTAGGACATCCAATGAGATTGCTGGGGTACTGTTGCTGGTAATGCGCCAGGTGCTCGTACTTATTACCTGCCGCGGCGGGGCCTGTTAGGGCAGGTCGACGACTCGCCGCGGAGCGTCGTGGTGTCGGCCAATAAGTCCCATTCGTCCGCCGAACGGCTCGCGAAATGAGATGAGTCACATGTACGAGATGTATGCCTGGAACCGTGCCGAGGAGCATGAGGACGAGGCCGCGCAGGCCCTGCAGACCGCCCTGGACCGCAGGGACAACGGCGGCGCCCCTCAGAACCCGAGCCGGTAGAACACCGCCGCCCGCTTCACCCCCGGCAGCAGCCCGGCGATCCGGGCCGCGACGCGGTGCGGCGTCGGCAGGCGGTCGAACCCCTCGATGTCGAACGCGCTCACCGCGCTCAGGCAACGCAACCTCGGATGGATCGCCAGCAGCTCGCCCGGCCCGTCGATTCCCCAGACCAGGTGGGCGTCCGCCTTGCGCACCGGCCTGTTGAGCTTCTGCGTCTTGAGCCCGAGCGGGCTCACCGCGTCGAAGACGAACTGGCCGCCGGGGAAGCGGTCGACGATCGCCATGATGAGGGCCCGGCCCTCGCCGGGGTCGAGATAGTAGAGCAGGCCCTCGGCCACGACCAGCACAGGGGCGTGGCCCGGGACCTGCTCCAGCCACTTCAGCTCGGTGACCGACGAGCCGATCAGGCGGTAGCCGGGCCGCTCGGGGAACAGGCGCCGCCGCAGCTCGATCACGTCGGGGTAGTCCACGTCGTACCAGCGGACGCTGGGCGGCGGGTCCAGCCGGTGGACGCGGGTGTCGAGGCCGCAGCCCAGGTGGAGCACGGTGGCCTCGGGATGGGTGGCCAGGAACCCGGCCGCCCACCGGTCGATGAACCGCGCCCTGATCGCGACCGAGACGGCCAGGCCGGCGTTCATCCCGGTCTCGGTGAAGTCGTGGTCGATGCGTTCGACCGCCTCGGCGGCCAGGTCGTCGCCGAGGATCGGATCCGGGGACCGCGCGTCCAGCGCCCGCCCGTACAGGGTCGCGAGCAGGGTGGCCTTCTCCCCGGTGAGATGCACCTGCTCCAGTGCCATACCCCTACGCTACCGCCGCGCGGGCCAGCGCCAGCGCGCCCAGCAGGGGCGCGTCGTCCGCGAAGCGGGCCGGGCGCACCTCCGGCGGGAACGGCACCGCCCGGCCGACCTCGGCCGCCAGCCTCGGCAGGATCAGCTCCGCCGCGCCCATCATGCCGCCGCCGACCACCAGGCGCTCGGGATCGAGGACCACGCACAGGTTCGCCACGCTCATGGCCAGCGTCCGCAGCGCCTCGTCCACCAGCTCCCGCGCGTGACCTCCGCCCAGGAGCTCGGCCGCCGTGACGGGGCGGCCCAGGAGGGCGGTGCCGCGGGCGGCCAGCGCGCCGCCCGCGACGCGCTCCTCCAGGGGCACCCGGCCGTCGGCGAAGGCGGGCTCGCCCGGCGTCACCTGGAGGTAGCCGATCTCGCCTGCCGCGCCGTGGGCGCCCGGCACCACCCGGCCGTCCACCACCAGGGCCGCCGCCAGGCCGGTGCCCAGGTTCAGGTAGACGCCCGTGGAGACCCCGCGCAGAGCGCCCCAGCGCAGCTCCGCGGCGGCCGCCGCGTTCACGTCGTTGTCGATGGACACCGGAGTGGCGCCGTACGCCTCCTGGAGCAGCCTCGGCAGTTCGAGGCCCTCCCAGCCGGGGACGTTCGGGGCGAGCCGCACCACGCCATCGCGGATCACCCCGCACGTCGAGAAGCCCACCGCGGCGGGCGCGCCGTCCAGGGCCCGGGCCGCCGCGAGCGCCCGCGCGAGCGTGTCAGGCCCGGTGTCCAGGCGGACGTGGGCGGACAGCGCGGGGCCGTCGGCCGTGGACACCCCGATGGCCACCTTCGTCCCGCCCACGTCGATGCCCAGAACCCGGGTCACCGGGCGGCGCCCCTGCGGGCGAGCGAGTCGATGGCCACGGCCAGCGCCAGCACCGCGGCGGTCACCATGAACCGCACCGAGGAGTCCACGCTGAGCAGGTACATGCCGTTGGAGATGGCCTGGATGACCAGGACGCCGAGCAGCGCGTCGTAGGCCCGGCCGCGCCCGCCGAACAGCGAGGTGCCGCCGATGACCGCGGTGGCGATCGCCATGAGGAGGATGTCGCTGCCGCCCGAGCCCTGGTTGACGGCCGACAGGCGGCTGGCGGCGAGGATGCCCCCGGCCGCGGCCAGCGTGGAGGCCAGCATGAACGCGAGGATCCTGATCCTGGTGACGTTGATGCCGGCGCGCCTGGCGGCCTCGGCGTTGCCGCCGACGGCGTACAGGTGCCGCCCGAACGTGGTGTGCCTCAGCATGAGGTCGAGCAGCACCACCAGCGCCCCGAAGATGATCAGCAGGAGCGGCACGCCGCGGTCCGCCGACATGACGATCACCGCCGCGGCGAGCAGCACCGCCAGCCCGCCCGCCTTGGCCAGCGACCACCACAGCGGCGTCACCGGCAGCCCGGCCGCCAGCCGCAGCCTCCTGACCGCGAGCGACGCGCCCGCCGACACGGCCACCAGGGCCGCCGCGACCGTCCACGCGAGCCAGCCCGGCAGCCAGGTGTCGCTCAGCTTGGAGATGAAGCCGGTGAACGGCAGGTTGATCGTCCCGCCCTGCCGCAGCAGGTAGAGCAGCAGGCCGAGCCAGCCCATCAGCCCGGCCAGCGTCACGACGAACGACGGCATCCGCAGCTTGGTCAGCATCAGGCCGTGCAGGAACCCGATCGCCGCGCCCACGGCGAGCGCCAGGAGGATGGCGAGCAGCGGGTTCCAGCCCTGCTTGACGTGGACGATCGTCATGATCGTGGCGCACAGACCGCTGACCGAGCCCGCCGACAGGTCGATCTCGCCGAGCAGCAGCACCATGATGATGCCGAGCGCGATCGTGCCGGTGGCGGCCATCTGGAGCACGAGGTTGGTGAGGTTCTCGGGGGACAGGAAGCGGTCGTTGAGCGTGCTGAACACGATCGCGATCGCGATCAGCCCGCCGACCACCGGCCATGCGCCGACGTCCCCCTGGCGCAGCCGCTCGACGGCGACCTTCGGCGTGTACGGGCTGCGTACCAGCGTGTCGGTCATGTCCCCGCCCCCGTGATCGCGGCCACGATCTCCTCCTGGGAGGCGGTGGCCGTGGTGAACTCACCGGCGTTGCGGCCCAGCCGCAGCACCACCACGCGGTCGCTCACCGCGCGTACGTCGGCGAGGTTGTGCGAGATGACCAGCACCGCGAGCCCGCGCTCGCGCAGCCGCCCGATCAGCGCCAGCACCTGCGCCGTCTGCTCGACCCCCAGGGCCGCCGTGGGCTCGTCGAGGATGACCAGCCGCGGCTCGCCGATGAGCGCCCTGGCGATGGCCACCGACTGCCGCTGGCCGCCCGACAGCATGGCGACCGGCACCCTGATGTCCCTGATGCGCACGTCGAGCTGGCCGAGGAGGTCGCGGGTCGCGCGTTCCATGGCGATGTGGCGCAGCAGCGAGCCGCGGCGGCGCTCGGTGCCCAGGAAGAGGTTGGCCACGACGTCGAGGTTCTCGCAGAGCGCGAGGTCCTGGTAGACGGTCGAGACGCCGAGGGCCTGCGCGTCGTGCGGGTTGGCGATCCTGACCGGCGAGCCGTCCACGATGATCGTGCCGGCGTCCGGCGTCACGACCCCCGAGATGGCCTTGACCAGCGTGGACTTGCCCGCGCCGTTGTCGCCCATGAGGGCCACGACCTCGCCGGGGCGCAGGTCCAGGCGGGCCCCGTCGAGCGCCTGGACCGCCCCGTACCGTTTGGAGATGTCTGTCGCCGAGAGCATCTACTCGATGCCCTGCTTCTCACAGGCGGCCTTGACCTCGCCCGTGCAGAGCTGGGCGGCGGTGTAGAAGCCGTCCTTCACGATCGTGTCCTTGACCTTGTCGGCCGTGACGGGGATGGGGTCGAGGAGGAACGCCGGGATGTCGGCCGCGCCGTTGTTGACCTTGGCGGGCGCGGTGGGCTGCTCGCCCTTGGCGACGGCGACGGCGAGCTCGGCGGACTTCTCCGCCTCCGCCCTGATGTCCAGATATATGGTCATGTACTGCTCGCCGGTGAGGATGCGCTGGACGGCGGCCAGCTCGGCGTCCTGGCCGGTGATCGGCGGGAGCTGCTTGTAGCCCGCGCGCTTCATGGCCGAGATCGCGCCGCCCGCCATGCCGTCGTTCGCGGACAGCACGCCCGTGATGGTGTCCTTGCCCAGCGCGGTGATGGCCTGCTCCATCTCCTGCTGCGCCTTGTCGGGGCTCCAGTCCGGCGTGTCGAACTCCCTGCCGACCTTCACCTTCCCGTCCAGCACGCTCTTGGCGCCCTTCTTGTAGTCGGCCGAGCTGGGGTCGGTGGGGGAGCCGTGGATCATCACGATCTGGCCCTTCGCCGCCGTGCCCCTGGCGGTCATGGCGTCGAGCAGGGCCTGGCCCTGCATCTCGCCCACCCGTACGTTGTTGAACGAGACGTAGTACGCGTAGTCGATCCCCGAGATCAGCCGGTCGTAGGCGATGACCGGGACCTTCTTCTGCTTGGCCTGGTTCACCAGGGGAGCCACGGCGTTGGCGTCCACGGCGTCGAGCACGAGCACGTCGGCCTGCTGGGTGAGCGCGGCCTCGACCTGTTGCTGCTGCTTGGGGGCGTCCTGCTCGGCGTTGCTGTAGAGGATCTTGCAGTCGGGGCAGAGCGACTTGACCTTCGCCTCGAACAGCGGGCGGTCGAACGCCTCGTACCGGGTGGTCTTGGACTCGGGCAGGAACAGCGCGATCGTCTTGCCGCCCTGGTTCTGCGTGGTCGTGGTGGTGGCGCCGGTGCCGTTTCCGGCACTGTTCCCGGCGTTTCCGCAGGCGGCGGCCAGGAGGACCGCCGCGACAGGGATTGATCGCCATGCTCGGTGCATCGCACTTCGTCCTTCCGGATGTGCCGCCCCTGTGCTTGGTAAGAAAGGTAATTTACTATCAGGCGAGTTGGCTAGGCTCTGTTTCCTCAAGGAGGGTGAGATGCGGGGCGACCTGGGTAATCCGCGGATGCTGCGAGTGCTGAACGAGCGCCGCCTGCTCGACCATCTTCAGGAGCACGGCCCCGCCTCGCGCACCGACCTCGCCAAGATCACCGGCCTGTCGAAGCCCACGGTGTCCGCGGCCCTGGCCGGGCTGGAGGTGGACGGGCTCGTTCACCTCGTCGGCGAGGTCTCCGGCCGCCCGGGGCCGGTCACGTCCCTGTACGACGTCAACGCCGCCGCCACCCACGTCGCCGGCGTCGACATCGGGCGTGACTGGATCAGGGTCGCCGTCGCCGACCTGCGCGGGAAATTCGCCGGCCGGAGGGACGGGCGCAACACCGCCCTCACCTCCGCCGAACTGGCCCTCCTGGTCGGACAGCTGTGCCGGGCCGCCGCCTACGAGGCCGGCGTCGACTGGCCCGACATCGCCTGCGCCGTCGTCGGCACGCCCGGCGTGTACGACCCGGAGCTCGGGCGCCTGGAGTTCGCCCCCAACCTGCCCGGCTCCGACCTGGCCGAGCGCCTGCGCGCCGAGATGGAGGTCGACCTCGTCATCGAGAACGACATCAACCTGGCCGCCGTCGGCGAGCACACGCACGGGGCGGGGCGCGGCACGTCAAACTTCGCGCTGGTGTCCGTCGGCACCGGCGTCGGGATGGGCATCGTGATCAACGGTGAGCTGTACGTGGGCGCCCGGGGAGCGGCGGGGGAGGTCTCGTACCTGCCCGCGACCGAGGACCCGGCGCCGCCGGCCGGTGACGCCCTGGCCCACGGCGCCACGGAGGCGGTCGCCGCCGCGCCCGGAGTGGTCCGCGCGGCCCGCGCCGCCGGCCTGAGCCTGCGGACGGCCAAGAAGGTCTTCGCCGCGGCGGCCTCCGGCGACAGAGTGGCCCGCTCGGTGGTGGAGGCCGAGGGGCGCCGCATCGGCGGCCTGCTGGTGGCGGTGGCCGCCGTGCTGGATCCGGAGGTGATCGTGCTCAGCGGCGGCGTGGGCCGCAACCTGGACCTCCTGGGGGAGTCCATCGAGGCCCGCATCGCCGAGCTCGGCCCGCTGCGGCCGTCGGTGGTGGCCAGCACGCTGGGGGACAGCGGCGTCCTGCTGGGCGCGGTGGCCCGCGCCAGGACCCGTGCCTGGGAGCTCATCTTCGACGCCCGCCTCCCCTGACCGTCGCGTGGGGAGGCGGACGCCGCAGCCTCCTACAGGGTGGCCGTGAGGGTGGTGGGCGTTTCGTCGCGCTGCTCCTGGAGCTTGGACCAGAGGCGTACGCCCTTGCGGTCGGGGCGGACGCCGCCCACGAAGGAGTCTCTGCGCCAGGAGGTCAGGCGCTCTTCCTTGACCACGTCACCCGTGTGCGGCGAGTGGACCATGTAGCCGGGCCGGGAGATCATCCCGACATGCCCGAGGCCGTGGAAGAAGACCAGATCGCCGGGTTTGAGGTCCTTCCAGGCGATCTTCTTGGTGAACGCGCCGTACTGTTCGGCGGCGGTGCGGGGGAGTTCGATTCCGGCGTGCTCGTACGCCCTGAGCATGAGCCCGGAGCAGTCGTATCCGCTCGGGCTGGCGCCGCCCCACACGTACGGGGTGCCGCGCTTGCTCATGGCGAACTTGATGGCGACCTTCCAGGCGGGCTTCGGAGCCTGTTTCTCCTGGATTTCCTTGATCTGGCCGCCGGTCAGGGTGGTGAGGTCGTCGAGCTTGGACGAGGCATGGGCTGGGGAGGCCAGCATGAGCCCGGCGGCGCCCGCCGCCAGGACAATGGCGATTCGAGACAGGGGTCTGTCCTTCCATACGGCCGGCCGGGTTAGCTGACGGGCTCGGGCCTGGAAGTAGCCCTACGGCATGGGGATGCCGACTCGCCCCAGGGGGAATGTGGGTCCCCGACTCCACGCAACGGCGCGCGGATTAGGCTGGTCGGTGACTTTAACGAAACGGTCAAAGAACCGCAATACCGGACAAAGGGGGCGTCCGAAAGATGAGATGAAGTGTTCGTCAGCCGAGACGACGCGGTAAGGTACCGCCCATGGAGTCGCGTAACATCCGTCTGGCCGTCATCCCCGGCGATGGGATCGGCACCGAGGTCGTGGCCGAAGGGCTCAAGGTCCTGGAGGCAGTTGGCACGAAGATCGAGCCCACTCACTACGACCTGGGAGCCGCACGCTATCACCGTACCGGCGAGACGCTGCCCGACGCCGTGCTCGAAGAGCTGCGCGGCTACGACGCGATCCTGCTCGGCGCCGTGGGCGACCCCAGCGTGCCGCCGGGCATCCTCGAGCGCGATCTGCTGCTGCGGCTCCGCTTCGAGTTCGACCACTACGTCAACCTGCGCCCGGTCAAGCTGTTCCCCGGCGTGGAGACCCCGCTGGCGGACACGCCGCCGGAGAACATCGACATGATCGTCGTCCGCGAGGGCACCGAGGGCCTCTACGCGGGCACCGGTGGCGCCATGCGGCGCGGCACCCCGCACGAGATCGCCACCCAGGAGTCGCTCAACACCGCCTACGGTGTCGAGCGCGTGGTGCGCTACGCGTTCGAGAAGGCCGTCACGCGGCCGCGCAAGAAGCTGACGCTCGTCCACAAGACCAACGTCCTCACCTTCGCCGGTGACCTGTGGCAGCGCACGGTCAACCGCCTGGCGGCGGAATACCCCGACGTCACGACCGACTACTGCCACATCGACGCGGCCTCGATGTTCTTCGTGAGCCAGCCGGAACGGTTCGACGTGGTCGTCACCGACAACCTGTTCGGCGACATCATCACCGACCTGGGCGCCGCCATCGCGGGCGGCATCGGCCTGGCCGCCAGCGGCAACATCAACCCCGAGCGGTCCGCGCCGAGCATGTTCGAGCCGGTGCACGGCAGCGCCCCCGACATCGCCGGCCAGGGCAAGGCCGACCCGACCGCGACCATCCTGTCCGTCGCCATGCTCCTCGACCACCTGGGCCTGCACGCCGAGGCGGCCAAGGTCGAGCAGGCGGTCGCCGATGACATCCTCGAGCGGCTGGCCGGCTGGGCGGGCCGCACCACCCACGAGATCGGTGACGACATCACCGCGCGAGTATCCGGCTAGGACCGCCTAGCCCCCAACGCGCCTGGTGGTCCGACGAGGGCCGCCAGGCGCTTTTTTGCGTCCAAAAGGGCTGATCGCCGCATTGGCCGCTTGCCATCCCATATAGCGAGACAATAGGAAGTACCGGGACTGCCTTCCGGGCAGCGCCCGCTCACCAGCACCGATCCGCAGATTTCTTGTAGATTTGGGCAGATTCGCAGAGAGAAGGACCGACGTCATGACCATCGCTCAGAAGCTCAGCTTCGACGTGCAGCTATCCGACCACGCTCGCACCGCGGCCGAGCGGGAGCAGGTACTGGCGAACCCCGGCTTCGGGCAGACCTTCACGGATCACATGGTCTCGATCGACTACACCGAGGGGCAGGGCTGGCACGACGCCAAGCTCCTTCCGTACGGCCCGCTCTCGCTCGACCCGGCCACCTCGGTCTTCCACTACGCGCAGGAGCTGTTCGAGGGGCTCAAGGCCTACCGCCAGGCCAATGGCTCGATCGTCGCGTTCCGCCCGTACGCGAACGCCGCCCGCTTCAACCGCTCCGCGCTCCGGATGGCCATGCCGGAGCTGCCGGAGGAGGCTTTCGTGGAGTCGCTCGAGCTCCTCGTCCAGACCGACAGGGAATGGGTGCCCACGACCGAGGGTCACAGCCTCTACCTGCGCCCCTTCATGATCGCCACCCAGGCGGGGCTCGGTGTCAACTACCCGTCGAAGTCGTACAAGTACATGGTCATCGCCTCCCCGGCGGCCTCGTACTTCACGGGTGGGCTCAAGCCCGTCTCCGTCTGGCTGTCCACCGAGTACACGCGGGCCGCCCCCGGCGGCACGGGCTTCGCGAAGTGCGGCGGCAACTACGCGGCCGCGTTCGTCGCGCAGCGGCAGGCCGTGGAGAACGGCTGCGACCAGGTGGTGTGGCTGGACGCCCACGAGCACAAGTACGTCGAGGAGATGGGCGGGATGAACCTGTTCTTCGTCTTCGGCGACAAGCTCGTCACCCCCGCGCTGACCGGCACCCTGCTGCCCGGCATCACCAGGGAGTCGATCCTGGAGCTGGCCGGCGACCTGGGCCTGGAGACCGAGGAGCGCCTCATCTCGATCGACGAGTGGCAGGCCGGATGCGAGTCCGGGGAGCTCACCGAGGTGTTCGCGTGCGGCACGGCGGCCGTGGTCACGCCGGTGGGCACGGTGAAGGGCGCCGACCGCTCCTGGAGCGTCGCCGACGGCAACCCCGGCCCGGTGACGATGCGGGTGCGCGAGGAGCTGGTGGGCATCCAGTACGGCGCCCGCCCCGACGCCCACAACTGGATCCACAAGATCGTCTAGTGGGGACGGCCGGGTCCGCGAGGGCCCGGCCGCCGCGCCTAGTTCTTCCTGATCAGGGTCATCCCGTCCGCGACCGGCAGCATGAGGACCGTCACCCGCGGATCCTCCATCACCAGGTCGTTGAACTGCCGGATCTCCACGGTGGTCTGCTCCTCGTGCGCCGGGTCCGCCACGTGGCCCCGGCGCAACGTGTTGTCCGCCACGATCAGGCCGCCGGGCCGCAGGCGCTCCATGAGCAGCTCGTAGTAGCCGGGGTAGTTGCCCTTGTCGGCATCGAGGAAGGCCAGGTCGACGGTCTGGTCGAAGGCGGCGAGCGTCTCCAGCGCGGGGCCGAGCGTGAGCGTCACGCGGTCCTCCACCCCGGCCTCGCGCCAGTAGCGGCGGGCGACGGAGGTCCACTCGTCGCTCAGGTCGAAGCAGTGCAGCCGCCCGCCGGACAGGCCCCTGGCGATGCACACGGACGAGTAGCCGGTGAACGTCCCCACCTCGACGACGACCTGGGGCGCCACGAGCTGGGTGATCATGGTCAGGAAGGTGCCCTGATCGGGCGAGATCTGCATGCCGGCGGCGTCCCCGGTGGCGCTGAGCGTCTCCTTCGCCAGCTCGTCCAGCAGGGCGTCGGGCGGGGTCGTGTGCGCGAGGACGTACTGTGCTACGGCGGGATCTAGGAGGTATGCCTTCATATATCCATTCTCCCGGCATCGGGTAAGGTCTGCGCGATCAATGAGGTGAGAGTGGGCTGATGATGAAGCGGTTGCTGGCGGTGGCGCTCGCGTGCGTGGCCATCGCCATACTCGGGGTGGTGTCGTTCTCGGAGCCGGGCCGATCGTCCGACGGGGTGCGGCTGACCCGGCAGATGGACGGATCGATGGTCCTGGCCGACCGGGGCGGGGACGCCCCCGTGCTGGACGTGTACGAGGACTTCGACTGCCCGATCTGCAAGGACATGCACGCCAAGGTAGACGGCACCATCAGGAAACTCGCCATGGAAGGCAAGGTCAAGGTCGTCTTCCATCCGGTGACGATCTTCCAGGAGGAGCCCATGCGCTCCAACTCCGTCCGCGCCGCCGCTGCCGCCCGCTGCGTCCCCGAGGAGAACTGGCTCGGCTTCAGGGACGAGCTGTACGCCATGCAGCCCGCGCCGCACGGCGAGGCGTCCGGATTCGCCGTCGAGGACCTGGTCAAGGCCGCCAGGCAGGCGGGGGCGTCGGTGGACGAGTGCGTCAGGTCGCAGTCGTACGCGCAGGCCCATCTGGCGGAGACCGCGAAGGTCCGCCTCCAGGGCACGCCCACGGTGCTGCTCGACGGGAAGCTGCTGGGCAACGAGGCGTTCGACCCGGCCGCGCTCGAGCGCGTCATCACAGGTGGTGACGGCGTCACCGTGTAAAGGCTTGTCCCAGAAGCTGAGATCGATGTGCCAGATGCTGAATGCGTATGGCAGACTGGGCGGCACCATGTTCTACGGTCTGCTCATTATCAGCAGGCGCGCTGGCTGACAAGGGACACCGCCAGCGCGCAGACCTCTCACGTCCGTGAGGGGTCTTTTTGCTTTCCAGAGGCTTCCAGAGAAGAGAGACTCATGGCCGACGACCGCTTCCACGTATACGACACGACGCTGCGTGACGGCGCTCAGCAGGAGGGGCTCAGCCTCACCGTCGCCGACAAGCTCGCCGTCGCGCGCCACCTGGACAGCCTGGGCGTCGGTTTCATCGAAGGGGGCTGGCCGGGCGCCAACCCCAAGGACACAGAGTTCTTCAGGCGTGCTCAAACAGAGCTGGACCTGAAGCACGCGCAGCTCGCCGCGTTCGGTGCGACCCGCCGAGCCGGTGTGAAGGCAGCCGACGACCCGTTGGTGGCCGCATTGCGCGAATCCGGCGCGCCGGTCGTGACCCTTGTCGCCAAGAGCCACGACCGGCACGTGGAGCTGGCCCTCCGCACGACTCTCCAGGAGAACCTCGCGATGATCCGCGACACGGTCTCTCACCTTCGTGCGGAGGGACAGCGAGTCTTCCTCGACGCCGAGCACTTCTTCGACGGTTACAAGTCCAACCCAGCCTACGCGCTCGAAGTCCTCAGGACCGCCGCCGAAGCCGGAGCCGACGTCATCGCCCTGTGCGACACGAACGGCGGCATGCTCCCCGACGAGCTGGCCGAGATCGTCCACGAGGCCGTCCTGACCAGCGCCCGCGTCGGCATCCACTGCCACGACGACACCGGCTGCGCCGTCGCCAACACCCTGGCCGCCGTCAAGGCCGGGGCCACGCACGTACAGGGCTGCGCCAACGGCTACGGCGAGCGCTCCGGCAACGCCAACCTCTTCACGGTCGTGGCGAACCTCCAGCTCAAGCGCGGCTTCGACCTCGTCCCCACGACCGCCCTCGCCGAAATGACCCGCATCGCCCACGCGATCACCGAGGTCACCAACGTCACCCCCAACTCCCACGCCCCGTACGTCGGCACCTCCGCCTTCGCCCACAAGGCCGGCCTGCACGCCAGCGCCATCAAGGTCGACCCCAACCTCTACCAGCACATCGACCCCGCCGCCGTCGGCAACGACATGCGCATGCTCGTCTCCGACATGGCCGGCCGCGCCTCGGTCGAGCTCAAGGGCCGCGAACTCGGCTACGACCTCACCCCGGAACACACCAAGACCCTGGTCGAACGCGTCAAGGACCTGGAGTCGCGCGGATTCACCTTCGAGGCCGCGGACGCGTCGTTCGAGCTGCTGCTGCGCGACACCGTGGAGGGCAAGCGCAAGCGCCACTTCGAGGTCGAGTCGTGGCGCGTGATCGTGGAGCGTACGAAGGGCGGCGAACTGGTCAGCGAGGCCACCGTCAAGCTCCACGCCAAGGGCGAGCGCATCGTCGCCACGGGCGAGGGCAACGGCCCCGTCAACGCCCTGGACAAGGCCGTGCGGCTGGGGCTGGAGCAGTTGTACCCCGAGCTGGCGAAGCTGGAACTGGTGGACTACAAGGTCCGCATACTCGAGGGCACCCACGGCACGGACGCCATCACCCGCGTCCTCATCACCTCCAGCGACGACACGTCCGAGTGGGCCACGGTCGGGGTGGCGGAGAACATCATCGACGCGTCGTGGCAGGCCCTGGAGCAGGCAGTCACCTACGGCCTCCTCCGCGCCGGCCACAAGACCGCCTGAGCGGGAAACCGCCCGGTCCTCCGCGATAGGGGCGCTGCGGGCAGCGCCTCCCAGGAGGGCTCCCGCCCCCTTCGGTCCCCGAAACCCCCGCTCGCTGCGCCCGCCCGTCGCCCTGTTACGCGGTGGGCCTGCTGGAGCCCACCCAAGCCTGCTCGCTCGCCCGCGCAGTGAGACGTGAGGGGTGACGATTGCTCAGAATGACTCCCAGCGCGGGATGGCTGTCGGCAGACGGAGCCGGCTGGGCCGAAGGGCTTTCGCCGGATGCGGCCGAGCCGGGCGGGAAGGTCGTTTGTGGCCTCCCGCCCGATGCCCGGATCAGTCCCAGGTCATGTTGATCGTCCGTTCGAAGTTGACGTATCCGGCGCGTTGGAAGGCGCTCGCCATGGGAACGTTGCCGAGATCCGTGGCCGCCCGGATACGCGGGACGTCCTGCGCGCTGAGGATACGGGTGCCTTCGGCAAGAATGTCGTCGATGTAGCCGTTGCCTCGGTGCGCGGGCAGCACGGCGAGGTAGCCGATGATGGGGTTGTAGTCGTTGCGGGCCGGGGTGACGAACCCCACCGGCTCGCCGTCCGGCAGCGTCGCGACCCGCCACCAGTCTCGCGGGCTCCGGTAATGCGCAAGCTCGTCCTCATAGTGCCTGATCGCCGCTTCGCGGGGGGACATCCGGGTCAGGTCGTCGCGGCTGTGCGCGTCCAGCGTGCCATCCAGGACCAAGGTCATCAGGGCGAGGATTTCTTCGGTGTCCCGGACCGGCCGGAACGCCAGGCGTCCACCGGGATCGGAGATCGGCGTCCCGGGGCGCCACTCCAGGCGCAGCCGTTCGACGAGCAGGCGGGCGCCGGTCCGTTCCAGGGCGGCCATGCGGTCCTCGACGACGCGCCTGGCCGCTCCGGCCTCGCGCCAGTCAGACGGGATCATGCGGCTGTACCCGGGGGGACGGGTGCCTGCCGGGGCAACTTCGGCCATGGCGGTCCGCAGCAGGCGTACGCCGATCTCTATGCGCTCGTGATCCGCGCTGCTGTCGTCGATGTCGAAAATGTCCAAGAGGAACGGTGTATCGTCGCCGTTCCGGCTCCACCAGGCGGCTCTGGCCACCAGGTGGTCGCCGCGAAGGGCCACCCACATCCACTGCGGTCGGCGGCGACCGGCGGCGAGGTCGTCCGCCAGTTCCTCGTTGAGGACGTAGGGAAGTCGGGAGAAGAGGTTGAGTTCTTCGTGCCCGGTGATCGGGCGGATGGTCAGGTCGTTCTGTTTCACGGTCAAGGCACTCTCCGGTGAAGGCGCCTGTCCGCTCCGGGGTCAGACGCGGTCCGCGCCCCGGGAGGACACAAGCGCAGTGATCATGGGGATCATGGGCTTATCCCTCCTCTCGATGTCGTGGCTCCTCGGTCCTGCCGACAGGAGTCCGGCAGCAAGGTCTATCTGATCGCCGCCCCTCGCGCAAACCTTTTGTGATCAGCGCACCCGGAGACTGATGCCGTTGAGGCTCCTTGTCCGGGCAACTGGCGACAGTGGAGAGCCGCTGATCACGAGGTGGCCAGGCGACGCAGGTAGGCGGTGGTCGTGGGGTCGGCGGGGAAGAGGGTTTCGATGGCGATCTCTTCGAGGGTGATGTCGAAGGCCGCCCCGAACGTCGTGATCGTGCTGAAGAACCTCAATTCGACCCCGTCGTGCCGGAGCCGGATGGGCATGGCGATGTCGGCGGCCCCGGCGGTGGGCGGGTCGTCCTCGCTGCCGTAGGACCGGAGTTCCTCGTACAGGTCACTCAGTTCGGGGTCTCCCGTGCGGGCGGCCTGGCGGGCGAGCCGAGGCAGCAGGTACGCCCGTACCTGCCCCAGATTCTGCAGCCGGGGCGCGAACCCGCGCGGGTCCAGGCCCAGCCGCATCATGTTGACGGGCGATTTCAGGAGCTCCGGGTCGACGCCGTCCAGGAAGATCTCCATGGCCGGATTGCTGAGCAGCACGTTCCAGTGGTGGTCCACGGCGACGGCGGGGAACGGCTCGTGCCCGCGCAGCACGCCCTGGATGGCCTCGTACGCCTGCGCCAGCTCCGGGTCCTCCAGCGGGCGCCGCTCGTAGGCGGGGGCGTACCCGGCGGCGACCAGGAGCCGGTTGCGTTCGCGCAGGGGGACGTCCAGGTGCTGGGCCAGGTGCAGGAGCATCCGGCGGCTGGGGACCGTACGGCCTGTCTCGACGAAGCTGATGTGCCGGCTGGACACGTCCGCCTGTACGGCCAGGTCGAGCTGGCTCAGCCGGCGGCGCCGGCGCCACTCCCGCAGCAGTTCGCCGACCGTGCGATCGCGATGCATGCTCCAGTTCTACCGGGCCGCCGTGGTGAGCCGGGCGGGACCTACCACTACCGGCGTAACGTCGTGACGTAGCACGGTCCGCTACGGTCGCAGCTCATGAGAATCCTCATCGTGGGCGGCAGCGGCTTTCTCGGCGCCGAACTCGTACGGCAGTCCGCGACGGCCGGTGACGTCGTGGCCGCGACCTGTCTGACGCGGCCGGGAACGGCGGCGGGGGTCGACTGGCTGCCGCTCGATGTCCGCGACCGTACGACCGTGGTCGACCTGATCGGCGCGTTCAACCCCGACGTCGTCGTCAACGCGGCCTACCGCCAGTCGGACTGGGTGACGACGGCCGTGGGCGCCGCTCACGTGGCCGTCGCGGCCTCCGGGAACGGCGCACGTTTGGTGCACGTGTCCAGCGACGCCGTCTTTTCGGGCAGGGCGATCACCTATGCCGAGGACTGCGTGCCCGACCCGGTCAGTCCGTACGGAGCGGCGAAGGCGGCCGCGGAGGTGGCCGTGCAGGCGATCGATCCTGCGGCGGTGGTCGTACGGACGTCGCTGATCATCGGTGACGGCGGCTCTCCACACGAGGACTTCGTGCACGCGCTGGCCGCAGGCGGCACGCACGGGGTGTTGTTCACCGACGACGTGCGCTGTCCGGTGCATGTCGGTGATCTGGCGGCAGCCCTCCTGGAGCTCGCGAACTGCGATCGCGCCGGGATCCATCACGTGGCCGGGGCGGATGCGGTGAGCCGATATGAGCTGGGCTGCCTCGTAGCCCGGCGCGACGGACTGGATCCGGCTCGGTTGCCGTCCGGCCGGCGTGCCGACACCGACCTGCCTGGGCCGCTCGATGTGCGGTTGGACTGCACCCTGACCCAGCGGCAGCTGCGGACCAGGCTGCGCGGTGCGCGGGAGTTCGTGACCGCCCGGTAGCGGTGGCCGCCTCACATCTGGCCGGCGACCGTCTCGCGTGCGGTCGGTGACCGAAGGCGGTGACCGTCTCACGTCCGATCGGCCACCGAAGCGGTGGCCGTCTCACGCGCGGCCGGCCGGCGAACCGGCGGGTGTCACCTGGCTGGGCCACGCGATGTCGTCGACCGCCAGAAACGGCTCGCCGGCCACGGTCGCGGGCGTCACCCCGGTGAACGCCACGACGTCCCGATGCAGGTGGGACTGGTCGGCATAGCCGGCGTCGGCCGCGACTCGGGCCGGGCCCTCACCCGCGACCAGGCGGTGGGCGGCATGATCGAAGCGGACCAGCTTCACCGCGCGTTTGGGCGGCAGGCCGATCTGCGAGCGAAACCGGGACCACAGGCGCTTACGGCTCCATCCGACCTCGGCAGCCAGCCCGTCGACCCGGACCAGGCCGCGGCCGGCGACGATCCGCTGCCAGGCCCAGGCCACCTCCGGGTCCACCGGCGGCCCCGACTCATGCCGGCGGGCGAGCAGCGCGTCCGTCAACGCGAAGCGTTCCTGCCACGACGAGACCTCGCTCAGCCGTTCGCGGATGCGGGACGCCTCCCGGCCCCACAGGTCGTCGAGGGCCACCACGGTGCCGTCGAGGTCGGCGGGGGAGACGTCCAGAACCGCGCGTGCGATGGCCGGGGACAGGCGCACCTGCACGCACTCGACGTTCTCACCCCGTGCCCGGACCGCGCCTCCGGACCCGAGCCCGGGCCCGGCGACGATGCTTCCCCGCTGCTGCCGCCCGGCGGCGTAGTCCATGACGGCCGAACCGGCGCCGAACTCCACCAGCAGCGTCACGGCCGGATGCGGGACCATCCGGAGCGTGTCCAGGTCACGGACCCGGAACCCGGCCATGGTGACACCGGCCACCCGGCTGGGCCGCCGCGGGCATGCCACGTCCCACACAGCCGCGCCGTGCACGAATGTCCGCACCGTTTCATGCTACGCGGGCCGATCGAGGGGAACATTTGTCCAATCCAGCCACCCGTACCGGCGGCGAGAGTGGCCTCATGACCATTTCTGACGGTGGAACCGAGGCCACCGAGACCCTGTCCCTGGACGACGGCGACATCCACGTGTGCCAGGACGGCCCCCGCGACGCGCCCCCGCTCCTGCTCATCCACGGGACGGCATCCTCGGCCATGTGGTGGGACCTGCTGGTTCCGCTGCTGACCAGATCCCATCGCGTCATCCGGATCGACCTGCTCGGGCACGGCCGGTCGGGCCAACCGGCCGACGGTAGCTACGCGGTCCCGGACCAGGCACGCAGGGTCGGCGCGACGCTGGACCGGCTCGGCGTCGAGCACGCCGTGGTCGCCGGCCATTCCAGCGGCGGCGCCGTCGCCACCGCCCTCGCCGAGCAACGGCCCGACCTGGTGACCGCGCTCGCGCTCATCAACACCGGACCCAGCATGGACGCCTTCATCGCGCAGGAGTCCGCCGCGATAGGACCCTCGCAGTGGCCGCCGAGCGACGAGCTGATCCGCCAGTTCTCGAGCACCGGTTTCAGGCGGGCGGACCACCCGATCCCGCAGGCGTTCGTGGACGAGCTGCGCGGTATGAGCTTCCATGCGTTCGTCGCGATCATGCAGGCACCCCGCGAATACCTGGAGGAGCGGGCGCTCCCGGATCGGCTGAAGGCCCTCGGCAAGCCGCTGCTGGTGATCTTCGGTGCGGAGGACCGGAGGTGGCGATCCTCGTCCGCGGCCGACTATGGCGTCGTTCCGGGCGCGAAGATCGAGCTGCTGCCCGGTTCCGGACACTCGCCCATCGTGGAAGATCCGCCGCGGACCGCCGAACTGCTCCTGGCCTTCACCGCGATCCACCGTCGATCACGTGGGATGTGACGCCGGCGGGTTCGGCAAGGTCGGCTCACATAGGCTTCTGCTGTGTCGCGCTGCGCGGAGAGGGCAGTGCGGGCATCGCCGACAACCGATGCAGTCGAGCCGACAAAGGGATATCCATGATCACCCACATCAACGTCGCCGTCATGTATGTAGCCGATCAGCAGCGGTCGGTGGATTTTTACGTCGACAAGCTCGGCTTCACCAAGACCGTCGATGCTGAGATGTGGCCAGGTGCGCGCTGGGTGGAGGTCAAGCCGCCGAACGGAGAGACCTCGATCACCTTGCACAGCGCGGAGGCGTTCGACAAGAAGCCGGGCGAGGGCGCCTTTCTCACCTTCGCCTGCGATGACATCGACGAGACGGTGCGTCAGTTGCGTGAGCTCGGCGTCACCGTGACCGACCCGGTAGAGGAGGCCTGGGGCACTTACATCAAGGCCACCGACCCGGACGGCCACGAGGTCATGATCTCCAAGAAATGACGGACCAGGGGCTCCCCTGACCCCCTGGTAACCGGTTGTCGATTACATGGGATGTAATCGACGGGCCGGGCCGGGACGCCGCATGGTGGGCGCATGAGTGAGAACGGCATTGCCGGACGCAACAAGGAAATCGTCCTGCGCGGCTTCTCGGAGTTCGCGGCGGGGAACGTGGAGATACTTCGCGACCTGCTCCGGGAGGACTTCATCGAGCACAGCCCGGGAAATCCCTCAGGCAGAGACGCGTTCATCGAGTTCATCGCGAGCGCCCCGGTCGCCGGGGCGAAGCTCGACCTCAAGCGGGTCATCGCCGAGGACGACCACGTGATGCTGCACTATCACATGGTCCCGCCAGGGGACGGGCGCGGGATCGCGGTCGTCGACATATGGCGGATGGTGGACGGGCAGATCGTCGAGCACTGGGACGTGGTGCAGCCTGTGCCCGACCCCGGCGAGATCCCGTACGGGATGTTCTGACGGCGGCCGCCGGCTCAGGGTGAGGCGCCGACCATCAGGGGCCAGACCGCCGCGGAGAGCTCCTCGGGGGTGCCCGGGCACCCCCGCCGCACCCAGTCCGCCGCCACCGACAGCAGCGCCCCCGCGACGAACGCCGCCGGAACGTCATGAGGGATGTCCGCAGGATCGTCGACATGGGTGGAGCCGCCGTCGTCCGGTGAGGTGTGCTGTCCGCTGACGTGGATGGCGACGGTCATGCGGTGCCGCAGGTGGTCCTGGAGCCGGGCGCTGCCGTCGGGGCCCAGCAGCGCCCGGTACAGGTGCGCGTGCTCGGCGACGTGCGCGAACAGCCGCGTGGTCTCGACGGGCGGCTCGCTCCGGGTCGCCACGTACCGGCCCAGCTTCGGCGCGGCGGCGACCAGGCCGTCGAACATCGCCGCGCAGGCCGACTCGGCGAGGGCGTGGACGTCGGAGAAGTGGTCGTAGAAGGTCGAGCGGTTCAGGCCGGCCCGCTTGGTGACGTCGGCCACCGTGATCTGCCCCAGTTCCTTGTCCAGGACGAGATCCAGCAGCGCCTGCTGCAGCGCGGCCAGGGATCGCCGCGCGCGGGGGTCGGCCTGGACGCGGCCGGTCAGCGGGGGCTTCTCTTCGGGCACGGGCTCAGTGTACTTTGACGGCACCCGTTGTTTAGCCGACAGGTGTTGGATAGCGTGAAGGGAAGGAGCCGTCATGGGTTCGTTGGAGGGCAAGGTCGCGATAGTGACAGGCGCCGGGCAGGGGATCGGGCGCGGCATCGCGACGGCCATGGCCAAGGAAGGCGCCTCGATCGCCGTCGTCGACCTCAACGGCGAGGCGGCGGCCGGGACGGCCGGCGAGATCGAGCGCCTCGGCGCTGCGGCGATCCCGCTGACCTGCGACATCCGCGACTCCGCCGCCGTCGGCGCCGCGGTGGCCGCGGTGGTCGAGCGGTTCGGCACCGTGGACATCCTGGTCAACAACGCGATGGCGGCCCGCGTCGGGGTGCCGCTGGAGGAGATCACCGACGAGGATCTCGAGCTGGCGTTCCGCACCGGCCCCATGGCCAGCACGTACTTCATGCGGGCCTGCTTCCCTCACCTCAAGGGCGGCGGTCGCGTCATCAACCTGCGCTCCGGCTCCGAGATCCAGGGGCTGGTCGGCTACGGCGCGTACGTCTCGGCGAAGGCCGCCGTCGGCGGCCTCACCAGGACCGCGGCCCGCGAGTGGGGTGCCCACGACATCACGGTCAACGCGATCTGCCCCTTCGCGCTCAGCGAAGGGGCGAAATCCTACTTCGACACGCGGCCGGACGAGCTGGACGCGGCGCTGTCCGGCCTGTCGCTGCGGCGAACCGGTGACGCGGAGGCCGACGTCGGCCGCGCCGCCGTCTTCCTGGCCGGGCCGGACGCCTCATTCATCACCGGCTGCTCGATCATGGTGGATGGAGGCGGCTCCTTCCTGGGCTGACGGCAGGAGCCGAGGCTAGAACGCCTTGGCGGAGAACGAGGTGCCGTCCACCGTGACCTTCCCGCCCGAGCAGGACACCTTGGGCGAGTCCGTCCCGGGCACGATCACCGTCAGCAGCGACCGCGCCGCCGGCGACACCACCACATTGGTCGGCAGCTTCGACAGGTACGTGGGCGAGACCCAGCCCACCTTCCCGCCGCGCTCCACCTTCTGCCCGCCGACCCGGTCGCACGACGACGAGAACTGCAGCAGGGTGACCTTGAACTTGCCGTCCCCGAGCACGACCTTGCCCCCGCCGTTGGACACCAGCTTGAGCGACGGGTCGAACCGCCAGAGGTTGCTGATCTTCTTGCCGCCCGAGGCCGTGTCCAGCACCGCCATCAGGTCCTCGCCGTGGTTCACCAGGACCGACCTGGTGCGGCTCACCCCGTACGCCTTGTCGGTCAGCTTGAACGACTGCCGGTCCTTGCCGTACTTCGACGCCACGAGCTTCGAGGACGTCCGCGGCTTGAAGCGGGCCCCGACCACCGTCGGCACGTTGTGGGCCTCGGGGGAGAGCGTCCAGTAGCGGTAGGCGCTCTTCTCGTAGGAGTGGAAGCCGCCGTCCACCAGGAGATTGCGGCCATGGGCGTAGTACGTGACGCCCAGGTGGTCCTCGTGGCCGTGGAACTTCAGCCCGGGCCCGAACCTGATCGAGTAGTACGCCGAGTCCGGCTTGCTCCAGGCCGTGCGGCCGAAGACGTAGCCCGCCCGGTAGGTCTTGACCTTCTGCTTCGGCGTCCCCGTCTCGATCTTCGGCTCGGTCTCGGCGGTGCCGTCGCCGATGGGCACCATGTAGCCGGTCGGCATGGTGGCGTGGGCGATGAAGTCCTTCATCGCCTCGGCCCGCTTGGCGATCTCGCCGGGCACCTTCCTGCCGCACGCCTTCATGTTGGTCATCGCGACCTGCAGCCGGCTGTAGACGTACACCGCATAGCGCGGAGCCTGCTCCATGAGCGCGCCCTGCGAGTCGACGTCGAGCTTCACCGTGCCGGTCAGCCGGCGGGAGGCCAGGTCCGACCAGTCCTTGCGGCCGTACCTGCAGCCGATGCCCATGAGCGCGATGTCCTGGTCGATGCCGTGGTTGTGGCCCTTCTTGTAGAGCCGCGAGTCCGACAGGAGCTTGGCGTGGTCGGCGAGGCTGTCCTTCAGCCAGCTCTCCTTGACGTGCATGCTCAGGCAGAGCAGCGGCTGCGTGCGCAGCGAGACCGGGTGGTCCTTCCACGTGTACGGCTTGGTGCCGCGTGCCCCGGGCTTGTTGTTCGCGACCCAGTCCTTGGTGATCTCGGTGGCGCGATCCAGGTAGCTGCGGTCACCGCTGTTCTCGTACGCGACGACCAGCGTGCCCATCCAGCGCAGCGACTGGAACACGAACTCCCACGAACGGTTCCCGTACGGGCTCGCGCTCCAGTTGATCTTCTTGCCGAGCTTGTACGCGGGCAGCCCGACCAGCGAGATCTCGCCCTTCATGACGTCGTCGGCCGTGGGGGTGCCGGGCAGCCAGTCGCCCTGGCACTCCGCGGTCCGGGTCACCTTGTCGGCATGCGCGGGGCTACCTAACCCGCCGAGCGCCAGCAAAAGGGCAAGAGGTATCGCGAGCCGGCGCACGCCAGTTCCTTTCGGGACAAAAAGTGAAGGTGGGACATGCTTTCCGAATCGCGATCAATGGGTCAAGTTGAGTGGCGGATTCGTTAGATGCTCGATGCGCCCCCGGTGTCTCGCATGGCGTAGCCGTACCTGGCGCGACATGCTGGTGCGGTGACATTCGACGACCTCGTGATCCCGGACACACCCGCCTGCCGCGGAGCGCTGGAGGTGGCCGCCCGCTACCACACGCCCTCGCTGCTCAACCACTCGATCAGGGCCTACCTGTGGGCGGCCGCGTACGCGCGTGAGCACGGCATCGCGTTCGACGCGGAGCTGCTCTACGTGTCGGCCATGCTGCACGACCTCGGGCTGGTGGCCGAGTTCGACAGCCACTCGGTGCCGTTCGAGGAGGCGGGCGGCGACGTGGCCTGGGTCTTCTGCGCCGGCGCCGGCTGGTCGCCCGAGCGGAGGGTACGCGCCCGCGAGGTGATCATCCGGCACATGTGGGACGAGGTGCCCCTGGAGGAGGACCCGGAGGGCCACCTGCTGGAGCTCTCGACCGGCATGGACATCTCGGGCCGCCGTACGGAGGAGATCCCCGAGGCGATCAGGCGCGAGGTCCTGGAGCGCTACCCGAGGCTGGAGATCGCCAAGGAGTTCGGGGCGTGCATCTCGGAGCAGGGCGCGCGCAAGCCGTCCAGCATCGCCGGCCAGTTCGTCCGCGCCGGCATCGTGGGCCGGATCGCGCGCAACCCGCTGGACGCCTGACCCCGAAAAGGGTCCTGGAAGCCGGATCGGCTATGACTTGGGGCCGGTGCTCTCGGCGACCTCGAAGGTCCACACCTCCGAGCCGGTCGCCGCGGGCCCCTGCCCGTGGCCGTGGCCGTGGCCGTGCCCCTGTTCCTGGGCGGCCTGCGCGGCCTGCGCGTGCCCGCGCCGGAAGGCCTCACCCTGCTGCCAGTTCTGGAAGTCCTCCTCGCTGCGCCAGCGGGTGTAGACGAGGTAGCGCTCGGTGCCCTCCACCGGCCTGAGCAGCTCGAACCACTCGAACCCGTCGGCCGACTCCACCATGCCCGCCCGGTTGGCGAAGCGCCGTTCGAGCTCCTCGCGCATGTCGGCGGGCACGTTCAGGACGTTGATCTTCACGACGGACAACGGGGCCCCTCTCTTCGGCGACACCACCTGCTGAGAGATCCAGGCTAACGCGGGCATCCTCAGGGTCCTGCTCCTGGTCCGGCGCGGCACGAGGTACGGGTTGGGCGGAGCCTGGCGGTGGCGGCGATAGCCTTGTCAGGTGCGTATAGCGAGGTTCTCCACAGGCGAAGGCGTGTCGTTCGGCGTGGTCGAGGGCGGCCCGGGCGAGGAGGTCATCTCCGCGGTCGCCGGTCACCCGTTCGGCCAGGTGCAGTTCACCGGCGAGCGGCACCCGCTGTCCCAGGTGAAACTGCTGGCCCCGATGCTGCCGAGCAAAGTGGTCGCCATCGGCAGAAACTACGCCGAGCACGCGGCCGAGCTGGGCAACGAGGTGCCCGAGGAACCGCTGATCTTCATGAAGCCGTCCACGTCGGTGATCGGCCACGGCGAGAACATCGCGTACCCCACGACGCTGTCCGACCGCGTCGACTACGAGGGGGAGCTGGCCGTGGTGATCGGCAGGCTGTGCCGCGAGGTGCCGGTCGAGCGGGTCAAGGACGTGATCTTCGGCTACACCTGCGCCAACGACGTCACCGCCCGCGATCTCCAGAAGAAGGACGTGCAGTTCACCCGGGCCAAGGGGTTCGACACGTTCTGCCCGCTGGGGCCGTGGATCCAGACCGACCTCGACGCGAGCGACCTGGCGCTGACGACCACGGTCAACGGCGAGATCCGGCAGAGCGGCCGCACCAGCCAGCTCATCAACGACATCCCCGCGCTGGTGGCCTACGTCAGCGCGGTCATGACCCTGATCCCCGGCGACGTCATCCTGACCGGCACGCCCGCGGGCGTCGGCCCGCTCGAGATCGGCGACGAGGTCAGCGTCGGCATCGAAGGCATCGGCACACTCACGAACAAGGTGGTCTCCCGTGACTGAAGTACGGGTGCGGTTCGCCCCGTCCCCAACCGGCATGTTCCATGTGGGCGGTGCCCGCACGGCGCTGTTCAACTGGGCGCTGGCCGAGCAGTCCGGCGGCCGCTTCGTGCTGCGCATCGAGGACACCGACGCGTCGCGAAACCGTCCGGAGTGGACGGAGGGCATCATCTCCGCCCTCGACTGGATCGGCATCAACGGCGGCAACCCGGCGTTCGAGGGCCCCTACTTCCAGTCGGCGTACGAGACCCAGCACCGCGAGGCGGTGGCGAAGCTGCTGGCCGACGGCCGGGCCTACTACTGCGACTGCACGCGTGAGCTGCTGGTGGCCCGCACCGGCTCCGAGCACCGGGGCTACGACGGCCACTGCCGCGACCGCGGCCTGACCGAGGGCGCGGTCCGCTTCCGCACCCCCGACGACGGCGTCACGGTCGTCGAGGACCTCATCCGGGGCAACGTGGAGTTCCCCAACGAGGCGCAGGAGGACTTCGTCATCGCCCGCACCGACGGCTCGCCGCTCTACGTGCTGGCCAACGCGGTCGACGACATCACCCAGAACATCACCCACGTCGTCCGCGGCGAGGAGCACCTGGGCAACGCGGCCAAGCAGATGCTGCTGTGGCCGGCGCTGGGCGCCACGCCGCCGGTCTGGGCGCACCTGCCGGTGATCGTCAACGAGCAGCGCAAGAAGCTGTCCAAGCGCCGCGACAAGGTGGCCCTGGAGGACTACCGCGCGGAGGGCTACCTCGCGGAGTCCACGGTCAACTACCTGATGCTGCTGGGCTGGGGGCCGGGCGAGGACCGCGAGATCATGCCGTGGTCCGAGATGATGCCGCTGTTCCGGCTGGAGGACGTCAACTCCGCCAGCGCGTTCTTCGACGAGAAGAAGCTGCGCGCGTTCAACGGCGAGTACATCCGGGCGCTGCCGCTGGAGACGTTCGAGCAGCGCTGCGAGCCCTACCTCGACCCGTCCTGGGACCGCGAGCTGTTCAGCAAGGTCGCGGCGCTGGCCCAGACCCGCATCGCGGTGCTGTCGGAGATCCGGCAGAACGTCGACTTCCTCTTCCTCGACGAGCCGGTCTTCGACCAGGCGTCCTGGGACAAGGCGATGAAGAACTCGCCGGTGGAGATCCTCACCGACTACCTGTCGCGGCTGGAGACGGTCAGCTGGGACCCCGAGTCGCTCAAGGAGGCGCTGGAGGAGGTCGGGACCGCGTACGGGCTCAAGCTCGGCAAGGCCCAGGCGCCGGTCCGCGTGGCGATCACCGGCCGGACGGTGGGCCTGCCGCTGTTCGAGTCGATCGAGGTGCTGGGCCGTGCCCGGGCGCAGGAGCGCCTGCGCGCCGCGCTGGCCCGCCTGAAGGGCTGATCCGGCGACCGGCGGCCCGCAGGGCGGGCCGCCGGCGCACGGGCTCAGTCGAGGCCGCGGCGGACGAGCAGCGGCTGGATGCTGGGCTCGCGCCCGCGGAAGTTGCGGAACGCGGTCAGCGGGTCGAGGCTGCCGCCGCGGGAGAGCAGCTCGCGGCGGAAGTGGTCACCGTTGGCCCTGGTGAGCCCGCCGTTCTCCTTGAACCACTCCACGCTCTCCGCGTCGAGCACCTCGCTCCAGATGTAGGAGTAGTAGCCCGCGCTGTAGCCGCCGGAGAAGATGTGGGCGAAGTAGTTGGTCCTGTAACGCGGCCCGACCTGTGGCACGGCGATCTGGGCGGACTCCAGGGCCGCGGACTCGAACGCCTCGGGGTCGGCCACCGTCTCCCCGGACGCCAGCTTGTGCCAGGCCCAGTCGAGCAGGGTCGCGGCGAGATATTCGACGGTCTTGAAGCCCTGGTTGAACTTCTCCGCCGCCTGCAGCTTCTCCACCAGCTCGGCCGGCATCGGCTCGCCCGTCTCGTGGTGCTTGGCGTAGTTGGCCAGCACCTCGGGCCAGGTCACCCACATCTCGTTGACCTGTGACGGGTACTCGACGAAGTCGCGCGGCACGTGGGTGCCCGACACGCGCGGGAAGCGCACCTGGGAGAACAGCCCGTGCAGCGCGTGCCCGAACTCGTGGAAGGCCGTGTTGACCTCGTCGTACGTCAGCAGCGTCGGCCCCGAGGCCGGCTTGGTGACGTTGAGGTTGTTGATGACCACCGGCAGCTGCCCGAACAGGAACGACTGGTCGACCAGGTTGTTCATCCACGCGCCGCCGCGCTTGGTCTCCCTCGCGTACGGGTCGAGCACGAACAGCCCCAGCCGGCTCCCGTCCTCGTCGAACACCTCGTACACCGTCACGTCGGGGTGGTATCCGCCCAGGTCGGGCCGCTCGGTGAAGGTGAGGCCGTACAGCTTCCCGGCCGCGAAGAAGATGCCGTCACGGTAGACGCGGTCGAGCTCGAAGTACGGCCGCATCTCGGCGGCGTCGAAGTCGTAGCGGGCCTGGCGCACCTTCTCGGAGTAGTACGACCAGTCCCACGGCTCGATGTCGAACCCGGCCTGCTCCGACAGCGCCTCGGCCTCCTTGCGCGCGTTGCGCACGGCGGGGGCGACGAGCTGGCCGAGCATCTCCTCGACCGCCTCGACGGTCTTGGCCGTCTGGTCGGCCACCACGTACGCCGCGTGGCTGGCGAACCCCAGCAGCTCCGCCCGCTCGGCCCGCAGCGCCGCCATCCTGGCCGCCAGCTCGAAGTTGCCGGGCGCCCGCCCGACGCTCAGCTCGTACAGCCTGCGGCGCACGTCGCGGTCGGTGAGCTGGGCCAGGCCCGGCTGGAGGGTGAAGTTGAGCAGCGGCAGGACGTACTTGCCGTCCTTGAGCAGCGACTCGATCTTGGCCTGGTCGAAGCCGTCGAGCTCCTTGGGGTCCGACACCACCAGCGCCGACTCCGTCGAGGCCTTCAGCAGCGTCTGCGCGAACTCCGTCGAGAGCTTCGACAGCTCCTCGTTGAGCTGCCGGAGCCGGTCCTGGTCCGGCTCCGACAGGTCGGCGCCCGCCCTGATGAAGTCCTCCCGGTACTTCTCCAGCAGCCAGGCCTCCTCGGGATCCTCCGTGGACACCTGCTTGATGCGCGCCCACAGCGCCCGGTTGAGCCGGATCGCGTCGCCGTGCCTGGTCAGCTGGGGAGAGATCTCCTTCTCGATCTCCATGATGCCGTCGGTGGTGTTGGAGGCGGCGATGCTGAAGAAGACCGTGGCCGTGCGGTCGAGAATCCGTCCCGACCGCTCGAGCGCGGCGATCGTGTTGTCGAACGTCGGCGCCTCGGTGCTGCCTGCGATCGCGTCGACCTCCGCCAGCTGCTCCGCCATGCCGCGCTCGAACGCGGGCAGGTAGTGCTCCTCGCGGACGTCGGCGAAGGGCGGCAGTTCGTACGGCAGGTCGCTAGGGGTGAAGAACGGGTTACCGGCCAACGGTGGGGCTCCTCCACGTGGTGTTTTGTCCCCTTCAGCTTGGCACGTGAGGGCCGCTGCTGTGGGCGCTGGAGGGTTCGTTGGCTATTCGTTTTGGTCTTAGCCCCAGAGCTGGGCTATTCTTTCGGACGTCGCCGAGAGCGCCCTCCAGGGGTCGCAAGCGGTGGGGTATGGTGTAATTGGCAGCACGACTGATTCTGGTTCAGTTAGTCTAGGTTCGAGTCCTGGTACCCCAGCTTTATCATTTCGCCAGTTTGTGCAGGATTTCGGTAATCAGCCGGTACGTTCTCGCCGTCGGCGCATGCGAAGCCTCCACCGAGTAAACCTTGAACTTGTTGCCTGGCGTGGCCGCATCCGCTTCCTTGATCATCCGGTCCTGCAGTGCGAGCGGGATCACCCTGTCCCGCGTGTGCCTGATGTAGACGCGCGGCACCCGTCCCCACGCCTCCTTGCGCCCCCGAGCGTCGGCGCTCCCCACCAGGAAACTCTCATCCGGCAGCAACGTGTTCAGCATGGCCAGGAGCTCGCCCTCGCTCGCCTCCGCCATGAACGCCGCCTTGACCGCGTCCAGAAACTTCCTGTCGCCGGTCCGCCAGTTCATGCGGATCGCGCCGATCACCCTCGGGTCGGCGATGATGCCCGCCGCCACGCTGCCCGCCAGGCTCTCCTTGCCCTCCGGCGTCCCCAGATAGTCGTTGGGCGAGCTCAGCTTCGTGCAGCAGAACGCGGTGTCGTAGACGAGCAGGTCGATCAGGTCGGGCACCGCGTCGGCCGCCTTCGTGATGGTCGCGCCGCCCAGGCTGCCGCCCACCAGGATCACCGGGCCGTAGCCGGAGACCCGGCGCACGGCGTCCACCGTGGCCTCGACATAGTCGTCCAGCGTGACCCCCGCCACCGGCGACGGCAGCGTGGCCAGCTTCTCCAGGTCCTGCGGGGTCTGGTAGGCGAGGTGAAACTGCTCCTCGGGGCCGTGCCCCGGCAGGGCCACGCCCACGGTGCGGTGGCCGCGCAGCGTCAGCTCGGAGTCGCCGCTGGCCGAGCCGTTCGCGCCGGTCACGAAGACGTACGTGGTCACCTCCCGCCTCGGCTTGGCGGCCTGGGCGCCCACGGCGCCCGCGCCCGCGACGGCGGCGTACTGAAACATGTCCCTACGGGTCGGAAAGCTCATGAATCGATGTTCGCCCAGCTCAGAGCGGGTGCGCATCGCCTGCCCGGCTCATCGTGCGGTGGACGTCCGGCATCCACCGATCGGTTGACGCCATGCCAGGCTTGACCCCATGAGCTGGCTCGACGGGCGCGAACGCGGGGCCTTTCTGTGCCTCGCCTACGGACTGCTCGGGATCTCCTCGACCGCGGCCGCCCTCGCGGACGTGCCCTGGCCCCTCCTCCGCTGGCTGGCCGGTCCCTTGCCGGCCTGGCTCGCCGAAACGGCAGGCCCGGGGTGGGCGGCGACGGGCGGCCTCCCGACGGCGTGGACGGCGACGGGCGGCGGCCCTGCGGCGACGTGGACGGCGGTCGCCGGGTCGTGGTCCGGCGGGCCGGCCGCCGACTTCGGCCCCGGCCCGGCGGCGTTCGCGCCGTGGTGGCCGGCGGTCGCGCTGGCCGCGGCGGTGTGGGTGGCGCCGATCGCCTGGCTCCACCCCCGCAGGGACACGCGCCGCGCGCTCGTCGTGGGCCACTTCCTCGTACTGATCGCGCTCGCCGCCGTGCTGACGGCCGCGAGCCCCGCCTTCATCGTGTTCGCCTCGATCGGCTACCCGCTGGCCAGCGCCCTGCTCCCGGCCCGGCTGACCATGGCGGGCGTGACGCTCACCGCCATCGTCATCGTGACGGCCCAGGCGGGGCCGGGCGCCCGGGGCACCCTGCTCACCGTGATCGCGGGCGTGGCGCTGCCGCTGGTCGTGGCCGGCTGGTACGTCTCCGGCGAGCACGACAAGCGCCGCCGCCTGGTCGAGCGCCTGCGCGCCGCCATGGCCGAGAACGCCTCCCTCAACGCCCGGCTCCTCGACCAGGCCAGGCGGGCGGGCGTGCTCGACGAGCGGCACCGCGTGGCGGGCGAGATCCACGACACGGTCGCCCAGGACCTCGTCGCCCTGATCGGCCAGCTCAACGCCGCCGACCGCACCTCCCGGGCCGAGGCCCGCCGCCGCCACCTCGACCAGGCCGCCGAGCTGGCCCGCCGCAGTCTCTCCGAGGCCCGCCGGTCCGTACGCGCCCTGCGCCCGGAGCCGCTGGAGACCTCGAAGCTCCCGGACGCGATCACCGACCTGGCCGAGTCGTGGTCGCGGTCGGCCGGCGTCGACCTGACCCTCGAGATCACCGGCACGCCGGTCGCCCTGGCCGCCCCCATCGAGGACACGCTGTTCCGCGTGGCCCAGGAGGCCCTGGCCAACGTCGCCAAGCACGCCAGGGCCTCCAGGACGGGCCTGACCCTGTCGTACACGGACGAAAGCGTCCTCCTCGACATTCGAGACGACGGCGCTGGTTTTGCCTCGCAGGAGCCCGCTGACGGCTTCGGCGTCGACGGAATGCGCCAACGCGTCCGCGCCGTCGGCGGCACCCTCGACATCGAGTCCACCCCCGACCAGGGCACCGCCGTAGCCGCCGCCATCCCCGCGATCCCCGCCGAGGACGACCCTCCATGATCCGCGAGCCGGCCACGGCCACCACCCGGGAGCTGCCGCCGCCCCCTGCTCCCCGTCCCCAACGCCCGCCCTGCTCGCCGTCCCCCACGCCCGCTCGTCCCGTCCAGGCCCCCTCAGCCCTCTTCCCAAAGGCGGAAGTCGCGCGCACGCATGACGCGGCGCTACCAGTGAGGCGCCCCCGCGCCCTGTTCATCGGATGTGTGGTCAGCCGGCCCTCGGCCCAAGGAGGGGCGATGGATGAGACCCTGACGAGGGACGACGGGTGCCGGCCGGAAGGGGAGAGATGCGGCTGAGGCTGCTGATAGCGGACGATCACCCCATTGTGCGCGACGGCCTGCGCGCGGCACTCGGCGGCGAGCCCGACCTTGAGATCGTCGGCGAGGCGGCCGACGGCGCTGAGGCCGTACGCCTGGCCGCCGAGCTCGAGCCCGACATCGTCCTCATGGACCTGCGCATGCCGGGGATGGACGGCGTCACCGCCATCCGCCGCCTCAGCGGCACGGGCCCGCGGGTGCTGGTCCTGACCACGTTCGACACCGACGTCCTGCCCGCCCTCGAAGCGGGCGCCACCGGCTACCTGTTGAAGGACGCCCCGCCGGAGGAGCTGGTGCGCGCCGTCCGAGCCACCCACCGGGGCGAGACCGTCCTCGCCCCCGCCGTGGCCGGCCGGCTCGCGGCGGCCCTCCGCAAGCCCACCAGGGGCAGGCTCAGCAAACGGGAGCTGGAGGTGCTGCGCCTGGTGGCCGGGGGAGCGACGAACAAGGTGGCGGCGGCGAGCCTGTTCATCAGCGAGGCCAGCGTCAAGACTCACCTCCTGCACATCTACGCCAAGCTCGACGTCCGCGACCGCGCCTCCGCCGTGGCCGAGGCCTACCGTCGCGGCCTCCTCACCGACTGACAGTGACGATGGAGACGAGCGCTTCCCCGGCCAGGTTTTGACCCACCGACCGGCAGCGGGCGAGGGGCGTGAGGGTGGAGTCACAGCAGTGGTTTGGGTAGAGTCCGCCCGACTTATGGATGAGTTTCGTATTCGCGCGGGCAACTTCCCGCGCCTCGTCGCCCCGTTCGTCGCTCCGCTCGCCCTCTTCTTCGTCGTCTGCCTGCTCCTCGGCGCCATCTTCACCGGCAGCACCCCGCTGGGCGCCGTCATCGGGACGCTGGCCACCGCTGCCCTCCTGGCCGTGCTCGTGGCCAAGCACCGCCGTCTGGCCACCGGCACCGTCGTCCGCTTCTCCGCCGACGGCGTGGAGCTGACCGACTCGTACGGCTTCCGCGTCCACCTCCGCTGGCCCGACATCACCAGGATCGACGTCGTGGACACCCAACTGGCCGGCCCCAGGCGCATCGGCCGTCCGGGCGGCGTGCGGGTACGGGTGGAGCCGCTGCGCTCGGTGGGGCTCGTCGGGTGGGGCGAGCGTACGGTGCCGCCGCGGGTGCCGGGCTGGATGCGCGAGCGGCTGGCCCGCGTCCCCGTGGACCCGGCCACCGGCCGGCCGGAGGTGGCGATCCCGCTCGGGGAGTTCGACCCGCTGTGGGAAGGCGGGGCGATGGGGGCTTGGGTACGCCGCCACAGGCCCGACCTGATGGGCCGTTAAGCAGTTTGGTGTGGTCTCCGGGGTGCGGTAGAGTTACCTGCGTTGCCGGGGAGATCCCGGCACCAGCAGCTTGTGGACAGGGTCCCGTCGTCTAGTGGCCCAGGACGCCGCCCTCTCAAGGCGGTAGCGCCGGTTCGAATCCGGTCGGGACTACCACTGTCACAAGCCCGCGAAGGTCCCGTCGTCTAGTGGCCCAGGACGCCGCCCTCTCAAGGCGGTAGCGCCGGTTCGAATCCGGTCGGGACTACGTCTATCACACTCGCTCCGGCGCTCACAGCCCGGAGCGTTTCTGTTTTCCGCTCCCGCCTGCCACGTCTCCCTGGACAAAACCCACCCACATGCGGCGCCTCGCCGACCCGAGGCGTCCGGCCCCGTTCGGTGGGCGCTCGCTGTGGAGTCCGAGGCCCACGAAGCCTGGCCGCGTGCGGTGCTTGCTCTCCCAAGGCGTCCGGCTCTTGCGGCTGTTTGTCGTGAGCGTAAAAGCGCCAGGAGGCCGGGGTACGTGCGGTGGGTCGCCGCCCCGAGACGGCCGGCTACGTGCGATGAGTGGGCTGCGCCTCGCGAGCGTGCGAAGCTCAGGAGGCCAGGCCGCGCGGTGGTTGCCGGTTCGAGGGGTCCGGCTCCGTGCGGTGGTGATCGCTGTGGGCGTGCAGGGCCCAGGGACCCGGTTACGCGTGGCGGGCCCGAGGTGTCCGGCCGCGTGCGGGTGCAGGGCCGAGGTATCCGGCCGCGTGTGGTGGGTGGCTCGCCTGAGAAGTCCTGAGAAGCCGGGGGTTCCGGGGGCCGGAAGTGGAAAGGCCCCCGCCGAGTGGCGAGGGCCTCCATGGAGCGGTGGTTACACGGAGCGCGCCTTGAAGAGGGCGCGGCGGGCCGTCTTGGCGACCTGCTTGTCCGGGTGGACCTGGGAGATCAGGTCCAGCAACTCCTCCACGTGCGCGTGCGGAATCCGCCAGATCACCTCGAGCAGGTTGTTGACCATCTCCGGCCCGATGTCCCGCAGGCTGCTCACGAACTCGGAACGCCCCAGCCCGGCCGAGATCGTCCACATGTCCAGGATCAGCCAGTGGGTGTCGTCCTGGGTGGGCTCGGGCGCCCCCTCGACCTCCAGCTGGCTCAGGTGCGTGGCCGCGTAGGGCCGGAGCGAGGGCTGTTTGAGCGCCGCCTGCCAGGCCGGGATGGCGGCCTCGCCCAGGGTGCCGACCACGCTGGCCGCCTGCACCCTGATCAGCGCGTCGCTCTCGTCCTCGGCCGCCGCCTCCAGCAGCTCCTCGGCCGCCTTGCCCGGCTCCCGGAGCCGCATCCAGGCCGCGAACTCCGCGTCGGCCTCGTCCTCGGGCAGCTCGGCGCTGAGCGCCAGCAGCTCGTGGGCGCTCATGGACTCGATCGCGGGCCGCGCGTCCACTTCGATGTCGGCGTCGTCCACCAGGTGGACGACCCCCTCGGTGCCGAGCGGCGTGAGGCGGACGGTGCTGCCGTCGACCTCGACCATGCCGTACCCGACGAGCCAGTCGATCGCGGGGGCCAGCGGTTCGCCTGCCGCCTCCCACGCGTCAGAGCCCAGCTCGTCGAGGTCGGCGGCGGACTCGGCCAGGTCCTGCGCCAGGTCGTCGAGCTCGCGCGAGCCCCCCGCCAGCAGCAGCCTGACCAGCAGGCCCCGGGTCAGACCCGCCAGCGCCATCGTGAGGTCTTCGTCGCTCAGCTCAGGGTCGCCGTAGTCGACGGAGTGGAGCCCGAGCATCCAGGCGTCGAGAACGTCCTCGTCGTCGTCGAACGGCCACTCAGAGGTGTCGTCCTGCACCGCGACCGTGTTGCCCTCGCCGGGCTGGAGGAACTCCAGGTCCACGGCCAGGTTCCAGATGTTCCAGAGCTGCGGGACGACCTCGGCGATCGGGCCGTCGGTGTCGGGCCTGGGCAGCCCGACGGCCGCCAGCGCCTCCTCCACCTCGGCGTCGGTGAGCAGGGTGTCCTCGCCCACCCGGCGGCCGGAACCCACCCAGAGGGCGAGGTCGCGGGCCTTGGCCACCAGCGGCGCCTGCCGGGCCGCCGCGGCGAGCTCCGAGTCGGGCCGCAGCCTGATCGTGTCGAGTTCGGCGAGGTCGTCCGCGAACGGCTCGAAATCGCCCAGGTCGCCGACCTCGTCCTCCCCGTCGTCGTCGCCCTCGGCGTCGTCGAGCAGCTCTTCCATGAGGTCGACGAACTCGTCCTCGACGTCGTCGAGCTCAGCTTGCAGATCGGCGAGGGAGTCCGAGCCCTCGGCCAGCCTGCCGGTCTGGGAGAGGAACGTCAGGTACGCGTCCACGGCCGGGAGCATCCCGTCGGCGGCGGCGTCGGGATCCTCCACGACCTTGGGCATGCGGTCGAGCAGCAGGTTGCGCAGGTCAGCACGCTTCCACGTGCCGAGGTCCTGCGAGAAGGCGAGACGGTGCCACAGTGCGGCAGGCCCCACGAGCTCGGGGTCGCTTCCGGGCGCGTTCGCACGCGCCCACATGATGAACTCTTCGAGCAGGGGTCGCAGCTCAGTGGCGGCTACCTCGATGCGATCTGTCACGCACTCAGGCTAGTGCGCCCACGAGGCACTCGGCTCCCCAAATACCTGCTTTCGCCGATCATGACGTGCGACGCATTGCCTCCGTTATACGTTCGGCCGCCGCCATAACGGGCACCGCGTGGAGCCGGCCCGGCGCCCTCGTGAGCCGTTCGATGGGGCCGGAGACCGATACGGCCGCGATCACCTTGCCGCCGCTGCCCCTTATGGGCGCAGACACGCTGGCCACCCCCTGCTCGCGCTCGCCGACGCTGTGGGCCCAGCCGCGGCGCCGTACGGAGGCGAGGGTGGCGGCGCTGAACTTGGCGCCGCGCAGGCCGCGGTGCAGCCGGTCCGGCTCCTCCCATGCCAGCAGTATCTGCGCGGCCGAGCCCGCCGACATGGGCAGCGCGGAGCCCACCGGCACGGTGTCCCGCAGGCCGCTCGCGCGTTCGGCGGCCGCGACGCAGACGCGCTCGTCGCCCTGCCGGCGGTAGAGTTGCGCGCTCTCCCCGGTGAGGTCCCTGAGCTGCATCAGTACGGGGGCGGCCACTGCCAGCAGCCGGTCCTCGCCGGCCGCGGTGGACAACTCGGAAAGCCGGGGACCCAGGACGAACCTGCCCTGTGTGTCACGACTCACAATGCGGTGGTGCTCAAGTGCGACGGCCAGCCGATGGGCCGTGGGGCGGGCCAGACCGGTGGCCTGGACGAGCTGCGCCAGTGAAGCGGGTCCCGCTTCGAGGGCATTGAGTACAAGAACGGCCTTGTCGAGTACTCCGACTCCGCTAGAGTTGTCCATACACCGATACTGCCGTCTCGACATATGAGAAGGCAAGTCGGAGGCAAACTCCCGCCGCGAGGGAGCGCCGGTCTCTGGACTGAAGAACGAAAGGGACCGACCTGAGCGACCGAGCCGCGATGCGAAGCATCGCAGAAGGCACGGAGGGAGCGCTGGTCCCCCGGAGCGGCGACCGGCGGGACCGGGCCTGAGCAAGCGGTGCGATGGCGCACCGCGAACAAACAGGAGGAGATCATGGGCCGCACACTGGCCGAGAAGGTCTGGGAGCAGCACGTAGTCCGGCGTGCCGAGGGCGAACCGGACCTGCTCTATATCGACCTGCACCTCATTCACGAGGTGACCAGCCCGCAGGCGTTCGACGGGCTCCGTCTCGCCGGCCGGAAGGTGCGGCGGCCCGATCTCACGATCGCCACCGAGGACCACAACGTGCCGACCGTGCTCGGCCCGATCTCCGACCCGGTGTCCAAGACGCAGGTCGAGACGCTGCGCAAGAACGCCGCCGAGTTCGGCATCAGGCTCCATCCGATGGGCGACGCCGGTCAGGGCGTGGTGCACATCATCGGCCCGCAGTTCGGGCTGACGCAGCCGGGCATGACGATCGTGTGCGGTGACTCCCACACCTCGACGCACGGCGCGTTCGGCGGCATCGCGTTCGGCATCGGCACCTCCGAGGTCGAGCACGTGCTGGCCACGCAGACGCTGCCCGCGTACCGGCCGAAGACGATGGCGATCGAGGTCTCCGGTGAGCTGCCCGCCGGCGTGACCGCCAAGGACCTGATCCTGGCCATCATCGCCAAGATCGGCACCGGCGGCGGCCAGGGTTACATCGTGGAGTACCGCGGCGAGGCCGTCCGCAAGCTCTCCATGGAGGGCCGCATGACGGTCTGCAACATGTCGATCGAGGCGGGCGCCCGCGCCGGCATGATCGCGCCGGACGAGACCACGTTCGAGTACCTGAAGGGCCGCCCGCACGCGCCCGAGGGCGAGGCGTGGGACCAGGCCGTCGCGTACTGGAAGACGCTGCGCACCGACGACGACGCCGTGTTCGACAAGGTCGTGGAGATCGACGCCACGACGCTGACCCCGTACGTCACGTGGGGCACCAACCCGGGCCAGGGCCTGCCGCTGGGCGAGTCCGTCCCGTCCCCGGAGAGCTTCTCCGACCCGGTCGAGCGCTCGGCCGCCGAGCGGGCGCTGGAGTACATGGGCCTGACCGCCGGCACGCCGCTGCGTGAGATCGAGGTCGACACCGTGTTCGTCGGCTCGTGCACCAACGGCCGCATCGAGGACCTGCGCTCGGCCGCCGAGATCCTGCGCGGCCGCCAGGTGAAGACCCGCACGCTGATCGTGCCCGGCTCGATGCTGGTCAAGGTGCAGGCCGAGCAGGAGGGCCTGCACGAGGTGTTCAAGGCTGCCGGCGCCGAGTGGCGCGAGGCCGGCTGCTCGATGTGCCTGGGCATGAACCCCGACACGCTCCAGCCCGGCGAGCGCAGCGCCTCCACCTCCAACCGCAACTTCGAGGGCCGCCAGGGCAAGGGTGGCCGCACCCACCTGGTGTCGCCGCAGGTCGCCGCCGCGACCGCCGTCACCGGCCGTCTGACCGCGCCCGCCGACCTGTAAGGAGACCTGGACCGATGGAAGCATTCACCACCCACACCGGTACGGCGGTGCCGCTGCGCCGCAGCAACGTCGACACCGACCAGATCATCCCGGCCGTCTGGCTCAAGCAGGTCAGCCGCACCGGGTTCGAGAAGGGCCTGTTCGCGGCCTGGCGCGAGGACCCGACGTTCGTGCTGAACGACCCGTCCTACGAGGGCGGCTCGATCCTCGTCTCCGGCCCCGACTTCGGCACCGGCTCCTCGCGCGAGCACGCGGTCTGGGCGCTGCAGCAGTACGGGTTCCGCGTCGTGATCGCCGCCCGCTTCGGCGACATCTTCCGCAACAACTCCACGAAGATGGGCCTGCTGCCGGTCATCCTGCCGGGCGACAAGGTCGAGGCGCTGCAGTCGGCCGTCGAGGCGGACCCGAAGCTCGAGGTCACCGTCGACCTGGTCGAACGCCAGGTCCGCTGGGCCGATGAGGCCGTGTCGTTCGAGATCGACGACTACACCCGCTGGCGGCTCATGGAGGGCCTCGACGACATCGGGCTGACCCTGCGTCACGCCGACGATGTGGCGTCGTACGAGAATGGTCGGCAGCCATGGCTGCCGACGACCGTCTAGAAGACGACGAACTGGCGCGGCGGTTGCGCGAGGCGCACCGCCGCGTCCGCATGCTTCCCCCAGCCGAGAAGGACCGGCTGGCCCGCCGCTACCTCGCGATTTGCGATCTGGCGAAGCGTGACCCGGAAAGGGCCGCCGCCCGACTCGACGCCTTTCTGGCCTCTCTCGACACGCCACGTAGTGAGGAAAACGCGCTAGGTGATTGAGTTCACCGGCGATCCCGCCTACTTTCAAGCCCGTAAGGGGTTTCTAGGGCGAACTCATGAGCTGGAACCCCGAGCCGTAACTGGGGGAGCAGGACTTTCATGAACAAGCGAGAACTCGTCGAGGCCATCGCTGATCGGGTTGGCGACAGGAAGACGGCCACCGAGGCCGTGAACGCGGTCATCGACACCATCCAGAAGGCCGTGGCGAGCGGCGACAAGGTCTCGATCACGGGCTTCGGCGCATTCGAGATGGTGAACAAGCCCGCCCGCACGGCCAGGAACCCGTCGACCGGCGCGGAAATCAACGTCCCCGAGAGCTGGGGGCCGAAGTTCCGCCCGGGATCCGACTTCAAGGAACTGGTCAACCAGGGCGGCAAGAAAGCCGGAAAGAAGAAGTAAACCCAGCACGCGCTTCCGCCCGGGCCATCGGCCCGGGCGTTTCGCATTTCGGCCCGCAATCGGCCGGGCCGCGACCCGGCAAAAGGGCCTGTTACTCGGAATCGCCCGCCGGCGGGCGGCCGCGGAAGGCGTCCGGGACCGGGAAGGTCGAGAGCGTGATGTAGGCGATCTCCTCGCCGGACATCCCGATGTTGACCCGCTGTCCCGTGCGCAGCAGCCGCAGCGGCCCCGCGTCGAAGGCGGACGTGCCGAACTCCAGCACGGTCCCGTCGTCGAGGAACACCGTCCCCGAGCGCGTGGCCTCGTCGAAGCTGCGTACCGTTCCCTGCACGCTGATCAGCGTAATTCGTTTGCCCCTTGCCCGGCCAGGCGGCAAAGATCGAGAGACATGGGACGTACGGGCGATTTCTGGCGGTTCGCGTGGGCGAACGCCATCACGCAGTTGGGCACGCAGGTCACGGTCGTGGCCCTGCCCCTGGCGGCGCTCCTCGCCCTGGACGCCGGAGCCTTCCAGCTCGGCCTGCTGTCGGCGGCCCAGATGCTCGCCTTCCTGCTGATCGGGCTGCCCGCGGGCGTGTGGGTGGACCGGTCGCGGCGCCGCCCGATCCTCATCTGGTCCGACCTCGCGCGTGGCGTGGCGCTGCTGTCGGTCCCGGTGGCGGCCTGGCTCGACGTGCTGACGCTGCCGCAGCTGTACGCGGTCGCCCTGGTGCTGGGCGTGGGCACGGTCTTCTTCGACGTCGCCCACATGAGCTTCCTGCCCGCCATCGTGACCAAGGAGCGCCTCGAACGCGGCAACGGCGTCCTGGAGGTCACCAGGAACACCTCGCTGCTCGCCGGACCGGGCGTCGGCGGCTGGGCGGTGGCCGTGTTCACCGCGCCGATCGCGCTGCTCGCCGACGCCGTCAGCTACCTCCTCTCCGCGTTCCTGCTGTGGGGCGTGCGCGCCGAGGAGAGCCCGCGGCGCGGCGAGCGGAGGCTGCGCCAGGAGGTGGCGGAGGGCATCAGGTTCGTCGCGGGAGAGCGGGTGCTGCGCAGGGTCGCGATCGTGGGCGCGCTCGTCATGGCGGCCAACGGCATCGCGGCCGTCGGACTGCCGCTCTACCTGGTCAAGGAGCTGGGGGTCGGCTCCGCCCAGTACGGGCTGCTGCTGTCGGCCGCCGCCGTCGGCTCCCTCGTGGGCGCCGCGCTGGTGGCCCGCCTCACCGCGCGCTTCGGCAGCGGCCCCACCCTGTACGGCTCCGCCGTCCTGGCGGCCGTGCTCTACCTGCCCGCGCTGGCGACCGGCCCCGGTTGGCAGCTGCTGATCTTCCCGGCCGCCTCGTCGCTGTTCGGCGCGGTCAGCTCGATCTTCGGCGTGGCCCAGCTCAGCTACCGCCAGCGCATCACGCCCGACCACCTGATGGGCCGGGTCAACGCCAGCATGCGCTTCCTGATGTGGGGGGCGTACCCGCTGGGCGGGCTGGTCGGCGGCGCGTTGGGGGAGTGGCTCGGCGGCTACGCGGCCTTCGCCGCGGCCGTGGCCCTGATGAGCCTGGCGCACCTGGCGGTGGCGACCTCGCCCGCCATCATGAAGACCTCCGCGAGCACTTCATGAGCCCGCGGCAGGAAAACCGGAGCCCAGCCGTCTCATGAGCCCTCGGCAGGAAGACGGGAACCCAGCTGTCTCATGAGCCCGCGGCAGGAGAAGACCGGACCCAGCCGTCTCATGAGCCGGGCCACAGCTCGGCGACCACCGCGGCCGTGTGGCGGCCGAGGCCCAGCGCGATCGCCGCGCGCAGGTCGTCGGGCGTGTCCACGTCCCGCCGCACCGAGTCGATCCCCGTCAGGCACAGCTCCTTGGCCCCGCCCGCCAGGTGCTTGGCCCGCGACTCCCCGCCGAACCTCGGCGTGAACGGCATCCCCGGCCGCACCCCGTAGAAGGTCGTCCCGACGTCGAGCGCGTCCGGCACGAAGGACTGGTCGAACTCGGCGGCGGCCTCCAGCGCCGTCCCCAGCTCCGGCGACCGCAGGGCGGGCAGGTCCGCCTGGAGCGCCCCGACCGCGTCGCCCGGCGCGACGCGTACGGCATGGGCGGCCCCGGTGCGCAGGGCGGTGTTCAGGCCGCGGTCCGGGTCGGGCACCACCTCGGCCCCCAGCGCGCCCAGGGGCCCGGCCGCGGCGGGATCGGCCGTCACCACGATCACCCGGGCGACCCGCGCGCACGAGAGCGCCGCCGCCACCGTGTCACTCGCCACGGCCACGGCCAGCCTGGTCCGGTGCGGGCCCGTGGCCGCCGCCAGCCTCGTCTTCGCCGCGACCAGCGTCTTCACCGGGATGACCAGGGACCAGCGGATGCTCATAGTCTTAAGCATCCCGCCTCGACATCCCGCGCGGCCAACCGGGAGACTTGGGGCGCATCCCGTACGTGTTGGAGGAGACCATGAGCCGCCCCGCGCGACCATCGCGTTTCTGGGAAACCCTGGCAGTCGTCATCGTGAAACCGCTGTCCTGGCTCCTGGTCAAGAGGGACTGGCGTCGTGGGGAGCGCATCCCGCGCACCGGCGGCGTGATCATCGCGACCAATCACCTCTCCTGGACTGATCCTGTCCTGCTGTCGCACTTCCTCTACAACAACGGGCGCTGGCCGGTAATCCTGGCCAAGGCCGCTCTGTTCAAGGTGCCGTTCCTGGGCAGGGCGGTGACGGGGCTCCTGGCCATCCCCGTCGACCGGGGCAGCGCCGAGGCGGCGAAGTCCCTGCACATCTCGGCCCAGCGGCTCGAGGCCGGCGCCGCGATCCTGTTCTACCCCGAGGGCACCTGCACCCGCGATCCCGACCTGTGGCCCATGGTGGGCAAGACGGGCGCGGCCCGGCTGGCGCTGGAGAGCGGCGCGCCGGTCATCCCGGTGGCCCACTGGGGCGCGCATGAGTTGCTGCCGTACGGGGAGAAGAAGCCCAGGCTGTTCCCGCGCAAGACGTTCCGCGTGACGGTGGGCCCACCGGTGGACCTGTCGAAGTACCAGGGCCGGCCGCTGCAGGCGGAGGTGTTGCGCGCGGCGACGGCCGACATCACGGCCGCGATCACCCAGCAGCTCGCCGAGCTGCGTGGCGAGAAGGCCCCCGAGACTCCCTACGATCCGGCCAAGGAGTGATGGCATGACAAAGGTGGCCGTTTTCGGGACGGGCTCGTGGGGGACCACGTTCGCGACGATCCTGGCCGAGGCAGGCAACGAGGTCATGCTCTGGGGCCGCAGACGGGAGCTGGTCGAGGCGATCGACCGCGACCACGTCAACCCCGACTACCTGCCGGGCCTCCCCCTCCCGGAGAAGCTGCGCGCCACGACCGACCCGGCCCGGGCGCTCGAAGGGGCCGAGTTCGTGGTGCTGGCGGTGCCGTCGCAGCAGTTGCGGCCCAACCTGGCCGCCTGGCGCGAGCACATCCCGCCGAACGCCGTCCTGGTGAGCCTGATGAAGGGCATCGAGCTGGGCACGACCAAGCGGATGAGCGAGGTGATCCGCGAGGTCGCCGAGGTGCCCGAGGAGCGGGTCGCGGTCGTCTCAGGCCCCAACCTGGCCAAGGAGATCGCCGAACGCCAGCCCGCCGCCACCGTCGTCGCCTGCACCGACGAGTCGGTCGCCGCCCGGCTGCAGGCGATCTGCCACCTGCCGCCGTGGTTCCGCCCGTACACCAACCACGACGTGGTCGGCGTGGAGCTGGGCGGCGCGGTGAAGAACGTGATCGCCCTGGCCGTGGGCGTCTCCGCGGGCATGGGCATGGGCGACAACGTCGGCGCCATGCTCATCACCAGGGGGCTGGCCGAGATCTCCCGCCTGGGCGCGGCCCTGGGGGCCGACCAGCACACGTTCGCGGGGCTCGCGGGCATGGGGGACCTCGTGGCGACCTGCACGTCGCCGCTGTCGCGCAACCGCACCTTCGGCGAGAACCTGGGCAGGGGCATGACCCTCGCCGAGGTCGTGGCCGCCACCAAGCAGACCGCCGAGGGCGTGAAGTCCTGCGAGTCCGTGCTGGAGCTGGCCAGGAAGCACGATGTCGAGATGCCGATCACCGAGGTCGTCGTCGGGGTCGTCCACGACGGCATGTCCCCGGCGGAGGCGGGCATGTTGCTCATGTCCCGATCGCCCAAACCGGAGCGGTACGGCGTGTAAGGATGGGAGAAAGTCCTGATTACGGCGTGCTCGGCTCGCTGTGACCCGGACACCCCGGTAGATTCGGACACCATGAGCAAGCCACGCGTCGCCGTTGTTTTCGGAGGCCGCAATTCGGAGCACGCCGTGTCCCTGATGGGCGCGGGCAGTGTGCTGGATGCGATCGACAGGAGCAAGTACGAGGTGATCCCCATCGGGATCGCCCAGGACGGCAGGTGGGTGCTGGCGGCTTCGGACCAGCGGTTCGCCATCGAGTCGGGCGAGCTGCCGGTCGTCGACACCTCGGGCGCGGCGCTGGCGCTGCCGTCCGGTGGGAGTTCGCTGGTGGCGTACGACCCCGGCAGCATCCCCGTGGAGCTCGGCTCGGTGGACGTGGTGTTCCCCGTGATGCACGGCCCGTTCGCCGAGGACGGCACCATCCAGGGACTGCTCGAGATGGCCGGGGTGCGCTATGTCGGCTCGGGCGTGCTGGCCAGCGCGGTGGGCATGGACAAGGCCCACATGAAGACCGTCATGGCCGCCGCCGGGCTGCCGATCGGCCGCCACGTCGTCGTACGCGACCGCGACTGGCGGCTCGACCGCGACCGCGTGCTGAAGGAGGCGGAGGGGCTCGGCTGGCCGGTGTTCGTCAAGCCCGCCAGGGCCGGGTCCTCGCAGGGCATCTCCAAGGCCCACGACCTGGGCGAGCTGGAGGCGGCCGTCGAGGTCGCCAGGCAGCACGACCCCAAGGTGCTCATCGAGGCCGCCATCGTCGGCCGCGAGATCGAGTGCGCGGTGCTGGAGTCGCTCGGCGACGAGCCCGCGGTCGCGTCGCGGCCCGGCGAGGTGAAGGTCGAGGGCGGCCAGGAGTTCTTCGACTTCGAGGCGAAGTACTACCCGGACCAGATGTCGCTCACCGTGCCCGCCGACCTCCCCGAGGAGGCGGCCGAGCAGCTGCGGGCCATGGCGGTGCGCGCGTTCGAGGCGCTCGACTGCGAGGGGCTCGCGCGGGTCGACTTCTTCTACACGCCCGAGGGCCACCTGATCTTCAACGAGATCAACACCATGCCCGGGTTCACGTCGCTGTCGGTGGCGCCGCAGCTCTGGGCCGCCTCGGGGCTGGACTACCCGGCGCTGGTCGACCGGCTCATCCAGCTCGCGCTGTCGCGCTCGGCGGGCCTGCGTTGAGATCGCGCGGTCACTGGGACGAGGGCGAGACCTGGGCGATCGGCTTCGACAGGTCCGCCAGCACCTCGGCGGCCACGTGCTCGCCGCCGACCGTGACCTCCACGTAGGCCGCGTCCGTGACCGCGGTGAACAACGTGGGCCTGTCGGGGTCGGCGAACCAGCCCACCCCGCCGATCTCCTGGAGCTGGTCGGTGGGTGCCATCCTGGCCGGCCTGGGCACGCCGCAGCGCAGCGCGATGACCCCGTCGCCCCAGACGGCCACGTACGGCGACTCGGGCGTGGACGTGCCACGCCGGTCGCCGTCGAGCGTCTGGGGCAGCAGCGTCGCCAGCTTGCCGCAGGCCGTCACCGCCTCACCCGTCGGTTTGGGCGGCTCCACCTGTACGGTGCCGCCGCAACCGGCGAGCGCGAGGAGAACGAGCAGGGCGGCGGCGGCACGCATGCGACGACTACCTTTAAATGTGGACGATCGGACACGTAAGAGTACGCGTGATCCCTTCCACCGCCTGAATCTGTGCCACCACGAGCTTGCCCAGCTCGTCGACGTTGTTGGCCTCCGCGCGCACGATCACGTCGTAGGGCCCCGTCACGTCTTCCGCTTGAGTGACCCCGGGAATCCCGGAAATCTCGCGAGCCACGGCAGCGGCCTTGCCGACCTCGGTCTGGATAAGGATGTAGGCCTGCACCATCACGTCCTCCCGGGCGATTGGATCACGCCGAAGGGCCACCGTACCCTGTGTGCGTCAGGAGGTGCGTCATCACAGTCGGAGATCTCGGCGAATTCGGAGTGATAAATCGGATTACCGGTCGTCTGCCCCAGGGTGCGGCGGTAATGCTCGGTCCGGGTGACGACGCCGCCGTGGTCAGCGCGCCTGACGGCCGGGTTGTGGTCTCAACGGATTTGCTGATCGAGGGTAGACATTTTCGGCGGGATTGGTCCAGCGGTTACGACGTGGGTCGTAAGGCCGCCGCCCAGAACCTCGCCGACGTGGCCGCCATGGGCGCCGTGCCGACGTCCCTCGTGGTCGGGCTGGGCATGCCCGCCGACCTGCCGCTGGCGTGGCTCGACGGGCTGACGGACGGGTTCCGCGACGAGTGCGCGGTGGTCGGGGCGAGCGTCGCCGGGGGCGACATCACGCGGTGCGACCTGGTGGTCATCGGGGTGACCGCGCTGGGCGACCTGGGCGGGCGGGCTCCCGTGACGCGCTCCGGCGCCCGGCCCGGGCAGGTCGTGGCGGTGACCGGGCGGCTGGGCTATGCCGCCGCCGGGTGGGCGCTGCTGGAGGCGGGCGTGCCGGAGAACCCCGTCCTGGAGGAGGTCGTGGTCGCGCATCGGCGGCCCAGCCCTCCGTACGCGATGGGGCCGGGGGCGGCCGAGCTGGGCGCGAGCGCGATGCTGGACGTCAGCGACGGGCTGCTGCAGGACCTCGGCCACGTCGCCGAGGCCAGTGGCGTGCGCATCGAGCTGGATCCGCGGGCCTTCGCCGTGGGGGAGCCGGTTTCGGTCGCGGCCAAGGAACTTGGGGTCGATCCGCTGGAGTGGGTGCTCACGGGTGGTGAGGATCACGCGCTGGCCGCGGTCTTCCCCGCAGAGGTGAGTTTGCCGCCGTCGTGGCAGGTCGTGGGCCGGGTGATCGAGGGCGAAGGTGTGCTGGTTCATGGGCGTGAGATAGGCCACCGTGGGTGGGATCACTTTCGGTGATGACTTGTCCCGATTTGAGTGACATTTTCCGGATTTGTGGTGGGACTCCGGGGATTGCTGTGACAACGGTGTCGCAAAGGTGTTATGAAGATTGGCGGCCACTGTAACCGCGAGAAAGGGCAGCCATGGGCCGCCACGGCACAGGTGGATCCGACGACGGGGATGAACGGGGGAACAACAGCGCATTCTGGGGTCCTGACGAGCAGGCCGAGCCGCCCGGCTGGCCTTCGCTGCCGGACGAACCCGAGGTGACGGGCCAGTGGGCTCCCATGCCGCGGCGCACTGACGGACCGCTTCCGCGCGGGCCGCAGTCCGAGCCGTTCGAGACCACCGGTGCCTTCGCGCTGCCCAACAACTCCGACGGCGGCTTCCCCCCGGCCAACGACCCCGTGCATGGCTTCCCGCAGCCGGGTCCTGGGGAGGCCGGGCCGTTCGAGACGACGGGCGCCTTCGCCCGGCCGCCGGAGTGGGGCCAGCCGGGCGACCGCCCTTTTGACGCTCCCGGTCCCTTCGACGGGCCCATGGAGCGCACGGCCTTCTTCGACGGCCCCGGCAATCCGGGCGCACCCGCCGGGCGGGGCCCTTTCGACGCCGCGGCTCCCATGGAGGGGCCCGCCGAGCGTACGGCCTTCTTCGGCGGCCCGGACGCTCCGCCCGGCCCTGGAGGTCCGGGTCCGGCCGGCGGTCGAGGCCCCTTTGAGGCGTCTGGCCCCTTTGACGGGCCCATGGAGCGTACGGCCTTCTTCGACGGCCCCGACGTGCCGGGTGGCGCCTTCGGCGGACCACCTCCCGGCGACCGGCCCGGGCCCTTCGACGGGCCGTTCGACGGGCCCGGTGACCGTACCGGCGCGGTGCCCATGTCGGCCGGCCCGCCCGAGCCCGGGGACGTCAAGGTGGCCGGGGAGCCCACGGCCGTGCAGGCGCCCGCCTGGGCGAACGCCGAGACCGGCTTCCTCGCCTCCGACTGGGCGGCCGACCCCGGCCTCGACGAGCCGGACGAGCCCAAGGGCCGCCGCGGGCGCCGTAAGGGCGGACGCGGCGGCGGCGACGTGCTCACCGCCCCCCCGTCGTCGGGTGGCGGCAAGGGCCGGGTCGCGCTGCTGTCGGTCGCGGCGGTCGCCGTGGTGCTCGGCGGCACCGTGGCGGGCGTCAAGTTCATGAGCTCGTCGGGTACGCCCGACAAGTGCGCGGGCGCGACCTGCGCCGCCGTCCAGGCGACGAACAACCAGCCGGGTCCCGCGGCCTCCCAGCCGACCGAAGAGGAGACCACGCCGGAGGAGGAGCCGTCCGAGGAGGAGTCGGCGGACGAGGAGCCGACGACGTCCAAGACCCCGGCGCCGACGGCCTCGTACAGCGCCCGTACGCCCCCGCGCCGCACCGCCTCCGCGACGCCGACGCCCACCAAGACCAAGGTGAAGACGTCCGCGAAGCCGACGAAGGAGCCGACGCCGCCCGTCGAGGAGCTCGCCACCGAGACGCCGACCGAGGAGCCTTCGACGCTGGACGACGGCGACACCGGCGGGGGGACCAGCAGCGGCGGCAGCACCCCGCTCCCGACCTCCACGAACACGTTCGGGTCCGGCCAGGGCGGCGCGATGAACATCAAGCAGACCATCAAGCAGCGGGTGCTCAGCTACCAGGCCGACATGACGCTCTCGAACACCTCTGGGGAGACGCTGGAGAACCCGACGGTCTCCGTCCCGGTCGAAGGCAAGGTCATGGCCGTGACCGGCGCCCAATGGACGCAGGACGGCGATCTGCTGATCCTCGACCTGTCGGCGTCGCTGTCGGCCGGTGACTCGGTGAACGTCTCGTTCACCGCCACGGGCGAGGGCCAGAAGGCCGCCAACTGCGGGCTGGTCAGCGGGGACTGCGCCATCAGCTGAGTGGTTGGATGGGGGACATGACGGTTTCGACCCCTCCACGCGTGCTGACCGTCGCCGGCTCCGACTCCGGGGGCGGCGCGGGCATCCAGGCCGACCTGAAGACCATGCTCGCCATGGGCGTCCACGGCATGAGCGTCATCGCGGCGGTGACGGCTCAGAACTCCCTGGGCGTCCAGGGCTACTGGGAGCTGCCACCCGAGGCCGTACGCGCGCAGCTCGACTCGGTCCTGGGCGACATCGGCGCCCAGGCGGTGAAGACCGGCATGCTGGCCTCCCCCGCGCTGGTCGAGGTCGTGGCCGACGCGCTCGGCTCGTACGCCGCGCCCGTGATCGTGGACCCCGTGGGGGTGTCGAAGCACGGCGACCCGCTGCTCGCGCCCGAGGCCGTCGACACGCTGCGGACGCGGCTGCTGCCCGTGGCCACCGTGGTGACGCCGAACCTGTGGGAGGTGGAGCAGCTCACCTCCGTCAAGGTGGAGGACGAGGGCGGGCTGCGGGCGGCGGCCGAGGCCGTTCTGGAGCTCGGGCCCAGGTGGGCGCTGATCAAGGGCGGCCATCTGCCGGGCGCGCCCGTGGACCTGCTCACGGACGGCACGGCCGAATACCGCTTCGCCGCCGAGCGCCTCGACAACCGCCACACCCACGGCACGGGCTGCACGCTGGCCTCGGCGATCGCCTCCCGGCTCGCGCTGGGCGACGACGTGCCGGAGGCGGTGGGGAAGGCGAAGGAGTACGTGACGGGCGCGATCGCGCGGGGTTTCCCTCTGGGAAGCGGCATCGGCCCGGTGGACCACGCCTGGCGCTGGCGCTGACGCTCGGGCCTCAGGGGCCCGAAAACGCGTAAGCCCGCAACTCCCTCGGGAGCTACGGGCTTACGCGAAAGTGTGGGACCTAGCGGGTGACCTTGCCCGCCTTGATGCACGAGGTGCACACGTTGAGCTTCTTCGGCGTGCCGCCGACGACCGCGCGGACCGTCTGGATGTTGGGGTTCCAACGACGACGGGTACGGCGGTGGGAGTGGGACACGTTGTTGCCGAAGGTCGGGCCCTTGCGGCAGACATCGCAGACGGAAGCCACGGTTCGCTCCTTAAAACAGTCGATGTAGCCCTGTCCGCTGATGCTTTCCGGGCGGAGGGCATGCCGGGACAACCGGCCAGCCAGACGAGAATATCCGATCCACACCGATGGGCGCGAACTGGAACGCTGGACCGGCGGTCCGGCGGCGATATTCTCCATCGACAACCGTAGCGCATTCGGGCCACGCCGGGAGCCGGGAGGGTGCAGATGAAGATCCTCGACCCGCCGGCGGTGCGCCGCTGGGCCCGCCTGGCCGCCGACGCGCTCGGCCGGGCCAGGACCGAGATCGACGCGCTGAACGTGTTCCCCGTGGCCGACGGCGACACCGGCACCAACCTGCACCTGACCATGCTGTCCGCGGCCGAGGCCGTCGAGTCGCTGCCCGACGACGTGGACGCGGCCGTGGTGTGGCAGACGCTCTCGTACGGCGCGCTCGTCGGGGCCCGCGGAAACTCCGGCGTGATCGTCAGCCAGGCGTTACGCGGCCTCGCCGAGGTGCTGAAGGACGGCTCCGACCTGCGGGCCGGGCTGCTCAGGGCCGCCGTGCTGGCCAGGGAGGCGGTGGCCAGGCCGGTGGAGGGCACGGTGCTGAGCGTGCTGGAGTCGGCCGCGCGAGCCGTACAGGACGTGGACGGGGGCGATCTGCGGGCGGTGGCGCGGCAGGCGGCGGGTGAGGCCCGCGCCGCGCTGCGCCGTACGCCTTCCCAGCTGGACGTGCTGGCCCGCAGCGGCGTGGTGGACGCGGGCGGCGCGGGCGCGGCGATCGTGCTGGAGACCCTGGCCTCCGTGATCACCGACTCCTACAGCGATCACTACGACGTGCCCGCGCCGACCTCGCGGGTCGCGCCGATGGCCGAGGTGGGGGCGGGGTACGAGGTGATGTACCTGCTGGACGCCGACGACGCCGCGGTGGCCGCGCTGCGCGAGGAGCTCGACGCCATGGGCGACTCGCTGGTCGTGGTCGGCGGCGGCGGGCTGTGGAACGTGCACGTCCACGTGGCCGAGGCCGGTCCCGCCGTGGAGGCCGGGCTGCGGGCCGGGCGGCCGCACCGGATCAGGATCACGTACCTGGCCGAACGCACCCACCGTGGCAGCGCGGGCCGGGGCGTGGTGGCGGTGGCCGCGGGGGACGGGATCGCGGCGCTGTTCGAGGAGTGCGGCGCGGTCGTGGTACGCCGCGAGCCCGGCACCCGGCCCACCCTGCCCGCCATGCTGGCCGCGATCAGGCAGGCGGGCAGCGAGGTCGCGGTCCTGCCGAACGACGAGGGCGTCAGGTCGGTCGCCGCCGCGGCCGCGGAGATCGCCCGCGAGGACGGGGCCGTGGTCAGCGTGCTGCCGACGAAGGCGACCGTGCAGGGGCTGGCGGCGCTGGCCGTACACGATCCGCTGCGCCGCTTCGACGACGACGTGGTGGCGATGACGGACGCGGCCGGGCACACGCGGTACGGACACGTGACGGTGGCGGACCGGGAGGCGATGACGAGCGCGGGCCTGTGCCGCCCCGGGGACGTGCTCGGCATGATCGACGGGGACGTCGCGGTGATCGGCGGCTCGCTCGACCGCGTGGCCACCGTGGTCGTGGACCGGATGGTGGCCGGCGGCGGCGAGCTGGTGACCTTGGTCACGGGCGCGCAGGCGCCGCCGGGGCTCGCCGCGCGGCTGGAGGAGCAGTTGCGCGGTACGCGGCCCGACGTGGATCTGGTCGTGTACGACGGCGAGCAGGGCGGCTATCCGCTCCTGATCGGCGTGGAGTGACACCGATGAACGGGATTCCTGTCGGGCCGACGCGGTAGAACTTAATGCCGTGAGCCGTTTCGACGAGCCTCTGACGAAGGCGCTCGACCCGAAGACCGCCAAGTTGCTGCACAGCGTGCTCGACCTGGAGACGGTCGGCGACCTGCTGCGCCACTATCCCCGGCGTTACGCCGAGCGCGGCGAGCTGACCACGCTCGACGCGCTGGAGGTCGACGAGCACGTCACCGTGGTCGGCGAGGTGACCAGGCTCATGCGCAAGCCCATGCGCAACCGCGGCGGCACCTGGCTGGAGGTCGAGGTCGTCGACGGCAACGGCAACAGGCTCTACCTGTCGTTCTTCGGCAAGGGCTCCCACGTGGCCGAGACGCGGCTCAAGCCCGGGCAGCGGGGCATGTTCGCGGGCAAGGTGGGGCTGTTCGGGGCGCGGTCGAAGCCGCGCTGGCAGCTCGCGCACCCGGAGTTCGAGCTGTTCGAGGAGGGCGAGGCGAACGCGGAGGAGTTCGCGGCGGCGCCGGTGCCGATCTATCCCGCGGGCAAGGACGTCACGCCGTGGGCGATCAGGCGCGCGGTCGGCGTCGTGCTCGACACGCTGGGCCCGCTCGACGACCCGCTGCCCGCCGAGCTGCGGGCCCGCCACGGGCTGCAGGATCTCGGCGAGGCGCTGGTGGGCATCCACCGGCCGAAGGACTTCGCCGAGGTGGGGCGGGCGCGCAAGCGGCTGAAGTTCGACGAGGCGTTCGTGCTGCAGGCCGTGCTGCTGCGGCGGCGCCGGGCCGCCACCGCCCTGCCCGCCAAGCCCAGGCCGAGGCGCGGCGACGGCCTGCTGACCGACTTCGACGGGCGGCTGCCGTTCTCGCTGACGGAGGGGCAGGCGCAGGTCGGCGAGGAGATCGCCGCCGACCTCGCGCTGGAGCACCCGATGCACCGGCTGCTGCAGGGCGAGGTCGGCGCGGGCAAGACGGTGGTGGCGCTGCGGGCGATGCTCCAGGTGGTCGACGCGGGCGGCCAGGCGGCGCTGCTGGCCCCCACGGAGGTGCTGGCCCAGCAGCATCACCGCTCGATCACCGGCATGCTCGGGGATCTGGCGCAGGGGGGCATGTTCGGGGGCACGTCGGTCACGCTGCTGACCGGCTCCATGGGCGCCGCCGCCCGCCGCGCGGCCCTGCTGGACGCCGCCTCGGGCACGGCGGGGATCGTCGTGGGCACGCACGCGCTGCTGCAGGAGCACGTGCAGTTCGCCGACCTGGGGCTGGTGGTGGTGGACGAGCAGCACCGGTTCGGGGTGGAGCAGCGCGACGCCCTGCGCGAGAAGGCGGCCGGCGGCCGTCCGCACGTGCTGGTCATGACGGCCACCCCGATCCCGCGCACGGTCGCCATGACCGTCTTCGGCGACCTGGAGATCTCGACGCTGTCCCAGCTCCCGTCGGGCCGCGCCCCCATCACCACGCACGTCGTCCCGGCCGCCGAGAAGCCCCACTACCTCGAACGCACCTGGCAGCGGGTGCGGGAGGAGGTGGCGCTGGGGCGGCAGGCGTACATCGTGTGCCCGCGCATCGGCGACCTGGAGGGCGACGAGGGCGACCTGGCGGCCGCCGCCGGCGACGACGACCGCCGCCCGCCGCTGGCGGTCCTCGACGTGGCCGAGCTCCTGAAGAGCGGCCCCTTCCACGACCTGCGGGTCGGCACGCTCCATGGCAAGCTCCCGCCGGAGGAGAAGGACGCGATCATGCGCTCCTTCACGCGGGGCGAGCTCGACGTCCTGGTGGCCACCACCGTCATCGAGGTCGGGGTCGACGTCCCCAACTCCTCCGTCATGATCATCATGGACGCCGACCGCTTCGGTGTCTCCCAGCTCCACCAGCTCCGCGGCCGCGTCGGCCGCGGCGGCCTCCCGGGGCTGTGCCTCCTGGTCTCCGACTTCTCCGAGGGCACGCCCGCCCGCGCCCGCCTCGACGCGGTCGCCACCACCCTGGACGGCTTCGAGCTGTCGCGCGTGGACCTGGAGCAACGGCGGGAGGGCGACGTTCTGGGGGCGGCGCAGTCGGGCAAGCGGTCGTCGCTGAAGCTGCTGCAGCTCCTGCGGGACGAGGACGTGATCGCCACGGCCCGCGACGAGGCCGCCGCCCTCCTGGAGGAGGATCCGGACCTGACGTCGTCCGAGGGGTTGCGGGCGGAGATCGCCCGACTGCTGGCGGACGAACGCGCGGAGTACTTGGAGAAGACCTGACCCCCATGGTCGTGACCGACTGAGCAGCCCCCGGGCCGGGGGGCAGCGTGCGGCGGTTACGGCGCTTACGGTCGTCCGGCGGCGCGCTGGGGATTCCGGCACCGGTGAGGCGGGGTGGTGTTCGGCGCGATGCGTGCGGCGGGCCGGGGCCGGGGTTGGTGGCGGCGAGGGGCGTGTGGCGCTTCGATGGCCAGGCCTGGGTGCCGGTGCGGGGAGGCGGCGTGGGGCGCTTCGGTGGCGCGGTGGGCAGCCTGCCGGCAGTGGAAAAGCCCAGCCGCGGGGACGGCCTCCCCCCGAATGCCGTCCCCGGCTGGGCCCACCCTCGGGTCAGGTGCCGAGGGAACCGGCGTGCGGAAGGGCTCACGATCACGCCGGTCGGCCTTCATGTGGGTCACCTTGAAGGCCGCAGAACTCATCATGCGGGCCCGTCGCGCCGATGTGAATCACCCTTGCGCACTCGAGGCAGACACTTGTCCACTCTTGACCTGCGCGAACATGCGGAACAATGGGTCACATGACGCGGATCATCGCAGGCAGCGCAGGTGGCAGGCGGTTGGCGGTGCCGCCGGGGCGGGGGACGAGACCGACCAGCGACAGGGCCAGAGAAGGGATCTTCTTGACGCTCGACTCCCTGTACGGCCTCACCGGCGCCCGCCTGCTCGACCTGTACGCCGGGTCCGGCGCGATCGGCCTGGAGGCGCTGTCCAGGGGCGCCAAGGAGGCCGTGCTGGTGGAGTCCGACCCCAAGGCCGTCAGGACGATCAAGGCGAACGTCCAGTCGCTGGGCCTCGACGGCGCCAGGGTGATCACGGACAAGGTCGAGCGCGTGCTCGGCAACCCGCCCGCCGAGCCGTACGACATCGTCTTCGCCGACCCGCCCTACGCCGTGTCCGACGAGGAGGTCCGTCGGACGCTGGAGTCGCTGCGCGACAACGGCTGGCTGCTGGATGAGGCGTTGGTGGCATTCGAGAGGGAAAGCAGGGGAAAGGCACTGATGTGGCCGGAAGGCTACGTTGAGGAGAGGGTCCGTCGTTATGGCGAAGCATCCGTTTGGTACGGTCGCGCCGCCGGGAACCCGTAGACCTGGGAGGCGTCTTGCGCCGCGTAGTCTGCCCGGGGTCGTTCGACCCCATCACCAATGGCCACCTCGACATCATCGGCCGGTCCGCCCGGCTCTATGACGAGGTGACCGTGGCAGTCCTCATCAACGTCGAGAAAAGCAGCCTGTTCACGGTGGACGAACGAATTGAGATCCTGCAGACCGTGACCAAGGAATATCCGAACGTCAAGGTGCGGAAATTCCACGGACTGCTGGTCGACTTCTGCAGGCAGAACGACATCCCCGCCATCGTCAAAGGCATCAGGGTGGTCAGCGACTTCGACTACGAGTTGCAGATGGCGCAGCTCAACTACCGCCTGTCGGGGGTCGAGACGCTGTTCATGCCGACGAACCCCGAATACTCGTTCCTGTCCTCCAGCAGGGTGAAGGAGATCGCCAGGTATGGTGGGGACGTCTCGGGCCTCGTGCCCGATCTCGTGCACAAGCTGCTCATCGAGCGGCTCAGGGGCTGAGCGCGACCTGCTATCCTTTCATTTCGGCCTTGTACGACGGCGATCGTCTCGCCATGCCTAGCGAGAGCAGGATGACTCAGCACCTCGACCCCCGCTCCCCGTGGGTGATCTCAACCCATGACCTGGGAAAGCGGCCGGGCACGATGCGGCAGATGACTCTGACCCTCCCGGCACCGGCGGATCTCGGCGTCGACATGATCGGTGTCCCCAAAGACGCCGAAGTCGAGCTGGACCTCCGGCTCGAAGCAGTGATGGAAGGCGTGCTCGTGTCGGGCACGGCGCAGGCCCCGCTCGCCGGGGAGTGCGCTCGCTGTCTCGACCCCGTCACCTCGGACATCGAGGTTGACCTGCAGGAGCTGTTCTTCTACTCCGACGAGGACGCCTCGGACGAGGATTCGCTGCTCGACGGCGAGCTGCTCGACCTCGAGCCGACGTTCCGCGACGCGGTGGTGCTCGCACTGCCGTTGAGCCCCGTCTGCCGTGAGGACTGCGAAGGGCTCTGCACGGAGTGTGGGATCAAGCTGGCCGAGGCCGGCGAGGACCACCGGCACGAGAAGATCGATGCCCGCTGGGCGTCGTTGCAAGGTCTGATTACCGACAAAGATAACGATCAGGAGAAGTGACGTGGCCGTCCCGAAGCGAAAGATGTCGCGGAGTAACACCCGCCACCGTCGCTCCCAGTGGAAGACGACTGCTGTCGCCCTGGTGAGCTGCCCGCAGTGCCGTTCGCCCAAGCAGCCGCACATCGCGTGCCCCACCTGCGGCACCTACAACCGGCGTCAGGTCATCGAGCCTTCCGCCTGATCCGTCAGCAGTTGACGTGATGCCGACCGGGTGCGATGGTGCCTCGGTCGGCGTTACCGTCTCAGATGCGTGCGGCGGCGGTTCGCCCGCGGCCGTGGTGGACGCCGGGGCTACGCGTTACCCCGACGCCCACCACGTTTTCGGGCATCTTCCGCAGTCGCCACACCATGCGAAGATGTCCGAGGAGGAAAGCACGTGGGCACAGGTCCTAAGCCGGTGGCCGTAGAGGTCGCCCGAGACGAGCTGGAGCGGGTCCTGGCGGTCGGCCTCGACTCCGACATCCTGGAGCGGGCGCTGACCCACCGCTCCTACGCGTACGAGAACGGCGGCCTGCCCACCAACGAGCGCCTGGAGTTCCTGGGCGACTCGGTGCTCGGCCTGGTGGTCACCGACACCCTCTACCGCAACCACCCCGACCTCCCCGAGGGCCAGCTGGCGAAGCTGCGCGCCGCGGTGGTCAACATGCGCGCGCTGGCCGACGTGGCCCGCAACCTGGGCCTGGGCCGGTTCCTGCGGCTCGGCAGGGGTGAGGAGGGCACCGGCGGGCGCGACAAGTCGTCCATCCTGGCCGACACCCTCGAGGCGCTGATCGGCGCGATCTACGTCGACAAGGGGCTCGACGAGGCGTTCCGCGTGGTGCACCTGCTGTTCGACCCGCTGATCGTCCGTTCGGCCTCGCTCGGCGCCGGGCTCGACTGGAAGACCTCCCTGCAGGAGCTGACGGCCTCCGAGGCGCTCGGCGTGCCTGAGTACCACGTCGAGGAGAGCGGTCCCGACCACGCCAAGTCGTTCACGGCGATGGTGCGGGTCGGCGGCGAGTCGTACGGTTCGGGCACCGGGCGCAGCAAGAAGGAGGCCGAGCAGCAGGCGGCCGAGGCGGCCTGGACCCGGATCAGGGCCCGGCGCGAGCAGCGCGAGAGCCAGCCCGCGGGCTGAACGCCCGCCCGGGGCGAGCCACACGAAAGGGTCTGAGGTGCCTGAGCTACCGGAGGTCGAGGTCGTCAGGCGCGGCCTCGCGCAGTGGGTCACCGGGCGCGAGATCGCCTCGGCGGAGGTGCTGCACCCCCGCGCCATCAGGCGGCACGCGCCAGGAGCCGACGAGTTCGCCGCGCGCCTCAAGGGCCGCGCGGTGCTGTCCGCCGAGCGGCGCGGCAAATACCTGTGGCTCCCGCTGTCGGGCGCCGAGGAGGCCCTCCTGGCCCATCTGGGGATGAGCGGCCAACTGCTGGTCGTCGAGCCCGACTCGCCGCCGGAGAAGCACCTGCGGGTACGCCTCCGCTTCGAGGACGGCGGCCCCGACCTGCGCTTCGTCGACCAGCGGACGTTCGGTCACGTCATGCTGACCGGCCTGGCCGATGGCGTCCCCGAGCCGATCGCCCACATCGCCCCCGACCCGTTCGAGCCGGTGTTCGACGACGCGGAGTTCGCCGGCAGGCTCAGGGCCAGGCACACGGAGATCAAGCGCGCGCTGCTCGACCAGTCGCTGATCAGCGGCGTCGGCAACATCTACGCAGACGAGGCCCTCTGGATCGCCCGCCTGCACGGGGCCCGGCAGACGCAGACGCTCACGCGTCCCAAGATCGCCGAGCTGCTGGCCGGGGTCCGCGCCGTCATGTCCTCCGCGCTGCAGCAGGGCGGCACCTCGTTCGACAGCCTGTACGTCAACGTCAACGGCGAGAGCGGCTACTTCGAGCGCTCGCTGGAGGTCTACGGGCGGCGCGACCTGCCCTGCTCCCGCTGCGGCACCGCGATCAGGCGCGAGCCGTTCATGAACCGCTCGTCCTACTCCTGCCCCAGATGCCAGCGACGGCCGCGGTGAGAACGGCGAGCCCGGAGCCCAGCCACATCACCGCGGAGATCGAGACCCCGTCCACGACCCGGCCGCCGGCGAACGCGCCGAGCGCGATGGAGACGTTGAAGGCGCCGACGAAGAGCGCCGTGCCGAGCTCCCCGCCGCCCGCGCGCATGATCCACAGCTGCAGGGTCACCCCGACGCCTCCGTAACCGAAGCCCCACACCAGCAGCACGACCAGCGGCAGGCCGATCGAGGCCAGGGCCGCCGTGGCGAGCGCGATGAGGGCGGCCAGAGCGATCAGGACCGGCTTGGGATTCCTGGCCGCCCATGCCCCGGCGGCGAAGTTGCCCGCCACGCCCGCGGCGCCGTACAGGAGCAGGAGCGTGCTGACGAGGGCGGGGCCGGCGTGCGAGACCTGCTCCAGGAACGGCCGGACGTAGGTGTAGGCCGCGAAGTGGCCGGACACGACGAGCACGGTCAGGACGAGGACGGTCTTGAGCGGCCCCGAGAGCCATCCGCGCCGGGATCCGGCACTTCGGGCAGGGGCCTCGCCAGGAAGGGGCGGCAGGGTCGCGTACAGGACGGCGGTCAGGGCCAGCGCCACCACCCCCATCGCGACGAACGCGCTGCGCCACCCCGCGAACGACGAGACGAACGTCGCCGCGGGCACCCCCAGCACCGACGCCACGGACACCCCGGCCAGGATGATCGACGTGGCCCGCCCGACGGACCGTTCCGGCACCAGCCGCGTCCCGAGGCCGGCCGCGAACGCCCAGAACCCGCCGATGCTCACCCCCGTCAGCACTCGGGCGGCCAGGATGACGGGATAGCTCGGCGCGAACGCGCCCACCAGGTTGGCCACCGCCAGCAGTGCCATCAGCCCGATCAAGATCACCCGCCGGTCCAGCCGGCGGGCGGTGAGCGCCAGCACCGGCGCGGACACGGCGGCGACCAGCCCCGGGGCCGACATCATCAGCCCGGCCGTCCCGTCGGACACCCCAAGGGTGGCGGCGATCGAGGTCAGCAGGCCTACGGGCAGCATCTCGCTGGTCACGACGGTGAAGGTGCCCACCGCCACCGACGACACGGCGAGCCAGCGCGCCCGGACGGCAGGGGAGACATCAGTAGTGGTCATGCCCCTCAGCCTCGGGTCCGGCGGCGGACGGGAACAATGACGAAGTCCGAAGGCTTGGTTTAGGCAGGCTAAGCGATCCGAGGTGATGGGGATGGAGTTCAGGGAGCTGGAGTGCTTCGTGGTGCTCAGCGAGGAGCTGCACTTCGCGCATACGGCCGAGCGCCTCTATCTGTCGCCCGGCAGGGTGAGCCAGCTCATGCGCTCGCTGGAGACCAGGATCGGCGGCAGGCTCTTCGAGCGCACCAGCCGCAGGGTGCGCCTCACGCCGCTGGGCGAGCGCTTCCTGGCCGACCTGCGCCCCTCCTACGACGGCCTGGCGAACGCGGTGCACCGGGCCAAGGCGGCCACCCGCGAGGTGACCGGCCGGCTCAGGGTCGGTTTCCTGGCCACGCCCACGGAGGTCGTCACCGGCAGCGTGCGGGCCTTCGAGCGCCGGTATCCGGAGTGTGAGGTGGAGCTGGTCGAGATCCCGCTCTCGGACCCCTTCGGCAAGCTGCGGGCCGGGCAGGTGGATCTCACGTTCACGCTGCTCCCGGTGAACGAGCCGGACCTGGCGACCGGCGAGGGGCTGAACGAGGTCTCCTACCAACTGGGCGTCTCCACCCGCCATCCGCTGGCCGCCCGCCCCGGCATCGCCGCGGAAGAGCTGGTGAACGTCCCCCTGATCGGCCTGGACGGCCCCGCCCCGCGCGCCTATCGCGAGCGGATCGCACCGTCCGTAACCCCTTCCGGACGTCCGATTCCCCGGGCCGGCACCGTGGCGACCAGCCAGGAGGGCCTGACCCAGGTGGCGCTCGACCGGGGTGGCATGCTGTTCTGCACGCCGACGGCGGCCCACCACCGGCGGCCCGACGTGAGCTTCGTCCCCGTCACCGGGCTGAGCCCGTCGATCATGGGCCTGGCCTGGGTGAAGGCGGCCGAGACCGCGGCCGTGCTGGCGTTCGACGAGGCGGCGGTCGGGCACGCACACCGGATGGAGTCCCTTGTGGCCTGACGGGAGATGAAATGCAGGAAAACAATGACAATTCACGGCTGACCGCCTGGGTACGGGGCAGGGTCCAAGGGGTGGGGTTCCGCTGGTGGACCCGGGCGCGCGCACTGGAGCTGGGGCTCGTGGGATGGGCGCGCAACACCGAGGACGGACGGGTGGAGGTGGTCGTGGAGGGCCCGCGCGAGGCGTGCGTCAAGCTGCTGGCGCTGCTCAGAGGTTGCGACACGCCGGGCAGGGTCGATGGAGTAGTGGAACGTTGGAGTGAACCCCGAGGTAGTTTGGGTGGATTTGTGGAGCGGTAGCGACTTCCGTTAAACCGCCCAAATAGGGTATAGTTGTATGTCGGGAGTGCCCATCAGTAGGGCTCAGCGGTTCGTTCGACTTGACCGCCCACACTGCCGGTGCGACTCTTGTTAGGTACCACGCGCACCCCTCCCGCGGAATAAGAAGTGCGCGAACCAGTCTGGTCACTCAGCGTGGAGGACCCTTTACCATGGCGAAGGCTCTACTCGGCCACGTCGGCGGTCCTGACCCTCGGATGGTCTCGGAGATGCGCCGCCTGCAGCAGCGTATCCGGGATCTGGAGGCAGAACTCATCCGACTTCAGGCCACCAATGACGCTCTTGCGGCGCAAACCCGCGATGAGGCACTAAGTCGCATGCAAGAGCGCGAGCCGGCACTCACCTGAGAGTGATCGGAGCGCAAGACCCCAGGGACGTCTCGGAGAGGCGTCCCTTGTTATTTGCGCATATTCGGAAAGCTTCCTTTACGCGGGCCGGGCAGTCGTGGACTGTACCGGCCCGCGTGGGGCAGTGAGGACCAGTAGGCTTTCCGAAGTCCGCATCAGGGAGAAGGGGGTCGCGCTTGTATTTGAAGACCCTCACCCTGCGCGGCTTCAAGTCTTTCGCCTCAGCGACCGCCCTGCGTCTCGAACCGGGCATCACCTGCGTCGTCGGCCCCAACGGCTCGGGAAAGTCCAACGTCGTCGACGCCCTCGCCTGGGTCATGGGCGAGCACAGCGCCAAGTCGCTGCGCGGCGGCAAGATGGAGGACGTCATCTTCGCCGGCACCTCCTCCAGGCCGCCGCTCGGGCGGGCCGAGGTGACGCTGACCATCGACAACACCGACGGCGCGCTGCCGATCGACTACACCGAGGTCACGATCAGCCGGCTGATGTTCAGGTCGGGGCAGAGCGAATACGCGATCAACGGCGACACCTGCCGTCTGCTCGACATCCAGGAACTGCTGTCCGACTCCGGCATCGGCCGCGAGATGCACGTGATCGTCGGCCAGGGCCAGCTCGACGCCGTCCTGCACGCGGGGCCCGAGGACCGGCGGGCGTTCATCGAAGAGGCCGCGGGCGTGCTGAAACACCGCAAGCGCAAGGAAAAGGCGCTGCGCAAGCTCGACTCCATGCAGGCCAACCTGACCCGCGTGCAAGACCTCACCACCGAGCTGCGCCGCCAGCTCAAGCCGCTGGGCCGGCAGGCGGAGATCGCCCGCAAGGCCGCCGTCATCCAGGCCGACCTGCGGGACGCCCGGCTGCGGCTGCTGGCCGACGACGTGTGCATCCTGCGTACGACGCTGCAGCGCGAGGCCGCTGACGAGGCCGCGATCACGGCCAGGCGCAACCAGGTCGAGGCCGAGCTGGCCGAGGGTCAGCAGCGCGAGGCGGCCCTGGAGACGGCCGAGGCCGAGACCCAGCCGCGGCTGAGCGCCGCGCAGGAGACGTACTTCCGGCTCTCGTCGCTGCGCGAGCGCATCACCGGCCTGGCGCAGCTCGCCGCCGAGCGCCACCGGCACGCGCTCGACGCCGCCGCCATCGAGCGCCGCGGCCGCGACCCCGAAGACCTCGAGCGCGAGGCCGCCGAGGTGCGTGAGCGGGAGCTGATCCTCGGTGCCGAGCTGGAGCAGGCTCAGGAGCTGCTGGAGGAGGCCGTCCAGCGGCGGGCCGAGGCCGAGGCCGAGCTGAGCGCCGAGGAGCACCGCCTCGCCCTGGCCGCCCGGGCCGCCGCCGACCGCCGCGAAGGGCTGGCCAAGCTGCGCGGCCAGGTCGATTCCGTACGGAGCCGGACGCGGGCCGCCGAGGAGGAGATCGGGCGGCTCCAGCAGTCCGTGGCCGACGCGGCCGGGCGCGAGCGGCGGGCCAGGGAGGACCTGGAGGCGCAGCGGCTGGAGGAGCCCGCGGTCGATCCCGCGCTCGCCGAGGAGCTGGCCACGGCGCAGGCGCTGGTGGAGGAGGCCAGGGCGGTCGCCGACGAGGCGCGCGCGGCGGCCGAGGAGGCCAAGGCGGGCCTCGACGCGCCGCGCGCCGCCCTGCAGGCCGCCAGGTCCGGGATGACCACCGCGCGCGCCGCCGACCAGGAGGCCCAGCGGTCCGTGGCCGCGCTGATCGCCCGCCGCGACGCCCTGGAGCTGGGGCTCGCCAAGAGCGACGGCGGCGCGGCACTGCTGGACGCGGACCTGGCCGGGGTGCTGGGGCCGCTGGCCGCCTCGATGCAGGTCACGCCCGGCGCGGAGCCGGCGGTGGCGGCCGTGCTGGGCCCGGTCGCCGAGGCCATCGCGGTCAAGTCCCTCGACACGGCCGTCGAGGCCCTTGACCTGCTGCGCACCCAGGGCTCGGGTCAGGCGACCCTCCTGGTGGGGGCGGACGACGACAGGGCCCGGCGCACCCGTACGGCGGCTCCCGAGGGCGGCCAGTGGGCCGCCGACCTCGTCACGGTCCCCGACCACCTGCGGCCCGCCCTCGACCACGTCCTCGCGGACGTCGTGCTCGTGGCCGACCTTGAGGCGGCCCGCGCGGTCGTCGAGAGCCACCCCGAGCTCAGGGCGGTCACCAAGGCGGGCGACCTGGTGAGCGCGCACCTGGCCAGCGGCGGCTCCGAGGGCGGCACCTCCGTGCTGCAGGTACGGGCCGCGTTCGACGAGGCCGTCAGGGACCTGGAGGAGGCCGAGGGCCGGGCCGAGGAGACGGCCGTCGCCCTCGACCAGGCGGCCGAGCAGGAGCAGACGGCACAGGCGGCGCTGGAGGCCGCCCAGGCGAAGGCCAACGAGGCACAGACCGCCGTCACCACCGCCCAGGCCGGCGTGAGCGCCGTCCAGGGGACCCTCGACCAGGTCAGGGGCCGCCAGCGGGAGGCCGACCAGCGCAACGCCGCCGCCGCCAAGCGCCTGGCCCAGCTCGAGGCCGCCGCCAACGCCGCCCACGACGAGGCCGAGCGCCTGGCCGTGAGCGTCACCAAGGCGGAGGAGGCCCGCGCCGAGGGGCTGGAGGAGGTGGCCGAGCTGGAGGTCCGCCTGGCCGAGGCCGAATACGCCCAGGAGCTGGAGTCCGAGCCCACCACCGACCTCCGCGACGACCTGGCCGGCGCCTGCGAGGTCGCCCGGCAGCGCGAGATGGACACCCGGCTCCAGGTCCGCACCGCCGAGGAGCGGGTCAAGGGCATCGAGGGCCGCGCCGACGGGCTCGTCCGGGCCGCCCAGCGCGAGCGCCAGGACCGCGCCCAGGCCGCGGCCCAGCGCGCCAGGCGCCGCCAGCAGGCCGCCGTGGCCGAGGCCGTCAGCAAGGGCGCCAAGCAGGTGCTCAGGGAGCTCGAGTCCTCCGTCCGGCTCGCGTCGAGGGAGCGCGACGAGGCCGACCTCGCCAGGGTGGCCGTCGATGCCGAGCTCAAGCAGGTGCGCCTGCGGGTCCGCGAGCTCGGCCAGGAGCTGGACAAGCTGGTCAACCGCGTGCACGGCAGCGAGGTCGCCCGCACCGAGCAGCGGTTGCGGCTGGAGCAGATGGAGCAGCGGGCGCTGGAGGAGTTCGGGGTCGAGATCGAGGCCCTGATCTCCGAGTACGGGCCCGAGGTCCCGGTCCCCGGCGACCCGCCCGTGCCGTACGTGCGCGAGGAGCAGGAAAAGCGGGCCAGGGCCGCCGAGCGGCAGATGAACCAGCTCGGCAAGGTCAACCCCCTCGCCCTGGAGGAGTTCGCGGCCCTGGAGGAGCGGCACGCGTTCCTCACCTCGCAGCTCGAGGACCTCAAGAAGACCAGGCGCGACCTGCTGCTCGTGGTCAAGGAGGTCGACGACCGGGTGGAGCAGATGTTCGCCTCGGCGTACGAGGACGTGGCCCGGGAGTTCGAGCAGATCTTCACCAGGGTGTTCCCGGGCGGCGATGGACGGCTGGTGCTGACCGAGCCGGCCGACATGCTGACCACCGGCATCGAGGTCGAGGCGAGGCCGCCGGGCAAGAAGGTCAAGCGGCTGTCGCTGCTGTCGGGCGGGGAGCGCTCGCTGACCGCCGTGGCGTTCCTGATCTCCATCTTCAAGGCGCGGCCCTCGCCGTTCTACGTGATGGACGAGGTCGAGGCGGCGCTCGACGACACGAACACGCAGCGGCTGCTGACGCTGTTCGAGGAGCTGCGGCAGAGCTCGCAGCTGATCGTCATCACCCACAACAAGCGCACGATGGAGATCGCCGACGCGCTCTACGGCGTCTCGATGCGCGGGGACGGCGTGACGCAGGTCGTCAGCCAGCGGCTCCGCGAACGCGAGCCGGCCTGACCCTGGCCCCATGCCCGGCGGCGCGCCGGACAGCCGGTCTGAGGGCGTGAGTTGGGCCTGATCGGTGGTGCCTTGGGCATGACCATGCCGATCGATCTGGAAAACTGACATCTTGTGGATGGTTACCTCGGCGTCATAGTGATCGTGGCCGTCGTCGCCCTGCTGGCGGCCGGCGGCCTTCTGCTGTACTTCAAGCCGGGTCGCAAGGCGGCCCCGCCGGTCAAACCGCCAGAGACTCCCGTGCTCCCCGAGCAGGAGGAGAAGCCTGCGGGAGTGGCGGGCGAGGAGGGCGAAGGCGCGACCACCACGCTGCCGCCACCGGTCAAGCCCGCCGAGCCGGCCGTCGTCACGCCCGAGATCGAGGTGCCGCCGCCGTCCGCGGGCCGGATGGTGCGGCTGCGCTCGCGGCTGGCACGCTCGCAGAGCGCCCTCGGGCGCGGCCTGCTGGAGCTGCTCTCCCGCGACCGCCTCGACGACGACGTGTGGGACGAGGTCGAGGAGAAGCTGATCACCGCCGACGTCGGCGTCGCGCCGACCCGGGTGATCGTCGACGACCTGCGCACCAAGGTCAAGGTGCTGGGCAGCCGCACCCCCGAGGAGCTGCGCGGCCTGCTGCGCGAGGAGCTGCTGGCCCAGGTCAACCCCGACCTCGACCGCACGCTGCACGTCCAGAAGCACGGCGAGCGGCCCGCGGTGGCCCTCATCGTGGGCGTCAACGGCACCGGCAAGACCACCACCACCGGCAAGCTCGCCCGCTCGCTCGTCGGCGACGGCAAGAAGGTCGTGCTCGGTGCGGCCGACACGTTCCGCGCGGCCGCCGCCGACCAGCTCCAGACGTGGGGCGAGCGGGTGGGGGCCGACGTCGTTCGCGGCCCCGAGGGCGGCGACCCGGCCTCCGTGGCGTTCGACGCCGTCGCCAAGGGGATCGAGGAGAAGGTCGACGTGGTCATCGTCGACACCGCGGGCCGCCTTCACACCAAGACCGGCCTCATGGACGAGCTGGGCAAGGTCAAGCGGGTCATCGAGAAGAAGGCCACGGTCGACGAGGTGCTCCTCGTCCTCGACGCCACCACGGGCCAGAACGGCATGCGCCAGGCCCAGGTGTTCGCCGAGGTGGTCAACATCACCGGCATCGCGCTGACCAAGCTCGACGGCACCGCCAAGGGCGGCATCGTGATCTCCGTGCAGCGGGAGCTGGGGGTGCCGGTCAAGCTCGCGGGGCTCGGCGAGGGGCCCGACGATCTGGCGCCGTTCGACCCCGAGGTGTTCGTGGACGCGATCCTGGGAGAGTGACGCGAACACGATTCGGGCGCGCGGTAATTGTCCAGGGAATAGCCCTTACCAGATAAGCAATTGTTCGAGGGCTTTTCCTTGTGCTGACATGTAGCGGTCATCAATGATCGCTCGTTCCGCGCAAAGGGGCGCCATGAAGAAGATCGTCGTTCATCGGCCAGGAACCGTGAAGCCGACCGCCGCGGCCGCGCCGAGGCACAGCGCCTGAGCCGCTCGGCCGGCGTCTCGTGGGGCGCCGGCCAGCACGGAAAGGCCGTTCGTGGACACGATCTCCCTTGACGCCGACCGCCGGATCGGCGGCCCCTACACTTTCGCGGCCGGGCTCCTCGGCCATCTCGTCCCCCGGGCGCTGGAGCGCCGGCCGGAGCTGGTCGCCGCGCACGACATCGAGATCCGCACCGCCGCGCCGCAGCTGCGCGAGTCCGTACCCGAGCGCAGGAGCTCGCTGGCCGGCCGCCTGCCCACGGGGCAGCGCATCCTCGTGCCCGGCGCCCGGCGCAGCCTCAGGATCGCGAACGGGCTGGCCGAGTTCGTCCGCGACCACCTGCGCGACGCGGGCCCGCTCGCGCTCACCGTGACGAACCTGGGCGCGGCCGACCACACCGACACCGAGCTGGTGACCGTGCTGCGGCGCAGGCTCGACCCGGGGCTGCTGCGCATCGACGAGGGCCCGCCGGCCCCGAGCACCGGGCCGCTGCGCGCGGACTTCGACCGTTACCGCGACGAGGGCTTCCATCACGCCATGGCCGAGTCGGGCCTGGCCGTGCTGCGCGGGATGGCGTACGAGGACGACCCGGAGGGCTGGCAGCACCTCCTGCAGCGCGTCGCCGGCGCCCTGGAGGCCATCGAGCGCGAGGACGAGGCCCGCGAGCTCTACGACCGGGCCAGGCGCGTGAGCACCGACCCCAAGCACCGCGCCACCTTCGCATACGCCACCGCCATGATTCTCGTACGCCACCACGACCCCACCCGGCGCGCCCCCGAGCAGGCCCTGGCCTGGATCAACGAGGCGATCACGATCACGTCGCTGCTGCCGGATCGCCGCGAGCGGGCCTTCCACCTCGGGTTCGATCTCAACGGCAAGGCCCTGGTCGAGGTGCGCAGGGGCCGTCACGAGGCGGCGATGGAGCTGGTGCAGCGGGCCATCGACCTGGCCGAGACGGACCTGGCCGGCGAGCACCCGATCCACCGGCTCGTGCTGCACGCCAACAGGGCGCAGCTCATGGCCATGGCGGGCCGGACGGAGGAGGCGCTGGCCGGCTACACGCGGGCCGTCGAGGCCGATCCCGGCTACCCCGACTACTACCTCGAACGCGGCAACCTGCTGCACCGGCTCGGCCGGACGGAGGAGGCGCTGGCCGACTACGAGGCGGTCATGCGGCTCAGCCCGCCCTTCCCCGAGGCGTACTACAACCGGGCCGAGGTCCGGTTCGCTGCGGGAGACCTCGACGGGGCCCGCGCCGACCTGGACCACACGCTGGAGCTGGACCCCGAGTTCGCGCCCGCGTACGTGAACCGCAGCGGTATCGATGTGGTGATGGGGGACTACGCCAGAGCCAGGGAGGACGTGGTGCGCGGGCTGGGGCTGACGCCCCGCGACCCCCACCTGCTGTGCGTGCTCGGGCAGGTGGAGCTGGCCGAGGGCAGGCGCCCGGAGGCGCGGACCGCGTTCGACGGGGCGCTGGAGGCCGACCCCGAGCTGGTGGCGGCCTGGGCGGGCCGGGCCGAGCTGGCCTTCGAGAGCGGCGACCACGACGCGGCGCTGGCCGACCTGACCCACGCGCTGAAGCTGGCGGAGACGGCCGAGCTGCTGTTCAACAGGTCCGTGCTCTACCGGGCCGCAGGGCTGGCGGACAAGGCCAGGGACGACCTGCTCAGAGCCGCGGAGCTGGCCCCTGACGACGAGGAGGTCAGGCGGGCGCTGGCCGAGGCGTGATCGCCGCCGTGGCGGATCAGGCTCGCGGCTCCGCGGGATGCGAACGCGGCCGGATCGGAACCACGAGCGGCGTCCCCGCCACCGGATCCTCGATGACCTTGGCGTCCAGCTCGAACACCTCACCCAGCAGGTCCTCGGTCAGCACCTCGTGCGGGGTGCCCGCGGCGACCACCCGCCCGGCGCGCATGGCCACCAGCCGGTCGGCGTAACGGGCGGCCAGGTTGAGGTCGTGCAGGACCATGACGACCGTGCGGCCCGCCTCCTGGTGCAGGTGCCGTACGAGCTCCAGCACCTCCACCTGGTGCGCCAGGTCAAGGAACGTGGTCGGCTCGTCGAGCAGCAGCAGGTCCGTGCCCTGGGCCAGGGCCATGGAGATCCACGCCCGCTGCCGCTGGCCGCCCGACAGCTCGTCCAGCGGCCGTTCCGCCAGGTCGGCCAGGCCCGTCATGTCCAGGGCGGCGGCGACGGCGCCCTCGTCGTCCGAGGACCACTGCCGGTACCACGTCTGGTGCGGATGCCTGCCCCTGGCCACCAGGTCGGCCACGGTCAGCCCTTCGGGGGCGCTCGGCGCCTGGGGGAGCACGCCGAGGATCTTGGCCACCTCGCGGGTGGGGATCTTGTCGATGCGCTTGCCGTCCAGCAGCACCTCGCCGCCCTGCGGCTTGAGCAGGCGGCCGAGCGCGCGCAGCAGCGTCGACTTGCCGCAGCCGTTCGGACCGATGATCGTGGTCACCGTGCCCGCCTCGATGCCGAGGTCGAGCCCGTCGACGACCAGGCGTTCGCCGTAGCCGAGCTTGACGCCGGCGGCCTGCAGCCTCATTTGCGTGACCTCCAGATCAGGTGGATCAGGTAAGGGGCGCCCAGCACGGCCGTGACGATGCCGACCGGCAGCTCCAGCGGGGAGAACGCGGTCCTGGCGATCAGGTCGGCGGCGGTGGTGAGCACGGCGCCCACGACCGCCGAGCACAGCAGCGGCGGCTGGGCGGAGCGGGTGAGCCTGAGCGCGATCTGCGGCGAGGCCAGGGCCACGAACGCGATCGGGCCGGCGGAGGCGGTGGCCACGGCGGCCAAGAGCACGGCCGCCAGGATCATCAGGGCGCGGGACAGGTTGGTGCGGACGCCGAGCGCGGTCACCGTGTCGTCGCCGAAGCGCAGGGCGTCGAGGGAGCGGGTGCCGAGCAGGGTCAGCGGCACCAGCACGGCCAGGGCCAGCGCGGTGGGCAGCACGTGCTCCCAGCCGCGGCCGTTGAGGGAGCCGCTGATCCAGACCATGGCGCGGCCGGTGTCGTTGACGTCGCCGACGGTCAGGAGCCAGAACTTGATGTTCGTGAACACGGCGGCCACGCCGATGCCGACCAGGACCAGCCGGTAGCCGTCCAGGCCACGCCGCCACGCCAGCCCGTACACGACGGCCGCGCCGATCAGGCCGCCGAGCAGGGCCAGCGCGGGGATGCCGGCGGTGGCCAGCAGGCCGCTGGCGCCGCCGTACGCGCTGCCGCTGGCCACGACGCCGGCCACGACCGTGACCGAGGCGCCGGTGGTGACGCCGAGGATCTCGGGGCTGGCGAGCGGGTTGCGCGCGATGGACTGGATGATCGCGCCGGAAAGCGCGAGCGCCGCGCCGACGAGGGCGCCGGTGAGGGCGCGCGGCAGGCGCAGCTCCATGATGACGAAGTGGGCGGCGCTGTTGACGTCGAACGTGCCGGAGATCACCTCCGGCAGCGTCATCCGGATCTCGCCGATACGCATGTTCATGGCCATGAGCAGGACGATCAGGACCAGGCCGATCACGGAGACGGCGACGCCGCGCAGCCGTACCCGCCAGGACACGGCGCCGACGCGGAGGGAAAGAGCGGTCATCACAGTCGCACTGGCTTCCTGCGCCTGACGAGCGCGACGAAGAACGGCGCGCCGATCAGCGCGAGCACCACGCCCACCTCCAGCTCTCCCGGCGGGGCCACCACGCGGCCGATCACGTCGGCGAGCAGCAGCAGCGCCGCGCCGATCAGCCCCGAGAACGGCAGCAGCCACCGGTGGTCGGTGCCCGACAGCGGGCGGGCGAGGTGGGGCACGATCAGGCCCACGAACGCCAGCGAGCCGCAGGCCGCGACGGCCGCGCCCGACAGCAGGGTGACCGCGGCGACGCCGACGGTGCGGGTCGTGGAGATGTTCTGGCCGAGGCTCCTGGCCACGTCCTCGCCGAGGGAGAGCGCGTTCAGGCCCGGCGCGTTGACCATCGCGAGCACCAGGCCCACCAGGATGAACGGCAGCACCTGCCAGACCACGTCCGAGCCCCTGGCCGCGATCGAGCCGGCCTGCCAGAAGCGGAAGACGTCCATCGCCTGCTCGTCCAGCAGCACGATGGCCGAGGTCAGCGCGTACAGCAGGGCGCTCACGGCGGTGCCCGCCAGCGCCAGCGTGACCGGGGTCGGGCCGCCCCTGCCGCCCACCATGCCCAGCGCGAACACCCCGACGCTGGCGACCAGGGCGCCCGCCAGGCCGAACCAGATGTAGGTGAGCAGGCTGGAGGCGCCGAGCAGGATGATCGAGGACACCATCGCGAACGCCGCCCCCTGCGTGACGCCGAGCAGCCCCGGGTCGGCGAGCGGGTTGCGGGTGTGGCCCTGCATGAGCGCGCCCGCCACGCCGAGCGCGATCCCGGCGAGAACGCCCAAGGCGGTCCTGGGCAGGCGCAGCGAGCGGATGACGATGTCGTTCTCGGTCCCGGTGGGGGCCGTGAGGGCGTGCCAGGCGTCGGCGAGCGGCACGGACTTGGAGCCGACCGTGATGCTCAGCACGATCGCGACCAGCACGGCGGCCAGCAGCGCGAGGAGAACGGTGAGCCGCCTGTGCCGGATGCCATGGAGGCGCGGGGCCACAGCGGTCGCACTCACCCACGTCCTCCTCAACATTTGCCCGATCACGGTGAAGTATGCCAGCTTAGGCAGGGCTAACCTAATTTAGGGTTGCCTTACTTTGGGATTCGGGAAAGGGATCTTATGAGACCGTTGCGCATGCTGGTCGGGGCTCTCCTTGTGACGGGGCTCGCGGCCTGTGGTTCCTCCGGCGCTTCCGGGGGGAGCGCGGCGGCTCCCGCCTCCGGTGCCCCGTTCAGGACCGTCAAACACGCGATGGGCGAGACCGTGATCCCGGCCCAGCCGAAGCGGGTGGTGGCGCTCGACCAGAGCTTCGTCGACGCGGTGCTCACGCTGGAGACGCCGGTGGTGGGCTACACCACGTACCGGTCGCTCGACGACAAGCTGCCCGCCTACCTGGGGGCCGTCGCCGAGCAGTACGGCAAGGAGGCCACCCCGGTCGGCTCGCTGGAGCAGCCGAGCCTGGAGAAGATCATGGCGCTGAAGCCCGACCTGATCGTCTCGGCGAAGGTCCGGCACGAGGCCCTGTACGACAAGCTGTCCAAGATCGCGCCGACCGTCTTCAGCGAGACCACCGGGGCCATCTGGAAGGAGAACCTCCGGCTCATGGGACAGGCCCTGGGCAAGGAGCAGCTCGCCGACGCCAGGATCAAGGAGTATGAGGGGCGAGCGGCCAAGATCGGCGCGGCCATCAAGGCGAAGGACGGCGAGCTGCCGACGATCTCGGTCGTGCGGTTCGCCGGCGAGCCGACAGTCAGGCTTTATGTTGAGAAGTCCTATTCCGGGCTGGTGTTGAAGGATGTCGGGTTCCCGCGGCCCGAGGGGCAGCCGACCGAGCAGGACACCATCGCGGTGGACATCAGCCAGGAGCGGATCGCGGACCTGGACGCCGACCACATCTTCGTCTCGACATATCAGGATCCGTCGGCGGAGGGGCCTAAAGAGAAGTTCGTGAACAACCCGCTCTGGGGCAAGCTCAAGGGCGAGAAGCACGATGTCGCTGACCTGACCTGGATGACCGCGGTGGGCATCCAGGGGGCGCACGCGATCCTGGACGACGTGGCCAAGCTCTTCGAGGTGGACCCGGCCAAGGCCTGAGCCCGCTCAGTCCGGCAGGAACGCGCGGAGCTCGTCCAGGTGGGGTTCGACGTCCAGGCCCTGGTCGGCGAGCCACCCCGGGTTGCCGTACGTGCCCCGGTAGCGGTCGCCGCTGTCGCAGACCAGGGTGACGATGCTGCCCTGCTCGCCCGCCGAGCGCATCTCCTGGATGAGGTCCACGCAGGCCGCTATGTTCGTGCCCGTGGAGCCGCCGACGTCCAGGCCCGTGACCTCGCGCGTCCAGTGCATGGCGGCGATCGAGCGGGCGTCGGGGACGGCGATCATGCGGTCGATGACGGACGGCTGGAACGAGGGCTCCACGCGCGGGCGGCCGATGCCCTCGACGCGGGAGCCCCGCGCGGTGACCGAGGTGTCGCCGGAGACCCAGCTCGGGTAGAAGGCCGAGCCCTCCGGGTCGACGACGGCCAGGCGGGTGGGGTGGCGGCGGTAGCGGATGTAGCGGCCGATGGTCGATGACGTGCCGCCGGTGCCGGCGCCCACCACGATCCACGAGGGCTCCGGGTGGGGCTCCATGGACATCTGGGAATAGATGGACTCGGCGATGTTGTTGTTCCCGCGCCAGTCGGTCGCCCGCTCCGCGTAGGTGAACTGGTCCATGAAATGGCCGCCGGTCTCGGCGGCCAGACGGTGAGATTCGTCATAGATCGCGCCGGGGTCCGTCACGAGGTGACACTTCCCGCCGTAGAACTCGATGAGGTGGCACTTCTCCGGCGACGTGGACGCGGGCATGACCGCGATGAACGGCAGGCCCAGCAGCCGGGCGAAGTACGCCTCGCTGACGGCCGTGGATCCGCTCGACGCCTCCACGATCGTCGTGGCGGGCCCGATCCAGCCGTTCGCCAGGCCGTAGAGGAACAGGGACCGAGCAAGTCGATGTTTGAGTGAACCCGTAGGGTGTACCGACTCGTCTTTCAAGTAGAGGTTTACACCCCAGTGCGAGGGAAGCGGAAAGACGTGCAGATGTGTGTCGCAGCTACGGTTGGCATCGGCCTCGACCTTGCGTATGGCGTCTGTCACCCAGTGGCGCGAAGCAAGGTCGTGACGGTCCACAAAACTCATGCCCATACGCTATCCCATGTGACTCTTGCCACTATTACTGCGAAATTGGGTGGGTAGTGTTATGATACTGAGACTTGTCCGGCCGTGGACGTGACGACACACGCCGCGAGCAGATGGACGGAAACCCCCTCTGACCAAGGCGGAACCTCTAACGCGTCCCTTACCTGGGACTTGCCATGATGGAAACCGCCCGCAGGCGGCTTGTGCCGAAACGGGGGATAGCGCAAGGGGGAATGAATTGATCACTATGACCGATGAGCAGCGTCAGGACTGGTTCGAGCGCGATGTCGTGCCCGTGACGTCGCAGCTGTTCGCCTCCGCCATGCGCCTCACCCGCAACGCCGCTGACGCGGAGGACCTGGTGCAGGAGACGGTGGCCAAGGCGTACACCTCGTACCACCAGTTCCGGGAGGGCACCAACCTCAAGGCGTGGCTGCACCGGATCCTCACCAACAACTTCATCAACGATTACCGCAAGAAGCAGCGTTCGCCCAAGTTGTCGGCCGCCGAGGACATCGAGGACTGGCAGCTGCACGCCGCCGAGTCGCACAGCTCGACGGGCCTGCGCTCGGCCGAGACCGAGGCGCTCGACCGGCTGCCCGACAACGTCGTGATGAACGCCCTGCGTTCGCTGCCCGAGGACTTCCGCGTGGCCGTCTACCTGGCCGACGTGGAGGGGTTCGCGTACAAGGAGATCGCCGACCGCATGGGCACGCCCATCGGCACGGTCATGTCCCGCCTCCACCGGGGCCGCCGCCAGCTGCGCGGCATGCTCGAGGAGTACGCCCGCGAGGAAGGCGCCGTACGGCTCCCCGCCCAGCGCGCCGCGTGAAGACCCCTACGACCCCATCATGAGATGAAGGCGGACGCGTAACACGCCGCCTTCATTGCGCAGCTGTACGAGATCGCAGAGCTGCCGGCTGATCCAGAGCCCGTATCCCCGAGGGGATTCGGGCTCAGGTGGTATGTAGCCGGGTAACGGGTCGTCCAGGGCGCCGCCCGGGTCGGCGACCTCGCAGACCAGCTCCCCGTCGCTCACCCACATCGTGATCATGCCGTGCCCGGCGCCGTGCTCGATGCTGTTCGCGGCGATCTCGGACACGCTGATCACGAGCGAGGTGATCAGGTTGCGGTCCATGCCGGCCGCTCTGGCGTAGTCGCCCACGCTCTGGCGCAGCCGCTTCAGCTCCCGGGCCGTGAAGGGGATGGTCTCGGCGCCGTCGGCCGGCGCGGGCAGGGGCGCGCGGTCGCCGTTCAGGACCAGCTCGTGGGGCTCGACGAAGCGGGTGCTGGCCGCCTCGCCGTCCGCCCCCAGGAGAAACGGGTGGCTGACCGGGCCGAAGTCGAGCGCGGTCCTGGGGGCACGGCGCACGTCGTACAGGCACAACATGATCGCCGCCGCCGGTCGGAGCGCGGCGTTGACCACCGACTCGTAGCGGATCAGCTCCCTGATGTCGCGCTCGCTCCTGCCCTCCCAGTCGGGCTCGCCGATGACGAGGGTGCGGCGGTCGCGGGTGTACTCGTGATAGGCGGCCAGGGTGCGGTACGGGTGGCCGTACCAGCCGGTCGAGACCCTGCTGTCGATGCGCCCGGCGTCGCGGCCGAGGGCGTCGTGCAGCAGGGCGAGCTTGTCCGCGCACGTGATCACCAGCACGTGCCTGCCCTCGTCGAGGGCGGAACGCACGCGCGGGGTGGCGAGCCTCACGAAGGTCTCGTCCGAGTCGTGCGGCACCGCGATGTGCCGTAGCGACTCGCCGTCCGAAGGTGCCCGGTCAGGGCGCACGGGCGAAACGTAGCAAGCGCTAGAGGTGCTGCGCAACGGCTATCAGCGCCACCGCCCCGAGCGCGCAGGCCACACCGGCCACCTGGATGGCCCGCAGCCGCTCTCCCAGCACCTGTCTGGCCAGCAGCAGGGTGCTCGCGGGATACAGCGACACCAGCACGGCGACCAGGCTGAGCAGGCCGTCCTGCTGGGCCAGCAGGTACAGGACATTGGCCGCCATGTCGAGCACGCCCGCCGCCACGATGATGTGCAGGGAGCCCGGGCCGGGCCTGAGCGCGCGCCGCGTGACCAGGGCCAGCAGCGCCACCGTCGTGATCGACGACACCCTGGCGCCGACCAGCGGCCACAGCCCGGCATCGTCCGGCGCCATGGCCAGCAGGATGAAGAACCCGCCGAACCCGGCCCCGGCCGCCAGCGCGGTCAGCACCGAGGCCAGGGAGCCCTGCCGGTCCGTGGACCTGTCCTGGCTGACCAGCAGCACCGAGCAGAGCGCCAGCGCGATGCCCACCAGCGCCCAGAACGCCGGCCGCTCGCCCGTCGCCAGCCCGAACACCACGGGCAGCGCCGCCGAGGTGACGGCGGTCGTCGGGGCGACCACCGACATGACGCCCGTGGCCAGCGCCCGGTAGAACAGCACCAGCCCGGCCGCGCCCGCCAGGCCCGCCGCCAGGCCCCACGACAGGGCGGCGGCGCCGGCCGTGCCGGGCAGCACCGGCAGCAGGGCGAGGATCAGCACCAGGCCCGCGATCTGCGACAGCACGACGACCGACAGCACTTGGGATCGGCGGGTGGCCAGGCCGCCGAAGAAGTCGGCCGTGCCGTACACGACCGCGCAGGCGGTCGCCAGGATCACCGTCACCGGTATTCTCCCCTTTGGTTCAACAGGTTGCACTGTCAGTACAACACACAGAGTACATTCCACTGCAAATCGGATTCACTAGACTGCACTGCGTGGAAGATCCAGACCTGATCAACCAGGCCATCGCCAGCAACGTCCGGGCCCAGCGGGCGCACCGGGGGCTGACGCTCGACGCCCTCGCCGCCAGGTCGGGGGTGAGCAGGGGCATGCTGGTCCAGGTGGAGCAGGGCAGGACGAACCCGAGCGTCTCCACCCTCACCCGGATCGCCTCCGCCCTGGGCGTCACCGTGGCCCGGCTCGTCGAGGTCGCCGACGTGCCGACGGTGCGGATCGTGAGCAAGGCCGACGTGGTCACGTTCGACCAGGGGGACGTGCGGGCGCGGCTGCTGGTCGGCGCCGACGTGCCGATGATCCTGGAGCTGTGGGACTGGCGGATGCCGCCCGGCGAGCACCACGACGGCGACGCCCACCCGCCGGGCACCCGCGAGATGCTGACCGTCCTGGACGGGGAGCTGACACTCACCGTGTACGGCAAGAGCCACGTGATCGGCAAGGACGACGCGGTGCTGTTCACGGCCGACCGGCCCCATCGCTACGCCAACCGGGGCACCGAGGACCTCAGGTTCGTGATGGTCGTCGCGGAGCCGCGCGACACCCAGGACCAATAACCGCTGCTTCTCCTTCCGGGACGGCATGGAAAACCTTGGTAACAGCCAGTAATATTTGCGGTCGGTGAGGCTGACGTGACAGGAGGCGTGCGATGGCGGTGCCCTGTGACGCGCGCCCGGTGACCGTGTCGCTCTGGCCCCCCAGCGGCCGATGACCGGCCTCCCCACAGCCGGACGGGACCCTCGGAGCAGACCACCGGCTTCACCCAGCGGTCGTTGACGATTACTCATGCTTTGGACGGCTGATGTCCGTTGTTGGGTACATCCCTGGTGTGGCGGAATGTGGGCAGGGGGTGGCGTGTGAGTGAGGCCCTCGCGGCGACGGAGAAGCTCCAGTCGGAGCTTCGCGCTCTGGGCGTCACCAGCGCGTACGAGATAGGGGACGGAGCGACTATCTCGGTATGGATAGGCCTGGTCGTTCGGTATAGAGATGGTTTTTACCGTTGGCAGGAAGGACCGGTGAAACGTCGGCATCTGGGTACGGATCCGGTCGGATGTGCCATGCGCGTGGCGCGCCGCTACAAGGAACTGCAGGCCGATATCCCACTCTGGTGGGACGACCTGGCCAGGGAATTGCGGGGGAAACCGGTCCAGGACTATCCATAGGCCCCCGCGCGCGGCGCTTCGGGGGGAACCATGCGCGTATGGGCTTTGCCGCTGGCCCTGCTCGCTCTGGCAGTCTGCGTCACCTGCTCGGTGGCGAGCCGCCATCAGACCGAGGCGCCGATCGTGCCGTACAAAGCGGCCGTCGTCGATCCGGCGGTGCTCGCCAAGCGGCTGGTGTCGATGCAGTACGGGTCCGGCTGGCCGCGCAGCCGCAAGTTCGACTGCGCGAGGCTCAAGTGCGTGGCCCTGACCTTCGACGACGGGCCCGGCGAGTACACCGGGCGGCTGCTCGACATGCTGCGCAAGCGTGACGTCAAGGCCACGTTCTTCGTCATCGGGCAGATGGTGGCGGCCGACAAGGGCGGCCGGCTCGTCCGGCGCATCGTCGAGGACGGCCACGAGCTCGGCAACCATTCCTGGAGCCACCCCGCCCTCGCCGGGCTGTCGCACGACGACGTGCGGCGGCAGCTCCAGCACACCAACGACCTCGTGTTCAAGCTGACCGGGGTGCGGATGCACATCATGCGGCCGCCGTACGGGTCGACCAACGCCGCCGTCGCCGCGGAGGCACGCCACGAGGGGCTGGCGGAGATCCTCTGGAGCGTCGACACCCTCGACTGGCTGCACCGGGTCCCCGCGGCCGTGGCCCGGCGGGCCGGCGAGGCCAAGTCCGGATCGATCGTCCTCATGCACGACATCCACCGGACGACGGTGGAGGCCGTGCCCGCCATTCTCGACATCCTTGACCGGAAGGGCTTCACGTTCGTCACGGTTTCGGAGCTCTACGGCAAGACGCCGTCGCCGGGCCGGACGTACACCGAGCGGTGACCCGAGGTGTCGGTGCGGCGTGGCACCCTTGGGAGCATGGGTTTCAGCGGCTTCCCTGATGAGGCTTTCCTGTTCTACGAGGGGCTCGAGGCGGACAACTCGAAGACCTACTTCACGCGGCACAAGCACCTCTACGAGGAGGCGGTGCGGGAGCCGATGCTCGCGCTCACGGACGAGCTGGCCGCCGAGTTCGGGGCGGCGCAGCTCTTCCGGCCCTATCGTGATGTGCGCTTCTCCAAGGACAAATCGCCGTACAAGACCCATCAGGGCGCGTTCGTGGACCTCCAGCCGGGGATCGGGCTCTACGTTGAGCTGAGCGCGGCCGGGATCTACACGGCCGGGGGCTTCTACACCCAGGCGCCCGACCAGGTGGCCCGCTACCGGGCCGCGGTGGACGAGGACCTGACCGGCAAGCCCCTGGAGTCGATGACGGGGGAGCTGGTGTCCGCCGGTTACGAGCTGGGCGGGGAGCGCCTCAAGACCAAGCCGCGGGGCTTCTCGGAGGACCATCCGCGGATCGAGCTGCTGCGGCACAAGTCGCTCTACGCGGGGGTGCGCTGGGAGCCGGAGCCGTGGGTGCACACGACGGAGGTGCGCGAGCGAGTGTCACGTACGTGGCGCGCGTACGGGCCCCTGGTCGACTGGCTCTGCACCCACGTCCGCGGCAGCGAACTCCCCCGCCGCTGACCCTTCCACCCACGGCCCGCCGACCACGCCGGGCGCCGGGTCGGCGGTTGGTGGGTGCCGCTGTGGCGCACCCCGGCTCACCGGGCGCCGGGCGGCGGGGTGGGGAACCGGAGCCACGTGGTCAGCGGGGGGCGGTGGTGGTGATTTGGTCGCCCTTGAGGATGCGGTCGACGGTTTGGCCGGCCGCGGAGGTGGCGGCGGTGGTGCCGGCCGCTACGACGATGGCCAGGGCGGGGGCCGCCAGGCTGCGGACGCTGCGGAGGTTGCGGACCCGGGCCCACGGTTCCCCGGCCAGGTGCATCAGGCGCCACTCCCAGTACAGCCCCAGCCCGACGCAGACCATGGTCACCTGACCCACCACGATCCCCACCACCTGCACCTTGTCGAAGGCCCCGATGTCCGGCTCCACCAGAGTGGACAGGTAGCCGGACAGCTCCGTCAGCAGGGCCGCGGCGATCAGGTGGAGGGCCTTGGTCATCGGCTGGGTGCCGCGCAGGCGCGGGTAGAAGTAGCCGAACAGGAAGCCGAAGGCCGGCAGCGTGATCAGGTAGCGCGCGTCGAAGATGAAGCTGGTCAGGTCGGCCCCGTCCGGCCACCCGTACACGATCGCGAAAGGCAGGCTCAGCAGCAGGCTCACGGCGAAGGCGTGCACGCCGTTGTGCCAGGGCGTGCAGCCGGCGGCCGTGGCGAAGGCGGTCTCCGGGTGCCGGCCGTGCTGCCGCAGCGCCTCCTCCAGGGCGTCCCGCCGCGCGTCGAAGTCCGTCATCGACATCTCGCCCGAGCCGATGCTGCCGCGTCCGACGCGGTACAGCTCCTGCTCGGCCACCAGCAGCAGCCGCTTGTGCAGGGCGGCCCTGACGAGCCGGCGGTGCTCCTCCTGCGAGGCGGGCTCGGCGAGTACGGGGCGCGGCCCGGAGAGCAGCCAGCGCGCGCTCGCCCAGGCGACGATCGAGGTGATCGCCAGCAGCGGCAGCGGCACGTCGATGTCCGCCAGGGTCGTGCTGCCGCCGGGCGTGATGTACAGCACCATCAGCACGGCGATCATGGTCGACTCGGCGACCGGGTTGTCGATCGCCGCGAGCTCGTCGCCGAGCCGCCGCAGCCGCAGCACCAGCATCAGGAACCCCAGCAGCAGCAGCCCGAGCACCCCGCGGACGAGCGGGGTGAGGACCAGGCTGCCGATCCTGGGTTCGGGTTGCGACACCGCCAGGCTCCACGACCCCGAGTCCAGCCATTCGGTCGGCCAGCCCTGGACCAGCAGGCTCACGATCACCGCGCCGGCCACCGCGCCACGCGTCCACTGCTTGGTGGCCACGGCGATGGCGGCGACCGGGATCATCGCCCAGCTCAGCGCCAGCACGAGCCGGACGCTGTCCGGCGGGTACACCCCGGTCAGCAGCGCCCGCAGCCACAGCGCCAGCGCGAGCAGCCCGATCGCGGCCTCGGCCGACAGCACGGCCAGCCGTACGATCACCGGCCTGACCCCCAGGTCCACGCTGAACGCCACCGCGGACCCCGCCGCGGCCACGGCCGCCACCGCCCCTCCGGCCAGCAGCGTCTGCCCCGGCAGCTGCCCGTGCAGCCACGACCAGGCCAGCATGCCGAGCCCGACCACCACGCCCAGCCCGGTCACGACCAGCAGGTCGCGCGTGTTCCACGGCGGGCTGGTGGGCAGCACCCGTCCCGCGTGCCGCAGCGCGAACGCGGGCACCGCGACGAAGAGGATCACGTACGCGACCGCCGACCAGTCCTCGGCGAACAGCGGGATCAGCAGCGTGGGCGCCGCCAGGACGAGCCCGACGAACAGCTCCCTGTTGGCCAGCCGCGCCCACCACCCGCGCCCGAGCGAGCGCAGCAGGAAGGCGACGAGAGCGATCGCGGTGAGCACGCCGAGCGCGGTGGCCCACGAGAAGTCGTCCTCCACGACCGTGTCGGCGAACCCGAACGAGTCCGGCGCCAGCGTCATGCTCACCGGGTACGCCCCGATGGTGAACTCCAGCCGCTCCTCCTGCTCCCGCTCCGGCGTGATCCCCGCCAGCCGCAGCACCGTCCATTCACCGGGCAGCACGGCGATCGAGCGCGAGGTGACGATCAGCGGGACCGCGCCGGGCGCGGTGAAGTCGAGCTTCAGCAGTTCGTCCGCCTTGACCTGCCGCAGCAGCGTCACGGCGAACCTGGCCGTGGTCCCGGTGGAATCGGAGGTCAGGATCGGCGCCAGGCGCGTCGTTGGCGCCAGCCCGGGCCCGCCCACCTTGATCGCGCCGAACGCTGCGTCGGTGACCTGCTGCAGCGTGCCCGGGAACCCGCTGCCCTGGCGCAGCGCCTCGGTGAGCGGGTCCTTGGGGGCCATCTGGAGCCGGTGTACGACGGTCACCTTGACCTGTCGCTGGCGGGGATCGATCCGCCCCTTGGGCACCGGGTCCAGGTCGCGCTCAGTCGCCCTGGTGAGCGTCACCTCGGTGGTGGCCTTGCGGGCCCAGCCCACGAGAGGGTCGGCGCGGGCGGCGGCCGCCACCCACGGGTTGGGCACCGCCGTGCTCTTGGGCAGCACGGGACCCGCCACCGGTCTGGCTACGACGGTGCACCAAACGATCGCCCCCAACGACACCAGAGCCAGCCCGAACGCAGTTGCCATCCGGAGCGTTCCCACAAATTGGATGATTCTCCGGAATGGCGGAATGTTCTATGTCACGGGGTCACGGTGTGATTACAGCTTTTCACCATGACCCCTTTTCTTGACCGGCGGGCTCATTCATCGCCCATGGCGAAGCCGGAAGCCTTACCGGCCGGGCTTACACCGAAAAAAGCGAAGAAAAAGCTCAGGCGCGCTTGGCGCGGGCCGCGGCGCGACCGCGGATGGCGGCGTCGAGCACGACCTTGCGAATGCGCACGTGCTCCGGAGTGATCTCCACGCACTCGTCCTCGCGGATGAACTCCAGCGCCTGCTCCAGCGAGAGGACGCGCGGCGGGATCACCTTCTCCGTCTCCTCGCTGGTGGAGGAGCGCATGTTGGTGAGCTTCTTCTCCTTGGTGATGTTCACGTCCATGTCGTCGGACCGGGAGTTCTCGCCGATGATCATGCCTTCGTAGACCTCGGTCGTCGGCGAGACGAACAGCGTGCCGCGCTCCTGCAGGTTGAGCATCGCGAACGCGGTCACCGGGCCGGATCTGTCGGCCACCAGGGAACCGTTGTTGCGGGTGCGCAGCTCGCCGAACCAGGGCTCGTACGAGTCGAACACGTGGTGCACCAGGCCGGTGCCGCGCGTCTCGGTGAGGAACTCGGTGCGGAAGCCGATCAGGCCGCGCGCCGGGACCACGAACTCCATCCGGATCCAGCCGGTGCCGTGGTTGGTCATGTGCTCCATGCGGCCCTTGCGCACGGCCAGGAGCTGGGTGACCGCGCCGAGGTATTCCTCGGGGCAGTCGACCGTCAGGCGCTCGACCGGCTCGTGCACCTTGCCGTCGATGGTCTTGGTGACGACCTGCGGCTTGCCGACGGTCAGCTCGTAGCCCTCGCGGCGCATCTGCTCGACCAGGATGGCCAGCGCCAGCTCGCCGCGGCCCTGCACCTCCCAGGCGTCGGGCCGGTCGGTGGGCAGCACGCGCAGCGACACGTTGCCGACCAGCTCCTTCTCGAGGCGGTCCTTCACCATGCGGGCGGTGACCTTGGACCCCTTGACCTTGCCGACCAGGGGCGAGGTGTTGGTGCCGATGGTCATCGAGATGGCCGGCTCGTCCACCGTGATCAGCGGCAGCGGGCGCGGGTCCTCGGGGTCGGCCAGCGTCTCGCCGATCATGATGTCGGGGATGCCGGCGATGGCGATGATGTCGCCGGGGCCCGCCTCCTCGGCCGGCTTGCGCTCCAGGGCCTCGGTCATGAGCAGCTCGGTGATCTTGACGCGCTGGATCGTGCCGTCGGTGCGGCACCAGGCCACCTGCTGGCCCTTGCGCATGACGCCCTGGTGGATGCGGCACAGCGCGATGCGGCCGAGGTAGGAGGAGGCGTCGAGGTTGGTGACGTGGGCCTGGAGCGGCGCGCTCGGGTCGTACGTCGGCGCGGGGATGGTCGACTTGATGATGTCGAACAGCGGCTCGAGGTCCGTCGAGTCGGGCATGCCGCCGTCTTCGGGGCGCTCCATGGAGGCCCGGCCGGCCTTGGCGGAGGCGTAGACGATCGGGAAGTCGATCTGCTCCTCCGTGGCGTCGAGGTCCATGAACAGCTCGTAGACCTCGTCCACGACGTCCTTGATGCGGGCGTCGGGGCGGTCGACCTTGTTGATGCACAGGATGACCGGCATCTTCGCGGCCAGCGCCTTGCGCAGCACGAAGCGGGTCTGCGGCAGCGGCCCCTCGGAGGCGTCGACCAGCAGCACCACGCCGTCGACCATCGACAGGCCGCGCTCGACCTCGCCGCCGAAGTCGGCGTGGCCGGGAGTGTCGATGATGTTGATGGTCATGCCGCCGTGCTTGACCGCGGTGTTCTTCGCGAGAATGGTGATGCCCTTCTCGCGCTCGAGGTCGTTGGAGTCCATGACGCGGTCGTCGACGTCCTGGTTGGCGCGGAAGGCCCCGGACTGCCAGAGCATGGCATCCACAAGCGTGGTCTTGCCATGGTCGACGTGCGCGATGATCGCGATGTTCCGCAGGTCGTCGCGGCTGTTCAAAGGCATGATGACGTCTCGCTCTGTGTCGTGGGGGCGGCCGCGCGAAGTCGCGGCCTTATAAGTCTAGTTGATCCCCTCTGATGACAGGCGCGACTGAGGAGAGGGGCGGTTGTGGATATGGGGTCCCCTGAGAGCAGGCGCGACGCGAGGGGGGCGGGTGCGGATACGGGAGTCCCCCAGGTGGCAGGCGTGACGTGAGGGATCCCCGATGTCAAGCGCGATCCTCGATGTCAAGCTGACGTTAAGCCCTACGTACATAGCCGGTTGCACAATTGTGCGCATGGCAAGCCGGGCCGCCGTCCTTAGATTATCGGCATGACCTGGACAGAGCTGGTTATGGCCGCCGCGCCGACCCAGGGGGACCAACCGGCGGTCAGCGAAGTCAGGACCGGCGAGGTGCTGTCGTACTCCGCTTTCACCAGGCGCGTCACCCGCGCCGCGGCGGGTCTGCAGCGCCAGGGCCTGCGTTTCGGCGACGAGGTGATCGTCGACGTCCCGCTCGGCACGTCGTTGCCCCTGGCGGTCCACTCCGTGGCCTGGGCGGGCGGGGTGGCGGTGCTCGCGGCCTCGGGGACGGCGCGCTTCATGATCACCCAGCGTCGCTACGACCCCGCCGCGGTGAAGGTCGACCGGGTCTTCTCCTTCCAGACCGTGCCGGGGGCGAAGCCGTTCACCGCGCTCATCGGCGACCGCGCCCTCGAGTACGGCCCGCTGGCGGGGCCGGCGCTCACCGTCGACGGCGGGCGGGTGTTCGATCACCACACGCTGGCGAGCGACCTGCGCAGGCTGGCCGGCCGGCTGGTGATCGGCAAGGAGGACGTGGTGATCAGCGCGGTGAGCGAGCCGTTCCGGGGCCTGCGGGTGATCGATCTGGCGATGACGGTGGGGGCGCACGTCGTCATCGCCCACGAGCCGAGCCTGGTGGGCTGCCGCGTGCTGGCCCAGGAGCGCCGGGCCACCATGGTCGTCGCGCCGTACGACCTGGCCAGACGGCTGCTCGGCGACCCCGTCCTGCGTGTCGTCGACGAAAGGGCGATCGTGAGCTCGCTTGGGCTGTGAAAAGTGCGACACTGTGGGAGAGTGTGATCCTTCAGCGACGCAGGGTGACCACATGCCAGAGCCCCCCAGGCACAATCTTCCGGCGGAGCCCAACCGGTTCGTTGGTCGCGAGCGCGATCTCGACGAATTGCGCGGGCTGTTCCGCGAGACGCGCGTGGTCACGTTGTGCGGGGTGGGCGGCATCGGCAAGACCCGCCTGGCCCTGCGGGTCGCGGCCGGGCTGGTGTCGGCGTACCCCGACGGCGTCTGGCTGGTCGAGCTGGCCAGGCTGCGCCACCCCGAGCTGGTCGACCAGGAGATCGGCCGGGTGCTCGGCGTGCGGGAGGAGGCGGGCCGCCGGGTGTTCGGCACCGTCCTCGACCGGCTGCGCGGCCTGCACTGCCTGCTGCTGCTCGACAACTGCGAGCATCTCATCGACAGGTGCGCCGAGGTCGCCGCGGAGCTGATCGCGGCCTGCCCGCGCCTGAGCGTCCTGGCCACGAGCAGGGAGCCGCTGCGCATCGCAGGCGAGCTGATCTGGCGGGTCCCACCGCTCGACCTCCCCGACGAGAGCACTTCCAGGGAGGGCGGCCCCGAGCACGAGCATGAGCATGAGCCCGTGCAGGGTGGTTCCGAGGCGGAGTCCGTGCAGCTCTTCCTGGACCGGGCGACGGCCGCCGGCACCAGGCTGGGTCCGGGCAGCCTGCCCGACGTGGTGCGGCTGTGCCGGGCGCTCGACGGGCTGCCGCTGGCGCTGGAGCTGGCCGCGGCCCGCACGAGCCTGCTCAGCCCCGGCCAGATCGCCGACCGCATCGACGACCGGTTCTCGCTGCTCACCACCGGCGGCCGCACCGCCCCCGCCAGGCAGCGCACGCTGGTCGCGGCCGTCGAGTGGAGCTACGACCTGCTGTCGGCGAAGGAGCAGGTGCTGCTGCGCAGGCTGTCGGTGTTCGCCGGGGACTTCGACCTCGACCTGGCCGAGCAGGTCTGCGCCGAGCGGCCCATCTCGGAGTCGGAGATCGTCGATCTGCTCGGCGGGCTGGTCGACAAGTCCCTCGTGCTGTGCGACGAGAGCCGCAGGCGCTACTGGCTGCTGGAGACCATCAAGCGCTACGCGGTGGGGTGTCTCCAGAAGGCCGGCGAGCGCGAGGTCCTGCGCGAGCGCCACCTGCACGTGGTCTGCGAGCTGCAGGAGCGCCACTTCGCCACCGAGATGGTCGAGCCGGGCGTGCCGTGGGCGCGCCGCCTCGAGGCGCTGACCATGAGCAAGAGCCTCGTCGACGACCAGCGGATGGCGCTCGACTGGTCCGTGGAGTCCGGCAACGTACCGCTGGGCCTGCGCCTCTGCGCAGCCAGCAGCGGGCTGCTGCCGCTCTGCGGAAACCTGACGGAGATCGTCACCTGGATCGAGCGGCTGCTGTCGCTCGACCTGACCGAGGTGCCCGTCGAGCAGATCGCGCAGGCCAGGGGATACCTCGCCTACGGCCTGGAGGCCAGGGACGAGCTGAGCCGCTCCCTGGCGCTGGCCGAGGAGAGCCTGGCCGAGATCACCACCGACAACACGTTCGCGCGCTGCGTCATCCACAGCCTCATCGTCGTGGTGCTGCTGCGCATGGGCAGGCCCGAGGACGCGGTGCACCACGCGGATGAGGGCCTGGCGCTGGCCCTGCGGTCGGGAGACGCGTGGAACCAGGCGGCGGGGCTGGCCGGGCTGTCGGCCGTGGCGCTGACCCGCGGGCGGCTGCGCGAGGCGCAGCGGCACGGCGAGGAGGCGCTCGCGCGGGCCCGCGAGCACGGCCACCGGTGGATCATGGCCAGGACCGCCACCCAGCTCGGCTCGGTGGCAGAGTTCCGCGGCGACCTGGTGACCGCCAAGGCCCATTACGAGATGGTCGTCCCGTGGCTGCGCGAGCTGGGCAGCGACCTCGACCTGTCGCGCGCCCTGGCCAGGGTCGGCAGGGTGACGGCGATGCTGCACGAGTTCGCCGCCGCGCGGGAGTGGCTGGCCGCCAGCCTCGCCCTGGGCCGGGAGACCGGGCAACGCCACGGGGTGGCCCTGTGCCTGGTCGGGCTGTCGATGCTGGCGGAGTGCGAGGGCGACCTGGAGGGCGCCGTGCTGGCCGCGGGCGCGGCGGTCAGGCTGCGCGAGTCGATCGGGCAGAAGTCGCCCACGCTCAGGATCGAGGAGCTGCTCGGCCGGGCCCGCACCAAGCTGGGCGACGGCCGCACCACCTCGATCTGGTCGCGGGGCCGGGCCATGAGCCCCGACGACGCCGCCCGCCACGTGCTGGAGGGCGAGCGCATCGCGCAGAAGGCGCCGGTGGCGACCAAGCCGGTCAGACACTCGCTGCTGACGGCCCGCGAGCAGGAGGTCGCGGGCCTGCTCACGCGAGGGCTGTCCAACCGCGCCATCGCGACGGAGCTGGTGATCAGCCCCGCCACGGTCGCCCGGCACATCGCCAACATCATGGAGAAGCTGGGCTACACGTCGCGGGCCCAGATCGCGGTCTGGGCCGCCGAGCACCCGATCGTCGCGCAGTGAACGTGGCGCGCGGTTCTGCATAGGGATCTGCATATTCCGCCCCATGTATGCATGAGGGGCCCTCCCTACCGTGGGCCACATGGATGAGCACATCGTCATGGTGGACTCGGGCACCGGCCTGAGGCTCACCGAGGAGCAGCTGGACGAGAGGTCTGCAGTCGCGGCCGTCCAGCTGCGGCGCCGAGGTGTGCGCGCGGGTGACGCCGTGCTCATCTGCCTGCCCGTGGGAGCCGACCTGCTGGTGGCGGCCGACGCGGTGATCGCCGCGGGCGGCGTCGCCTGGCCGTTGCCGTGCGACCTCGACGCGGGCGCCTTCAGGGACCGGATCCACGCGAGCGGCGCCCGCGTGATGATCTCCGAGATGCCAAGGGCGCTCGCCGCCGCGGACGAATCACGCGTACGGATCGTGATGAGCGTCGCCGACCTCGGGGTCCTGCATTCATATCCAACCAGTCGCGAACTCTGCACGGAAAGTGACCCCATCAGCCCCTGAACCAGGGGAGACTTGGCATCGGATGTGATCCCCCCGCGACCACCTGGGCCCCACATGATCGCGCAAGTTCCGCACAATCTCCCCGCCGAGCCCAACCGCTTCGTCGGTCGCGTCCGCGACGTGGCCGAGCTGGCGGTGCTCGTCCACGAAGAACGCGTGGTCACGCTCAGCGGCGTGGGCGGCATCGGCAAGACCCGGCTCGGCCTGCGCGTGGCGGCGCAGGAGCTGAGACGCTTCCCCGACGGCGTGTGGCTGGTCGAGCTGGCCCGCATCGGCAACCCCGAGCTGATCGTCAACGAGATGGCCGAGGTGCTCGGCGTACGCGACGAGGTGCCCGGGCGGCTGCTGGACGGCCTGCGCACGCGCCTGCGCACGGCCAGGGCGCTGATCGTGCTGGACAACTGCGAGCACCTGGTCGAGCGCTGCGCCGAGCTGGTGGCCGGTCTGACCGCCGAGTGCCCCGAGCTGCGGTTCCTGCTCACCAGCCGGGAGCCGCTGCGCATCCCGGGCGAGCTGGTCTGGCGGGTGCCGCCGCTGGAGCTGCCCGACGAGCGGCATCCCGAGGCCGAGTCCGTGCTGCTGTTCGTCGAGCGGGCGCTCGCGGCGGGCGCGAGCGGGGTGGCGGGCGTCATGGACGACGTCGTACGCCTGTGCCACGCGCTCGACGGCCTGCCGCTCGCGCTGGAGCTGGCGGCGGCCCGTACGAGCCGGTTGAGCCCCGGGCACATCGCCGACCGCCTGGCCGGTCGCGGCGGCGAGCGGCTCGGCCTGCTCGCGGCCGGCGATCGCACGGCTCCGGCCAGGCAGCGCACGCTCCTGGCCATCGTCGAGTGGAGCCACGAGCTGCTCCCGCCCAAGGAGCGGGTGCTGCTGCGCCGGCTCTCGGTGTTCGCCGGGCCGTTCGACCTCGGCCTGGCCGAGCGGGTCTGCGCCGACGGCGGCATCCTGCGCAGGGCCGAGCTGCCCGGCCTGCTCACCGCCTTGGCCGGGAAGTCGCTGGTGCGCCACCACGCCCCCGGCCGCTACCGCCTGCTGGAGACCATCAAGCAGTACGCCGCCGAGCGCCTGGCCGAGGCCGGCGAGGCCGCGCACCTGCGTGATAGGCACCTGAAGGCGGTCTGCGAGGAGATGGAGCACTGCCACGAGGCCGGCTCGCTCGACCGCAGGATGCCGTGGCAGGATCGCTTCGCCCACTTCACCAGGGGCCGAGCCCTCCTCGACGACTCCAGGAACGCGGTCGACTGGGCGGTGGAGTCGCGGGACCCCGTGCTCGGGCTGCGCCTGGCCCGCGCCGCGATGGCCGTCATGGCCGTCCGGGGCGACCTGGGCGAGAGCGTCGGCTGGCACGAGCGGCTGCTCGCGCTCGACCTGTCCGGGGCCCCTGCCGACCTGGTCGCGGTGGCCAGGTGCGGGCTGGCGTACGGGCTGGAGCTCGCCGACGAGCTGGGCCGGGCGGAAGAGCTGGTCGTGCGGGGGCTCGAGGAGCAGAAGCGGCACCCGTACACCCACTGGCTGGGCATCACGTACGGCGTGGCGCTGACCGTGCTCTTCCGCACCGGGCAGAGCGAGCGGGCGCGGCGTTACGCCGCGGAGCTGGAGACGGCGGCCGGCGCCCACGACGACCTGTTCAACCTGGTCACGGCCAGGATCGCCCAGCTCAACCTGGCGCTCTTCCACGGCCGGCCGGACGAGGCCCGGAGCTACGGCGAGGAGGCGCTCGCGCTGGCCGCGGAGGCCGGGCACCACTGGTCGCTGGCCAGGGCGCTGACCCACCTGGGCGCGGTGGCCGAGGCCGCGGGCGACCTGGAGACCGCCAGGTCACACCACGCCGCCGCGCTGCCGCTGCTGGAGGACCTGGACAACCGGATCGAGCTGGCCCGCTGCCAGGCCCAGATCGGCCGGGTGGCGGCCGGGCTGCACGACCACGCCGCGGCCAGGGGGCACATAGCCGACAGCCTGGCGCTGAGCAGGCAGACGGGCCAGCGCAGGGGGATCGTCCGCGCGCTCATGGCCGTCTCCGCCCTGGCGCAGGCGCGGGAAGACCTGGAGGGGGCGGTGCTCGCGGCCGCGGCCGCCACCGCGCTGCGCGAGTCCATCGGGCAGGTCGGCGCGTCCGGCCGGATCGAGGATCTGCTGGCGCTGGCCCGCGCGCGGCTCGGGGCGGACCCGGTGGAGCTGCTGTGGGCCAGGGGAACGGGGATGCCGCCGGAGGTGGTGGCCGGGCTGGTGCTCGACGGCGATCCCGGGTCGGCCGTGCCGCCGCCGCGCGTGCTCGACCGAGACGGGCTGAGCGAGCGGGAGCGGGAGATCGCCGCCATGCTGGCCCGCGGCCTGAGCAACCGTGGCGTCGCCGAGGCGCTGGTGGTCAGTCCGGCCACCGTGGCCAGGCACGTCGCCATCATCATGGAGAAACTGGGCTTCGACTCGCGGGCGCGGATCGCGGTCTGGGCGGCCGAACACGGGGTGGACGCGGAGCGAACATAAGCTCGTCCCCATGCCCTACGCGCCTCATTTCCCCGTCATGCTCAGGACCGACGACGGGGTACGCCTCAACGCCGCCCACACCCCCTTCGCACGGCGAGGGAGCGCCGTCGCCTGGACTGAGGAGCGTCGGGAGCGTAGCGACCAGAGCGACGAGGGAAGGCGACGGCTCCCCAGCGACCGAGCCCGCCTCCACGGAGTGGAGGCCATGAACACAGGCATTGTCATGGCGCATGGGTTCACCGGGTCGTGGCGAGATCGGACGGCGCGGCGCATCGTGCACGTGCTGAGCGGGTACGGCGGTGTGGTCGCCTTCGACTTCCGCGGCCACGGGCGCTCCGGCGGTGAGACCACGGTGGGCGACCTGGAGATCCTCGACCTGGACGCCGCCGTCCGGCACGCCCGCGTGGCCGGCTACTCCAAGATCGCGGTCGTCGGCTTCTCCATGGGGGCGGCGGTGGCCGTACGGCACGCGGGCCTGCGCGGCGGCGTGGACGCCGTGGTGGCGGTGAGCAGCCCGGCCCGCTGGTACTACCGCGGCACCAAGCCGATGCGGCAGGTCCACTGGGCCATCGAGCGGCCGTTCGGGCGCCTGGCGGCGAGGGTGGTCAAGCGGACGAGGATCGCCCGCGGCGACTGGAACCCGATCCCGATGCCGCCGCACGAGGCCGCCGCGCTCATCTCGCCGACCCCGCTGCTGATCGTGCACGGCGACCAGGACGCGTTCTTCCCGCTCGATCACGCGCACCAGCTCTACGCCGGCGCACGCGAGCCCAAGGAGCTCTGGATCGAGCCCGGGTACGGCCACGCGGAGACCGCCGCGCCCCCCGAACTCATCCGCAGAATCGGCAAGTGGATCTCCTCGAACCTTTTGTGAGTTAAACGCGTCTATCTAGGACGGAAAGAAAGAAACCGCCGGGAGAAAGTCTCTGGGGAAGGAAACCGTCGCCACGGTGACCGTGGGACATACTTCCGGTAGCGGGATCTGTACCTAGCGTTGCGGGGGCGCGCTGGGTGCACGGTCCCGTGGTACGACGAAGGGCCTCGCGGCATGCCGCGAGGCCCTTCTCGCGGAGGGCTAGCCGAGCCGCGCGATCGTCTTGTACTCCAGGTAGCCGCTCAGGCCCTCGGGGCCCAGCTCGCGGCCGATGCCGCTGGCCTTGTAGCCGCCGAAGGGCGCGTTGGTCTCCAGCATGAAGCAGTTGACGCCGTACGTGCCGGTGCGGACCTGGCGGGCCACGTCCATGCCGTGCTCGGCGTCGGCCGTCCACACCGAGCCGGCCAGGCCGTAGTCGCTGTCGTTGGCGATGCGTACGGCGTCCGCCTCGTCCTCGTACGGGATCACGGTCAGGACCGGGCCGAAGATCTCCTCGCGGGCGATGCGCATCTCGTTGGTGACGCCGGAGAAGACGGTGGGGGAGACGTACCAGCCGCGGTCGTAGGGCCGGTCGAGACCGCCGACGACGACCTTGGCGCCCTCGTCCATGCCGATCCTGATGTAGCCCTCCACCCGGTCCTGCTGCCGCTTGGCCACCAGCGGGCCGATGCCGGTCGCCGGGTCGGCGGGGTCGCCGACGGGCTGGGAGTTGACCATGTTCGCGACGGCGTCGACGACCTCGTCGTAGCGGTTGCGCGAGGCCAGGATGCGGGTCTGCGCCACGCAGGCCTGGCCGTTGTTCATGAGCGAGGCGATGGACAGGAAGCCCATGCTGGCGGCCAGGTCGGCGTCGTCCAGGACGATCGCGGCGGACTTGCCGCCCAGCTCCAGGCTGACCCGCTTGAGCTGCTCGCCGCAGATGGCGGCGATGCGCCGGCCGGCCGCCGTCGAGCCGGTGAAGGCCACCTTGTCCACGCCGGGGTGGGAGATCAGGTGCTCGCCGACCTCGCGGCCCGCGGCCACGATGTTGAGCACGCCGGCCGGGATGCCCGCCTCGATCGCCCACTCGGCCAGCAGGTACGCGTCCAGCGGCGTCTCGGGCGCCGGCTTGAGCACGATGGTGCAGCCGGCCAGCAGCGCGGGCGCGACCTTGGTCATCGTGACGAACTGGGGGACGTTCCACGGCACCACGGCCGCCACCACGCCCACCGGCTCCCTGCGCACGGTGATCGGGCCGAACAGCCCCGGCCGCTGCTCCTCCTGCTCGAACGTCTTGCCCAGCTCGGCGTAGTACTGGAGCATGCCCAGCGGCTGGGGCGCCTGCGCGAGGTTCGAGAACGTGATCGGCGAGCCCATCTCCTCCGTGATGAGCTGGGCCATCTCGCCCTGCCGCTCGTTGTAGATCGCGGCCAGCCTGCCGATGACCTCGGCCCGCTCGGCGAACGTCATCCGCGGCCACGGCCCGTGGTCGAACGCCTCCCTGGCGGCCGCGACCGCGCGGTCCATGTCCGCGGCCGTGCCGTCGGGCACCTGGCCGACCACCTCCTCGGTGTGCGGGGAGACGATGTCTATCGTCGCGGTGCCCGCGGGGGCCACCCATTCGCCCCCGATGAACAGCGTGTCGTGCCGGCGCATGTCGTGACCCTCCTGCTTGACCGAATGCTTGCTTGTTTCCGGACTTCCTCAAGGTGACCGAACCATGTTCTGTCCGGACACGCAAGAGGGGTGCGGCACGCTCTGCCGCACCCCTCTCCGGCTCTAACCGAGCAGGTGCTTCATGGATCTCTTGACGAGGTCGGCGCGCTTGGCCGGGTCGGTCACGCTCTCAGCGCCGAAGCCCAGGTAGACGGTGTCCTTGGTGACGATGCCGGCACCCTCCTCGAAGACCTGGTCCGTCCTGAACCAGTTGTTGATCGACGGCGAGGTGCCCTCGGGAGGCGCCCCGACGGCCCAGCCGCCCAGGTCCGACTCGAACGAGGTCTGCTCGGTCGTCACGCCGTCCAGGGTGACCGCGAAGTCGTCCAGGAAGACGCCCGCACCCTGGGTGCTCCAGTCGCTGATGTAGGAGACCGACAGCTCGACCTTCTTGCCCGCGTACGGGGTCAGGTCGATCTTCCACTGCTGCCAGCCGGCCGAGTTGCCGGTGGCGGCGTGCCAGGCGCCGGAGGTGCCGGTGGGCTCGCAGTTGGGGCCCTGGTAGCGCTGGGTGAACGGGTGGATCGCCCGCCAGCCTTCACCGCCGCTGGGCGGGTCGCAGCTGCTGCCGGTCTCCTGGGTGGTGTGCCCGTTGGCGTCCGGGAGCATGGTCCAGTCGTCGCCGCCCGCCGTGTGCGCCTCTACCGCGAGGTAGTCCCAGGTGCTCTCGGTGTCGTACGACGTCCAGAACGTCAGCTCGCCGCTGCTCTTGCCGGTCAGGTCGATCGTCTTGGTCAGCCGCTTCCACGAGACGTCGGCGATGCCGCTGTAGACGTCCCATGCCCCGGAGTGCGGGTCGAACGGGCCGCCCGGGCGTGCCCACTTGACCTGCGCCGAGCTCGCGAACAGCGGGAACTGCTGCGCGGGCAGGATGGCCGAGGTGGCCACGAACGAGTTGGTGTGGCTCGGCTCGATCGTCGCGCCGAAGCCGTCGAACGTGCCGCCGTTGCCCGCCAGCCCGAACGGCTGGCCCGTGTTGTGGTCGGTGCCGGCGTCGTCGAAGAAGACGTACGCGCCCAGCCAGTACTGCTGGAAGTCGTTGAACACCGCGATGCACGGCGGGTCGTCCGGGACCGTGCACTCCGGCTGCGCCGGCTGGTCGGGCTGGTAGTAGTAGGCGCCGTTGTTGTTGGCCGCGAACGACGGGTACTTGCCGGCGTGCAGCAGCTTGCCACCCTCGTTCAGGTAGTCGCGGACCGCCAGTTCGGTGTCCACGCCGCCCTTGGAGGTCGTGCCGCCCACCTGGCCGGGCGACCTCGGGATGATGTCGTCGCCGGTCTCCCACACCACGGCCTTGTAGTGGCTGAGCACGCCCAGCGGGTGCGGGGCCTTGCGGCCCATCTTGTCCATGTCGTACACGTCCGAGGTGTAGCCGGCCGCCGTGAGCGCCGCGGCGTACTCGTCGGCGTACTTGGCCTCGGTCACGCCCTGCGCCGGGCTGAGGCCCGTGACGTCCTCCGTGGCCAGGATCAGCACCTTTCCGCCGATGTCGGTCGCCACGGTGTAGGTGAAGTCGGCGCTCTTCCTGCCGATCGAGGCGAACCAGACCTTCACCTTGTCGCCCGGCCTGGTGCCGGTGATCTTGCCGCGCAGCCGGTGGTAGTAGCGGTCGTAGCCGCTGCCGTACCGCTCGCCGCCCTTCCACTCACCCGTCAGGACGGTCTTGGTACGGCCGCCGTTGACCTGGTAGTTCAGGAAGACCGGGCCGAGCTTGCGCTTGGCGTTGACCTGGACGACCTGGTCCTTGCCGTAGCTGACCTCGAACGGGTCGATCTCGAAGTCCGGGGTCGTGTTGCCCAGGTGGTTCACCGGCTCGACGGGGTTGACCGCGGACCTGGCCACGTCGAGCGCGAACGGCAGGCCCTTCTCGAACTCGCCCTGCACCAGCGCCTCGTCGTCGGGGAAGACGAACCCGCAGCCGTCGCAGCCCTCGTCCAGCTCCGGCGTCCACGACAGCGTGCCGTACTGGCGGTGGGCATGGTCGTTGGTGTCGCCGTTCGTGGTGTAGAGCTCGGCCCCGAGGTCGGGGTCGAAGCCGGGGACGGCCGGTTTGGCGTCGTTGCCGGTGATGGCCTCGTAGATCGGGTTGTCGGGCGTCTCCGTGGCGATCTGGAAGCCGCTCGGGTAGAGCAGCAGCGGGCCGTAGGAGTGGTAGTTGAGCTGCATCTCGAACCCGATGCGCCTGAGCAGGCCGTCCATGGCCCTGGTCTCCGGCTCGCTGGCCGGGCCGGTGCCGCGGTAGGTGTCGCTGCTCGGGATGCTCGACGAGCCTTCCTCGTCGTAGTGGAAGTTCGTCGGGAAGTTCCGGTTCGGGTCGACGCCGTCGCCGACCGTGATCTTGCCGTCGCCGTTGACGTCGCGCAGGTTCTTGCGCCACAGGCGGTTGCCCTCGGTGAACGTGAAGTCGTACCCGTCGGGGTTGGCCACCGGCACGAACCACAGCTCGCTCTTGTTGAGCAGGTCCTTCAGCGCGGCCTTGTTCGCGATCAGGTACTTCAGCAGCCGCATGTCCACCTCAGTGGCGATCCACTCGCGGGCGTGCTGGGTGGCGGAGTAGAGGGTCGAGGGCTTGATGCCGTCGGGCAGCAGCCGGGCGCCCGTGGTGACCTTGACGGCCAGGATGTCCTGGCCCTTCAGCGACTTGCCGATGGACTGGAGCTTGACGATGTCCTTGTTGGCGTTCGCGATGGCCTTGAGCTGGTCGGCGATGCCGCCCGCCTCGGAATAGGACTTCCACACGGTGTAGCCGGAGGCCGCCTGCGCCTTGGCGGCCTCGAGCTGGGTCTGGCCCTGCGGATTGCGTACGGGCTCGGGTTTGTGGCCGAGCTTGCGCAGCGCGTCCAGGTCGGTCTGTGCGGCGGTGAGTTCGATGTGTTCCTGGTCGCCCTTGTTCTGCTGCTGGACGACGTCGAAGCCCTTTTCCCTGAGTGCCTGCGCGGTGCCCGGGGCGCTGTCGAGCTGGTAGAGCTCGATGCGGTCGCGGGGCGGTAGCGGGTCCACGGACGCCTGCGCGGTCGTGGCCACGATGGACGTGCCTAAGCCGAGGATGACGGCGGTGGCGAGGGTCAATGTTCGAGACACGATCTGCCCCTTCGCAGAGACGAGTTCGATCGCCATCTCAGACCGTTGGAGCGATCTATACAAGACCCAATCTTTAGGTTCGCCTTAAGTCGGACAAATCACCATAAATGTCACCAATGGTGCGGCAGTTCGGCCGTTCGGGTGACAGGAATCAAGATCATCTTCTATAGTTTCGGACCGTCTATGAGGGGAGGGGGCGGGTGTGAGAATCGGGCGGATCGCCGTTCTTGTCGCCGTCCTCGCCGGGCTGCTCAGCCTTCCCGCGCCATCCCCAGCCGCGGCCGAGCCCAGCCCTGGTGACCTGCGCAAACTCACCAAACAGGCCGAGCTGCTCGAAAAGCGCTACCGAGGCCAGATCCAGAGCCTGGAGGAGATCAAGCTCCAGGTGAAACGGGCGACCACCACTTCCGGCACCCTTCAGGCCCAGCTGAAGGACGCGCAGGCGGCCGTGGCCGACATCGCGCAGACCGCGTACATGGTGGGGCCCCTCGACACCTTCCGGCTCCTCACCCCCAACGCCGACCCGACCATGATCCTGGGGCAGGCGGCCAACATGAACTACATGGCCGACGAGCGCACCAGGCGCGTCCAGGGCGTCCAGAAGCTGATCGACAAGTCCAAAGAGGCGAAGATCGCCGCCAACGACAGGATCGAGAAGCTGCGCAAGGAGATCAAGAACCTCCAGAGCAAGCAGCGCGACATCGACAAGCTGCTCGCCAAGTACGGCTTCCAGCAGCCCGGCGGCGCCGAGGGCCTGACCCAGCGCATGATCGACGTGCGGGCCGACATCATGCGGAACTTCCCCATGAAGTACGGCGTGGGCTGCCTGCGCCCCGGCGACCCCGGCGAGCACGGCAAGGGCCGGGCCTGCGACTTCATGATGTCGCGTGGCGGCACCATGGCCGGCGGGTCCGACGAGGCGCGCGGCGACGCCCTGGCCGACTACCTGATCAAGAACGGCGCCCGGATCGGCGTCATGTACATCATCTGGAAGCAGCGCTACTACGACATCCGGTCAGGCGGCGGCTGGGACCCGATGTCGGACCGCGGCGGGGTCACGGCCAACCACTACGACCACGTTCACGTGTCGGTGTTCTGAGCCCGGAGCTGCTCCCGCAGCCAGCGGTAGGAGGCCTTCGGGGTGCGGTGCTGGGTCTCGAAGTCCACGTGTACGAGGCCGAAGCGCTGGTGGTAGCCCTCGGCCCACTCGAAGTTGTCCAGCAGGGACCAGACGAAGTAGCCCCGTACGTCCACGCCCTCGGCCATGGCCCGGCGCATCGCCGCGATGTGGCCCTCCAGGAACTCGATGCGGGAGTGGTCCTCGAGCGTGTCGTCGGTCGAGCAGCCGTTCTCCGTGATGTGGATGGGCGGGAGCGCGCTGCCGTACCTGGACTTGAGGCCGGTCAGGAGCTCGCGCAGGCCGTCGGGGACGACCGGCCAGCCGAACGCGGTGGTGGGGTAGCCGGTGATGCCCGCGTCCGCGAACGGGAGGCCGTCGTCGGTGGGGGCGGCGATGCGGGTGGGGTTGTAGTAGTTGATGCCCAGGCCGTCCAGCGGGGCGGCGATGATGTCGAGGTCGCCGTCCCGGATGAAGTCGACGGTCGGGGTGTACGCCGACAGGTCCGGATATTTGCCGAGAAGTATGGGGTCGTTGAAGAGGCGGTTGTGGAGGATGTCGTAGGCCTCCGCCGCCTTCAGGTCGGCTTCTTCCTGGGACGCGGGCCAGACCGGGGTGCAGTTGTTGGTGATGGCCACCTGGCGGGCACCGGCCGCCCGCAGGGCCTGCACGGCCAGGCCGTGGGCCAGGAGCTGGTGGTGGGCGGCGGGGAGCGCGTCCGTGAGGAGGGCCTGGCCCGGGGCGTGGATGCCCATGGCGTACCCGTAGGCCATGTGGACGAACGGCTCGTTCAGGGTGATCCAGAGGGGGACGCGGTCGGCCAGGCGGGCTGCGACGGTGGCGGCGTATTCGGCGAAATTTCCCGAAATATCGCGGTTAATCCACCCGCCGCGATCTTGCAGCGCCTGCGGCAGATCCCAGTGGAACAGCGTCGGCACCGGCTGGATGCCCTTCTCCAGCAGCGCGTCCACCAGCCGCTCGTAGAAGTCGAGCCCTGCCGCGTTGACCTCGCCGTCCCCCTGCGGCTGGACGCGCGGCCAGGCTATGGAGAAGCGGTAGGCGTTCACCCCGAGCCCGGACATGAGCTCGACGTCCTCGCGCCACCGGTGATAGTGGTCGCACGCGACCTCCCCGGTATGCCCGTCCCTGGTGCGGCCCGGCTCGTGGGCGAAGGTGTCCCAGACGGAGACGCCCCTGCCGTCCTCCTTGACCGCGCCCTCGATCTGGTACGCCGCAGTGGCCGTCCCCCACAGGAACATCCCGGGCTCCTTTCGTCTATGGGAACTTTAATGTCAGTAATAGGTCAGGATGGGGTCATGACGAGTACCTTGCGCCGTCGTCCCGCCCAGCGCCGGAGCGTGGAGCGGGTGGAGCGGATGCTCGACGAGTGCGCGCTCCTGCTCGATGAGGTCGGCTACGACGCGATGACCACCAAAGAGGTCGCCCGCCGCGCCGAAGTTCCGATCGGCACCTTCTACCAGTTCTTCCACGACAAGCAGGGGTTGGTGCGGGCGCTGGCGCGGCGCAACCTCGAGGCGTTCCTCGCCCGTGTCACCGACCGCATCCCCAAGGCCGACCTCGGGCACTGGACGGACCTGGTGGACCTGGCCATCGACGAGTTCGTCGCCATGAAGCGCACCACGCCGGGGTTCGCGGTGCTGGACTTCGGCGAGGTCCTCCTCGGCCCTGGCGGCCCGGCGGTCGGCGGGAGCAAGACGGCGCTGGACGGGACGCAGGAGAACAACGTGGTGGTGGCCGACCGGCTGCGCACCCTCACCCTCGAACTCCTGGACGCACCCGTGGGGCCGGGGCTGGATCGCGCGCTGCTGGTGGCGGTGGAGGCGACGGACGCGGTGCTCAAGCTGGCGTTCCGCGTGGATCCGTGCGGGGATGCGGTGCTGGTCGCCGAATGCAAACACCTCGTCCGCCGCTACCTGTCCGACCACCTCGCCTGACCGGCCGCCGGGCCGCACGCCGCGAGGCTCGCCCTTCCGGCGCCGGGGGTCAGACGGTGGTGTCGAGGCGGGTGCGGAGGTCCGTGTCGAGCTTGAGGTCGGTGGCGGCGATGGCCTCCTCCAGCTGGGCCCGCGTCGAGACGCCCACGATCGGGACCACGCCGTCGGCCAGCAGCCACGCCAGCACCACCTGGTTGACCGTGGCACCCAGCTCGTCCGCGACCTCCCGCAGCACCGCGAGCCGCCGCGTGGTCCCCGAGTGGTCGTAGATCTCGGGAATGGGCCGGTCGGCGCGGGTGTAGCTGCCGAACATCAGCGTGTTGTACGCCCACAACGTCACCTCAGGCTCGGCGGCCAGGTAGTCGAGGGTCTCGTCCGTGGCGAGCCGGTGCCCGGACTCCGCCAGCTTGGCGAGCGGGCGCGGTCGCAGGTAGGTGTGGCGGAGCTGGAGGTAGGTGTAGGGGATCCAGCCGTGGGCGGCCGAGATGTTCCTGGCCCGTTCGAGGCGCCAGGTCGCGATGTTGCTCGCGCCCGCACTGCGGATCTTGCCTGCCTGGGCGAGCTCGTCCATCGCCCCCAGAGTCTCCTCCAGCGGGACGGATCGGTCTTCGATGTGCGACCAGTACAGGTCGATGTGGTCCACGCCGAGGCGCCGCAGGCTGCCCTCGGCGGCCCTGGCGACGGTGGGGGCGGACAGGCCCTCGGCGGAGGCCAGGGTGGTGTCGCCGGGGACCGTGGGGCGGGCGCCGCCCTTCGTGCTGATGAAGATCTCGTCGCGGTTGCCGCGGGCGGCCAGCCACGCGCCGATGGCCAGCTCGCTCTCATCGCCCGACCGGCCCTCCACCCAGAACGGGTAGTTGTTGGCCGTGTCGAGCATCGTGCCGCCGGCCTCGTGGAACCGGTCCAGGATGGCGAACGTGTCCTCCAGGTCGACGGTCGTGCCGAACGAAATCGTGCCGAGTGCGATGTTCATGGGCCCGACTTTGGGAGCTGGAGCGCACTCCATGTCAAGCCGATTGACCTGGAGCGCGCTCCAGGTGGGATCCTGGTTAACGTGAGCGAGCAGAGCGAGCGAACCATCGAACACAGCAGCGGCACGCTCATGCGACCGACGAAGGAGGGCGCATGAGCGTCTACACGCCGGCGGAAGTTGTCGAGGAGACCGGCTTCAGCATCGACACCCTGCGCTACTACGAGAAGATCGGCCTGCTGGAGCGCGTCGGGCGCAACGCGGCCGGGCAGCGCAGGTTCAGCCAGGAGGACGTCGGCTGGCTCGGCACGCTTCGCTGCCTGCGTGACACGGGCATGCCCATCGCCAAGATGCTCCGCTTCGCCGAGCTCGTACGCGCCGGAGACCACACGATCCCCGACCGGATCAGGCTGCTGGAAGAGCACGACCGGCAGGTCAGGGAGCAGATCGACAAGCTGGCCGAGCGGCAGAGGTACATCCACAACAAGATTGGCTACTACCGAAGCCAGCTCTAGCCCTGTCTTTGCGGTCCGGCTGTTAAACCAAGATCCATGGCCGGATCGAGGGCGGAGCGGATCGACGAGCCGCTGCGCCGTGTCGCCAGGTTGTGCGCGGCGATGCTGTTCGTGGTGCTGGCGCATGTGACGGTCGTCCAGGCGTTCGGTTCGCGGGAGCTCAACGCCGACCACAGGAACGTACGGCCGCTGATCGCCAGGTTCGACCATCCGCGCGGCGACATCCTCACCTACGAGGGCACCCCGATCGCCGTGAGCCGCCCGACCGGCGGCGGCCCGTACCTCTACCGGCGGGTCTACCAGGACGGGGAGCTGTACGCGGCCGTCACCGGTCACATGTCGCTCTACCGCTCCACCGGGATCGAGCAGGCGCGGGACGAGGTGCTGTCCGGGGAGGACCCGAAGGTCAAGGTGCGCTCGCTGGTCAGGGAGGGCGTCGTGCAGGGGGCCGACGTCCGGCTGACGATCAGTGAACGGGTGCAGCGGGCCGCGTACCAGGAGCTCAAGGGGATGGGACTCCCGGGAGCGGTGGTGGCCGTCAACCCGGCGACGGGGGCGATCCTGGCGCTGGCCACCTATCCGACCTACGACCCGAACAGCCTCACCACCTTCGACGCCGGCCGGCTCCTGGAGACCGCGCGCCTGCTCCGGCAGGATCCGTCGCGGCCCCTGCTGAACCGGGCGCTGAACCGCCTGTATCCGCCCGGATCCACCTTCAAGCTGGTGACGGCGGCCGCGGCGCTGGCGTCCGGGGAGTACACCCCGACCTCGCTGGTGAACGCGCCCGCACGGCTGCGGCTGCCCGGGACGCCGACGATCCTGCAGAACGCGGGCGGCGGCGGGTGCGGGAAGCAGCGGCCGACGCTCACGGACGCGTTCCACGTGTCCTGCAACACCGCTTTCGCCGGCATCGGGCTGCAGCTCGGGCAGGACCTGCTCAGGGACCAGGCGGAGGCGTTCGGCTTCAACGCGCCGAACCTGACGATCCCGCTCGTCGCCACGGCCAGCCGCTATCCGCTGTCCATGGACCGGGCGCAGACCGCCCTGTCGGCCATCGGGCACCACGACAGCCGGGTGACGCCGCTGATGGTCGCCATGCTGTCTGCCGCCGTGGCCAACAACGGGACCTTGATGCGGCCGTACCTGGTGGAGGAGACACGGCTGGCGGACGGCTCGGTCATCGACCGCGCCGACCCCTCGGTCTACCGCAAGGCGTTGTCGCCGGCGCTGGCCAAGAGCCTGGCGACGATGATGACGATGGCGCCGCGCACCGGGAAGTCGGCGGCGGCCGGCCCCAGGAAGGGCGCCGAGGCCGTCCTGTCGGAGATCATCCCGGGGACGGACGACCACGCGCTCGTCACCGCCTTCGCGCCCGCGGACGCGCCCGAGGTGGCGGTGGGGGTCGTGCTGGAGCGCCCCGGGGCGCGGGCCGACGCGGTGACCTCGATCGCCCGCACGGTCATCGCGGCCGCCCTGCAGTGAGGGTCAGCGGTAGGCGGTGGCCTGGAGGGTGTAGAGGTCGGCGTAGAGGCCGTTGAGGGACATCAGGGTGTGGTGGTCGCCCTGTTCGGTGATCTTGCCGTGGTCGAGGACGTA